>CAVVCO010000031.1:0-118006 GCA_963746735.1 uncultured Ignavibacteriales bacterium
AAATGCGATTGCGGATTTATAATTATAAACCCAGCAAGAAGGTAAAAAAAAGATTAATAAAAAACATCGGTACAAGTACGATTGATTATTAACTCCAGGAGAATCTCTTTCACAATGAAATGAAAGATTTCTCTCTCGAAGACCTGCCTAACCGGCAGGCAGGCTCGTTTGAAATGACAACCTCAAGCTTCAGGCTAAGTGTTTTTCTTATCTTAGCAAAATAAATTTCTTTGCATCAGAAAAACTCCCGGCTTGTATTCTATAAAAATAAACACCGCTCGAAAGATTTTTACCATCAAAATTTATCTCATAATTTCCCACTGATTTTTCTTCATTAACTAATGTCATAATTTCTTTACCAAGCAAATCATAAATTTTCAATGTTACAAAACATGATTTGGGAATTGAATATTTTATTGTTGTGTTAGGATTAAACGGGTTGGGAAAATTCTGAGATAAGTAAAACGAGCTTACATTTGTTTTATAATCTTCAATACCTAAAGAAATATCACTATCTAATAGAAGCTGCTTTCTAGTTGTTTGGTTTGAATCATTAGAAAATACGAAGATGAGTGTATCCTTTAGATATCCATCAGTTTGTCTTTTGCAAATCGGGCATACATCAACGCCTACTATATAGAATGTTAAAGTATCTTTGGGATTTAGAAGTACGTGGATTGAATCACCCGGTTCATAAGGATTTATAATGAAATAATAGATAATATACTCGCTGTCCCTTTTAATGTTAGAATAAAATGATACGTAGGTTTTATTATAAATCGAATCTAAATAAACACTCTTATCTGAATTATTAATAATATTACATGAGTCTTGTAAAAAATTGCCGGATAAAAAAATACTATCGGGAGATAAGACAATATTCTCTTCCCAACCGGGACGGCGGTATTCATATTGAAATGATTTAATAAATTTAACGTCTTCATAGAGGCAATCTCTGTAAATATCAATTCGATAATTGCCTTCATTTAAATTTATTACGGGAACAACAAAATCATGGTAACCATAACAGGTTGCTGCATCTTCAGCAGTATCTATTTGTGTGATTGTAATAACTGAATCATTAACTTCAACTGCATAATCAAGTTGAAATGCGCATTGTTCCCAGGCGTTATAGTCCCAAACATAAATTGTATCGTTTGAAGTTTTAACAACAATTGAGTCTATTGTTAAGTCTGGCTGAGCTATCAAAAATGATGAGAGAAAAAGAAACCCAAGAAATATTTTTGTTTTCATCCCGTACCCCTCTATGTTTTTTGTTAAAACACCTAATTACTAATCATACTGCAGGAAATAATTATTGATTAGAATGTTATTATGTAATTTTTAAAGCAATAATTTTAACAATAATTTTATGTTTGCTTCCCGTTTCATCTATTCTGTGCATGTAAATGCGATTACGGATTTCTAATTAAATATTTCGGAGAGAATGTAAGAAAATGTTCTTTAAAAAACATTGGTACGATTACCATTATTTTTTTTAGCTAAAGGTTAACACCCCGATTTATCGGGGTGACTATATGAAGCAAACTAATATTCTATAACCGTTTTAACGGTTTACCATATTTTTCATTTAAGTCATTAAGATATTTTCGCGATGAAAACAAATAAAAACTGTTGAAACAGTTAAAGACTTTTTGACGATCCTTTGATCTCCGGGATAAATCCCGGAGTTAACCTTTGACATTAAAGAGGGCATCTTTTTAAAAGATATTTTCTTTAATCATTCCATCAATCATCCATTGATTAGCTCTCCCAATAACCGGCAGGGACTTTAGGAAATCAATTAATAATTTTCCCTTTGACCTTAGGCAGCTTTTCGCGCCATCTTTGGAGTTCCTCAGGTGTTTGCTTTATCCAATCTGTAATTTCGCCAACAATTTTTAATGGTTCCCGGGTTCGATATGATCGTGTCGGATTACCCGGAAATTTTTTGTTTGTAACATTCGGATCATTTTCAAAGCTCCCCGATGGTTGAACAATATAAACACGTTCACGTCCATCACCTTTAGCTAATGACGCAGCGAGTCCCGCTCCATTAACCAAAGCTGTGAAATAAATGTGATTCATTATAACTTCGGAGTTATAATTAGATCTGTTTCCGGCCGTCAGAAAATCGCCAACCTGCAAATCTGCTTTCGTTCCGTGATAAAAGGGTCCGCTGTCAGTCACTTTATCCGTAAATGAATTTGCTAATTCATAATTCCTTTTTGCGTTATCAAGGTCGCTCAATTCTTCGTAGCATTTGGCAATGTTAGAATATAGAGATAGGAAATGCAGCATTAACGGCTTCGTTATTTACTTTTAAAGCTAACTGTAAATCTGCTTGGAGCCATTTTAATTTATCGGAAACATTTTTTTGATGCCGTGCCACATAATGCGCAGCAAGAAATTTTTCAAAGTCGTTTGCCGCTTCGTTCCAGGCTTGAAGAAATGTTTTGCTTGCTTCTTCAGGTTTGCCTTTTTCTTCAAAGCTCATACCTTGAATGCAAAGTTTAATAACATTGTTGTTTGGGCTGAATTCCATTTTTTAACTATGTGTCTGTTAAATATTTTAATATTAATTTAGCTGATTGTCCTTAGGCTATCAAAGCATCTTATATTGACCACTGACAATGATATAACATAAACTAGTCTAACGTTATACTTATTCCTTTGCCATTCATTTATTTCAAATCGTATTGCTATTCTTTTTCTTCATCTAAATTAGTTTTATCGGGATTTCCAAACAACTGGACAATTCTCTTACCGAAAATCAAAGCTATAGTTACTCCTAATATAACGCCTATGGAAATTCCGTATGGTATGCTTATACTATCAAATATAGCTGGCAAGGCGGCTCCAAAGGCGGCACCTAAACTGGCTCCGTATATTATGATTGTTTCGCTTTTTTTAGTTGATGTATTTTTTGCCATAAATAATATTCTCCTTTATAAATTAAAATTATACAAGCTTACTTGACGGTGTTGCAAATAACGTGACAGCAACCTTATCGACCGCCTTCATATTTATAGTAGTAGGTCAAATCCAAATAGTTCGCACATTCTATAACTTTGGCTCATTTTTGCTTATTTGCTGTGCCATTTTAATTAGGACAAGGCAATCTTTTTTGTTTGTACATAATCAATGGAATCAATAGAGTTTTTGAACAAAGCATCATTGTGGTTAGCAATGATTTTAGCCGTCATAAATCATTTTCCCAATTAAGATATTATGAACAAATTATTTTGCTGAATTTTCATATTCATTTTGAAATTTTGCATTTTTGATTTTCAAAGCTTCTATTTCTAACTCCTTCATTTTTTCCTTATGCTTTATTACCAAAACAACAATAGGCAATAAAATGCCCATAAATACAGCGATACTTACAAATATCCAAAATGATTCAGGCATATTTTTATTTCTCCTTTTTATTATCTGATTCGATGTATGATGTTCATTTGATTGAATACGGGACAAACCGCTATATAACTCATTATACGTGTATTATATGTTGTTGTTATTAAATAAATCTGAGAGAATTATTGAGTAAAATTTATGATTGAGAAGTAATTATCTTGATAATACGATAACTTTAAGAAAGAATCTATAATCTTCTTAAAATCAAAAATAAGATACTTAATTTGACAAAGACATCCACATCTAATTTATATTTTACAACTAACTAGATAAAGAAAATAAATGTGTGTACAGATGGTATCTATGGTTTTCTTTATCTCACCGGGATAAATTCCTGAGTTAACCTTTTCGCAATCAGCTATCAAGGGTTAACATCCCTTATCCTCACAAGTGATTTAAAATATTTTTTATTCTGTGTTTAATTAATAATTAACCTTTTCTGTGCACACCATGCTCCAAGTAATTGCAGTTGATAAATACGTTCGATGTTAATATATCCGGCTTCCGACAGCAGTTCACGAATACGCTCTTCAGAAACTAGGGAGTCCTCAACAGTAGCCCGGTGAAGAACATTGTTTTGGGTTTCCTTTGGCAGTCCTTGCAAAGCTAAGAACTCCATCCATGCATTTAATTTCTTTCTCGCCGAATCAGTTTTAAGGTCGCCATTCAATCCGGCAATTATTAACCATCCCCCCGGTACAATTCTATGGTAAATACCTTTTAGTAGTTCTAACTTCCTTCCATCGTCCGGTAAGAGATGTTCAACTAAAATGCATGTAGCCAAGTCAAACTTTGAATCATTTGGCAGTGAATTGACTGTTCCATTAATTAATTTTACACGCTTTTCAGCATTTATGGCTTTGAATTTATTAAGGGTATATTTCAACATTGGTTCTGCTGGATCTACACCGGTAAGAAACCATTCCGGCTGGTTGGCAGCAAAGGTTAACAGGTTTGTCCCTGAGCCGCATCCAACATCAAGGACACTTGCTTTAGAACCAACCATTGTTCGCAGATGGGATAGCAGGACTAGTGGAAATTGTTCGTATCCCGGGAATATCTTTGACATCATTGTATCGTACTGATCGATTTCCTCAAATCGCTTCTGAATTTCATCTTTCATTCACTTCTCCTATGTAAATTTAGGATTACTAAAAATTTCACTTAATCCCGAAACCAAATTAATATTCCCTTGTTGATTGCCGCTTAACAATACTCCTTAAATTAATTCTTTAAATACGGATAATTATTGTTTTGTTATTGCTCCTGCCTGCTTTGAATAATAGCCATCATTTAGGTTCCCATAGTTCAATCTTATTTCCTTCTGCGTCCATAATATGTACAAATTTTCCGAAGTCGTAAGTTGCAATACTGTCAAGTACAGTTACTCCGTTTTCTTTGAGTTTGTTTACAAGCCCCTCAATATTCTGAACTGTGTAATTAATCATAAAATCTTTTTGGGACGGGGAAAAATAATCATCACCCTTTTTAAAAGGTTTCCATTGAAGAGAATTTATCTCGTCAGGCTTGTTAATGTTCCTGGATTCAAAGCTTGACGAACCCCAATCATTGAATTCAATCCCTAAATTTTTGTTGTACCATTCTTTAGTTTCCTTCAGATTGTCTGAATAAAAGAAAATTCCACCAATTCCAGTAACCTTAGGAGTTGTGTCGTTAGATGAAGGTGTGTTCGTTGTTTCTTTTTTTTGTCCTTCCATTTTATTTCCTTTTTTATTTGTCTGGTTAAAACCTGTAAGAACTGTTACAATCAAAATCGCTATTATTAGTTTAATCATTTTGTCCTTCCATTTTTACAGTGTTTATTAAAATCATATTGTTTTAAAATAGAGCCGTGCTTATATATCATAGACACAAGCTAAATAATGCAATACGTTTTATAGTCTAGGCATTCTCGTAATCTCAGTTATTATTCATGTATGTAAATATATTTATGCGGTTGGTGATTTCAATTTAAATTAACACTCGGAGAATGTAGCAAAAAGTTTTTTAAAAAACATAGATATGGTTTCGATTAATTTTATTTGATAAGAGTTATAAACCGTCTTGGTTAGGCAAATAAATTAAAACAGTTAAAAGATTTGGAGCTTGACTTTATATCACCGGGACAAATAGTCTGCTGCAGAAGTCTTAATTTATCAGTTTGAGCCGGCCAGCCGGTAGGCAAGGTGCGAAAACGGTGTCCATGTTATTTTGCTTGTTACATAATAGGATATCACCATTAACTAAGTTTTGATGATTACCCTGCGAAAATGCTGCAACATTTTCAAATGCAGCTTTGAAATACAGTTCATAACTATTTCGTTCTACATAACCAAGATGCGGAGTACAAATAACATTCGGCAAAGAGAGCAGTGGTTCTGTTTCTAACGAAGCCGGCTCAACTTCAAAAACATCCAATGCAGCCCGCTTGTTTGGATTAGAGTTTAATTCTTTAAATAAGGCCCCCGTTTCCACTAGCTCTGCCCGACTAATATTTACAAAAAGCGAATCCGGTTTCATTAGCTCGAGATCAGCTTTAGTTACACATCCCCTCGTCGCTTCATTTAGCCTTAAATGCAGTGAGACGATATCAGACGATGAGAAGAACTGAAACTTGCTTTCAGCTGAATTAAAACCATGCTGTTGTGCTTTCGCCCTTGATGATTCACTGCCCCAGACTAATATGTCCATACCAAATGCCTCACCATATTTCGCTATTCTTTGTCCTATTTTCCCATAACCCCAAATGCCCAATGTAAGCCCATTCAACGTTCTGCCTAAGCCAAGCGGGCCTGAGTTTTGCCACAAATTATTTAATAGATTAGATGAGTATTGAGGGATATATCGTGATGCCGACATAATTAACCCCCAGCACAGTTCAGAGGGCGCGATTGGTGAACCGATACCTTCAGCCACAGCAACATGATGTCTTGTGCATGCTGATAAGTCCAAGTGATTACTAATTTTTCCTGTTTGGCTGATCAACTTCAGGCCTGGCAGCTTTGACAATAATTCATCGTTGATTTTAGTTCGTTCCCGAATTAGCACTATGGCTTCTGCATCATGCAATTTATCTGCAAGGTCATTGATATTTTTATACGTTTCTGTAAAAACCTGTACATCATGCCCTGATAGAACATTAAAACAATCCAGGTTTTGCACAACATCTTGATAATCATCCAGTACCACAACTTTCACTTAACTCTCCTTGTTGTTTAACATATAATTTTGATTTACTGAAAATCAATCAACGGAACATGGGTATAAGCACCATTAGTTTCCACGCCCCTATCTTTAAAATTTTATAATCATTGCTCACACGTAACCAAACGAGGCAGTTGTGTTAATAAGCAGGCCGTACAAATAAGTTTTAAAATAAATTATTCCTATTTGTTCCCAACCAGCAAAAATATTGGATATTGGCCCTGCGGTTTGTAATCTATACTTGCAGACATAATTTTAAGATTATTAAAGCCGGCTTCTTTCGCGTAATTTAAAAATTCAGTCCTATCAAACCCCAAATGAAATACCCCTGTATCATCAGTATGAAAACTGCCATCTTCTAAATCTAAGTCGGCAATTGCTATAAACCCATTTTCATTTAACATCGAATAAAAATCAATAAACAAAGCCTGTATGTCTTTAACATGGTGCAAAGTCATTGAAGAAATAATCCCATCAAACTTTTTATCTAGTTTGGTTTTGGTTAAATCCATTTCAATTATTTCAATCTCACAACCTAATTTTTCTCTTTTAGAATTTAATTCAATGTTCATCGATTTTGAAATATCCACCGCAGTAATTTTGCTTACAAGAGGAGCGATTTCTTCCAACAGCAAACCGGTTCCGGAACCAAAATCCATGATGTGCATAGATTTATGAAATGCTATATTCTGCTTAACGGCTTCAGCTATATTTTTTACATTATTAACTCTGTTTTTATCTTTCTCATAATCTTTTGATTTATTTTGAAAATAATCTATACTCATATTTTTATCCTTTGTTTAACGACTTTGTGCTTAACCCGCAGCTTTTAAATCAGTAGCTTCGGGCTATTGCCTATTTTACTACTATTTTTTTTGACTTAAATTCTGCATGGCTTCCATTAAGGTTGTATAAACATTGCTTGGTTTCTTATCGTGCCAGCTTGTATCTGATTTTAAATCTGGTTTTTCTTTTTTAACATTTTCCGGTTCGTACAACCACCAAATATTTCCCCAGCTATCTTTTAGTCTGGCTAGTTTAAAACCATTGTAAAAATCACTTACTTCTGTTATAACCGTTGCTTCCATTTTTTGTGCGCGGTCAAGAATTGTCTGAGCATCTTCCACATACACTTGTAAAAAAGCTGGAGTAAACAACCAGTCAGGTTTGGAATCAGCAATCAAAATAGTTGAGTCACCCAATTGAATCTCAGCGTGAATTAATGTTCCGTCTTTATCGGGAGTTCGTACACTTTTTCTTTCTTTACCACCAAAGACTTTTTCTACAAACTCAATAAATTTCTTTGCGTCATCTTTAATTATAATAAATGTATTTACTGCGTTGTAGCCTTCCGGAATTTTTTGTTTATCAAGCACCATATATTTTATCCCATATCAATGTTTATTAAATTCCATCTAAAGTTCTCCCCAACTGCGTGGCTGATAAGCCGGGATGATATGCTGCTTATCTTTCTTTTTGTAACCATTGCTTTTTATTTATCTTATAAAGGATATGCTCTTTTAATGGATGATTATCTTCTATTTTCGGGTGAAGAAAATTACAATTTGTGTTTATCATATTTAGTCTCTTCATAACAGCTTCTGATTTTAAATTTAACGTCGAAGTAAATGAAACTATCTCTTCAATTTGCAGCTCTGTAAATGCAAATTCCAATACCTTCTCCGCCGCTTCTGTGGCGTAGCCCTTTCCCCAAAATTTATCAGACAACCTCCAGCCAATTTCAATTGCCGGACCAAACGGTAAATCATTTGATACTTCATGTAATCCAGTAAATCCCATAAATCTATTTGATGCTTTTTCCTCCATTGCCCAAAGCCCCCAACCTCTATCTGAAATTAAATATGATAACTTATCAGCAATGGCATTACTTTCTTCTTCAGTTAATACCTTGGGGAAATACTCCATAACTTTTGGATTTGAATTTAATTCGGCAAAATCGGGATAATCACTTTTCTTCCATTGCCTAAGAAGTAATCTTGATGTATGTAATTCTATTATTCTCATAAAAAAATTTATATTCAATATAACAGCGCTATAGTTAAGGCGCAGCCCCTGCAGTGTTAACTTTTCCTGCCAAAGGTTAACGACTCGATTCATCGGGGTGAATCCACGAAGAATACCAAAAAACACTCAATCTGACTTACTTGGTTTAAACTTTACAAAAGGGACAGCCCAAGTTTTTGAGTCACCTGTAATTCCATGCTGATAGTCTATAATCTCGAGTTTGTCTGGCACTACCTTGATAAGTGTATAATCGGATTTATTGTCCGAATAAAATCTGCTCCACTCTTCTTTCCAATATATCTGTTTTTTTAAAGTGTCATCTACAATATAAGCTTGTCCTTTAATTATAACATAGCCTACTTCATTAGGTGCTTGATAATAGAGCGTTACACTTAAATCATTTTTAATCTGTTTAACTTTTCTGCTATTTGAATTTGTTCCTAACCATACTACCATATCATCATCCGGTGAAAAAGGATCCATTATTCTTGCGTCAGGATGGCTAGTACTATCTAAGGTAATGAGAGCACAATATCGTGCTGTTTCCATCATTTTTTTTGCGATAGTAATAAGTGTATCACGATCATAATGAGTCCCGTTATTTTCTTGAGCAAAAATCACAAATGGTAATTGAAGGATGACAAATAAATAGAAAATGGTTTTTATTTGCTTAAATTTCTTTTTTGCTTTCATTATAACCTCAATTTATTTTTTAGTATACTGCTAACTTTAAGAACTGTAAAAATGCCGCACACATTACGGTGTCCGGTTCATTTGCTTCTTACGTACCATAAATCTCATTACGAATTTCTGAGATTCGTTCAACATGATGGACAACATGATCTGGTTGCATTTTAATAACGAAACCCATTAGCACTATTTCAATTTCTCCATTGGAATCTCGAAGTTTGGCAGACTTAGTCCAGCCATCATTAGATGGAGCATAATCTAACTGAATGTCACTTAAACCAGCGAAAGCATTTTCAAGTAGCGTCGGTTCCTGCTTAAACAACTCAAGGCTTTTATTTTGTTGTATTACTGTCTTTTTTGTCATTGTCACCCTGTGTAACAACTGTTACAATCGAAATTGCTGTTATTAGTTTAATCATTTAGTCCTTCCATTTTTATAGTTGTGTCATCTTTAAGCTGCCGCACAATTTTTTACCTGCTGCAATGATACAAAATTTAAAGAAAATAAAAACCAAAATATTTACAATTCTTAAATTGACATTTCTCAAATTGCTTGAAAGTTGCTTTTCAAATTTTAACGCTGAAAAAAGAAAACATGATTTTAATTTTTGTACAATTATTTAGGAAACTAAAACCTTAAAAAGCAATTTTAATTCACTACTTCAATATTTTGCTGTATAGGACTTTCTGGTTAAGATCCGGCCCCACTTGCCTTCCGCAATTTTAGTGAAGTCAGGTTTATTTACGATTAATCTTTTTTAACCTCAAACATTATATAAAATCATTCAATTAAAAAAGCGTTTTTTGTTTTGCAGAATTAATCCTTTTTATTAGTTTTCCGAAGCAGTTAAAAAAGGAAACACCCCCAATGTCAATAAAAAAAAATCTTTCGCTTTTAATTACTTTTTTGTTTTTTTTCGGATGCACCGTGCCTTCTCACAAGAATGAGCTCAATGAAACTGTTAAGCTGCCTGGCAAATTTAACGGCTATACTTTGCTACCCAACGGATGGAAATTAACTCCGGAAGGAGAGCAAATTGGTATCGGTGAACTGCCTTTAAATTTAGTTATCACTCACGATCAAAAATATGCTTTAACTTCAAACAGCGGAACAAAAACAAATTCAATATCTGTAATCGACCTTCAAAGCAAAAAAGAAATTCAAAGAATGGTTGTTGATAAAACCTGGCGGGGAATAGTTTTCAACAATGACGGCTCAAAGCTTTTTGTTTCCGGCGCAAATAACAACTTAATTTATATTTATAATTTTAATTCGGGACATTTAACTTTAAATGATTCGATTGTAATCGGGAAACCCTTTCCAAAAGAAGTAATTTCAATTACAGGTTTGGATTATTTGAGTAAGAAAAATTTATTGTTAGCCGCCTCTAAGATGAGCAACACTTTATATATCTGCGATGTTAAAAGTAAAAAAGTTATTAAGAAAATAAAATTCGACAGCGAATGCTACGATGTAAAAATAAATCACGCCGGGACTTTTGCTTATGTTTCTTTGTGGGCAAATTCTTCCATTGCCGAAGTTGATTTAAAAACTTTGTCGGTATCAAATACTATAGAAGTTGGAGACCATCCTACCGAAATTTTAATAACCAAGAACGATGAACGGCTTTTTACTCCAAACGCAAATAACAATTCTGTCTCTGTAGTTGATTTAAAAACAAAAAAAGAAACCGAAAAAATAATTTCATCGCTTCATCCTGATGCGCCTTATGGAAGCACTCCAAATGCAGTTTGCTTTAATAATGATGAATCGGTTTTAATAGTAGCAAACGCTGATAATAATTATTTAGCATTATTTGATATTAGTCAGAAAAATAAATCAAAAAGCATTGGATTTATTCCTGTCGGCTGGTACCCGACTTCGGTTAAAACTTTAAGCTCAAATGAAATAATTGTTGCAAACGGGAAGGGGCTTTCATCAAAGCCTAATCCTAAAGGCCCGGTTCCAACAGATACTGTTAGGCGTCCTGACCAGCAGTATATAGGATCATTATTTATGGGAACATTATCAATTATTAATTATCCCAATACAGAAATGCTGCAGTCATATTCAAAAAAGGTTTATTCAAATACACCTTATGTTCAAGAAAAGATTTCAGCAGACGGACAAAATATTATTCCAGCGGATTACGACAATATTGGAAGCAAAAAAATAAAACATGTTTTTTATATAATAAAAGAAAACAGAACCTACGACCAGGTTTTCGGGGATATAGCAGAGGGCAATGGTGATTCTTCAATTTGTATTTTCGGAAAGCAAGTAAGCCCTAACGAGCACCAGCTTGTACAAACATACACTCTTTATGATAATTTTTATTGTGATGCAGAAGTAAGTGCCGATGGGCATAACTGGTCAA
The DNA here is from genome assembly GCA_963746735.1 of uncultured Ignavibacteriales bacterium. GTDB lineage: Bacteria > Bacteroidota > Ignavibacteria > Ignavibacteriales > Ignavibacteriaceae > CAVSWT01. The sequence goes on from CAVVCO010000031.1 coordinate 11,715, forward strand.
CCGCTGCTTATGCAACAGACTTCACTGAAAAAACCTGGCCGGTGTATTACGGAGGCAGAGGCGGAGAATATGAATATGAGGGTGGTGTTAAGGTTGCAGCTCCTTCTTCAGGTTATATCTGGAACCAGGTAATGAACAAAAATTTATCTTTTAGAAATTATGGCGAATTTGTAAGTGAAGTGAAAGGAAAAAAGATTACTTACAAAGCAAACGATGAAGAGATGATGAAATATACCAACCCGGATTACCCCGGCTTTGATCTTGATATTTCCGACATGGTTAGGCTGAATGTCTGGGAAAAAGAATTTGATGAGTTTGTAAAAAAAGATTCGCTTCCGGCATTCAATCTTATCCGTTTGCCGAACGATCACACTATGGGAACGGCAAAAGGGAAATTAACTCCGCAGGCATATGTTGCACAAAATGATTATGCATTGGGACTGATGATTGAAAAAATTTCCAAAAGTAAATTCTGGAAAGAAAGTATAATTTTTGTTCTGGAAGATGATGCACAAAACGGTTCCGATCATGTTGATGCACACAGATCAACTTTGCTGGTAATTAGTCCTTACATAAAAAAACATTTTGTTGATCATACAATGTATTCTACTTCGAGCGTTTTAAAAACGATTGAACTAGTTCTTGGTTTAAGACCAATGACACAGTTTGATCTTTCTGCAGCACCGATTTTAAATTCAATTACCGATAACCCGGATTTTGCACCTTACAGCCCAATCAAACCTTTAATCGATGTTGAAGCGAAAAATCTTGCAAGTACATATGGCTCAAAAAGAAGTGCTGAATTTGATTTTGCTGTTGAAGATGATATTCCCGATGTAGAATTAAACGAGATAATCTGGAAGTCAATAAAAGGCAAAGATTCAAAAATGCCTCCGCCGGTTAGAAGTGCCTTTGTTACTGTTGTGCAGAATGAAAAGAACGATAAAGATTAGTTGTCAATTCTATTAATAAAACCTTCGAGGTTTTAAATGAAAGATAAACATTTGGGTGGGAATTGGAATTTAGTATTGAATAACCTCGAAGGTTTGTCCACATCATAATTTTTAATTTATAGTATTTCTTAACAAACCCAATTTCTTGTAGAAATTGGGTTTATCTTTTCGAAAAGAATTAAAGCCATTTTACTTTTTAAGATAGGCTAAATAAAAATCTACAACTTTATTTCTAAATTCATCGCCACCAAGAATCGATAAATTGTTGTGCCCGCCGCCAGGAATTGGATACCATATTTTTTCTTTTGATGAAAGATTGTTGTAAATGCGCTTTCCATTTTCAGGTGAAATTCGCTCATCTTTAAGTCCGTGAATAACCATAACCGGCTGAGTTATTTGCTTTGCAGAAATTTCAGGCTTCACGCTATCAACCGGGAAATTTGCAATCTCTCCCGACTTATCAACAATCATATTTGAAAAAAAATAAAATGGAATAAATGAAATTCTTTTAACATAATTATGAACAGTTTCTCTTAAATCTGCAAATGGGCTTACAATCACCCCGCATTTAATTCGATGATCTTTTGCCATTGCCTGAAGTGCAACTGCCGCACCTAATGAGTGCCCATAAATTCCAAACGGAGCAGCATTTTTGTATTTACTTATTGCCGCATCAATATATTTAGAAACATCATTCTTTTCATAATAACCAAATGTACAGTACTTCCCTCCGCTTTCACCATTGGCTCTAGAATCATATAAAATACAATTGTATCCTGTGTCGGCTAATTCAGCCGCAAATCCCAGCATTGCTTCTTTACAGCTAGCAATACCATGCAAGATAATAATAGTTCCTTTTGCTTCTTTCGTTCTTGAATCAATAAACCAGCCTTTTAATATTATTGAGTCCCCCACATTCACATCAAAATTTGAAAAGTTTAATCCATATTGAACCGGTGAGATTTTCTGGTCAAAATATTTTTCTATTGTTTTACCGGTAACGCGAAGAGGCTTTATTGGCGCATAAGCTAAAACATTATCAATAAAATAATGTCCGCCAAAAATAATTATTGGGATTAATATTATTAAGAAAACAAAAAGCCACTTAAACAGACGCTTTAGTTTGAAAGACTTTTTCTTATCCAATTGAAGCAAAATTTATTTGTTGAAATTTAAGAAACCCCTAAGTATTTAAATGTATTTTTTTAAGCTGATGAAAGCTTACAAGCCTTTTTTGATTTTCATCCCACAAGCTTAGCAAAATACTTTTCAAGCTAGTCTTTAAAGTTAGCACATTTGCCTTCTGCAATATTGGATTTTCCTTGTGGCATTTCTCAAGCATATAGTTCGGTATTCTCGGGCTAAGATGATGGATATGATGAAAACCTATATTGCCGGTAAACCATTGTAAAACTTTAGGCAATTTATAATATGAACTTCCCTTTAATGCAGCTTGTGTAAAATCCCACTCATCGCCGGTTTCCCAATAGGTGTCTTCAAATTGATGCTGAATAAAAAACAGCCAGGTACCTACTGAAGAAGTAATAATCGTTATTGGCATTTGAATTAATAAAAATGCTTTTATTCCAATCAGCCAAATCATAAGTCCTACAGCAACTCCTATTGCAAGATCTGTATAATATACACTCGCAACCTTTCGTTTCATATTATTTCTTTTGGGATTCGGAAACCGGTAAAGAATTAAAAAAAGAATTGTCGGGACAAATAAAAATAAAATAACCGGGTTGCGGTAAACTCTGTATTTTAGCCTACCCCATTTAGATAGTTCAAGATATTCGGATACGGTCATTGTATAAATATCACCGACTCCGCGTTCTTCTAAATTGCCTGCACTTGCATGATGAATTGCATGGCTCTTTCGCCAATAATGATACGGTGTTAAAGTAAAAACGCTGCAGAACATTCCGCTTAAATCATTCGCTTTTCTTGATTTAAAAAACGCCCCGTGCCCGCAGTCATGCTGAATAATAAACATCCTGACTAAAAAGCCAGCAGCGGGAAAAGCCAGTAAAAGTGTGAGCCAATAGCTATAGCTAAGGCTTAAATACATAATGTACCAAATAACAAAAAAGGGAATAGTAGAATTGCTTAGCTGCCAGGTGCTTTTCCAGGCATGTGCTTGATGATATTTTGCAACGAGATTTTTCCAGACTTGCTGGTTTGTTACCGCCTTCTTAAAAGATGCCACTATTAAAACTTTCTATTTAAAACTTATAAGTTTAAGATAATAATATTGGATAAACCATGAAGCCCAAATATCACATCCAAGTTCATTATTCAATTTTTAAATAATCTTCTTTTAAAATAGCCATTAAATAAAAATCAATATAATGATTATCAAAATACATTGCCTGCCGGAGAGTTCCTTCTTTTATGAATCCAACTTTTTCATACGCTTTAATGGCGCGTTCATTTTCAACACTTACATGCAATTGAACCCGGTTAAAGTTTAAAGTATTAAAAGCATAATCAACCATTAATTGAGTTGCTTCTTTTCCGTAACCTTTTGACCAATTTTCTTTTTCTGCAATTGCAATATAAAATGTTGCCATTCTTCCAACCCAGTCAATTCGCACAAAGGAAGTAATACCGATTGGTTTATCCGGTTTTATTGTACAGACCGCAAAGAATACGGTTGAGTGGTCCTGTAATCTTTTTTCAATTCTCTTTCTTTGCGCTTCAATAGATGTAGGAAGTGCATAATAAAGATATTGACGCGGTTCAGGATGATTTTCAGATAGCGCAATTATATTTTCATCACCCGGTTCAGGCGATCGTAAATAAATTTTTGTCCCGATTAAAAATGGATTTTTCATAAAGATATTATTATGATTTTATTTTTTCTCCGACTCTCTTCTTAAAATTACCAGTGTTACATCGTCTTCCCATTTTTTATTATTTCCGAACTTTGCTGCAGCATTAAATATTTCATCAACGATTTGCTTTACCGGTTTATCTTTATTTTCAGTCACTGCTTTTTTAATTCCTTCGATTCCAAAATCTTCCGAGTGTGAATTTTTTCTTTCACTTATTCCATCTGTATAAAGCACAAGCAAAGAGCCAGGCTTTAAAAATGCGTGGCCTCTTTGCAAATCAATTTCAGGTAAAGCGCCAAACAGCATGCCTGTTGCTTCCAGCTCGGTAAAGCTTTCACCATCAAACAATATTGCAGAAGGATGCCCGGCATTTACATAAAGCAGGTTTCCGGTTTTATCTACTTCGGCATAAAACAAAGAAATAAAATTTGTAGAATAAACGCTTCTGTAAATAACATTATTCAACTTCTCAAAAGTGTAAACCATTTTCATATGTTTTTCAAGACCCATACGCAACCCAGTAACAACATCTCTTGCTAAAAGCGCGGCTGGCAATCCATGACCGCTTGCATCACCAATGCAAAATCCAAAATTTTTATTGTCAAAATTAAAGTAGTCGTAAAGATCTCCGCCAACTAATTCTGCCGGCTGTGATTTTCCCGCAATTTTAAATCCCGGGAATTCCGGTGCGGTAATCGGCAATAAACTTTGCTGAATGTGTGCCGCTTGTTCGATACCTGTTTTTATTGCCTCATTAAAAAGCCTGTAGTTAATCATGGTCCGGACAGCATTTAAACACAATTCAATTTCTTCTCTTATCCATCCGCTTCTTAATTCAAAAATAATTATCCATCTGTAATCAGAGCCGCGAACTGTAATTGCTGCGGGAATACTGTACCAATCTTGATTTATAAGTGAAGAGTCTATCGTAAGATTAGGATTATCAAAAATATAAGTTTTAGATTTTAACACCGCCTGTAATGCTTCAGACTCGGTTGGAATTTTTACATTGGTCTTTCTAATCTTGCTGCCCGTGGAAGAGATTAGAATATAATTATCTTCTGCCTCTTCAAAAATTCTTCCGTTACCGATTTTAAGGTCTTCGCCGAAAGTTTTTTCGAGTTCATTTACAATAGTGAATAAAAAATCTTTACCTGATTTTTCCAAACCGATTTTAACTAAAAGGAAATCTAATTTTTTATAGAATGTTTTAGGATCAAGCATATTGAATATTGTTTAATTTGATTTGAAAAAATAACTAAATATGATTTAAGAAAACAATTTTACAGTAGGTTTTAAATCTTAAAGGAAGGAAATGTGTTCCTGTTTAACAGAGAAAAATGAAAAATAATATCAAATCTAGTTTACTTTGATTGTTTCTCTAGAACATTTTTTAAGTTTTCAAGATCCTTGTTTATCCTTCCAGCATAAATTCTTTTTATAAATGCAGAAAGAAACTTTAAAAATCCTTTAAATTCTGTGCTGAGGGAATAAGTAAGTTTTGTTGTATTTTTTAATGAAACCACATGCATGTAGCCATTTAATAACAACTGATTATCTATTGATTTAAATGCTACTCTTTTATTTCTATTGTATTCTGTAATTTTTGTTGGAACGGAAACAGTTCTGTTCATAATTCTAATTGAATAATTGCGAATTCCTTCAAGCGCAGTTTTCTTGTGCTCTACTTTCATTTCAATTTCGTCAGTTCTCCACTTTGCATCGTTATCAAAATCTGAAATGAAGTTAAACACCTCTTCTCTTGGACGGTTTATCAAGATGCTTTTTTGTACAGTAATCATTTTTTGCCCTCACAAAAGATCCGAAAATTAAATTAAGTATAAATATGTTTATAAGGAGTGAATCCACTTTAAAAATTCACTACAAAAATAAGTGAAATTTTGGAAGTTAACCTGTACTGCTTGTCACATTAATTCTGCAAAATGGCTGTTTAATTGATATCAGGAATGCTGGTTTTACGGCTATTTTTTTTTGACAGCTTATATAATTGCTTAAAATTCAAATTTACGAGAAGTACTCCCACGGTAATAATTATTCCGCTTAAGATCATTAAAAAAGTTATACTTTCATTAAGAAAAATCCAGGCGGCAATTACAGTTACAAATGGTTCAAAGTATAAAAACGCTCCAGCTTTAGCTGCTTCCATCTCTTTTAAAGCCTGCGCCCATAAAACGTAACTAACTCCAGAACAGAAAATTCCTAAAAACAATATTGCTATCCAGACATTTGATGAGATATGAAAGATTGTATTTACAAAATCTCCGCTTAAAACAATAGGAGAAATTATAATTGCCATTGCAATAAATAAATAAAGGATAGTCATCAAAGGAGAATATTGTAAGCTTACTTTCTTATTTATAATCGAATATACTCCCCAGGTAAAAGCGCTGCCAAGTACCAGAAAGTCGCCTTTGTTTTTTAGAAAATCTATTTTGGAAAAATCACCATGGCTAATTAATAAAAGCAGCCCAAAGAATGCGACAATAATTCCAGCAGCTTTAATTAATGTGATGCTTTCTTTCATAAAGAAAAATCCAAGTATGGCAATAAAGACAGGCGCCATTCCAACAATCCATCCGGTGTTTGAGGCTGAGGTGAATTTAAGTCCGTAAATCTGAATCATCAAATGAAAGACTGCCACAAGAGCCAATAAAAAAATCCATGAATGGCTTTTAAATTTAATTGAAAAATCTCTTTTAGTATAAATCGCTATTGAAGTTAAAAGGGTTATTGCGATTATCATTCTTATTAAAATTAGCTGCGGAGGTGTAACTTCAGCCAATGCAAACTTTGTGGCAATAAACGAGCTTCCCCAAAAAATAGTTGCGGCAAGTGGTTTCCAATATTTAATTGCATGGGTTTTCAAATAAAAAGTTCATTTTAATGTTTGAGTAGATCCGTTTAAATCCGTATCATTTGTCTACCGAGAGTGTTGCTCAACTCAGAATTGTCATTTCGAATGAGTCATCGAGTGAGAAATCTTTCATATACTTAGAAAAAGATTTCTCCCGCTGGTCGAAATGACGTTTAAATTAGTTGCTCAACGCTCCCTGCCGGCTGGCCGGTTCGCGTACATTTTGCGGCAACTATTATTTGCTATTTCTATAAATTAATTTTAAAAATCTATTTTGACTTTTCAGTCTTCCTGGCTGATGAATAATTTTTTAAATCATAGTTTATCATTCTATCCGGCATATCAAGTTTTACTATCTCAACATTTGATTCCGTATAAAATTCAGTTGCAAGCGTATCATGAAAATCGGAAAAAACAACAACGCGTTTTATACCTGCTGCAATCAATGCTTTCGCACATGTTGTGCAAGACATATTAGTAATGTATGCTGTTGCTCCTTTAATATTTACCCCATGATTTGCTGCTTGAGTTAATGCATTTATTTCCGCATGGTTTGTTCTTACACAATGATTGTCAACAACTAAGCAGCCTACATCTTCACAGTGTGGATGGCCCGGGAGAGAGCCGTTGTAACCGGTTGATAAAACAAATCTATCTTTCACAAACACACATCCGCAATGCATGCGTGGGCAGGTAGATCTTTCGGAAGCAAGCATTGCAAGCTTTAGAAAATATTCATCCCACGAGGGCCTGTTATTTTTTTTACTCATCTTAATTTTAAATTTTGTTATTGGAAATTTATGTGGCGAAATTTAATGAAAAGATTTGAATGACGGTAATTTGAGAAAAATTGTTTTGGCAGCGACAGTTAGATTATAAGAAATAATAATTTTCTTTATCGGCAATGATAAAATTAATTATTCTCTGATTGCGATGTACTCTGTTCTTCACTTGAACCTGAACTATTAACACTCACCCTCCCTGATTTCTTCAGTGCGTCAGTAAGCAAGTATTCAATCTGCGCATTTATGCTTCTCAATTCATCTGCTGCCCATTTTTCAAGAGCGGCATGAACATTTCCATCAATTCTTAATAAAAATTTTTTCTTCTCAGCCATATTAAAAATTTATTTCATCCTGCAGCTGCAGCACCAGCAGCCCGTTTTCTTTCCAAAGATAAATAACATGCAAGTATAATTACCCATGGATAATTGTCAATCAGTTCGGACTTTTTTTCAATTGTAACTTCGATAGTTTCATTAAATTTAACTTTGCCTTTAAAATTCACCAGCAGCTCATCGGCTGAATTGTATATTTCAAATAAGTTCCGTAAAAATTTAAATGCGATTCTAAGTTTCTGTCCTTTAGGCAATTCCACAAACCCATGTAATTTAAATTTTACTTTTCTATACTTTGCAAATCGGTATAGTTTTATTTGTTTCTCTTATGGCAACTTCCGACCTCCAGATTGAAGGGCGATAAATCGTCCATTTAGTCATTAAACATCTCAACTTCCAATTTCAATCCGAACAACTTAACACTTTTAACAATTGGCAATAATTTCATCATTATATTTAAGGACATAATATCTTTTCCAAACTGACGGCTGAGTAAATATTAAAGTTTGCCCGCGGTAATCAGATAAGCTTTTCATATTATTTTACCTGGTAATTATTAGTAAAGCGAACCTGTATTTACAATCGGCGTAACCTCACTTTCGGAAACTAAGGCCACCATTAGATTATTTACCATAGTAGCTTTTTTCTCTTCGTCCAGTTCAATGATTTTTTGTTCGCTTAAAGATTTTAAAGCTAAATCAACCATACCTACAGCTCCTTCAACAATTTTAAACCTTGCCGCAACAACTGCTTCGGCTTGCTGTCTTCTCAGCATGGCTTGGGCAATTTCCTGCGCATATGCCAGGTGACTTATTCTTGCTTCAATCACTTCAACTCCCGCTATATCTAATCTTGATTGAACCTGCTTTTGTAAATTCTCTGCTATCTCCTGCGGACTTCCTCTTAATGAAGCTTTATCGCCATCACTTTCATCATAAGGGTATTCAGAAGCAAGTGATCTGATAGCAGTTTCACTCTGGATGTCGACAAACTGTTCATAATTATCAACATCAAAAACAGCACAGGCGGAGTTAACAACCTGCCAGACTATTACAGCTCCTATTTCTATCGGGTTGCCGCTTAAATCATTTACTTTAATTTTTTCACTACTGAAATTTCTAATTCGTAATGAAATTCTCTTCTTTACAGTGAATGGATTAACCCACCAAAATCCTGAATGGCGGATAGTACCAATATACTTTCCGAAAAATATAATAACCCTGGAATCATTTGGCTGAACGACTAACAACCCACTAAGTAATAAAATAAAAACCAAAAGGAGTGGAAAGAATATCCATAAAAATTGGGGGTCTCTCGTCTTAATTCCTCCAACAAAGACGAAGATATCTAATACCAAAATTAGAATTGAAATTAACAGTATAATAAAACCGTTAATTTTCGAAGCCGGTTTTTCTGCTATTTTTTCCATTTTTGTCCCTTTAATAAATGTTAATGCTATCGTAATGATATCACTTTAATATCAAATAGTCAAGAAAATTTTATGCGCGATTCTGCTGTAGAGACGCTCCGGTGGAGTGTCTTAACCTGTAAAATTAATTTTTATGGATTTCTTGTTAATTCGATGTGTCCATTTAGACGCCACAATGAGGCGTCTCTACGAAAGGTTGGTTAAAAATATTGGAGTGACATTTACTTTGAAGGTATTCATAAGAATCTAATCCTATACAATTTGAAATTTAATCTGCCCTCACATCTCCCGCCAAATAATACCCAGTAACCTTCTTAAATGCTTCGGATGTTTTATCTCCGGGACATCCATCCGGCTTAACATAAATTCCAGGAAATGTATTTAAAAAGTTTTGAAAGTCTTCTGCGTAATTAATTTTAGTTTTTGAATATCTTAACATTGGTTTTGCAATATCATCTTCGGGGTCAATTACCGGCTCGCCTGAAAATGAAATTTCATTTTTTTCAGACAATCTTCTTAATAAAACTGCTGCCCCGCACTGCTGCGAAACCGCGGTGTCAGACCATGTTCCGTCCGCAATATATTTTCCTTTCACATAATGATTAGAGAATCCCCAAAGATACGGTGTGTAAACATTTGGATGTTTCATTCTGTAGCCCCAGCCGTTGTATCCTTCAATTTTGTATAGCGTGCCGGGCAAGCTCCAATCATTCCACTGATCAATTTTCATCATGGTTAACGCATCTGCGGCACTATCTTCCCAGGTAAATGGCGGGTTTCCGGTTAACGGCCTTCCGGCAGGAACATGTGTTGTTTTTGCAGTCAGCGGATCACCATTATGAAATGGCAATTAAAATTCATTGAAGCTTCCATCTGGTGAATTGCTGCAATAAAAAACCATGGTATGTTCAGTTTTTTCCCAACAGTATCATAGCGAACTTTGTTTTTGATCATGCTGTTAACAATCTTTTCAACAAGCGCTGTTCTATTTGGATCAATTACACAGGTATTAAATAAATTTTTGTATTCATCCATTAAATTATTTGTAAGACTTACAAGTGCCATAGCGCCTCCTTAAATTTAATTTATAATTCGCTAACAAATCGCTGACAAACCGAATTTCTTCAAGTAATTGGGTTTGTTTATTTCATAACATCTGCAAACTTGCTTAAATACAAAAAGAGAGATTTCAGGATATAGGATACTGGAAATGAAAAAAATAAAACTATTTAATTTATAGTTTATTTGAACTAAAAAGCCTAGAAGTTTATTTACTGTTTTTCCTCCAGCTTTTTTTTAATTAAATTTAATTCTTCCATAACTTTGTTAAGCTTTTCTTTGTCGGTCATTTCGGTTTGGTTTGACTGCGATTCAATTACTTTGTTCGTTTTAGAATTTTTTATTCGCATTAAAATTTCTTTGCTGGTTTCCTCCGGCAATTTAATATCACAAAACTGAATATCAGAATAAGACCATCTTCGTTCTTCATCTTCTTCAGCTATAATGTTCACTGTCCCTAGTTTAAATAATTTTTGAAGCGGGCCTTGCTTAACTTTAATATTTGCAATCTTAGAAATGGGAGTCGTAAGTTTTATCTTCCAGAAAACTCCTTTGAATAAGACAATCGAATCCTCGTTTATTTCGAATAGTAGTGATTTATGAAATGATGGAATCCAGAATAAAACGATAAGCGCAGCAATCAAAAACATGATGAGAGTTGTTAAGATTGCTACTGATTCCGGATACCTAATAGTTGCCAGCAATAGTGTTAAAATCACTGCCACGGGAATAAAAACCAGCCACCATTTTATATACCAAATTGTTTTTTGCTCAACTTCAGGTTTTATTAAAATTTGATCCATAATTCCTGCCAATAATTTTAAAAGATATTCAATTAAAGTAATATAAATATTATTTGCGAAAATTTATTTAAACATTGCATTTATAGCTATAAAAATCAATTATAAACCAATTTCCCTCTAACGGTAGTATTTAGGAATTGTAATAAGTTATAAGATGTTTTAATTTGTTTTTCTTTTATTGAAAATATTGTGAACAAACTTAAGGAAATTTCATGAAATTATATTTACCTATTACTCTATTTTTAATCTTCTCAGCGAGCTTTTCAATACAAGCACAAACAAGCAAGCCCAGTTCTCAAACTGCTATTCAATTAAATAATGCATTTTCTGACTATGCCCAAATGTACGATGTTCCTGTTGATATACTAAAATCAGTTGCTTATGCAGAAACACGGATGATGCAAATAATTCCAAATGAAAATGACAACTCAAATTGTACAAATATGCCCAAAGCATACGGCATAATGGGCCTAAGAGACGATGACTGGTTTGGCCATTCACTTGTTGACGGAGCTAAACTAATTGGGGCCAAATTGGATGAAGTAAAAAATGATGCAAGCTTAAATATAAAAGCTGCTGCTGCTTTATTGTCTAAGTATGCTTATGAATTGGACATAATTGATAGAAGCAATGTCTCCTCATGGCGCCCTGTTTTGGAAAAATATTCAGGCATCCCTCAGGAAGACATAAAACCATTTTATTCATTCGATGTTTTTAAGGTATTGAATGAAGGAACAAAAATTAATGGTGTTGCAATTAATTCTCACAAAGAAGTTAACATGTCGCAATTCAGTGAAGAAGTTAATCCTAAAAACAAATTAAAGAATATTGAAAAAATAGTATCGACAAATTCTCCGGCAAAAGCTCTATCAACTGATTATCCGCCGGCTTTTTGGGATCCAAGCCCTAATTATACTGCGAATGCCATTGCTCAAAAATTTTTAGTGGTTCATGATACAGAAGGTTCTTTTGCCAATTCAGTGTCATGGCTAAAAAATCCTGCTGCAAGCGCTAGTTCACATTATATAATTAGAAGTTCTGACGGATATATTATCCAGTTGGTAAGAGAGAAAGATAGAGCATGGCATGTACGTTCCTGGAACAATGTAATGCTTGGCGTTGAACATGAAGGTTATGTTAATAACCCAGCTTATTTTACAGAAGCAATGTATCAATCCTCTGCCGCTTTGTTCAGGCATTTTGTGGATACTTACGGCGTACCAGTTGATACGTTCAGGATTATTGGACATTACCAGCATTTAAAAACCTGGTGGGTTAATTGGATTAATAATACATGGAATGTTAATAACCCAAGTTACAAAGTGAATCCCCTGGATAACTCACACACAGATCCAGGAAAGTATTGGAATTGGTCTCACTTTTTTGATTTAATTGCTCAAGGAGCTACAGCACCAAATATAACGAGCCATTCTCCGGCAAACAGCAGCGACAGTATTTGGGCAACTTCATCAATTAAAGTTTCATTTGATCAGCCAATGACGGAAACTCAAACAGAAAGTGCCTTTTCAATTAATCCTGAAGTTCAAGGGAATTTTAGCTGGGAAGATAATGGAAAGACTTTAGTTTTTACTCCAACGGACTATTATGAGAGTTCAACTAAATATACCGTAAATATTGATACAACGGCACTAAGCATTTTAAATAAACCAATAGGATCATCATATTCTTTTAATTTTTATACTAAGCAGAAAATTAATTTTATAATTGCTGATTCATACCCCCGGCTTGATCAAAAAAATATAAGTACAACTGTTAAAGTTGTTGTGAACTTTAACGTTCCATTAATTGATAAAGCTACATTGGGAGGCAGAGTTGAAATGCGAGATTCAGCAGGGAATAAAATCAGTTATAAAAACGCAACCTATCAAGAAATAAATAATATTGGACGTGTGTCATTTTCACCTTCAAAAGCATTAGACTATTCAGCCAAATATCAAGTTATTTTTAAAAGCGGAATCGAAAGCTTAAATAACAGCTCCCTTGAATCTGATACTGTAATTAATTTTACAACTGCAGCAGATGATTTTGTAGAAGGAACCATCGTTGACAGTTTTATGAACGTCGAGAATTGGGTTCAGCCCAAACTTAATTCTAATTCATCGGATCTGGATACAAGTTTAACAGCGTTTGAATATCTACAAGGAACACAAACTGTAGGTGCCGGATCAGGAAAACTAGATTATGTCTTCAGCAATCCAGACGGAGTATGCTATTTAGAAACTTCCCCGCATATTTCTTTGGGAACCGATTCGGCGTCTAAATTCGGTATTTGGATTTACGGTGATTTAAGCTACAATGTAATTGCTTTTAAATTCAACAATAGTTCAAACAAAACAAGCGAAATTAATTCTGATACTTTAACTTGGACCGGCTGGAAGTTTATTGAAATTCCTTTAGACTCGATTAAATTATCCGGAGAAATGTTTTTAAATAGTATCGTTATAAAAAATAAAAGTTCTGTAACAAATTATCCCGCCGGAAGTTTATCGGGTTCAATATATATAGATGGAATTCAAGTTTATAATTATAATCAAGTCACTGGTATAAAAGATAAAAAACCACAGTTAGTAAATAATTATAAGCTATTTCAAAATTATCCGAATCCGTTTAACCCAAGCACCACAATTAAATACCAAATTCCCAAAGATGGATTTGTATTTTTGAAAATTTATAATATAATTGGGCAGGAAGTTGCAACAATCGTAAACCAATTTAAAAAAGCGGGTAGTTATGAAATTAACTTTGATGCTTCTTCCGTCACAGGCGGTTTATCAAGCGGTATTTATTTTTACACATTAAAGTCGGGCGATTTTACCAAGACAAACAAGTTTGTACTTTTAAAGTAACGTTTATTATTTATTGTGATTTGTTTAACTCAAAAGCAAAGAATATTAAACTCCTTTTGTAGAGGTGTCTTAATTAGTAACATAACTTATTTGAAAATTTTTAAATATTAAATTATCATTAAGACGCTCCACCGGAGCGTCTTTACAATTAGTTTCGAAATAATATAAATCAACCACAAACCCAAGTTCTTTAAGAAATTCGGTTTTAAACAATTTAACTCTGGGGAGTCATATTTGGCTCCTCTTTTATTTTAAATAAACATAAAGAAAACATTTTGCTGTTAAAAAATATTTTAAATCTATCATTCAAAAATTTTGTTGAAGAAAATTCACTCTCAAATTCTTTATTTCGTTCTGGTAAAGAAAATAAATTTGTTTGGATAAATCATCCCAAGTCAATTGGGGGAATAAATTTAGTAGAGCAAAAAAAAATATTTATTACAAGCTGCAGCGAACAAATTGCTCTATCGTTAAAACAAAAAAAATTTGATGCAATAAAATTTGGTAAGGAAGCAATTTTAGATTTGAACGAAGAACATTTCTATAAAAAATCTTTGCGGGATGTTGTCAGGGCCGGGTCAAGGCATGGCGTGGTTGAAGAGATTAGTTTCTCTGAAGAAAGCAAGCGGCAGCTTGAGAAATTTAAAATGGTGTGTATACATGGGCAAAAACCCCAGATAAAATATTTCTTTAACGATGTATTCAGTCCACAAAGCCGTTTATTTGTTTACAGGAATAATAATGAATGGCTTGCCGCCATTTTAGTAACTCAAATAGATGAAACATTTTTAAGAAGCGAGCTTCTCCTTCGCATAAAAACTGCACCAAATGGAGTAATGGATGCACTGATTTTTTCAGTGTTTAACATATTTAAAAAAGAAGGATTTAAATATTGGAGCTTGGGTGATGTTCCTTTTATAATAAAATCTTCGCCTAAAATTTCACGGGAATATCTAGTAAACTTTCTGGGAAGAAGGCTAAAGTTTGCTTATAATTATTCAGGCTTGTTTAAATTTAAAAATAAATTTAATCCTATCTGGAGTGATGTTTACATTTGTTCAAAACCTAAATTAAATCTTTCTGCTTTTTTATTCCTAACTAGCAAGAGCAACCTAACCAAGCTGGTTTTAAGCGGCGTGCTTAGCTTTCTAGGCTTGTTTCAAAATTAAATTCTTTAAAGCCTGCACCCACATCGGATGGTCATTTAAGCTTTCCACTAGCTGAACTTTTTCTCCGCCGTGTTCTTTAAAAATTTGTTGATACTCGCTTCCGATTTCAACTATTGTTTCCAAACAGTCTGCAACAAATGCCGGGCTAAATGCTAATATCTTTTTTGCTCCTTTTTTTGCCTGTTCTTTTATAACTACATCGGAAAAAGGCGTGAGCCACTTTTTATCTAATCTTGATTGAAAGCAGACTGTATATTTATCTTTTGGAATATTCAGCTTAGCTGCTATCGATCTAGTAGTTGCATAACATTCCGCTTTGTAGCAATAAAAATTCTCTTCGTTTAACTCATCTTCACATTTATGATCGGTGCAAGGTTTTCCATCAACATAAACCTTATCCACCTGCCGCTCAGGTAAACCATGATAGCTGAACAATACATGATCATAATCATTTATATTATATTTTTTTGCTCTTTCAAAAATCGTATTTAAATATCCTTCATCATCAAAAAAATGGCTTATGATTTTTATTTCAGGTATTACCCACCACTTTCTTATAATCTTCATTGCTTTGTCAATTGCAGAGCCTGAGCTTGACGACGCGTATTGAGGAAACAATGGCAAAATAATGATTTTCTTATAGCTCTTCATTCGCATTTCTTCCAGCACTTTATCCATACTGGGATTTTGATACCGCATTGCTAAATAAACATCAAACTCCTCGCCTAATTCTTTATCGAGTTTTTCCCTAACGCTTTCACCGTATATTAAAAGCGGCGAACCTTTGTCTGTCCAAAGCTCTTGATATATCTTTGCAGATTTTGGCGCACGGAAAGGAACAATAATTAAATTGACTAAAATCTTTCTTGCTAACCAGGGAATATCAATGACTCTAGGATCATTTAAAAATTCAAACAAATATCTTCGAACATCGGAAACACTTGGACTGTCGGGGGTCCCTAGCTGAATTAATAAAACACCGGTTTTTGAATTCATAACTATTTTTTTTGCTTATTGGATAATTACAAATATAAGATTCATAATTTATATTTAATAATTAATTTGTGAGCTAGATTAGAATTTTGAATTTAGATATCGGCCAGACTATCGTAGGTAAGACCAGTTTCGAATCAGGCATTTAAACCCGCGGTCCATCGGTTAAAGAATTGCTTATGGCTCCTTTTCCTTTTATCTGTTCAATAAATTTTTTATCGCTTCTTAAAAAGACCGTGTCTTTTTCCCCCTCATCAGTGTGAAAACAAAATTCCCTTCCGCCGGGCAAATAAAATACTACCGCGTAATTATAAACCTGCTTAAATGAAATCCAGTTTTCTGATTTTTGATATAACTCTATTTTTTCAATTGTCCACCCGGAACCAATATGCACCATATAAGAACTGAAGGGGTAAACTAATATTTTCTTTCCATTGCCCTCTTTCATTTTAATTTTATCAGGACAATCAGAAACCACTATTTCAAGCTGACAAAAAGATTGATCATCGAGCGTTTTAACAAATTTACTTTTTAGATTAATCCAATTTACTTTGTTTTGTGAATCATCTGATTTCTCAACCAGCGGAATTGAAAAACTAATGCTTTCGGTTTTATCCTTATAAGCTTTCATTCCCGGGCTATAAATAATCTGCAAGTTTTTATTAATTAAAGTTTTTAAGTCATTTAAAACTTCATTATTAATAACTCCGGAAAATACTTCCATTTTTTTTAAATCGGTTTCCAACAACGGTTAATCTATATTATTGTAAAAAAATAGTGGTGTAATTTGCTAAATACTTTTTATAAAAAATTGCCTTAGATCATACTAATATGATTAAAAAACAATTGATTATGGATCGAATATAATTAAAAAATCAGCAAACTAATATATAATTAGAGATGAAGCTTTTATATTAAGATAAATAAAATGTCCGGTAGACTAAACAAAAAAATATAAATTCAATGCCTTGGCATCAAAGGCTATCAATTACTTTTTTTAATTTACTTTGAACTTCGATTGCAATTCCACCTAAAGATTCATTTTGAACTGCCTGCATAGATGAAATCGGGTCAACTGCGGATACTTCAATTTTTCCCTCGGCTTGTTCAATAACGGTTACATTGCAAGGAAGCATTGTCCCGATCTTATCTTCAGCTTGAAGTGCTTTGTAAGCAAATGGCGGATTACATGCCCCAAGTATTTTATAATTTTTAAAATCTACGTCCAGCTTTTTCTTTAATGTGGCTTTAACATCTATTTCACTTAAGATTCCAAAGCCTTCCATTTTCAAAGCAGCGGTAACATTTTGAATTGCATCATCAAAGCTGCTGTTAATAGTTTTACTAAAATAATAACTCATTTTTTTACCAATAATAATTCATTAAAATTTGTATCAATTAAGATGCAATCAATTTATAATGGTTTCATAAACTCGGTTATGTTATCTTTTTCAAGCTTATTACTTGAATTTGTAAAAGTGTAATAAAAATAAATGCTGAATACAACTGTTAAAATTAACTGAATATAAATTGGTGTGGGAACTAAATCTCCGCTTATAAATCCGAAGCCAATCAAAGTAAATTTTGATAAATATTAAAACATTTTACTATGCAAAATACTTGTTAGCATTGCCGAGAAATTATTTCGTTTTTAATTTTGGATTTACGAGAGTTAATATATTTTCCATTTTTCCTTCCCTCCAATTTTAATAGCATTCTAAATCGAAACTTAGCTCGTCTATTATACAATTTCAAAGATTTCTTTAATATTATTTTTTTTCCTATTTAATTTTAAAATCTTTAATCGTAACTTATCACATAATAATATCGGGGAATACCATGGATAGGAGAGAATTTATAAAAAAAAGTGTGCAGGCTGGAATTTTAACCGGAGCAGCACTTCCTTTTGTCAGTTATTCTAATTTATTAAGCAGCAATAACATATCACCCAACTATGACCTTGTTGCTATTAAAGGCGGTGAGCCTGATGCTATGTTTGACAAAGCTATCAGCAGCCTGGGTGGAATGAAATCCTTTGTTAAAAAAGGACAAACTGTTGTGGTAAAACCAAACATTGGCTGGGATGTTTCACCGGAAAGAGCCGGCAATACTAATCCACTTTTAGTAAAAAGAATAATAAAACATTGTTTTGATGCAGGCGCAAAAGATGTTTATGTATTCGACCACACTTGTGACAATTGGAATAGATGCTATTCAAATAGCGGAATTGAAAACGCTGTTAAAGATGCTGGAGGAAAAATAGTTTCCGGTGCAAGTGAGGGTTACTATCAAGATGTAACCATTAAAGGAACCAAAAAACTTTCAAAAGCAAAAGTACACGAGCTCATTCTTGAATCAGATGTTTTTATTAATGTCCCGGTATTAAAGAATCACGGTTCTGCTGGCTTGACCATTTCTATGAAAAATTTAATGGGGGTCGTATGGGATCGCGGATACTGGCACCAAAATAATCTCCATCAATGTATTGCCGATTTTGCATTATACCGTAAACCCGATTTAAATATTGTTGATGCTTATTACGTAATGAAAAGAAACGGGCCTAGAGGAGTTTCCACTGAAGATATAATTACAATGAAATCACAAATTATTTCAACCGATATTGTTGCTGCAGATGCTGCTTCAGCAAAGTTGTTCGGGAAAAATCCAGATGATATAGACTACATTAAATTAGCTGATGAGCTAAAGGTCGGGACAAAAGATTTAAGCAAGCTGAATATAAATAGAATTATAATGTAATAATGAAATTGACACATTTACGAAAGTTAAGAATCTATATTTCTTTGCTTTTCTTTTTTACTGTTACCCTTCTGTTTTTAGATTTTAAAAATTTGATTCCGGCTGCTGCTGATAAATATTTGTTATACTTTCAATTCATCCCTTCACTTTTAAAATTTATTAATATCTACAGCATTAGCGCCGCTGGATTTATTATTATAATTGCTTTAACATTTTTGTATGGACGGGTGTATTGCTCAACCATCTGCCCATTAGGTGTATTGCAGGATTTCATTTCTCGTTTCTCGAAGAGGTTAAATAAGAAAAAATACTTTCGTTTACTTAAAGATTATAAGCCGCTTAAATATTCATTATTAATTCTTGCAGTAATTTCATTTTTATCAAACAGCTTAATCGCATTAAGTTTCCTTGATCCATATAGTAATTTCGGAAGAATACTGACAAATTTATTTCATCCCATAATACTTTTAGTTAATAACTTTTTTGCATTCGCTTTAGAAAAATTTAATCTGTTTTTTTTATATCCAGTTGAGATAAAAGATTTCAGTATTTTCGCTGCATCTTTTTCATTTTTAATTTTAATGCTGGTTGCGGTAATGTCCTTTAGCAGAGGACAGATTATTCTGCAACACTGTTTGCCCCGTTGGAACTTTGCTTGGATTGATTTCTAGATTTTCTTTTTACAAGATTGCAATTGACGAAGATAAGTGCACTTCATGCAATTTATGCACGCGCAATTGTAAATCGGGATGCATAGACAAAGCAAATAAGAATGTAGATTTTTCAAGATGTGTTGCCTGCTATAATTGCATCAGTGTTTGCCCTTCCGGAGGAATAACCTATATTAAATCAAATTCGTCAAAAAATAAAATTAAAGTTGAGCAACCTGATTTAAAGCGGAGAGAGGTTTTATCTAAAACATTCTTTTATGTTTTGGGATTAGCAGGGTTATCATCTGCACAGACCAAGATTATACCAAAGAAAGATAATAAAACACCGATTGTAAAAAAATTTACTGTCACTCCTCCGGGTTCAAAAAGCCTGGATAATTTCACCGGTTCGTGTACTGCTTGCCATCTTTGTGTAAGTTCCTGTCCAACGCAAGTGCTGCAGCCGTCATTTTTAGAATACGGATTTTTAGGAATGCTTCAGCCGTATATGGATTATAAAACTTCTTTCTGCAATTTTGATTGTACAATCTGCAGTGATGTTTGTCCAAGCGGGGCAATTTTACCTGTCAACCAAAACGAAAAGAAAACGCTCCAGCTAGGAAAAGTAAATTTCATAAAAGAAAACTGTATCGTTGAAATTGAAAAAACTGAATGCGGGGCTTGCTCAGAACATTGTCCTACCAAGGCTGTGAAAATGGTGCCATACAAGAATCTTCATTTACCGGAAATAAAAAATGAATATTGTATTGGCTGCGGGGCATGTGAATATGCTTGTCCCACAAAACCATATAAAGCAATATACGTGGAAGGAAATCCGGTTCATTTGACAGCACAAAAATTGCCTGAAGAAAAATTAAAAGAGAAAGTTGATTATCAAGAAGAGTTTCCTTTTTAAAAATTAAGTTTCTCTTGCAAATGCTTTTTGCTGCCAATAAAAATAAACTCCCCCAAACAATGCAATAGCAATGCTTAAATCCAACGTTGCGGCGCTGATTATAAATGCAAAATTGTTGTTAGCAAGCCTGCCCAAAGTTACTCCTGCAGCAATCATTATAAGAACAAGAAGAAAAAACGCCGGAGAATAAAATTGATGAAGTTTAGGTTCATCCAAAGAGGCGATTCTTTTTAAATTTCTATTGCAGCTTTTTCTAATCACAAATTTTGCTTTAAGGCTGCCGAAGAAAAGACTTAATAATATTGGTATAAAGATCCATATTTTTTCAGGCTTAATTGCTTCTGCTTTTTGAATAAGAACTATGCTTTTTATCAAAAGAATTGTTGCCCCAATAAACCAAATGCATGCTGCAATAATATTTAATGTTCGTTTAGAAACGGAAATCATTTTTTTATTTATTTTTAAAATTAACTATAACTCTTCCAGTAACCTGTCCTTTAAGAATTAAATCTATTTTAGCTGATAATTCTTGTAATGAAATTTCTTCATGGATTTTATCAAGATTATCTAATTTCCATTCATTAGAAATTTTCTGCCAGATTTTCTTTCTTAATTCTGCCGGACAATTTGCAGAATCAATCCCAAGTAAATTAACGCCGCGCAAAATTAATGGGTAGACAGTTAAATTCAAATTAGGTGAGGCGGCATTTCCACAAACGGCAACACTCCCCCATGGTTTTGTAGATTTAATTGCCCTTGAAAGAATTTCTCCGCCGACTGTATCTATTACACTATCCCATTGTGCTTTTAATAATGCTTTATCTGAAATTTCATTAAATGATTCTCTATCAATAATTTTTTTCGCACCGAGGCTAATCAAATAATTTTCTTTGTCTAACTTTCCCGTTAGTGCTGTTGCATTATACCCAGCTTTAGCAAGAATAGAAATTGCCATTGAACCAACTCCGCCGCTTGCTCCAGTTACTAAGACTTCTCCACTTGATGGGGCTAACCCGTTTTCTTCTAATTTATAAAGAGATAGTGCTGAGGTAAAACCGGCAGTTCCGTATATCATGCTTTCTTTTAATGATAAATTTTTAGGTAAGGAAACTATCCAGTTTAACGGAACGCTAATATATTCTCCAAATCCCCCCGATGTATTTGTCCCCAGCTCATACCCGGTTACAATTACTTCATCTCCTTTTTTAAATAATTTATTTGATGAGGAAACAACAATGCCGGCAGCGTCAATCCCCGGTGTGTGAGGATATATTCTTGTTACGCCTTTATTGCCGCTTGCAGATAAGGCATCTTTGTAATTTAATGAAGAGTATTTAACATTAATTAAAACATCGTTTTTAGGAAAATCGTTTATATTTCTTTCTTCAACTCTTCTTAAAAATTTTCCGTTTTCTTCTCTAACTACTAAAGCTTTAAACTTATCATTCATTTTTTTACTTCTTATTAAACCGATGAAATAAATTTAAAATCAAATCTATCTTTTTAAGATCACGAATATAGCCCATTTCAATTTTTATTTTATCAGGCAGGATGATTTGAATCACAACCAAAGATTTGTCTTCAAATCCGGTTTCGTAATGATATTAGAGTTCTGAAACAAAGCTTATTCAACATTCTTTAAATAATTGATGTTCTTTATTTCCCCCGCAACAATTAATTTATCTTTCTGTTTTATTACATAATCAGGACTTGGAATTGCATTAATTTTTTCCCCATATTTTTCTTTTGTTTTTATTGAAAGCACATCCACTCCAAATCTTTGCCTTATATTCAGTTCTCTTATCGACCTTCCCTTAAATGATTTTGGTGCTATAATTTCACTTATAGAATATCCCTCCATAAAATGAACTTGCGTAGTTTCGTCTTTCATGTTAATGCTGCTTGCAAGGCTTGCCGTAATTTCTCTTCGGTCTGTTTCTTTTTGATAGGCATCTAAAATATCCTTTCGCCAAATCATACCAATAACTTTTTTTGATGCTGCTGAATCAACCACAGGCAAACCTTCAAAATCATATTTCTGCATTTTATCCAGAGCGTTTTGACAATTTTCATCAGTAACAACCGGCTCAAAATTTGGGTTTGAAATATCCCCGGCAATTAAAATATCCTGGAGTGAATCTCTTTCAAATAAATAATCTTTTATATTATGCATGGAAATCATTCCCGCCACATTCCCTTTGGGATCGACAACCGGGAAATCAGAGCCTTGTCCGTGTAAAACATCATTTACAACTTTACTAAAATTATCTGTAACACTAATAACATCAAATTCTTTTCGGTAAACGTTCTTGACAAAAACAGATTCCATTAAATTAGTTTCAAAGCCTTCTTTAATTCCAATATTGCGGAGAACTAATTTCAAAGTGTAAATGGATTCACGCGATAACCTTGTTGAAATTATTGTGCTGATAATACCTGTTATCATTAGCGGCAGGACTATTCTGTAATCATTTGTTAACTCAAAGACAATTATAATTGCGGTGATAGGAGCTCTAGTGGTTCCAGCGACCAATCCGGTCATGGCAACAAGCGCATAAGCCCCCGGTGTTGCTGTCATTTGTGGGAATAGATTATGAACTAACGAACCGAAAAAATAACCCAACATGGCGCCCATAAAAAGTGAAGGCGCAAAAATTCCCCCTGACCCCCCGGAACCAAGTGTAATTGATGTTGCCAATATTTTAACAAATATTAAAATGAATGCGATGTACCAGATCATGTTTCCATACAAAGCATCATTAATAGAGTCGTAACCAACGCCCATTACCTGCGGAAAAATTATTCCGATTGCACCAATTCCAAGACCTCCAATAGCCGGGTTCCAGTATTCAGGAATTTTTAGCCTGTTATCAAAAAAATCTTCAAACATATAGAGAAGCTTTATAAACAAAAAAGAAACTACCCCGCATAACGCACCCAGTACAAAATAAAAAAATATTTCATACGGCGAGGCGAGCTGGTATTTAGGAACAATGAAGGCCGCGAAGTCACCTTCAAAGCTATGTGAAATAACCGTCGCCATAACAGAAGAAATAACTATGGGTGAAAACTGTGCAACCGTAAAATCCATTAAAATAATTTCGACCGCAAACAAAGCCCCTGCAATAGGAGCATTAAATGCTGCGGCAATGCCTGCCGCGGAGCCGCATCCTACTAGAGTTTTTAACCGCTTGCTTGGCACTCGCAAAAACTGTCCAACCATTGAGCCAATGCTGGAACCAATTTGAATGATTGGCCCTTCTCTTCCAACCGAACCGCCGGAACCAATTGAAATAGCGGAGGCAATCGCTTTAATAATTGCAACTCGCGGCCGGATTGTTCCGCCGCGTAATAAAATTGCTTGCATTACTTCCGGAACACCATGCCCTTTTGCTTCAGGGGCAAGGAAATAAATAATCGGCCCAACAATCAATCCCCCAATAACCGGGACAATTAAAATCCAATACCATGGAGTATGCATTATATTTTGAAGGACCGTGGAAGTGCCGTGAAAAGAAATTGAAGATATAAATTTTATTAACGCCCTTATGCCAATAGCAGAAAAGCCACCCATTACCCCGATGATAATTGCAATTATTATCATGAAGGTGTGTTCCGTCATACTGGCTCGTTCAAAAAGGCTGGTTGTGTAAAGTGATAATCTTCTGAAAGGACTTTTTATCGGCTTAATTTTCAAAACAGAACAACTCCACTTAAAGAAATTTTATGACGGGCTTAGTGTATGCAAATATAAAAATAAAAGTTTAAATATTGTGGAAAAGTTTAATTGTTTTGCAACAATTAATTTAAGAACAACTTTCAATTCACCCTCGAATCCAAAGGTATTGCCCCCGGTTTTGAAAATTTTAATTTGGAAAAATCTGAGTGGGTAGTGTTTAAAATAAAATTGGATTCTATTGGTAAAACTGCACTTTGAACTTTTAATATCAACGACTTCCTGTTTTTATACCATTTATTTCCATAGTCCTGTGTTAATTGTCGGTTGAGAACCCAATTCTTATTGTAGAATGATTTTGAAACTTTCTCAAATAAAAATTTATCCGGGTCAATTTTAATCATTGTATAATGATATTCATTTCTTATCGTTTCAAAGGACACACCATTGGCTCTAAGTTCCAAAACACATAAGGCTAATGAAGAACTAAAATAAAGTACTTGCTGATTTAAAATATGCCATCGCCCCTGTGTTCTGCTGGCCCCCGTGGAATCTTTTGGATCATAAATATTTCTGCATATCCGGTAAAGCTGAAGCAACTAATAAATTCCATATTCTATTTGATGCAAGGCTTCTTCAACACGGCGGCGCCCGGATTCTGTTTTAATGAGGTCAACAGGTTTATTTCCATCTAAAGCAAAAACAGGATCATGCAGCCATTTATTGAGTTCCTCTTCAGAACCAAGAACCTTTTTACCCAATTGTAATATCGTTTCCAATATTTGTAGACTATCGGATCTCTGTTCTGATATTCGTTCGGTGCTCTTTTTATTTTTTGTCCAGCGGCTTATCGTTTTAGGGGACAAATCAAGCACAGCAGCAATATCTCCAATTGTTAGAGCATATCTTTCATTAAGTTCTTTGATTTTTCCAATACTGATATTTGAGCTGTATTGTCTTTGTGTCATGGGATAATTGTCCTTTCTTAATAGGACAAATGTACCCAATATAAATTAGAGAATCAATCTACAAAATTTAACGTTGTCTTCTCGGTTTTTGTCATCCCTTATTTCAAAAGCACAAGCTTTTTTGTTTGGTTAAAGTCGCAACTTCATTTTCAAATATATCACAAACATTACGACAGCCGGGAAAAACATTGCTTAGACTTACCGGGTATTGATCATAATTTGTCTTTCTTATTTTAACAGCATCTTAAAAAATTTATTCAACCCTTGAGATTACCATAATGGTCAAATCATCTTTCATATCATTCCCTTTCATAAATTCTCTTAAATCTTCACGCAATGCTTGAACCAATTGTTTTGATTTATTCTGATAATTTGATTCAATTACCTTTTTAATTTTTTCTTCTCCATATTCATCTTCACTATTAAAAGCTTCAGATAACCCGTCGGAATAAATAATCAAGCTTTCGCCTTTTTCTAATTTCACTTTGTTAAATGAATAATCAAGAGTATAAAATAAACCAATAGGCATGGTGGTGGAATCAATTGTAATCAAATTAAGATTTTTCATTAGTATAGGCAGACAATGTCCGGCATTACTTAATTCAATTGTCCCGTCTTTATTAGCTCTTCCACAAACCAACGTCATGAAATGAGAATTTATACTGCTTTCGCAAAACAATCTATTTGCATGTTTCAATAAATCGCTTAAAGGAAAATTCAAATTAGTTAAGCTATGAAAAACCGCATGCATCTGCGTCATTAGCATTGATGCAGCAACCCCCTTTCCGGTTACATCGCCAAGCATAAACAAAAAGCCGTCTTCGTTTTTATTTAAAATAATATCACAATAATCTCCGCTCACGACTCCAGCAGGAGAATAGTAATAACTAATTTCCCATCCGTCTTTTGTAATATTATTTTTAGGCAATAAACCCATTTGTATTCTGTTTGCAAGCTCAAGATCATCTTCAAGTGCACGCTGCTGATTTGCATTAAGGTCTCCCAAACAAACTGTAATTAAAGGATTTACCAATAACCGGTCTTCTTCTATTGAAGCATGACAAATTTCGCAAATGCCGTAAGTTCCTGCATCGATTCTTTCCAAAGCCAAATCAACTTCATGCAAAAGCTCCAACAAATGATTCGGTTCATTTTGAACGGCAATTGTCGATTCCAACTTACTTTTTCTTTCATTCAGTTGTGTCTTAAAGTCATTAAGCAGCGCTGTTTCCATCTTAGTCTCCTAAAAAAATATTTGGATTAGATTATTACTAATTATGAAATTAATCGGCAAGAAAAAAATGATGGGTGGTTATTAAAATTTACTAAACTTAATTATAAAGCTGGTTTTAATAAATTTCTTTTTTGAGATAAAAATTTCTTTTCTATTGAGTTGTCCGTTAAGCCAATAGCTTTTTCAAGAAGCTTATCTGCCTCTTTCAAATTCCCCAAAGTTTTTTGAAAATCCGCCTTAATGGTATAAAGTAAATAATTATTTGAAATGTTTTCATTATTTTCTATTTCCGCTAATTGTTTTAATGCTTCTGAAGCTCCGGAGATTTTTTCAACTACAACTAATCTATTTAGCTTTACAAATGGCGAAGAATTAATTTCCAGAAGGATATCATATAAACTTAATATTGCATTCCAATTTGTTTCATTGAAACTATTAGCAGTTGAATAATAACTAGCAATTGAGGCTTCTAAATAATATTCCGAAATATAATTCTCGTCCAAAGAATTATTTAAAAATACCAATCCTTGTTTAATATAATTTTGCTTCCACAGGGAATAATTTTGTTTATCAAGCGTTAATAGATTTCCTTGTTCGTCCAGCCTTGCATCAAACCTTGAAGCATTAAAATACATAAGTGCAAGCAAAGCATTTAATTCCGGGGTATTACAAATTTTATTTTCATGAAGAATCAGCCCCATTCTAATTGCTTCCTCACAAATATCCTTTTTAATTAGAACTTCTCCTTCAGTGGCTTTGTAGCCTTCGTTAAATATTAAATAAATTACATTCAATACCGCATCAAGCCTCTTGTATAATTCTCTTCCTTCAGGTATAATTAATTCTCCAACCTTTTCTTTAAACTTCTGCTTGGCCCTGGTAATTGCTTTTTTAACTGCTTCTTCATTTTTCATTAGAGCATTTGCTATTTCAGATAATCCGAGTCCGCCTATTAATTTTAAGCTGAGCATAATTTGTTCGCTTGGATTTAAGGAAGGATGGCAGCAAGCAAAGATCATTTTTAATTGATCATCGGAAAGGTCGCTTAAAATATCTTCGTCTTTTAATTCAATTTCAGAAAGCATTTTTTTTGTTGATATTTCTATATCAACCGATTTACTTTCTCTTCTTAATTGATCGATTAAATAATTTTTTGCTGTTTTGTAAAGCCAGCCAGAAGGATTTTGAGGGATTTCTTTGTACCCCCATATTTGCATCGCTTTTAAAAGTGCTTCCTGAACGGCATCTTCAATTAATTCAATTCTTTGTGAAGAAAATTTTGCGGTTAGAAGTGATACAAGTTTTCCATACTCATATCTAAATAGGTGATCTAATGAATTGTTAATCTCCAAATGGAACCATCTTATAGGTGATGGTCAAAGATAAGAAATATTTTTTAATAAGGCTTAATGCGGTTGGTTAAAAATCTTAGTGCTAATTTAGAGGATTGCCAAAATTTAAATGGCAATCCTTTTCATTAAGTTATTTACATATCCATGCTTAAAATTTCTCTTACTTCAACTTCACCGTTATTATGAAAAATGGGGCATCCCTTTGAGATTTCCGCAGCTTCTCCCAAATCCTTCGCATTAACTATCAAATAACCTCCGACAACTTCTTTCCCTTCTGCAAAAGGACCATCGCTGATAATTTTTCCTTTTTGCGTTACTCTTTTTCCATCTTTTGAAAGCGGCAGCCCATCAACTAAAATGCCTTTTTCTGAAAGACCTTGCATCCAATTTTTCCACACTTGCATGTTCGCTTGTTTTTCTTCCGGTGACATTTTTTCCATCTCTGCCTCTCCGCCGCGGAATAAATACATAAATTTTGTCATTCGAGCCTCCTTTTAATTATTGATTTTGGAATTTGATAAAAGAATTTAATATTTCAAACTAATTTATTTAGTATTAAATAATCTATGTGTTTAATCGTTTATTGATATAACGAATGGGAAGTAGATTTGGGGACAAGGTGGAGGAAAATATTTCTGGTTGATGTATGATTTAATGTTTGAAACTTTAAATCAATTACTTAAGATTTATTCCCCTTCATCATAATTCAAAATTGGGCTAAGCCATTTTTCCATTTCTTCAATGCTTAGTCCTTTTCTCTTATGATAATCTAATACTTGATCTTTTCCTATTTTGCCTACATTAAAATATCTTGATTCTGGATGAGCAAAATACAATCCGCACACAGATGCCGCAGGATGCATTGCATAACTTTCTGTTAATTTAATCCCGGTATGTTTTTCAGCATCAAGTAAATTAAAAATGATTGGCTTCTCTGTATGATCCGGTTGTGCCGGGTAACCTGGAGCGGGACGAATTCCCTGGTAATTTTCTTTAATTAAATCTTCACTGCTGTATTCTTCTTCCGGTGCGTATCCCCAATGTTTTTTTCTTACCAATTCGTGAAGATGCTCGGCAAATGCTTCTGCAAGTCTATCCGCGAGTGCTTTGGTGAGTATGCTATTATAATCGTCATGCTCTTTTTCAAACTTCTCAACAATTTTTTCTATTCCAATTCCGGTTGTTACAGCAAATGCTCCGATATAATCGTTTACTCCGCTTTCCTTTGGCGCTATGTAATCTGCCAAAGCAAGATTCGGTAGCCCGTTCGATTTTTGTGATTGTGATCTTAAGCTGTGAAGTACTCTTTTAACTCCATTCCTTGATTCATCAGAATAAATTTCTATATCATCACAGCAAATTGAATTTGCTGCAAAAAGGCCGAACACACCATTTGCTTTTAAAAGTTTTTTAGAAACTATTTCATCTAAAAGTTTGTTGGCATCATCAAATAATTTTTTTGCTTCAGCGCCATATTTTTCATTTTCAAATATAGCCGGATATTTTCCTTTTAATTCCCAGGTTAAAAAGAACGGTGTCCAGTCAATATATTCGCGAAGTTTTTCAAGCGGGTAGTTTTCTAAAACCTTTACTCCTAATGTTTCCGGTTTTTTAATTATTATTTTTTTCCAATCTGTTTTAAGTCGATTCTCTCTTGCCTTGTAAATACTCAAAAAGTTTTTCTCACTTTGTCTTTTTTTATGATTAATTCTAATCTTTTCATATTCTTCTTTAATGCTTGATTCAAATCTCTCTTTAACCTTTTTATCATCACTCAGCAAGCTGCTCACAACCGGAACACTTCTGGATGCATCAAGAACATGGACTGTTGTTCCACTATAACCAGGTTGAATTTTAACTGCCGTATGAATTCGCGATGTTGTCGCTCCGCCAATTAATAATGGAAGTTTTATTCCCCTTCGCTCCATTTCTTTTGCAACGTGCACCATCTCATCAAGCGATGGTGTAATAAGCCCGCTTAAACCTATTACGTCAACCTTTTCATCAATTGCGGTTTGTAAAATTTTTTCAGCGCTAACCATTACTCCAAGATCAACAACATTATAATTATTGCAGCCCAGTACGACACCAACTATGTTTTTTCCAATGTCATGAACGTCGCCTTTTACAGTGGCCATCAAAATTTTACCTGCTGCCCTGGTGTCATTTGATGCTTGTTTATCCAATTCGATGAAAGGAATCAAATATGCAACGGATTTTTTCATTACCCTCGCACTTTTAACTACTTGCGGCAAAAACATTTTTCCCGCACCAAATAAATCCCCGACCACATTCATCCCATCCATCAAAGGACCTTCTATCACTTCAATGGGTTTGGGTAATTTCTTTCGTGCTTCTTCCGTGTCTTCTTCAATATAATCAACAATTCCTTTTACAAGTGCATGCTTTAATCTTTCTTCGACAGTACCATTTCTCCATTCATCCTTTTTTACAGCTTCTTTGCCTTTCTGTTTAACGGTCTCTGCAAAATCGACAAGACGTTCGGTGGCATCTTTTCTTCTATTAAGAAGAACATCTTCAACAAGCTCTAAAAGATCTTTTGAAATCTCTTCATAAACCTCAAGCTGGCCGGCGTTCACAATTCCCATATCCAGCCCGGCTTTAATGGCATGAAAGAGAAAAGCTGAATGCATTGCTTCACGAACTAAATTATTTCCTCGGAATGAAAATGAGATGTTACTTATCCCCCCGCTAACTTTTACATAAGGAAGATTTTGTTTTATCCATCTTGCTGTTTCAATAAAATCTACAGCATAATTATTGTGCTCTTCAATCCCGGTAGCAACAGTTAAAACGTTTGGATCGAAAATAATATCCTGCGGATTGAAACCAACCTTATTAATTAAAATATCATAAGCTCGTTTACAAATATCAATTCTTCTTTGAAAAGTATCTCCCTGCCCTTTTTCATCAAATGCCATTACGACTGTTGCCGCACCATACATTTTTATTTTATTAGCATGATCAATAAAAACTTCTTCGCCTTCTTTTAAGCTAATGGAATTAACGATACTTTTTCCCTGCAGGCATTTTAATCCGGCTTCAATAACCGACCATTTAGATGAATCAATCATTATCGGCAGCTTAGCAATGTCAGGTTCAGATTGAAGAAGATTAATAAATTTCACCATTGCTTCTTCTGAATTAAGCAAGCCTTCATCCATATTTATATCAAGAACCTGTGCCCCGCCTTCTACCTGTCCGCGTGCAACAGCAAGTGCGCTTTCATAATCTCCGGCTAAAATTAAATTAGCAAATTTTTTAGAGCCGGTTATATTTGTCCGTTCACCGATGTTTACAAAATTAGTTTCAGGACGAACCACTACTGGTTCAAGCCCGCTTAATCTTAAATAGGGTTTCACTTCAGCAGGTTTTCTTGGAGGATATTTTTTTGTAATCTCACCAAAATGTTTTATGTGCTCAGGCGTTGTTCCGCAGCATCCTCCAACAATATTTAGAAAACCTTCTCTTGCATATTCTTCTAAAACTTTTGTCATTGATTCGGGAGTATCGTCATACTCTCCAAATTCATTTGGTAATCCGGCATTAGGATAAATGCTTGTATATATATTTGCGATGTTTGAAAGCTCTTCAATAAAAGGACGCATTTCAGGGGCGCCTAATGAACAATTAACCCCCACACTCAATAAATTTTGTGCATGCGAAATCGAGATCCAAAATGCTTCTATCGTTTGTCCCGACAAAGTTCTTCCACTCATATCCACAACAGTTCCGGAAATCATTAGCGGAATTTGTTTCCCTATTTGATGGCTTAGTTCCGTAATTGCATAGATAGCTGCTTTTGCGTTAAGCGTGTCAAAGACAGTTTCAATTAAAAGAATGTCTGCACCACCGTCAATCAATCCACGAGCCTGTTCTTTATATGCTTGACTAATCTGATCAAAGGTAACTGCACGGTATCCGGGATCCGTTACCGAGGGAGACATAGATAAAGTTTTATTGGTCGGCCCCATTGCTCCAGCAACAAATCTTTGAAGAGAAGGATCTTTAACATTGTATTCATCAACACATTCTTTAGCTATTTTCGCCGCATTAAAATTTAAATCATAAACAAGATGTTCGGTTTTATAATCAGCTTGAGAAATTCCATTGCCGTTAAAAGTATTTGTCCCAAGGATTTCGGCTCCAGAATTTAAAAAAGCCCGATGAACATCTTTAATTATTTCAGGCTGTGTAAGGCATAGAATATCGTTGTTGCCTTTTAAATCATGCGGATGGTCTTTTAATAATTCCCCGCGAAAATCTTCTTCAGTTAACCGCAGCTTTTGAATCATTGTTCCACGCGGTCCATCCAGGAGCATTATTTTTTTTGATAATATATTTTTAAGTGTTTTTAATGTATCTGTCATTGTTGTTAAATTTAATTCGTGTTATGCAAAGGATTGTAAATATAATTAAATTAGCCTATAATAAAAATAAACTTAATCATTCAGAGGATGTTCATGATTATTGTAACAGGCGGCGCCGGCTTTATTGGAAGTGCAATTGTCTGGCAATTAAACCAGCTAGGAAAAGAAGACATTATAATTGTTGATGAACTAGGCCTTGAAGAAAAATGGAAAAATCTAGTCGGATTAAAATTCCAGGATTTTATACATAAAGATAATTTCATTGAGAAGCTGAACAATGGTGTCAAATATAAAATCAGTGCAATAATTCACATGGGGGCTAACTCTTCAACTACAGAAAAAGATGCTGACCATTTAATACAAAATAATTTCCAATATACTCAAAAGCTCGCCAAATATTCTTTTAAAAATGATATAAGATTTATCTATGCTTCTTCGGCAGCAACTTACGGTGACGGTTCGCTTGGTTTTAATGATGCTGAAGAAAAATTAAATTCACTTCGGCCTTTAAATATGTATGGCTATTCAAAAAGTCTTTTTGACATTTGGGCAAAGAGCCAGGGCCTGTTAAGTAAAATTGTTGGATTAAAATATTTTAATGTCTATGGGCCGAATGAGTATCACAAAGGAGATATGAGAAGTGTTGTTCATAAAGCATTTGAACAAATTAGAGATACTGGAAAAGTAAAATTATTTAAATCGGAAAATCCTTATTACAAAGACGGAGAACAAAAGAGAGATTTTGTTTATGTGAAGGATGCTGTAGGAATGACTCTCTTCTTTTTAGATAACCCCGACAAGAATGGAATTTTCAATGTCGGCTCAGGTAATGCAAGAACATGGAAAGATTTAGTTACGGCAATATTTAATGCAATGGGAAAAACCGTTAATATTGATTATATCGACTTACCCAAGAGCCTTTCACAAAAATATCAGTATTTTACTGAAGCAAACCTATCTAAAGTAAAAAAAGCCGGCTACACTAAATCCTTAAGTACACTTGAAGATGGAGTAACCGACTACGTTAAAAATTATTTGTTGAAAAACAATTACCTGGGTTATTAGCCTAATGTTAATTTAGGTTAATTATACTGAGTGTCTTCTTCATCGTCAAAAAGATCGTCATCATCATCTTCGTCAAAATCAAAATCGTCGTCGTAAATTTCGTCCTCATCTTCAGGTTCAATCTCTGAACTGTCTTCTGTTTCTTCTACTTCATCTTCATCGTCAAAATTATCATCCTCTTCTTCATCATCGAAATCATCATCTTCATAATCCGAAGCGCCTAGATACATTTCCAAAGTTTCAATGTCTTCGTGTCCGGTTACCGGTATTCCACTTTCGATGCATTCTTCAATTAATTCGCCCTGAGTTTTAAAAACTTTTTCTTTTGAATCATTTGTTAAGCTGACCATTATAATAATTCTCCTATTAAAATTTTTATCCTTAAAAATGCTACTTAAATATTTATAAAATTATTTAAAGAGCCAAATTAAATTTTCATGTTTAAATTGTTTAAAATTTGCGTATGAAAACTTAATTTAGAGTATAATAAGTGTCAATACTATTTAAAATATTTTTGGACTAATCATGATTCTTGCAACTCTTTGTTATGTAATTGATAAAAATAAACATCAAACATTAATGCTTCACCGGGTAAAGAAAAAAAATGATTTTCATGAAGGAAAATGGAATGGGCTTGGGGGAAAATTTGACGCAGGGGAAAGCCCCGAAGATTGTGTTATAAGAGAAATTAAAGAAGAATCGGGATTGACAATTAAAAGGCCAAGGCTCCATGGTTTTATCACTTTCCCAAATTTTGACGGGAAAAATGATTGGCATGTCTTCATTTACACCACTGAAAATTTTAAGGGAAAAATAATTGATTCCAACGAGGGAAATTTAGAATGGATTCCAAATGAAAAGTTATTAGATTTAAATTTATGGGATGGGGATAAGATTTTTCTAAATTGGGTTTTTAAC
Organism: uncultured Ignavibacteriales bacterium; assembly: GCA_963746735.1. Taxonomy (GTDB): domain Bacteria; phylum Bacteroidota; class Ignavibacteria; order Ignavibacteriales; family Ignavibacteriaceae; genus CAVSWT01. The sequence continues at coordinate 45,744 of CAVVCO010000031.1, forward strand.
AAAAAATTATCATCAAAAAAGAATAATTTTTTTAGTGCAAAGTTTAACTATGAAAATGGGAAATTTAAAAGTTATTCCGTTAATTTTTATTGATCATTGTCGATAATAAAACTGTTCAACTCGCTGTTTAAAAAATATATTCGTAAATAATGGTGAATTACTTATGGTTCAATCCGAACTATCTCACTCAAAGGACGCCGTCCTGTTAAAATTATTTGAAACTCCCGTTATGATGTATGAATGGCCGGATGGCAAAGAGCTTGCAGATAAAATAAGAGATCTTGTTTACAAAAAGATGGAAGCATCAAAGGGAATTGTTGTCTCTAATGTTGGCGGATGGCATTCCGAAAAAGGAATAGAAAAAACATGGAAAGACGACTGCATAAAAGAACTAATGCATAAAGTTCATCTTGCAAAGGATGAAGTAATTAAAAGAACAGTAAAAAATCCTACAAAAGCACATTTTAATAATTGGGACAGCGAAACCTGGGCAAACGTAAATTGGAAAAACTCCTTTAACGCTTCTCATGCGCACATGGTAAAAGATACGGTTTGGTCTGGTATTTTTTATGTTGAAACCGGAGATGCTGATATAAATTCTTCATTAGGGGGAAGAACCGTTTTCGAAAACCGCAGCATGATTCCAAAAGAAATAATTAATAACAGCAACCCATTTGAAAACGAGTTTGCCGTTGTTCCCCAAAAAGGGTTGATGGTTTTATTTCCAGCATCTTTACATCACTATGTCGAAAAATATACTGGAGAAAAAAAAAGAATAACTATCGCTTTTAATTTAAAGCACACAGGTTTTGTTATCCCGGACTATTCAATTCTTGATCAACAGAAGATTTCCTGGATGTGGAAAAATTTTAGGGGGATTATGTATTTGCAAAGCAAAGTTGTTAGGAGAGTAAAGAAAATTATCAAGTAGGCCTTGAAAATTTATGCGTGGATGAATTTTAATCTATCTTCAAAACAATCTTGCCTATGTTTTTATTTGCTTCCATATATTGGTGAGCTTCGGCAACGTCTTTCCAGCTAAATACTTTATCAATTATAGGTTTTAAATTCCCATTATTAAATTTTTCGTAAGCAAAATTTATAAGCTCTCTGTTAAGATTTTTTTGATAATCCAAACTTCTTGCACGAAGCGTTGAACCAATTATTGAAAGTCTTCTTGATAAAATTATTCTTAAATCAAATTCATCTACTTTTCCTCCGCCGAGAGACGCAAGTATTATTAGTCTTCCGTCTATCGCGAGCGATTTAATATTATCTTTAAAATATGGCGCAGAGATAAAATCAATTATAACATCAACTCCTTTGCTGTTTGTAAAATTAGAAACTCTTTCGCTAAAGTTTTCATTTTTATAATCAATTGCTTCTTCTGTTCCAAGATCAAAACAAATTTTGTGTTTTTCTTTTGATGCGGTAACAAAAACTTTTGCTCCAATTTCTTTTGCTATTTGTATTGATGCAGTCCCAACTCCGCTTGCCCCGGCATGGATTAAAACTGTCTCTCCTTTTTTTAATTTCGCTATAGAAATTAAAGATTGATATGCGGTTAAAAATACTTCGGGAATTGCGGCAGCTTGTTCAAAGCTTAAGTTTGTTGGAATTTTATTTGCCATTGATTCGTTTATTAAACAATATTCTGCGTAACCCCCTCCTGGAACCAAACCAAAAACTCTATCTCCAATTTTGTGTTTTGTTACCTCGGCACCTATTTCCGAAACAACCCCGGAAATTTCCAAGCCCAATATTTCGCTCGCTCCTTTGGGCGGCGGATATTTTCCTTCCCTTTGTAAAATATCAGCTCTGTTTAGCGCCGTTGCTTCAACTTTAACAAGCAATTGGTTTTTACCGGGAATTGGTTTTTCAGTGTTTCCTAATTTTAATTGTTCCGTTCCGCCTGGGGCTTGAACTATAATTGCTTTCATTAAGTTATTCTATTGAAGATAAAAATTTTTGAATGGCTTCTGCCACAAAATCGGGGTTTTCAACCGGCGACATGTGCCCGGCTTTTGGAACAACAACAAAGGTTGAGTTTGAAACTTTGTCGGCATATTTTTTCATTTGTTCCGGCGGAGTGAAGGCATCAACCTCGCCGCAAACAAACAAAGAAGGAATTTTTATTTCTTCAAGATAATGAGTTGAGTCTGTTCTTCCCGACATGGCGAGCAAACAGCCTTTTACACCAACCGCAGAAAAAGATTTTGATCTTTCAAGAGTGGTTAAATATTTGTTGCCCATTGTTTTAATAGACTCTTCGGCAAAACATGTCGGCACAAAATCTTCAACAAACTTTTGAACACCCAAAGTATTTATTTTTTTTATTCCCTCTGCTCTTCTAATTTTTGCTGCATTATCATCCGCTTCCGGTTTTGTATCACAAAATATAATAGCGGCAAGTTTATCCTGCATTCTTTCGACTGCCCTAAATGAAATATACCCCCCCATCGATATTCCACAAAGAGTTGGCTTGTACAAATTCATTTCTTCAATTAGGCTCTCAATATCATCAACAAATGACTCAATTGTAAATTGTCCGTCACCCGCCGGGGCTTGCCCCAACCCGCGCAAATCGAATGAAACACAAAAATATTGATCTTTTAAACTCGATATTATATCATACCACAAAAAATGATCATAAGGAAATCCATGTATAAAAATTATTGCGCGATTTTTTTTATTCCCAGCTTGATAAATTGTCATTTTATTTTTTATTGATTGGTTTTAAAAATTCAAATATAATTTCATAGCACCGCTTAAAATAAGGATAGATAAAATGAAAATAAAATTCACCTAAGCGATTATAATTATTTTATTCTTTAATCAGCAAGGGAAATGAATTTTAGTCAAGTCAGTTCTTAAAGCTTGACGAAAAGCAAAGTTAATTTACGTGCTATAAAAATTTAGGCGTTTGAAATATTCTATGATACCGTGCACTCATTTCAAAAATAAATAACTATATTAATGTTATTTTTAAAGTGCTGGTTATTTATAAACATATTGCCGTTAAAAAATCAGCTTAGAGAAGACTTGCAATTAGTTTTTGCTTACTCTTTTCTTTAGTGGCTTTATAAATTAATTTTATATTAGAATAAAAAGAATATGAAAATTGCTTTTGTTTCTTCTGAAGTATTTCCCTTTTCAAAAACTGGCGGACTGGCGGATGTTGCCGGGGCACTTCCCAAAGCACTTGAAAAGTTGGGGCATGAAGTAAAAGTTTTTACCCCCAAGTATGATATAATTGATGAAAATAAATTCGGATTAAAATATAGCTGGGAATTCGGGGGTATGCCGATAAGAATAAACGGCCACATCCGTGATGTTCATATACATCGGTGTTTACTTCCCGATTCTAGTGTTGAAGTGAATTTTATCGACTGCCCCCATTACTTCAGCAGAGGTAAAATTTATTCTAACAGTTATGATGAAGACGAGCGCTTTATTCTTTTTATGAAAGGAACAATTGAATCATTGCAAAGGCTGCAATGGATTCCGGACATCATTCATTGCAATGATTGGCAGACAGGGCTTCTTCCTTTATTTATTAAGGATAATTATAGCTGGGATAAAATGTTTGATCATACTGCCACGGTTTATACAATTCACAACATCGGTTACCAGGGAAAATTTTCAAAAGCGGCTTTACTAAATGCAGAAATAAAAGGAAATCTATTTTATCCGGGCGGTCCCGTAGAATATGAAGACAGCGTTTCATTTATGAAAGCAGGAATCTCTTTTGCGGATGTAATTAATACTGTTAGTAAAACATACGCATACGAAATACTTACCCCGGAATATGGTTCCGGGATGCAGGATGCTTTAACAGCCAGGGAAAAAGATTTGTTTGGAATTGTTAATGGAGTAGATTATGAAACCTGGAACCCGGATGAAGATCGTTTTCTTCCGTTTCGATATTCAAGTAAATATTTAGGCGGAAAATTAAAAAACAAGATTTTTCTTCTTGAGCACATGAAATTAGAATACAAAGAAGATGTTCCGCTTATTGCAATTATTTCAAGGATGGCTGCTCAAAAAGGTTTTGATATTTTTGTACAGGCCGCGGAAGCTCTAATGAAGCTAAATGCTCAATGGGTCGTGTTGGGAAGTGGTGAAGAAAAGTACGAAAACCATTTTAGATTTCTTGCGTCAACCTTCCCGGATAAAATCGCAATTTATCTTGGCTTTAACAATGAACTCTCTCATTTAATTGAAGCCGGTGCAGATTTATTCCTTATGCCCTCACATTATGAGCCATGCGGATTAAATCAAATTTATAGTTTAAAATATGGAACTATTCCAATTGTTCGTAAAACCGGCGGCCTTGCTGATACAGTTATGGATTGGGACGAAATGACTTTTAATGGATTTGATAACGGCACAGGCTTTTCATTTAATGATTATACAGGATATGCTCTTTCAGTAACTGTAGAAAGGGCATTAAAATATTATAACCAAAAAGATGTCTGGACAAAAATACAAAAGAATGGAATGGGCCAGGACTTTTCATGGGGTAATTCTGCAAAAGAATATGTTGCGTTATATGAAAAAGCGATTGAAAAAAGAAAATGAAAATAATCTGCTTATCCAATTCAATTAAGAACCAATCTAATTCGTTTTTGTGACCATAATAATTCTTCTTAATTATTTTTGTTTTATTTTCGCAATTAATAAATTTCAACAATTAAGAATTATGCAAGATTTAAATTTTAATCCTTTTAAATCAACTTCGGATTTTAGAAATAATTATAAACTACACGATTTGGCAGAAATAGCGGGGAAAAATCTTTTAACCCAATGGGGTTTTGAATTTAATGATTTTGGAAAAGACAACCGTTATAAAAAAGTCTGGGAAAAAGGAAAAGACAAGCCGGATGTAATAATTTCTTATAAAAATAAAAAAGCTCTTCTTGATTGGAAAGCAAAACATAAGTCTGTTTGGCTGATAAACGAGCGCGCTTATAATTCATATAAAGAATGGGAAAAGATTTTGATGATGCCGGTTATAATTTCATTTTTTGTTTTTAATGATAGCCGGGAAATTAAAGAAATGCGTTTCGCTTGTTTAAGCAGGCATGAACATAAGATAAGTTCTGAAAAAGAATGGGATAAAAATCAGACCGTTGAATTTGAAAATGCATTGCCTGTATTTTCAAAGCCGGCACTTATAAAATTTTTAGCATAATACTTTATGGGCTCACTCAAGAAAAAAGATGTTGAATATATCTTTGTTAATTCCTGTTCCCCTGATGAACTTTTTGATGCATTTAGAGCCGCGATCGAAAATAAAATTAAAGATGCCGCCCTTTATAAATCATTGCTGTGGAATAAAGTTCTGTCCCCCGATGAAATTTCAATGTACGCAGAAAAGATTTGCAAAGAATTTCCGGAGATCAGCTATAAAACTTTTTATGCTGTTGGACAAATATTAGAATCCATGTCCGTTTATGGCATCTACCACGAGCGGGCATTTAATTACTTTATAAAAGCATCAAAAGCCAACACCATTTCACATGAGCCATATGTTGCCATAGCAAAAATGTATAATTACGAGCTGGACTGTCCAAAACTTAAAAATGTAGTAATGACGCTTAAGCAGGGAATTGAAACAGTTCATCTTAAGAGCAAGGTTTGTTTTGCTTTATCAAATATTTATAAAAAAACAGGGGATAAAGAAAATGAAAAATTATATCAATCGAGGGGAGAAAAATATCAGAGGGAATTACACTAGAAACCTAAATCTGACCGATAAACATCGAGATATTTTAACGCTAATAATAATATCCAATTGAAAAATAAAAAAGAACATTTCCAAAACTCAGCGGGTTGCCGGGTAAATTTTTTGTAAACAGAAAACTTCTTCCAACTGAAAATTCAGCTGGACCAACAGGCGTATCAAATGCTAATGAAAGGCCAATCCCGTGCCTTAAATCTTTTAATTTAATTTGTTCTTGTTCCGGCCAGGCTTTCCCAAGATCATAGCGGGCTTTAAAGTACGTGTCAAAGAAAATATCAAAGGGCAATTTATATCTGTACTCCATTGATGCTAAAAAAATTTGTCTCCCTCTAAATTCATCCTGCCTCATACCAAAAAAAGAAGTTTGTCCGCCAATTGAGTATTGTTTAGTTAATGGCAAAGTTTTATCTGCAAATCCCAGCATAAGCCGTGGAGAAAAAGTGCTGACATTATCAATTGTAATATAGTTTTTATAATCAAAACCAAAATTCAAATAGCCAACGTCGCCGCCCAAAATTTGCTGGGCTGTTTCATAAAATGCATTAAAATAAACTCCCTTCGTTGGATACGGATATTTATCCTGCGTATCAATAGTTGTGCTAGTTCTTAAAGAAACTATCTTTGTTGTAAAAGGATTTACCGGAATTATTCCTTGCTTTGATTTAAGTTTATCAATTTCATATTCGCCTTTAATAATTAAATTACCAAACTTTCCGACCTGCGCACCAACTGCGATAGAGCCCCCATAATAAATTTGCCTATACTCCCCTATAGTTGATCTTGAAAATTCGCTGCTTTCCTTAACAGAATCATCTGCGTAATTAAAAGCATCATCAAACTTGTAATAAGCATTAAATTTATAAGTTAAATACGTTTTCAATATTCTGTTCGATTTAAGCTCTAGGATATAAGATCTATTCCTTGCCCCGCCGAAAAGAATTAATCCGAGCTCGTTGCCGGAACCAAATAAATTTTCATTTCTGATATCTAATCCGAGCTGTGCTTTTTTTTCATCGTCAATTCTAAATCCAACCCGCATTAAGCTGGAGACTTTTTCTTGCAGCTTCACATCAAGAATGTTTTGATTTTCATGGCGAATAACCGAAAGATTTATATTCTCAAATAAATTTGTTGTTCGTAAATTTGTTAACGCTTGTTGTATTGGCTGGTAACGAAAATAATCACCTTCTTTTAAAGGAATTTCCCTGTTTATTACTGTCGGATCTGTAAGATCGTTTCCCTCTATTTTTATTTTAGAAATCATCCCTTCATCAAAAGTTAAATATAATACACCGGTGTTCTTATTGAAATCAATATCTTGAACGTCCGCCAGCGAAAAGCCCTTTTCTCTATAGAGATTTAAAACATCAATCAATTTTTCACACAGCTTACGGGAATTATAAGGTTTATTGTATAATGGATAGAGAATTGAATCAACCATTTCAGGCTGAATAATATTTATTCCCTCAATCACAAAATCTTTTATAATTGGATTTTTTGTATAAATAAATTTTAAAGTAGAATAATCCTGGTTTTCATCAATTTCTGCTTTGATGTCTTCATATTCTCCTGTTTGATATTTTTTGTAAATTTCTTTTAAAATGTCTGAACTGCTGACGGAATCTTTCCCTGTAAATTCATCAACCATGGGAACATCTGAATTGGATACGATGCTTTCACTAACAATGTTTTTTATATAGAACTTATTTTCATCAATTCTTGAATTGTATATAGAATCGATATCACGCTTAATCTTTTTAACATAAGGCAATGCTGCACGATATCCTCGCTCAACGATGTCTTCAATGTTGACAAAATCTGTGGATATATCATTAGTTAAATTTGGCTGAATGTTAACGTTGGCTTCTCTCATTTGGGCTTCATTTAAGAGCCTCATTGGAATGCTTACAATTTGGTCTGCAACCACCCAGGGAAGCTTTAACTCCTCTTCATTATGTAAAGAGCTTGTTGTATTCACAGCAATAACATAATCGCTTATTTTTCTTGCTGCTTCAACAGGAATGTTTGCTACCAATCCGCCATCAACTAAAGTCATGGAATCAAGTTTAACCGGGGCAAGAAAAAAAGAAACACTTGAGCTAGCCCTTAATGCCTGGCTTAACGAACCTTTGCTAATTGAAACCAGATTTCCAGTTACAAGATCTGTAGTGACTGCTCTAAAATGTACGAGCAAATCATCAAAATTTTTTCTTACATGAATTGGCGCCTGAAATGCAAGCAGGCTTAAATAGTTTGAAAGTTTCTGTCCATCATTAAATGAAGTAGGAAGGATGGGTTTAAATCCATTTAATCTTAAAGTAAAAATCGCTCTGTCTTCAGTTACTTTTTGATCAACAAACAATTGTCTGCGGTCAGATTCCCTATTTAAAGAAAGCAGCTCTTCCCAATCTGTATTCCTGGCAATTGAATCAATTTGATTTACAGAATAACCGGCGGCATATAAGCCGCCAATAATGCTTCCCATGCTGGTACCGACAATTACGTCAATATGAATACCAGCCTGCTCAAAAGCTTTTAACACTCCTATTTGCGACAAGCCTCTCGCTCCACCGCCGCTTAATGCTAACGCTACAATTGGCTTATTAACAGGAACTTTTTCTTCTAAACCGAATGGAAGCGGATTGGTTCTATATTTTATTGATAAGATACTTTTTTTTTGTGGAAAGATAGCACTGCTAAACAGCGTGAGCAGAAGTAAGAGGAAACAGAATATTTTCGTTTTATAATTCATCCGTATAAAAAAGTATTAATCCTCACTTTAGAGTAATAATTAAATCTAAAGGTATTTAAAATACTTTTAATTATTCTTACTTGCGCTTCTTCTGCTGTGCTTTGGTATTTTGTTCAGCTGTTTCCATAAGCTTTTGCATAAAGCCCTTTTTCTTGTTTGGATTTTTTACAGGAACCAGTTCCATGCCGTCATGCTTATGATTTATATAATATTGCTGTGCAATTGAAAAAACATTAAACATGAAATAGTAAAGGTTCAGTCCCGAAGGGAACGACATGAACATCAAGGTTAACATCACAGGCATAACATACACTAGCGCCTGCTGTTTTGGATCCTTTGTGCTCATTTTCTGCTGAACAAAAGTAGTAACACCCATAAGTAACGCTAATCCGCTTATATGCTGTACTCCAAAAAGAGGGAGCTTAAATCCTAAATTAATAATTTCATCAGGGGCAGAAAGATCTTTAATCCAAAACATAAACGGCTGCTGGCGCAACTCAATTGCTATTTTAAATAAACCCCACAAGGCAACAAAGATTGGCATCTGTAAAAGCAGCGGTAGACATCCGCCTGCGGGATTTACTCCATAAGTAGAGTACAATTTCATTGTTTCTTTTTGCTGCTTCTGCTGGTCGTCTTTATACTTTTCTTTTAATTCATTTATTTTCGGCTGGAGCATTTGCATCTTTTTCATCGACTGATAGCTTTGCTTTGTCAGCGGATATAAAACAAATTTTATTATCAATGAAAAAACAATTATTACCCACCCGTAATTCGGAATGAAGGTATGTAAAAAGTTAAACAGCGGTAAAAGAACATATTCTGCAATCGGACGAACCAGAAACTTTAATCCAAGGAAACTTCCAAAATCAACAATTGCTTCCAGGTTTTGTTTGTATGTTGATAAGATATCATAATCAACTGGGCCGATATAAAGCAAGAAGGAATTCTTTACTGCGCTTTCATTATTAAATGGGATAATTAAATGAGCATTATAAACTTCTTTTTCACCGACTTTATTTATTATCTGCCGGGTGCCCTTTATATATGCTCCTTCAACACCGGAAGGATTTTTAGGCGCAATTATGGCAGCAAAATATTTATTCCTTACACCAAGCCAATCTATCCTTCCATTAAAATCTTCTTCGGTTGGTTTCTTTTCATCTTTTGCGTCAACAATAACCTGTTCGCCACCATAATAAACACTTGCGTCAGAGTAGGTTGCTTCATCAACTGAATTTTTTTCAGTAAACCGTATTCCGTTTCCCCAAACCAGATCATACGCATTGTTATTTATCAGGGAGTTCATCCCGATTAATTCTATGCTGCTGTTAATACTATATTTGTTTCCGTAAAAAGTATAAATTTTGTTAATATATTTTCCATTGCCCGCACTAAGCTTAAAAGAAATGGTTACGCTGTCGTTCTCTGTAAGCTTGTAATTTGTTTTTTTTGCATCAGTGGTAAAATAAAGCTGCCCGGTATTAATTGCCTTTCCATCGGAAGTAACAAAAGCAAGATCATATGAACCGCCTTCTGCATAGTTTATAAGCTGCACACTATATTTATATGGATCGTTGTTTTCTTCGCCGGCGGAATACCAATTATTAAATTTCTTTAAATAATATCGAATGAAATTTCCGCCTTTTGATGAAAGTTCAATTACAGCCAGGTCATTTTCAATTGTAATGATCTTTTCGTTTTTCTTCACTGTATCTGCGGAAAAAAACTTTCCAAAATCAGCGGGAGCTTTTACTTGGGAAACATTTTCTTTCTTCTCAACTTTTTTTTCAGCTTCTTTTTTTATTTTTGCCGAATCTACAACAACTTGTGTTGTGTCTTTCCCCTTAATATCTTTTTTATACTGATCCGGCGATGGAGCATTTAAGTACATCCATAAAATTAAAATCGCTCCGATCAGAATAAAAGCAAATGTGGTATTTTTATCCATTAAATCTTCCGTTAAGTTAAGGGATCGTACCCGCCCTTATTAAATGGGTTACACCTTAAAATCCGCCAGACTGATTTAGCCCCGCCTTTAATTACACCATACTTTGTAAATGCTTGAAGAGCATATTCGGAACAAGTTGGATAAAAGCGGCACGAAGGCGGTAACAGCGGTGATATAAATTTTTTATAAAGTTTAATTATAAAAATAAAAATATATTTCATTTTAAAGACTGCCCTTGAGTTCCATCATCAGCTCAATTATATCCGGCATAATATCTTTAAGGTTTAGTTTTTTATTTTTCTTTTGTGTTAGTGCGTTGGCTGAAAAAACTACTTTAAAAGTTACTCTTTTTTCTTCAGCAAAATCTATTAAATCGTGCTTATTTAATCTGTAAGATTCTTTAATTAATCTTTTAACTCTATTTCTCCAAACGGCATTTCCACTTTTCTTTGATACTGCCGCTGCTATTTTAACTTCAGGATTTTCTTTTATTTGTTCAATTAAATAGCTGGCTTTAAATTTTTTATTTTGGGAGAAGATGATTTTACCTGAAGCATAAATTGCTTCAAAATCTTTTTTGCTTTTTATCCTTTCTTTTGCAGAAAGACTAAAATGTTTCAACTCAATTAATTCTCATCGCTTACGGTTAATTTTTTTCTGCCTCTAGCTCGTCTTCTTGCTAAAACTTTTCTCCCATTTTTTGTCTTCATTCTTTCTCTAAAGCCGTGCTTATTTTTTCTTTTCCTATTGCTCGGCTGAAACGTTCTTTTCATATCAAACTCCTTTTTTCAAAAAGACTGTAAAAATAGCTATTGCACGTTAAATAAACAAGATAAATCAGGCCTGAATTATATAAACAGTAATTCAATAGAAAAAAATTTAAAAATAAATAAGAATTAATTTGCACAAGGAACTAAGACTGCTTATTTTTTAATACAATTACGCTCTTAAAAATAATGTTAATATCTTGTTGATATTTCTTTTATGTGAAAACGTTTCACAAACCATTTCGGAAGCCAAACCGTCGAAAAACAGTCGCTCAAATGTTAATTAATTAAAAAGAGGGCTCTAACCGCCAGAGAACAAACGGCTTAGCGGCGCTTACTTAATGTTAACAACTTGTGGGTTGGTTTTCTGCCTGGGCGTTATTTAAGTATAACTATTTATATTGATTTGAAAATTTAACTTTTTATATTGTGGATAAATGTCAATGATTGTTTCTGAACCCATTAATAATTTTATCGATTTAAAACCCGCTGATGTATGGAAAGAATGCTTAAAAACAATCAAAGATAATGTTACAACAATGACATTCAACACGTGGTTCCTCCCTATCAAACCGCTTGAGCTAAATAATAATATTTTGAAGGTTCAACTGCCAAGCCAATTCTTCTGGGAATGGATTGATGAACATTATAATGCCCTCATAAACAAAACCTTAAAAAAAGTTTTAGGGGAAGAATCCAAACTGGCTTATATAATCGCCGAAGAAATTGATATTAAAGAAGACGTTAGTACACAAAAAACAAATTCGGTCTCAAGAATCCCAATAGAAGAAAAAAAAGAAATCCCGCAGTTCGAAACATTTTTAAATTCACGTTATACCTTTGAAAATTTTATAAAAGGAGAAGGAAATCAATTAGCGCGTGCCGCAGGAAGTGCGATTGGAGATAATCCGGGAGGAACATCATTTAATCCATTATTTTTATATGGCGGTGTTGGTTTAGGAAAAACGCATTTAATTCAAGCCATAGGCAATAAAATTGTCAATAACTTTCCTGAGAAAAAGGTTATTTACCTTTCTTCTGATATTTTTACAGTTGAATTTGTAGAAGCAATTCAATCAAATACAGTAAATGATTTTTCAAGCTTTTACCGCGGGATGGATGTTTTAATAATTGATGATATCCAATTTTTAATTGGAAAAGAAAAAACCCAGGATCTTTTCTTTCATATTTTTAATACTCTTCATCAATCAAGAAAACAAATCGTGCTTTCAAGCGATAAGCCCCCAAAAGACTTAAAAGGACTTGACGATAGATTAATTTCTAGATTTCAATGGGGTTTAACCGCAGATATTCAGCCGCCCGACCTTGAAACAAGAATCGCAATTTTAAAACGTAAGGCCGATGATTATGGAATGTCCGTTTCTAATGATATTTTAGAGTACATTGCTGCAAATATAACATCAAACATTCGTGAACTGGAAGGATGTTTAATAAAGCTGCTGGCAAATGCGTCTCTCAGCTCTAAAGAAATAAATATTGAGCTTGCAAAGAAAACGGTTAAAGAGATTGCAACTGACAGAAAAGTAAATATTACAATAGAAAACATTACCAAGGTCGTCTGTGCTTACTTAAATATTGACGAAAATAAAGTCCGCGATAAAACTAGGAAAAAGGAAGTGGTGCTGGCAAGACAAGCGTCCATGTATTTATCTAAAGAGCTAACCAAGTCTTCTTTAAAAACTATCGGCTTACATTTTGGCGGGCGTGACCATTCAACCGTAATACACGCTTGCGGTGCAATAGAACAACTGCGCAAAACTGATTCTGTGCTAGACGAAATGATGGAGTCGCTTCGAAATCAAATTGAAATAAGCTCCTCTTAGCTGAATTTGTTTGTTCCTAAGCTGTTTTAAGTGTGCCGATAAAATTGCTTATCTCTTTTCTCTTTCATAAACGATATAATCTGTAATTGGAGGAGTTGCCCAATTGCTTCTCAACAACAAAGCAATTTGTCCTCTGTGGTAGGAAGAATGATGTGTAATGTGATTTAATATTTGAATAACGGTGCTTGTATATTCAAGCCCCTTCGAATTTTGGTAATTTATTTTCTTTTTAAGAGTTTCTTCAGATTGAGTTTCAATAAACCTCAACCACTCTTTTGAGCTTTTATATGAGAGCCCCCTCATGTCTTCTAAAGAATATTTATTCCAAAAATTTTGAGAGGCTTTTGCCGGATCATTAATTCTTTTATACCAGTTTGTTTGGGCATCTATAATATGCCCCATAATTTGAAAAGCTTTCTCATTTTTCCCTTCAACCTGGGCTAATGAATTTATACATTTTTCATTTGCCCAATGATTATAGTTAAATAAAGTTAAAAAATGTTCCTTCAACACCGTGGTTAATTCCGACATGTTTAACTCGCTTTCCGTTCAATGGACATATAAAATAATAAATTTAAGCTAAACCAATTCTGCTTCTCCTGGAATCTCTGTTTCGTCGTCTTCGGAAATTACTTTAGCAATATCTGCTATTGAATCTGCTTCGTTCAATCTAATTACCCTAACTCCCTGCGTATTTCGCCCCATTACTCTAATAGCGGCGACACTTTGACGAATAACCATCCCTTGAGATGAGATTATCACAAGTTCATCGCCATCAACAACTTCCATCATTGCCATCATCTTACCAACCTTGTCGCTTGTTTTGACAGTGATAACTCCCTTGCCTCCACGCCTGGTAATTCTATAATCATTTATATCCGACCTTTTACCGTAACCTTTCTCTGTAACCACAAGGATTGTATCCTTCCGCTTTATAACAAGCAAGCCAACAACCTTGTCGCCTTTTCCTAATCTCACGCCTCTAACGCCTGTAGCTGTTCTTCCCATATCTCTAACATCATTTTCATGGAACCGGATCGCAAAACCATGGTAGGTTCCAAGCACAATATCATTATTGCCGTCTGTCATTTTAACCGCAATTAAACTATCGCCTTTATTTAGGTTGATAGCATTAATACCGCCTTTTCTCACATTGCCATAAGCCGAAAGAACTGTTTTTTTAATGGTGCCTTGTGACGTTGCCATAATTAAATAATGATCTTCGCTAAATTCTTTAACGGTTACAAACGCAGTAATATTTTCATCTTTATCTTTTTGCAACAGATTTATTATTGATCTTCCCCGGCTTGCCCTTCCGCTTTCCGGAATTTCGTGAACTTTAAGCCAGTAGCACTTTCCTTGGTCAGTAAAGAATAAAATATATTGATGCGTGGAAGCAATAAACATATGCTCAATAAAATCATCGTCTTTAGTTCCTGCCCCCGTAACCCCTTTTCCACCGCGGCCTTGTTTACGATAACCACTTACAGGAAATCTTTTGATAAAACCTGTATGCGAAATTGTAACCACCACATCTTCTTCGGCAATAATGTCTTCAAGCGAGAACTCTTCATAACTATAAATTATTTCTGTTCGCCTTGCATCGCCATATCTTTCTTTAATAAGAAGAAGCTCATCTTTAATTATTAAATATCTTTTCTCTTCACTGTCTAAAATTCCTTTTAACTTTTCTATTAACTTAATAATTTCTTTGTATTCGTCTTCTATTTTCTTTCTTTCCAGGCCTGTGAGTCTTTGAAGACGCATATCAAGAATTGCTTTTGATTGAATTTCGCTCAACTTGAACTTTTTCATCAAGTTGTTTTTTGCGGTTTCAACATCTCTTGATTTTTTAATTGTTTCAATTACTGCATCAATATTATCGAGAGCAATTATGTAGCCTTCTAAAATATGAGCCCGGCGCTCTGCTGCATCCAATTCATATTTCGTTCTTCTTATAAGAACATTCATGCGATGATTAATAAAATGCTGCATCATTTCTTTAAGGGTCAGCACTTTCGGAACGCCGCCCACTAAAGCCAGCATTATAACACCGAATGTGGTCTGCATCTGCGTATGCTTAAACAACTGGTTGAGAACTACTGCGGGCTGAGCATCCCTTTTTAATTCTATAACAACTCGCATTCCATCTCTGTCCGATTCGTCCCTTATGTTTGAGAGATCATTTAGCTTCCCTTCTTTAACTAAGTCGGCAATTTTTTCAATCAGGTTTGCCTTGTTAACTTGATACGGGAGTTCGGTTATAATTATGTTTTCTCTATTGTTTTTTTGTGTTTCAATATTCGCTTTTGCCCTGACAACTATTTTGCCTCGCCCTGTAGTATATGCTTCTTTAACTCCGCTATATCCGTAAATAATTCCTCCTGTCGGAAAATCAGGAGCAATTACATATTTCATTAATTTTTCAGAAGTAAGGTCCGGATTTTTTATTAGTGCAATTATGCCGTCGATAACCTCTGTAAGATTTTGCGGCGGAATGTTTGTCGCCATCCCAACGGCTATTCCGCTGGCGCCATTAACTAATAGAGTGGGAAGATATGAAGGCATAACCGTTGGCTCTTGAAGAGAGTCGTCAAAGTTTGAAGTAAAGTCCACCGTGTTTTTATCAAGGTCCCTTAAAATTTCTTCAGAAATTCTGGCAAGCCTAGCTTCGGTATATCTCATGGCCGCAGGCGAATCGCCGTCAACAGAGCCAAAGTTTCCTTGTCCATCAACCAACGGGTAGCGAAGCGAGAAATCTTGTACCATTCGAACCATTGAATCATAAACAGCGGTATCGCCGTGCGGGTGATATTTACCTAAAACTTCTCCCACTATTCTTGCCGACTTTTTATATGCCTTGTTGTATGCAACACCAAGTTCGTGCATTCCGAAAAGCACTCTGCGGTGAACAGGCTTTAAACCATCTCTTACATCCGGCAGGGCGCGTGAGACAATAACAGACATCGAATAATCGATGTATGAAGATTTCATTTCTTCTTCTAATGATACCGGAATTATTTTTTCAAAAATTGTTGCCATAAAATTTCTTTTTTACTTTTTTAATTTTTAAACATCCAAGTTTCTAACATACTTGGCATTCTTTTCTATAAATTCTCTTCTTGGTTCAACAGCGTCCCCCATCAAAGTTTCAAATATTTTATCGGCTGTTGCTGCACTTTCAAGCGTAACTTGAAGAACAGTCCTTGTTTCAGGATTCATTGTTGTTTCCCATAACTGCAGCGGGTTCATTTCACCCAGTCCTTTATATCGAGAAATTGTTATCCCTTTTAATGTTCCTTCTTCAATTGGTGCTTCAGGATTTTCTTCTTCCACTTCTTTTCCGTTTGGCTTCAATCTTTTAATTATTTCGTCACGCTCTGTTTCATCAAAAGCATAGTATTCTTGCTTTCCCTTTTTAACCTTGTATAAGGGTGGTTGAGCAATATATACTTTTCCTGATGTTATTAATTCATTCATGTGCCTATACAAGAAAGTTAATAATAAAGTTCTAATGTGGCTGCCGTCTACATCAGCATCGGTCATTAAAATAATTTTTCCATATCTTGCTTTTTCATGATTAAAATCGGCGCCCAGACCTGCCCCTATTGCAGATATTATTGCTTTAATTTCATTGTTCTCTAAAATTTTATTCAGCTTAGCTTTTTCAACATTTAAAATTTTCCCCTTTAATGGGAGAATGGCCTGAAACCTTCTGTCACGCCCTTGCTTGGCCGAACCGCCTGCCGAATCACCTTCAACAATATAAATTTCACAATGCTCAGGATCTGTAATAGAACAATCCGCAAGTTTGCCGGGAAGATTCATGCTGTCAAGCGCATTTTTCCTTCTTGCTAAATCACGGGCTTTTCTGGCGGCTTCACGGGCTTCTGCCGCACGTGCACATTTCTCAATTATTTTTTTTCCAATTGATGGATTTTCTTCTAAATATTCAGCAAGCTTTTCTCCAACCAAGGTTTCAACGGCAGATTTTGTTTCGCTGTTTCCCAGCTTGGTTTTGGTTTGCCCTTCAAATTGAGGTTCTTGAACTTTAACTGAAATAACCGCAGTTAATCCTTCTCTAAAATCATCACCCGTTAAATTAATTTTTCCTTCTTTTATTAAATTATTTTTATAAGCATAGTTGTTTAAGGTTCTTGTAAGTGCTGTTTTAAAACCAACCAGGTGAGTTCCGCCTTCATGAGTATTTATGTTATTCACATAAGAAAATATGTTTTCTGAGTACGTATCATTGTACTGAAATGCTATTTCAATTGGAGTCCCATCTTTTTCTCCTTCAACATAAACCGGTTTGTGAAGTGACTCTCTATTTTCATCTAGATACTTTACAAACTCAATTAACCCGCCTTTAAAATGAAATTCTTCTTCTTCTCCGCCGTTTCTTTTATCTGTTATTTTTATGGTTATATTTTTATTTAGATATGCCAGCTCTCTCATTCTTTCTGCAAGAGTATCAAATTTAAATTTTGTTGTTTTAAAAATATCTGCATCCGGAATAAAAGTAATTGTTGTCCCGGTTTCATTCTTTTTTACTTTATCAATAACGGCAACATCTTTTACTGGCACGCCTCTTATATATTCCTGAAAATAAACTTTTCCATCTCTTCTTATTTCGGCTTTTAAAGAGGACGAAAGTGCATTAACAACT
This sequence comes from uncultured Ignavibacteriales bacterium, assembly GCA_963746735.1. Classification (GTDB taxonomy): domain Bacteria; phylum Bacteroidota; class Ignavibacteria; order Ignavibacteriales; family Ignavibacteriaceae; genus CAVSWT01. The sequence goes on from CAVVCO010000031.1 coordinate 63,473, forward strand.
GAAACACCAACTCCATGTAACCCGCCTGAAACCTTGTAAGTATCTTTGTCAAATTTTCCTCCCGCATGAAGCACTGTCATTACAATTTCAAGCGCAGATTTTTTTTCTATGGGATGCATGTCAACTGGGATTCCACGTCCATTGTCCACAACCGTAATGCTATCATCAGTGTTTATCGTAATAATTATCATATCTGCATAGCCGCCAAGTGCTTCGTCTATACTAGTTATCCACAACTTCGTTAACAAGGTGGTGAAAACCGCGCGTACCAACATCTCCAATATACATTGCCGGTCTTTTTCTTACTGCTTCAAGACCTTTAAGTACATTTATATTTTTAGCACTATATTCGTTTGATTTTTTAGAACTATCCATGTTATTCCTAATTTTTTTAATTAAGCTGTAAACTTAATCCATTTTATTCTTTCATCACTAAAAAAATTATTTACTTTCCTAATGATCAATTCTTCTTTAAATTTTAATTCGTTTCTCCATGCCGCATTTTCAACTTTTAAGTTAAGCACTTTCTTTTCAACTTTTTTTGGAACGGCAACTTTTTCCCATTCCGGAAATATTTCATAAAAATTTATTATTACGTCAGATTCTTTTATAACCTTTCTTATCCCAGCTAATCCGGGATCATTTTTTATTATATCTGCCATACTTAAAAATTTTTCAGGCATAAGCCGCTTTTCCACCGCTAACTTTCAATATTAAATCGTTCTTATCTTTTTTTAGAAAAGATAAGTTAGTAAAGTCTGTAAGGGTTATAAACGCCTGACCAACGTCTCTCAAGTATTCACTTATTTTGGAAGATCTTTTTATATCTAGTTCACCAAAAACATCATCTAATAAAAAGATAGGTTTCCTGCCGGTGATTTCTTTTAAATAAAAAAACTGAGCAAATCTTAAAACAACTTGAAATGTTTTGTTCTGGCCTTGCGAACCAAATGTTTTCAAGTTTAAAGAATTGATTTGAAAAACAAAATCATCTCTATGCGGACCAACAAGATTTACAGCTCTTCTCAGCTCTTCATCTCTTTTTAATTTTAAAAGATCAGTATATTTTTCTTCAACACTTTCAAGATTACCAGAGCCTTCTAAAAATAAGTATTCAATTTCAGGCAGCTCTTCTTGTTCCATAATTACTTTATATGAACTCTTAATATAATCATTAAACTCTTTAACAAATTTGATTCGATGCTTTATTATTTCAGTCCCCGTCTCTTTTAGTTTTGAGGTCCAGGCATCTAATTCATCAAATAAAATATTTCTTTTCTTTTCTTTAATTTGAGTAAGAAGTGAAGATCTTTGACGAAGAGTTCTGTTATAATCCAATAGAAAGTTTAGATATGTCTCACTTGCCTGGGAAAGAATTGAATCAACAAATTTTCTTCTGTCCCCCGGCGGACCTAAAGTTATTGAATGATCCAGGGGCGATATTATAACCACCGGAAATTTACCTATTATTTCTGCGTGCTTATTTATCTGTTTATTGTTTTGAAAATAAAATTTCTTATTTTCTTCTTTTGAATAATAAATTCTCACGTTATCAATAGAAAACTCGTTAAATATTCCTCTCAGCTCAAAGTCATTCTCGTTAAATCTTAGCACTTCGTTTTCGTTTTTAGAATTATATCCTTTTGTCGTACATAAATAATAAATTGCCTCTAAGATAGTTGTTTTGCCCTGTCCGTTTCCACCAACTATATAGTTCATTTTATCAGAAAAAGTTAGCTCAGTATTTTGGTGGCTTCTGAAATTTTTAAGCTGGATGGATGATAAAATCATGCTAATTATTTAAACGAACTGGCATTAACAACAGCATTAAGTCTTCGTCTTCCTTTATATCTGTCGGTTCTATAATACATGCTTTGGTTGGCGAATGAAGCTTAAATATTATTTCCTTGTTATTCACATGAGAAAGTATATCGCTTACATAAGCGGTATTAAAACCAATATCCATCGGCTCTCCAGCATATTCACATAAAATACTTTCTTTAGCGTTTGCTCCATGGTCTATATCTTCGGCAGAAAGTTCTAATTTATTTTTTGTTATAGAAAATTTAACCTGCTTTGAATTAGAAGAAGAAAAAAGCATCATTCTTTTAACAGCTGAATGCAATTCATCGGTTTTTATTTTTAGTAGATTTTCATTTTCTAAAGGAATAACACTGCTGTATGCCGGATATTTTTCTCCAATAAGTCTTGATATAAAATCTAAATCATTAAAGTGAATGGATATATTTGTTTTACTTAAGTACGCAACAATATCGCTATCTGTCAATTGTTTTGATAGAACCGTAATAGCTCTTTCAGGAACAATATACTGCTCGTTATTTTCAGAAGTAATTTTTTTGTTAATATATTTTACTAATCTATGCCCATCTGTTGTTACGAACCTTAATCCTTCATTTGTAAATTCAAGAAGAGTCCCGGTCATTGCCGGACGCATATCTTCTTTGCTCATTGCAAATGAAGTTTGATCAATTGCTTTCTTTAATTCTGAACCGTTTATTTTTACTTCTTTTTCAGTTGAAATTTTTGGAATTTCAGGAAAGTCTTCCGGAGAAGAAAAACTAATATTATATACTCCGTTATCTGTTTTAAGTTTTAATTTTGAATCTGTTTCTACTTCAAAGTTTATTTGAGTGTCGCCTAAAGATCTGATAATATCAAAAAGCAGTCTAGCTGGTATAACCATTTTATAGCTGCCGTTTGAAGAGATGTTAATTGAGGCTCTTAGTGCAATTTCCAAGTCGGTTGCAGTAACAGAAAGTTCCCCTTCTTTAATATCAAAGAGAAAATTTTCTAAAATCGGCATTGGCGTTCTAGTAGGAACCGCCGGAATAATTTTGGATAATAGCTTTTCCAGAACCTTGCTGTTTACTTTGAATTCCATCTGTTTTTTTTCTCCTATTGAAGCATCAAAAAATAATAAAACTATACACTAATCTCAATTAAATTTGACGTTATAATCGTCTAATTTATATTGTTATTTGCCGTTACTTTTGGTTTAAAATAAAAAAGCCAGCACCGAGATGCTGGCTTATAAAAAATCTTTTTATTCTTTTAGGGAGACGTAGTTGAAGTACTTGATAAATCATCGCTGCTAGATATAGTTGCAAACAACGAGTAACTTCCATTGATGTATGTGCTTGAATATATAATTAAAACTTTTGTTCCGGCGTTAATTGCAATGTTTCCAGAAACAGCTCCACTAGCATTAAATGATGTAGCACCAGCTGGGACCTCATAGGTTGTTGAGTAAGAATAAAGTCCGTTTTTAATTGCTTCAACAGTAACTATTTTTCCCGAGGCAACGTTTACTTCATCGCCTTTAAAGTTAATTCTTAATGCCCCTGCAGAAAGGTTTTTAAAAACAACTTGGCTTTGCAGCTTTGATGAACATCCTGTTAAAAATAATAAGGGCAATAATAAAAACGGTAAATACTTTATATATTTATTCATTATAGAAACCTCTTTTGAAGTTTTATATATAAATTCTATAACAACTTAAAACAACAACGATTAAAAATTACTTTAATTATAACTAATAATCAATAAGAATGTATTTTATTACAAATACTTTACCAACACACTATTAATAATTAATATATATATATTTTAAATATTAATAGTTATAATAAGAGTGTGGAAAAGTTAATATTACATAAAAAGCGTAAAAAATACCAGAAATGACTATTATGAGCACAACATAAATGTTAATAATTCTTTATAAAAAAATAGTTATTAACAGATTGTTGATACTTGTTTAGTAACTAACATTTATTGAATGTTAGAATAACAAATTATTAACATATGTTTTTTTGATAGGAAAGGCTCGCATAATAATTTGCGAGCCTCAAATTAAAGTTATTGTACAGTAAAATTAGATGTAGCAGTAAACGCAGTTCCTTGTTGATTTCCTACATTCCCTGTAACAGTAAATGTCCATTGCTGGCCGACCTGTAATACAGTTACTGGACCAATATCGACCGGAGCAGTATTACTGTAAACACCACCCACAGCAATAGTTTCATTTGTAACGCCAGCGGCAGCGCAATTACCAACTATTTGTGTAATATAAACGGTTGTGGAAGGTTTAAATTCAAAATAATATTGCTGTTGATTATCCTGGACAATAGAAACAGCAACAGTTACATTCCCTGTATTTCCACCAGTACCTCCAGTACCAAAAGGATCTGTTCCCGTTGTTGACGAATCGTTGTTACTGCACCCAACAAAGGCAATTAAAACAAGGAAAAGAAATGAAATAAATATTTTTTTCATCTTTATGTCTCCTTTATTAAAAATGTATTTTCTTTATAATTGAAACTTTAGTGCAACACCTAATTTAAGAGTAAAAACACTATTGCTTAAACCGGGAATATCAAGTGTGTTTGAAATTGGAATTGAAACCATAAAATCAGTTGCTAAATCCATTCCGGGAGATAAATTAAAGTTATAGCCAGTGCCTGTTGCAATCCCAAAAACAGCTGAATTATATTTTGTATTTAACGTTGCCACCCCAGATTGCCCCTGTGCATTAGTTTGCGTTTGTTCACCACTACCGCCGAGTTTAATACTTAAAGAAGGGCCTCCGACCATATAAAAACCACTAAATTCGGCTTTAAACATTGGATCAAGGGTTAAATAATAAAGAGAAAAAGAGTTTTCCGTTGTTACATTATTTGCTGTGGTTGAGTTTGAAAAATTCCTCATATCAAAAACGGTTAAATTAACTAACATTCCTATATGTTTTGAAAAAGAAACATCAACATTTCCACCAATACCAATACCAATTCCATTGTATGATAGAGTTAAGTTTTTAGCATTAAAAATGTTGAAGTTACCAGTAAGCCTAGGACCAATTTTAACTGTTTGAGCAAAGGAAGAGGTAGAAACAAAGAACATCAATAAAATAAAGATAGAAACAAAAGAAAGAACTTTTTTCATAGTACCCTCCAGGTTAAAGAAAGTGTTTAAATAAATTGTTTTATTAACTACACATTAATGCGTATAATGATGCTGAATTAGCTCATAGATAAGTCAAAGAGAAAAAATATTTTTGAACTCCCAAAATTTTACAGTGGGGGGTAAAATTTTAACATAAAAAGCTTTATTCTTTAATTTCCCAGATTGTATGAAATTAAGGAATAACATAAGCAAAAGCACAAAAGAAATTTATAGAAAAAAAAAGAAAAAAGGTATAAAAAAATCTCTTATAGATAAGATTACATTATTTACAATATTTTTTTAAAAGCATTCCTTTGGGCAGCAATTGTTTTTTCAATATCCTCATCTGTATGTGCAGTTGAAATAAATGCGGCTTCAAATTGCGCAGGAGCCAAATAAATTCCCTGGTTTAACATCTCATTGAAATATTTTCCATATAGCCCTGTATCAGATTTTAAAGCGGATTTAAAATCTACAACAGGATTTTCAGTAAAAAACAAACAAGACATAGAGCCAGCGCGATTTAAAGCAAAGTTTTTATTAATCTTTTTAAAATTTTCTAGGAATCCGTTTTCAAGCGTAAGTGCTTTTTCTTCTAGAATAGAATAAACTTCAGGATGATCTTTTATATATGTTAATGCGGCAATTCCGGCAGTCATTGCTAGAGGATTTCCGCTTAATGTTCCTGCTTGATAAACCGGGCCGCTTGGGGCAATCATTTCCATAATTTCTTTTTTACCTCCGAAGGCGCCGACTGGCAATCCGCCTCCGATTATTTTTCCAAAGGTTGTTAAATCAGGTTTTATGTTTACAATTTCCTGTAGCCCCGCCTTTTGCAACTCTAAAGCCAGTCATAACTTCATCAAAGATCAAAACCATGTTTTCTTCATTACATATTTTTCTTAATCCATTTAAGAACTCGTCTGTTCCCCGAATCATTCCCATGTTGCCTGCAAAAGGCTCAACAATAATTGCGGCAATTTGATTTTTATTTTCGGCTACAACTTTTTTTAACTGATTCAATGCTGTTATAGTCTGCCAACAAAGTGTCTGCAGCATTCGCTTTTGTTACTCCCGGACTGGTAGGAACGCCAAGAGTTAATGCGCCGCTGCCAGCCTTTATTAAAAAGTAATCTGCGTGTCCGTGATAGCAGCCTTCAAACTTTATGAACTTGTCTTTTTTTGTAAAAGCTCTCGCAGCCCTAATAGCGCTCATTGTAGCTTCGGTTCCGCTGTTTACCATTCTAACTAATTCTATTGAGGGAACTAGCTCTGTTATAAGTTTAGCCATTTGTATTTCTAATTCAGTTGGAGCACCAAAGCTTACCCCGTTTTCAACCGCACGCAATAAAGCCTCTTTTATAAAAGGAGGATTGTGCCCAAATAAATGCGGTCCCCAGCTTCCAATATATTCGATATATTCGTTATCGTCTGCATCAACTATTTTAGAGCCATATCCCTTTTTAATAAAGAGTGGATTTCCTCCGACAGCTTTGAATGCCCGCACAGGAGAATTTACTCCACCAGGAATATATTTTTTTGCCTCGTTAAAAAGGAACGAACTTTTATCTGTATTCATAATCATTTCTCAATTATTTATAAAATCAACATAGCAAATTTAATAAATAAGAGAATGTTAAATAAATGGAATTATAAAGAAGGAGAAAAAAAATATTATAAAACAGTTCCAATTTTTGAAAGGTTATTAGAAAAAAGTATAAAAACAATTTTTCCAGTAATTGTCTTTGATGAAATGGTTCCGAAATCTTTATCTCTGCTGTCATAACTGTTAACCCTGTTATCTCCAGACACATAAAGATCCCCGTCAGGGACGGTTGTTTCATGCTGATATTTAATAAAATAATTTTTTACTTCTTTCCCGCTATCGGCAATGGAAAGAGTGCTTGTATAAGGTTCATCAAGCGATTTTTCATTTAGAAATATTTTTCCATTATCAATTTGTATTTTATCTTTTTCTACTCCAATTACTCTTCTTATAATAGGATAAGGAAAACGGAAATCTTTAATTATAACTACATCTCCCCTTCGAATATCATCCTTACCATAATTGGAATTAGATAGAAGAAAATCACCCTCTTCTAAAGTAGGATACATTGCAAGCCGATCTCTATCAGAAATAGTTTGAAAGCTATAGCCAAGGAATGTGAGGATTAGCGCAGAGAGAATAAAGATTAAAAGAATTGCAACGAGACTGTTTATAATATATTTCATAAAACACTTTCAAACAAAAACAGAACATATGTGTTTTATAAGTTAAGCAATGATGAGACAAAAGAGGAATGGTTTTTCATTTAAAATCATAATGTGGCTAGTAAATCACAAAACAAAAAGGAGAGTAATTTATATTTATTTAAATGTTAATGGAAGAACCACATCATTTACTGCCACTTCGCCTTCATCTAATCCAATTAAGTTTTGACCGAACATAACCTTATGATCGAACTTTCTAAATGTGGAAAGCGTTACGAGCGGTTCATTTCCTTTTTCCGCAGTGTCTTGATTTACAGTTGTAACCACACATCTTGCACATGGTTTTACGGCTTGAAATTTTATATTGCCAATTTTAAAATAGTTAAATGTGTCTTCGATAAATGGAGTTCCGCCATCAAAAACAAAATTAGGCCGGAAGCGGTTCATAGGAACAGGGGCGGCTAATTTAGAGTTTAAATCTTCTAAGGACTTTTCTCCAATAATTAGAAAGGGATAGGCATCAGCGAAACTAACTATTTTTTCCTGTGGAGAATATTTAGGATCAACTATTCGCCTGGTTGAATCAGGCATGTAAACAAGGCGGCATTTTTCATTAAGAGCCGTTGAAAACCAATTGTCTATTTCTTTGCTTGATGTTTGAGCTATACAGAAATCATCCCAAACAGGGACTTCAATTTGTTCCGTCGAATTATTTTGTAAAGGAATTTTTATTAAAGCCGTTTTATTTTTTTTATGATGAACAACCAAGAAACCGCCATCGATTGCTGTTTGTAGCAAAGCCATCTGCGGATACTGGCGCTGCGTCATAAAATCATTATTTGAATTTATCAACATCCATCGTCGGTCATATCTCAGACCTCTTTTTTCAACCACAGCAGAGGAGAAAGAAATTCCACCAAGAGATTTAATGGGATAAATATTTATTTGTGTCAGTTTCATAAATAAAATTATTTCTTTTTAAGATTAATGACGGTTATCTCAGGCTGCGAATTATATCGTATCGGTTCAATAGACATTCCCAATCCGCGGGTTACAATCATTAGCATATTGCCAAACCAAAAATTTCCTCGGACATACCGGGTTTCAAATAAAGTAACAGATAAATTAATAAAAGGAAACAAAAAAGAAACCTGTCCGCCGTGTGTGTGGCCGGCAAGGAATAAATCATATTTCTTTTGGGCCGCGGCATTAATTAAACTATTTCTTGGCTGATGAACTAATAAAATTTTTAAATCAGCAGTTAAGTTATCAATAAGAGAATCTCTGTCACCATCGTCTACTCTATCCGAATATGTTTCCGTTGCGAAAGTTATTCCTAAAGAAGATCCGGAAATATTTAGCGTTGTATCTTTGTCATCATACATTAATACACCGTTTCTTTTTAAAGCCGCCATAACGGCCAGCCGACTTTTTAAATAATCCGGGCGGTATGCCCAGTTATCATGGTCCCCAACGCAGGAAAAAACGCCGTACTTAGATTTTATCTTACCTAAATAACTTGCCCCAAAATTAATGTAGTCAGGAGTTGAAGAAATAATATCTCCTCCAATTAATACCAGGTCGGGCTTAGTTGAATTAACTTTATCAATATAATTTTGAAGACGCCAGGTGTTTGTGTATTTGTCTGCGTGAATATCTGATATGAAAGTGATTCTAAAATTATTTAATTGCTCGGGAAGATCTTTTTTATAGAAATCAACGTTTCTAATCTGAACCGTTGTGTAATTATAAATTGCATTTATGGGGACATATAAAACGAAAAAGGTGACAATTATAAAAACAATTAAATTATAATAACGGGTTAAATTTTCTTTTCGCTTTTTATAGTACGGATAAAAAAGTAGTTTTATAAAATCTATAATAAATATGAAAAGCAAAGATTGAATTACAATAAAAACGCCTAGCCAAAAAGGAACAAGAATTAAAAAATCAAACCAGTAACCGTCCGGCTGGGGAGGAAAACCATCTCTAAAAATAACCGAATAAATAAGTCCGGATAATAAATAAATGGGGTAGAGATTTAGGAAAAGAATTAAAAAATAGTTTATTGCGTTAAATTTTTTTGAGGGCGTAATTTTAAATATTTGTAAAACGATTCCTCTAAATTTTTTATAGAAATAAATCTCAGCGGCAATAATAAGGACAAGCACTAATATAATTTTAAAAATAAACGGCATCCGGGGTTAACCCACTTTCATTAATAATTACGAAATGGAAAAACAAAAGCTAAGTAAGATTATATTAAAAATGAACTGCTTTTGATATATTGATTTAACAGATAAATAAGTTTAATAGCAAAAATATATAAAGCCTTTAACAAAATGATGATCAAAAAAACTACCTTAAAAAGAATCTTAAGATTTTCATTTCTCGCCGCCTTTTTTCTTAGCACAAATAATTTCGGACAAAGCTGGATTAGAATAAATCAACTTGGCTATTTACAAAAAGCAGTGAAAGCCGCGGTACTTTGCAGTAAAGCAGAAACCTCTCCCAAAGAATTTGAACTTTGCGATGCGTTGACAGACGAAACAATTTATACTTCAACCAAAATAATGACTTATGGAGAATTCAGCCCTTTTAAAAATACTTTCAGATTAGATTTTTCAGATTTCGAAAACAAAGGAAGTTACTATATAAGATGCGGAGACGTTCGTTCCCCAAATTTTAGAATTGCAAGTGATGTCTATAACGGCTCTGCAGATTTTCTTTTAAAATATATGCGGCAGCAGCAATGCGGATATAATCCTTTGTTAAAAGACTCTTGCCATACTCATGATGGATTTATTATTTACAACCCCCCAAAAGATTCGCAATATATTAATGTTGTTGGCGGATGGCATGATGCCAGCGATTATCTTCAGTATGTTACTACATCTGCAAATGCAGTTTTTCAAATGCTGTTTGCATATCAGCAAAACCCCGAATCGTTTTCTGATAATTATGATAAGAATGGTGACCCAGGTTCAAATGGAATTCCTGATATTTTAGATCAAGCAAAATGGGGATTAGAATGGCTGGTAAAAATGAATCCGAAAGACAAAGAAATGTACAATCAAATTGCTGATGACAGAGACCACCAGGGATTTAAATTGCCAAATAAAGATTCGATTAATTATGGACTTGGCTTGGAGCGGCCTGTTTATTTTTGCACCGGAAAACCCCAAGGTGTTTTTAAAAATAAAAATAGAACAACAGGAATTGCTTCTACCGCCGGGAAATATTCTTCGGCATTTTCATTAGGCGCACAACTGTTAAGCAAGTATTATCCTGAGTTTTCAGAAAAAATAAAAAAGAAAGCAGTAGAAGCATATAATTTTGGAAAAGAAAATCCTGGTGTTTGTCAAACTGCGCCGTGTAAGTCCCCATATTTTTATGAGGAAGACAACTGGGTTGACGATATGGAATTAGCCGCGGTTCAATTAAATAATTTAACAAACGATAAAAACTATTTGAATGATGCGGTTTCTTATGGGAATAAGGAGCCGGTTACACCATGGATGGGAGCTGACACGGCAAGACATTATGAATGGTATCCGTTTTTAAATCTTGGACATTATTATCTTTCAAATTCAAACGACTCAGAAACAAAGAAAGAATTTATTAATTATTTAAGAGAAGGAATAGATAAAGTTTACAAAAGAGGGGAATCAAATCCATTTTTGTTTGGTGTTCCGTTTATCTGGTGTTCAAATAATTTGGTTGCCGCAATTCTTACTCAATGCAGATTATATTTTCAATTAACAAATGATTCAACTTATCTTCCGATGGAAGCGGCTTTGCGTGATTGGCTGTTCGGCTGCAACCCATGGGGAACAAGCATGATTATTGGATATCCAGCAAACGGAGATTCTCCTTCAGATCCCCACTCTGCATTTACTGCAACAGCAAACTATAAAATTGACGGCGGCTTAGTTGACGGCCCGGTTTACACAAGTATTTTTAAACAACTTAAAGGATTGGTTTTACATCATCCGGATGAGTACGCAGAATTTCAGTCAACCCGTTTTGTTTATCATGATGATTATGGCGATTACTCAACCAACGAACCAACCATGGATGGAACGGCAAGCTTAACTTATTATTTATCGGCTCTTCAAAAAGAAGGAAATGTAAAAACAAATAATGAACCTGAATACAATCATGGAGCGATAATAAGAACAGATAAAAGCAAAAAAGAAATTCATCTTGTGTTTACCGGACATGAATATGCAGACGGAATTGAAACCGTAAGAAAAACTTTAAATAAGCACCACATAAAAGCAGCATTCTTTTTTACGGGTGATTTTTATAGAAATCCGAAATTCAAAAAAATTATAGAAGAATTAATAAAAGATGGCGATTATTTAGGTGCGCATTCAAACAAGCATTTGCTTTATGCTTCATGGGAGAATAGAGATTCGACCTTGGTTACAAAGGACGAATTCATAAATGATTTAAAAGAAAATTATTTAGAAATGAAAAAATTTGGAATAAAGAAAAGCGATGCACCTTATTTTCTTCCTCCTTTCGAATGGCACAACAACCAAATAAATGAATGGTGCAAAGAAGTGGGGATTACATTAATAAATTTTACTCCCGGCACTTCTTCAAATCAAGATTGGACTTACCCAGGCTTGGGAAAACAGTATGTAAGCAGCGATACAATATTTCAAAGAATAATTAATTATGAAAAGACAAAGCCAAACGGATTAAACGGATTTATCCTTTTAACTCATCCCGGCACAGACCCAAGGAGAACAAATAAATTTTATAATAGATTGGATGAATTAATTACTATGCTTGAAGCAAAAGGATATAAGTTTACTTTGATTTCTAAAGCGTTGGAGAATTAAATCTTTAATTTTTCAATTAATCCTTTCATGCTTTCGTAATGGCTGCCGCGCCAATAAATTTTATCGCAGTTTTTGCAGTATAAAAAATTATTTTGAGTGGCTTTAACTTTTAGAGGAAGACGGTCAATTATTTTTTCTTTCTCAATCATTTCTAAAATTGTATTGCATTCAATACAGCGGGTAAATTCTTTTATCTGATTTTTTAAGTCGAATCGTTTTACAATTTCTTCAACTTGTTTAAATGGATCGGTATTTCTAACCCAATAACCGCGGGTTACTTCGCTCCGTTTTAAAATTCCAACATCTCTGGTTAGAATTGCTCTTTTTTCTTTTAATGAAATTTTAACAATTTCTGCATCTGAAAAATCATTTCTATAAATAGTATCAAAGCCAAGCATTCTTAAATACTTTGCAAGAGTTCCAAGATGAACATCTAAAATAAATTTTGGTTCTCTTAATGGATCAGGTCGCAGCTTTTGAAGATTGGAAATATCAATAGATTCGAAAATAGGATAAACACTAATATCATCGCCGTCATTTATGATATAAGAAAAATTCTTTGATTCACCGTCCACTAAAATTAAATCAACTTCTGTGTGAGGGACACCGAAAGATTCGATTACATCTTTCACAGAAGCACGGTCGATGAAATTATGTTCAAATCTTTTCTTTCTTTTTTCCTTGGGAAGGAAATCGTTTAACTCTTCATAAAATCTAAAAGTTGCTTTGTGCATGTTGCAAAAAATGGAATGCTGATTTTTATGATGCTTATGATTTATTAAGATCATAAATGATCATAACAATCTGCGGAATCTGTGTTCCATTAATCCTTAAAAACTTCTTTAATAAAATTAAATTCTTCGTCCGACAAAGGATTATCAGCTTGTGCAAGATTTGCTTTAACCTGCTTCAAATTTCTAAACCCGGGAATTACTGCTCCCACAACTTTATAATGAAGCAAATACTGCAAAGCCATTCTTGATAAATCTTCAACGGAAGAACCAAATTTCTTTTTTAATTTTTCCAATTTCGGTTCAAGTTTTGTTAAATTTTCAGCTGAAAATCTTGAAGCATTTTTTCTATGATCTCCTTCGTCAAATTTAGGCGGGTTTTTTTTGTTATATTTATCGAGCAGTAATCCTTGCGCAAGCGGGCTGTAAGCAACATAAGATATTTTATCTTTTTCAATCAGCTGGCGAGTTTTTGTTCCTTCAGGCAAAAGATAATCATTTAATGCACTTGATGAGCTTTGAATAACTTCCGGTTTAACTTTGGGAATTAAATAAGCATATTCCTCATCATCTTTTGCGCACTGGCCGATTACTCTAATTTTCCCTTCTTCCTTTAATCGATACATTACTTCCACAGCATCATCAACATATTTATAATCTTCACCGTAGTTAGCATGATGGAAATAATAAATATCAATATAATCGCGCTTCAAATTAATTAATGACTGTTCGCATTGATGGCGGATATGAGCAGGTTCATAAGCATGTTCTGCGGTTCCGGGGAACCATCCGATTTTGGAAGAGATTATAAAATTCTTAGAACGGTTTCCGAGTATTCTTGACAGCATCCGCTCGGCTCTGCCGTTTCCATAAACATCTGCATTGTCAAAGTGGGTTACACCGTTATCTATTGCATAGTTGATTGCTTCAGCAATTTCTTTTTCATCAACGTCTGCCCAGCCGTTTGGGTTTCCGTTCACCCAATTAAGTCCGCCCATTGTCCAGCAGCCAAGACTTATTTCCGAAACCTCAATATCTGTTTTCCCTATTTTTCTATATTTCATTTTTTCTCCGATAAATTTAAAAGTTTTTCCTTGTCGCTTTTCTTTAATCCGCTAACAACAAGATCATAAGAGTGGTCAATCAATTCTAAAATAAAATTGTTTTTTAATGTTCCAGCTAGATCAATTGTGTTCCAATGTGTTTTGTTCATGTGATAGCCTGGCTGGATTTCATCGTATCTTTCTCTCAGCTCAATTGCTTTTTCAGGCTCGCATTTTAGATTAATGCTTATTGGGGGAGTTAGATTGGCGATTAGAAATATTTTTCCCATCACTTTGTAAACAGGAGAATCTTCATTAAATGGAAGTTCTTCTGTTACTCCGTTTTTCTTTAAGCAATATTCGCGAATTAATTCTAAGTGCATGGTGTTAGGTTAAAAGTCAAAAAGAAAGAAATAAATTTTCTAATTTTCTTTCATCAGTTTTGCTGTTTCTTTTATGCCTTCAGCATAAGTAGTTGGTTTAAAATTAAATTTCTTTTCAAACTTACTGCTGTCAAACAAATAATCGGAATCGTATTGATATAACATTTCATTCATTTCTTTTAAACTTTTATTGAACAACCCCATTGACTTTAATATAAATTTTGGAAGCACTGTATATTTCGGTGGTTTGCTAAATTCTTTTGTGCAAAGCTCAATTATCTCGTTTCCCGTTAAAACATTTTTGTCTGTTGGTAAATGCCATATTTGATTGTAAGCATCAGGAGTGTTTCCAAGCAATGCTGTTGCTTTTCCTGCATCCAAAGTATATGTGAATGAATGTTTAACTTTATCATTTATCATCCACGTCGGCTTTTTGCCTTTTAATAGATTGTCCAAAACCAAAAAGTTTATAGGCGCTTGTGCTTTTGGTCCGTAAAAATCAGCAGCACGCGCAATGATTGCCTGCAGTTTTCCTTTTTCAACTTTGTCTAAAATCATTTCGGAAATTTGTTTTCTTACTTTTCCTTTTTCGCTGGTTGGATTATGTGGAGTTTCTTCCGTCATCCAGCCGTTAACTTTTCCGTAAGAATATACGTTATCAAAAAAAACTAGTTTTGAATTATGTTTTTCACAAGCATCAATTACATTCTGCATAATCTTGGGCCATAACTCACGCCAGATTTTTATATCGTAAGCTAATCCCACAGTTAAATAAACAATATCAGAACCTTCGACTGCTTGAGATATTTTTTCTCTATTTGTTAAATCTGCAGGAAAAAGTTTGTCGGTGGAATTTACCTTTTTAGGATTTCGGCTTACCAGCCTTATTTTATCGTTGTATTTTAAAAGTTCTTTTGCAAGGCCGGTTCCAATTACTCCTGAAGATCCAAGAATTGTTTGCATATTTTCCTCTTTCTAAAAATTGTATTTAATTTTTATAGCGCTTTATAAACGCAGATTTTTATTATAATAAAGAAAGATTGAAAATAAGTCAAACATTAGATCAGTTTTTTTATATTTGCCGGAAAATCCAATTTATCAATTTCTTCAGTAGCAATTGAGTCGGGAAATTTTCTTTTCAGATGAAATGCTAGCGACAAGCGGACTAATTCTTCAGCCTTAAATAAATCAGATTCATCATTAATATAAAAGGTCGTCCAGCCTGAATTTGGGATCCATTTGTGTTCTTGAACCAAATTATCTTTTAAAAGTTCATCTCTAATTTTTTTGTTGAAGAGAATATCCAGAACGCCGTTATTATGAACATGTCCAATCTCTTTTCCATTCAATAAAAATTCTCTTCCACCCATTTGATGCTCAATTGAACTTACACCATTCAATAAGAGAATGTCGGACTCAAACTTATTCAATAACTCTCTTTTTGAAAGCATAACCAATCATCTTCTATTCTTGTCTATCCACCTTGCAACATCTTTTGCAAAGTATGTTAAAAACATATCCGCGCCGGCGCGTTTAATTGCAATTAATGATTCCAGCATTACACGCTCTTCATCAATCCAGCCGTTTATTCCCGCCGCTTTTATCATTGCGTATTCCCCGCTTACTTGATAAGCCGCTGTCGGCATTCCAAATTTATCTTTTACTCTTCTGATAATATCAAGATAAGCTCCTGCCGGTTTAACCATTACGATGTCAGCGCCCTCTTCAATATCTGATTCGACCTCTCTAATAGCTTCATCACCGTTTCCAATATCCATTTGATGAGAACGCCTGTCGCCGAATGCTGGAGCGGATTCAGCAGCATCTCTAAACGGCCCATAATATCCCGAGGAATATTTTGCAGCATAACTCATAATAGGAATTTTTGTGAATCCTTTGTAATCAAGTGCTTTTCTAATTGCAGCAACTCTTCCATCCATCATATCACTGGGAGCAATTATATCAGCGCCGGCCTCTGCATGAGACACCGCTTCTTTTGCAAGCAGGCTGACAGTTTCATCATTTAAAATTTCTTCGCCGTCTAAAACTCCGCAATGTCCGTGAGAAGTATATTCACAAAGACAAACATCAGTTATTACCAAAAGATTTTTTACTTCTGCCTTTATTGCTCTTATAGCTTTTTGAACAATTCCATTCGGGTCATAGGCTTCCGAACCTTTTTCATCTTTGTGTTCTGGAATTCCGAATAAAATTACAGCAGGGAGTCCAATAGATTCTACTTCTTTACATTCTTCGACTAATTTATCAATTGATTTTTGATATACGCCCGGCATTGATTTTATTTCTTTGTTAATATTTTGTCCGGGCACAACAAACAAAGGATATATCAAATCATTTTTTGACAATTCTGTTTCTCGAACCATGTCGCTTATTAATGGATTATATCTTAATCTTCTTAAGCGTTTCGTTGGATATGATGCCATTTAAATTTTCCTTTCATTTAGTTCTCTGCTTAAAGAGTGTTGCAGTACTTAATTAACAGTCACATTGAGTTTATCGAAGTGTGAATTGATTTTCAAAAGTCAGTCTTCGACAAGTTCAGCCTGACAAACACAGACTACTTCAACACTCTTTGTGAAGTTTATTTTAACACAGAGATTTAATTTTGTTTACAATAATTTCTGAATTTTTTATGCAATCACCGACAGAAATTCCGCCGCGGTAATTGCCGCTTAAAATTATTCCCGGATTTTTCTTCTCAAATTCATCAAAATAATTTTCATGTTCAATGTATCCCAAATTGTACTGCGGAATTGCTTTCGACCAGAACCTGCTTGTTATATAAATGGGATTCCCGGTTATTTTCATTAATGGTTCAAATTCGTTTCTAACTTTTCTGATCAAATCTTCTTTGTCCTGATTTATAACTTCGGGATTTCTTGCTCCGCCAACAAACAAAGTGAAAGTTGCTTTATTCTCATCAGTTCTATTTGGAAATATAACCGAACTCCAAATTGCACCAAGAAAAGATTTTTTTTCTTTTGATGGAATTAAAAATCCAAATCCATCAAGCGGACGCTCAATATCATTTTTGTTATAAGCTAAATACAAAACCAGGACCGGCGGATAAAAAATTTCATCAAGATGTTTTGCTACATTTTCGTCGAAATGACCGAACAATTTTGATGCAGAGTAAGCAGGAATTGTCGAAATTACAAAATCAGAATCAATTGACTTTGTAATTCCTTTTTGATCAAACTTAACCGAATAACCGGTGTTTGTTTTTTGAATAGAAATAACTTCTGCATCAAGAATAACTTTTTCTCCAAGATGATTTGCAATTGTTTTTGGCAGAACCTGCATGCCGTCTTTGAATGAAAACATCTTTGCGCTTTGTTTTGATTGTTCGGCACGCTGCTTTCTTTCCTTCATGCTTTTGATTGTGCCAACGATCAATCCGCCATACTTTTCTTCAAGCTGATATAATTTTGGAAATGCTGATTTAACGCTTAAGTTGTCCGGATTGCCGGCATAAACTCCGGCGACAAATGGATTTATTGCATAATCTAAAAACTCTCTCCCAAGTCTTCTAATAACAAAATCAGAAATGCTTTGATAGTAGCCGTCTTTTGATCTTCCAATAAAAGGCTCGGCGAAAACTCTTGCTTTTGCTTTTGCAGAAAAAAGTTTTGTCTTTAAAAATTCTTGTGGTTTCATTGGAAGAGGAATCAAATCATTGTTCTTTAAAATATATCTTTTATTGCCTGCTTTATTTGCATATATAAGCTGGTCTTGAAGATTTAATTCTTGCACTAATTGTCCAATCAAAGGAGTCGTTTCCAAACCGCTGTTAGGCCCGCGATCAAACAAGTAACCATTTTCTTTAACAGATTCCATTGACCCGCCGGCTGTTATTTTCTTTTCGATAACAGTTACATCAAAGCCTTCTTTATTTAAGAGGTAGGCTTGTGTTAATCCGGATACTCCGGCGCCCAAAACAATTATTTTTTTTGAAGACATTTCTGCTTTATTTTTTGATTAATATTTTCAAAATACTTTTGCTAATTTATCAATTAAAAAATTAATAATTAAGTTATTTGCAAAGAAGCATGTAAAGATGTGAATGTTCTGTTCCTTCCCGGCTAATTATTAATATTTAAATACGAGGAAGAAGGCGGCTTCGATGAAAATTAAAAAAGAAATGGCTCACCAGATTCGAAGCATCCAACCAGCATGAATCGCCCGATTACAATGAGATCGATAAGATATTTTCAAAAATTTGTTGATTCAACTTCCTATGCAAGAATGTTAACAATGGGAATTTCTCCGCAAGGAAGAGAAATTAAATACCTGGTTGTAACCAAAGGAAAAGAATTTACTCCGGCAAAAGCAGTCAAAAGCAAGAAAGCAATTATATTAATTCAAAACGGAATTCATCCCGGGGAAATAGCCGGCAAAGATGCGTCAATGATTTTTCTGCGGGAGATTTTAATTACAAAAGAAAAAGAAGAACTGCTTGATAATTTAATCTTGTTAATAATTCCGATATTTAATGTTGACGGGCATGAAAGATTAAGTAGTTTCAATAGAGTAAATCAAGTAGGGCCTTTACAAATGGGCTGGCGGACAAATGCATTGAATTTAAATTTGAACCGGGATTACATGAAGGCCGACACTCCGGAAATGAAAGCCTGGCTTAAATTTTATAATGAATGGCAGCCTGACTTTATGATTGACAACCACGCTACAAACGGAGCTGATTACCAATATCATATAACTTATGGAATTGGAAAACATGAAAATGTTTCTCCTTATTTATCGAGCTGGGTGAAAGAGAAATTTTATCCCAAGCTTAATTTCCAAAGTGGAAAAGGACGGATTTTTAACAGCGCCATACTTTGAACTTAAAACCGATGAAAGCCTAATGGATGGATTTTATGACCAGCCGTCTCTTCCTCGGTTTTCGGATGGATATACTCTTCTCAAAAACAGACTTTGCCTTTTAGTTGAAACACACAGCCTGAAGCCATTTGCAAACAGAGTTGCTTCAACATTGTCCACAATGACACACTCATTAAATTATATAAATGAAAATTATAAAGAGTTAAAATTATTAAATAAAAAAGCAGAAGAAGAAACATTAAACGATTATTTAAAAAACAAAAAGCCGTTTCCCATTAATTTCAAAGAAGATGGAAATCCAGACAGGTTTTTATTTAAAGGATTTCATTCTTTGGAAGAAGCAAGTGAAATAACCGGAAATAAAATCTTAAGATATACAGAAAAGCCAATTGAATTTTATATTCCAAATTATAACAAAAGCATTGTAACAGATTATGTTGATGTTCCCCAAGCATATTTAATTCCAAAACAATTTTCTGATATAGTTGAAATAATTAAACTGCACGGAATAGAAGTTGAAAAATTAGAAGCGGACAAAAAGCTTCAAATTGAAAAGTATAAATTCAAAAAAGTAAAATTTTGGTCACGCCCATACGAAGGAAGGCTGCCGGTTAATTTTGAATTTGAAAAGCTTAAAGAAAAAGCGATAGTTGAAAAAGGATCTTTTATTATTTCAACAAATCAGAATACTTTGCGGGTAATTTTATTTTTGTTAGAGCCCGCTTCGCAAGATTCATTTGTGCGCTGGGGCTTTTTTAATGCTTTCTTTGAAAGAAAAGAATATGCCGAACCATTTGTAATGGAACCAATTGCAAAAAAAATGCTGAAGGAAAATAAATCACTTTGGCGGGAATTTTATAATCGCATTGGGGTAGATGAAGATTTTAGGAATAATGCCGCTGGCAAGATTGGATTTTTTTTATCAGCGGTCAGTATATTTTGATAAAGGAGAAATAGTTTACCCGATAATGAGAGTTGTGAAATAATTTTATGAAAAAATTGTATCTAGGAAAAGAGAAACGCTAGTGTGGCAGACAAACACGGCTTCTCAAAGAAAGCGGGTTTGTATCTGATCCTAAATATTTTTTTATGAAAATGGGGCGACCATTCTTTCCTTTGAACTTTGACGAGCCAGCTCAATAATTCTAATTACATTTCTTGCTTCTTCCGGTTTGACGGCAAGAGGTTTTCCATCCACAATTGATTCGTAAATATTATCAAAATAGTGTTTGTAATTACCTCGTTGTGTTCCTATTTTTCCTTCGAAATGAAGACCATTAATTTCTGTATTTAAAAACCCATTATTTTCTTTCAGTTCTATTCCCCAATTGGGACTTAAAGGTGATAATCCTTTTTTCAAATCATCCTCTTGAGGGTCTAATCCATATTTAATAAATGACCCGCTTGTGCCATGTAAGGCATAACGCGGACCAAGTTCTTTTACAAGTAAGCTTCCTTTTAAAGTTACTTTTGGTGCGACATCGGATTTGTAATACAGGACTATTTCAAAAGCATCTTCAACTTTGCCGCCATCCCGTTGTATTCTAACATTCGCCCATAAGCTTTTGGGTAATCCAAATAAAACTAAAGCCTGGTCAATTAAATGTGTGCCGAGGTCGAAAAGAATTCCATGCCCGACACTTTCTTGTTCTTTCCAAGAATCATGATTTATAATATTTTTATAACGATCGTAATGAGATTCATATTCTACCAACCTGCCTAGAAAATTTCCATCTATAATTTTTTGAATAGTTAAAAAATCGCTGTCCCATCTTCTGTTTTGAAAAACGCTTAAAACTTTATTTTGTTTTTTTGCAAGGGCAATTAATTCATCGGCTTCTTTTGAGGTTGGAGTAAATGGTTTTTCCACAACCACATGCTTACCAGCAGAAAGTGCTTCTTTTGTGTAATTGAAATGAGTAGAATTAGGAGTTGAAATAATTACTAAGTCTATTTCATTGTCATTAATTATGGAAGTAAAATCTTTTACCACTTCAATGTAAGGATAATCTTTTTTTGAATTATCGCCTTTGCGTTCGTAAATCTTTTTAAGATTAAAATTATCGTTTGTGTGAATGAACGGTGCATGAAAATATTGTCCCGACATTCCATATCCGGCAATTCCAACATTTATTTTTTTCATTATAGGCCTGCTTAATAAATAAAAATATGGACAAACCCAGTTTCTTAAAGAAACTGGGTTTGTTGACTTATCGTAAAATAGTAGAACAATTTAAAAATAAAAACCGCCGTATTAAACAGCGGTAAAAAATTTTTAATGGCATATAATTAATAAATAAATTTATTAAGCTATATAAACCCAATTTCTTTAAGAAATTGGGTTTATGAAAAGAATCTTACATAGAAGAAATCATTTTTTGTGCTTTCACTCTTATAAATGCCTGATTCAAATTATTTAACGCATTAAAATTTGCAGCTTGCTTGTAATATTTTTGAGCCTCGGTTTTGTCGCCGTTCCCGTCATAGGCCATTGCCAGCCTGTAATAAGTATATGGATTTTGCCAATTGGCTTTTTTAAATTCATCAATAGCGTTTTTATAATTTTTCTCTTTCATAGCAATCATTCCATTGACTTCATGTGCTAACCAAACCTGGAATTTATTATTATCCATACTCGCTTTTTGCAATAGTTCGCTGGATTTACTTTTAGCAGTTTTTAAATCGCCTGTCATTAAAGCAATTCTTGCTTCGTTATAAAGAGAAAATCTTTTTGAATTATTTTTGTTAGCTTCGGATTGATTAGAATTTAAAATTTTATTTAAAGATTCGACATATTTTTTATTTGCTTCATCATATTTCCCGGATTCAAAAAGAATATTTCCCATAGCATTTAAATCGGCAGACATTGCAGCTGCATCATTTATTTTTTCAGCAATCAGCATATTCGTTTTGCATTTGCTTTCATAGCCATTTCCATATCTCCTTCATCAACATAAGAGACTGCTTTAGCAAAAAGGGCTCCTCTTTTTTCACCATCATTTCTTGCAACATCTTTTAACAACTTATCAAGCTTTTCTCTTGCCGTTTTATTTTTCCCTAAATAATTATAATCGCTTGCCATTCCAAAGTAGGAGGCAACAAAATGAGGGTCTATGCTCAAAGCCTTTTCATACTGCTTAATCGATTCATTATATTTTCCTTCTTTTAATAACAGCTCAGCATAGGAATCATATGGATTAGGATCGTCAGGAATTAATTTAATATATTTTTGAAATGCTTTTTCTGCGTTCTGCGTATTTACCAAGACTCTTATAGGAATAGCCAAGCATGTTGTAAGGCGAAGAAAAATCTGGAGCCAGGCTTGAAGCTTTTTTTAATTCATCAACACATGCTTGAAAATCTTGTTGGCCGAAATAAAACTGTCCAAGCAAATTTAAAGCCCTTTCGTCGTTTGGATAAAGGCTAACCAGCTTTTTTAAGCTTTCCTCTTGTTTTTTTGCTTCGCCGCTATTTCCATATTTTGTGGCAGCAATCATTAATTTTTCGCCATCAGAAACCTTGTCTTTCAAAGCATCGGCTTTGTTTAATTGGTCAAAAAAGTTTTTTGCAGTTGCGCTTGAAAGTGCATCAAAGTAATATGCGAGCGCAAAATCTTTATCAATCTCATGAGCCTTTTTAAAGAATTGGTTTGCATCAGTAAATTTTAGCTTCTCAAATAAATCTCTTCCCTTCAAAAATTCGGATTTGGCTTCTTTAGATTTTGTGGTGATAGGAATTTTTTTTGATTCATCTCCCTTTGCATAAACTAAGCTAACAATTAAAAACAAGAGCATCGCAGACAAAGAAATTGCGCGAAAAGAAAATACTTTTCTCATACTATCCTCCTTAAAGATTTATTGTTGGGAATTTGAATTAACATACGTATTAAACAGTTTGAAAAAACAAATAACGGATGGGCGGTAATGTCATATTATGATTGGTAAAAATAATTGAGGAAGGAGGAACTGTTTTAAGTATCTTTTTTTAGATGGAAATTTTTCTAACCTGGACTAAAGCGGCGCCAACAAAGGTAATCGCCATTCCAATCCCCTCTTTTAATGAAATCTGTTCATCTAAAAAGAAACCAGGCAAGCACAGCAATTTGAATCAACATTGTTCCGTTTATAATGCTTGATTCAATTGCAGAAAGAGATTGAAGTGTTAAATTCCATAGAGTAAATGCAAGTGCAGTATTAATTACAGAAAGCCAGACAATAAACAAAAAACTTTTTAAGCTAATCGAAGGAAAACCGTTAATAGCAATTCCAATTATTAATAAAATTATTGTCCCAATTCCCATGCTTATAAAAGTGACAACCAAAGGAGAAATCTTTTTATCGCGGTTAATATCTCTACCGACAATAGCAGAAATTGCATTTGCTAAAACTCCAACTAACATTACAATTAAACCCAGCGTCATTTTTGAATTTAAAGATATGGGAACGAAATAAATTAATATTCCGCTTAAAAAAATTAGAGAACCAATCCATTGAAGAACGGTAGGTTTTTCGTTTATTAAAAATATTCCCAGGGCAGCGACGACAATTGGCGTAAAGTTTAACAGCAAACTTACTGAAACCGAAGGCAGCAACGAAAGGCCAAGAAATTGGGTTCCTTGTGTGAAGGTATAAAAAGTAAGTCCAAGCAGAAAAAGTTTTTTCCATTGATTTGAAGAGAGGTTTTTAATTTCTGAAACATATTTGTTTTTTAATATGAAAGGAATAAAACAAATTGAAGCAAGAAAATAACGTAAACCAGCATAAGTTAAAGGAGGAATTTCTACCAACCCCCACTTTATAATTATAAATGAAGTTGACCACAAAAAAGTAACAAACAAAGCTTGAAGGATTGGGATAAGCCTAAATGAATTTTCTCTTTGCATTAGTTGTTTGATTGTGTTTGAAGATGAAAAATAGTAAAAATAAAATTAGTTCACTTCAAAAATGATTAACCCAATTTCTTAAAGAAATTAGGTTAATAGCTGTTTAACATAATAAAAAATGCGAAGCCAAATAAATCAACTTCGCATTTTTAGCTATCGCTGGGGGGGGGTGTTATTTCATGCTATCCATCTTTTTCATATCATCCATTTTTTTTTGTATCCGTCATACCAAGAGTTTTCCAATTTTTGTCTGCGGCTTTAATATTCCCAGGAATATCTTCCTTCCACATTTTTTGAACTTTGCCGCTGTTATTTAGATAAAGTTTGCCGTCAACAATTTTCCATGCAGTGGGGTCAACGGGGGCAAGTTGATTTTTACTAGCGGCATAAGCACAATAGCCGCCATATTGAGGAGCGTATTTATCCGGATGAGCTTTGAACATATTTAGATTTTTTTCGTTAGAAAATTCCCATTTAGCACCCATCCAGGCATAACTGTATTTTGAATTTCCCATCGTTGGTTTCATGTCTGTAAAATAGGAAACAGCATCATATCCCATAATTGCTATTCCCTTATCGTTCTTGTCCACCTTAGTCATCACCATATCTTTGTACATCATGTCACCCTTCATCTCGCCTTTGTCCATCTTATCTTTCTTCATCATTTTCTCCCCCATTTTGTTTTCCATTTTATGGCTCTTCATTTCCTTGTCTTGCCCAAAAGAAAAAGAGGAAAAAAGAATTAATGATAAAATTCCCACGGATAAAAAATTATTGAATTTCATAGAACTCTCCATTAGTTAGTTTGTTGATTGATACAAACCAAAACTAATTTTCAGGTGTAACAAAACAATCACGAAAGAATAAAAAATAAAGAAAGGATATTTGAGTTTAGTTTTGGGAGAAAAATATTTTATTTGAATCCATACTTTTTTATATGCTTATAGGCAAGATAACCGACAGCACTAAGCTGGGCCATTCCAAGAACGTATCTAATAGGATTAAATTTTGAGTTTTCTTTGAACTCTTCATATTGAGGAGCCAGCATATTTTTAAAATCTACACCTGATTCATTGAATGACTGGTATGAATTTGATAAAACAGCTTTTGTCCAAAGCCATTGCGTATTCGGGTCTTTGTTTATAGGGAGGTCGTAATTGCTGTGCAAGCTTAAATATAAACCGAAATCTTCCATTTTATATAAATCATCTTCATGCAAATTCAGCTGAAATGGATTAAGCAAATTTGGATGGAAATCAGTTGAATCTTTTTTGCTTTGCTGCGGGAAAGTAAATTGAGCTAGTAATTACTAAACAGAATAATATTTTAATTGAAAGCTTCATTGATTTATAATTTTGCTTAATTAAAATAAAAAAGAATTTATAAAACCTCTATATATTAATTTGTTTTTGTGATGCGCATACCATGTCTTTTTGTTTATACAACGGTGGACAAATATTTCTTTGAAAGCAGTTCTTGGTGTAGGAATTTCATTAATGAAATTCCTACACAGAGATTTAGAAATAGATTTGAATTCTTATTTGTCGAAATAATTAACGCAAAAGAATCATTTTTTTAGCTTCAACAAAACCATCAACCGATAGTTTGTAAAAATAAACTCCACTAGAAAGAGATGATGCATTAAATGTTGCTCCATAATTCCCAGACTGGTTTATTTTCATTGACGAGGGTCGCCACTTCTACTCCGAGTATATCATAAACCTTTAATTGTACAGGCACAGTGTGCTCTGTCTCCACGAACGGGATGGAATATTTTATTTTTGTTGTTGGATTAAATGGGTTCGGATAATTTTGTTCAAGAACATATGAGGCGGGTATATTATGGGAGACCTCTTCATTAATTCCAGTTACCGGATTACCCGTATAACGCATTAACTTAAATACTGAATAATAACTTCCTGTTGAGGAACCAACCGCAATGATATTTCCGTCGCTTTGTATTGCTATTGAATATGCAATATCATTAGAATTCCTAAGTGCTGTTGTAACTATACCATCTGAGCCAAACGAACTATCAAGCCCGCCCTCTTGATTAAGGCGAGCTAAAGTAAAATCGTTATCATCGTCATTCATTTTATTTGAACCGCCGCAAACTAATATTTTACCATCATTTTGAATTTTTACTGAAAATGGTGTGCTATTGGAGGTCCCGTCTGGAATTGTGGTAATTCCATTTTTTCCAAATGTCAAATCTAAGCTTCCATTTAAATTATAACGTACCGCGGCAAAATCATTATTGGTACCATTTTCAGCGGAACCGACGACTACAATTTTTCCATCCGGCTGTATTGCTAATGAACGCCCATAATCATTTAAACCCCCAATAGGTGTTTTTACAATACCGTTTATTCCAAACGTGTTATCCAATTCCCCGTCTAAATTATAACGCGCAACCGTAAAATCGAAATCAGTTCCGTTGGAAGAAAATCCCGCGGCGACAATTTTTTCGGTTCCTACGTCAACTGTCTGCATACCGATTGACCAAATCTCATCATAACCATTTCCAATTGGTGTAATTACAACACCGCTATTATTAAAAGTATTATCAAGAGTTCCATCCGGATTATAACGAAGCAAAGCGAAATCATTATCGGAGCCATTATTTGAATATCCGCCAAGCACAATTTTTTTATCTTTCTGAAGTGCTATTGAAAGAGCATAGTCATAGTTCGATGTTCTGGGAGTTACTACTTTCCCATTTTTATTTTCGCCGAATGTATTATCTAGAAATCCATTTTTGTTATAGCGGACTAAAGCAAAATCATTTGTACCGGTTCCAGAAGCTCCTGCAGCAATAATTTTCCCATCTTCTTGAATTGCAACAGCGTACGCTTGATCATTATAACCAAGCAAATCTGTAGTAATTATTCCATTTGTTCCAAAGGTATTATCAAGACTTCCATCATTATTGTATCTCGTAACGGCAAAATCAATTTCGCCATTAGTAGTACAATATCCGGCCGAAACTATTTTTCCGTCATTTTGAATGACAGTGCTTCTTGCATAGCAATCAGAAATTCCAATTGGAGTTATTACAATGCCGCCTATTCCAAATGAATTGTCTAAATTTCCATCGGGAGAATATCCGGCTAAAGCAAAATTACCTGAGGATTTCCCTCCGACTATTATTGTGCCATTATCCAAAATAGCTGACGCAAAAATTTCATCGGCATCAACTCCAATTGAACTAACAGTAATTCCATTTGTGCCAAATGTAAAGTCAAGGCTTCCATTTATATCGTATCTTGCTAGGGCAAAATCAGCATTGTTTCCATTATAATAACTCCCGGTAGCAATTATCTTTCCATCTTTATGTATCGCTATTGACATGGCATCGCTAGAATTTGTTCCAATTGGAGTTCTCACAATTCCATTTATTCCAAAACTATTATCTAAACTTCCATTAGTATTGTAACGAACCAAAGTAAATTCAAAGTGAATAACTGCTTCAGTTGAACTACCTACTACAGTAATTTTACCATCTTCTTGTATAGCCAGGGAGTATGCCAAAGCCCAATTTAAAATTGGGGTTATAACAATTCCACCATTGCCGAATGTATTATCTAAAGCTCCATTTTGGTTATACCTGGCTATTCTCAAGCCATAATTGTGTGAACCAGCAATTACTATTTTTCCATCTTTTTGGAGTTTAACAGAAGAACCGTAATCGCTATTACCCCCATTTAGGTTAATAAAGATACCTGAATTACCAAATGTATTATCAAGACTTCCATTTTCGTTGTAACGAACTAGAGCAGTAGTATAAAGCTGATTGGACGTTAATAAATTTCCTAAGCCAATAATCTTTCCATCACTTTGCATAACAATTGAGCTAATTTCATCATCATTACTCGATGTTACCGGGGTAATTACAACACCGTTTAATCCGAATGATTCATCAAGAGTTCCATCATAATTATAGCGGACTAATGTAAAATCATTATTGCTATTTTCATTAACCGAATAACCAGCGGCTATAATCTTACCATCTGCTTGAATTGCAACTGCATTAGCTCCGGCTAGGGACTGTCCTACTTTAGTTGTTACAATGCCATTTATTCCGAACGAATAATCTAGGGATCCGTCTTTATTATAACGGCAGATTGCAAATTTATCAGAACTATTTCCACCGGCAGCCACAATCTTTCCATCATTTTGTATTGCTATACTATTTATAAAACCTCCCCCTTTAGAAAAAATGGCTGTATTTACAATACCTCCTTGTCCAAATGTTGAGTCTAACTGCCCGGCTTGAGGGAATGTTGATTTAGTTATTATAAGAAATCCAAGAATAATTAAAAGTGAGCTGTATATATTATTTTTCATTTTAAATTCCATTTGAAGTTTAATTATTAAGCTTATTTTAGCAGTAACATTTTCTTAGTTTGAATAAAATTTCCTGCCTGCAGTTTATAAAAATAAACTCCGCTTGAAAGATTAGAAGCATTAAACTCAACCTCATAATTTCCAGGTTGCTGTTCTTTGTTAACAAGCGTTGCCACTTCTTTACCAAGTATATCAAAAACCCGTAGTTGTACAGACGGGGCAACTTGTCCCGACTTGTCGGGATGCCCCATCTGTAAGAATGGAATGGAATATCTTAACTTTGTTGTTGGGTTGAACGGATTTGGATAATTCTGTTCAAGGACAAATGAGTATGGAATATTTGGGGAGACGTTTTCGTTAATTCCAGTTACTTGATCCCCCGTATAACGAATTAAATAAAAAGTTGAATAGTTGTTGTAACTAGAATTTCCCGCAATGACTATATTTCCGTCATTTTGGATCACTACAGCATTAGCAGAAGTACTTGAAATGCCAATAGGTGTAATTGCAACCCCATCTGATCCAAAAGTATTATCAATAGTTCCATCAGAATTATAACGGATAGTTAAATTGTTATTTATCCAGCCTGTTTCTTTATACCCGGCAGCTATTATTTTCCCATCGCTTTGTATTGCCACCGAATTGGCATAGTCTAGTGAAGGTTCAACCGGCGCAATTACAATTCCATTTGTTCCGAATGTACTATCTAAATCACCGGTTTCAGTATAACGGGCTAAGGCAAAATTATAATCAGGTGTATCCAGCACAACACCGGCAGCAATTATTTTGTTATCGCTTTGTATTGCTATGGATTGGATCCCATCATCTTTTAATCCAATAGATGTTAAAACAATACCGCTTGTACCGAATGAATCATCCAAAGAGCCATCATGGTTATATCTAATTAATGTAAAATCATGCTCGCTATTAGCATTATAAGATTCGCCAGCCACAACAATTTTCCCATCGTTCTGTATAGCAATTGCGCTTGCGTAATCATACGATGTACTAATTGGCGTAATAACCTTACCACTTGTTCCGAAAGTATCATCTAATGAACCATTTGAATTATAACGTGCCAAAGTAAAAGCGCTTTTAATTCCACTGAAATTGAAAGAAGTCCCGACAGCAACAATTTTCCCATCTCTTTGCATGGCAATTGAATTTAGATAATCAGTAGAAGAGCTAATATCAGTGGTTACAATACCATTTGTTCCAAATGAATTATCGACTGTTCCATTTTCATTAAAACGGACTAATGCAAAATCGGCAATACCGCCTGTGGTGGAAGTCCCGGCGGCAACTAATTTCCCATCATTTTGTATTGCCACCGAATAAGCCCTGTCGTTATCATGGCCAATTGAGAAATTTACAATGCCATTCATTCCAAAGGTGTTATCCAAAGAGCCATCCACATTATAGCGGGCAATGGAAAACGCAAATTCACTTTCATTCCAGAGATAACCAGCTGTTACTATCTTATTATCAGGTTGTATTGCTAATGAATTAATCTCACATTCTGATGTCCCAATTGCGGTGACGGCAAAACCGTTTTCTCCAAAAGTCGTATCTTTCTCCCCGGATAGATTAAAACATGCTGTTGCAAAATTATTAATTGAATCAGTATCTGAGTAGCCGGATAAAAATATTCTTGAAATGGTACTATCATTATTATCCCTATGAATAGCAGCTGAAAAACATATATCATTGCCTTCTCCAATTGGAAAGGTTATAATACCTGTTCCGCTGCCGGTTTTTCCAAATTTGCCGAATGATTTATCTAATTTCCCATCTGGATTATAACGAGCCAAAGTAAAGTCATAATTATTTCCATTCAAGGAATAACCAGCAGCCAAGATCCTATCTGAGCCATCATTTTGCGGAAGAGGTATTATTGACCAAATTTCATCGTACCCAGTTCCGATTGCAGTAATTGCAATACCAAGATTTCCAAAAGAAGTATCAATCGAACCATTTGAATTATAACGAGCTAATGCAAAATCATTATCTGTTCCGTTAAATGAATATCCGCCGAGAACAATTTTCTCATCGCGTTGTATCGCGATGGAAAGAGCATAATCATAAATTGAGGCTGTATGTGTAATTACTATTCCGTTTGTGCCAAAAGTATTATCTCGGAATCCGTTAGGATTATAACGAACAATAGCAAAATCATTTGTCCCGCTCCCCGAAGCGCCAGCCACAACAATTTTTTCATCATTCTGAATTGCAATGGAATATGCTTGATCATTCAACCCGGTGCCGGAAAGATCCGTGGTTACAATTCCTTCCGAGCCAAAACTATTATCTAACGTACCATTTAAGTTGTAGCGAACCACAGCAAAATCATAATCATTTCCATTATTAGAATAACCGGCGACAACAATCTTTCCGTCATTTTGAATGGCGATCGAGCGGGCAATATCATCTGAAGAACCAATCGTTGTGATTACCACGCCGTTAGTATCTGCGCCAAAAGTATTATCCAATGATCCATTTTGATTTAATCTTATAACAGCGAATTCATTATCATCACCGCTTGCCCCGCCGCTATTACCACTATACAAATAACCGGCAGCAACAATTTTTTCAGAATCTCCAATTTTTTGAATTGCTGTTGAATAAGCTTCACTATTTCTGTATCCAACACCAAGTCCAAGATTTACTTTAACAATACCATTTGTTCCAAATGAGTTATCTAACTTACCATTCGACCTGTAACGCACTACGGTGAAATATTTTTTATCAATGGATGTCCCCACAGCGACAATCTTTCCATCACTTTGAACAGCCACCGAATAGGATTGACTGCTTGTTGCGCTTACATATAAATCAGTTGTTACAATACCGTACTGCCCGAATGTTGTATCTAATTGCCCGGCTTGAGGAAGACCCTGTTTAGAACATAATAAAACCAAAAAGGAAACAATAAGACTTTTTATTATTTTGGAATAATTCATTTTACCCTCGTTACATTATTTAAAAGTTACCGATTGAAATTTGTTTGTATTGATTAATTATTTAAGCAGGAGCATTTTTTTTGTTTGAAGAAACTTTCCACTTTGCAATTTGTAGAAATAAACTCCGTTTGAAAGATTAGAAGCGTCAAATTCAACCTCATAATTTCCAGGCTGTTGTTCTTTATTAACAAGAGCGGCAATTTCATTTCCAAGGATGTCGTAAACCTTTAATTTTACTGACACAGTGCGCTGTGTCCCTACCGGGATAGAATATTTTATTTTTGTTGTTGGATTAAATGGATTCGGGTAGTTCTGTTCTAAAACAAATTCTTTTGGTTGAGCTAATGTAATTTCTATTTCGTTTGAATATTTATAACTTCCATCGTTATCAACTTGTTTTAGCCTGTATAAAAATTTATTTCCCTCTAAAAGATTTTTGTCAACGAATTCATATTGCTTTGGCGAATTACTATTTCCATATCCAGGCATAAAATTAAGTTTTACCCATTGGGCATCGTTTGCTTTTCTCTCTATCTCAAAACCATAGTTGTTCACTTCGGTTGCGGTTTGCCAGGAAAGCTTAACAGAATTATCAATAGGAGTGCATGAGAAATTAATTAATTCTACCGGAAGAGGTTCACAAGCGCCCAGATTTATAATTTCTTGAGCTGTTGGATTTGCTGCATTGTATCCAACAAGATAATTTCCAACCAATCCATTATTATTAAATAATGAATAGAGGCCACAGAATCTTGTTAGGATAAAATTTTGAATAATACTCAAATTTCTTCCAACTGAATTAAGATTAGACAGCCCGTCTATATTAGTTAAAGCGCTATTATAGTTAATATCCAAATCTCTTCCGACTGAATTAAGTTGAGAAAATCCATTAATGTTCTCGAGCGACCCATTATAAGTTATTTCTAAATCATTTGTAACGGAGATAAAATTTGTTAATCCGGTAATTTCTCTAAGAGAATTATTGCCTTGTATTAATAAATCTCCAGTTGAAACAAGAGAGGATAATTTTATTGTATCAAGAGTATTATTATTATTAATCTCAAATTTACCACCAACAGACGTAATCCCTGATAAGCCGCTTAGGTTATTTAATGCAGAGTTTTTAGACAAAATAAAAAATCCGCTAATAGAAGAAAGTTCAGATAAACCGTCTAAATTAGTAATGTTCCCATCTACTACATTACTAATTATTAAATTAGCTGCAGAAGTAAAATTAAAAGCATCAACTTCAGATTGAGATTTAAGTTCAATATAATTTGAACAGTTACCAGCGTCAATAATTTCTTGCTTACTAATAAGGTCATCATTTTTATTAGCCACTACAACCGCTCCAATTACGCGACTATTAAAAAGTATATCATGCAGGCTGCAAAAATTTAAAATTGGATTAACTATAATTGTTAAATCTCCATCAATAGTTAGAACATTCGACAAACCTGATATATCATATAATAATTCATTATACTCTATATCCAAATAACCTCCGATATAATTAAGATTTGATAAAGCATCCAGATTAGTTAAAGCAGAATTGTTTTTAATTTCAATAGGTCCATTGGTATGTAAGAGATTAGATAAACCGTTAAGATTAATGAGAGAAGAATTATTATTAATCTGGATGAATCCGGGGATGTTGTCGATGAAAGATAATACATCTATGTTAGTTAATAGAGGGTTATCATTTATATATATATTAACTATGTTTGAATTAAGGCCAGACAAACCGTTAAAATTAGTAAGTGAAGAATCTGCCGAAATATTTAAAGCAGCATAGACGGTTTTAAGGCTTGGGAAAGCGTCAAGATTTGCCAAAGCATCATTATCTGCAATTCTGAGTTCGCCCCAAATATAATTAAGGTTTGAAAACCCATCAATTACAGTAAGCAGCGGATTGCTCTGGATTACTAAAACACCACCAAGAGAATCAATATTTGAGAATCCACTTATATGAGTTAAAGACGCATTATTCAATATATCAATACTATAAACCGAAACTAAATTGTTTAATCCATCGATACCTGAAAGCGAATTATTATCATCAATCTCGAGATAATTAACCTGGGTAAGCCCGGAAAGTCCATCCAGATTTACAATATTTCCAGGTGTTTGTTCTTTAATTTGGAGTGTTCCCATGACAATAGTATAACCAAAATTATCTATCTGACCCTGAGATGTAATTATAAGATCACCGAAATGAACACCAACAGGGCAAGAGCCTCCGGATATAATATTCTGCTGTGTGGGGTTAGCGCCATTACCGGATACAATATAGCTTCCATTTAATCCATTGTTTGAAAGTAGATTATAAAGTCCGCAAAAAGCTACAAGACTACTGTTACTTTGAATCGTTAAATCCCCGCCTATAGTATTAAGTCCTGATAAGCCGCTAAGGCTATAAAGACCGCCATCAAAATTGTCATTATTTATTATTGACAGACTTCCGCCAATTGAAGTAAGATTGGATAATCCATCTAAATTATTGAGGAAATAGTTGTTTTCTATAATCAAGTTGTTGCCAACCGAAGTAAGTTCAGATAGTCCCAGGAGGTTGGTTATAGTTTCAACAGATGATTGATGAATAATTACATCACCGGTGACAGAGGTATAATTAAATGCATCTACCTGAACCTGAGTAGTGAGAATACGATCGCCGTGAAATATGCGTGTTTGCGCATTTGCATTAGCACTTAAAAAAATAGCAGATATTAGAATTAGATATAAAGATTTCATAAAACTCCGTTTAGTCTTTAAATTCCAAATGGTTTAAGATTGTTGTAAAATAGATTTTTGCTTTATATATATACTTTTTGCAAATTCATCTGAAATATTGAAAATTATTTTTCACTCCTCTTTTATGGGGATAAAAATCACATTATGCTAATCGGCGAAGACGATAAAACTTTAACCACTAAGATTGCGGAAGGCGATACTGAAGCCGAGAACTATTTATTCACACGCTTCAAGGAAAAAATACAATTTCTGGTAAGAATCAGACTGAGAAAAAAGATTCCAATGGAAGATCAGGAAGATATAATAAGTGAAATTCAGCAAGCCATTATTTTAAGCCTGCGAAAAGGATCTTTCAACCCGGATCTTGGGAAGCCGTTAGAAGCATATATTGCCGGGATTGCGAGCAATGTGGTGGGGCAGTATTTTCGAAAGTTGAAAAAGAAAAAAGAAGAAGTAAATATTGATTTAATTGAAAATTTGCCAAGCGGGGAAAACCATTTATCAAATTTAATTACGGAAGAACGTAATAATAAATTGAGGAAGTATCTTCAAAAATTAGAACCGAAGTATAAAGAAATATTACAGTTACGGATATATGAAAACAAAACTATTGAAGAAATTTCGATACTGCTGAATTTAGAAAAGCGCAGAGTAAGCGAAAGAATTAATTATGCATTCAAGCTTTTTTTAAAAGAATGTAAGCGCGATAATTATTTTCAATATTATGGCGATTAATTCAAATATTAATTTGGAAGGTGATAAAAATCAGTTATGAAATGTGGCCTTAAAAATAGATATGAACTAATTGACCTTTATCTTGCGGGTGAATTATCCGACAATGAAGCGAAGGAATTTGAAGAACATTATTTTCAATGTGATATCTGCTTTAATGAATTAAAAGCCGCTGAGGAAGCAATAAATTTAATTGAACATGAGGGCAGCTCGATTTTAGCATCAAAAGAATCATCAAGAGATTCAGCTAAAAAAAACTTTATTCAAAAAATATTTGAAATAAAAATTTCTAAACGTCGGGGAATTGCCGTATCATTTGTGCTCTTTGTTTTGGTGATGTTATTTGTAACGCTTCCCACTAATAAAAACAGCCAGCAGCATCAACAGAATATTGTTTCTGTAAACAAAGATAGTTTAGGACATGAAGATGTTAACGAAAAAGTAGATTCATCTAAGGAAAGTTCAAAAAAGATCCCCGGAAAAGAAATTGCTACGGATTTCTCCGGCCCTGACTTTAAACCAAATCCCTATTTTGAAGAATGGTCTGCAGAAAATATCCGATCGGATAATGAAAAACTGGATAGGGTTATTTCACCTTTAAAAGAACAAAAATTTTATAATAAAGAAATTATATTTAATTGGCAGATGATTAAAAATGAACCGGTTATATTTACGGTTTTAACAAATCAAGAAAAGAAAGTTGTAACCAATAACCCGTCGTTAAAAGATTTTCCCTTAGTAAAAATGAAAATATCACCGGAGGTTTTTAAACATTCAGGGCTTTATTATTGGCGTATCGAAGATGAAAACGAAGTTTTATATATAGGAAAATTTTATTTTCTTAAATAGGAATTTGATAAATCAAATTCTTAAATATCCGAACCAATTAAAAGAAA
The DNA here is from genome assembly GCA_963746735.1 of uncultured Ignavibacteriales bacterium. GTDB lineage: Bacteria > Bacteroidota > Ignavibacteria > Ignavibacteriales > Ignavibacteriaceae > CAVSWT01. The sequence goes on from CAVVCO010000031.1 coordinate 99,084, forward strand.
ACTTGCCCACGAGCGCGGTCTTGCAGAAGTTGGATTTGAAATCAACTTAAGCTTTGCCTTTCTTAGAGATTTGCTATAATTATTTCCGGAAAGCATTTGTTTATAAAAATCAATCATTAGCTCGCTGGTTTGTTTATCGGGAATTTTCCATAAAGAAAAGAGGACATTCGACGCTCCCGAATAAAGAAACCCTCTCGTTAATGCCATCATTCCTTCTCCGCGAATTAATTTGCCCAATCCGCTTTCGCAGCTGCTAAGCACAACAAGATCGGCATTCAAGTCCAGGTTATAAGTTTCGCCGGCATATAAAACCCCATCTACGGTATTGCTGTCATTTGGCTGTGCAAACACAATCCCCGAAATTTTTGGTTGTGATTCATTTATAAAACTATGCGATGCAATATGCACGATTCTAAAATTATCAATTTTATTTTTAAAATTATCTTTGCTTGCATCTGCATGAAAAAAAGCCAGACTGGTTGTGTCTTGTCTTGCTTTAGTAAAAAGCTTAAGAATCGATTTAACTTCCCACTCACTGTATTTCAATTCGCTATATTTCCGCCCATTTAATACGATGCTGCGTAACAAACTATCTGAATTCTCAGATAAATCATTATAATTATTGTTCGTAAGTGTAAATCCCGTGGTATCATCATCAGAAAACACCGGGGCAAACCCGACAAAACTTTTAAGTTCTGTGGTCTTGCTGGCCACATCAGCCTTCTCAATTAAATTATTTATATAAAGTGAAGCAGAATAATTATATGAAACGTTAAATGATTTTATTAAATAATTCAGCGCGCTAAAATCAATTTGATCATTCGGTAAAAGTTTTGTTCCTTCAAGAAATAAAGCTTCAAAAGGAATTTTATATAATTCATTGTCAGGGATGATTACAATATTATGTTTAGAAAATAATTCATTCTTGATTGGTTCAATAATTAATTTACTCAAGCGGTTTGCCGAGGATATATATTTTTCAGTTTCAGCCTTTACAACAGATGTATAAAAATTTTTTACGAGCTGCGGAAAGTCATCAGGCTTTTTAACCGAAAAGATATTGAATGAATTCTTTGAGACTGAAAAAATATAGATTGTACTGTCTCCTATAAAATATTCTAATAACGCTGTATCAGATGAAAACTGATTTTGTATTTCCTCAATTGTCGTCGTTTTGGTTTTATATTTTAAATTATAATATGACGGATAATTAGCTTCGAAATTTTTAATCAACTGATAATAATTTGTTTTCAAATCAAACAAGCGATTTTGAAATTCGCTTACTTTTAAACTATCATAAAATTCATTTTTTTGTAGTTCGGTTTGTAATTGTGTTTCATTAATTGCAAGATCATTTTTCAACTGCTTTTCTAATTCGAGCAGATCAGCAGGAATATTTGCAAATTGTTTTGCTTGTACTTCGGTAAGTGCTTCCTGTAAAACAGCAGCCTTGCTTTTTTCCGCAAAATAAAACGCTTGTTGTTTATAGTTTTGATCTTTAGTCTTATTATAATGTTCAAGACAAGCATTTATGGCTCCTTCATAAATTTCAGATGCTTTTTCGTCCAAGATAAATTTTGATCCCTCGGATTTATACCCTGTTCTTATTTTACTTACAAGTTCATCGGCAAGTTTGAATGTTTTAAGAGACATTTCAAGATCTTTATTACCTGTTTGTTGTCCGATTAAATTGAATATTTTTGCCTTTTCATATAAAGCATTGAGCAAATAAAATTCATCCGTGATTTGAATAAATGAAGGATTAATATAAATTGAAGTATCTGTAAATTCTGGTGTGAGAGTAAGAATAGCTTTCTGACAAAATTTAAGTGCATCATAATATTCTTTCTTATACTCATATGTTTCAGCAATAGCAAGATAATTGTTGGCAATTTCAGGATGTTTCTTTCCTAATATTTTTAACCCAATACTTAATGCTTTGGTTAAATACTCAAGTGCAAGATCATATTCATTATCCCAGCAATAGCAATATCCAATATGATAATAAATGTTATGAACAGCCGGATGATTTTCACCAAAATTATCAATCCTTATAGCCATTGATTTTTTAAAGTATTTAATGGTCTTTTTGTAATCATTTTGTGCTGAGTAAATAACACCAATGTTATGATAGCTATCTGATACGAGGGGATGATTTCCTCCCAATAACTTAAGACGAATATTTAATGATTTGTTCTGATACTCAAGTGCTTTATCATACTCTCCTTTTTCTTTATATACATTCCCAATATTATTGTAGTTTTCTGCAACAAGAAGATTGTTATCTCCTAAGGCACTCAATCTAATGTTTAATGATTTCAGTGGATATTCCAAAGCAAGGTCGTAATCTCCACGCAGATAATAAGTTGCACCAAGATTTAAATAACTTCTTGATAACTCTAAATTATTTTCTCCAAGGTATAATTTTTCATTTTTAATAGTTTTTTCTAACAGAACTAGAGCTGAGTCTGTATTTGCTTGTGATATAAGATTCCAACTATAATTATTTGAACACTTTGCAATTTTTGCCCAAATGTTTCCATTATTATCATAGCTTATTAAATGATCAAAGATTTTTTTAGCCTCAATGAAATTGAAACTTGAAAGATCATATTCCCCTAAATTGGCTAAAGAATCTCCTTTTGCAAAGTAAAAAGCCGCAAGAGTTGTGTCCGATAATTGATAAATTTTATTTGCTGATTTTTCAGTTGAATTAGGATTCTCAATTATTTTTTCTTGAGCGAAAGAATTAATTACCATAAGGATAAAATAGAAAACCATAAAAATCATTGTTTTGATTTTCATTTAATTTATCCTTCATTTTAAAATTAATGGGTAGTGATTTTTAATTAATAATTATTTCTACTGAAAAAGATATGTCTGAAATTTTACAGAAATAAATCCCAACTGCTAAATTAAATTTTGTTTAACTAAATGCAACTGTAAGATTTCAAAATTTTTGGGAAGCGAGGGTTCTCTTATTAATCTGTTTTGTTAAATATCAGTTATATTGAAATAACAAATAAGAATTAAAATCTGCAAATGGGATGAGTATTAGACACATCCCATGAAGTGAAATTATTTTATATTAAAGAGTTGTTACTATTTTAAAAGAATCATTTTTTTAGTTTCAACAAAAGAACCAGCTTGCAATTTATAAAAATAAACTCCACTTGAAAGAGATGACGCATTAAATGTTGCTTCATAATTCCCTGCTGGTTTATTTTCATTGACGAGGGCCGCCACTTCTATTCCGAGTATATCATAAACCTTTAATTGTACAGACGGGGCATGTCCCGTCTCTACGAACGGGATGGAATATTTTATTTTTGTGGTTGGATTGAAAGGATTCGGATAATTTTGTTCAAGTTTGAATGACAAAGGATTTTGTTTTTCTCCTTCAACCGAAGTTGTAACCTGTTCATATTTTATTATTGCAATATCCTGTCCGTAAGTTGTATCGATGCTGTTGCCGGCAGTATAGATATTTCCATTAAGATCGACTCCAACAGCGACCGGATTATCAATGCCATTGCTTGGACCGTTATAATTTATCTGCCATTGCAGTGCCCCTTCATTATCATATTTTATGGTGATAATATCTTGACTAGCATATTCTTGTCCGACTATATATACGTTTGCAGAATTATCAATCGCAACATCAAATCCTCCAAAACCATCTGTTCCACTGCTGTCGCCATAATATGCTCTTACCCACTGCGCATCTCCATTTGGGCTATATTTTATTGTTGTCATTTTGTAAGAAAAAGGAGAGCCCGAAATCCCGGTCTCACCGGTTACATAAATATTTCCAAGATCGTCTTTCACAACGCCATTGCACAAATCCCATCCTTCGGAAGAATTATAAAGTTTTCCCCACTCAAAAACTCCTGAAGGGTTAAATTTTACAGTCGCATAATTTATATTATCTGAACCGGCAAGAATTATATTACTGTTATTGTCTATTGTCATGTCAATAGGGTTTATGTTCCCAACATTTTTACCCCATCTTGCTGCCCAATCAAAGTCCAGGTTTTGTTCGTATTTCAATGCAATAAACGACAATGAATCATTATCGTTTATGTAGCCTCCGATAATAATTTTTCCAGCACCATCTAAACCAATTTTTCTTCCGCCTTCACTGCCGGAATTATAGAAAGTCTGGTTTATTAAATCTCCAGATTGACTATATTTCACCAAGAAAATGTTATTTAGAAAAGTTGCGCCTGTATAATATTCTCCTGTAACATAAACATTTCCGGAAGCATCAGTAATGACATCATATCCTCCGGCATAAAACTGCTCAATATATTGAAATCTTTTTGCCCAAAGCTGTGTTCCGGTAGGACTGTATTTTATTATAAGTGCTTCGTTAGAACCTCCGGAATTAATTGCCGTTTCACCTGTAACATAAACATTCCCTGAAACGTCAACATGAATTGCTCTGCAAAACGCACCATTGCTATCTGTTGCGGTATAATTTTGAATCCATTGTTGTACTCCCTGGGAATTGTATTTCACTGTAACAGCTTCAATCTCATTTGGGGATGATGCTCGATATCGTTGTGAGCCAGTTATATATATATTTCCCTGCTCATCCACAAACATGTCATTTACCGTTTCAGCTCTTGAACTATCCGAAGTAAATCTTTGCGCCCATTTTTCCGAAACTTGTGAAAATAAATTATTTATTAAGAAAGCAACACAAATTAATAAAAGTACAAAAATACGGTTCATACAATGTTTCCTTAAGTTTTTAAATGGAATTGAGTAATTAATGTATAATGCGCAGGAAATATGCAGATTGGCTCAAGATTTATAATTGAGAGAATTATTTAATGTTTAATGTAATTTGGGAAGAATTGGAAGAAATATGGAATCTTTTGTAAGTGAATGAAGAAGGGCGACAGTTTTGCCGCCCCAAGAATCAATTTTTATTTTCTAAAACAATCCTTCAATCGATAGATATCTTTCCCCGGTATCATAATTAAATGCAATCACTTTACTTCCTTTTTTGGCTTCCTTTAATTTTTTTGCGACTGCAGCCAATGTTGCTCCGGAGGAAATACCGCAAAACAACCCTTCTTCTTTTGCTGCTCTTTGTGCATAGCTAAAAGCTTCATCTTTTGAAACAGATATAGTTCCATCTAGTAAGGAAACGTCAAGAACTTTGGGAATGAATCCAGCCCCAAGACCCTGTAATGGATGCGGTCCCGGTTTTCCTCCTGAAATCACCGCGGAAAGTTCTGGTTCAACGGCAAAGACTTTTGTAGAAGGAAATTTTTCTTTTAGTACTTTACCTACTCCGGTTATGTGCCCGCCTGTACCAACGCCGGTAATTAGATAATCAAAGCCATCGGGAAAGTCTGCTAAGATTTCTTGAGCAGTTTGTTTGACATGCACTTCAACATTTGCCGGGTTTTCAAATTGCTGCGGCATCCAGGCGTTTTTATTTTTTGAAACAATTTCTTGTGCTTTTTCAATAGCTCCATTTACTCCAAGTTCTCGAGGAGTTAATTCCAATTCAGCTCCGTAAGCAGTCATAATCTTTCTTCTTTCGATTGACATTGAATCCGGCATAACAAGAATTGCTTTATAACCCTTTAACAGCAGCTACAAGCGCCAGCCCTATCCCGGTATTTCCCGATGTTGGTTCAACTATTATATCTCCCTTTTTTATAATTCCTTTTTTTTCGGCATCTTCAATCATTGAAAGAGCAATCCTATCTTTAATGCTCGCGCCTGGATTTGCTCTTTCCAGTTTAACCCAGACTTCATGATCTTTTCCAAACAGATTATTGATTCTAAGGTGTGGTGTTCCGCCGATGCCCTCGAGAATATTATTTAGTTTCATGGTGACTCCTTACATTTATTTTATTTTTGTTTAACTATTCCTATGCTTCTATATTATATAGTCAATATTATCAAAGTAATTTTCGTTTGAACGGACTTTCATTTCCATTTTACTAAACACAATTGAATTTGATGGGACGCTTTGAGTTACCCAGGCATTACCACCAATAATGCTTCCCTGCCCGATAACAGTATCTCCTCCAAGTATAACTGCTTGAGAATAAATAATAACATCATCTTGAATGGTTGGATGGCGCTTAACACTTGAAAGGGATTTATCAACACTCAAAGCACCAAGCGTAACACCTTGATATATTTTCACATTCTTTCCGATTTTAGTTGTCTCGCCAATTACAATTCCGGTTCCATGATCAATAAAAAAAGGACATCCAATTTCTGCTCCGGGATGAATATCTATTCCAGTAATTTCATGTGCGTGCTCTGTTAAAATTCTGGGTACAATTGGAACATCTGATTTATAAAGCTCGTGTGCAAGTCTGTAAATCGCAATTGCCATAAAACCCGGATATGCAAGAATAACTTCATCAATGCTTTCTGCAGCGGGATCGCCCTTGAATATAGCTTCTGCATCTAACCAAAGCATATCATGTACTTTTGGAATTTCGGAGATAAAAGTTTTTGCGATTTGAGAAGCGTTCCCTTTCGCGTTTGAATTACCATTTCCATTAATGTTTTTAAGTACGGAAATTAAATTCCTTTCCATCAATTGAAGCTTGGCAATAATGTCTTCCGGTGAATAATAAACTCTATTTGAGAAATGGGGGAAGAGTAAACCAATCAAATCATTTAATAAGTCAATTGATTCTTTTTTTAAGGATGAATTGCAGGTGTGTGTTTCTCTTTTGCTTAAAAGCCTTTCTGCAAAATCATTGAACGGAGAATTTTTCGGATCAATCATAGTTAGTGCCTAAAATAATTTTATGCGTTGTTTTGGTTGATTTATAATAATTCAAAACCAAATTCAACTTATTAATCTTAATATTAAAATAAATTGGGAACAGGCAAAGGTAATTATTTTTTTTGAAAGTTGAAGTGATTAAATCTAATAAATATTTTCAAGTTGATTTGCGAGAGATAACGTTTAATTACTTGATCGGCTTATAATTCTTTTAACCACATATTCCGCATCTCTAGCAACTCCATGGATCATAGCGGATGAAAATGAATATTGAAAATGCTGTCCAACAAAATATAACCCCGGTTCTTTTTCCACTATTCCTCGTTTGTGCATTGGCTCTCTATCTTTGAAAACGGGAATATCAATCCATGAAAACGAAGGATAAAACCCAGTACACCAAACTATATTTTTAACTTCGACGACTTCTTTGTTTTCAAGCAAAGGGAGTCCGTTTTGTACGTCAACAACTTTGGGAACCCGTTTGATACCGGCGGAAATAAATTGCTTTGGTTTGATTTTAATTAACGGGCCGCCAACCGAAGTTACTTTGGGCCGAACTTTTCTACCTATTGGAGTGCTGGTTGTTAAAACCCGGTGAAATAGAAATCTTATTACTAGTCTGCTAAGTATAATTTTAGAAAACTCCCCTTCTATTTTAAACGGAATATGCCCAACATCTCTTCCGGAAAGCAGAACATCATGATCATTTTTTGCTGCTTCAAGAGCTATTTCTGCCCCGGAATTTCCTGCACCGACAACTAATACAGTCCCATCCTTAAGCTGCGAAGGTTTTCTGTAATCGAACGAATGGATTTGTAAAATATCTGGATTAAAATTTTTTGCGTAGGCGGGAATTTTAGGATTTTGAAAACTTGACATAGCAATAACCACATGCTCTGCCTGAAAATGTAAATTCCCTGCGTTTACGCAATATAAATTTCCTTCTCTTGAAAGACCATCTACTTTAACTCCGGTTCTTATTGGAAGATTAAAATGTGTTGCGTAATTTTCTAAAAAATCTGCCATTTCATCTTTTGTTGGAAATGAATTTGGCGAAGCCGGGAATGGCATTCCTGCAAGTCCATCAAATTTAGCTGGAGTAAACAAATGAAGAGAATCCCATCTATTACGCCAAGAATCACCAACCCGTTTACCAGCATCAAGAATTACAAAAGGAAGATTCTTTTTCTTTAAAAAATATCCTACAGATAATCCTGCTTGTCCCGCTCCAATAACAATTACTTTGAATTTTTCTACTTCATTAGATTTCATTTTAACCTCCTATTTTTAGTTGGCAAAATAGAAGGGAAAGACAGCTAATAAATCAGAGGTACTACGTAATTAAATAATTTTCATTACGTATTTGTTAATAGGACAATTCGTCAGCGAAATGGTTTTACATTCTAAAGCTCTTTGTTACAACCAGGATAAATTTTACAAACAGTATTTGATAATTTAGTTTTTGATAATTACATTTCCATAGTCTTGGAAATATAAAAATTAAATCTTATGAAAAAACAACCTTTTGAAAATTTGGCCCGGACTTTTTCATCTCTTTCAGGTGAAACAAGAATTACCATTCTAAAAATTATTAGAGACAAGCAGCTCACTTGTTCAGATCCTCAAAATGCCAGTTTGTCAGAAAGCTGCTGCAGCGTAGGCGAAATTGCAAAACAATTGAATATGCCAATTTCAACAGTTTCGTATCATTTGAAGGAAGTAAAGCACACCGGTTTGATAAATACACTTAAAAAAGGGAAGAATGTTTATTGCTCAATAAACACGGAAACAATGGGGCGGTTAGCAGAATTTTTTAATACTATTAGTAAGGATATTGTTAATATTAGTCCGGTTAAGTAAGTATTAACTTATTTTTAATTGCATAAGAAGCGGCGAAGGCTCGGGCGGATTTTCCGGAAATACCCAATTTGCTGTAGATATTGGTAAGATGTTTTTCAACTGTGCGGATGCTTAAAAAAAGTTTTTCTGCTATTTCTTCATTGTTCTTTCCTTCTGAAATTAGTCGTAAAATTTCTAATTCTCTGCCTGTAAATTCATATTTGTTTTTTGATGAATCAATTAAGTTATCTTTGTATAAATTTTTCAGTGTATATTTCGCTTTTTCAAAATCTTTTTCGGCACCAAGTTCTTTAAATTTAGCTGCAGCCAAGTTTAATTCTCCTTCTGCCTGTGCAGGCCGGTCAAGTTTAATTAATACTTCCGAAAGAATCATTCTATTTCTAGAAGATTCAAAGGGTAGTTTTATTTTATCAAAAATATCAATTGCATCTTCTAAATTTTGACTTGCTATTTTATACTCTTTTAAAGCAAAAAGCATATTTCCTTCAGCACTTAAATAAGCAGCTTTTATAGGTAAAGTATTAACATTAGTGGATATATCTTTTAATTCATTTAATAATTCTTGAACTTCCTCTAATTTTCCCAAATGAATGTAGATCTTTATAAGCAATTCAACACCAACCGTTCTTTCAGCTTTTTCTTTTACTAATATTCTGCGTAAATATGTTTCGGCCATATTCCGGGCATTCTCATAATCACCTTTGTCATAAATAAAGTGCTGAAAGGTATAAAGGTTTAAGCGGATGGGAGTTAACTTCGTTCAATAATTTTTCAGCTTCATTCCATTTTCCTTGTCTTCTCTTTAAATCCGCTAGCCTAATGGTGCATGCAGTAATTTGTGCCGGCCTGAATTCTTTTAATTCTGAGATAGCTGCGAATAATTCTTCCTCAGCTTCATTCCATTTTCCTTGTAAGATTAAAACTCCGGCATATTTCATCTTACAATTTGCAAACATGGCTTTAAATCTCCACTTTTTGCAAATCTCTTTTACGTTGTTGCACCATTGACTGGCTCTTTCATAATCGCGGACTCGTTCACAGGCATCTATCAAAAAGCAGCAGGCAACAGTTGTAATATTTAATATCTGTTTTTTCAGAGGTTGTAGCCAGTAAGGTTGCTTCATCTAAAAGCGGCATACCTTCAGTAGATGTTTCCTTCAATCAACTAAAATAAATCCTTTCAATGCTTCTGCCAGTAATTCCCCGTCTAATATAGTTGTGCGACTTTACTTATTGTCAACGCTTCATCTAAAAGCTGAAATGCCAGTTCAATATTCTTATCTACTTGAAATGCCCATCTTGCTTTCAAAATTTTCATTAAACTATGTTCCCACGATTCGGGCAATCCTTCAAGCAGGCTTTCCGCTCTTTTAAACCAGCCGCTGGCAATTGCAAACTCACCTTTGAATTCAATATAATCAATGCCTATCCAGCAAGCATTTCTTGCAGCGCCTAGTTTGTTATCGTTTTCTAAAAATAAATTGTGAGCCTTAGCGCGGTAATCAAAAACACCAGCGGCATCATTTAACCACCAGCAAGCCCAGGCAAGCTCTTCAAACACTTTTGGAGAAGCATCTATTTTAAGAGCTTCTTCCAGGCATACTCTTGCTTTTTCCCATTCGCCAATGGATAATGCCTGATGTCCTATTTCAAAAGGCTCATTTTTCATTTTAAATTCATTTATTGAAAACTATTTTTTGCAGAAGAGGATATGGATGGAAAATATTAAAATCTCCGGTTAACGGAAAGTATTTTTAGAGTTATAATTCGACAGAACAACTCAATAGTTAATTGATTAAATTCTATTTTATTGTTCTGCCGAAGCAATTTTATATTTACCTCATTCGCTATTTAAGCAAAATCATCTTTCTTGTTTGAACAAAATTATCTGTTTTTAGTTCATACAAATAAACTCCGCTTGAAAGATTTGAAGCATTAAACTCAACTTCATAATTTCCCGGTTGTTGCTTCTTTGTTTACAAGAGTTGCTACTTCCCTCCCAAGGATGTCATAAACTGCAATTGTACAGACGGGGCATGCCCCGTCTCTACAGGAAGGAATAGAATATTTTATTTTAGTAGTTGGGTTAAACGGGTTGGGATAATTTTGCTCAAGAGAAAAATGTTCCGGTAGTGAAACAGAATTATTCACAGAAGTTATAACTTCAGAAAGCGGCCGCTTCCATACGCCGCCGTCTGCGGAAGCAGCAAACATATAATTATCATTAACGGCTAAGCTATAAATATCTCTTGAATTATATCCGTCACTTACGCTTTCCCAGTTTTGTCCTCCATCATAAGATTTTAGTATCTGATTGTATTGGCCAATAAAAATTCCTCCGTTATAAAAGAAAAATGAGTATGCATAAGAGTTATTAAGTTGATTCCAGCTGCTGTCGTTTATTCCGGTTTTGTAAAACCCATCATTTGTTGCCAGGTAAACCGAAGAATCTTTGGACATCATTCCGTAAGTTATAGGGCTGGAAAATCCGTTGTTGAACTGAGACCAGCTTGCACCACCGTTGGTGGAGCGGTAAGCACCGTTTACATTTGTTCCTGCATAAACAAAATTTCCTAAAACTGCTAATGATCTTATGCCCGGATAATGTCCTGGACTCGTGCTCAAGCCATTATTCACCGTATCCCATGTACTTCCATTATCTGTAGATTTTAATATTCCCGAATATTCAAGGCCAGCATAAATTGCGGAATCAGTTATCGATATTGCAGTGAAAGAAGTATTTGGTACATAATATTTTTTTACCCATTTATTATTAACTGCGTCTAATTTATAAATGCCGTCTTTTACAACAGCATAATAATTATTATTAAAGATTTGAATATTAATAATTTCACTCAAATCTATTCCATCATTATATCTTTGCCATGAATCCCCATCATCGGTAGATTTATAAACACCTCCTTCTGTTGCGGCAAGGACATCATTGTTTTTTGTTACAAGTGCATTAATTCTGCTTCCTATTATTCCTTTATTAGATAATGACCAGGTAAAACCACCATCCGTTGAACGGTAAATTCCGTTGCCGTAAGTAGCTATAAAAACATTTGATCCGCTTCCCTCAATATCCTGGAAAAAATTCATAGTAGTATCTACCTGAATTTCAGACCAGGAATTTCCTTCATCCGTAGAAATATAAAATGTGTTATCATAAAAACGCCCAATCAAATTTCCGTTTAAAAAATATAAATCATAAAAGGAGCTATTCTCCCCTCCACTGCCGTCTCTTTGAGTCCATGTATCGCCAAAATTTGTTGATATATAAATGCTTGTAGTAAAGCTTGAATTTGCTGCAATTAATTTGGAGCCATCGAACGTTATTGAAGAAGTTGTTAATTCATTAGAGCCGTTTTTTAATAATTCCCATGAATCACCATTATCAGACGACCGAAATAATTGCCCTGTTGAATTCCCTGCAAACAAAAAAGAGCTGTCGGATTTAATAAAATTAATTGTTCCCGTAATTAAAGAATCGTTTAAAATTTCCCAGGAAGCACCATCATCTGTTGAGCGATAAAGTCCGTCTGGAGACGGGGCATAAATATTTTGCCCGGCGATAGATAAAAAATAAACATACTTATTTGCGATGGTGGTATCGGTAATCTTATTCCATGAATCACCGCTATTTGTAGAATGATAGATTTCACTTGATCTATTAAAAACAAATAATTCATTTCCCTTTCCGGCAAGAGTTCTGCAATCTCTTAAAAAGTCGAAGCCATCAATTTGTAGACCATGAAGCTCCATTATCTGATGATTTGTAAATTCCGCTTCCCGAGATATTTGCAAACACAGTAGTGCCGTTGTCATAAACATTAGTCGCTCTGCCGCCAAACGGGCCTTTTGTCTGCATCCACTGTGCAAATAATAGTTGAGCTGTAAATAATCCTAAAAAAGTAAATAATATAAAAATTCTTTTCATAGTCTTTGGTTTCCTAATAAGTTTGTTATCAAAATTTTATGAAATGTTGTTTGAATAAAATCATTTTCAATTTAATAGCCGACGCAGATGTGTTTTATTGCGCCATCCCCGGAATTTTTAATGGAATGAATAAATACAAATGAAAAAGAAAAAGGTAAATTTTTCATTAAAGCTCCTGATCGTTTATTAGAGTTATTATAAAATTATTTAGTCGTTATTTTCTGGTCATGTATAATGCACACCCGCGGTTAAAGGCATGCGGTAAGAATAAAAACAAATTAATTTTTATGTGCGGATATGTCAAATTAATTTTTTTTAATAAAACTTTTTTGTGATGTAAGCAATCATACTATTGTAGAGACGCACCTGCCTGCCGGCAGGCAAGGTCGCGATGCGTCTCTACTATGGTAAGAATTAAGTAAATAATATTTTTCTGTTTTAGGATAACAAAAAATTACTTCATAAAAATTAATTTTTTAGTTTGAGAAAAATTTTCTGTTGATAGTCTATAAAGGTAAATCCCGCTTGAAAGATTTGAAGCATACAACGATATTTAATTATTGATAGCTCGAAATAGATGATTTCATCAAAAAGAATTTCCATTTGTTTTCCAAATTTGACCAGCAATAATTAATTAATCCTGATTGATTATTCACAAGCTCAAAATTTATCGCTAATGACTGAATATTTTTATTTATTTCATTTAACTTTATCTTTATTTGAATCAGAAAACTCAACTGGTTTGACATAATGAATACCTTTTTCTTTTGGCTGTCCATATAATTCAGGTTCCAAATATTTTCCACGCTCGTTAGCAGGCTTTTCTTTTTCAACTACCATTGGGTTGGTTTTTGCATAAGCATCATTTCTAATTCCAGTTACTTGCCATGATACTTTTACATTTGGTTTATCTGTCTTAATTGTAAATTGATTATTTGAGATTTCATTTTCTACAATAGCCTGTGCAAATTGTCCAATTACAGTTAGCTGATAACGGTAATCAATATTTAAAGTTTGGAAATATGCGGGAAGATTAACTATTGCAGAACCAGCTCCATCTGTAATTACATTGCCATTATAAATATTCATACGGTCGGGGCTTTCGATGCAGGAATGGACTAGATATTTATTTGCAGGATCCATGGGATGATCAATACATAAAATCTTTGCTGCCGCTTACATGTAGATTATGCAAATAAGTCTCTCCGTTTACTGAAAGGTTATAAGTTAAATTTAAATCCGATGCCGCTATTGGAGAGTTTGTATATAATCCATACGAACCTGATGCAAGCCCACAAATAATATTTGAGGAATTTCCTTTATTTTCTGCAAAGACCCCGTAATTATCAGGATTATATGTGCGGCCAATAACGCCATATGAACTACCGCTCTCTCCAAAGACTCCTATCCAGCTATTGCTTGTGCCATACATTCCGTAATCACTATTGCTTGATCCATGTATACCAATATTAGAGCCGCCGTTTACATCAAGCTGACTTGCGGGAGATAAAACACCAACGCCAATTGTTCCATTAAAATAAGATGGCCCTTCTGTATACATTGCATAACTGCCAGGCGAACCATTGCCAACCACATGTAAGCCAATACCACCACCTCCATTAATGTTTAACTTTACACCGGCATTTCCAGGATCGGGTTCAGCACCTATGCCAACGGTACTTAATGCTGCCGGGCCATTAGCAAAGATTGCATAGTTTCCTGAAGACAAACCGCAGTAATTTTTATTACCGGCTCCATTACCGGAAAGAAAAGCATAATTTGTTTCATCATAAGTTCTTGCGTATACACCGAATGAATGAGCACTTTCTCCAAATAATCCATAGCTTTTATTGCTTGTCCCATATATTCCATAATTGTCATTGCTTGATCCATGAATTCCAACATCAGCATTATTACCACCTCCGCCGCTTACGTCCAGTGAACTAGCAGGCGAATTTACTCCAATGCCAACCTTACTATTTATGATAAACGGGGAATGAAGATTAATAGTTGTGGTTGACCCAGTGGGATTAGAAATACTTAAAGTGTTATCAGTATTTTGAATAGCACTTATGCCGCCGCCGCTCCCTCCTCCTGATGCAGCGATTGAAATCGTATCTCCATTTGATGTAACAGCAGCTCCGCCAGAACCTTTTAAAATGATATTATCTTTTAATCCGTTTAGACTTCTAACAACCTGTCCGTTATTAATTTTAAATTGCTTAGCATAATTCGCAGTATCGGCGTTAACTGAAGAAATGCTGTAGCTGACCGACGAAAGAACTAGTCTAGGTGATAATTCAGCTTCACTTTCTATTTTGATTCCCAGAAAGTATTGTTTGTCAAATTTTAAGTTTGAATTGAAAGGTGTTTCATCTCCCAATAAAGTTGAAAAGAGGCCTTTTTTAATAGAGATGGTTTTGGTTTCACTCCACAATGCGCTGCCACCGCTTAAAACATCATATAGACTAAAAGTAATTGAATAATTTCCATTGGGTTTTGGGTTTCCAGATGCATCAGATAATATTCCTTGATAAGAAATCACCTTGGGGATTTGAGAGAATACGGAAATGGAAATGGAAAGAATAATCAGCGATGATATAAAAAGCAGTTTCATATTTTCCTCTAATTATAAATTAAGTGTGTTAATTTTTTTTCAATTTTATTTTAGCAGAATCATTTTCTTAAAGCTTGTGAATTTATTATTATCCGCACCAACCGCATTTAAGCTATAAAAGTAAATCCCGCTGCTGACGGCATAATTATTTTCATTTTTTCCATTCCACATTATATTAAAGCTGCCTGCCGGTCGACTATCATCTACTATAGTTTTTACTATTCTTCCTAGTAAATCATAAATTACAATTTTAACATTGCTTTGTTCGGGCAATGAAAATTTTATATTAGTAGAAGGATTAAATGGATTGGGATAGTTCTGTTTCAATTCGAATGAACTTGGAATAGAAGAATTAGTTTCTCCATCAGTGCTGGTTAATATTCCTGTTGCATCAGGGTTTGAAAAAAATCCACTGGAAATGCTGCTTCCTTCACTAAAACCGCTTCCGACAAATGGATTGCCAATTATTGATCGTAAAGAAGTATTTTGTTGAGTTGCATCCGCAAATCCATTTGAAAAAGAAAACCATGATACTTGATATGTTTGAGCAGATAAAGGAAGCGCAATAAATACTAAAAACAAAAATATTTTATTTGATAAGGAACTATTAAAAGCTCTGTTTAATACCGCGAAAGAAATATTTTTATTTTTCACTTTAAATCTCCGAATATTCTTACATGATTAAATAGTAAGCTAAAATGTTTAAGTCTATTCTCTACGATTAATATGTATTTAATGTTTGGTCTTTTTATAAGGGCAGGTATTTCTTTGAGAAGTTTACAAAGTAAAATTTAAATTTAACAGTACGCATTTGCGTACCGGAAGTTCTTTTAACTTTTGCATTCTTTATAAACTCAATTACTCAGAGAGCTTGGGCTTATTAACTGGCTAAGACCGGAAAAGATTTTCTTTGATTGCCTTTGCTACTGTAAGGCTGCGCGTGGGTGTCTGTAATTTGGAATAGATATTTCGTAAATGTTTATCAACTGTGTGGAATGATATTTCCATTTTATCAGCAATTTGTTTTTTTGGCAAGCCATCTACTAAAAAGCCAAGAACTTCTTTTTCTCTTGGAGTTAGTCCGTAATCAGATTGTGAATGTTCTTTAGCAAACAAGTCAAGAATCTTTTTAGCTATTTGTGGATTAATCGGTGCTCCGCCATTTAATATAGATTTTAAAGATTCAATTATATTATCAATTGGAGAATCTTTTAATAAATAACCTGAAGCCCCATTGCTTATAGCTTGAATTATATTATCTGCGTCTTCAAAAACTGTCAGCATTACAAATTTTACATCCGGCACAATATGATGAATTAATTTTATTCCTTCTAGGCCGTTCATCCCGGGCAAACCAATATCCATTAAAATAAGATCGGGAGGATCATCAATTTCAATCTTCTTTAAAACGGATTCTACTGATTGAAAACTATATTCACAGAAAAATTCTTCACTAAAATTAATTAAGCTTGCAAATTTTTCTCTGAAGTCTTTGTTATCTTCAACCAACCATATTTCAAGTTTGCCGGCGATTACATTTCTCCATTATATATTTAAGTCAGAATATATTATAACAGCTTAATTTTTAATAGTACGCATTTGCGTAGTATTTAAAGAAAGTATTACCTGTGTTCCATTACCTAATTCGCTTATTATGTCTAAATCTCCTGAAAGTGATTTTGCTCTGGATTTTAAATTAGTTAAACCATTCCCTTTAGTTGCTTCTGAGATATTAAAGCCCTTCCCATCGTCCATAACTTTCATTATAAAAAGCTCTTTATTTTTTTTAAGTTCAATTACAACTAATTGAGCATAGGAATGTTTAATCACATTTTGTAATATTTCTTTAAAAATTAGAACGATATTTCTTTTCACTTCAAGAGATAATTTTTCAGGTAGAACATTTTCTTCAGTGATAAACCTAAAATTAATATTCAGCAAAATTTGTGAAGCAATACTCTTTAATCTCAAAATAAGGTCGGCTGATGAATCGTTAATTGGGTTTAACAGCCATACGGTTTCTTTTAAATTTTCCTGTGTTTTAGAAGCAATTAAACTTAGTTGCTGAAGATATTCTTTTCCTTCGCCATTTTTATCAAATTGTTTTTCCATAAGCCGGCTAGTAAGCAAAATACTGCTGAGATTAGTGCCGACATCATCATGCAAATCGCTGGCTATCCTTTGTCTGAGATGTTCAAGTTTTACTAATTGTTTTATCCTGTATCGGTATCCTAAAAATAAAAGGATAGAAAGAATCAAAAGCGAGATTGTTATAAACCACCATTGCAGCCAGAACGGATGATCAATTACAAAGGACAGAGAAGCAGGAATTTTGCTAATAATGCCGTCGAAAGTTATAGCTCTGACTTGAAAAGTATAATTACCCGGACTAATTGAGGCAAATGAAACTGCCCGTTGATAATGAGGGGTTGTCCAATTGGTATCTGCGCCAAGCAGTCTAAATTGATATCTTGTAGATTTTTCATCTTTAAATGACAAACCGGTAAATTCTATTGTTATGTTATTTTGATTATAAGACAATTCATTGTTTTTGCCTAATAAATATTGCGAACCATTTACAGTTGTCTTTGTTATTTCAATTGTCGGAGCTGGAATATTTCTTTTCGATTTTTCAGGTTTATAAATAATAAAGCCGTCCGTCGTTAGGCATCCCCAGAAGTCATTTTTGAAATTAAAAATTGCAGTACACTCCCCGTTAAGAAAATTTCTATTCGTTGGAAGTACATTTAATTTATGCCGATCAATTCTTTCAACTCCAACATCAGTCCCTAGCCAAATTTCGTCATTGGGGCCGGCATTTATACTCCAGATTGTATTGCTTAACAAACCATCTATTAAAGAGACGGTATAGATTTTATTGTTTCGAAAAAGCATCACACCATGATGGCGTGTACCAACCCAAATGTTTTCATCACTATCTTCAAAAATAGACCGTATCATATTATCTGTTAAGCCGTTTGCGGTAGTTAATTTATTTTTGAAGGTTGGAATAACATCATTAGATAATATTGTAATCCCTTCCTGCCAGCCCCCAATCCACATTTTTCCTTTTGAATCTTCAAAAATTGCTTTGATGTTTTGCCCTGGCATCCCGTCTTTTTCTGTATAACGTTTTAATAGTTTTTCAGTTTTTAAATCGATTAATTCTACTCCGAGTTGAGCAACACTGCACCACAATCTATTTTTAGCATCAATATAATTCGCCAGAATTAATTTGTTTTTAAGCAGGTTATTAATTTCAGGCAATACCGGATTTATCCGGCTTGAAAAACCGTTATGATTTATAATTGAAAAAACTTTTCTTTCTTTATAATCTAAATTCAGCCATAAATGGTTAAAGCGGTCAATCATTGCGACATAAACGTTTTTAATTCTTTCATTTGAATGAATCGGGTGAAATTGTTTTCTCCACATATTGGTTACGTCTTTATAATATTCCCAGATTCCTTTGTTTCCACCAGTCCATATATTCCCGTATTCATCTATAGCAATGTTGTTGCCTTCATCCGTTTTGGAAGGATATAGAAATTTTAAAAAATTAATGTCTGAATTTTTTAAAACACCATTTGTCCAGGTTCCAATCCAAAGATTGTTTTCATTATCAAACATGAATGGAGAAGTTATATCAGCGGGTAAATTTTCATTTTCACTTATTGAAATAACATTTTGAGATGTTAAATCCTTTTTCAATAATGAATAAAAATTATTATGGT
>CAVVCO010000032.1:0-248587 GCA_963746735.1 uncultured Ignavibacteriales bacterium
AAGTTACCGATACTAAAATTACACCTCGTGAAGCCCAATCCTCTCCGCCGTCCATTTCCGGTTCAAAAGCAAAACCTTCACGGTAACCGCCGCCGTGTATCCACATAGCTACTGGAAGTTTCTTATCCGTTTGGCCTGCTGCGGGAGTCCATACATTTAAATAAAGACAGTCTTCGCTGAATGGAGCCGAACCACTTGCCCGCCATTCTTTGCCGTAAAAGCTGTTGGGATCCCATGTTACCTGTTCAGAAGCAGCACCATATTTATCTGCTGTTTTAATTCCTTTCCAGGGCACAACTGGCTGCGGTTCCTTCCAGCGTAAATTGCCTACCGGAGGTGCTGCAAAAGGAATTCCCTTATATGCAATAATTCCTTTTGTTGGAGTCTGCTCCCCAATTACCTGTCCGCCTTCAATGGTCAATACAGGATTAGAATCTTTTCCACTGCAAGAAACCAATACAGATAACGAACAAATTAAAAGAAAGTAAAATAATTTTTTCATAATACGTCCGGGTATTTGTTCAATAAAAGATTGTTAGCTTTTGTAAATATAATAAAAAGGTGAGTTTTCATCCTCTATTTAATTGATTATTATATTTTGGGCAGCCGAAGTAATATTTGCAAAAGGTATGATTTAACTTTTCTTTTTATAATACTTCACTTTAGCTAAGGCTTGAATTGACTTTTAAGCTGTATTAGTAATTCACATTAAATCTAGCAAAATGATCAGGTTGATTTACAGGTTATGCGGCCTTTAATTTCACACTCAGAACTGATTCCGCCTTGCTCAATAGAAAAATCTTCTTCACAGATTCTAACTTTATTATAGGCATATTTGAATTATTTCCCAGACTTCATCTTAATTTCCTCAAGCCGGCTTTTGTAATATTCAATAATAGTGGAATTCTGTTCAACACTTTTTTTATAAGCAATGCTGTAATTTTTTTCTGCTTCTGCTAAATTATTATTTTGTTCAAAGGCAAGCCCCAAATAGCCGTAACCCGCAGGAGAATTTGGAAACGCTTCAGCTTCATATTTAAAAACATCTATTGCATCATTCAGTCTTTTTGCATTCAGCACTTGAAATCCAAATTCAGTTAACAATCTTTCGGGGATTTTCAAATCATAACCGTAATCCAGGCTCAGCTTTTTAAAGTAAGCTTTAAGTGTGTCTAAGTTGCCCGCGGCAGACATTGTGGACGGAACTTTATAATCACCGTAAGTAAACTGCAATCCGTTGTACAAAGTTATTAATGCACTGTAAGAATAAGATTCATTATCCAGCATTGTATAATACCATAACAAATTTTCCCCGGCTTTTTTATTTATTACTTCAGTCAGCTTGCTTATGGATTCGGAAAAGTAAGGGTCATTGCCGACCATAATAAGAAGAAATTTAGGATGTTCATATTTTGAGGGAAGGGCTTCTTCTGCAAGCGAGGAAAGATAATCAAATTTATCTTTGTCGTATGGGCTGGAAATAATAAAAGAATTGAAAATTTCCGGCTGCTTTAATAAAGCATAAAATGTAAATGCGCCTGTAATTGAATGGCTGAATAAAATATTAAATGGCTGTGTTCTGTAATTTGCATTAATATATTCTTGCAGTTCATCTTTTATGAATGAGAGAAATTTGTCTGCTGCCGAATGGTCAATTTCGTTTAAATCAAGATTAATATTTTTTATATCGATTCCTACAACAATGTGTTTGGGAATTATTTGAGTTTCTGCAAGATAAGATTCCGTTCCCACAGCATGCTTAAAATTCTGCTCGCTGTTAAGCACATATAAAACCGGGTATCGTTCGTTGGTTGAATTATATTCATCTGGAAGATTAACTATAATTTGTCTTTCCTGGTTTAAGACTTTTGAATTTATAGTAATAATTTTTCCAATAGAAAATGATTCGCTTTCTGATTGGGCAAATGCACTGCTTATGCTGATTAATAATAACAAGGCAAAGAGTTTAATTAATAATTTCAATTAATTTATTCCTTTATAAAAGTTTGGTTTCTTTAAAAAATTTGTGGGGACAATATCATCCTTAAGGGCGGTCTATCACAATAGAACAAATGCGCTAATTAATTGTAATAACTTTTTACTATCTTGGAATTAAATTTCCAATTCATTTTAACTCTCTCAATTTTTAATTATTAAAATTCAATTGAGCCAATGCTCTATGAATTTAAGAAAGGATATTTATTATGGCTGACAAAAAAATTATTGCCGTTACAGGTGCAACAGGTGCTCAGGGGGGAGGGTTAGTAAATGCTATTTTAAAAGATTCGGGCGGGGAATTTATTCCACGCGCAATTACCCGCAACGCTAATTCAGATAAAGCAAAAGCATTGTCAAGTAAAGGTGTTGAAGTTGTAGAAGCCGATCTTGATGATGTTGAAAGCTTAAAGAAAGCATTCAAAGGTGCATACGGCGCTTATTGTGTTACTAATTACTGGGAACATTATTCTCCGGAAAAAGAAAACCAGCAAGTAAAAAATATGGCTGAAGCTGCAAAAGCAGATGGTGTTTCTCATGTCATTTGGTCAACTCTTGAAGACACCCGTAACTGGGTTCCTTTAAGTGATGATAGAATGCCGACGTTGATGGAAAAATATAAAGTTCCTCACTTTGACGGCAAAGGAGAATCGGATAAATATTTTAATGAAGCAGGCGTACCGGTAACTTTTATGTTGGCATCTTTTTACTGGGATAACCTTATTTACTTTGGAATGGGTCCCAAGAAGGGGCCGGACGGCAAACTTGCAATTACATTCCCCATGGATGATAAAAAGCTGGCAGGTATTGCTGCAGATGATATTGGAAAATGTGCTTACGGAATTTTTAAAGCCGGTAATAAGTATATTGGGAAAACTCTAGGAATTGCCGGTGATCACTTATCCGGTATGAAATGGCAGAAAAATTATCTACAGCCCTAGGAAAGGAAATAAAATACAATGCTGTTCCGCCTGAAGTGTTTCGCAGTTTTGGATTTCCAGGTGCAGAAGATATAGGAAACATGTTCCAGTTCCATAGAGATTTTCAAAAAGACCATCTTGAAATGCGTGATATTAAAAGATCAAAATCAATCAATCCTGAACTGAAAAACTTTGATCAATGGTTGGCTGAAAATAAGAATAAAATTCCGCTTGAGTAGTAAAATACAAACCCGGTTTCTCAAAGAAACCGGGTTTGTTAAAATTATCTTTTATTTCATTGAATTAGCAGCCATCCAGCTTGTCGTCCATGCAGACTGAAAGTTAAAGCCACCCGTTAAAGCATCGATATTTAAAACTTCTCCCGCAAAATATATATTGGGCAAAATTTTACTTTGCATAGTTTTAAAATCAACTTCTTTTAATGATACTCCGCCGCTGGTTACAAACTCTTCTTTGAATGTGCTTTTGCCCGTCACCTTAAATTTTGCTTGTGCTAATTCTTTTGCAAGATTGTTTAATAATGGATTAGAAATATCATTCCATTTTAAGGTTGATGAGATTCCTGAAGCAGCAGTAATTCTTTCCCAAAGTCTTAAAGGAATATTAAACAAAGGATAAGTAGAAATAATTTTTTTAGATGACGATAGTTTAACATTTTTTAATTCACTAACTAATTTGCTTAAGCTGAATTTCGGAATAAAATTAATTTCAATTTCAAAGTTGTAATTCATCGAACTTAATTCACGTGCGGCAAAAGCAGAAAGTTTTAATATAGCTGGGCCGCTTAGTCCCCAATGTGTAATTAACAATGGGCCGGATGATTTATAATTTGTATCAGTAATTTTTATTTCAACATTCTGAACTGAAATACCCGGAATATCTTTAAGCCGTTCATCTTTAATGTTAAAAGTGAATAAAGAAGGAACCGGTTTTATTATTTCATGTCCAAGCTGGTTTAAGATATTCCAGATTTGTTCACTGCTTCCTGTAGTAATTAATAAATTATCTGCTTCATATTCTGTATTATCAGAACAACTTACTTTCCAATTTTTAGCTGTTGATTGATTTATCATTTCAACATTTTTCTTAGTCAAAACTTTAATGTTGTGTTTTTTTGCTTCATTCAAAAAGCAATCAATTATGGTTTGCGAGTCATCTGTGATTGGGAAAACTCTTCCGTCTTCTTCTGTTTTTAATTTTACTCCTCTGTTTTCAAACCATTTTATTGTATCAGTTGTAGTGAATTTATTAAAAGGCCCGATTAATTCTTTTTCTCCTCTAGGATAAAATTTTGATAGTTCAATTGGATTGCTGATTGAATTAGTAACATTGCATCTTCCGCCGCCTGATATTTTAACCTTGCTTAAAAGCTTGTTTGATTTTTCAAGAATTATAACTTCATCATCCGGATTTTTATCTGCATAATTTATTGCTCCAAAAAATCCCGCAGCACCTCCACCGATTACTAATAATGTTTTTTTCAAATTGACCATTTAAGTTGTTAAAATAGAATAATTAAATATATGTAAATTAAGAATGTTATTTTTCAGTGCATGTCCTATTCACATCCCGGTGATAGCTTAAAAAATAGGATATACAACCGTTTCAACGGTTTACCCATAATGGCTGTCAACTTGCGTAAATTTATCTAATAATTAATATCTTACCAACTTTGATAGATGTAAATGTGGCGTTGAGCGAATGTGTTATAAATCTATTCCTCGTTAAAAATTTTAAACCTTCGTGATAGAATTGTGACATCCTGCCTGCATTTTGCCATCCCAAATAAATTATGTGTAATAATAAAAAGGAGCAGGTGTTATGAGTGCAAAACAAATTTTCCCATTTCTTTTCTTGATTGTATTAGCTTCGTTCTTCGGCTGTCAAAAGAATGACATGAGTTCAATCGACAGTCCTGTTAATTCCGACCAGGCAGACGCTTTGGCAAAGCATGGTGATGATGACGGACTTTTCGGAAATTACTTTGCTGTTTACACTTTATCAAATGCTGCAGCAGGAAATGAAGTAATGGTTTATTCCAGGTCGCATAACGGAAGATTAAGCTTTTCAGGTTCGTATTCAACCGGCGGAACCGGAACTGGTGCAGGATTAGGTTCACAGGGTGCAGTTGTTAATGCAGGAAGATTTATATTTGCAGTAAATGCAGGCAGCAATGATATATCTGTTTTATCAATAACCAAACACGGATTGTCTTTAGTTGATAAAAAGCCTTCGGGCGGAACAACTCCAATCAGTTTAACTAGTTCATGGCAGACTGCTTTATGTTTTAAATTCCGGTGGCTCAGGTAATATCACAGGGTTTAAAATTTCTCACGATGGGACTTTATCAGAAATTTCGGGTTCAACAAGACCATTAAGCACTGGGGCATCAGCTCCTGCACAAATTGAATTTAATCCATGGGGAAACGTTTTAGTTGTAACAGAAAAAGCTACAAATGTAATTAGCTCATATTCAG
Organism: uncultured Ignavibacteriales bacterium; assembly: GCA_963746735.1. Classification (GTDB taxonomy): domain Bacteria; phylum Bacteroidota; class Ignavibacteria; order Ignavibacteriales; family Ignavibacteriaceae; genus CAVSWT01. The sequence continues at coordinate 5,414 of CAVVCO010000032.1, forward strand.
TTGGGTACAATGGAATTGCAAATGGGCCGACTGTAACCGCATCTGCAGGCGACACTCCATTTGGTTTCGAATTTGATAGAAGAGGAAGATTAATTGTATCAGATGCTTTTGGCGGTGGTGCTGGTGCAGGCGCTATGTCTTCATATAATGTAAGTGCAAGCGGTGTGGATTTAATTACCGGGCCAGTTGCAAATACTCAAACTGCTCCATGCTGGGTGGTTATAACTAAAAATGGAAATTTGCTTATACATCAAATACCGGAACAGGCTAATATTTCCGGCTATAAAATTAAACATGACGGAAGTATAGTTTTATTTAATGACGGCGGAAATACAGGTTCAACCGGAGATGGTTCAAAACCAATTGATATGGCAATTAGTAATAACTCACAATATTTATATTGCTTGAATGCGGGCAATCAGACAATTAGTGTTTTTAGAATTAATAATGGCCATGGAAATCTTTATCCGATACAAACAGTATCTGGTTTGCCGGCTGGTGGTGCTGGTTTAGCAGCTAATTAATATTTGAAATTAAGCGATAGGTCATTCTGAGCGGAGCGAAGAATCTCAAGATTACGATTTTGAATTCTTAGAGATATTTCACTTCGTTCAATATGACCAGGACATTCATTTGCGTAACTTCAGTTAATTATCTTTTTTTTAACAAACCCAATTTCTCAAAGAAATTGGGTTTGTATATTTGTCCTCATCAATTGAAATTTGAAATGCAAAAAAAGGAAGTATCTTCTTTTGCTTTTTTAAATCCAATCATATAATTTCCATTACTCTAACTTCCCCCAATTATTCCTGGTAGAATTAATTTGAAGAAAAATGCTAAAAATACTATTAGGCTTTTTTTATTGAATTCATTCAATATACTAATGTATGCTTTGTTATTTTTTAATTTTCTTTTCGTAAATCAAACCAGCGCTCAATTTTCTTCCTCAAACATTAATCAAACTATTGAAAACCGGTTATCCAAAAATTACATATTACAGTACGGATGTTTACAATGCGTATTCGCAAAACTGGGCCGCTGTTCAAGATAGCACAGGGGTTATGTATTTTGGAAATGGTAATGGAATATTAACCTATGATGGAACAATGTGGAATCTTATAACCCTGCCCAACGAAGCAGCGGTTTTTGCTTTGGCAATTGATAAAAATAATAGGATTTATGTAGGCGCAGAAAGTGAGATAGGTTATCTTGATGCGGATCAGTATGGCAGATTATACTATGTTTCTTTGGCACCGCAATTAAATGAAGATGATAAAGATTTTTCAGCATGTAGAAATGTTTTCTGTACTTCAAAAGGAGTTTATTTTCAAACTAATGAAGAGCTGATGTTATGGGATGGAAAGGAATTAAAAGTATGGAAAGCCGGTGAAAATAGATTCTTTTGGGCAACAGAGGCGAATGATAATATATATATAAGTGTTAAAAATAAAGGATTAATGCAGCCTATCAATGGGGAAATGAAGTTAATAAATAATGGAGAATATTTTAAAAACTTAGATGTTTTTGTTGCTCTGCCTTATGATAAAAATCATATCTTGTTCGCTACATTAAAGAATGGTTTATTTTTATATGACGGCAATAATATTTCCCAATTTAAAACTGAAAATGATAAATACTTAAAAGATAATAATATCTATTGCGGTACTTTGCTTTCAGATTCAACATTTGCTTTCGGAACATTGCAAGCTGGTTTAGTAATTATTAATAAAAAGGGAAAACATCTTCTAACACTTAATGATGAAAGAGTATTGAATTCTTTAATGGTATTTGGACTTTATGAAGATAGAACAAATATTTTGTGGGCTGTTTTAAATGACGGGATTGCTAAACTTGAATATCCCTCACCTTTTTCAAAGTTTACAATCAGTCCTCAATCAAAAGAAAATGTTTGGCAAATTATAAAATTTAATAATACCATTTATGCCGGCACTGATAAAGGTTTATATTATTTTGCAAATGGTACATTTCATTCAATTGAAGGGGCAAACCAAAGAGTTTGGTATTTGCTGCAAAAAAATAATTCATTGTTAGTTGCTTTAGATACCGGGTTATTTCTTTTAACAGATGAATCGCAAACTTTGATTCAAATAAATGATCTGGCAATTAATTCAATGACAAGTTCAAAATTAGATTCAAACAGAATATTTATAGGTTCTGCATTAGGGTTAAGTTCTATTTATTATAAAAACGGCAAATGGAATAATGAAAAAAACATTCCCGGAATTCATGGTTCAACATACGATGTTATTGAGATGCCTAATGGGAATTTATGGTTAGAGACTAATGTAAACTACATTTGGAAAGTTTCATTTCAAAACAAAGACGATGCATTACATCTTAAGCAGCCTATAGTAAAAAAATATAATACTGAAAATGGTCTTCCGAATGATCTTGGGCAATTATTTTCCTTTGAAGATAATGTGATTTTTTCTTCCATAAGCTATAGTAACGATATATATTCTTATAATAAATCTGAAGATAAATTTATACTTGAAAAAGTATTTAATGACTTAATTGGTTTACGAACTAAGGATTTTCATCTTTCTTCAATTGATAATGAAGGGAATATATGGTTTCATAAAAAAGCTGATGGAAATACTGTGGGTAATTTAGTTGCCTGGAAACTTAATAATGGAAATTATAAAGTAGAAGATTTAAAAGAAGAAAGCATAATAAAGAACATAGGCGGAGGGTTTTTATATGATGCAGTCAATCATTTTATAATATATGGTGGAAAAGGAGAGTTAATAAAACATGATTTAAATGTTGAAGGGAAACAAGATTCAATATTTAACACTCATATTAGTAAAGTTATTTTTAATAACGATTCACTATTGTATGGCGGAATAAGGTTTGCATCAAACAATGAAATATTTGAACAAAAATTACCTTTTTATAATAATAAATTTCGCTTTCAATATTCTGCCTTAAGTTATCACGATGAAAAAGCTAAATCAATATCAATATTATCTTGAAGGCTTTGATAAACGTTGGTCTGATTGGTCGGGAGAGACTCAAAGTGATTATACAAACCTTTCAGAAGGTAATTATATTTTTCATGTCAGAGCAAAAAATATATACGGGTATATAGGCAATGAAGATAAATATGCTTTCATAATTTTAGCTCCCTGGTACAGAAGCTGGTGGTCTTTCATTTTATATGGATTAGTCTTTTTGGGATTTGTGTCGGTAATTATTAAGTGGAGAGTAAATCATTTTAAAAAAGAAAAAATAGCACTTGAAAAAGTTGTTAAAGAAAGAACAAGCCAAATATCTGCACAAGCAAAACAACTTGCAGAACAAGCAGAGCAATTAAAAGAAGTTGATAAACAAAAAGCACGTTTCTTTGCAAATATCTCCCATGAATTTAGAACTCCTCTAACTTTAATAAAAGGGCCCGTTGATAGCGCTTTGGAAACTTCAAATGAATACATATCGCAAGAAGATAAATTAATGATTCGTAATAATACCAACAGATTATTACGATTGGTTAATCAATTATTAGATCTTTCAAAGCTTGATGCAAAAAATTTAGAATTAAATCCTAATAAGGGAGATATATTTGGATTTTTAAGAGCGGTTGGTTCTGCGTTTACATCTTATGCAGATCAGAGAAGTATAAAATATCATATTAATATTCCTGAAGTCAAGCTAATGACGATGTTTGATCAGGATAAATTAGAAAAAATTATTTATAACCTTTTATCGAATGCTTTTAAATTTACTCCAATTAACGGAGAGATTTCATTTAATACTTTTTTCAATAATGATTTTCTAAAAATTGAAATATCAGATACAGGTATTGGAATTCCATCCGAAAATCTTCCTTTTGTTTTTGATCGCTTTTTCCAATCTGATAACTCTTTAACAAGAGAATATGAAGGAACAGGCATTGGCCTTTCCTTAACAAAAGAATTAATTGTATTGATGAGTGGAAATATTGATGTTGAAAGCAAGCCTGGCTTAGGTTCTAAGTTTACTATTGAAATACCTGTTAAAGAAATCCCGGGAGCAATGGATGAATCTGAACCAACCGAATTCAAGCCTCAATCATTTCTTATAGAAACACCAGTTGATAAATCATTAACAGAAGTTAAAGAAAAGGATAAACCAGAGAAACCGATTATATTAATTGTAGAAGACAACAATGATATGAGAGGATTTATTAAAAAAGAATTAGTAAATAATTACCAAATAATTGAAGCTTCAAATGGAGTGCAAGGATTCGAAACAGCAAAAAAAGAAATCCCGGATTTAGTAATTACAGATCTTATGATGCCTAAAATGGATGGAATGTCTTTGTGTAACATGCTGAAGAAAGATGAATACACCAATCACATCCCCGTTATAATGTTAACTGCAAAAGCCGGGCAAGAAAATAAAATTGAGGGATTAGAAATTGGAGCCGATGATTATCTTACTAAACCTTTTGACAGAAAAGAACTTTACGTAAGAGTTAACAATTTAATTCATCAAAGAGAAGAATTACGTAAAAAATTCAGCCGTGAAATTATTCTCCAGCCGCGAAATATAAAAATCAGCAGCATGGATGAACAATTCCTTAAAAAGGTTGAAAATCTAATTGAAGAAAATATTTCAAATGAAAATTTTGGTGCGACTGAAATACAAAATGCTCTGGCAATAAGCAGAGCTCAACTGCATCGAAAAATGAAAGCAATTACCGATCAGGCTCCTGGAGAATTTATTAGGCGTTATAGGTTGGAAAGAGCTGCTCAATTATTAAAAAATAAAGGTGGCAATGTAACTGAAATTGCTTATGCTGTCGGCTTTGGCAGTCTCTCCTATTTTACCCGCAGTTTTAGAGAACTTTTTAATCAATCTCCGTCAGAATATGCCTCCCAAAACAATCCGGATAAAAAGTAATCTCTATTTCAAAACAAATAATTCTTCATAAAGCCGAAATTAAATGATCGAAAACGTTTAAAACCTGCAATTTTAAGCGTTTGCTGATCACATGAGATTATAGTTCAAACTTTTGTAACAATAGGGCAAGCATTCTCAATTTTCAATTCTTACGTTTGAAACAATTCATTTTGTCATCCGATTTTAAGTTTAGAAATCAAGCTTTTATAAACTGAACACTATAAAATCATCTCATTCCGACCATATTAAATAATTAATTGATTAAGAAATCAGACAGAAGTAATGTCTGTAAATACTATAGGTGATTTTTGAAATGGAGCTATCAGTAGTTAACTAATTATTTTTAATAATTTATAAGGAAGAGAAAGATGAAAAAAATTAAGCATTTATTATTAAGAGCAAAATTAGCACTTGTAATTACGATCCTTTATATATCTATAGAATCATGCTCATATTGCCCCCCGCAAATGGATTCAATTTGTTATTTAACTCGCAAAGAAAAGTTAAAAGAATTAACGGATAGTCTTAAAACAATGGTTTTCGAAGATCCAAATACTATAATTGTTTTTCATGGGTCTGGATGTGCCGAATCAAAAAATAATGGAACACAGGATGTTATTAGAGTTAATGGAATGCAGGATATTCCTGTATATGCCACTGATGCTATGGTATTTCTTAACGGATGGCATTTAAAATATCTTCACGATGATCACCATGTAGCAGGCTTTGGGACTGCAATAAGCAATATCAAGTTAGCTGACAAAACAGATAATGCAGGAAGAATTCTAACCTGGCAGGCTGCAGGTGTTCTTTCTGATGACAACTTCGATGACGCATATCAATGGTGTTATTTTTATACTGTCGTTGCCTGGAATCGTCAAAATCTTGACTTAGTAGTTGATCAACGAGATGGTTCATGCGATTCACACGATCATCGCTCTGCAAATTATTACTCAGCCGAAAATGTTTTTGCATATACCTCCTTAGCTTCATTCACAAGTTTTCTTCATAACACTGATTTCATTGATAGGAATGTAGCAATTTTACCGAGAGGATTTGGGTTCTCCTTTGATTGCAGAAATGATCATCATCTTCTTCAGATAGGCTATAACCTTGACCACAGTGAAAAATATATTGAACAAGGGAAAAAATATTATAAAAGATTTGAAATTGTATCTCCTTTCAAAATGATTCGGCAGGCTGTGTTGACTCAGGTTTTGTTAGCTGGGATACTTATTCAATATTCAAAGATGATGATACAAAAAGAAGTTATTTATTCGGAGAATTAGTATCCGGGTTTGCCGGGAAAGATTTAAATATTGTTCAACCGCCGTATTCAATTCTTCCTAAACAAGGCACGCATGTAGACATTGCATATCAAGGCGGAATAAGAACACAAAAATTCACAATTAATCATGTCCCTTACAAATATGCTATTCCTGCTTTAACAGGATGGAATTTGGAATATGTGGATAATGATCAGCATGTAAAGGAAATAGGTGCCTGGATAGATGAATTTCACTATGATAAAGATCCAAATGTTCAAACAGGAACTTTACATTATGCTCTAAAATCAGTGATGATTGATAGTGATAAGGAACCGGATTTCAACGTAACTCATAAGGCAACAATTTTAGGAATAGGAACTGAAACAGGATTAGCAAATCAAAAATCGCCAGACTTAATCCCTTTTAGCCTTGCCGGTACTGATCCATCAGCATTTTGCAGGTTTGAAGGAAATGGGAACTTACTTAGAGTTACAATAAAAAATCAGGGTAATGCAGATGCGGGCCCGTCAAAAACAAAAGTAACATACAGTAATGCAAATGGGACAGCTTTTACATTAGATACTCCCCCTATTCCAGCCGGTGGTACTGTGGATCTTTTATTTAGAGTTCCTTCCGATTGTTTCAGCCCGGATTGCTCATTCAAAATCACAGTAGATTCAGAAAACCAGGTTGATGAATTAAACAAGCAAAACAATAGCAAAAATGGAGGATGTATAGGATGAAATCATACATAAATTTTATTCGTTAACAAACTAATTATCTCTTTAAAATAATTTCTTAATAATATTTTTCACCTTTATATGAGGTTTATATGAAACGAAATTCACTTACATCAATAATTTTTCTTTGCTCCATTTCCTTTTTGTTTGCTCAACAAGCAAAAAAAAATAAAACTGTTACAGCAAATGAAAAAAACAATATCTCAAATAAATCAGAAAAAGCTCAATCAATTAATGATAAAGTTTCATTTAAAGATGGAAGTACAACACTTCTTGAAATTAACAGCGAAGGTTCTGCCGGCTCGTTAATTTTACCAAGCGTTGGTAGTGCGTTAAGCGGTAACAAACTTTACAATAATGGCGGCAATCTTTTTTGGGGAGATACTAAATTAAATGGTTCAGGCGGAGCTTCTATTTTGAATGACCTCTCAGATGCAAAATATATTGGACACAGTCTTTTTTTAGGTTCAGGGGCTGGAGATAATGATGATGGAACTGATAATGGAAACACAGGAGTTGGCTATATAACACTTCAGCATAATATATCCGGAGCTGCTAATACTGCAGTTGGCAGTTATGCACTTACTGCAAATACTTCTGGCTTTGGAAATACAGCCGCTGGTTATGAAGCTCTTGCAAGTAACGGTAACGGAAATGGTAATACTGCTGTCGGTTTGCTCGCACTTTATCATAATAATGCAGATAGTAACTCAGCATTTGGTTATACAGCGCTTTTTTCAAATACAACAGGATATGAAAATACAGCAATAGGTTTCAAGTCGCTTTATTCAAACACAAGTGGTATAGAAAATACAGCAATGGGTTTTGGTGCACTTAGACTTAATACAACTGGACGATTTAATCAAGCAATTGGAATCGAAGCACTTTCTTTCAACACATCTGGTGAAGATAATACAGCAATTGGGATAGTAGCATTATTTGTTAATCAAACTGGAAACAGGAACACTGCAGTTGGTAACTACTCTGGACCACAAAATACTGGTTTAAGTAATTTGAACAATACCACTGCAATAGGTTTTGATGCAGATGTATTTGCTGATAATCAAGTAAGAATTGGAAATTCTGATGTTACAAGTATTGGAGGTTATGCCCCTGGTCTAACCTGTCTGATGGACGATTCAAAAGAAATATTGAAGAAAATGTTTCCGGATTGAATTTTATCTTAGGATTAAGGCCAGTCACCTTCACTTTTGATATGAATGCCATTTCAAATAAGCTTCAAGAAAATATTAGTTTCGATAAAAACGGTATTGAAAAACATTTTGAAGAAAGTCCAAAAATGATTCAAAGCAGGGAGAAAAAATCTAAAACAAGAAGAGTTGGTTTTATTGCTCAGGAGGTTGAGTCCCTTGTGAATGAATTAGGAATAGATTTCGACGGAGTAGAAAAACCGGAAAATGAAGATGATTTTTACAGATTAAGATATTCTGAATTTGTTGTCCCATTGGTTAAAGGTATGCAGGAACAGCAAAAAATGATTGAAGAGCTTAAGAATGAAGTTCAAGAACTTAAAGACAAATTAAATAACCTTGTTGTTCAAAAATAGAATGAAACTTATACGATTTTTTAATTAAAAGTATGGAGGCTTTTATGATACAGCATAAAATAAAATTCATATTATTTCCTCTTATAATATTTATAGTTCGGGTTTATGCATATGGAGGGATTGACTTAGAACTAAATAATAATATGCAGGTTGAAACAACTGGAGCATCAAAGGTTGAACTTTCCGGCAATCTTATTGAAAATGGAAACGGCTACTTGAAAGGTATTTTTTCATCCGGCGATAGAGATGCAGTTACTAAGTTCAGCGGATTGACTTTTTCATCCCCATTAAAAGGTAACATAACATGTCTAATCGGAACTCAATATTCAGGTACAGGTACAAATTTCACACGCTATTATGAAATTATAACCAAAGTACTGGTTCAAATTTAAAAACAAATGTATCTATTGTTACAGCGTCCGGTGAAGTTGGAAGCCTTACCGGGCCGTTTTTTATTTACACAAAGAACGGCAGCAACTGGAAAGGATACGGTTTTGGTTCAACAGGAACCACAATTGAGGCAGATACAATTACATTCCCTAAAAATTCACAAACAGACCTGGTAATCTCCGAAGGTGTTGGTGTTAAAGCAAAGATATTTTTGGAAGGGCCTTATAATACAACAAACCACAATATGAATACCACTATTAATAGTGAAATCCCGTTAACGTCTCCTTATTTAGAAGATGCAAGAACCGCTTCGTCAAAACCATCAACCGCTGTTGATTGGGTATTGGTTCAGCTTCGTGATGCTACTACTCCTTCAACAATTATTGCTTCACGTTCTGCTTATTTGGATTCTGCTGGAAACCTGATTGATGATAACGGTACATCAGTTAGAGGAATAGGAATAGCCGCACCTCCAGGAGATTTTTACATATCCATTCTGCATAGAAATCATATTACCTCTATGACTGCAAATGCTCAAACCGGTTTAACCTGGGGAACAGCATCGACAGTGTCAAATTATAATTTTACTTCAGCAAGCAGCCAATTTTATGGCGGCAGCTCCAGTGTAAAGGAAATTGAACCCGGTGTTTGGGGAATGATTGTCGGAGATATTAACCAAAGTTCATTTATAAACTCAGGAGATTATGTTGCTGCTAAAACAGAAGTTAGTTCCAGCGGCTATCTAAATGGTGACTGTGATTTTAACGGATTAGTAAATTCGAATGATTATGTAAAGATTAAACAGAATATAGGCAAATCTTCTGCAGTACCATTACCTTAAATATTTTTATTAAGGAGTCAACATGAAAAATTCATTTCTTCTAATATGTATAATTTTAATTTTAGCAATACAACCGATATCTGCAGGTAATGTTACGGTTACTTTAAGCGGGATAAATCCCTTAACAATAAAAATTAAAGGGAGCGCTAAAAATGAAGATGCCCCAAACATAAGCTTTTATTTATATTACGGAGACGATGCAACCACCTCTCTTTCGTTAAACTGGGTAGATGCATCACAACTGGAAACTAATTTTGGATGGGGAACAGGTTATAGAACAGAGAATATAGCTGACGGTAACTGGACTAAAGATGGATATACTTTTACCCATAGATTACTATATGATAATTTCAATGGTGGTACGGATAATGATTATTGGGTTACCTCTTCTGTTAATGCAATTGTAATTAATTTTTCTGCCGTAGGAAACGGGCATGCTTATTTTGAACCTACAGATGCTTTTGGCATAGTAGATTTTTCGGGTAATCCCAGTACTGTTACTATTAATAATCAAGGTGCCCCACTACCCGTTGAATTAACTTCTTTTGAAGCTTCGGTAAACCAGGATAAAGTTAACTTAAAATGGAAGACTGCAACAGAATTAAACAATTATGGCTTTGAAATAGAAAGGCAGCTTAGTAACAAACAACCAGAAGGAAATAATCAGAACTGGAAAAAGGTTGGCTTTGTTGCAGGCAGCGGCAATAGCAGCTCACAAAAAGAATATTCCTTTATAGATAAAAACTTAGTCGGTGGAAGCAATTTTGATTATCGGCTTAAACAAATTGATAAGGATGGAAGCTTTTCATATTCGGATATTATAAATGTAAAAGTAATTCCCTCGCAATACATGCTCTTCCAGAACTATCCAAATCCTTTTAACCCCACCACAAAAATAAAATATTCAATTCCCTCTTCCGATTTAAAGATGGGGCATCTCGACAAATCGGAACAGGTTGCCCCGTCTGTACAATTAATTGTGTATGACATACTTGGAAGAGAAGTAGCCACACTTGTTAATAAAAACCAGCAGCCTGGAAATTATGAAGTTGAATTTAATGCTTCAAATCTTGCAAGCGGGGTTTATTTCTACAAATTAAAAGCCGGTAATTATTCATCAGTAAAAAAAATGATACTACTTAAATGATAAAATAGATTTAATAAAAATTAAAAGAACAATGTAAAATTTTATGAGGGCAATAATGAAATATTTTAAAATGATAAATATGCTTTTTACAACATTGATAGTTTTATCGATTACAAAAACTACTTTTTCGAAAGATGGAGGATTAGATCCGACTTTTGGACAAGGTGGAATTACTACATCATCAATTTATTCTCAAGGAAGTTCTGAAATAAATTCAATTGCAATTCAGGATGATGGAAAGATTTTAGCTGCCGGTTATACAACTATATTTGAAACATTTTTCCGTTTTTCAATAGTTCGTTATAACACTGATGGAACCATGGATAATACTTTTGGGACAAATGGTATTGTTAATACAAATATAGGCGACATTGCTTTTGCAAATTCAATTGCTTTACAAAGTGATGAAAAAATAATTGTTGCCGGTACTGCTTTAGTAAATGGAGAAAACAAATTTGCTGTTGTTCGTTATAATACCAATGGAGCTGTGGACAATTCTTTTGGCGATAATGGAATTGTGTTAACACCTATTGGAACAAGCGGTGCAACACTTACTTCAACAAAGGTTCAGCAAGATGGAAAAATTCTTGCTGCAGGGCATTATTATAATGGAAGCAATGAGGATTTTGTTTTAATCAGATATAACTCTGACGGATCTTTGGATAATAATTTCGGAACAAATGGAATTGTTACAACACAAGTGGGCGCTTCATACGATTATGCTTATTCAATGGCGATTCAAAATGATGGTAAAATTATTCTTGCCGGATCTGGATTTCAAACTAATGATGATTATGCTTTAGTGCGTTATAATTCTGACGGAACAATAGACAACTCATTTGGAATAAATGGAAAAGTATTTACACAGGTTGGGACATCCACTGATGTTGCAAAATCTGTTTTATTACAGGATGATGGTAAAATTATAGCTGCCGGATATTCTTACAACGGAGCCAACTATGATTTTTCAATTGCAAGATATGACACAAGTGGTTTTTTAGATGAACCTTTTGGAACGATTGGAAGAACAATTACCAATGTGGGAATAGGCAATGATTATGCATATTCAGCAGCTATTAAAAGTGATGGGAAAATTGTACTGGCAGGATATTCATATAACAATAATGACAATGACTTTGCAATAGTTCAATACAAACCAGATGGAATTATTGATAGTTCTTTTGGAACTAATGGAATAGTTACTACTCCCGTTGGGACAGCCAATGATTATGCATATGCAGTAGCAATACAAAGCAATGGAAATATATTAGCTGCCGGTTATTCTGAAGCAAGCATGATTCACAATTCTACAGGAAAATTTTTAGCACCTAAAAAGCCAAGTGCAGGTATTGAACATAATTTTACTTTGGTTTCCTACAATCCCGATGGAACTTTAGATGAAACATTTGCAAACTCCGGCATTGCTCTATCCCAGGTTGGAGAATCTTATACAAGTCTGAGCTCAGCAGCAATTCAAAGCAGCGGGAAAATTCTTATAGTAGGTTCGTTTACTTCTCCTAATTCTTTGGGCATTGCGCGATTCAATTCTGATGGCACAATTGATAATACTTTTTTAGATAATGGTTCTAAATCTTATTCTCCAGTTACATCAACATTTAGTACGTATACTTCCATAAAAATACAAAATGACAATAAAATTGTACTTGGTGGGTATGTATATTTTAGTGGTCAAAAATCCTCTTTTGTTATCAGCCGTGCTGACTCTAATGGAAACCCGGATTCTAATTTTGGAAATAATGGTTATACTATTACATCCATGGATTCCAGCATTGCAATTCAATCATTAGCAATACAAAGTGACGGTAAAATTGTTGCTATCGGAAATTCGTTTAGCAGTAATGGTGAAGTTCATTTTATTTTAGCGCGGTATAATACTGATGGGAATTTAGATAGCGGTTTTGGAAATAACGGAATTGTTATTACCCCCTCTCTAACTGGCTATAAACAAGATTATTCTTATTCAGTTCTAATACAAAACGACGGTAAAATTATTGCCGCCGGAATAGCATCCGATATTACTGAAAATAAATTTGCTTTAATCAGATATAATATTGATGGAAGTATCGATAACTCTTTTGGAATTGATGGTATTGTCTTAACACCCTTTGAATATCCATACGTATATCTTAATTCAGCTGCTTTGCAATCAGATGGAAAAATTGTTGCAGTCGGATATATGCAAAAAAGCAATCAATATGATTTTGTAGTAGTACGATATAAAGCTGATGGAGACTGTAGACAGTACTTTTGGATACAAATGGGAAGGTTATTTTTGGAAGTCCGAATCTATACGAAGAAGCTGAATCAGTTCTAATTCAAAATGATGGAAATATAATTATAGCAGGCACATCTGCTAATTCTATTTCCAATACACAAAATATTTTGTTAGTACGCTTAAACGCAAACGGAGGTGCAGATCAAAATTTTGGTGTAGGCGGATTTATTTATACATCTATTGGCGCATCATATGCTTCCACTTCTTCGGTACTTATGCAAAGTGACGGAAAAATAGTTGTCGCAGGAAATATAGGTAATTCTAACTATTACGGTGCACTAACCTTAATTCGTTATAACAATACACCTCCTCTTCCGGTAGAGTTAATTTCATTCAATGCTTCAGTTCACAATAGTAAAGTAAAACTAAATTGGACAACTGCTACAGAGGTTAATAATCTTGGTTATGAGATTCAAAGAAGTCAAAATTCAAATATCAAAAATCAAAATTTATCCGATGAACAGGCTGGCTGGGAAAAAATTGGATTTGTAGAAGGTCATGGAAATTCTACGACAACCAATACTTATCAATTTATAGATGATAATTTGGTCACTGAAAAATGTAGCTACCGCCTTAAGCAAATTGATTTAGACGGTTCATTTGAATTATTCAAATACTGTTGAAGTAAATTTAGAAGCGCCGATAAAGTTTTCACTTTCACAAAATTATCCCAATCCTTTTAATCCAACTACAAAAATCAAATATTCAATCCCCTCAGCCGCTGTAGAGACGGGGCATGCCCCGTCTGTACAATTGCATGTTTATGATATACTTGGAAGAGAAATTGCAACCTTGATAAATAAAAACCAGCAGCCTGGAAATTACGAAATTGAATTTAATGCTAATAAATCTTTCAAGCGGTGTTTACTTCTATAAACTTAAAGCCGGGAATTTTATAGCTGCAAAAAAAATGATTCTACTCCGTTAATTACTATCAACAAATAATAAAATAGATTGTATGAATGAAGTCAACAATAAAAGGATTACTAAAATGGAAAACAAAAAATATTTTTAATTTGTTATTTTATTCATGATTGTGATTCTAAAACAAATTTATCCGCAAGCCGGACAGTTAGATACAACATTTGGGCAAGCCGGGGTTGTTACAAATTCGATAAATTTATTTAAACTCAATAGTTATGTTCGAGCATTAGATTTGCAGAATGATGACAAAATTGTAGCGGCAGGATCATCGGGCAATTCACCTGATAATAATTTTTCAGTTGCCCGTTTTGATAAAAATGGAGATTTAGATAATTCTTTTGGGATTGGCGGAAAAGTAATCACTTTAATTGGAAGCTCAAGAAGTGGGATAGAAGATATTGCGATACAGCAAAATGATAACAAAATAGTAGCAACCGGGTATTCTTTCAATGGAGACTTAATTCAGTTTACTACTGTGCGTTATAATCAAAATGGCAGCTTAGATAATTCTTTTGGAAACAACGGGATTGTAATTACCCCTGTAAATAATTTTTCTTCTGAACCAAATTCAGTGGTAATACAAAATGATGGTAAAATCTTAGTAGGAGGTTATATAACAATAACTAAAGAAAATGGTGATAGGGATTATGCTATAGTAAGGTATAATTCTGACGGAAGTTTAGATAATGCATTCGGTGTAAATGGTATTGTTACTTCTTCATCGACTTCTGATGAATTACTAAAAAAATTGGCAATACAAATAGATGGAAAAATAATTGCAGTAAATTCTATTTCACTTTCAAATAACTATTTCATCAAAATTCAACGTTTTAATTCCAATGGAAGTTTAGATAATACTTTCGGAATAAATGGCATAATAACTCTATTCGACAATCCGAATTTCATTTGTCAAACTGTATCAATACAAAATGATGGGAAAATAGTTCTAGCTGGCTATTCATTCTTGAACATTGGAAAGTATAATTGTATGATGATTCGCTGTAATACTGACGGGACTGCAGATAATACTTTCGGTGAAAATGGAACTGTAATTGATTCGATTGGCAATAAGGGCAGTACAATTTCATCTTTGACAATACAAAGCAATGGTGAAATAGAAGCGGCATGTTTTTCAATTAATAACTTCATATGTGATTTTAGTGTGCTTCATTATAATTCTAATGGAATTTTGAACATCAATGGTATTAAAACAATACCAACAGGTTATGACGCAACAATATCACCACCTATATACACCTACGCTATTAAAAATAATAACGGAAGCATTATAACTTGCGGAAATATTCTAATTGGAAATAAATGGAATATGGTTTTAAATCGTTTTGATAAAAATGGAAGCATAGATGAGACTTTTGGAATTGATGGCGAATCGATCGCCATATTTGGCGACGCTAAAAGCTTTTGTAATTCAGCAATCATACAATCTGCTCAAAATGATGAAAAAATAATTACTGCCGGGCATAGCTGGAACGGTAGTAACTTTGATTTTGCTTTAAGCCGTTTTAATCCTGATGGAAGCCTGGATAGCTCTTTTGGAATAAATGGTAATATTACTAGCACTATTGGTAGTTCAGATGCTTTTGCAAATTCAGCCGCTGTACAAAGTGATGGGAAAATAGTTGTAACTGGAAGTTCAAGTGACGGAACTAAAAAAGTATTTACAACTTAGTTGTACGTTATAATTCAAACGGGAGTTTAGATAATTCTTTCGGAACAAACGGTATAATAATAACTCATATAGGAGACGGCAACGAGCCGGAAACAATATCAATACAAAGCAATGGTAAAATAGTTGTAGGGGGTAATATCTAGTAGCGATGGGAAGCATAAATTTGCGATAGTCCGGTATAACAGTGATGGAAGTTTAGACAATACATTGGAACGCATCGGGAAAGGTAATAACTCAAATTGAAAACAATAGAAGTACAATTTGCTCGCTTAAATTAAAAAATGATGGCGGAATTGAAGCAATTGGTTACTCTAATACAGATTTGTTTATGTAATCTTACAGAAGTACATTATGATCCGGATGGAAGCATTAGATAGCACATTTGGTATAAATGGTATAATGAATCATACCAACAGAATATACCTTATCTTTTGACCCACCAATAGATTATTCGGCTGTAAAACAAAATGATGGAAGCATTATATCCAGTGGGAATAACCTATGATGGGATTACTAATAATTTTACTGTAAATCGTTTTAATCAAAATGGAAGTATAGATAAAAATTTTGGAACCCAACGGTAGAACTATTGCTAAAATGGGGAGTTTCGATATATTATTTAAGTTCAGCAATAATACAAAATGATCAAAATGATGAAAAAATAATAACTGCCGGGCATAGCTGGAATGGTAGTAACTTTGATTTTGCTTTAAGCCGTTTTAATCCTGATGGAAGTCTGGATAGTTCTTTTGGAATAAATGGAAATATTACCAGTACAATTGGTAGTTCAGATGCATTTTATAAATTCTGCAACAGTACAAAGTGACGGTAAAATTATTGTCACTGGAAGTTCAAGTGACGGAACTAAAAAAGTATTTACAACTGTACGTTATAATCTAACGGTAATTTAGATAATACTTTCGGAACAGGTGGGAATAGTAACAACACCAATTGGTTCTAAGATTCTTATGCTAATGCTGTGGCAGTGCAAAAAGATGGATAAAATAATTGCAGCCGGAGTATCACCTTCAACTTTTGGTATTAATATAACTAATCACGTTTTTACATTAGTGCGTTATAATACTGATGGAACATTGGATTCCGATTTTGGAACAAATGGAATAGTAACAAAACGTATTAACACTCTTTATTCAGAAGCCACTTCAATAGAAATCCAGGAAGATGGAAAGATTTTAGCAGGCGGTTTATCCGGAATTGGAGGACATGCATTTGCATTAGTCCGGTTAAACTCTGATGGAAAATCGGATACCACTTTTTCAAACGACGGTGTAGTTACAACAAGTGTTGGGAAGATTGAAGGGCAAACAATTAATTCTTCAATATCGGAAATAAAATCAATAACAGTTCAAAAGGATGGAAAAATAATTGCATGCGGTTATTGCACTAATGGTGTAAGTGGAGGTGCAATTGCAAAAGACTTTGCGTTAGTAAGATATAATTCTGATGGAAGTGTGGACAGCACTTTTGGTAATGATGGAATTGTAATGACATCAATAAGTAATTTAGATGATATTGCATATTCGGTAAAGATACAAGATGATGGAAAAATTATTGCCGGAGGTTACACAAATTCAGACGATGATGAAGATTATGCAATTGTAAGATATAACAGCGATGGAAGTCTTGATTCAACATTTGGAACAAATGGAATAACTGTTAATAATTTTGGAACTGCCGCAAATATTATTAAATCTATTCTGATTCAGGAAGATGGTAATATAATAGCTGCCGGTTATTCCGCAAATGAAGATAGTTCACAAGTAGTAAACATAATAGCCAGATACAATAGTAATACACAGACCACTGGAATAGAAAACAATATCAAAGAAGAACTACCGTCTTCTTTTAGCTTATATCAAAATTATCCCAATCCATTTAATCCATCCACAACAATAAAATATTCAATTCCCAAGTGTAGAGACGATTTGCATGCCCAAAGTCTGTACAATTAAAGATTTATGACATTCTTGGAAGAGAAGTAGCCACACTTGTAAATGAAAATCAACAGCCGGGAAATTATGAGGTTGAATTCAATGCTTCAATTCATTCAAGCGGGGTTTACTTCTATAAATTAACTGCAGGTTCGTTTACAGCGACAAAGAAAATGATTCTGCTAAAATAACAAAGAAATTTGGATTTGTACTTAACCGTTGTAAAGACGCTCCGGTGGAGCGTCTTTATTGTAAATACAAATTTACTTAAAATATTTTTATAACTAGTCTTTAATTTCAGACGCTCCACCGCATGTGACAGGCGAGGCGTCTCTACTTTAATTGAACTGTAATTACAATCATTATTTCTTCCCAACTATAACTAGCTTTCAAACAAATTTCATATATAAACCAATCATTAACCTCTAAAACCGCTTAAAAAATAAAGATATAGTTTTAAGCTAATTATCTTTAATTTTCATTAAAATAATTCCCGCACTATATTCGTCTTACTCAATAGAAACAAAAATTTTTGTAAATGACTGAAAACGCAAGACAGATAGAATTAACTTATAACAAGGAACGCGGCAAGCTTTTGGGCTTCATCAGGAAAAATGTGCCTACTCAGGAAGATGCCGAGGATATCTTGCAGGAAGTTATGTACCAATTGGTAAGCGGTTATGAAGATATTCAATTTATTGAAAGAATTTCTGCCTGGCTGATTCGCATTGCAAAAAATAAAATTATTGACTTATACAGGAAGAAAAAAACGGAACCTCTTCCCGATACAAAAATTGTTAATAACAAAGATGAAGAGGATGAGGTTTTAAACTTGAGTGATATTCTTCCGGACTTTAGTGAAATGCCGGATGAAATTTATTGGCAGAGTGTTATCAATGAAGAAATTGAAAAAGCATTGGATGAAATTCCCGAAGAGCAAAAAGAAGTTTTTGTGATGAATGAATACGATGGATTAAGCTTTAAAGAAATTTCGGAAATGAAAAATATTCCTATAAATACCCTGCTCTCAAGAAAACGTTACGCGGTTTTGTATTTAAGAAGTAAATTAAAAAATCTATACAAGGAGTTATAAAATGTGCGGCTATTATAACAAACGAAGAATGTTTTTAAAAGGATTCATTTTCGTAATTGTTTTTTTAACGGTGATGAGCCTTGTGCTTATGCTGCTTTGGAATTGGCTTATGCCTGCAATCTTCGGATTAACAACTATAAGTTATTTCCAGGCGCTTGGAATATTAATCCTTTCAAAAATTATTTTTACCGGGGTAGGGAAAAGGCCTTCTCCATATTATTATAAAAAACGCCATGATTACTGGCATCAAAAATTTGAAGAAGCTCATGCAAATGAAAATGACGAAGAATTAAAATCTGAATAATATGCAGAAGAAGATAATTATTAAAAAATACAAATATCAATAATTATGAAAGGTGAATCGATGGATATATTAATATTTAAAACAAATATTTATTCTCCATCCGAATTTAGTCCTGTAAAAAATTTACTTAGTGAAACTTATGATGTTCAAAACTGCACTGTTGACCTTGAAGATTCTGATAAAGTTTTGCGAGTAGTTGGTAAAGGATTAAAGGTAAATGAGATTAAAGATAGAGTAAATAAATTTGGATTTTTATGCGAAGAACTGGATGATTAAAAATCCATTCGTTAAATTTTAGTAAAATAATTTGTTCTTTGATTTTATTTGTTTGAATTATTCAATTCTTTAGTTAATTTTGCACCACGATATGAAATAGAAAAAATTAAATACAAACACACATCATCATTTACATCATCATCCAAACGATGTTAATGCCGGTGTGTGCTAATTAAATAATTTGAATTTTTTCAACACCCCGGCTTTAGTCGGGGTTTTTAGTTTTAAACAAATCCAATTTCTTTAAGAAATTGGGTTTGTAAAAGATGTGCATTTTCTCTGTGTATCCTTTATGTTCTCTGAGATAAAATATTTCTTGTGTCACTCCTTCGGAGTTTTGGTTTTAGATTTTTCTTTTTTGTTGCTATAATAATATCAGTCCTTCAGACTTGATTAGAATAAAGTGAGAACGAAAATCCAGAATGGATGAAATTATTATAGAATAATAAGTCTACAAAAGATTTAACCCAGAATGGGTGATATAAAAATCTCAATGTTAGTTTTTATTGAATTAAGAAATTGAAAAATTGTAAGGACAAATAATGAACGGTAACTTAAAGCTTGCAATTCAAAGCAAGGGCAGATTAACTGAAAAATCATTAAATCTTTTGCGCAATTGTGGATTGGAAATTGAAAATTATTCTGAAAGACTTGTTATTTCAGTTAGAAATTTTCCGCTTGATATTTTATTTCTTCGCGATGATGATATTCCCGAATATGTAAGAGATGGGGTCGCTGATGTTGGAATTGTCGGTGAAAATATAATTTACGAAAAACAGACAAATCCTGTAACACTTGAAAAATTAGGATTCGGAAGATGCAGCCTTTTAATTGCGTATCCTGAAAATAAAGAACTAAAAAACATTCAAGAAATAAATAATAAAACCATTGCCACTTCTCACCCTTTAATCCTAAAAAATTTCCTTAAAGAAAATAATATTAAATGCAAAAATAATTGAGCTGAGCGGCTCTGTTGAAATTGCTCCTTCGCTTGGCGTTGCGGATTTGATTTGTGATATTGTTTCCACCGGCAACACATTAATGATGAACAAGCTGAAAAAATCTTTTAAGGTTTATGATTCGGAAGCAGTATTAATTTCTTCATCTGAAAAATTTGAAGATGAAAAGAAAAATCAAATTGTTAATGACTTATTAAAGAGAATTCGTTCAGTTCAAAAAGCAGGTTCATCAAAATATTTAATGATGAATATTCCTAAAGATTCTCTTGATAAAATAACAGGAATTATTCCTTCATTAAAAAGTCCAACAATACTTCATTTAGCTGACCCAAACATGCTTGCAGTTCATGCAGTAATTCCTGCCGAAAAATTTTGGAGTATTGTGGATGATTTAAAAGCAGCGGGTGCTTCTGGTATTTTATTACTGCCGATTGAAAATATGATTCTATAAATGATAAAAAAATGAAAAAGTATTATTACAACAAATTATCCAAAGCTGAAATTAAGGCTTTAACAAAACGTCCTTCAATTGATAATGAAAAGGTATTTAAAATTGTTAAACCGATTTTAATAGATATTAAGAAGAATGGTTTATCAGCA
Source organism: uncultured Ignavibacteriales bacterium (assembly GCA_963746735.1). GTDB lineage: Bacteria > Bacteroidota > Ignavibacteria > Ignavibacteriales > Ignavibacteriaceae > CAVSWT01. Next base: position 26,366 of record CAVVCO010000032.1, read on the forward strand.
GCAAAAAAATATGCAAAGCAATTTGATGGTTTTAATGAAGAAAAATCTTTTAGTAAGTGAGAATGAATTTAACGAAGCAGAAAAAAAATTATCTTCTGAAATAAAAGAAGCAATCAGGACACGCATACTCGAAAACATCAAATAATTTTCATCAGCAGCAATTGCCAAAAATTATGAAGTTGAAACGATGAAAGGGATTAAATGCTCGCGAGAATTTAGAGCAATTGAAAATGTTGGATTGTATATTCCCGGCGGAAATGCAGTTTTACCTTCTACCATGTTAATGCTTGGAATTCCAGCTCAAATTGCCGGATGCAAAAGAGTTGTTGTTTGCTCTCCTTCAAAAGATGGAAAAATAAATTATCCTTTGCTTTTCGCAGCAAGGCTTTGTGGAATAAATGAATTCTACAAAATTGGCGGGGCGCAGGCAATTGGATTAATGGCTTATGGAGACGAAACAATTGAAAAAGTTAATAAAATTTTCGGACCTGGAAATCAATATGTAACTTCAGCAAAATTATTAGTAAGCATTGATGCGGAAGGATGTTCAATCGATATGCCCGCGGGTCCAAGTGAAGTGCTTGTTATAGTCGATGAAAATTCAAATGCGTCATTCGCTGCTGCTGATTTGCTTTCGCAGGCTGAACACGGAAGTGATTCGCAGGTTGTGCTTGTTTCAACTTCCGATAAAAAAGTAGATGAAGTTTTAAACGAAATAAAAATTCAGATTGAAGCATTACCGAGAAAAGAATTTGCTGCCAAATCATTAGAAAATTCATTTGCATTAGTAGTTAACGATTTTGATGAAGCTATTACTTTTAGTAATTCTTATGCGCCCGAACATTTAATTTTGAATTTTGAATATGCAGAAAAAATAAAACATAAAATAATAAATGCCGGTTCTGTTTTTGTCGGAGAATTTTCTCCTGAAAGTGCTGGCGATTATGCTTCCGGAACAAATCATTCATTGCCGACTTATGGTTATGCAAAAACTTTCAGCGGTGTTAATGTTGAATCATTTATGAAGTCAGTTACTTTTCAAAATCTTTCTAAAGAAGGATTAAAAAATATTTCAAAAACTGTTGAAACTCTTGCTGAAGTTGAAGGTTTGCAGGCACATAAGAATGCCGTTTCAATTAGATTAAAAAACAAATAGATATAAATGGAAATTAAAAATCTCATTCGTAAAAACATTTTAGAATTGAAGCCGTACACTTCCGCACGCGATATTTATGAAAGCGGAATTCTGCTTGATGCAAATGAAAACAGCTGGGGCTCAACTTTTAATGAGATTACGTGAATTACATTTAATCGTTATCCCGACCCTCATCAAAAAGATTTGAGAAAAGTAGTTAGCCAAACTTTATAATATTAATGAAGATAATTTATTCTTTGGTGTCGGCTCTGATGAAATTATTGATTTGTTAATTAGAATTTTTTGTGAACCGAAAACCGATAACGTTGTTATTCCTGAACCGACTTACGGCATGTACAAAGTTTGTTGCGATATAAATAATGTTCAAACCAAAGAAGTTTTATTAACGGATGATTTTCAAATAGATGTTGATGAAACAATTAAAGCTTGCGATGAAAACACAAAAATAGTTTTTCTTATGTTCGCCAAATAATCCAACAGGAAATTTGTTAAACAAAGAATGACGTTCTAAAATTATGCAGCGAAATAAAAAGCATAATTGTAATTGATGAAGCGTACATTGATTTTGCTGAAGATGGAAGCTTTATCAATGAAGTTCAAAATTACAAAAATCTTGTGGTGATGAGAACTTTTTCAAAAGCGTGGGGTTTGGCTGGAATCAGGCTTGGATATTCAATCGCAAATCCTGAGATTACTGATTATTTATTTAAAGTTAAAGCGCCTTATAATATAAATTCTCTGACAAGGTTTGCAGTTTTAAGAGCAATCAAAAACTTTGAATTGAAAAAGCAGTACGTTTCTTCAATCATCAAAGAAAGAGATAGATTAAAAAATCAGCTTGAAACTTTAAGCGGCATTAAAAAAGTATTTCATTCCGATGCTAATTTTTTATTAATTAAATGTGAAAATCCCAAAGATGTTCAAAAACAGTTAGCTGAAAAAGGTGTAATAATTAGAGATAGAAGTTCTCAGCCGAAATTGGAAGGATGCCTGCGAATATCAATTGGCAACGAAGAAGAAAATGATATTCTTTGGGAAGAAATAAGAAAGATACTTTAACAAATGTATAAATTAAATATTAATGAAAGTTATTTCGATTTTGATTCGCCTAAATCAAAAGGACTGATTAGTGGATTAAAAAAATTAACCGGCAAAGGATTTTATTTTTATTCGGATGGAATAAATTCTAAAACTAATTCTTCACTTCAAAAAATATTAAAAAGTGAAAACATTTCTTTCAACAATAAAAGCATTAAAAGTTTCACAAAAGAATTTTCAATCAAAAAAGAAAAAACCTTTGAATCAGCAGTTGAAAAAATTCTTTCACAATTAAGAACTTCATCTCAAAATAGAAAAACAAAAGAAACAGATATTAAAATCAATTTGTCTCTTGATGGGAAAGGCAAATCCAAAATCTCCACTGGCATAGGATTCTTCGACCACATGCTTGAGCAAATTGCTAGGCATGCAAATATCGTTTTAAACATTTCAGTAAAAGGAGATTTGCATATCGATGAACATCATACTGTTGAAGATGTTGGAATTACTTTGGGCAATGCACTTGCAGAAGCGCTCGGAGATAAAAAAGGAATAAAGCGTTACGGTTTTTATTTGCCAATGGATGATGCAGTTGCAGTTTGTGCAGTCGACCTTGGAGGCAGACATTATTTAAATTTTAATTGTAAATTTAACAGGGAAAAAGTCGGCGAGTTTCCCACAGAATTAACAGAAGAATTTTTTAGAGGATTGTCATCAGGCTTGAAAGCAAATATATTTATAAAAGCTAACGGTAAAAATGATCATCATAAAATTGAAGCTATTTTCAAGTCATTTGCAAAAGCATTAAATGAAGCATGCAGATTTGATGAACGGAATGAAGGTGCGCTTCCATCAACAAAAGGAATTTTATGATTGCTTTAATTGATTACGGCGCGGGCAATGTCGCTTCGGTGGCAAATGCTTTAACCGAGCTGAAACAAGATTTTGTTATCACTAAAAATGAAACCGAAATCATTCGCGCTGAAAAAATTATTTTTCCCGGAGTCGGCGAAGCTTCCTTTGCAATTAGAAAGCTTCATCTGTTAAATTTATTTTCTGTTCTGCGGATGTGCATTAAACCAATGCTTGGTATTTGTCTTGGATTACAATTAATGGTTGAAAAATCCGAAGAAGGTAATGTTGCCTGTCTTGGCGTTTTTCCTGGAACAGCAAAAAAGTTTGATGACACGAAAGTTAAAGTTCCCCACATGGGCTGGAATGAAGTTGAGTTTATAAAAGAAAGTAAATTGTTTACAAATATAAAAAGCGGAACAAGATTTTATTTTGCTAATTCATATTATGTCCCTGTAAATGAATTCACAACTGCAAAGGCAGAACATGATGTTCTATTTTCTGCATCAATGGAAAAAGGAAGTTTTTATGGTGTTCAATTTCATCCCGAAAAATCAAGTGATGCGGGGTTGCAATTGTTAAAAAATTTTATTGAATTATGTTAATTGTACCTTCAATAGATATTTATGAAAATAAAATTGTCCGGCTAACAAAAGGAAGCTTTGACAACATAACGTATTATAAACATCTACCTTTGAACCAGGCAAAGTTATACGAATCGCTTGGATTTAAATTAATTCATATTGTTGATCTTGAAGGAGCGAAAGTAGGAAAGTTTGCTGCATTAAAAACAATTGAAGAAATCAAAGCAGAAACAAATTTACAAATACAATTCGGCGGCGGGATTAGAGATGTTAAAACTGCAACTGAAGTTTTTAATGCGGGAGTTGACTTTGCTGTAATCGGCTCTCTTTCAATTAAAAACAAAGAGGAATTTGAATTAATTATAAAAGAATTTTCAGCAGATAAAATTGTTTGTGCTGTTGACGTGCTCGAGGATATCGTTCAGATTAGCGGCTGGCAGGAGGAAACAACGATTACAGTTTATGATCATATCGAATATTGCCAGGAACAGGGAATAGAAAAATTTTTATGTACTGATATTTCAAAAGATGGTATGCTTACAGGAGCGAATATTGATTTGTATAAAAGAATAACTAACAGAGTTTCTGATATAAAGCTTATTGCTTCTGGTGGAGTAAAAGATATTGAAGATGTTAAAAAATTAAAATTATTCAGCTTGTATGCAGCCATTATTGGCAAAGCAATTTATGAAGAAAAAATTGATTTGGAGGAGTTAGCCGGACTTGTTGAGTAAAAGAATAATCCCTTGCCTTGATGTAAAAGAAGGGCGTGTTGTTAAAGGAAAAAACTTCATTAATCTTGTTGATGCTGGTTCACCAGTTGAACTTGCGGAGCGATATTCGAAAGAAGGAGCAGATGAATTAGTTTTTCTTGATATTACTGCTTCAAATGAAAAAAGAAAAATATTAATTAATCTTGTTACAGAAGTTGCAAAGCTGTTAGAATTCCATTTACTGTCGGTGGTGGAATTTCCGAAATAAAAGATATTGAAGCTTTGTTAAAAGCGGGTGCCGATAAAGTTTCTCTCAATACAGCGATAATTAAAAATCCAAATCTAATCTCAGAATCTGCAAAACAATTTGGAAGTCAAGCCACTGTTGCAGCAATTGATGTAAAAAAAATAGATTCGACTTATAAAGTATTTATAAAAGGCGGGAGGGAAGAAACGGAATTGGAAGGATTAAACTGGTGTATAAAAGCTGTTGAGCTTGGCGCCGGAGAAATACTTTTAACTTCAATGGATAAAGATGGAACAAAGCAGGGTTATGATTTGGAATTCTTATCTAATCTAACATCATTAGTAAGTGTGCCGGTTATAGCTTCAGGTGGTGCTGGTAATAAAGAAGATTTTTATAATGCATTTTCAAAAGCAAATGTTGATGCATGTTTGGCTGCAAGCTTATTTCATTTTAATATTCTTCCTATTAAAGAGTTGAAAACATATTTATCTGAAAACAATATTGTTGTAAGAAATTAAAATCATTCATTTCTACGGAATTAAAAATGAGCTTAAATATTGATCAATTAAATTTTAAGAAATTAAATGGATTCTTCCTGCTGTTATTGTTGATGAAAAAACAGATAAAGTATTAATGCTCGGCTTTATGAATGAGGAAGCCCTAAAAAAAACAATCGAAACAAAACTGGTTACTTTTTTTTCACGTACTAAAAATCGATTGTGGACAAAAGGTGAAACATCCAAAAATTATTTGCACTTGGTTGACATAAAACCGGATTGCGATAATGATTCACTTTTAATTTATGTAAATCCGGATGGGCCTACCTGTCACACTGGAAATTATTCATGTTTTGATGATGTTAAAGACACTTCCTCTATAAGTTTTTTAAATGAATTATTTTCATTAATTAAAGACCGCAAAACAAACCTTCCTGAAAACAGCTACACAACAAAATTATTTAAACAAGGCGAAAATAGAATAATTCAAAAGGTTGGTGAAGAAGCAATCGAAACTGTTATAGCAGCTAAAAATAACGATAAGAATGAAATCGTTAATGAGACTTCCGATTTAATTTATCATCTTTTTGTAATGCTTGCAGATAAAAATATTGAGTTTTCAGAAATAGTTGCTAACTTAAAAAACCGCTCAAAATAACAAATAAAATTAATTCCCATTTCTCCCGATTATTTCATCCCGCCAGTTGTGACGTCATGCTTGACGGCTTGACAAATTTGTCGTCTATGCTTCAAAAAATCTTATGAATTACCCGTCAATGTAAACCCATTCGAGGGCACTATTGTTGCCTTTAAAAGGAAAAACCAAAAGAGTGGTGTCACATATGAATTCTGGAGAATCGCTTCTATCCGTTGGAGCAATGATGCTTTTAGCGGTAATGATTTTACGAGTCAATAATATAATTTTAACTACGAACAGTGTATTATTAGAAACAAAGTTTGGTGTACTTGCAACATCGATTGCTACCTCGGTAATAGAGGAAGCTACAGGTAAAGCATTTGACCAAAATACATATGACAATTCAACATCTAATGTTAATGATCTTACAGCTCCAAGTGCATTAGGCCCTGGCGGAGGAGAAACCTACGCTACCTTTAATGATGTTGATGATTTTAATGGATACACTAAAGTAGATTCAACTTTGCCTTCTGCTATATTTTATATTTCAACAAAAGTTGAATATGTATCTCCTGCAAATCCTGATGTCCCTGTTAATTATAAAACGTGGCATAAACGAATATCAGTGACAGTAACTTCTCCATCTACTCAAGACACTTTTAAATTATCTACCGTTGTCAGCTATTTTTTCTTTAGATAGGCAATACAAATGGGATATAGTGTAATACTGGATATACTTGGATCAATTGTAATCAGCGGAATGTTAATGTTAATCTTGTTTAGATTAAATGATGCTACAATTGAAAATACATACACCAACAGCGGCGACTTAGCAGTCCAACAGAATTTAACAACAGTAGTTCAAATAATTGAACATGATTTTAGAAAAATTGGTTACTGCGCAGATTGGGAAAAGATTCCTGATCCAACCAAAGCAATATTATATGCTGATTCTCATAGAATAAAATTTTTAACAGATGAAAATAATGATTCGAAAGTCGATATAATGGATTATTATATTGGACCGACTAGTGAGTTAAACGATACCCCTAATCCAAGAGATAGATTTTTATATAGACTATTAAATAATGAGCCGCCAGTATCAACTAATCTTGGAGTAACACAGTTTGATTTAAAATATTTTAATGTTTTTAATCAAGAAATTCCATCACCTGTTGCGGTTCCAGGTGAAATACATACTATTCAAATAAATATAACAGTTGAAGATCCTGCTGCGTATGATGATAAATATAATACGGTTTTTTGGCGACAAATTAGGTTAGCTGCTCGAAATCTACGCAATAGGTAAGGAGACAAATTTATGGCAGGCAAAGGGATACTGTTTTTACTACTAGGGTTCAGTATTGTTTTTTTAGTAAAAGGAACAAACTTTGGTAATATTTCTAACCGAGCAGTTGATAATATGGGAGATTATTATAAGTCAACCGTAGCCCATAATATTGCAGTCAGTGGTGCTAATATGGCTGCAAACCAAATTTTCTTTGACCCGAACTGGAAAACAGGGTTTACTAATAAAAGTTATTCAGGTGGAAAGATTGACGTAGAGGTAAGAACAATAGATGCATATAGAAATATTAAAATGGTTTCTGCAAGGGGGACTTATGAAGGTAATTCAAAAACAGTTGAAGTTATTTTAAAACCAAGTAAGTTTTCAAAGTTTGCTTATTACTCACGTGTAGAGCCTTCAAATATTTGGTGGATTTCTAGTGACACCGTGTGGGGCCCTTTCCATACTAACGGCAGTTTAAGAGTTTCTGAAAGGCCGGTATTTTTTGGTAAAGTTAGTTATCGATATGATCTAATTAAATATCAATATTCATGGAATGATCCTAAATTTTATGGCGGACTTGAATCAGGTGTAAATCTTCCAATGCCTTCCGATGGTATTGATCAGCTTGCTGATGCGGCTTATGCCGGAGGATTAGTTTTTCAAGGTAAAGATACGGTCTATATGAAATTTGAAGGTGAAACACTAAAATATAAATTTCATTATAGTCAAACATGGCAGGAAGAAGATTTACCGAAAGCAGCAGGAAATGGTGTTGTATTTGCAAAAGATGCAATTATAAGATTACAAGGGACAGTGGAAGGACAGTATTCAGTCGCTACATCAAAATCGATTTATATTGATGACGATATCGTTTACAAAACAGATCCGAGAGATGATGCTTCATCAAAAGATTTATTAGGAATACTTGCATATAAAGATGTTATAGTAGCAGATAATCAAGCCAATCATCATGACGTGAAAATAGATGGTTCTGTTTATTGCCAGACAGGAGGCTTTGGAGCAGAAAAATATGATACCCGGCCTGTAAGCGGGGAAATACAATTATTAGGGGGAATCATTCAAGATACCAGGGCTGCTGTTGGTACCTTCAGCGGCGGTAGTACAATAACTCACGGTTTTAGTAAAAGATATCGCTACGATGAAAGGTTAATGCTTAGTTCACCTCCTTTCTATCCAGGTACGGGAGAGTTTGAAATTGTTTCCTGGTTAGAATAGTAGTAATTGTCTTTAATTCAACCGTGGATGAACAGATTTAAAATAATTGAAGAACACAAAAATTTTATAAGAAATATTTTTTGTATTAGTAAACTCTTCCATTCTTATTCTGATTTTATAAGAGGATTTAGATGAATAATTTTCAGTCAATATAAGGAATTGAGCCGATACTTATTCTTTCATAAACTTCACTTAATTTCAACTCAATAGTAATACGCTTTGAGAAAAAAAATTAAATGAGCTTTATAGAATCCACACAAATGGGAAGGAGATAAAATTATGGCAGGCAAAGGCATTCTATTTTTACTTTTGGGATTTAGTGTAGTATTCTTAGTTAAAGGATCAAATTTCGGAGGTATTTCTAACCGAGCTGTTGATAATATGAGCGATTATTATAATTCCACTGTCGCGCACGATATAGCTCTTAGCGGAGCTAACATGGCTGCAAATCAAATATTTTTTGATCCTACCTGGAGTTCCGGTTATACAAACAAAGATTATTCTAATGGCAAGTTAAATGTTGAAGTAAGGACAATCGATGCATATAAAAATATAAAATTGATTTCTGCAGTTGGAACATATGAGGGTTTTACTAGAAAGATTGAAGTTACTTTAAAACCAAGTAAGTTTTCAAAGTTTGCATATTATTCACGTATAGAGCCATCCAACATTTGGTGGATATCCGGTGATACAGTCTGGGGCCCTTTCCATACCAACGGCAGTTTAAGAGTTTCTGAAAGGCCTGTTTTTTATGGAAAAGTAAGTTATAAAAATAGTTTAGTTAAATATCAATATTCATGGAATGACCCTAAGTTTTATGGAGGAATTGAGTCAGGAGTAAATCTTCCAATGCCTTCTGATGGTATTGATCAGCTTGCTGATGCAGCTTATGCCGGAGGATTAGTATTTCAAGGGAAAGATACTGTCTATATGAAATTTGAAGATCAGACTCTTAAATACAAATATGCTTACAGCCAGGCCTGGCAGGAGGAAGATCTTACAAAAGCGGCAGAGAATGGAGTTATATTTGCCAAAGATGCAATTATAAGATTGCAAGGCACAGTTGAAGGACAGTATTCTGTAGCTACAACGAAATCAGTTTATATTGATGACGATATAGTTTATAAAACAGATCCGAAGGTTGATGCTTCATCAAAAGATTTATTAGGAATACTTGCATATAAAGATGTTATAGTAGCAGATAACCAAGCCAATCATCATGACGTGAAAATAGATGGTTCTGTTTATTGCCAGACAGGAGGCTTTGGAGCAGAAAAATATGATACCCGGCCTGTAAGCGGAGAAATACAATTATTAGGGGGAATCATTCAGGATACCAGGGCTGCTGTTGGTACATTCAGTGGAGGAGTAATAAATCATGGTTTCAGTAAAAGATATCGATACGATGAAAGATTAATGCTTAGTTCACCGCCTTTCTACCCAGGAACAGGAGCGTTTGAAATTGTTTCCTGGCTTGAATAGTAGCAATTACTCGTAAGTGTAATAATTGCTTAAGGTTATGATAAATTTTTATTGTAATTAAATAATAGTTCAAGGAATAATTTTTGATAGTAATGTATGCACCGATTCTGTTTTTAATAAGAGGAATAAAATGAACAACATACAATCAATGTTAACAATAGGCTCAATGATTATTCTTTCTTTTGCCTCGCTTAATTTTAATTCAAGCGTATTGCAAAGCTCTACTGTTGATACTGAAAATTCTGTTGTATTAACTGCTTTTTCTTTAGCAGATGATATGCTGGAGATTATTAAACAAAAAAGCTTTGATGCAGCAACAGTTGATTTCCCAACAACAAACCCACTTGACCTTACTCCTGCTAGCGGTTTGGGCCATAATCAATACGAAACTTTTGAAACATTTAACGATGTTGATGATTTTAACGGTTACACAAAATATATAACAGCACCGCATGCTGAAGATTATTTTGTTTCCTGTAAGGTTCAATATGTTGACGGAGACAATCCGGATAAAGCTGTTAATTATCAAACATTTTATAAAAGAGCGACAATTACAGTAACAAGTCCATATCTTAATACTCCTGTACAAGTTTCATATATATTTACATTAAAGTAAAAGAATGAATGTATTATTGGATATATTGGGTGCTACGATAGTAGGAGCAATAATTTTTACAATGTTCCTTAATTTGAACATGTATTCTTCTCAAGCAAGGTATTCTTCCAACACAGAACTACAATTAATGCAAAATGCAAAAACCCTTGCTGAAATGTTAACTTATGATTTAAGAAAAATTGGTTTTAATCACAAAGGGGAGTCTTTAATAACAGCTCAAAGCAAACGAATCAGTTTTTACGCAGACATAGATACCAATGGTGTAGACGATGTCGTTGGTTATGCTTTAAGCAGCGCATCCGAAGTTCCTCATACTTCCAACCCCAATGATAAAATTCTTTTAAGAGTTGTTAACGGTGATACCGCAAAAGGCCCTTCTTTAGGTATTACCGATTTAAGATTTAATTATTTAAATGAAAAACAGCAGCCAACCACTGTAATAGATAGTGTAAAATATATTAAAGCTGAAATATGGGTCGAATCTCCTGAGCCGGTCGACGACAAATATATATTTACGTATTGGGAAATGACTATAAATCCTAGGAATCTTTAATATGGGAAAAGCATCAATTATTTTAGCCCTTGGTGTTTCAGTCCTAATTAGCTTTTTAGTTTTAGATTTGAACGCCAATAATAACCAGGGAATTCAGTCAACTATTGATTTTTATGATAATACGAAAGCCAGGTTGATTGCTAATTCCGGAGTTGAGATTTATCTTGAGAAATTAAGAAGAGATAAAACTCTGCATGGATATTTTGCAAATAACAGGCTATCAAGCGGAACATATAATATTAATATTTATGGGCCGGATAGTCTGATGAAGATAGAATCGGTTGCAACTTTTGATGGAATAAAACATGTTGCAAAAGTCACCGCAAAAAGAAGTCAAATTGCAATGCCGAAGATAAATGCTGCTCTCTATGTAACATCTGATAATACGGACCTGAATTTAAATGGAAATATGTCAATCAATGGAAACGATACCAATATTGATGGTTCTGCAGGCCCAAATGCTGCACTGCCAGGTGTTGCGGTAGATACCCCGGCAGATAGTGCCAATTTTATTAATGATATAAAGCCTAAAATGTATGGAAGTATAGATGGGGCCGGCGGTAATCCAAGTGTGCATTCAATAACCGATGCAAGAGATTGGACTCAGCTGGCAAAAGATTTTATTTTTGCTGCCGACATTAATTTAGCTTCCGGAACTTATGGTAATGGAACTCAACTTGGGACCTGGAGTTTACCAAAGATAACAGTAGTAAATGGTGATGTACATTTAACCGGGAATGCAGATGGCTACGGAATTATGATTGTCAATGGAAATTTAACAATGAGTGGAAATTTTGTCTTTAAAGGAATTGTGATTGCTTATGGAGAATCTAAGCTAATAACACAAACAGTTGGAAATGCCGGAATTTATGGCGGCGCTGTATTCGTTGGTAAAAGTGTAGATATTCAAGCCACAGGGAATGCAAAATTTTTCTATAGCTCACAAGCGTTGGATAATGCACAAACTAAATTAAAATCTTCGCGGTTTGATATTGAAGACTGGTGGGAATAATTCAATAAATTATTAAATAAAATTAACCAATAAACCCAATTTCTTTAAGAAATTGGGTTTATTTTTTTACGTTAGTTTATACATCCTTTAATCTTAATACATCATTTCTAAACTGCATCTCATTAATAAAAATTAATTACTTATTTTTGTAATTAATTATCTCTTTACTTGAAAATAAATTTATAAACATTATTTTCTTAATGTGAATCAACTTAGGAGAAAATAAATTATGAATGATTTATTATCTATTGTTTATTTTGGAAATACTATAGGTACTTACATAACTGCAATTGTTGTTTTTTTAATAAGTATAGCAGTAATTCATATCTTTAAAAAAATAGTATTAAAAAAACTTGAAAAATGGTCCAAGAAAACTGAAACCACTATTGATGACTTTATTGTTAGTGGAATAGAAAAGACTGCCATTCCTTTGCTTTATTTTGGTGCATTTGTTCTTTCCATAAAAATTTTAATACTTCCGTCAAATATTGTAAGGATATTTGAAATTGCAACAGTAATTATTGTTACTTTTTTTGTCCTTCGTTCTATAACAGCACTCTTAGGCTACAGTCTTAATGAATATCTTAAAAGAAAAGCCGGCGACGACAGCAATTATGAAAACAGACGAAAGCAAATTAGGGGAATACTAACAATTGTTAATATTCTAATTTGGATCGTAGGTTTAGTCTTTGTGCTGGATAATCTTGGCTTTAGAGTTTCTGCTGCTTTAACAGGATTGGGTATAGGAGGAGTTGCTATTGCTCTTGCTGCACAAACAATTCTTGGTGATCTTTTCAGTTATTTTGTGATTTTTTTCGACAGGCCTTTTGAGATTGGTGACTTTTTAGTAGTTGGAGATAAAGTTGGAAGCGTAGAGTATATAGGAATAAAATCAACCCGGATAAGAAGCTTAAGCGGGGAGCAGCTTGTCTTTTCAAATACTGACCTTGTTAATTCCAGGATTCATAATTTCAAAAAAATGGAACGAAGGCGAATAGTATTTAAGCTTGGCGTAATCTATCAAACTACAGCAAAGCAGCTTTCTGAAATCCCTCCTTTAGTTAAAAGCATTATTGAAAAGCAGGCAGATGTAACTTTTGATAGAGGCCATTTCTCTACCTTCGGGGACTTCAGCCTTAATTTTGAATTTGTATATTATATTCAAAGTTCTGACTACAATAAATACATGGATACGCAACAGACTATAAATCTTAAAGTATATCAGGAGTTTGAATCAAGAGGAATTGAGTTTGCTTACCCAACTCAAACTTTATTTGTAAATAAAGATGAAAGTAATGTTCAATCGGAATTAGTAAAATAATTTAGTGCTGTACACAAACCCAATTTCTTCAAGAAATTGGGTTTGTAAATTTCGGTTTAATAATTTTCAAGAAAGATTTCAAATGGAAAATAGGTTAGTAAATTTTAAAGAGAAACTGAACAAATTTAATGAGCATTGGACACCCAAATTAATTGCAGAAATGAATGACTATCAATTTAAATTGGCTAAAATTAAGGGGGATTTTGTCTGGCACAAGCATGAAAACACTGATGAAACATTTATTGTTATTGAGGGTGAAATGGGAATTGAATTTAGAGATGGCAAAGTAAAAATAAAAAGCGGTGAAATGTTTGTTGTTCCTAAAAATGTTGAGCATAAACCTTATGCTCAACAAGAATGTCATTTGCTTATAGTTGAACCACGAGGAGTTGTAAATACAGGCGATATAAAAAATAATCTTACTGCAAAAAATGATGTTTGGATTTGAAAATTAAAATGCCGGATTAAAAATAAGTCCGGCATTAAATAAGCTTAAATTATTTATTCAACTATTTCTTATTCATTATTGCTTCCATTTCATCCATCACTTCATTCATCTTTTTCATTGTTAAATCAAATGCTTCAGAAGACAATGGATCTATGCCTGCCTTTTTAATTAAGTTCAGCGGATAATCAGAGCTTCCGCCTTTAAGTATGTTATAATACTTATCAACTTCAGACTGTCCTTCGTCTGTAATTTTCTGGGCAAATGCGGTTGCATAAATTAAAGAAGTTGCGTATTGATAAACATAAAAATTATAGTAGAAATGGGGTATGTACTCCCATTCATATTTTACATAATCATCAACCTTACAAATGCCTTCATCATTTCCATAATATCTTTTTACAATATCATAATAAATATTGCTCATAATTTCGCCGTTAAGCGGTTCATTGCTTTCTATTCTTTTATGAATGTCTAATTCAAATTCTGCGAATGAAGTTTGCCTGAAAATAGTCTGTCTTAAAAGCTCAAGATAACTGCCTAACAGGTACAATTTCTCTTCCTTTGATTGAACATGATTTACCATATAATTATTTAGCAAAGTCTCATTACATGTCGAAGCAATTTCTGCAACAAAAATTGGGTAATCTGAATATTGAAATGGTTGAGTTTTATTTGAATAATATGAGTGCATGGTGTGCCCAAGTTCATGCGCTAAAGTTGAGACTGACCTCCAGTCATCTGTCCAGTTCATCAAAATAAAAGGATGAACGTCATAAGATCTTCCTGTCGAATATGCTCCGGAACGCTTTCCTGTTGTGGGCATATAATCAATCCAGCGGTCATTAAATGCTTTTTGCAAGGTTGCTTCGTAATCTTTTCCTAAGGGTTTTAATGCATCTAGTATTATTTTTTGCCCTTCATTTATTGTGAAGCTCATATCAACTTTTTTAACTAATGGAGTATAAAGGTCATAATAATGAAGCGTATCAACGCCAAGCATTTTTTTCTTTAATTTTAAGAACCGGTAAAGTGTCGGCAGATTTTTATTTATTTGTGATATTAAATTTTCATAAACGGAAGTCGGGACATTAAAATTATCTAAAGCCGCTGCGACCGAGCTTTTATATTTTTTATCTTTGGCGTATACCCAATCTGCTCTAACTTTCCCGGCAAGATTTAATCCAATTGTATTTTTAAATTTTCCATAGTTATTAAAGAATGCTTCAAAGATTTTTGCCCGGTCTTCACTATTCTTCGCGCTTCTATATTTTGTATAGTTTGCACTCGTTAGGTCAACTTCTTTGCCGTCCGACAAAGTAACTTTTGCAAAAGGCATTTCTGCATTATTAAAAGTGCCGAATACATTTTCCATAGTTCCGGTAACCTGGTTGAAACTCGCCAGGATTTGTTCTTCCGATGCGTTTAAAGTATGGTCGCGCAGCCGCTGAATATTTTCTATTACTACAGAATAATTTTTAAGTTCAGGTTGATCTTTATAAAATTGATCAATTTTTTTAGGATCCATCTTTAGAATTTCGGGACTCATAAAAGAAGAAATTTCCGAAAATTTTGTTTCTAAAGAAGAAGCTAACTGGAATAAAGAATCATTGCTGCTTATATTCAGATTCTGATCCTTTGTATCATTTGCGTATTCATACACTCTCGAAAGCTCTTTGTAGGTGTCGAAATAAGTTTTCAAAGTATATAAAAGATTTGAAGCACTTTCATCAAGTTTGCCTTTGTATTTGGCAATTTCATTTATTTTATTTTCTGTTTCATCTTTTGCTTTACCCCATTCATCTTTTGATGAATAAAGGTCGTTTAAATTCCATTTGTATTTTTGATCAACATCTTTTCTTTCAAGATTTTGTGAAAAATTTGTGATTTGGAAAAACAATAGTGAAATGATTAGAAGAGTTAAAACATTCTTTAGCATAAATCCCTCAATTTGTAAAATTTGAAATAATTATTGGTTCAAATTAAATAAAACAGCAGATAAGTTCTATTGTGAAAAGCAAGAATAATTAAGTGTTTAATTTTTTTAAATAGTTATTACATATTTTTTATTTAGTATGATGAATTGAAATAATAATTTAATGACAATTTTCCGGTAGAATAATTTTTTATTCTTGTTAATTTAGAAGCCATGGAAATAAATCAATTACCCAAAATAAATGTAATGTACAATGCTCTTCTAAAAAGAGATGAAGCATACGAAGGAGTATTTTTTGTTGGAGTAAAAACCACGGGAATATTTTGCCGTCCGGTTTGCCCTGCAAAAAAGCCAAAGCTTGAGAACATAGAATTCTTTAAAAATATAAATCAAGCGGTTAAAGCCGGTTATAAACCTTGTAAACGATGCAAGCCTCTTGAATTGAAAGGGTCATTTCCGGATTGGATGAAAATAATTTTGGAAGGAGTTGAAAGCGATCCCGGGAAAAGGTGGAAAGATTTTGAAATAAGAAAAATGGGAATCGAGCCCAATAAAGTAAGGCGCTGGTTTAAAAATAATTTTAACATGACATTTCACGAATACACAAGATATAGGAGATTAGGAATGGCAATCGGGAATATTAAAGAAGGTGAGAACTTAATTCAAACAGCATTTAATTCGGGTTTTGAATCCCTAAGTGGTTTTAATGATGCTGTAAAAAAACTTACCGGAAATTCGCCTTCAAAAGCAAAAGACTCAAAAGTAGTTGTGGCAACAAGAATTTTAACTCCTTTAGGTCCGATGGTTGCGATGGCTTCGGATGAAGGTGTTTGCCTGCTCGAATTTGTTGAAGGAAAGATGCTTGAAACACAAATTAAAAGAGTAATTAAATATTTGAACTGTGTAATTGTTCCCGGATTTAACAAACACTTAAAAAATTTAAAAACACAACTTGAAGAATACTTTGCTGGCAAGCGCACTGAGTTTGAACTTCCTTTAAATATGCCGGGAACAAAGTTTCAACTAAGTGTTTGGAAACAACTTCAAAAGCTTCCTTATGGAAAAACTACTTCTTATGAAGATGTTGCAAAAAAAATTGAAAATAAAAATGCCGTCCGTGCTGTTGCTACTGCTAATGGGGATAACAGGCTAGCAATTATAATTCCGTGTCATAGAGTAATTGGGAAAGATGGAAAGTTAAGAGGATACGGCGGGGGCTTGTGGCGAAAAAAATGGCTGCTTGATTTTGAAGAAAGAACAAAAATGCTGCTTAATTAAAAAGCAAAATAATTTTGTTGTATGATAATGCAGAGACTAAATATTTGTTCTAATATTAAATCATCGTTATCAAATTAAAATTCTCTTCTGTGTATTTCCATTCTAAAATAATTTAACTATAATTTCACTATCAGATTTTGTTTTCTATTACCAGCTTTATTTAATAATTAAAGAGGAGGCAAAATGTTTATTGGGCATTTTGGTGCTGGATTTGCCGGGAAGAAAGTTATTCCCAAAACTTCTTTGGGAACTCTTTTCCTTGCGGCTCAATTTGTTGATCTTCTTTGGCCGCTGCTGCTTTTATTAGGAATTGAAACAGTTGAAATTCAGCCGGGGAAAAATCCGTTTACAACTTTGGAATTTACTCATTATCCTTTATCACACAGCTTATTCGCTGTGATTATCTGGGCAATTATATTTGGAATAGTTTATTATTTAATAAGAAAAAATATTAAAGCTTCAATCTGGCTTGGCGCTTTAGTTTTAAGTCATTGGATTTTAGATTTTATTTCTCATAAGCCTGACTTGCAAATTGTTCCCTGGTCTTCTACTGTAGTTGGGTTGGGACTTTGGAATTCAGTTCCTTTAACAGTTTTTATTGAAGTATCGATTTTTTTAATTGGAGTCTATTTATATATAACAACCACCAAAGCAAAAAATAAAACCGGGATTCATGCCCTTTGGTCATTAGTATTTTTTTTATTGCTGATGTATGTAATGAATATTTTTAGTCCGCCGCCAACATCCGTTGAACCAATAGGATATGTTGGATTAGCACAATGGCTGATAGTTGCCTGGGGTTATTGGATTGGGAAAAACAGAGAAGAATTATTAGTTTAATTTAGATTAGTTTGTTAAACCTAATAAATCATTTTTATAGTTGTAAAGACGAGGCATGCCTCGTCTCTACATTTTTAAATCGGATATTAAAAAAAACACGTATTCATAATTAACTAAGGAAAGATCTATGAAAAATATTTCTGGTAAAATTGCATTGGTTACCGGTGGAAGCCGCGGGCTTGGAAAAGATATGTCTCTTCGTTTAGCTGAATATGGAAGCGATGTAATTCTAACTTATAATACAAAAAAAGAAGAAGCAGAAAAAGTAGTTTCAGAAATTGAAAGTAAAGGGCAAAAAGCAGCAGCACTGCAATTTAATATTGCCGATATAAAATCATTCGACAAATTTTTAGAGCAAACTTCAAAATTACTAAAGGATAAATGGGGAAAAGATAAATTTGATTTTCTAATTAACAATGCCGGGATCGGAGCTACCATTCCTTTTGCAAATGTAACCGAAGAAGATTTCGATTCTTTTATGAATATTCATTTCAAAGGAGTTTATTTTCTAACTCAGAAATCTTTACAGATGATGAATGACAATGGAAGAATAATAAATTTATCTTCCGGCACTGCAAGGTTTGTTAATCCCGGATATTCTGTTTACGCCTCTATGAAAGGAGCGATAGAAGTATTTACAAAATACATCGCAAAAGAAATCGGAACAAGAGGAATAACGGTAAATGTTGTTGCCCCCGGTGCAATTGAAACAGATTTTAATAATGCAGCCATACGAAATAACCCGCAAGCTAAAACACGAATCGCATCAATAACAGCTTTGGGAAGAGTTGGAGTTGCTGAGGATATCGGCGGCGTAGTAGCTTTCCTTTGCACTGAAGATGCAAGATGGATAACAGGACAAAGAATTGAAGTTTCCGGCGGAATGAATTTGTAAATAAATTAGATTTCTCTGAATTAATTTTTATTTTCCGTCAGGATCAACTTTAACCGGCTTAATGTTCCAAACCTTATCGGAGTATTCTTTAATTGATCTGTCGCTGGAGAACTTTCCTATGCGCGCAACATTTAAAATAGATTTTTTTGTCCATTCATCAGTATCTCTAAAAAGCTTGCTTACTTTTTTCTGAGTATCTATGTAAGATTGATAATCTGCAAACAAGCAGTAATAATCATGATTCATTAATTCTTCAATTAACGGATCAAAAATCCCCGGTTCATTTTTATTAAAATAATTTGAAGAAATCATATCGATAACACGTTTCAAATCTTTATTGTTTTCGTAATACTCGCGGGGTTTGTAGCCGTTCTGTTTTAACTTCGCAACTTCATCAGCGAGCAGACCGAAAATAAAAATGTTCTCATCTCCTACTTCTTCTCTGATTTCAATATTGGCGCCATCCATTGTCCCGATGGTTAAAGCTCCGTTTAATGCAAATTTCATGTTGCCAGTTCCGGAAGCTTCCAGGCCAGCAGTTGAAATCTGTTCTGATAAATCAGAAGCGGGAATAATCTTTTCCGCAAGAGAAACAGAATAGTTCTTTAAAAAAACAACCTTTAATTTACCATCAATATCCTTATCGTTATTAACAACGTCTGCAACAGAATTTATTAATTTTATAATCAGCTTAGCAGTATAATATCCCGGCGCTGCTTTACCTCCGAATATAACTGTCCGGGGAATTATATCAATTTGAGGATTATCTTTAATGTGATTGTAGAGTGTAACGATGTGAAGTACATTCAATAGCTGACGTTTGTATTGATGAAATCTTTTTATTTGAACATCAAAAATTGAATCCGGGTTAACTTCAATTCCGTTTTCCTGTTTTATAATTTCAATAAGAATTTTTTTACTTAACCACTTTGATGTACGCCAGAATTCTTTGAAGTCGGAATTATCAATAAGCGTTTCTAATTTTTTTAGCTGCTTTAAATCCGTTGTCCATTTATCCCCTATTCTATCCGAAATTAATTCTGATAAAAACGGATCGGCAGTTTTAAGCCAGCGGCGCGGCGTAATGCCGTTTGTAACATTTATAAATTTGCCCGGATAAATTTTATTGAAGTGATAAAAAATCTGGTTCTTTAAAATTTCTGTGTGAAGTGCTGCTACTCCGTTTACTTTATGACTGCATACAATTGCAAGATATGCCATGCGAATTGATTTTCGATTACCTTCACGGATAATTGAAATTTCAGAAATTATTGAATCATCGTTTGTATAATTTTCACGTACGTAATTCAAAAACCGGGCATTAATTTCATAGATAATTTGTAAATGCCTGGGCAGCAGTTTTTCAAATAAAGGGACAGACCATTCTTCCAAAGCTTCTGGAACAACTGTATGATTTGTATATGAAAATGTATTGGTCGTTATTTCAAATGCCTCATCCCAGCTGAACTGTTCTTCATCAAGCAAAATCCTCATCAACTCGGCGACAGCAATTACAGGGTGCGTATCATTTAATTGGATAGCAGTCTTTTCCGCGAAGGTACTTATGGATTTATTACTAATTCTAAATTTTCTAATTATATCCTGAAGAGTAGCAGAGACGAAAAAATATTCTTGCTGCAGTCGCAATGATTTTCCAATAGCGAGGTTATCATTGGGGTATAAAACTTTAGAAATATTTTCAGATAAATTTTGGTTCTCAACAGCTTTCAAATAATGTCCACTGTTAAATTCAGCAAAGCTGAAGTCAGTCGCAGCACGTGATGACCATAGTCTTAAATTGTTAACGGTGGTTGTTCTATAACCCGGGATAGGAATATCATAAGCAACAGCTATTACATCATTAGTATCCTTCCAGTTAAATTGAAGCCTGCCGTTTTCTTCTTGTGATTCAACATGTCCTCCAAACTTTACCCTGTATGTCAACTTTCTTCTTAAAATTTCCCATGGATTTCCGTAAGCAATCCAGTTATCAGCCTGTTCAATCTGATACCCGTTTTCAATTTCCTGTTTGAAAATTCCGTAATCATATCTTATCCCGTATCCGAATGCAGGCAAGTTTAAGGTTGCCATTGAATCTAAAAAACATGCAGCTAGCCGCCCAAGCCCTCCATTGCCCAAGCCCATATCCGGTTCAAGCTCCCTTACTTCTTCAAGATTGTATCCTATATTCTTTAAAATTTGATAGCATTCATCATAAAAATTTAAATTGATTAAAGCGTTTCCTAAAAGTCGTCCCATTAAAAATTCCATAGAAAGATAATATACCCGCTTAACATTTTTATCTTTATACTTTTGCTGTGTTCTTAACCATCTTCTTACTAATCTATCACGAATCGATACTGATAATGCAAAATAGGCGTCGTCATCGGTAACTGTATATTTGTCTTTCACAAGCATAAACTCTAAATGCTCGGCAAACTGGTTTGAAAGTGTAAAGCTTGAAGGATCTTCTTTATCGGTGAAGAATACTGAATCTCTCTTTAAGCTCATAAATTATCCTTTCTTCATTTTGTGTAGGAATTTTTAAATATTGGTCCTAAAAGTTATAAGAAATCTATTACTTTCAAAAGATAGAAAAATTTTATTGACTTAATATAACTTGTTATTTTGTCATTGGTGTGATTTAGAATGAAATGAAAACTGTATTTCAAACCTACAAATCAAGAATCATTTTAACATCGCAGCGTTTGTAATGTGATGATACTTTTTCGGGTAGAAAACGAAAGCCTAATTTTTTATAAAGATTTATTGCGGGAGTTAATTTTGAGTTTGATTCTAAAAATATGTTTTTAAGTTTTTTATCTTTAGCATATTCAATTGCAGCCTGGCAAAGTTTCTTCCCAATACTTTTCCCTTGATGCTTTTCGGTAACGGACATTTTTGCTAATTCATAAGTAGATTCATTCATCTTAATTAATGCGGCTGTTCCAACCGCTTCACCATTTATTAAGGCCAAAAATATTTGTCCGCCGTTTTTAATTATTTTTTGAGGATTTGAAAGTATCTCTTCATCCATCGGCTCAATTTCAAAATATTTGTTCAGCCATTCATAATTGAGTTCTTTAAATTGCTCTTTGTATTTTGAGATATATGAAATGATTTCTACTTCTTCCATATTCACTATTCATCATCTAACTCTGAAAGAAGGCTTATTAAATCCAATTGTTTTGTTACCATTTCAAGATGGCCTTCTTCAGTAATTGGCCATAGTTCAAACGGACGGTCATAATAAAGTTCAACTCCATTGCCATCAGGATCGGTTAAGTAAATTGATTCGGAAACACCATGATCTGAGGCACCTTCAATTTTATGGTTTACTTCAAATAGTCTTTTAACAATCCTTGCCAATTCTTTTCTGGTTGGATAGAGAATAGCAAAATGATAAAGTCCTGTATGCCCAGGTGGTGGTGGAGCTGCATCTTTTCCAGCCCAGGTATTTAAACCTATATGATGATGATAGCCGCCTGCCGAAAGAAAAACTGCATTACTCCCATACCATTGAGTAACTTCAAAACCAAGCAAGTCTCTATAAAATTTTAACGACTTATTTATATCCGAAACAGTTAAATGTACATGCCCAATTCTAGTGTTGGGGTTAATTTTAAATTCCACTAAATATTTCCTTTAAAATTGAAGTATGATAAAAAGTGTTTTAATTAAATCAAACCGAAATTTATGAACTTTTTTCTCAATATTAAAAACAGTAGTTCATTTGTTCTACTTTATTTTGTGGAATCACTTTTTAAAGGCAAAAATCGAATATAAAATAACACATTTAAGCTATATCATATTAAAGCTTTTTAGTTCATATTAGCCTCAGATTTTAAGTTCATAGCGGTAAGTGAGGGGGGGATCCTTCCACATAATGCAGATGCTGGTCACATCTGCATTATTTATTTTAAACTGCTTTTTAAATAATTATTGATTTGTTTTTGTCTATTCAATAATAAACCCAATTTCCATAAAGAAATTGGGTTTATAGAAGGAATCTATGCATGATATTTTTTAATAAAAATGAAGGTAATAAATTCAAATAATAAAAAACGTTATAGTCTTGTTTAACCATCTCAACTGACATTACTTTTACTTCATCTCCGTTTTGATTTGAATACATTTCCATAATCTGATTATTATCGTCAATAATTTTAATAACTTGCTTTGTAATCAAAATCTTTCCTATGACATAGGATCATACGAAGTCCCAGTCATAGCTTAAGGTTTTCGAATCTTCGTCATAATTTCCTTTGCTGAGCATATAGCTTGTTCCCATATTATCAAGCCATATACTGAAAAATTCTTTTTTGGCATTATCATATCCATCAATGCTAAAGCCTTCAAAGGGCATTCCCATCATATTTCCTGTATGAGTTGTTTTGAAGTATCTGCCTCCTAAAAGAGATTCTGTTTTCGCGGTTCCTTCAATAACTTGGGGTTCCGCATTTGGATCCATCCAGTATTTTGTAACTGTTTTCCATTCACCAACATTTTTTGCCATCATTTCATGGTAAGTTCCTGGAGTCATAAACTCCATCCACGCTTTTTGAGATTCATCCATTTCCTGGTTTTGATCTTGGGCAAAAATTGATGTTAAAGAAAATAATACGGCGCCAAACAAAAAGAAGATAGTAAACCTAACCTTCATGACAGACTCCTATAAAAGTTATTATTGAAAAATTGAATTACTTATTCTGGAAAAGAAAAGACGAAGGGAACAGGAACAATTTAGAGATTGATTAAAATAAAGTCAATTAAAATCTAACGAAGAAATTAGTCTTTTAACTCAGTTTTTAAAATGATAATTTTTTCAAGCTTGTCCATAGGAAAGATAGAACCGTCTTTATTATATGAATCCCATTGACTGTTAGCAATATAGTATAAATTGTTTTTAACAATAACTCCCAAAGTTGGCTCGTTGAAATTTGGGTTTGCCCTTTCAAGAATTTTATAGTTTGTGATGGAATCCAGATTTACTGATTTAAAAAATATCTTGTTACTCTTTTAGGATGAACTCCGTTTTGAATGGCAACAACTATTATTATAAAAATAAAGTCCGTCTATTCCTTTTGTAGTACAATCTTTTGGTTCTGTTATATAAGTTAATTTTTTTGTGCTGATGTTTAACTTGTAAATACCGGAAGAATAATCGGCAAAAAATAATTCTTTTCCGTCATTCGAAAAATCCAGTCCTTGCAGCGAACCGAAATCATTATTCTCATAAAAAAGTTCTAATTCATTACTGTTATTTTTGATCAAATAAATTAGCCGGAGAATAACTATCGCTTATATAAACATCGCCGTTTTTATTTATGGCAAGATCACCGAAATAATGTTTGTTGGAATCATTTGGAGCAAAATATTTTTTCAAAAGCTTTTTAGAATCCAGGTCATATTTGAAAACGGCATTTAATCCTTTAACACTTTCATCATATCCAATCATTTGTGGAATGGCCGTGCATGCCGCCCATAAGCAATCTATCTTTCGAATTTATTTTTATCCCGTTTACGGCCAGCAGACTGTCTTGCTTTTCAGGAATAAAAATTTTTGAAATGCCATTTTGATCAATGAAATAATTTTTCTTTTGTGAATACTTCCTAAATAAAAAATACCGGTATTTTCATCATAAGCAATTGATTCGGGATGCAAATCTTTTTCATCGATAGCAAAAGCAGTGCTGCTGGTATTGATTGGTTTATTTAATTCTTTTATTTTTTTAAGAAGCGCTTTAAACTCATCCGAGTTTTTTATGTAAGAAAAGTCATTATCCTTTTCGATATTTTCATCAGCGCTTATTGCGATATATTTATTCAAATATTTTATAGCTTCATCTTTTTGATGATTTAATGAATAAGCGCAGGCAAGGTTATACATTATATGTGGCATTATCGCTTTTTAAAGAATCTAAAATTTATAAAGCAATCTAAAAATGTTAGAATAATTTTTATTCTTTATAAGCTGCCAAGCCTTGATTGTAATAATCTTGAATAATTATTGCATTATTTTGCTGCGGATAAATTGTTGAAACGAAAAAAAACTAAAAAAAGAAGTAATAAATTTTTCATATCAATCCTCAAAGATTATTTCTTTTCCAATTTCAGCACTGTAAACTTTCATTCCCTTAAACTTTGTTAATAATGTTTTTCCAACCCAGTCAATTGCCGGCGGGTCACCGTGAACTAAAATTGTTTCTTCCGGTTTTAATTTTTCCGCAATCTTAATTATTCCTTCTCTTCTTGAATGGGCACTAAATTTAAAATTTTCAATTGTACATTTAACTTCTTTTTCTGATTCTTTCAATATAATTTTTGCCCCTTTTTTTGCTTTTGAAAAAATATAACCCGGAGTATTTTCTTCCATATATCCGACCGTAAATATTGCTGAATTATTTTGACTTGATCCATCTTTCAGCCAAATTATATGAAGCCGTTCCTTCAATCATCATCCCGCTTGAAGCGAGCACAATACAAGGCTGCTTAAAAAAATCTTCATTACTTGTAGCTTCATATAAATTCTTTGTCGGGATTTGAAGCAGTTCAAATTCCGGGTCAATCATATTCACAACATATCTATTGTAATCATAAACACGATTAATTTTATTTCCAATACCGCCTGTGTAAATTTCTGTTTGAACTAATTTCCTCTTAAGCATTAATTGCCATAGAGTAGCTAAAATTTCCTGCATTTTCCCCAAGTGAGAAAACCGGAATTAAAACTGAACCGCCATCATTTAATATTTTATTGATTGAATTGGCTAATCTTTCTGTTTCATCTTTCCAATTATTAAGCAGAATGAATCTGTGTTTCCGTATGTTGTTTCAGTAATCAGCAAATTAATTTTATTTGAAGGGAATGAAGCTCCTTTTATTAGTGATTGATTATCTAAATTAAAATCTCCGGAATAAAATATTTTTTTCTCTTTATACTTCAGCAAAATACCTGCTGAACCAAGTATATGTCCGGCATCAAAAAATTCTGCGGAAATATCATCACGAGCTTTTATGCTTATAACCGTTGACAATAAATTCTTTATTGTACGATTGATATTCAATTGATTGAATTAATAAATCAATTTCATCATGTGAATATACTTTTAGACTTTCTTCATCGCTTAACTGCTGTTTAAGAATTGAAACGGAATTATGAAGTGTAAGCTCGGCAATTGCCCGGGTTTGTGGAGTGGTAATAATTTTAATATAAGGAAACTGTTTGACCAGGAAAGGTAAAGCACTAATATGGTCTTGATGTGCATGTGATATTAAAACGAAATCAATTTCTTTTTCTTTGATAAGGTTAAAATTAGGAAGTGCCTCTAATCCAATTTTTTGCGGATGCATTCCGCAGTCTAAAATTATTCCCGTTCCATCTAATATTTAAATAAAAACAGCTTGCCCCAATTTCGTTTGCCCCGCCGAGTGGTAGAAATAGAATTTTCAAAAAGGTTTATCCTTGTCTTCTTGAATCAAACTAATTAAAATATCACCTTCGCTTGGTTTCGGTTGATTATCTTTTGTAAAAATGGATAGTTCATGCTCTTCATCAATAATCATAAGAGGAATTGATTTATATTTTCCATTTTGTTCGATAAAAGAATTATAATCAAATTTTTCAGTAATATTTGTTGACTTAACTATCATGCCATTGTTTAAATCATTTAACAACCTGAAAAAAGTTAAGTCGCTTCCAAATAATATTTGTGAACGTAAGTCTTTTGATACTTTTTTATCCGCATTATTTTCATTTTCTTCGAAAGATAATTGATAAACATTATCACTTCCAAATACTTTAGAAAAATGCATAGCAGCAAGAGAGTTTACCTCATTGTTTGACGTAAGTGCAAGCAATTTTCCAATTCCATTTAAATCTATTTCTTCAACAATACTATCGGAAATAACACTCCCGTAATAAGTAGAAAATCCCCCCATCCTTGCTTCACTAATATTTGACCAGTTTGTATCGACAATTAAAACATTTAATCCCTCTTTTTTTAGTACGCGTCCTAATGACATTGCAAATTTGTTTGCGCCAATGAGCATGCATCCTTGAGGATTGGGCGATGATATTTTAAGCCATTTAGCAAGGGGCATTGCACTTAAGCCGTAAATCGTTATGGTAATAATTATTACTAAAAACATTATTGGCAGCAAATACTCTGCTTCACTCATGCCGGCATTTGTTAATTTGATGGTAAACAATGAAGCTACTGCAGCGGCAACTATTCCACGGGGAGCCATCCAGGATAAATATATTTTTTCTTTCCAATTAACTTTCGAATTAAATGTAGAAGCATAAACGGATAAAGGCCTGATTACAAACATCAAAGCAGCGACAAAAATGAAGCTGTTTAAATTAAGCATTTCTAAATCAGAAATTTTTAACCTTGCAGCAAGAATTATAAAAAGAAATGAAAGCAGAAGTACTCTTAGATTTTCTTTAAATTCAATTATATGTTTCACTGTAACAGATTTTTGGTTAGCTAAAAAAACACCCATCACAGTTACGGCTAAAAGGCCGCTTTCCATTTGAATTAAATTTGAAACTGCAAAAACACTAACTACTAAAGCCAATGAAATTGAGTTATGAAGGAAATCGGGAATCAATTTATATTTTAGCAACAGCAGCACAAAATATCCTCCTGCAAATCCCACAGTTCCACTTAGAATTAGGGTCTTTAAAATTCCGAAAATAAGTGTTGTGCTTGCGTGAACAAAACCTGAGGAAATAATTACTTCAAAAACTAAAATAGCCAGTACTGCCCCGATTGAATCATTAATTATTCCTTCCCATTTTAAAAGTGAATTAACCTGGTAAGATGGTTTTACAAATCTCAGTATAGGCATTATTACGGTTGGGCCCGTAACAACTAAAATTGCGCCTAATAAAATGCTAAGAGAAATATTCATTCCAAGGATATAATATGCAGATAAGGAAGTAAGCAGCCAGGTTATAGCAATCCCAATGGTTATTAAGCTAATTACTACTTTTCCAACAGATTTAAGCTCTGAAATTTTTAAGCTTAATCCGCCTTCAAACAATATTATTGCAACCGAAATTGAAACTAAAGGAAATAATAAGTTTCCGAAATAACGATCTGGCTCAATCAATCCGGAAATTGGCCCGGCTAAAAAACCAGCAATTAATAGTAGCAATATTGATGGAAGCCTAAAGCGCCAGGCAAGCCATTGAGCTAATATTCCGAAAAATATAATTAATGCTAAACCGGTTATAAAATTTATATTCAAAAATTCTCCAAAACAGGTTTATCTTTTGTGTTGAAATTTAAAGAAATGAATAATTGAGTTAATATAGAAAATTTTTATAAAGAAACAGTAATTAATAAAATGCTTGAGAAATTAAAGAAGAGAAATTTAAATCCCTCCGATATTATTTTATTAATTGCAATAGATTAATTGATTTATTTTTTATCTCCTGCTTTGAGGGAACTTTGTTCATTATCATTAGCGCTTCGATTGCATCCATTTCCTTGTTGTGGCCGCATGCCGCAGCTGCAAGTAACATGTCATCTTGAAAATAAAATGTTATAAATTTTTGAGATTTGATTTCTCCCCAGGTAATAATATCATTCCATTTTTCAGCATGGCCAACATACCTCAGAGTAGTTCCGGCTTGTACAGTCCAAAAGAAAGGAACACTTTTAAATTCGGTTTTAACACCAGCCATATTAAACCCGGCTATTCTGCCTTGCTGTTCTGCTGTGCGCCAGTGTTCAATCCGTATTTGTGTGTTAGTAACAGAATTGTGAAAATTAACAATGTCGCCGGCGGCATATATATTTTCTTCTACTTCAAAGTATTTATTTACATTAATGCTGCCATTTTTCCCCAAATCAAAGTCTGACATAAATGAAGTTTCCGGCCTAACTCCAATCCCGACTAAAACAATATCAACATCCAAACTTTCACCGTTTTTAAGAATTACTTTTTCAACTTTAGTTTTGCCTTCAAATTTTTCTGCGCCGTTTTTTAGTTTAAATTTTATTCCGTTTTTTTCATGTAATGATTTAATCATGTTTCCTAATTCTTCCCCAAAAACATTTTTAAACGGAACATCTTCTAAACCAATCACTGTTATGTCGGCATTCAATCTTTTTCTTAAACTATCGGCAGCTTCAAGAGCGATAAAACTTGAACCGATTATTGCAATTTTGGATTCATTATTCGCCGCTTCAATTATATTGTCTGAATCATCATGGCTTCTTAAATAAAAAATATTTGTCAGATTGGAGCCAGGAATATTTAGTTTAATTGGAGATCCACCGGAGGCAATTAATAATTTATTGTAACTAATCTCATCTTCGTTTTCGAGGATAACAACTTTTTTTGCTTTATTAATTCCGGCGACTTTTTCCTGGTAAACAATATTAATATCGTTATCATCATAAAATTCTTTTGGCCTAAGCGGCATCCATTCTTCTTCTGCTTCACCTGAAAGATAATCTTTGCTTAAGTTAGGACGGTCATATGGAATTCTATTTTCTTGAGTAATAATTGTAATTCCGCCCGTATAGCCGGCTTCTCTCATTGCCTGGGCAGCAGAATTTCCTGCCGCACCTCCGCCTATAATTACATTTGTAACTAAATTACCTTTATCTCTTTTTGACATTGAAGGCGTTCTTGAGGCTTGAAGCTCTTCCGGAAGCACTACTATTATTTCATCATTTTTTATTTTTATTTCATAATTAGGCAAGGAATCTAATGCTGGTGGTTCAATTAAATCTCCGTTTTTTGCGCTAAAGCAAGCATGGTGCCATGGACAGATAATTTTATCCTCAAATAAAACTCCTTCATCAAGAGGTGCGCCATAATGAGTGCAGTTTGAACCAATGGCAAATATTTTATTATTAACTTTAGTAATTAAAATTTTATTTTCTTTATCAATTTCAACGGCTTTCATTTCGCCGTTATTTATTTGATCTACTTTGCCAGCATTAAATTCTTTATACCTCATAATTAACCTAACTTATTTAAAATAAATCCGAATGAAATATTTTATTTTGCAATTCCTATAACTCCGCAGGCTACACGTTTACCGGCATTACCTGTCGGCTGAGTATGTAAATCATCTTCACCTGCATGAATAACAATACCTCTTCCAATGATAGAATTTTTGCCTGAGAAAGAAATAACATGATCTGTCCATTCATAATGAGCTTTCCCATCTTTGCCGGCAACTAAGTTTCCCAAATCACCAACATGCCGGTGCTCATCAGTCGGTGCGCCGTGAGGCTGGTTTGTCGGATTAAAGTGCCCGCCCGTCGAAGTTCCGTCTGGTGCTGTGCAATCGCCGTATTCATGAATATGAAATCCATGTTTACCGGGAGTCAATCCTTCTATATCTGCAACTACTTTTATGCTATCCCCTTCTTTTGTAAAGGTAACAACCCCTTTTACATCACTCCCTTCGGTTGGATGAATTACACAAACAGCTTTTGTAATTCCGGAATCACCTTTGAGCTGATAATTATTTTCTTCTTGAGAGAATTTTTTTTCCGAACGCTGGTTACAGCCAATCACAGAAATAAATGTTATTGATAATAACATTGCAAAGAGTGCTTTAAATCTTACCGACATTTTTATTACTCCTTAAAATTTTATTATAAAGTTAACTAATTTATTTGCTATCATTATTACTCCATTTCCTTCCGTCATTTATAATCAATTTATCAGCATCATCCGGTCCCCATGAACCGGATTTATAATTTGGAAATTTAATCCACGTCTTCTTTTCCCATTCTGAAATTATCGGATCAAGCAATGACCATGCTTTGTAAATCCAATCAGCAGTTGGAAACAATGTCTGATCTCCTATCAATGCATCATAAATTAGCCATTGATAGGCATTTGGCGGCTCTTCAATTCCAAATGCAGTTGCATATTCAAAATTCATATCAACAGGAGTTAAATCTAAATTCGGGCCTGGTTTTTTTGCCGTAAACTTATAATAGATCCCTTCATTTGGCTGAATTTGAAATGTTAAAACATTATGCTCCTTTTCTTTTTCTTTATCATAAGGAAACATTAAATGCGGAGTCGGTTTAAATTTAATTCTAACTTCGGTTAACTTTTTGTTTAGCCTTTTACCGGATCTTAAATAAAAAGGAACACCGGCCCATCTCCAGTTATCTAAATAAATTCTTAATGCTGCATAAGTTGGTGTATCGGAGGTTGGATTAACATTTTCTTCTTTTCGATATGCAGCAACTTTTTCTCCCTTAACTTCACCTGAATCATACTGGCCAAAAACTATATCTTCTTTTTTTATTTTACAGACTGCTTCAAGCACCTGTAAAGTTTCGCTTCTTAATGAATTTGCATTGTAATTTACCGGCGGCTCAATGGCTGTTATACACATTAACTGGAATAAATGATTTTGAATCATGTCTCTCATTATTCCGATTTTTTCATAGAACCCGGCACGAGTCCCGATTCCAATATCTTCAGAAACAGTAATTTGAATGCTGTCGATATAATTCCTATTCCAGATTGGCTCATAGCCAGGGTTTGCAAATCTGAATACTAGCATATTTTGAACTGTTTCTTTTCCTAGAAAATGATCCACTCTAAAAATTTGATCTTCACCAAAAACTTTATGAATATCTTTATCAAGTTCTCTTGCTGATTTTTCATCCCAGCCAAAAGGTTTTTCAATTATTATTCTTCTCCATCCTTTTTCACTTCTTGAAAGTTTTGAATCACCCAATTCCATTAATAACTTTTGAATAGAACACTGGCGAGACAGCAAGATGGAACAAAACATTATCATCAATATTTTTTTCCGATTGAATTTTTCGTATTTGTGATGAAAGATTTTTAAAAGACTCCTCTGCTTTTTTTACAAAATCACCCTGGACATAATATAAATTTTCGGCAAAGCTTTTCCATTTTGAATCGTTAAGTGATTTCACTTTTTCAACTGCAGTTTTCATTTCATCTCTATAGCCTTTATCATCGAAATCAACTCTATCGAATCCGATGATTGAAAATTTCTTAGGTAGAAAGTTTAAACAGTAAAGTGCAAAAAGTGCCGGTAATAATTCTTTATGTGCAAGGTCTCCTGACGCCCCGAATATTACAATTATACTTGATGAAGGAATTTGAACATTGCCCATTCCTTTTTCTTTAGAAACAATATGTCCTTTATTCATTTATAAACCTGGATAGAAATTTGTTAGTGTTTTTGTTAATGAACAGAAAGTTAACTACTTGAAAATCAAATAGTTGTAACGCATATCAAGATAATATTTTAATAATGAAGGTAAAGCGTTTATTTGAATTTTATATCTTTGGATGACTTAACAATTGATTCCATTAAATAAAAAAGAAACTTGTCTTAGTGTTAAAGCTTGATCAAATTCAGTTATAGAAGAAATAGAATCTGCGGGAATAATGATGTTATACCATCGCAGTCCAGCTGAAGCTGCGGTTTGCGCAACACAAATATTAGAAACAGTTCCAGTTATAATTAAGTTTTCAATGTTCCATACATTTGAGAGATAATGATTTAAAGTTGTTCCATAAAACCCATCGTATCTGTTTTTCTGGAAAACCATTTCATTCTTATTTGGTTTTAACTCTTTAATTATTTCCCAGCCCCAGCTATCTTTTTCACAATGCTTCGGCCAAATTTTCCATTCTTTATCATTTGTGAAGTGCGTGTCCTGAGTATAACAGACTATAACATTTTTACTTCGAGCTGCAGTTACTAATCTTTTTATATTTGAAACAGTTTCTTTTGCAGCAGGGACGAGAAGGCTCCCTTTATCTTTAACAAAATCATTTTGCATATCAACGATGATTAATGCTGTTTTAGTTTTAGGGAGAGTAACATTTTTCTTTATCGGAATTTCAGGAACATCTACTTTATCTAAGGGCAAAAAATTAAAGCTCATATTGTTTTTCCTATTTATTATGTTTGGCAGTGAGTTTTAACAGAAAGAATAGCACACAAATTATTATGACAATTAAGATCAGCACAAATCATAGCAAACATAATGATCAGTGTTCTATCTATGAGTTTCTGATTTCATTATATGCTTAAAAATTATATAACTTAAAATCAAAAAGAATTAATTTCAATTTAGTCTTCATCAATAGAATGGGTCTTTTTCAATTCCGATTTTTGTTTCGCTTTTTGTGAAAGCAATTCATAAAACTTGTGAAGAATTTCTAATTCAGCTTCAGTTAGATCTTCCACATCAACTAGGCGATTACTTGCGGTTGCAGAAGATGCAATTAGTTCATTCAGCTTAAGATGAACCGCAAGCGAATCCTTGTTCTGTGATCTTTGAATTAAAAAGACCATCATAAAGGTTATTATGGTTGTGCCTGTATTAATAACCAATTGCCAGGTATCGGAGTAATTAAATACCGGGCCTGTTACAATCCACGCTATAACGATAAAAAATGAAATTGAAAATGCTTCGGTACTTCCGGTGAATTTTGTCATTATGTGTGCGAAGTGGTCAAACCTATCGCTGATTGTTGTGTGTTCTTTATGTTTCATTTTATTTTTCCATGAATTATTTTTTAAGTTTTTGTTTAAATAATAACAACCAATTTGTTAAACAAATGTGACGGTAAAATATTGATTATATAATTTATTAAGATAAATTAAAATTACTTTTTATAGGATATTAAATTCAATTCCAAATAAAAAGGTTTTGTCACTTTTTTGTGCGGCAGCATACTTAATTGCTAAGAGAATTAGGTAGAAATATTATCTTGTTTAGGTTTGAAAAAATAACTTTCTTTGTAAAACGAGGATCTAATGAAATTTAACAAGCGGCAGAAGAGAACTATGGTAATTGCATTATTTTTAATTGCAATTGCTTTAGTGGTTTGGATAGCGTATGGAGCTAATATTTTTACAAAGACGAAAGTATTGGTTGAAAGAAAAGATGAATTATTTGGCACGACTTATAAAGAATGGCAGGATAAATTAGTGCTGGGGTTGGATTATATTTCTGTATTTATGGGTGCTGTAGTTGTTATTGCGGGAGTTTTTTTATTCAAATTTAAATCTCATAAAAAGGAGAATTGATGAAAGTTGTTCTGAAATCTATTACTGTATTATTTATATTATTTGTCAGTGCATACCCGCAGGGGTTTAATGTTAAGGCAAAAGGGCAGCAGGCTTTTTCCTTCGAAGATAAAACCGGCCGGAACCAGGCTACTTTTTTCAGCACAACTCCACTCGAAGATGTAAACGGATTAACTACGGATATTAAAGGAACAGTTTCATTTAATGTTGAAGATTTTGCTAATACCCTGAAAGGAGAAGTTTCAATTTCAACTGGTTCGCTTAAAACCGGTATTGAAATGAGAGACCATCACCTGGCAAGTGATAAATGGCTGGATGCAGAAAAATATCCGGAAATAACTTTTAAAATTAAAAGCGTAAAGAATGTTAAAAAGCTTTCGGATAATAAACTTGAAGCAGATGTGATTGGTGACTTTACTTTGCATGGGGTAACAAAAGAGGTTATTGCTCAAACAACAATTATTTATCTGGATGAAAGTCCGGCAACAAAAGAAAGAGCGCCTGGCGATTTATTTGGAGTGAATGGAAAATTTAATATTAATGCTTTCTGAATATAATGTTTCAAATAAAGTGCTTGGTGAAAAAGTATCGGACAACATTGCCATCACTATAAATATTGTCGGTTCAAATGCTGCAATTTAAGTTTTATTAAGACTATAAGTGTGAGGCTCACCCTAAAGGTGAACTTCACTACTTAGCATAAAAATTTCATTTTCCTTTTTTCAAATACACATCCCCATTAACTGTTTTTATAGTGATTTTATTTTTGCCTCCATTAACCGTTCCTGAACCATGCAGACTGCAGCAGCCGTATTCACCGTCATTCAATATTTTTTCTTTTAACGGGAAGTCGCTGTAAATTTTGATTTTGATTGCTTTCCTTATCAACTCCGCCTATTACTGATATCAATATCCATTGATAAATTTTCCGGAACGGTTAGAGTGACATCACCTGAATTTGATTTTAATCTTACATCTCTGTTTCCTTTACTTTCATCGCCAATCATTTCTGCATTTATATCACCGCCGTTTGTTTTTGCTTCAATCGAAGCATCTGCATTTTCAATATTGATGCTTCCGCCATTGGTTTTTGCTTTTACAAATTTTCCTGCTGAGTTAATGTTAATATTTCCGCCAAGAGTTTTAACATCAGCACCATTTGGAGCTTCGTCAACATTTATTTCACCACCCATGCTTGAAATGTTTACAGCATCTCCTGTTGATTTACCTGATTTCGAAGTTACATTTTTAAGTGTAACCGGTCCGCCGTTGGTTGTTCCTTTTACATCACCTTTAACATTACTTATTGAAACCGGCCCGCCCATGGTATGAACACTTCCATCCACTTCAGAATCATATAAATTAATTGGACCGCCCATCGTTTTTAATTCTAAGTTTCCTTTCAATTCACTAAGTTCAAGTCCGCCGCCCATGGTTTGTCCAGAAATCTCTCCATCAACATTTGTGATTGATACGGGTCCGCCCATGGATTTCTAAAGAAACATTAAATTTATTCGGAATCTTAAATATAAACTTCAAGCTGTTATTATGATTTGATACATTCTTTTTAAATTTTGATGAGACGTTTAATCCATGATGAACTTTCGTCAAAGTTGAAATCATATCTGCTTAAATCATCTCTTTTTGAATCTACGTCAATGGAAATATAATTTTTATCCCAGCCCGAGATATCAATTGATCCACCGGATTCCAGATTTATATCCAACGTTTTCCCTTCCTCGGTTTTGAATTCTTTATGAAGGTTATCTTTGTTGTCTGAATTAATATTTGATATAATATTTTGGTTTTCAAATGGAGCGTCGGGGAAATTATTGTAAACAGCACCGGTGAATAAAAACATCATGGTAATTAAGAATGGTAAATAAAATATTTTCATACTAAAGCCTTTTAAATGAAGTTAATAATAATGTTTTAGATATTAGACTTGCTATTAGGTTAAATTGTTGGGAATAAAAATTGTTATTTTACTAATATTATTAGAAAGTATTAAAAGAATTTCATATAAATGAAAAAAACAATAACAGTTTTCGGAAGTGCATTTCCAAAAGAAGGTGATGCAGAATATAAATTCGCCTATCAACTCGGCAAGCGGCTTGCTCAAAATAATTTTAATGTATGCACAGGCGGTTATTACGGAATAATGGAAGCAGTTTCAAAAGGTGCTTTGGAAAATAAAGCGGACGTTTTAGGAATTACTTTATTATATATTAATAATCCAGCAAATGATTTTGTAACAAATGAAATTAAATGTGAAAATCTTTTTGATAGGATCACAAAACTAATCGAGTTTGGTGACGCTTACATAATATTAAAAGGCGGAACAGGTACATTGCTTGAGCTCGCTGCTGTTTGGGAATTTACAAATAAAAATTTGCTGAAAGTTAAACCTATAATTTGTCATTCCTCAATGTGGAAAGAAATTATTCCCATAATAGATGAACGCCTTCAAATATGAAAATAGAAAAACCGGTCTTATAAAAAGCTGCGACTCTCTGGATGAAATAATTGCTTATTTAACAAAAGTGATTTAAAGCGGCAATATTTATTTTATATTTTTACTTATTTAATTTCCATATTAAAATGATCAATTAACTTAAAATATTTAGGGAAGAGCTATGGAAAAAAATATCAGTCGAAAAAATTTTATAAAAAAGATTTCTATTGGCGGAGTAATTTTATTTGGCGGCAGCACGTTAATATCCGCATGTGGAGGAAATGATAACGGACAGCCTGGAAAGGCAATTAGCAAAACCAGATCACCATGTTCTGATACCAGCGGGTTGACAGATACAGAAATAGCATCAAGAACATCAAATGAATATATGGTTGCTTCTCCTTATAATGATAAAATGTGCGGCACATGTAATTTATATATTTTACCTGGTGGAAATAAGCCTTGCGGCACATGCCAGGTTGTAAAGGGGCCAATCAGCCCGCAAGGATATTGCAGGTTGTGGATTAAAAAAGTTAGTATGTAGTGTTAATGGGTTATTTCACTAAATAAAATTTTTGATAGAATCAAAAACCATATCAACTGTAAGTTCTTTAATGCATTTAAATTTAACATCGTCTCTATAACAAATTAAGGGCTGCGGTGAGTAAATAAAACAAGGCGAGCAATCTAAATTTAGTCTAACGATTTTATGTTCTGTTTGCCAGGGATGAATATAGTTTGGATTTGTCGGCCCTAAAATGGCAACGACGTTCAATTGCAAAGCAGAAGCAACGTGCATTAAGCTTGAATCGTTGGAAACAAACACATTGCATCTTTTCATAATTGCAGCTGTCTCTGCTAGATTGCCCGTTTCAACTGAAAATGATTTATCGGAGTTTATTTCTTTTTTGATTGAATATTTTAATTCATTTTCTTCGGGGCCGCCAAAGATTAAAACATTCCCATTTAACTCTTTAATTATTTTTTTACCAAGGGCAGAGAACTTTTCAGGTTCCCATCTTCTCTTTATATGATTTTTAAATTCAGCAGAACCGGGATGAAAACCAATTACTAATTCATCTTCTTTTATATTTATCTTTTGAAGATAATCTTTTGTAAAAGAAATGTCTTTTTCATTTAGTGGAAATTCGAGCTCCGGCTTTTCATCAAATTTTGTTTGAAGAAGTTCTTCAACAAGTTTAATATTTTCTTCTACATTATGCAGCGAATCATTTTCAGTGATTCTTACATTGTTTAAAAAACCTAAGTTCAGAAAATCTTTTCTTAAATATTTAACTCCAGTTCTTTTATTTGCTCCGACTATAACATTGAAAATATTATATTCTTTTCTATTTGAGGGATAAACATTTATGGAGTAATCATATTTCTTTCGTAGCTTCAATAAATAATTTAATGAAGCTAAAATACCTTCGTCAATAAAATTATAGTAGTGGATATTATTTATGTTTGAGTTTCTTTCATAAATATCTTTAACCCCTTTGAACATAACTAGCGCATCAATCTGGGAATCCGGCAGATTTTTACGTAACAGCTTTAATGCCGGAGTAAACATTAAAGCATCTCCCAAACCTGAAAGCGCTATGATTAATATTTTTTTCATTTTGTGTGACAGAATAAAAAATAAGCGGTACAATGACCGCTTATTTCATAAAGATATTTTCAATATTTAATTGGTTGAATCTGAACGTACCTTTGCAAGACTATCAGGTTTAGCTGGATTGTTCTTTTCCTGATCAACCAATTTTTGGTAACGTGCAACATTAGCATTTACATTTGGGTCGTTGGGGTATATCCCTGCAATCTGTTTCCATAAATCCAATAGCTTTCCATTTTCATTTAAGCTCTCGTAAATTGAAAGAAGAATTCTATAGGGATCATAATAGGAGCGTGAAATACCGGCTCCGGGATTTGCTGCAATTTGATCCAAAGCTTGTTTCTCAACATCACTAGCAATCTCTTTATATTTATCGATCGAACCTGCGTCCTGATAGAGACTTGCAATCTGGTACAGCAAACCGATATTATCTATTGGTATATGAGCACGTGGAATCTTTTCTTCCATTTTATTAAGAGTAGCTATAGTCATCTGCTTTCTATTAGTGTACAAATAATTTAATGCAAGTCTTATAAATGCGTTTCTATAATTCTGCATCATTCTTACATGATTTTCATCAAAGAAGATGTTAGGATTATTAAGCCCTCTAAATTTAAAGCCTGGTTTATAATCTTTGCTGAATCCAGGATTTGTATTAAACAATTGTTCTTTTAAAATTTTCTCATCAATGAATTCACCGTTAGCGGGACGTTTTTCAGGCACTAACCGTAATGCCATTCCTTCCATCCTTAAGTAGTCAGATAATCCTATTTTACTATCTTCCGAACAAGTTACAGCAAAGTAAATAGGCCTTTCCCAATTATTAGCTTGAAGAATTTCTTTAACCATAATGTCTTGAATACGTAAAGCTTGAACATTTCCAAAGTTAATAGTCGGATCCATCTTAAATATTATTCCGCCGGGTTTAATATTAGCACTGTCAGCTATATCAAATTTTTGCTTGAAATCCGTTAACCCTTGAGGAGTAGAAGTCTGGTTGGGGAAAGGAATTGTAATGCTGGTTGATTTCCAACGGATCGGTTGAAGGTTTTCTATCTGCGAATCAGAAAGATTCATTTTAACTGTTCCAACATGGTAAGGGTCATTATCTTTTAACTGCCTTATATACCAGGTAGTATTTAGCAAGCTTAGGTTTGCAACTTTAACATCTCTTCGTATACCTTCAACATCCTGCAGATACCAAAGAGGAAAAGTATCATTATCACCATTTGTAAATAGAACTCCGTTTGGGGCTACACTTTGCAGAAGGTTATAAGAATAATCCCATGGCACCCAATTTTTAGATCTATCATGAGTAAAATAATTTGCACTGATCATTTTAACAGGAACAAGAACAATTCCAAGGGCTAAAATTCCTACAACTGCCGGAGTCTTTAAAGATGATTTTTCTAGTTTTTCCGTTGCAAGTTCCACTAAACCTTTTACGGCAAGAGCAATCCAAATTGAATAAACAAAGAAAGCCCCCACATAAAAATAATCTCTTTCTCTTGGCTGCGGCTCCTGCTGGTTTTGATAAAATGCAGTAAACAGCCCCATGAAAATAAACATAACCATAAACACAGTGGCCATCTTCCAGTCACGCCGGAACTGAAAGTATATTCCTATTAACCCCAGTAGAAATGGAATGCCAAATAGCGAATCTTTTACTTTTCCTTCAAATCGTAAATCAAATAGTTTTCCAAAAAAGTTGCCAACCGAATTAAAAGGAGCAATATCAGCAGGTGCATCTTGATCCCAGCTTTGTCTGCCGGCATAATTCCAAAGAAGATACCTTGTAAACATATGGTTCATTTGATAACGCCAAAAGAAATCAAGATCGCTTGAATAACCTGTATAAACAATTTGTTGATGAGGCTCAGTTGCGAATCTTCTTTTAAATATTGGGAAGTCGCCATATTGTTCACGGTTTAAGTAGGTGATAAGTTCACTAAAATCATTTGGTTCATTTTCATTCATAGGAGGGTTTTGATTTGCACGTATAATTATCATAGAATATGAAGTGAAACCAGCCAAAATGAAAATAGCAGACATTGCAACTAAATGAAGCGTCGCGTTATCATTTTTAATAGAGTAGTTAACCAGGAACCCGAGCAGGGCTAAAAGCGCAACAAATATAGCAATACCGATAACAACATTGTCGCCTGCAATATTTGTCATCAATCCAGGAAGTAATTTTACAACACCAGGATAGGTCGCAAATAGAGCAACGCCGCCAACAATTAAAGGAAAGTAAATTGAATTACGCGTAAATAATTTTTTCCAAAACCCCGCCATATAAAATATGCTTACAGCAGCCACTATCATTTTGAATTTTGTGTCGTAAGCTTGATACTCCTCTTGAGTCGGTGCTGTTGTGGAAGTTTGTGCCCCCCACATTGCTAAAGCAATTATCACTATTAAAGCTGCATGCCCAAGAAAAATATACCCGGTTTGCTTTAATGCAGCTTCATCATCAGAATATTTTTTAAACATAATAATCATGACTACGGGAAGAATTGCCAGCACACTCATTAAGTGGACCCCGGTTGCTATCCCAATTAAATAAGCTATCATCAAAATATATTTTTCATTATCCTTTTCATTTGCTTTATCGTTCCATACCATCATTAACCAGACAATACCGGAAAATAAAAATGTACTGAAGGCATAAACTTCAGCTTCAACGCCGTTAAACCAGAAAGTATCGCTAAATGAAAATGATAAAGCTCCAATTGCAGCGGCAGTAAAGGTTGCAATTGCATCCAGGGAAGTTTTATAATTTTTGCCTCTGTAGTTTTCAATTAGCTTTACCGCGATCAAGTATAAAAACAAAACGGAAAAAGCACTTGAAATAACCGACAAAGTATTTACGCGTAAAGCTAAATTGGTTACAAACGGAACCATCATAAATAACCGTTCAAGAATGGTTATGAAGGGCGCTCCGGGAGGATGAGGAACCTGCAAATATTTGGCAGCAGCTAAAAACTCACCGCAATCCCAGAAAGAAACCGAAGGCTGCACTGTTGAGAATAAAACAAAAAGTGAAATTAAAAAAACAACAGCAGCAAATATTCTATTTACTAACTTATAATTCATCAAAACCTCTGATTAAAAAAGAGTTCAAAAATAATTTATTTTGTGAGTTTTTAGCAATGCGAAAAATATTATTATTTACTAATTGTGAAGGGTAAATTGGTTTGTTCATCTTTAACGCTGGAGATAATTGAAGTGATATAATTTTATTCATCAGCCTTTTTTTTGAAAAATGAATCAAATTTTGATTTATCAACTGTAACATGGTATTTATCATATAATTCTTTCAGCCGGCTCATCGAAACAGAATCAAAATCTTCGTCGTCTTTTTGCCGTTTCAAAAACATTTTGTATTCGTCTAATTCTTTTCTATCAAATTTTCTTTCATATTTTTTTAGCTCATCTAAAAACTTCTGCTGTTCGCGGTATGACATTTTTCCTCCGCTAAAAAAATAAAATTCATTATTATATGACTGCTAAAAATAAGTAATATTGCAATAATAAAAAATTAAAGTTTAGCTGAAACATTTGATTTAAGACGGATATGAAAAAGAAAAGTTCCTAGATTAATTCAATTCAACTTTTACATGGCAATTAAAAATAGGTTGAGATATTTTGCTATAAGTAAGTCGTTTGGAATGCTTTCCCAGTTTAGTGATAAAGAAGGTAGAAAAACTCTTGCTGATTTGTACAATTTTCCCAAAGATGTCTATCCGGTTGGAAGGCTTGATTTGGACAGCGAGGGTTTGTTAATCTTGACAAATGACAAAAAACTAACAGATTATTTGCTGAATCCTAAGCAGCATCATGAAAAAGAATATTACGTGCAAGTTGAAAATATTCCTAACGATACGGCTTTAAATAAGTTAAGAGAGGGAGTTGTTTTAGAAAATAGAATAACTTTGCCGGCTAAAGTTCAATCAATCAAACCGCCAAATTTCCCTGAAAGAATTCCGCCAATACGTGAAAGAAAAAATATTCCAACACAATGGCTGAGCATTACAATTACTGAGGGGAGAAACAGGCAGGTTAGAAAAATGACTGCAAAAATCGGGCATCCTACTCTAAGATTAGTTAGAGTAAGAATTAAAAATATTTTTCTTGATAAGTTAAAGCCTGAGGAGGTTAGAGAGCTGTCGGAAGAAAGAAGTTAAAGGTTTATTCGATTAATTCTAACTTCAGACATAAAATTGATTCACATAATTTAATTCGAACCGCTTACAAATAATAATTTTGGATTTTCTTATATTAAATCAAAACATAATATAAAGTTTAACATCTTATATTATAGTCTGGCAAAATTAGCCATATTGATAAGTTGAAAGGAGCCTATTGTGTTTAAATCGAGCATTTACATTCAAAGAAGAAAAACATTACAAAAAAATGTTGGTTCAGGAATAATTCTAATTCTAGGAAATTACGAAGCATCCATGAATTACGGTGCAAATACATATGCATTCAGACAGGATAGCAATTTCCTTTATTACTGCGGGATAGATTTACCTGGCTTTGCAGCTGTTTTAGATGTTGATGAAAACAAAGAAACAATATTCGGCAATGATTTTGAAATGGATGATATTGTCTGGATGGGTCCGCAGCCTAAGGTAAAAGATCTAGCCAAACAAGTTGGAATAAAAAATACTGGAACTCTTCCTGCTTTATCAGAAGCAATAGCTTCGGCAATAAAAAATGGAAGAACTGTTCATTACCTCCCACAATATAGACATAAAAATATTTCGTGGCTTTCTGAATTGACAAGTGTAAATCAAAATGCAATTAATAATTTTACTTCACCGAAATTAACTAAAGCAGTTATTGAACAGAGATCTGTAAAATCAAAAGAAGAAGTTGGAGAAATAGAATATGCACTTGATATAGCATTTGAAATGCAGACTTATGCAATGCGCTTTACACGTCCTGATATTTATGAAAGAGATATTGCCGGTGCTATTGAAGGAATTGCTTTATCAATGGGAAAAGGGCTTTCATTTTCAAGTATCTTTTCAGTTCATGGGGAAACACTTCATAATCATTCTTATGAAAATATTATGAAGAAAGGCCAGCTTGTAGTTAATGATTCAGGTGCAGAGTCATTGCTTCATTATGCAAGTGATATTACGCGAACTTTCCCGGTCGATGGAAAATTTACTGCGAAGCAAAAAGAAATTTATGAGATTGTATTAAAAGCTCAAATGGATTCTATCAAAGCCATAAAGCCAGGTAAAAAATATAAAGACATTCATTTATTGGCAGCAAAAGTTATTGTTAAAGGGCTGAAGGAAGTTGGCCTTATGAAGGGGGATGTAAATCAAGCAGTAAAAGAAGGCGCACATGCTTTATTTTTCCCGCATGGTTTGGGACACATGATGGGACTTGATGTTCATGATTTAGAAGGGCTTGGTGAAAATTTGGTTGGTTATAATAAAAAGATAACACGAAGCGATCAGTTTGGACTTGCATATTTACGATTAGCTAAAGAGCTGGAACCAGGCTTTGTATTAACTGTAGAGCCAGGTATTTATTTTATTCCACAATTAATTGATATGTGGAAAGCTGAAAACAAATTTTCACAGTTCATTAATTATAATAAACTTGAAGAGTACCGTCATTTCGGTGGAATAAGGATAGAAGATGATGTTTTGGTAGAAAAAACCGGGAATAGGGTTTTGGGCAGGAAAGAGATTCCTAAAAAAATTACTGATGTTGAGGAGATATGTAACTCAGTAAAAAGATTATAAAATTTTTAACAAAGAATTAAAAACCTCATTAAGAATTACTTCTTTTGAAAGCAAACATACTTTTATTAATTACTGCAAT
The DNA here is from genome assembly GCA_963746735.1 of uncultured Ignavibacteriales bacterium. Lineage (GTDB taxonomy): Bacteria > Bacteroidota > Ignavibacteria > Ignavibacteriales > Ignavibacteriaceae > CAVSWT01. The sequence continues at coordinate 69,991 of CAVVCO010000032.1, forward strand.
GCTGTGGGGATTTGCATTTGTTGCCCAGCGCGCAGGGATGGAATTTATCGGCCCGTTCAGCTTTAATGCTGTTCGGTTTGCATTAGGTTCTGCATCATTAATCCCGCTGCTCTTGTTAAATAGGAAAAGAAAATTTAAAAATGAAAAAATCTTTCCTAAAGAAAAAAGAAAAGAAATAATTTGGGCTGGACTTATTGCCGGCGTAGTTTTATTTATTGGCGCGTCGCTTCAGCAGATTGGAATTGTTTATACAACGGCCGGCAAAGCTAGTTTTATTACAGGGTTATATTTAATTATTGTTCCTATCATCGGGATTTTTTTAAAGCATAAATCAAAAAAATTAACCTGGATCAGTGCGTGTATAGCTGTTGTGGGACTATATCTCTTGAGTGTTAATGAAAAGTTTATTTTAGAAAAAGGAGATGCGCTTGTCTTTATCAGTTCCATATTTTGGGCTTTGCATGTAATAGTGATAGATATTTTAATTAAAAAAGTTGATCCAATAAAAATTGCGTTTTTACAGTTTGCGGCATGTTCGCTATTAAGTTTTGGCGTGTCATTCACCTTTGAAATTCTAACTTTTCAAAAAATTTATGATGCGTTAATTCCTATATTATATGGCGGATTAATTTCAGTAGGGATTGCATATACACTTCAAGTTGTAGCCCAGCAATACGCTCCTCCATCACATGCAGCTATTATTTTAAGCCTTGAATCTGTTTTTGGTTTGCTTGGCGGTTGGATGATTTTAGGTGAAACAATTTCACTTCGTGGAATAATTGGATGTTCATTAATGTTGGTGGGAATGATATTATCTCAGCTTAGCATTTCATTCGGAAATAAAATTAAAGAGAAATCTTTTGCAGGAAGTTAAGTAATGAAATTAATTAGGAATAAAAATGAAAACACAAAAACTTTTTAATACTGATTTAGAAGTTTCAAATATCATCTATGGCTGTATGAACCTTGGCGAAATTTGGGGAGACGAACCTTTAACCAGGGAAATAATTGAAAAAGGTTTACGAGCAATAAACACAGCTTTAGACGAAGGAATTAATTTCTTTGACACCGCAGATATTTATGCACGCGGGAAATCAGATATGGTTTTTTCGGAAATATTTAAACAGAAACCAGGACTGCGTGATAAAATTGTACTCCAAACTAAATGCGGAATAAGATTTCCAGGAGAACCAAATCCAAACTCGCCGCATAGATTTGATTTCAGCTATGAACATATTACTAATTCAGTTAATGCAAGCTTAAAAAGATTAAAGACCGATTATGTTGATATTCTGCTGCTTCATCGTCCAGATCCTTTAATAGAACCTGAAGAAGTTGCAAAAGCATTTGATGAATTAAAATCCGCAGGCAAGGTTAGACATTTCGGGGTCAGTAATCATACCGCATTCCAAATTCAATTTTTGCAAAAGTATTTAAACATGCCTCTCATTGTTAATCAAATAGAAATGAACATTGCGTACACGGATTTAATTGATGAAGGAATTGTGGGAAGTAAAAAAGAAAATCTGCAAAAGATTACCGGCGGTGGTACAATTGAATATTGCCGCATGAATAATATAACTTTGCAGGCGTGGTCACCATTAGCACAAGGTCTTCCTTTTAAAGATGAAAATGAGATTCACCAAGAGCGAATTAAAAAGACAGCAAAAAAAATATCTGAGTTGTCCAAAGAGAAAGGCGTAAGTAAGGAAGCGATTGCTGCGGCCTGGCTGTTAAGGCATCCGGCTAAAATTCAGCCGGTGATTGGAACAAGAAATCCTGAGAGAATAAAAGCAATCTGCGAAGCAAACAAAATTCAATTAACTAGGGAAGAATGGTACCATCTTATATTTAGCAAATAGAATTGAACCATTACCCTAACAGAAAGTTCAAACTAAGTTGCTGTATTATTTTTCCTCGGTAATAATTTTATTTCAAGGTAAAGTTTTTCTTATTTTAAATGAATTTTAGCAACCACTATTATAATTATTTCCAACCTTCGAGTAATAATTACATTTACATTTCCGGTTAATTAGTTATTAATTTCCCAAGCCATCTTTAACTTCCAATTTTACCTCACACGAGAAAATATAAGTTAATTAATAAAAATATAACAACTTAGCTAGTGATTTTTTTACCTATAAATTAATTCCATAATAATAATTTTTTGATGGCATATATGTTGAATAAATCCGACCCGACAAAGAAATAGTAAGTAAACATTAATTATCAACATATATGAGGACCCCAAATGAAAAAAGCTCTCGCGCTTTTCGCAATCATTCTATTATTTTCATTCACCACTTTTGCTCAATCAACTGCAAGTGCTAATGCTACAGTGACGGCTCAAATTGCAAAAGGATTAGCAATTACTAATATTGGCGGTAGCTCTGGACTTTGGAGAAATTGTTGCGACAGGTTCAGCAGACTCTAAATCAATATTACCAAGAAATGGAGCCAACTTTAAAGTAACAGGTCACCCTGGAAAATCAGTTAAAGTAAATTTTTCAGACGTTACTCTTAAAAATAATTCATGGGTATCCACGAATGGAGGAACAAATGATCAAATGACCTTCGCAACAAGCGTTGAACACACTGGAGGTAGTAGCACTTATTCTACAGGTGCTGTGGTTACAAGTGGAAATTCTTATGGATTAGTAAATTCTGCAGGTACTGGCTATTTATATCTTTGGGTTGGTGGACAATTAGATATTTCCGCAACTCAAGCAAATGGCGATTATACAGGAACTCTTACAATGACAGTAATATATTAAAATTTTGACATCTGGTTATAAATGACTCCTCTCTGGCGCTGCGGAAAAATTCTACGGCGCCAGTTTTGTTTTAGAGTGTACTAAAAATTTTTTCAAACCGTTCTCTTTTTTAATGTTATATGTTTTAATTTTGGGCGTGTCTGCTCAAAAAAATTTAATATCATTTATTCCATGCTGAAAAAAACTTTTATACTGGTAATTATTATTTCTTCATTCGTACTTGGTCAAGTTGCCAGTGCAGATGCTGTGGTGACAGTTAATATGATTTCCCCATTGTCAATTGCAACAGGCGCTGGAAATTTAGATTTTGGAGAAATTGTATTAGCAGGAAGCCCGGTAACAAAAACAATTCAACCTACTAATGGGCAAGTATTTAATATTACAGGGCAGCCCAATCTTGCATTTTACGGTAACTTATAATGCAATTACAATAACTAATTCTCAATGGGTCTCTTTGTATGGCGGGACCATTGGAAGTATTTCTTTTATTCCGGATGTGGAGTCTATTGATTTAAAAAAAGTAACAAGCGGAAAACAATTTAAACTTTCAAATAAAGGCAGCATTGGAACATTTGACTTGCTGGTTGGCGGAACAATTACAGTTGCTGCAAATCAGCCTCAAGGAGATTATTCGGGTTTATTTACAATAACAGTTTCATATTGATTAAATTGGATTCTCAAAAAAGTATATTCTTAACTCTTATAAGTAATCGGGCATTGTTAGTATTTATATTGTTGTTTTTATTTTCATTTAAAAGTTTCTCACAGGTTTATGCAACAAAATATAACGATTTAGATTTTGGAGACGTTTTTATCGGCTATCCAGCGGAAGTAAATCATACTGATGCGACAGCTGCAAAGTTTAGATTTTATCATTTTGTTTTTTTTAGAAGAGATATGCAGATTACGTTTTCACTGCCTTCTGCATTGAACTATCAAACATACAGTATTCCAATTACATTCGATGCATCGCACTCTGCATGGTCTTATAACGACAATACACGCGGAAGAACGAATTTTAACCCGCATTCACCATTATATATAAACAATGTTTGGCTTTTAACCCCCATTTATGTTTGGCTGGGTGGAATATCTAAATTCCACAAATGGTGTAATGCCGGGGACATATCAGGGAACTATAATAGTAACAGTAGAAGTATTCTAATATTATGAAGAAATTAATAATTGTATTCTCCTTTTTTTTAATAGCATCTTTAAATGCTCAAGTAATCATTTCTCCTTACATTGTTTATACTGATGCTAGTAACCGTTACGGCAGTTTGATAGTGCAAAATGAATCGACGGAAATTTATGAAATAAGCATCTCGTTTGTGTTCGGCTATCCTGTTTCGGATTCTGTTGGAACCGTTTCAATGAAGTATATTAATGAGCCTTCTTCTGATATGCCTTCAATTGTAAATTGGATAAGAGCTTTTCCTAAAAAATTTGTTTTGAATCCAAAACAAAGACAAATTGTCAGGATGAGCGTTAGGCCGCCGGCTGACATTAAAGATGGGACATACTGGGCAAGGATAGTCACATCCGCAGTTCCGCAATCAACATCAATTGATACCGTTAATAAAGGAGTAACCGCCAAAATAAAATTTGTTCTTAACCAGGTCACATCAATATTTTATAGAACTAATAATGCTGAAACGGGAATTAAAATTAACGACATTAAGGTTTTAGAAGATACAAATAAAATTACTTTAAGAACTTCTGTGGAAAGAACAAATAACACTCCATTCATCGGAGATGTTTCTTATAATTTAACTGACTCACTTGGCAATGTTGTAAAAGAAGGTAAGGAATATATATCCGTTTATTTTGATTTGATTAAAAATATAACTTTTGAATTTGATAAAAGAATTAGCCCTGGGAAATATAAAGCTGAGATAAAATTCATATCTAATGAAAAGGAAGACATCCCCGAAAGTAAATTAAATCCATTACCTCCAGTTTCAAAAACGATTGAGTTAGTAGTTAATTGAATGCGGCTAAATTATTATTACTAATTTTTTTATTCTCATTTGGGAGTATACAGCCTCCTGCAAGCCAGGGAAAGGATTACATTGCTTCAAACAAAACAAATTTAATCAGTAGGAAAAACCCTTCAGTCCTGTTAAATCAAAATAAAAAGACTAAAACCCTTTGGAACAAGAGTAAAGAACACGCTCTATCTCCAGAAATCAAAAACAATTTCGAACCTAAAAATTTTAGTTCAGTGCCGGGAAATAATAAGTTATATGCAAGCGTAGGTTCATATAAATCAAAAGAATACTTGCCTTCAAATAAATCTAAAAAAGAAAAAACACTAGCGTATTTAGTTAACAATGGGATTAGCGAAGCTAAAAACGATTTATCTAATATCCCGACTAACAAAATTAAAAAAGAAAATAAGACAGAGTCGCTACCCATCAAAACAGAATCAACAATTAATAAAAATTCTTCAGAGGCAGTGGAAGAGTTTTTTAGCAAATCGTTTGCCGATAGTGTGGAAGAAATTGTTGTTAATTTTAAATATGCCGGACTAATAAACCAGCCAACAACAGCATATTATCAGAACGGAAATGTGTTTATCCCGGTAAGTGAAATTTTTAATCTGCTTTTAGTAGATAATAAAGTTGACAAAAAGAACAAAAGTATTTCTGGTTTCTATATCCTTCCGGAAGAAAAATACCTGATAGATTTTTTATCATGTAAAGCAACAAGAGGAGATTCATTATTTATTTTCACCAAACGAGATTTTGTAGAAAAAGATTTCGACTTTTTTGTAAATATAAAGCTGCTTGAAACAATTTTTAACTTCAGCTTAGCTGTTGATTTTTCAAATTTAACCGTCACACTTTATTCGGCGAGAAATTTACCTGTCTATCAAAAATATTTGAGGGAAAAAAGTTATACAACATCACTTAATGAAGAAGAACCAGAGCCATCTACAAAAATTATTAACCGGGAAAAAACAAAATTATCAGGTGGGGTTTTTGATTATTACCTAACATCTACTTTCAATAAAGGAATTAAGCCGTACAGTACATATCAGGTTGGAGCCGGCGGAGAGCTGCTCGGAGGTAATGCACAGGTAGTTACCAGCGGAAGCTATTTCAATAATAAAATTTATTCAAGTGAAACAAATTATCTATGGATGTACGATCTTGAAAAAAATGATTATATATCAAAAGTAACCCTAGGCGATTTTTCTTTTGACGGTTTAATCCCTTCAACTTCAAGAGGAATTCAAGTTACAAATGAACCGTTGGAATTAAGAAAAATTTATGCTTCATACCAAATTATAGATAAAGCTCCGCCGAATTATACAATTGAACTATATATTAATGATAGATTAATTGATTACACCAAATCGGATGCAAGCGGAAATTTTAAATTTAAAATTCCTCTTTCATATGGAACTACACTTATTCAATTAAAATATTATGGCCCCGATGGAGAATATTATACGGATAAAAAAATCTATCAGATTCCTTTTACGCTGCTGCCGCCGAAAGAATTCAATTATAAAATAAGTCTCGGTAAATATGCAAACACTACAAAGAACGCCGCCAACGCTCATGTTCAATATGGAATAACAGATTGGCTTACAGATCAAGCCGGGGTTGATTTTATTGATGATACGCTTTCAAGTAAAGGGATATTTTATAATTCGCTTACATCAAGAATTTCAGAAAATTATCTTTTAAATTTATTAGCCGCGCCAAACGCTTATTATACTCTTTCAGCAAACGCTTTGTATTTCTCTCAAGCTTCTATATCAATGGCATTTACAAATTATGAAAAGAATCCTGTTTATAATCCAGCAAAATTAGATAATGAATTCAATTCATTATTTTTTGTTCCGTTAGAATCAGGATTATTCTCTTATAACGTAAATGGCGGCTTTAGATATGCTCATTCATCAAACTTGAAAAGATATGACTACAGCTTTGGGGCACTGGCTTCATTCGGCGGGTTTAGTCCCACTTTAAATTATAATTTAATTAAGCTTGATTATGGAAATGAAATAAACAGTAGATCTGTAATTTCTCCAGGTTTTTTATTAACGATTCCCTGGCTAAGCAGTGCGCTTAGTTTTTTGAATGGAAATATAATTAATTCAAGACTAAACTATAATTTAACTGATAAGAAGTTTGAAAATTTCAGTATATCTTTTTCGTCAAGCATTTTCAAGCATGGCAGAATTCAAATTTCACATCAGCAAAATTTCCTAAGCTCTCTTTCAAATACGCAGGTTCAATTGATAATTGAATTTCCATTCACTAGGAGTTACACAACTGTTTCCGATAATTCATTCAGCCAGAGTGTTCAAGGAGCTATACTTTATGATGATAATTATGATAAATTTAATTTTATGAACAGGCAGCAACTAGGGAAATCTGCAGTTGCCATGAGAATGTTTTTAGATGAAAATGCGAATGGAGTTTATGATAATAATGAACCTATTATTAAAAAGGGAAGGGTTGTTTTAAACAATGCTGGTGTAATTGAAAAAGGTGATGATTATATTTTAAGAATAGAAGAGCTTTCACCCTATACCAGGTATAACGCAAAAATTGTTGAGTCCTCAATAGAAAATCCTTTGTGGGTTCCTAAATATAAAAACATTGCATTTGTAACCGGGCCAAATAAAGTTAGGCCAATTGATATTCCGTTTTATGTTTCGGGCGAGATCGATGGGACAGTAACTAAATTAGTAGAGAATCAAAAAACAGCTGTAGCTGGAATGAAGGTGCACATTGAAGGAATAGATAACGATGTTAAAATTTCAATCAATACCTTTAGCGACGGTTCATTTTATTACTTTGGATTGGCCCCGGGCAAATACAAAATTTATTTAGATAAGTCCCAGCTTGATTATTTAGATGTTACTTCGGCTCCTGCAGAAAAGGAAATTAATTTAAAGCCGGATGGAATAGTTGATTTTGACTTTATACTTTCAAAATAAACCTTCGAAAAAACTAATGCTTTCTTTTAGGTGAAAGAAAATTTAATAATCCTGTAAAAACCGCACCGCCAATAATTGACCACAAAACCGGGAATGAATGTCCTCCAATATTAATTTCAAATAAATCAGGCAGCGATAATTTTTGAGCAATCCATTTCCCGATTAAAGCTCCGATGAATCCAATAACTATGGAAATGATGCACCCGCCATGCGAATATCCGCTTAGTGCTTGTGCAATACCGCCGCAAATTCCGGCGACAATTAACAATATTATTATTTCTAAAAAGCTCATTTAAATTCTTTCATTAATAAATTTTTATAACAACCTATATTTATCAAATGAAATAAGCAATGCCGTTTATCAAAATGATTTCTTAATCATAAAATAATAAAAATATAATTTTCGGTAATTAAATTATGATATTTAAATTGTAAATTTGTAACCTAAAATTTAGGAGATATATAATTGAAAATTTTAATTGCCGCAGATCATGGCGGATTTGAACTTAAAAATAAAATAGCATTATATTTAAAAAACAATAATCATGAAGTAATCGATTTAGGAAATCAAAGCTACGATCCGCTTGACGATTATCCGGACTTTGCAATTAAGATGGGCGAAGCTATTTCCCAGGATGTTGCAAAATTGGGGATTTTAATTTGCGGAAGCGGGGTTGGTGCTTGCGTAACTGCAAATAAAATAAAAGGTGTGAGAGCTTCTGTTTGTCACGATTCTTACTCCGCTCGTCAGGGAGTTGAACATGACGATATGAATGTGATTTGCTTTGGCGCACGTATTATTGGTGATTTACTTGCTTATGATTTGGTAAATGCCTTTATAAATGCTAAGTTCTTAAATGAAGGAAAGTATTTACGCCGTTTGAAAAAAATAACTGATTTAGAAAAATAAAAATGAATTTAGGAGTTAAAAATGAGTAACAAATTAAAAGAATTAGAAAAATTAGGACAGAGTGTTTGGCTTGATAATATAAGCCGGGATAAAATAAAAAAAGGCGAATTAAAAAATCTTATTAGTGAAATTGGAATGAAAGGTGTAACCTCTAATCCATCCATTTTTCAAAAAGCAATTGGCTCTGGAAATGCTTATGATGAGCAAATTAAATCGCTTTTATTAAAAGACAGTAATCTTTCACCTGAAGAATTATTTGAGCAGCTAGAAGTTAAAGATATTCAAGACGGTTGTGATGTACTTTTACCTGTTTATGAGTCAACAAAAGGGAATGACGGTTTTGTAAGCATTGAAGTTGCCCCCGGATTGGCGTATGATACTGATAAAACAATCGAAGAAGCCAGAAGATTATTTGCCAGTGTTAATCGTCCCAATGTAATGATAAAAATTCCCGGTACACCTGAAGGTATTCCGGCAATTAAGCAAATGATAAGCGAAGGAGTGAATATAAATATAACGTTAATATTCTCGCCTAAAGCTTATGAAGATGTTGTTGAAGCTTATTTAAGCGGGCTTGAAGAAAGAGTAAATAAGAAATGAAAGCATTAAACAAATTGCTTCAGTTGCCAGCTTTTTTATCAGCCGAATTGATTCAATGGTTGATAAGGAATTAGAGAAAAAAGGAAACAAAGATCTTCAAGGAAAAATCGCAATTGCAAATGCAAAACTGGTTTATCAAACAAGCAAAAAATTATTCGGCAGCGATAGATTTAAAAAGCTTGAAGCAAAAGGTGCAAAACTTCAAAGATTGTTATGGGCAAGCACCAGCACAAAAAACCCAAATTACCCTGACACACTTTATGTTGATGATTTGATAGGCAAGAATACAGTAAACACAATGCCGGATGAAACAATAGTAGCTTTTGGTGATCACGGTGAATTGAAAAAAGATGCTATTGAAACAAATCTTGATGAAGCACAAAACCAGATGAACAAGCTGAATGACCTTTCAATAAGCTTTGAAGAAGTTACAGATAGATTGACTAAAGAAGGCGTCGATAAATTTATTGCATCTTATAATGAACTGATTGGTGAAATAAAAAATAAAGCAAATAATTTTAAGTAAAAGGATAAAAGTACAAATGTTAACGCTTAGTAATGAAATTGAAAAACTGGTAAGTAATACAATTAGTAAATGGCAAACAGAAAATGTTTTGCAAAGGATGTGGGCATGCGATCCCACGGTCTGGAAGCCTAAAAAAGAAGATGATGTTGAACTTTCAAATCGACTTGGCTGGTTAAATCTTCCAACTTCTATGGAAGGGGAAGTTGCTGATCTAGAAAATTTTGCAAACGAAGTTAAAGAAAAATACAGCAGTGTCGTTCTTCTGGGAATGGGCGGCAGCAGCTTAGCTCCTGAAGTTTTCTTTAAAACTTACGGCAGTAAAAAAGGCTATCCAACTTTAGCTGTTCTCGACAGCACACATCCGGAATCGGTTAAAAATGTTTTAAACACTCACGATCTTAAAAAAACTATTTTTATTGTTGCCAGCAAATCAGGCGGCACAACCGAAACAATGTCTTTCTTCTATACTTTTTTTAATGAAGTATCAAAATTTAATTCCAATCCCGGTGAACAATTTATTGCTATAACTGATGCCGGTTCAAGTCTTGAAAAATTAGCTGAAGAGAAAAAATTTAGAAGAACATTTACTACCCCTGATGATGTTGGTGGCAGGTATTCTGCTCTTACATTTTTCGGTTTGGTTCCTGCCTCTTTAATCGGTGTTGATGTTGCGCTGCTCCTTCAAAGAGCAAGAGAAGAAACTGTTAAAAATTCTAAAGATGTAAATACAAAAGATAGTCCCGGCAGTATTTTAGGCGCAGCAATGGGAGAACTTGCTAAACAAGGGAAAGATAAAATTACAATCATTGCTTCACCCCAAATTTCTCCGTTCCCTGTTTGGGTTGAACAGTTAATTGCCGAAAGCACCGGCAAAGAAGACAAAGGAATTTTGCCTGTTGTTGATGAACCTATTGGTTCGCCGGAGGTATATCATAAGGACAGAGTTTTTGCTTATTTACGTTTAAAGGACGATGATAATTCAAGTCTTGATGCTGCAGTAGATAAATTAGAAAAGGCCGGGTTCCCAATAATTAAAATTGATTTGAAAGATAAATATGATTTAGGAAAAGAATTTTTCAGATGGGAAGTTGCTACGGCATTATCTGGCGCTGTACTTGAAATAAATCCTTTCAATCAGCCAAATGTTCAACTTGCAAAAAGTTTAGCTAATGAAAGTATGACGGAATATAAAAAGAGTGGAAAACTCCCTGAACAAAAACCTGCAATTGAAAGTGGAGATGTTTCAGTATTTGGTGATACTAAAAAGAACAAAGTAGAAGATGCATTGAAAGAATTTTTATCGCAAGGCAAGGAAAATACTTATGTAGCGGTAATGGCTTTCATTCCGCCTAATAAAAAAACAGACGAAGCCTTAGAGTCTTTAAGAAAAACAATCCGTGATAAATATAAATTTGCAGTAACGGTTGGATACGGCCCGCGCTTTTTGCATTCAACAGGACAGTTGCATAAAGGCGATGGTAATCATGGCTTGTTTATTCAAATTACTTCAGAGATAAGTGAAAATATTGAAGTGCCTGAAAAAGGTTATTCATTTGGAACATTAATTACGGCACAAGCGCAAGGCGATATGAAAGCACTTCTTAATAGAGGCAGAAGAGTATTAAGATTTCATTTGAAAGGAAATCTGCCGGAAAATATTAATAAGCTTGAAGGAATTTTGAGTTAAACAAAAATTTATCCGTCAAGGATATTGGTTTAGTATTTTAAATTTAAAGTGGTTATTTATATGTTCAATTTTATGAAATATAGATAATCACTTTTTGATTTTGAAGATAAGATATGCTTAAAAAAATATTGCTTCTAGTTTTATTTGCTAACTTTTTTGTGTTGGCACAGTCCAAAATTTTAATTTACATGGATCTTAAGCAAACTGATCATTTAAAAGCCTACGGGGTTACTTTCCATGCATTGCAAGCTGGTGTTAAAGCAGACTGGCTACTAAATTATAGAGGCGGATCATTTATGATTGATTACTCCGATAAGATTGCTAATGAATGCAGGATTGAAGGAGTAGCCTTTGATAACATCTCCGCTTCTCAAGCTGTGCAGATTTATTCCGAAGTACAAAGTGAAGACAACAACATGGATGTGGAAAGATTAGAGAAAGCCCCTAAGATTGCAGTCTATGTTCCTCCTGGCTTTGCACCATGGGATGATGCGGTTACTCTTGTATTAGAATATGCAAAAGTTCCTTATGATAAAGTTTGGAATGATGAAATTCTTAAAGGCGATCTTTCAAAATATGATTGGCTTCATCTACATCATGAAGATTTTACAGGACAATACGGAAAATTTTATGCAAGCTTCAGTAATGCACAATGGTATATCGACCAGCAAATGATGTATGAGAAAGATGCCAAAAAGAACGGTTTCAAAAAAGTTTCAAATATGATGAAAGCAGTTGCTCAGACGATAAAAAACTTTGTTGGCAACGGCGGGTTTTTATTTGCAATGTGTTCTGCAACGGATTCTTATGATATTGCGCTAGCAGCACACAACGTTGATATTTGTGCTGAGATGTACGATGGTGATGCCGCTGATCCAGACGCGCAGGAGAAATTAGATTTTTCAAATACTCTTGCCTTTACAAATTTTAAATTAGAAATGAATCCGTATGTCTATGAGTACAGCGATATTGATATTCAACCAAATGAAATAGGAAATTTTCAAAACGATTATTTTACTTTGTTTCAATTCTCTGCTAAATACGATCCGGTTCCCACCATGCTTACACAGGATCACACAAATGTTATTCGGGGATTTATGGGACAAACAACAATGTTTCGTAAAAAAGATATTAAATCTTCTGTAATTATTCTTGCACAGCGGGAAGGTACCGATCAAATAAAATATATTCATGGAAATTTCGGGAGAGGAACTTTTACTTTCTACGGCGGGCATGATCCTGAAGATTACCAGCATGCAGTCGGCGACCCACCTACAGATTTGTCTTTATATAAAAACTCACCTGGCTACAGGTTAATTTTAAATAATATTTTATTCCCTGCAGCAAAAAAGAAAAAGCAGAAGACTTAACAATAAGTCAAAAGTCAAAATTAAAAAGGCAAATGTTTTTGAATTTTGATTTTTGACTTTTAACTTTGAAACATGAAAACAATAAAAATTAAAAACAGCACTAAAGAAATTTCAATTGGCAAGATAGTCTGCGTTGGAAGAAATTATGTTGAGCACGCAAAGGAACTTGGTAACGAGGTTCCTGAAAAACCGGTAATATTTTTAAAGCCAAACTCATCAGTTATTTTTAACGGCGGCAAAATTATCTGTCCGAATTTCTCCAAAGAAATGCATCATGAAGTTGAACTGGTTTTGTTTATTGGAAAAACCATTAAAAATGCTGACAAAGAAACATCTGCACAAGCTATTTCTGGTTATGGTGTAGGGTTAGATATGACATTGCGTGATATCCAAAGTGAATTAAAGAAAAAAGGTCATCCCTGGACAATTGCAAAATGCTTTGATACTTCAGCAGTCCTAAGTGAATTCATTTCACTAAATGATTACAATCTAACTTTGGAAGAAGAAATATCTCTTAAAGTAAATGATGAAATAAGGCAAAAAGAAAAATTAAATAAAATGATTTTTAATCCAGTAGAAATCGTGGAATACATTTCATCATTAATGATTTTAGAAGAAGGTGATTTAATATTTACCGGGACACCTGCTGGAGTAAGTAAAGTTGAAAAAGGAGATAATCTCTTTGCGGAGATAAAAAATATTGCTTCTTTAGAATGTGAAGTTGTTTGATAACTGTTTCAGTTATTTATTCAAATTCCCCAAAGCTTTTTTAATAACCTCTTCAAGTGAGATATTTCCATTTTCACTCAAAACATCTCTTACAACTTTCTCCCCGATTTTTGAATTATAGCCCAGTGTTGCCAATGCAGCTACAGCTTCATTTTTAATGCTGAATGGTATTGCGGTACTTCCTTCTTCAATAATTTTATCCACTTTTGATTTCAATTCAAGCACTAATCTTTCTGCGGTTTTTCTTCCTATTCCCGGTACGGCAATAATTCTTGTTATGTCGGATGACTCAATTGCATTTTTTAAATCATCAATTCTGATTCCGGATAAAATACTAAGTGCAATTTTAGGCCCGATTCCATTAACTGAAATTAACAATTCGAACATCTCTTTTTCTGCTTCCGTGAAAAACCCGAACAATGTAATCGAATCTTCTTTTACATTAGTGTGAATAAAAAGCGATACAGTTTCTTTATCAGAAATATTCTCAAATGTGTTTATTGAAATATTAACCAAGTAACCAACCCCATTTACATCTAGTAAAATCTTGGTCGGTTTAGTTGAAATTATTTTTCCGGTTAAATATCCTATCATAGTAAAAATTATAAGATTAAAAAATTATAAAAAAATTTCCAAACAGTTGAACGTTTTCTAAATTACTATTAACTAATTACCTTATCAGGATACGCCTCAATATAAGCTTTCCAATCTTTACTTTTTTTGATTGGCTTTTTAACTCTAAATGCATGACATAAAGCAACAGCCAATGCATCACTTTCATCAAATTTCATTTTTTCTTTTTTAAGATTTAATAAGTTAGAAACCATATAAAAAACCTGCTCTTTGGAAGCGGCTCCATTTCCAACAACTGATTTTTTAATTTCTCTTGGTGAATATTCGCTTGTTGGGATATTATTATGAACTGCGGCAAGAATTGAAACCCCTCTGGCATATCCTATTTTCATTGCAGACTGAACATTCTTTCCATAAAAAGCAGTTTCAATTGCAAATTCATCGGGCATATAAGTTTTAATTATTTTATCTAACTCATCATAAATAATTTGGAGCTTTGAGGCAAGAACTAATGTTTTGGGAAGTTTTATTAAGCCATTTTTAACACGTATGTTCTCGTTTTTGCTTTGTTTAATGATCCCGAAACCTGTGAAATTTGTTCCGGGATCAACACCTAATATTATCATTTACAAAATATAAATTGTAATTGAAAAATTTTACCCGCCGATTGATGCTTCATCTATATCAGCATTTGAATAAACATTTTGGACATCATCGCAATCTTCCAGTGATTCAATTAGTTTCATAACTTTTTCAGCGTCTTCCCCTGTTACATTAATTTGATTTTTAGCGACCCATTGAAGAGAAGCATTTTCAGGAGTAAATTCTTTATCAACCAATGCTTTTCTAACAGTTTCAAAATTTTCCATAGCTGTTGTTATTTCAAAAAACTCTTCTTCGGTTTGAAGATCTTCTGCGCCGGCTTCTAAAACTATTTCCAAAACTTCTTCTTCTGATTTTCCGTTTTTAGGTAAGGTTATAACTCCTTTTCTATCAAACATCCAGGCAACCGATCCGCTTTCTCCCATACTTCCGCCGCCTTTACTAAATAGATGCCTTACTTCAGCGACTGTTCTATTTTTATTATCGGTTGCTACTTCAACAAGAACAGCAACTCCGTTTGGCCCGTATCCTTCATATGTAAATTCGTGATAACTCACTCCCTCTAGTTCACCGGTTGCTTTTTTTATCGCACGGTCAATATTATCTGCCGGCATGTTTAGGGATTTTGCATTATCAACCGCAAGCCGCAATCTTGGATTACCATTTGGATCGCCTCCACCCTCACGAGCTGCGATAGTAATTTCTTTGATTAACTTAGTAAACATTTTCCCGCGCTTTGCATCCAGCGCTCCTTTTTTTCTTTTGATGGTTGCCCATTTACTATGCCCTGACATTAAATTTACTCCTCTATATTTTCTTTAATTCTTATATCTTTAATTTTGAATTGTGGGAAGCTTCTTCTATCACGAACACTTTTATCAACAGAATATACTACGTTAAAACCAACATTATTATTTTTTATTTGATTATAAAAATCACCAAGATTAAATCCAATACTATCAAAAACTTTATCGCTGCATTCCTGTTTTAAGCTTAGCAGTAAATGATTTGTCCCAACTATCCTGGAACTTACTGCATGAACGTCTTCAGACAAAAAAACCGGGCGCATATTTCCCGGTCCAAAAGGTGAAAACTGATCAATGATTCTTAAAAACTTTGGAGTTATTTCAGAGAATTTTATTTTTGAATCGATATGAATTTCAGGCAACAAATCTTCCTCTGTAATAGAATCTTTAACAACCTGGTTAAATTTAGTTTTAAATTCTTCAATCTTATCAATTTCCACTGCCAATCCCGCCGCCGCTTGATGCCCGCCAAAATGAATTAAAAGGTCTTCGCATTTCTGCAGCGCTTCATAAATATTAAAATTAGAAATGCTTCTTGCAGAACCTTTTGCAATTCCATCAATAGTAGTCAACATTATTGTTGGCCGATAATATTTTTCAACCAAACGTGAAGCAACGATTCCAATTACTCCGGGGTGCCAGTTATCTTGATGAAGAATAATGGGAATATTTTCATCCATGTTTAATGATGTTTGAACAATATCCAGAGCGTCAATAAAAGTCGTCTCATCAATTTTTCTTCGCTGATAATTTTCAGATTCCAATATTTTTGAAAGCTCGAGCGCTTTTTCTTTTTCTTCAGTAATTAATAATTCAACGGCTCTCTGAGCATCGCCCAATCTTCCAACTGCATTAATTCGAGGAGCAATTGTAAAAACAATTTGGCCTGAAGTCAAGTTTCCCGGTTCCATATTACTGCTTTTGATTAAAGCTAAAATTCCGGGACGGGGATTTTCATTAATCAAGTTTAAACCTTCTTTAACTAAAATTCTATTTTCATCAACTAAAGGAACAATATCGGCAGCACCTGCTAAAGCAACAAGGTCCAGATATTTTAATGGGAGAATTCTTTTCCCAATTCTTTCACCAACACCCTGGGCAAGCTTTAAAGCAACTCCAGCACCAGACAAATACTTAAAAGGATAATTACAATTTGGTTTTAACGGATCTAAAACCGCTATTGCATTGGGGATCTGTTCTTTAGGTTGATGATGATCGCAAATAATAACATCGATACCCAGACTTTTTGCATACTCTGTTTCTTCAATGGCAGTGATTCCGCAATCAACCGAAATTAAAAGCGAGGTATCTTTTGCATGAACAATATCAATCCCTGCCGGAGAAAGCCCGTATCCTTCATTTAATCTTTTGGGAATATAATAATCTACTTTTGCACCAAGTTCCTTCAAAAACATATAAAGCAAAGCAGTTGAACAAGTGCCGTCTACATCATAATCACCGTAGATACATATTAATTGATTTTCGGTAATAGCATGTATAACCCGTGTAGTTGCTTCTTCCATTCCGTTCATGAGAAACGGATCATGAAGAGAATCTAATGTTGGTCTAAAAAAAGTCTTTGCTTGAGCAAAATTGCTGATACTTCTAAAAACAAGGAGCTTAGATAGAACTTCAGAAATGTTTAATGAATCGGAAAGAGATTTAACGGCATAATCATCATTAACGTCATTTATCTTCCAACGTTTATTCAACATAGAATTACCCACTCTACTTGTCGTCAGACAAGTTTAGATAATCATAAGAACAAAAAACAGATTAAATCATATAAGCCGAATTTTGTAATCCCGTTTTAGCGGGACGGCAATTATTTGTCTTGACCTCAAATTACTTTGAGATTCCAGCGGTCTACCCGAAAGCCATGCAAAGCGAACAACTTTGTCCTGTTTAAACGCAGGAAGACTTTCCTATTTGACCTTGCTTCGGACGGGGTTTGCCAAGCTTCCGATGTTACCATCGAAACGGTAGGCTCTTACCCTGCCTTTTCACCCTTATCCCGATAAATCGGGACGGTATATTTTCTGCGGCACTTTCCGTTATCAACCTGTTACCAGGTTAATACCCGGGCGTTACCCGGCGTCTTGTTCTGTGAAGTTCGGACTTTCCTCCGCCCCGGATAAAATCGGAGCAGCAATTGCCATAATTAATCTATTTATTTATTCTATAAAATTAAAATCGTAAAACTATTTCACGATTTTTGCCAATTACTTATTTAGTTAAACTAAAATATTTCTTTGAGTAAATATAATAAATAAGTTGATGTAATACAGGGTTAAAGGACGATGGGAATTATGAAATTTTCAATAAAAGTCTGAAGCAAAAAATTATTTTAAAAAATTAAATATCATCTTGCTAAATGTGACAAATTTTGTCATATTTAAACCAATAATTTTTATTTTTAATTATGCAGCTTACTTTAACCGGGGAATATGCAATAAGGGCGATGATTCATTTAGCTTCAGGAGAAGATACCGTTTTCCGTATCTCTGAAATATCCTCATCAAATGATATCCCGGAAAAATTTTTAAGAAAGATAATTTCCCAGTTATCTTTTGTTGGTTTAATTCAATCTCAAAGAGGAATTGGCGGAGGCATAAAGTTAGGGAAGCCCGCTGTCTCAATTACTCCATTACATATAATTGAAGCTGTTGAAGGTAAAATGTCTTTGAATAAATGTTTGATTGATAAAGCATTTTGTTCAAACGATAGATGGTGCACAGTGCATACCATCTGGTGCGAAGCGCAAATGAAATTGAAGGAAATTCTTTCCAGCAAATCCATTGCACAGCTTCATAAAGAAAATGAAGAAAGAAAAAAAATTATATATAAGAATGCTTAATTCTTACCTAACAAAAAAATAAACAAAAGAGGAGATAGTTAATCATGGATCCTGTTCTATTAGCTCGATTTCAATTCGGAATGACTGTCGGATTTCACTTCTTCTTTCCCCCATTAACAATTGGTTTAGCCTGGTTGTTGGTAATTGTTGAAACAATTGGATGGAGAAAGAAAGACGAAATTTATATTGCAATAGGTAAATTTTTTGGCAAGCTGCTCGGCTTAATATTTGCCGTTGGCGTAGCAACCGGTATTGTTATGGAATTTCAGTTCGGTACAAACTGGGCGGAATATTCTAAGTTTGTTGGTGATATCTTTGGTGCACCATTAGCTGCGGAAGGTGTATTTGCATTTTTTTTAGAATCAACATTTTTGGGTTTATATATTTTCGGCCGTAATAGAGTTTCAAAAGGTGTTCATTGGTTTTCATCATTAATGGTTGCTGTTGGCGCAACAATTTCTGCTTTCTGGATTATAGTTGCTAATTCATGGCAGCAAACGCCTGCCGGTTATGTAATCCAAAACGGCAGAGCGGAATTAACAGATTTTTGGGCAGCGGTTTTTAATCCTTCAACTCTTCCAAGATTTTTTCATACTGTAGATGCAGCATTAATTGCGGGTGCATTTTTTATGGCTGGAGTGTCAGCATATCTTATTTATAAAAATAAAGGCGGTGAAATTGCAAAAAAGGCCTTAAAAGTTGCAGCTATTTTTGGGTTAGTGGTAACGTTGCTTGAAGTTTTTCCTTTCGGGCATATTTCCGGGCAGCAAGTCGCTAAAACTCAACCTGAAAAGTTTGCTGCAATTCAAGGCTTATACACCTCACAAGAGCATGCGCCGATTGCAATTTTTGCATTTCCTACTACACCTCCACCATTACTTAAAGCTCCCATTGAAATTCCAGGTTTGCTTAGCTGGCTGGCTTTTGGTGATGTTAATGCTAAAATTCAGGGGATAAATGATTTCCCCAAAGAAGATATTCCGCCTTTATTCCTAACTTTTGTTTCGTACCATAATATGGTTGCTCTTGGGATGCTATTTATTTTAATAATGGCAATTGCAGTTTTCAAACTATATAAAAACACATTGTGGGAAAGTAAAAAATTCTTAAAAGTTTTAATGTATGCTATTCCTTTTCCTCTGTTTGCATGTCAATTAGGATGGATTTCTGCTGAAGTTGGTCGGCAGCCGTGGATTGTTTACAAGCTTATGAGAACAAGCGATGCAGCTTCGGTTACTGTCGGTGCCGGAGAAATTATTTTTTCAATAATTTTATTTGGTTTAATTTATATCCTACTTGGATCTGTTCTAATTTATCTTTTAACTAAAAAGATAAAACACGGCCCTGATGAACTTACAGGGAAGGAGGTATTGTCATGATTGATTTAAATATAATTTGGTTTGTGCTCGTAGGAGTGCTTGTTATAGGTTATGCAATACTCGACGGCTTTGATCTTGGTGTTGGTGTTCTTCATTTATTTACAAAAGATGAAGAAGAAAAAAGAGTAAATATAAATGCAATCGGCCCGGTATGGGACGGTAATGAAGTTTGGCTGTTAACCGGCGGTGGAGCTTTGTTCGCTGCTTTTCCGATAGTTTATGCTACAGTTTTCAGCGGCTTCTATTTAGCGTTTATGCTTTTATTAACTGCCTTAATTTTTCGCGCAGTTTCTTTCGAATTCAGAAAATATATGGTTACTCCCAAGTCAAAAAAATATTGGGATCTCGCATTTTCATTAGGCAGCCTTGTTCCAGCCATACTTTATGGTGTTGCTATTGGAAATATAATGAGAGGGCTTCCGGTTGAATTGAAAGACGGCCATGTTTTTTCTTCAATAACATTTTTAGGATTATTAAATCCATATTCAATTTTAATCGGCTTATTAAGCTTGATTATGTTGACCATGCATGGTGCGATTTATATGACTTTGAAATCTGATGGAGTACAGCAGGAAAGAATGGTTACCTGGGCAAATAAAACCTGGATAGCTTTTGTTGTTCTTTATATACTTGCAACTTTGGCAACTTTCTTTACAGCACCATATTTATTTAATGGACTATTAAAGAATTTTATTTTCTGGATTTTGTTTTTAGCTATGTTTGGTTCAATCATTTATATTCCAATAGCGCTTAAAGCAAACAAATTCGGAAGAGCGTTTCTTTCATCATCAGTTATGATAGGTGTGGTAATTCTATTATTTGCTGTAAGCTTATTCCCGATGCTAGTTCCTTCCAGCATTGATTTGGTAAACAGTTTAACAATTTACAATGCATCTTCTACACAAAGAACGTTATCAACAATGTTGATTATTGCGCTTATCGGGATGCCTATTGTAATCGGGTATACAATTTTTATTTATAGAGTTTTCAAAGGGAAAGTATTGATAACAAGCGATAGTTATTAGGATATTTAATTACTGTAGCTCAGGGCCGTTGCTGAAAATTTGTTTGGTAGCAAAAATGAAGCGGCGGCCTTATTTTATTTTAAAACTGAAATTATATTAGACATGCCTTAATAAATATAAACTTTTATTTGAGTATCTTCTTCACCAAAATTCCCCAAAATATTAACAACCTAATTTAGGAATTTATTTAAATGATTAAGGCCCTTATTATTTTATTGTTTGTTAGTTCAGTAGTTTTTTTATCTGCTGAAAACTTAAATAAAACAAAACCCATTGAAGAAAAGCCGACATTATGTATAATTGGCGGGACCCCTTCATCGGATAATATTGTTAATCAAATATCTGACGAAATAAAAGCAAAGTATAATATTATCTCATTCAACCGTCCGGGTTTTGGTGGAACGCCAAATTCGGTAATGAGTAAGCAAAAATTATTTGCCCTGGCTAAAAAAGCCGGATTGAAGAAAAAAAGTTTTGGTATTATTGGTATTAGCGGTGGCGGGCCTTTAGCCATACTCATAGCAGATGAATTTAATATTTCTCATTGTGGCATAATAAGCGGTATGGTATCGAAACCTGCATATTTTGCCTATGCTGATTCCACTTTCACAAAACCATTAATGAGCAGTGTTCTGCATGGATTTGATGCATTTAAAACAAAAGTTGAATCTTTTCCAAACGTGGGAGAAATAATCAAGCAAGCTGAAAGCCCCAAAGATTTGGCAATTAGAGGGAGTTTCGATGAACTTAATTTTATCTTATCTGATTCACTGTTTACTCAAAAAGATTTTAATTCTGTAAATATAACCTGGTGGCATGGCGAGAAAGATAAAAATGTTGCTTTAGAGAGTGTGAGGTTATTTTTAAAAAATTTTAAAAACTCCGAATTGAAAATTATCCCAAATCAGAGTCATGCAATTGATGCCAGTATATACGTTGATAAAATAGTTAAAGAGTGGGAAAATATTTCAAAATGATTTTACTTTACTAGACAATTTAAAGCGATAATGCCTGATGATTCTATTTTTTATCCTTTTACGTACCGACATTTTGTGTCGGTACGGGGGATATTATAGAGATTAAGCTTCTACTCTTCAATAGATTCGGAAACTTCTTGAGAAACCAAAATCCTTCCGCAATATTCACAATAAAACAAACGATTGTTTCTTCTTATTTCCAATTGTCTTTGTGAAGGAACAATATTATGGCAGCCGGAACATGCTGATCTTCTAATGGTTGCTACAGCTTTTCCTTTCTTAGCTTTTCTTATTCTCATATAAGCCGAATAATCAGGTTTTTTAATTTTAGCTGCAACAGATTCTCTTTGAACTCTTAACTTTGATTCTTCTTTTTCGTTTGTCTTAACAATCTCTTTTAAATCAGCCTGCTTCACTTTCAATTCACCATTAAGCTCTTCAAGCTGCGGAGTAACCTCTTCAACTTCGATGCTTAATTTTTTACTTAAATCTTCAAGCGAAGTATTTTCAGCTTCCAGCTTAGTCACCTGCTCTTCGGTATGATCAATTTCTTTGGTAAGTGCATCATACTCTTTATTATTTCTAACCTGGTAAAGCTGAGCTTTAAATTTTTGCTGGCTTGTTTTTAATTTTTCTACTTCTTCTTCATTATCTTCTCTTTTTTTCAAAGATTCTTTTCGTTCTTTTTCTTTCTCTGAAATTTCATCTTTCAAATTTTTTATCTTGTTTTCCAAAGCTTCAACAGCGTTTGGAAGGTCCCCACGCAATTCCTCCAGCTCGTCAAGCTGATCGTCAATCAATTGCAATTCATATAGGGTTTTTAATCTATCTATCAATTTATCTATGCTCCTTAGTTGTTATAAAAAATTATCGGGTTTGTTGAACCACTGTACTTATAAATATTTGTTTTGATTTTTTTATTCATTAATTGCATCAGCTTTTCTTCAACAGCATTTAATGAATGAATCTCTGTTTCAAAATGTCCGGCATCCACTAATAAAATTTTGTTTTGTGCGTCCTGGAAAGTATGATATTTTATATCAGCTGTAATAAAAGCATCAGCATTTTTTTGAATAGCTTTTTTGAAAAGATCACTGCCGGAACCTCCGCAGACAGCAACATTTTTAATTTTTTTATTTTGACCTTTCGAGTAACGAAGATTTTTTACTTTGCAATTTTTTAGTAACGTAATCTAAAAAATCTTTTTCAGTAAATTCATATTTCAAGAGTACCAATCGCTCCCATCCCATAAGCTGCATTTTCGTTAGCTATTTGAATTATATCATAAGCCACTTCTTCATAAGGATGCGCACTTAACATTGCAGAGACAACTTTGTTTAATTTTGGTTTATCTACAAGAACTTCGAATTTTACTTCATCTACAAATGCTAATTTTTCTCTTTCACCAATTGTTGGATTAGATTCTTTTGAACCTTTAAATGTTCCGGTTCCGTTGCTTCTAAAACTGCAATTTGAATAATTCCCAATTGCTCCTCCGCCTGAATTAAAAATTGCTTCTGCAACTTTGTCCACAGAATCTTTAGGAATTAAAACAATCAAGTTTATATTGATCTGATTTTAAGTTTTCAAGAAATTTTATGTTTTTTAGTTTTAAGGTTTTGGCGAGTTCAAAGCTTACGCCGCCGTTTGTGAAGTCTAAATTAGTATGCGCGGAATAAAGAGTAATATTGTTTAGAATGAGCTTCTCAATTATCTGTGAGTTTTCGTCATCATCTGTGTTGATACTTTTCAATGAGTGAAATAATAAAGGGTGATGGCTAAATATAAAATTACATTTCTTCCTTATAGCTTCATCAACCACATTCTGCGTTACATCAAGGCAGAGCATTACATTGCTTACCTTTCTTTTAAGAGAGCCGATTTGCAATCCAACATTGTCCCGCTCCCATGCGATGCTTTTCGGTGCCCAATCTTCAATATGTTTAATTATGTCATTACCGGTCATATCAAAAAAAAATGCACTTCTTTTTAATTTGGAAGTGCATTTTTATAAATTTTTGTTCTGATGCTTTAAGGCCGAACTACGAGCTAAAATAAGGTATTTTAATTTTTTGAATTTTATTATCATATTAAGTTTCTAAATATATGGTTTTCTCCAATAAATGACAATAAACAAAATGTTAAATAAATGTTTAGTTTGGCTCAATCCAATTGCTATCTTCTTTTATTATATCAATTAACGAATCTACTGCATTTGCCATTGGAATATTCCTTCTAACTATATCTTTCCCACGATAGAGTGTGATTTTCCCCACACCGGATCCAACATAGCCATAGTCTGCATCAGCCATTTCACCGGGACCATTAACTATGCATCCCATTATTGCTATCTTAACTCCTTTTAAATGCTCTGTCCTTTTTCGAATCATCTCAGTGGTTTCTTGCAAATCAAATAGTGTTCTTCCGCAGGAGGGGCAGGCAATGTATTCTGTTTTGGAAATTCTTGCTCGTGCTGCTTGAAGAATTCCGAATAAAATTCTATTTGTGATCTTTTGAGCGGATTCATTTTTATTTACAAATGAACGTACATAAATATTTGAATTTGATTCTTCCTTTTCTCTAATGTTTTTAACTTCTGCCCAAACCCCATCTCCAAATCCGTCAATTAATAAGGCGCCAAAATCAGTTGAGGAAAAAAGGCGAAGTTCGTCTAGCGTTACATCTTCATAATCTCTTTTGATAATTACAGGGTTCTTTAGCGATTTATCTATCAATTCAAAAAATGCTCTGCGTTGTTCGGGCATGCCGTGAGTGTTATTTGTTTCTAATATTAGAACAAGTGTGTGGTCATGTTTTAGTTTTTCAAGAAGTTCATCTGTCAATGATTCAAGAGTAACTCTAACAAAATTTAAAGCACTGCCTTTTTCTTTTGAAGTAAAAAATTCTTCTGAAGTAAACAAAGGAAAAGAATTTGATTTATCTTTTAGTGATTTCCAAGACTCAAAATCATAAATTGTTTTTAAACCTCTGGGAATATCGAAGGGAACTTTATTTACTCCAAGATAAATTATATCCGCTGCGCTGTCGCTCATATTCCATTTATCGGTTGGTTCATTGTATGAATAACCAATGTCATTAAAATCAGGATAAGTTATATTTTCTTTAGCGCTGAAATCAGCAACAACCTGCGGAACATTGTGTGCTCCAATACCAAGCACTTCAAATGAATCTCTTTTGGTGTAAACAAATGGGTCAAACGGCGGTTCTTCAATTGGCTTAATAAATTTATGATCAGATCTGTTTTTATAGCGATTAACCAAATCGATAGCAACCGGCGCTTCAAATTCGGGATCTTCCGTTAATGAAACTCTAACTGTATCTCCAATTCCATCTTCAAGCAATGAACCAATACCAAGAGCAGATTTTACCCGTCCATCTTCACCGCCGCCGGCTTCTGTTACGCCAAGATGGAGTGGATAATTCATTCTTTCTTCTTCCATTTTATTTATTAACAAACGGTAAGCTTGAACCATAACCTGCGGATTGCTGGCTTTCATCGAAAGGATAATTTCACGGTAATTTAAATCTTCACAAATTCTTACAAACTCAAGTGCGGATTCCACCATTCCAAGAGGAGTATCGCCGTATCGGCTCATGATGCGGTCGGAAAGTGAACCGTGGTTTGTCCCGATTCGCATGGCAGTTCCGTATTCTTTACAAATTTTTACTAACGGAGTAAATTTATTTCTAATTCTTTCCAATTCGGATTCGTAAGCAGCATCTGTGTATTCAATATTTTCAAATTTTTTTCTATCGGCATAATTGCCAGGATTCACACGAACTTTTTCAACAATTCGTGCGGCAATTTCGGCAGCGTTTGGTGTGAAATGTATATCAGCAATTAACGGCACATTATAACCGCGGGCATGCAATTCTTTTTTTATGTTCTCTAAGTTTTGAGCTTCTAATTTACTAGGTGCTGTTATTCTTACATACTCACAACCAGCATCAACCATTCGAATAGTCTGTTCAACAGTTGCAATGGTATCCATTGAATTTGTTGTTGTCATTGATTGAATTCTAATTGGATTATTGCCACCAAGAGGAATATCGCCCACTTTTACTTCGCGGGTTTTGTATCGCGAATATTTAGTTAAGCTGTTGCAGTATTTTTTTATGGCTTTAAAGGTTTCTATCATAAATTCGTTTTTTTATATAATATAGTGTCAATTCTCTTTTAAAGAGATATTTAGAATTTTCTTAAAGGAATTTTATCGTTGTCAAATATAATAAATAGAAAATTGTTAAGGAAGGTGAAACATTTTCTCAAAAAAGTAATGTTAAATTAGTCTTCTGAATTTATCATTTGTCTTTTTTATTTAGTTTATATTTATTCTTATTAGATTTTTTTGATTTATGTAATCTAAAAGATTTTTTAAAACTGTTCGGTAAAATAATAAATACGATTTTTTTAAATGAATATCTCCGAAAGAAAAATAGAAGAAATAAGATCTGCTGTAAACATTGTGGATGTGATTTCAGATAAAGTTACTCTTCGAAAAAGAGGAAAAAACTTTTTAGGGCTTTGTCCATTTCACAATGAAAAAACTCCATCTTTTACCGTCAGCGAAGATAAACAAATATATCATTGTTTTGGCTGTCACAATGGCGGCAATGCATTTAAATTTTTGATGGAATACGAAAAGATATCTTTTGTTGAAGCTGTACAGGAACTTGCCCAGCAGGCTGGAATCAATATAGAATATAATGATGAAGGTGCTGAAGAAAGACAAAGCGAACAGGAAATTCTTTATGATATAAATTCAATTGTCGGCAGATATTTTTCTGATAATCTTAGATTAAGTGACGAAGGAGAAATTGGCAGAAAGTATTTTGAGAAGAGAAATATCAAAGATAAAACCATAAGAGAGTTTGGGCTTGGATATTCGTTTGCATCGAAAGATAATCTTGTAAATTTTCTTTCCGCGAAAAAAGTTGATCTTGAAAAAGCACTTCAGCTTGGCTTAATTGGAAAAGCAAACGACGGAAGATTATATGATAAATTTTCCGGTAGAATTATTTTCCCTATATTTTCTTCACACGGAAGAGTAATTGCTTTTGCAGGAAGAATTTTAGAAAAGCGTGATAATGCCGCTAAATATTTAAACTCACCTGAATCAATAATTTATTATAAAGGAAAAATTTTATACGGCCTTTCCCACGCCAAAGATGAAATAAGAAAACGGAACAAAGCAATTCTCGTTGAAGGCTACATGGATTTGATTTCACTTTATCAAAACGGAATCAAAAATGTTGTTGCAGTTTCCGGGACGGCTTTAACTGATGACCAGGTGCAATTGCTTTCTCGTTATACTAAAAATGTTTTTCTTCTATTTGATGCTGATACTGCCGGAATAAAAGCATCAATGCGAAGTATAGAACTGCTGCTTAAAAAAGATATTGAAATAAAAATTATTTCACTTCCTTCCGGTGAAGACCCCGATTCTTATCGTTAATAAATTTGGAAGAGAAAGATTTGAAGAGTTAATTGAAAAAGCTCAAAACTTTCTTGAATATCAAACTGCATACTATGAATCACAGGGAATGTTTAAAGAACCTGGAACAACTGCCGAAGCAATTAGAGAATTAGTAAAACCTATTTCATTGATTAATGATGAATTGAAAAGGAGTTTGTTAATCAGAGCGATTGCCAAAAAATTTAATTTGCGAGAAAAGTTAATAGAGAAGGAACTTGAAAAACAAATTAATACTTATGAGAGGCAAAATATCGCTGAAGCAAAAACAATCGAAGAAAGATTGGAGAAAAAGGAAATTATTAAACCTAAGACGGCTTCGCCAATGGTTTATAATCTTGAGAGAGACATTATAAAACTTTTGTTTGAAGGGAATAAAAAGGTAATCCAATTTATCAGTCAATATATTTTTTTAGATGATTTTAAAATTGAAATTCACAAAGATTTGGCGCAGCTTGTTTACGATACATATAACAATGAAGAGGAAATAATTCCCGGAGCTTTGATAACTAAAATAAATGATGAAGAAATAGAATCTTATGCACGTGAAATTACTTTTGATAAATACTCAATTAGTAAAAATTGGGATGAGATTTCAAATGTTATAGATGAGGAAAAAGTTTTAATGAAAGTTGCTGCTGATTACGTTAAGAAATTTAAAGAAATACAAATCGATCAGAAAATAAATGATAATATAAAATTAATGGAAAGCGCAGAGACCGAGGAAGAAAGAATGATAATTATGAAGCAAAATCGTGAGCTTAAAAACCAGAAAAATGAAATTTCTGAGATTACTATAAATTAAAAGCTCTCTAAACTCTGCAATAAATGTTTTAATATCTGTTAATCCTAATTTATCCTTTCAGCAATTTAAGTAATAGTTTAAATAATTTTTCTTGCCTTAGTAAAATTAATTTAATATTGTTGCGGGGGAAGATTTCTTACCAAAATACGGGGCGACATGCAGATTCTTGAAATAGAAAATCAGAAAACAATTCTTCAACAAAAGGTAGGAGAGACTTTTTCCAGCCGAAGAAAACTTATTTATATTTAGATTTTTTTAATTTAGTTAACTTCTTCCAATCCATCATATAATTGAACCATATATAATTGAATTTATCGATGAATATATAAATTATTTAAGAAGATTTTGAATTATAGGAATTAATCCGACAAAAACAAAAAAAATTATCTTTACTAACAAAACATTAATTGCTTTACAGTTTTTACAAATCTATTCAGAAAAATTAAATGGGATTACACCATTAAAAAACAATAAATAAGTCACTTTGAAAAAATATTAATGGGGAGTCTCAAAAAAAAATAACTAGAATACCAAAAGCATACTTTCCAATACTGGAAGAAAGGCAAGAAAAGATGAATTTTATTTAGGAATACTGGAAAGTATATCAATAACCATAAAGCCAACAAAAACGCAAACAAAGTTTGTTATTGTTCCCAGCGGTAAAGAGATAGAAGAAAGAATACAGCATCAGATGGAAGATTCATGGGAAGCAGCAAAGCAATATGCAAAAAAATATATAAGAAAAATAAATTTCCATCATGAAGTAATAATCAGCTTTGATAAAAGAATAGGAGATTATATTGGCAATTCACTCGGCATAGCATTAACAATATCATTTATAGAAGAGTTATTATCATTTTACAATGCCCCGACAATTGTGGTAAGTATAAATTACGGTATAGCCTTTACCGGCGGCAATGACGCGAAAGGGAACATAAGCCCAGTATCGAAAGAAATAATTGAAAAGAAACTTGAAACAATATTTTATTCCGACATAAATACATTTGTTATTCCGGAAGAAGACCAATTAAATGCTGCATTAAAATTAAAAGAACTCCAAAAGGATTTTCCGGAAAGGAAAGTTAAACTAATTGGAGTCGAGACTTTTGAGGACATATTAAATAGGCGAAATCTTGTAGATATAAGTAAGCAAAAGACCATTGTGCGTTTTTACAAGTTTAGTAAAAAAAATTGGGCAAGCTTAATACTGCTTCTTATCTTAGCCGTTGTAGTTGTTATTTCAGGAGTATTAGATCTTGACAGCAACCCTGCAGTACTCGATAATGAAGGGTACATGATTTATGTAAAAAACAAGAATGGTAAAGTGTTGTGGAGTAAAAAGTCAGATATTGATTTAATTAATGATTTCAAAAAGTCCGAAATAAATCTATCTCAAAAAATTGTGGATATAAACAATGATGGCATTAATGAAGTAATCTTGACAGATGAAGATTTACTAAACACAAAAGATGAAAATGATTATTTAAGAGTAGCTTGTTATAATAATAAAGGCAATCTGATTTGGAAATATAATTTCAGGGATAGTGTGTTGACAAGAGAAGGTGTTCCTGAAAGAAGATTTAAAAGTTATTTGATTGACACACTTACAGTAAAAAGAACAACTATTTTATATCTATTTACAGCTCATAGCATAATTTATCCTTCCGTAGTCTACAGATTGAATTTATTAAATGGTAAAAGACTAAAAGGAACATTGTGGTCACAAGGGCATTTTGCAGGTGCATTAATAGGTGATTTTAATAAAGACGGGAAAAACGAATTGGTGGGTGCTGGTATAAATAACGGCTGCGAAAGATGTTTTATACTTTCAATAAATTTAGATCAGTTAAATGGACAGACCCCAACATTGGATAACAATTATTATTATCTAAATAAAAAAATAGCAAAGTTTAATCAGTATTTGCTTTTGCCTAAATCAGATTATAACGATTATTTTAAACAAAGATTTAATATAATACCAAGGGGCAATTTTGCATATCAAAGTGATTTGAATAAATTTATTTTTTCTATTTATGAGGGTGAAGCAGAAAATCCCGATAGTTTTTGCGGATATACGATTAATATTAATCCAGCTTTAAATAAATTTGACATATTTATAGGGGATGAATTTCATGTAAGGCGTGATTCACTTGTAGCAAAAGGGCTGTTAAAACCGCCTTACACAAATACAAATGCATTTGTAAATATTTTAAAAAACCAGGTTAGATATTGGAATGGGGAGAAGTTTGTGAAGAAAGAGGAATTAGTGAAGTAGCTTTATTTTGTCCGCAGCTAGCAGTAAGCAATCTTCAGTGAAGATTAGTAAATCCTAAGTCTTTGAGAAAATTGATTAAATAAAGAAGATTTTTATTTAATCAAATTCTTTTTATATCATATAATCACTTCTCCCATTTTCAATAAAATTTTCATATTTTAGCAAGGCTTTTGGAGGGATAAACTGGACTTACTTCAGATTCTTAAAAACTTATGTGACCAAACAATTAATCAAAAAGAGATTAATTTTTTAGTGGAGAGATCTTATAAGATTTCCTTCCAATACCTTCGCAGTTATCAAACAAAGCTAAACAAAATTCTTTTGCAGGATGATCTGACTTTAAGCGATATTGCAATTGATGCCATCGCTCCTTTGTTTCAGAGAGATGAGGAAAATTCTTTTTTTCTTATTAAAAAATCTTGTGAAAGCTGGACTCCACCCATTGAAACCGAAGAAGATGCGGCTTATTTTTTAAATAAAATTACAGCTAAAAATGCCGAACAGCATATATCAACAATATTAAAAAATTCAGATCCGTTCTTTTCAAAAATTCTGGATTCTATAAATTATTTTATTCGTAAAGAAAATTTTTACAAAATAAATTATCTTGGCCGTATTTACATTGTTGAAAATAGTGTTAAAGAATTTTCTATTAGGATAATTGACAATGAGCAGTTTGAAAGGCTTCCCGTTGAAATATTTACTAATCAAAAAACATTGCTTAAAAATGTATTTAGCTATTTAAAAGAAGAAACTAATTTTTACCCTGCCATCCCTTTAAATCAGCTTGTGCAAAAAATTAAGTATTTAATGATTTCACATAGCCATTTAGAAGATACAGTCAGTGGATTTGCAAAGTCAATTGAAATAAATGAAAAAGTTGAAATAGGTTTTAAAACTGCCAAAGAACTTCTAATTACATCATACTTTAATAAGAATAAGCTAAGCAAAACGGAGACTGATAATTTTGAAAAAACGTTAAAGGATATTTCCCAAGACTTAAAAGATGGAGGGTTAAATCCTGGTCTTTACGGTTATTTACAAAAACATTTTGAGGGGCTGTCACGCGAATTTTATGATGAAAATTATCACAATATTTTAGAATATTTATTAAGGGTGATGAAACGCACAATCGCAATTGAATTAGATAAAGATTATTAGTGTATTTTCCGAATGAAGGATTTTTTAAGATTATTAATTAGTTATAAAAATAGAAAAATTATTAAAATTACTGGTTAAATCATGGAAATAACAGAAAGAGACATATTTAATTTTGTCTTTTTTAGTAATTCGGTTTCACCGGAGAAGAATAAACTTATCAATGAAACTCAAGAATATTCTTTAGGTGTGAAATTCTATTTAAAGTTAAAAGAGGCAATTGAGCAAAAAATCCCGGTTGAAATTAAGAATAGAATTAAAGAAAAAATACCGGTATATAAGACTTTAACGTATATATTAAATCCTGTAAAAGAACCCAGTAGAAAAAAAAAACTACGGGCTTAACTCTCGCTGCTGATTCTCCAAAAATAAAATCAAAAATGACTTCAGCTACTTTTATTGATGAAGAAAAACAATATTTGATTAAGCTTCATAATTATGAAAACTCGGCGAAAATATATGTGTTTTCGACAAGCGAAGAGAAAATAGAAAATTATAAAATTATTATTCATCCTTCCAATAACATTTATGAACAGGTCGACAATTCACAACCACTTTTAATTGATACTGAGGTTGAAGCCACCAGCATTGAGCTGCAATTTAAATAACTCAAGTTGAAAATTACTTTTCATTAAAAATTTCATTATTTATCTTTCATCAATCAATTTGAAATTAAAGATGTGATGTATCGTCAAGCTAAAATCGGCAAACTATTAATTGAAATACTTCCCGATAAATGTGACTTTTGCGGTTGCTGTGTTGGCGTATGCCCGGAAGATGCAATTGAATTAAAAGAAGCGGAAATTTCTATAATAGACCCTCGCTGTACGAATTGTGCAAAGTGTGTTTGGAGCTGTCCGATTGAAGTTATAAAATTTAATAAAGAAGGAGTACTAAAATAAGTCAAAGGTCAAAATTCAAAAAAATAAAGTTTGAAATTTGACTATTGAATTTGCAATATGAAAAATCAGTATGACATAATAATAGTTGGTGCTGGTCCTGCAGGTTCAATGGCTGCAAGATTTGCTGCTGAGCAAGGCGTCTCTGTAATGATGCTGGAGAAAGATAGGGATATCGGTTACCCGGTGCGCTGTGGTGAAGCGATTAGCAAAACCGGAGTTGAAGAATTTATTAAACCCGATCCTAAATGGATAACTGCATACATAAGTAAGTTTTCTTTTAATGCTCCAAATGGAGATGAAGCTATTTTGGATTTTGGTGAAGCCGGTTATGTTTTGGAAAGAAGAATTTTTGATTACGAGCTTGCAAAAATGGCATCTAATGCGGGGGCAGAAATTCTAACTCGCGCTTATGTTAATGGACTGCTATTTGAAAATGAAAAAGTAAGTGGAGTGAAATATGAATTCCGCGGTGAACAAAAAGAATTAAAAGCAAAGGTTGTTATTGCTGCGGATGGAGTTGAGTCGCGAGTGGGTCGTTGGGCTGGTTTAAAAACTCATATTGACTTTCGCGATATGGAATGCTGTGCTCAGATTACTGCGGCTAATATTAATGCAGATCAGAATACACTTTATTTTTATTTTGGAGAGGAATATGCGCCGGGCGGTTACTTTTGGGTTTTTCCAAAAGGAAATAACACTGCTAATATTGGCCTTGGCGTTAGCGGTATGGTTGGGAAAAAAAGGTCAGCGCTTTCATTTTTAAATAGTTTTATGGAAAAAAATTATCCTGACGCTTCCGTACTTACATCAATTGCCGGTGGTGTTCCGAGTGCAATAACACTCGATAAAATTTCAGCGCCTGGAATAATGCTTGTCGGTGATGCTGCAAGACAAGTGAATCCACTTAGCGGAGGCGGAATTGCAAGCGGAATGATTGGCGGCAGCATTGCCGGAAGAATTGCTGCAGAAGCAATTAAGCAAAACAAGCTTGAACATATTTTAACTTATGATAAAGCGTGGCATGATAGACTCGGCAAGCGTCATGAAACATTTAATCGATTAAAGAATGGGATTTATAATTTCTCCGATGACAAATTTAACAAAATAGCTAAGTCATTTAATAAAGTTCCATATGAAAAAAGAACACTTGGGAAAATATTTACGACGGCGTTGATTAATCAACCTTCACTTTTAGTTGACGTTGCTAAGGTTTTTATTATTTAGTACGATACAAATTATAAATTTTATCAGGGGTAATTATGAGTGAAATCTATTTCGTTTAAGAGTGAAATGATATTTGTAATTGATTATATATTTATGGTTTAGTTAAGGGTGCTATATCTCTGACTTATAAGTCTCTGGGGAATAATAATTAATCTCCATAAATTTTGGTAAGTATTGTTTTAAATTTATTGGTAAATTTTATGTGCCTTGAAAAGGAAATGGTAAAAATTACAATTAGAATTAAAAACAATATTAAAAGAACGACTTTATATATAGAATAATCACTTGTGTAATATTTCCCCATTTTACCCCAAATTAGTGTAAATGGATATCCAGAAATATACAATCCATCAACGATGGATGCATATTCTGTACCGGGATACTCACCATAATCATAACTATCATCATTCACAGTTCTTACAATTTGTCTCCCATCTTCAAGTTGAACATTTTTAACGTAAATGTTATAAATATTTGAAGTTTTATTAACTCCCTTTCCGATATACCTCCATACTATTCCGTCAGAATAAAGACTATCACCTTTTGAATGGTTGGGAGGGCCTAAAGAAATACATTCTCCTGTGTTCAGTTTTTTATATTGGTTATGTTGATAATTTACTGTATTTCCTACCTTGTATTTATTCCCTTTTTCCCAGTTACACCAACTACCTGTCATTAGCCTTAAAAAAAATCCAGCTTGAGGGATACGTTTTCTACTTATTCCATTTTTAATAATAATATTTTTTAAATCTTTTGCATTACTTTGTACTCTTGGATAATCATCAGTCATAATACCGAATGCATCATCATAGCTAGATATATCAAATCCATCTATGACTATGTCTTCGCAACCCCCATTGATATGGAACCCATCTTTATTTCCGTCATAGAAATAATTTTTCACTTTAACATTTTTTACTGACTGTAAGTGAACTCCAAACAAAACCTTATCTCCATTAATAATTTTTACATTTTCTAACGTTAGATTATCCAAAAATTTAAATGATAAAATTCCGTTCGCTGTTGAATGTGCTGCGTCGCATTGACTTCCTTTATTGTTATCATCAATTGTTATATTCTTGATGGTTATATATCTATTCCATTCTTTAGTATAATCCTTCGTTGCTTTTTGATTTACAAAAACATGAGAATATGTGGTATCTTTTATTAATATAACAGAACCTTCGCCAACTATAATTATATTATTTTGTAGATATATGGGGGCCTTAAGATGATATGTTCCAGGTTTGATTATAACGTAATTATATTTAGAAAATGCATCATTAAATATTTTTGTATAGTCTTGCTTTCCTGTATGATCTATGAAATGGGCTGTACGCTTGTTACATCCACTAATTAAAATAAATAAAATTATGATTAATAGAATTATTGGGTTACAAATTCTACTTCTTTTAATCCTTTCATTTATATATAACATTTTATTGGGGAATTTAATTCTAATACCATTCATTTGATTTACATTTTATGTTTAGTTGGTCACATTTTTTCGAAAATACCTTCACCCTAGATAAATGTAATTTATAAAAAGAGATAAAATTTCTGTTTTATATGTTTAACCATTGTGAAATTACTAGTTGCTAAAACTGAACTCTTCTTCCACAAATTCAAATTTACCTATACATAGGATTAGTTATAAAATTTCAAGAATTTAATTATGTTAACTTATACAATCAAAGTTAATGCCACAAAAACATTAATTGTCTGAAATTTTGGTTGCTAATTATTTTCTCATTTTATCTATTGTTTTTCTTTAATTGGATTTATCAATAGAAGGTAAGTTATTTTATTAAGCTTTGTCATTAATCATGATTTCAATCAACTCTTTTTGAGGTTAATTTCTGTAAGTTCCTTCTATTACTTGCAATTAAAGGAAAATATTTTATTATATGACATGATTCCCATTATTATTGACATGCTATGAAAAAAATAACTGCCATCGGCGAAATTCTATTCGATGTTTACCCACACAATAAAAAATTAGGCGGTGCTCCGTTTAACTTTATCTATCATATTATAAATCTGACCGGTGAAGGAAATTTTGTAAGTAGAGTTGGAAAAGATGATCTTGGAAATGAAATATTGAAATTTTTAAGTGATCATGATATCTCATCAAAATATGTTCAAATTGATGAGGATAAAAAAACCGGGGTGGCAAAACCGGTTTTGAATGAAAAAAAAGTTCCGGAATGGGTTATTGAAAAAGAAAGGGCTTATGATTTCATTGAAAATACTCCTAATCTATCTAAACTTATAAATGAAGAAACTGACTGCCTATATTTCGGAACGCTTGCTCAACGAGAAAAAGTTTCGTGTAACACAATTCAATCATTCTTCCCAAATAAAATTAATTTCTTTTGCGATTTAAACATTAGGCAAAATTTTTATTCAAAAGAAATCTTAAGTAAATCTCTAAATGCGGCAAATGTTTTAAAGCTAAATTCGGATGAAATAAAAATAATTAACAAAGAACTTTTTAATAATGAAATCAATCTAAATGATTTACCTCAAAAATTAATTGATAGTTTTAAAATAGAATTACTCTGCTTAACAAAAGGCGAAGACGGTGCGGACTTATTCAAAAATGGAGAAAAAAACTCAATCAAAATTCCAACTGATAAAATTGTGGATACAGTTGGTGCCGGAGATGCTTATGCATCAATCTTATGTATAGGTTATTTAAACAATTGGGAATTGCAAAAAATAAACGAGCTTGCTTCTAAGTTTGCAAATGAAATTATAAAGGTAAACGGTGCCTTGCCGGAAAATGATTCTGTTTATTCACGCTTCAAAGAGAAAATGAGATAACATACCAATGCTATTCAAATAAAAAAAAATTATATATCCAGCTTTATAGTATTCACGGACTAATTCGTGGGCATGACCTTGAATTAGGAAGGGATGCGGATAACGGCGGGCAAACAAAATATGTATTGGAACTGGCAAAAGCTTTAAGCGAATACAAGCAAGTTGATAAAGTTGAGCTCGTAACGCGCTATATAAAAGATAAAAATGTTTCCCCGGATTATTCACAGACATTTGAGCAAGTAAACGACAAGCTTAGTATCGTTAGAATTAGATGCGGTGGAAACAAATACATGCGTAAAGAGCTTTTATGGAATCACCTGGAGGAATTTGTTGACAAAAGTGTTAAGCATATAAAATCATTGGGAAGGTTTCCGGATATTATCCACAGCCATTATGCAGATGCCGGTTATGTTTGCAGCGAACTCACAAAATTTTTTGGAATTCCATTCATACATACCGGGCATTCTTTGGGCAGAGATAAGCTTCGCAGACTTTTAAATGACGGAGTTCATAAAGAAGATATTGAAAAAAGATATAGAGTTAATCATAGGATAAAAGTTGAGGAAGAAGTTATTTATTATGCTGATGCTATTATTACCAGCACAAAACAGGAAATTCAAAAACAGTATGGAGATTATGAAAATACTAATAAAGATAAATTTATAGTTATCCCTCCCGGCGTTGATTTGGAGAAGTTTTATCCATACAATTCTAAAGAAGGTGCTACTGATGAAGCTGAAAGAATGAAAGGAATTATTGAAGAAAAGCTTTTAAAGTTCTTTGTTCATTATGATAAACCATTAATTCTTTCCGTGTGCAGGCCCGATAAACGTAAAAATATTTCCGGACTGATAACCGCTTATGGTGAAGATAAAGAACTTCAAGAAAAAGCTAACCTGGCAATATTTGCCGGTATAAGAAAAGATATTCAAGAGATGCCCGATAACGAAAGAGAAGTGTTAACGGAAATGCTTTTGTTGATGGACAAATTTAATCTATATGGAAAGATGGCAATTCCTAAACGTCATGACACAGAACATGAAGTCCCTCAGCTATATAGAATTGCTGCTGAGACAGGCGGAGTATTCGTTAATGCTGCGTTGGTCGAGCCCTTCGGTTTAACCTTGATTGAAGCCGCCGGCAGCGGAGTTCCGGTTGTGGCCACAGATGACGGCGGGCCGCAGGATATTTTAACAAATCTTAATCACGGCGTCTTAGTGGATGTTAATGAATCTAAAAATATTGCTGAAGGCCTGAATAAAATATTAAGCAATAAAAATAATTGGCACAAGTATTCGGAAAATGGAATTAAAAATGTTAAAAAATATTATTCATGGAAAGCGCATACAAAAACTTATATAGATGAAGTTAATAAACTTTTAAGCAAAGAGTTAAAAAAAGAAATTACTTTTGCACTCATGGGAAAGAAGTTATTTAAAATGGAAAAAATGATTGTAAGCGATATTGATCATACTTTGCTTGGCGATGATAACTCGCTAAAAGAGTTTGTCGGATTAATTAAATCATTTCACTCAAAAGTAGGATTTGCAGTGGCAACCGGCAGAACGGTAGATTCAGCTTTTAAAGTGCTGAAAGAAAATAATGTTCCCATGCCTGATGTTATAATTTCTTCGGTTGGTTCTGAAATTTATTATAACAATGAAAATAAATTGATTTATTCCAAGGGATGGGATGCGCACATATCTAATCAGTGGAATAAGAAAAAAATAATTGAATTGTTATCTGGGTTTGATTTTCTTGAATACCAGGAAGAAGAAACTCAAAGAAAATTTAAGGTAAGCTATTATACTTCAGATATAAAAGAAAATCTGGAAAAAGTTAGGGAGACATTAATTAAGAATAAAATTAAAGCAAATATAATTTTTAGTCATGGGCAGTATTTAGACATACTTCCATTTAGAGCATCAAAAGGAAAGGCGATAAGATACCTTTCATACAGATGGAATATTCCTTATGAGAATATTTTAGTCGCAGGTGATTCCGGCAATGATGCTGAAATGCTTAAAGGGGAATTGCTCGGAGTAGTAGTTGCTAATTATAGCAGCGAGCTTGAACAATTAAAAGGAGGGAAAAGAATATATTTTGCAGAAAGAAATTATGCAGGCGGAATAATTGATGGAATGAACTATTATAATTTTTTAAAAGACGGAGAGGAGCAAAATTTTGAGTGATGGAATAGAAAAATTGTTGGAAGATAACAAACAAGGATTATTTAGATTTTTAAATAAAGTTTTATACAACTCAAATAAATTATATGTAAAAGGAAATTTACTTGAAATTTTAGAAGAGTATAAAGTGAATGTGGAAAATGAGGAGGGCGATAATCATGATGCTATAGAAGAAATTTTGCAAAAGACGAATGAAGCTGTATGCAAAGGGAACCTAACTTATTTTGAAATTCGAGATCAAATAGGAAAAGCGCAGCATTATTTATTTGGATTAGAGGATTATTATTATGAGAAAATTTCCCGTATCGATTATTTAAAGATTAAAGAAGAATTCGTAAATCCCGGCGGCGGGAATGACATATTAAATCTTAACTTCGAAACTTTTTATGACAAATTTCCAAGTGTAAGAGAACCAAAAAATATAGGTAAGGGAGTTGAATTTTTAAATCGTTATTTATCGAGTAAGATGTTTACAGAGCCGGATAAGCTAAGCAAAGCACTATTTGATTTTCTTTTCGTCCATAAATATAAAAATCAACAATTAATATTGAATGACCGTGTAAAAAATTCCGGTGATTTAAGTTCTAAAATTGATAAAGCCTTAAATTTTTTGCGGAAGGAAGATGAAGACTCTCCATATTCAAATTTTAAACATAAACTTCAGGAGCTTGGCTTTGAACCAGGACTAGGAAACAATGCAGGCGCTATTATCGAAAGTCTAGAACAATTAGATAGACTTCTTCATTCTCCTGATCATCAAGCACTAACTGATTTCCTTTCAAAGATTCCGATGATATTTAATATCGCGATCATTTCTCCACATGGCTATTTCGGACAAGAAGGCGTGCTTGGAATGCCTGACACCGGCGGGCAGGTGGTATATATTCTGGATCAGGTTAAAGCACTGGAAAAAGAAATGACGAAATCTCTTAGGGATTCCGGCCTTGAAGCAAAACCTAAAATAATTATACTCACAAGATTAATTCCTAATGCTGGAGACACAAAGTGTAATCAACGATTGGAAAAAGTACACGAGACTAAGAATACCTGGATACTCCGCGTTCCGTTTAGAGATTTCAATAAGAATGTGACGGATAACTGGATTTCAAGATTTGAAATCTGGCCATATTTAGAATCATTTTCTGAAGATGCTCATAAAGAACTACGGGTTGAATTTGGAGACCGCCCGGATTTTA
This sequence comes from uncultured Ignavibacteriales bacterium, assembly GCA_963746735.1. GTDB lineage: Bacteria > Bacteroidota > Ignavibacteria > Ignavibacteriales > Ignavibacteriaceae > CAVSWT01. The sequence continues at coordinate 109,837 of CAVVCO010000032.1, forward strand.
TAATTGGTAATTATTCAGATGGCAATATGGTTGCATATATGCTGGCAAGAAAGTTTGGAGTTACACAATGCAACATTGCACACGCACTTGAAAAGAGTAAATATCTATACAGCGCGCTGTATTGGAAAAGCATGGACGATCATTATCATTTTTCAACTCAATTTACTGCAGATTTAATTGCAATGAACACGGCGAACTTTATAATTACTTCTTCTTACCAGGAAATTGCCGGAACGGAAGAAAGCATGGGGCAATACGAATCATATATCAATTTTACAATGCCCGAACTTTTTCGCGTAACAGGGGGAATAAATTTATTTCATCCGAAATTTAATATTGTTCCGCCTGGTGTTAACACAAAAATTTATTTTCCATACAGTAACCAGAAAAAAAGAAATAAAGAAATAACGGAAGAACTTGAAGAGTTAATTTTTAACAATGCGGATGATCCGGATGTTTATGGTGAATTAGAAAATCCCGATCTAGTTCCTATCTTTTCATTGGCAAGACTTGATAAAATCAAAAATCTTACTTCGCTTGCAGAGTGGTTTGGAAATTCTGATGAGTTAAAAGAAAAAGCGAATCTTATTATTGTTGCAGGAAAAGTTGATGCAAATAAAACCAGTGATGGTGAAGAAAAAGAACAAATTTATTTAATGCATGATATCATCAATAAATATAATCTTCACAATAAAATTAAATGGATTGGTAAGCTATTCAGGAAAGACCAAACCGGTGAAGTTTATAGAACAATTGCCGATCGTAAAGGGATATTTGTTCAACCGGCTTTATTTGAAGGATTTGGTTTAACAGTTCTTGAAGCTATGCGAAGCGGCTTGCCGGTGTTTGCTACTTACTACGGTGGTCCTATGGAAATAATTGAAGATGGTAAATCCGGTTTTCATATTGACCCTATCAATGAGAAAGAGACTACCGAAAAAATTCTTGAGTTCTATAAAAAGATGTGAAAAAGATGATTCTTATTGGGGAAAGATTTCCGAGAGAGCGATTAAGCGTGTTGATACTGCATATAACTGGGAACTATATGCAAATAAGCTGTTGTCATTAGCAAAGATTTACGGTTTTTGGAAATTCACTACAAATATAGATATGGAAGAGATGAACGCTTACCTGGATGTGCTTTACCATTTGCTTTATAAACCCGGAGCTAATAAGATTTTAGAAAACCATATGAATAGGTAAGTATTATTTTTCATACATAATAACCTTCAAGGTTTTTCATATTTAAAACGTAATTGTATAAAAGTGACTATTAATAATTAGATTATGTAGAAGTGATTAACCTTGAAGGTTTGGATAGAAAGAAACCTCGAAGGTTTGAATATTCGTGTATCGAGCATGCAAAATCAAGCATCCATTTATTCCTTTCCTTAATAAATAATTACTTCCTCTCATAAAATCTAAAATTTTACTAAATTAAGCATTAACTTTTTAATACATTTCTTCCACTATTGTGCGAGGTCAACTTGGCGCTCATTGATTATCTAATTATAGTAGCATACTTTGTCTTTTCCATAGGTATTGCATTATACTATTCCAAACGTGCGGGCAAAAGTACAGACGAATTTTTTCTTTCCGGAAGAAATCTTCCCTGGTATCTTGCCGGACTCTCAATGGTTGCAACTACATTCGCTGCAGATACTCCTCTTGCCGTTACAGAACTTGTAGCTAAAAACGGTGTTGCAGGCAACTGGGTTTGGTGGAACTTTGCATTCGGAGGTTTGCTTACCGTGTTTTTCTTTGCCAAACTTTGGAGAAGAGCGGGAATTATGACGGAAGTTGAATTTGCAGAAATTAGATATTCAGGTAAACCGGCAAGATTTTTAAGAGGCTTTAGAGCTATTTACCTCGGCTTTTTTATGAACCTGATTATTATGGGCTGGGTTAATAAAGCAATGATTTCCATATTGGTTGGAATGTTTAATATTCCCGAATCTCAAGTATTATACTATGTGTTTGCATGTATGCTGCTTGTAGCATTTTATTCTGCTCTTTCAGGGTTGTGGGGAGTTGTAGTTACAGATGCATTTCAATTTGTTTTAGCAATGACCGGAACAATTATTCTTGCAGTGCTTGTTGTTAATTCTTCACAAGTTGGTGGAATAACAGGTATGCAGGAAAAGCTTCCTAAATTTGTTTTTGATTTCTTCCCCAAAATTTCTGATGCAGGTTCTGTGGCTGGAGCATTTGCTTTAAGTGTTGCTTCATTTCTTGCTTATGTTGGAATAATTTGGTGGGCATCATGGTATCCGGGAGCTGAACCGGGCGGCGGCGGTTATGTTGCTCAAAGAATGATGTCTGCTAAAGATGAAAAGCATTCCTTATTTGCTACTTTATTTTTTCAAATTATGCATTATGCAATTAGGCCCTGGCCCTGGGTGCTGGTTGGAATTTCTTCATTAATAATTTATCCTCATTTAGGTGCTGACGAAAAAGGAATGGGTTACATTTATGCAATGAATGATTTTCTTCCAATCGGCCTAAAAGGTTTATTGGTAGCTGCATTCTTTGCTGCATACATGAGCACTATAGCTACTCAGCTTAACTGGGGATCATCGTATCTTATGAATGACTTTTATAGAAGGTTTGTGAAGCCAAATGAAAAAGAAAAACATTATGTTTTGACCTCAAGAGTTATAACTATGATATTAATGTTTATCTCGGTAATTGTAACTTTATTTATCACTCGTATCTCTGGTGCATGGGAATTTATAATGGAAGCTGGTGCCGGCGTTGGACTTGTATTAATATTAAGGTGGTTCTGGTGGAGGATAAATGCCTGGTCGGAAATCTCAGCAATGATAACTCCTTTTGTGGTACTTCCATTTTTGAAATATTTTGGAATAGCTTTTCCAACAACTTTGTTTTATTTGGTATCAATAACAACTGTTGTTTGGGTAACGGTTACGTTATTAACAAAACCGACAGACGAAGATGTTTTATTTTCATTCTATAAAAAAATTCATCCGGGCGGAGTTTTATGGAAGAAGATTTCATCAAAAATGCCTGAGGTTCAAAGTGATACCGGATTTTTCAGAATGTTTTTAAACTGGATTTTCGGGGTTGCTTTAGTTTATTCAATGCTGATGGGAATCGGAAGTGTAATTTTCAGCGATTATAAATCAGCTATAATATGTTTGGTTATTGCAGTGATATCTGTAATAATTATTTATAAAAATCTATCCGAGCTTGGCTGGAAGACAGTAATTAAATAACTGTAATGGAATCAAATAATACTCTCGGAAATATTAAAGTTATTTTTTTTGATTTAGACGGAACCCTTTTATCTAATGAAGGAGAAATCGGCAAAGAGACTAAAGAGCTTGTATATGAATTAAAAAAATATGATGTTCATTTTACTTTTGCCAGCGGAAGGCTTCATTCGGCATTAACTAGATATGCTGAAGAGCTTGAAATTGATACACCGCTGGTTTCGCTTGATGGATGCATGATAAAAAGCTATCCCGAAGGAACAGTGATTTTTGAATCTTTTATAAAAGAAAAGTATGTAAAAAAAGCATTAAATTTTGCTAATGATTTTTTGCTTCATGTTGCATTGTGCCATGCTGATGCTATTTATTATACCGAAAATAATTCTGTTATCCCTGTAGTTATGGATAAGTTCGGGGCAAAATATGAAGAAGTTAAATCTTACGACGAATATACAAATCAGACTCTGGAAGTTGTATTTGCCGGAGACAATAAAGATTCAATTAGATATATAAAAGATGAAATGAATTTCCCAAATACTATCGGAATTTCTGCATCATATTTTAAATCTAATTCATATGAAGGAGTTTATTATCTTCACATCAGGAAAAAAAATATTTCAAAAGGAAAAGGAGCATTAAGGCTTCTTAAATACTTGAAAGTAAAAGAAGAGAACAGTGCAGTAATTGGCGATTGGTATAACGATATAAGTTTATTCAGCACCCGTGCTGTAAAGGTTGCTCTTGCTAATGCTGTGCCTGAGATTAAAAGTCTTGCTAACATTATAACTAAGCGTACAAACAACGAAGATGGAACAGCAGAATTTCTGGAAATGGTTTTAAAGGCAAAAAAGGATGAACATGCCGAAAAAAGATAAAGTAAATTTTAAAACCAGTGAGAGAGTCCGTTTCACAATAGCAATCGTAACTGTGCTGTTGATTGTCTTGATGTTTCCCAAAGGTGAGTCAATTGAATCGGAAGTGAATGTCGGTTCAATCTGGATACACGATGATTTAATCGCTTCATTTACTTTCCCAATTTTAAAAGACCCCATAGTTTATAAAGCCGAAATTAAAGATGCCGAAGCAAGTGTTTTTCCGGTTTTTATAAATGCAAATAAAAATGGGAATGATATAGATTCTGTAAACAAGTACAATTCATTTTTATTGAAATCCATCGACAGTTCTATAGTTGAAACAAATAGGCAGGAAACAAATCCGTCTTTCCTTTCTTCACAGTCATTCACGGTTCTAAAAAATTTAAGACTTCAGGAGAAAAATTTAATTTCTACAAATGGTTTTAGCTTAAATAAATTTTTTACTTTATCTAAAAATATTTTAAACAATATTTATTCAAACAAGATCGTTTCACTTCCAGCAAATATTAAACTTAGAGATAGTATTGCTGTAAGGGAAGGTAATGTTGAAGAAATTGAACCCCTAAGAAAATTTCAATCTGAAGCAGAGGCTAAATCGAATGCTAATGATTTAATTAAAAGCTTTAATTACCCAAGTAATATTGAGTCAGCCTTAATTGAATATGTTGACCATTTTATTTTTCCAACTTTGGTATATAGCAAAACACTTACCGATGAGCTAATCCAGCAGTCAAAAAATAATGTTTCAAAAACCAGCGGCATTGTTAATGAGAATGAAAGAATTGTTGGGAAACATGATAGAATAACAAAAGAAATTAAGCTTAAAATAGATTCTTACAAAGCAGCCAAGGGCGAGAAGATTGGTGCAGTTGAAATGTATCTTCAGCTGGTTGGAAAGTTTCTACATATTTCATTTTTGCTTTCCCTGTTAATTATTTACGTATTCTTATTTAGGAAGAAAATATTTTACGATAATCAAAAAATAATTTTGATTGCAATTATAATATTATTCTTTTCGTTCATAACATATTTAGTAAATCAATTAGTTGCTTCCACACCTGTTTATCTTTTGATTTTCATTCCTGCGGCTTCAATGCTGCTTACTATTACATTTGATTCGCGGCTAGGATTTTATTCCACTGTAATCATTTCCTTAATTGCCGGAGCTTTGCGCGGTAATGATTATACTTTTTCCGTTTTGAATATACTGGCTGGTGTTCTTGCGGTTTATTCAGTTAGAGATATTAAAAACAGGTCTCAAATATTCAGGTCGTTTTTATTTATTCTAATCGGATATACTGCGGGCATTGCTGCATTTGGGTTCGAGAGATTTGCAGAAGTTAATAAACTTTTAATTGAATTTGCCTTTATATCTTCCAACGCTTTGATAAGCCCTGTGTTAACTTACGGCTTGTTAATTTTCTTCGAGAAATTTTTTAAGATAACAACTGATTTAACCCTTCTGGAGCTTTCAAATTTTGATGCGCCTTTATTGAAAGAGCTTTCAAGAAAAGCGCCAGGTACATTTAATCATTCAATGACTATGGGTACACTTGCGGAAACTGCAGCGGAAAAAATAAATGCAAACCCACTGCTTGCCAGGGTTGGGGCATATTATCATGACATCGGGAAAACAATTTCTCCTCAAAATTTTGTTGAGAATCAGTTGAATAACCAAAACGTTCATGAAGCCTTAACACCAGAGGAAAGCGTTAGCATTATTGTTAAGCATGTTAAAGAGGGAATAGAACTTGCTGAAGCAAATGACCTTCCGCAGGAAATAATTGATTTTATACCGGCTCATCACGGAACGATGACAATGTCTTTCTTTTATGAAAAAGCAGTAAAATTATATGGAGAGGAAAAAGTAAATATTGAAGATTATAAGTATCCAGGCCCCAAACCGCAGACAAAAGAAACAGCAATTATAATGCTTGCAGATGGGTGCGAATCCGCCGTCCGTTCCATTGAAAAGCCTGATGCTGTAAAAGTTGAAAACATAATCGACAATATTATTACTTCGCGAATTGACGACGGGCAGTTGGATGAATCTCCAATAACTTTCAGCGATGTAAGTAAAATTAAAGAAGCATTTATCAGTATTCTGCTTGGACAGCATCACCGAAGAATCAGGTACCCGAAACAAGATGAAGTGGAAAAGGGAGTTGAAGAGAAAAAAGAAAAAGCATGAATATTTTTTTAAAAGAATATCTTTCGGTTTTAAGTCTTGAAAAAAATTTATCCGGAAATACAGTCAGCTCATATAAGAATGACATTTCATCTTTCATAAATTTTGCAAGTGAAAAAAATATTAGTGACCCTTCGCAAATAACTTACCTTGATTTAGTTGATTTTTTCAAAGAGTTAAACAAATTAGGTTTGTCAAAAACTTCTGCTGCAAGATATTATTCTTCGCTTAAAGGATTTTTCAAATATCTTTTTCAAAACAATTACATTAAAACAAATCCTGTCGAAAAAGTAGAAACGCCTAAGTTGTCGAAGAATCTTCCCAATGTGCTTTCATTTAATGAAATTGAAAAAATCTTAAACCAGCCTAATACAAAAGACAAATTTGGATTACGTGATAAAGCGATTCTTGAATTGTTTTATGCTTGCGGAGTAAGAATATCAGAATTATTAAATCTTAAAATTTCAGATCTTTTTTTTAGTGAAGAAATGATTCGTGTGCTAGGCAAAGGCTCTAAAGAAAGATTAATTCCGATTGGTGAAAGTGCCGTCAACTGGATTACAAAATATTTACAAAACTCCAGGCCTTTACTTATGAAAAAATTGAAAAGTGAAAATTATGTTTTCTTAAATACACGAGGAACAAAATTATCACGCATGGGTGTTTGGAAAATAGTTGACAGGTATGTGCATGAAGCCGGAATAAAAAAGGAAGTTCATCCGCATACTTTCAGGCATTCATTTGCAACCCATTTGCTTGAAGGCGGTGCAGACCTAAGAGCAGTTCAAGAAATGCTCGGCCACTCCGATATTTCAACCACACAAATTTACACTCACATTGACCGTGAATACATTAAACAGGTTCATAAAGATTATCATCCCAGAGGATAAAATATAATGCAAGTAAGCGATAGACTAATTTCTTTCCTAACATTTTTGCCGATGTTTTTTATTTCCATAACAATTCATGAATTTGCTCATGCTTTTTTAGCTTCAAAGCTTGGAGACGATACAGCAAAAAATCTTGGAAGATTAACTCTTAATCCATTTAAGCACGCCGACTTAGTTGGCACTTTAATAATGCCCATTGCTTCATTTGCTTCCGGGATTGCATTAATTGGCTGGGCAAAACCGGTTCCAATTGACAGAAGAAATTTTAAAAATCAATTAAAGGACGATGCGGTTGTTTCATTTGCCGGGCCGTTATCAAATCTACTGCTTGCTTTTATTTTTTTTATTGCATTTGTAATCACAGTCAATATGCATATAACCAATCAGCAGTACATTGTTAATATTTTTTGGTATGGAGTATTTTTTAATATTTTTTTATTCGCATTTAACCTGCTGCCGATTCCTCCGTTAGACGGCTCACATATTTTGTATGACGTTTTTCCAAATAATATCACAGCGAAAATCTTAAACTTGGGTTTTTACGGGACATTCATTTTGCTGGTATTCATTTATAGTCCGCTGTGGGGATTTTTTATTAAATTGGTTAATTTCATTTTAAGTTTATTTTTAAAGCTTGAAGGAATTATTAATGCCTAAAATAATTTTTCCACTTTTATTTGTAGCACTACTTATTGGTTGCGCAGAGAAAAATAAAGATATTGAAACTCAAAAGAATGTAAATCAATCAGTACAAAAAGAAAATAACACGCCATTTATTTTTGTAGGTATGGTTGGTGAAAAACCAGGCTTGTACAAATACAATTTTAAAACTAAAAAATCAAAAGTATTTTGGTCTTCGGGGGTTGAAGAAGTGATGGAGCTTTCTTTTTCACAAGATAGAAAAGCAGCATTCTTTCTAACTGCCAGAGATTACGGTAAACGAGGAGTCTTTCCCTTTATTTCAAGAGCAAAGCTTTATCATATAAATTTGGATTCTAATAAAGTTAATTTTGTTACTAATATCGGTACAGGCATGCAGGTTTTTACGGAATGGGTAGACAGCAATAATTTTAAAGTCGCATTTAATTCTATAGACATAAAAGTTTCTGATTACGTCAATCAGCATACTTTTATATTTAATACATTCGGAAAAGAACTGCTTAACGAAAAAAAGCTTTACAATTTATTTAAAGAAGGTTATCCATCTCTTCCCAAAAGAACATTAGATTTAACATCAAAACAGTTGGATGCAGAATTAAAGACTGTAGATAACGATAGTGTGAATTTATTTTATTTTAATAAAGTTTCGGAAAATAATTCTATCTTAATTTGCTTGGATTATAAAAAATTAGAAGACATTGGTTGGTCGAAAGATAATAACGATTTAATATTCTCTACTGTTGATGTTACACCTGGAAATGAAACTCTATATAATAAAGACCCGCAAACATCTTCATTATATATATATTCATTAAGGAAAAATAAAATAGAAAATAAATGGGATGGCAGTGGTTATAAAAATTTCTTTATTCAGAATGATAAATTATTTTTCGATTCAGGATTTAAAGAAAATTCATTCATCATTATTTATGATCTCAATAGCAGCAGCCCTGTTGATTCAATAAAGATTAATGGCGGCTGCGGATTAGAAAATATTCCTGAAATTCCGGATTACAGCGCATAGTGAATACTTATTATAGAATATTAAAATTTGTAAAACCGTATTGGAAGCACATTACGCTTTCAATAGCATGTACAATTTTATTTGCTGTTTTAAATGGATTATCCGTCTATTTAACAATTCCTCTTCTTGATACTTTGTTCTCAGAAACCTCGAATACTCAAGTAACACACCAGCCATCGGCAGTTGATAAAGCTTCAAGCCTTTTACCGGATTGGATTATAAATATTAAAGATGATGTTACCCGTGCTTTTAATAATTTTGTTTTTAGCGGAGACAAAGCAGAAGCGCTTTTCAAAATTTGTATGATTGTCCTGTTTGCTTTTCTTGGTAAAAATATTTTTGGTTACATGCAGGCTTATTTTTTAGCTCATGCCGAGCAAGGAACGATGAAAGACCTTCGCGATGCAGCTTATCAGCATCTTCATGAATTACCGATGAGCTATTTTAAACAGGAACGGGTCGGAAATTTAATTTCAAGAATTACTAATGATGTTAACATTGTTCAGGCAAGCATATCAACAACTTTTTTAAATTTGATTAGAGAACCGCTAACCATAATTGTATTCCTTGCCATTGCTCTCAGCATAAGCTGGCAGCTTACTTTATTGGCATTTATAACTCTTCCATTTTCTGCTTTGGTTATTGGATGGATTGGAATCAGGCTCCGAAAATATAGTTCGATAATTCAAGCAAAAATGGCAGACATAACAAGTGTTTTACAGGAAACAATATCGGGGGTAAAAATTGTTAAAGCATTCGGAATGGAAAAATATGAAAATGAAAAATTCAAATCCGAAACAAAAAGCTTTTTCAAAATGATGCTGCATATTGTAAGAGTAAGAAATGCTTCTTCACCTATTACAGAATTCTTAAGTGTTATTGTCGGAGTAATAATAATTTATTACGGAGGCCTTTTAGTTTTGGAGGAACACACAATTAAGGCGAGTGAGTTTTTAGGATTTCTTTTTGCAATATTTCAGCTTATGCCTCCGATAAAAGAATTGAGCGGAGTAAATAATAAAATACAGGAATCAAGTGCTGCTGCGGACAGAGTGTTTGAAATAATTGATACTCCGCCATTGATTAAAAATATTCCCAATGCGAAAAAAATAACTGAGTTTAAAAATACAATCAGCTTTGAACACGTTTCATTTCACTATGATGATGCGGAAGAACTGGTTTTGAACGACATTAATTTTTCCGTAGATAAAGGAAAGATAATAGCATTTGTAGGCCCAAGCGGCGGCGGTAAATCTACATTGGTTGATTTAATTCCGCGTTTTTATGACCCAACTTCCGGCAAAATTTTAATTGACGGAATTGATATTAAAGAATATGAAATTCAGAGTCTGCGAACAACGATGGGAATTGTAACCCAGGAAACAATTTTATTCAACGAGTCGATAAAAAATAACATTGCTTATGGTTTGGAAGATTATCCCTTCGAAAAAATTGTTGAGGCATCAAAGACAGCAAATGCGCATGATTTTATTCTTCAAATGCCTAAAGGTTATGACACAGTTATAGGCGAAAGAGGAGTTAAGATATCAGGCGGACAAAGACAGCGTATTTCAATTGCGCGAGCATTATTGAAGAATCCTGAAATAATGATTTTTGATGAAGCAACTTCCGCACTTGATAATGAATCGGAACTGCTTGTCCAGGAAGCAATCGACAGACTTAATGATAAATAGAACTACTTTCGTAATTGCACACCGTTTAAGCACAATTAGAAATGCATCGCAAATTTTAGTTCTTGATAAAGGGAAAATTATTCAATCAGGTAATCATGAAGAATTAATAGAGCAGGCAAATGGGCTCTACCGAAAATTCTATGAAATGCAGTTTAGAGATTGATGATGAACAATCAAAACAAATTTATAAAAGTTATTGATAAAGCAATTTTTGTTTTCATTATCCTTTTTCTTTTAAGCTTAAGTAATTCTATTTTCGTCAACCAGGTTGGATACTACGGGGCACTTCTTTTAATACTTCTGCGATATTATCTTACAAAAGAAAATCAATTTAAAAAGACCGGCCTTGAGCTAGCATTAATTTGGTATCTCGTCGCAGAAATTTTATCAGCAATATTTACCCAATATCATAGCAACGCAAACACGAATCTTTTAAAACGCGCTTTACTAATTCCTATTATATATACTTTCATTGCAGCTTCAACTGATTTAAAAAGAGCGAAACTGTATTTCAAGATTTACATTGGGGCATCATTAGTTACTGTTCTAATTTATTTGTTTTTTTCATATAGATTTTATATTCAGAACTTATATGGAGTTGAACAATCAGGACCTTCTATTTTTCAATATCCTATTACTGCAAGTGAGATAATAAGCTTTACGGTTGTGTTTTTATTTGCATTCATGGTAAATGAAAAAGTATCAATTAAAAACCGCCTGCTGCTTTTAATCGGTTTTGGTTTGTCTGCATTAGCACTTGTTTCAACTTATAAACGAACCGGCTGGCTGGGAGCCGCATTCGGCATTTTTATAATTTTATTAATTAAACGGCAATGGAAAATTTTAATTCCATTAATTGTATTTAGGATTAGTTCTTGTTCTGACTCAAAAAAATATCAGCGAAGTTTTTATATTTAATTATTCTAATAATTCCATCACTAAAAATGTTGAACTAAAAACTGAAGGAAGGGCTTATGATGTTTTTCCGGCAGGTAATAAATATTTTGTAAGCGATTATGAAAACGGAATTGTTGAATACCAGGATTCATCAATAATTCATAAAATTGAAACGCCGGCTCCTATTTATGAATTAAGGAAATGGAAAGATGATTATTTAATTGCTTATTTGTGTGATACCCGTTTTTTACTTATTAAGAAGAAAGATGATAATTTTAAAATTGAAAAAGAATTCTTAACTCCCGGTTTTACAACCTCATTCAGAGTGTTCAATGATTATTTGTATGTTTTAGATTCTGACAGCGGCTTAACCGTTTACCGCGATCCATATAATTTTGATAACTATATGCGTTTTGAAAAATTTTCCGGCTTTACAAATTTTTATGTTGATTCATCTTATTTCGTTTTTGAAAAACCCGGCAGCGGCGTAACTGTTTATAATTCTAAATATAATTTGCCGGGAGACAGTTTATATTTTTACAACAATCCTAAAATTGACTATATCTATTATTTGAATAAGAAACTTTTTGTTTCAGATAATTCCGGCTTAAAATTATTAAGAGTTAATGAAAATAAATTACAGCTTCTTGATAAAACAAAAGAAATTTCAAAAGCATATAGTTGGGCGCAGAGTGATAACAAATTATTTGTTACTGACTTGAGCAATAAAGTTTTTGAGCTTGAATACCCGGTTAAAGATTCCATTAAAATAATTTCGAAGAATAATTTATCTTTCACACCAACTTCAATTAATTATGCAAACGGTAAGCTATATTTTACCTACATAAAAAGAAGCCGCTTGCTTAGCATTTGGGATCCATATCTTCCTTCAAATTACACTCGCTTGGCGCTGTGGAGAGCAGGCTGGGAAATGTTTAAAGATCATCCTGTCTTTGGAGTCGGCGATATTGATTTAAGAGAATATTATATACAATACAAACGTCCTTATGACAAAGAAATTCAAGGGCACATGCATAACAATTTTGTTCACGTACTTGTAACTCTTGGCGCTTTCGGATTTATAGCAGTAATTTTTCTTTTTGTTAAAATAATTTTACTTGAATTAAAAATTTACAGCGAAAGGAAAACAATTCCATTTATTTCTTCTTACGCTCTTGGGGCCATCGGTTGTTTTGCTGCGTTTCTTTTTTCGGGATTAACGGAAATGAATTTCGGTGACCATGAAATTATAACTTTGGTCTGGTTTACATTCGGATTGAATTTTGCGTTTTATTATCTATCGCAAACTACGGTATCCAATAAGGAGTGATTTATTATTATTGGAATTGCCGAATCCTTTAAGTAATTTTTTCTTAAAATTATATTAAAATACTTTTGTTATCGGAGGCTTTATTAATGGAAGTGAAAAAGAAAAATGAAATTTCAGAAATGGTTGATAAATTTTCATCAGGGTTTAATGTAAAAGTTAAAGAAGCGGCAATAATTCTCGCAGCCGGTCATGGTAAAAGAATAAAATCCCAAACCTCAAAAATGCTTCATAAAATCTGGGAGATACCTACGGTAGAAAGAGTGTATAACGCCTGCCGTAACGGAATCAACGATATAAATATGATAGTAGTTGTTGGGATAAAAGCTAAAGATGTTATTGAAGTAATTGGAAAAAGAGAAGCTACAAAGTTTGCTTACCAGGAAACTCAGAACGGAACCGGGCATGCAGTACAAGTTGCTTTGGAAAGAATTGATGAAAAACTTTTTGATGGAAATGTTTATGTGCTTCCGGGCGATATGGGATTAATTGATAGAGCAACATTGTCTCGTTTCAGAGAAGAATTTATTCACACCAAATCTGATATGATGGTTCTTACCGGGATATTTGAAGGGAATCCTTCTGAAAACTCTTACGGTAGAATTATTCGTGTAAAAGATAAAGATGCTAATGGAAAATCTTCAGGAAATGACGCAGGAAAAGTAATAGAAATTATGGAGCATAAAGATATACTTGCTTTAAAAGATGATAAGCCATACGAGGTATTGTTTAATAACAGGAAATATACTTATACTAAAAAAGAGCTGATTGAAAATAATGAATTCAATTCAGGCGTTTATGCTTTTAACTATAAAAAACTCATTGAACTTGTGAATCAACTTTCAAGTAATAATGTCCAAAACGAAATCTACATTACTGATTTAATTTCATTGTTCAACAAGAAAAACTATTCCGTGATGGCTGTAAGCCCGCTTGAACAATATGTTGTAATGGGCTTTAATAATAAGTCAGTACTTAAAGAAATGGAAGCCGTTGCCAGGAAAAAAGTTTATGAAAAGCTTAAAGACATAATTGAAATTGACGACCCGGATGATTTTTTTATTCACGAAAAAGTTATTGATCAGATTATCGAAATGGACAAGAAGAACATACCCCTTGATATCATAATTGGAAAGGGTGCATATATTGGAAAGGATGTAAAGTTAAATTATAATCTGGAGCTTAAAAAAAACGTATATGTTAACGGTAACATTCAATTTGGGCGAAATGTAATCATCTGGCAGAATGTTCATCTTTCATGTTTTGAAAATCAATCATTAAAAATTGGCGACTATGTGGAAATACTCTGGGGAGACATCATTAAAGGCAATATTGAAATAGGTGATTACTCGCGAATTGAATCAAGTGTGAACATGACCGGAAGTGATGATTTTCCTTTACGCATCGGCTCGCATGTTTTGATTAAAGGAACAAGCTACATTTATGGTTCAATTGTAGAGGATAAAGTTAATATTGAACATAGTGTTTTAATCAATAAGAGAGTTGAGAAATTAGTAAAACGAAACGGGGAAATTCAGCCAATTAGATTTTATCTTCCCATGCCCACAGGAATTGATGCAATTGAAGATTTAGATTCGAAGTAGATTTATTTAAAATGGCAAAGCTCTTCAATATTTCTTTGAAGAGCTTTGTGATAAAAAACTAAAATTTATTTTGCTTCTTTAACAGAATTTAAGTGCTTTGTTAAAGCAGCTTTTTTTCTTGCAGCAGTGTTTCTGTGGATTTTACCTTTTGTAGTGCTTCTATCAATAAGTGCTACAGCTTCTTTGTATAATTTTTCAAGTTCTTCTTTTTCGGTTGAGCCAAGTGTTTTTTTAACAACTGTTTTTATTTGTGAATCGATTCTTCTGTTAACATTCTTTCTCTTTTCTGTTGTACGTATTCTCTTCTCAGCCGATTTATGATTTGCCATGCTCTAACAACCTTTTAAAGTAATAAAAAAATTGACCTCAAATATATAGATTAGTAAGTTTGATGTCAACTTGTGTTTTTGTAATTTTGCTGCAAAAATTAAGAAAATCGTAGAAAATCAAGTTATTTATGTTAAAAGTTAATGAAATTTATTATTCTATCCAGGGCGAAAGCACTAAAGCCGGGCTGCCGTGTGTTTTTGTCCGCTTGACTTATTGCAACCTTAGATGTAGTTATTGTGATACGGAATATGCTTTTTATGAAGGTAAGGATTTAACCATAAATGAGATTTTAACTGAAGTAAAAAAATACAATTGTAATCTTGTGGAAGTTACCGGTGGAGAACCGTTAGTTCAAGAAGAGAGTTTAGAGTTAATTAAAAGTTTGTGTGATGAAGGCTATGAAGTTTTGTTGGAGACTGGCGGGAGTTTAACTATTAAGAATACTGACTTGCGTGTAAAAATTATAATGGATTTAAAATGTCCGTCAAGTAAAATGATGAAAAAAAATCTTTATGATAATATTAATTATATAAAGAAAACTGACGAAATTAAATTCGTAATTGGAACCAGAGAAGATTATGAATGGACAAATGAAGTTATTAATAAATATGATTTAACAAACAAGTGTGAAATTTTATTCTCAGTCGTGTTTGGGGAACTTGAACCGCTAACTTTGGTTAATTGGGTTATAGAAGATAAACTGAAGGTAAGGTTCCAGCTTCAATTGCATAAATTTATTTGGTCACCTGAAACTAAAGGTGTGTGAATGAAAATAGCAAAAGAATTTCATTGGGAAATGGGACATCGCCTCCCTGAACATTTCGGTAAATGTAAAAATATCCATGGCCACTCATACAAAATGATTGTTGAAATTGAAGGTGATGTTTTGGAATCGGGAATGGTGATGGATTATTATGATTTGAAAAAAATAGTTAAGCCAATTGTAGAAGAATTAGATCACGCATTTATGGTTTATAAAGACGACACACAAATAATAATATTTTTGGAAGAAATGAATTCAAAAAGAATGATTGTCGATTTTCAATCTACAGTTGAAAACATTTGCACATATTTTCTAATGAAAATTAAGTCTGCAATTGTTCATAAGAATGTTAGCAAGCTTAGAGTACGCATTTATGAATCCCATGATGATTATGCTGAAGAAGAAATTGCAATTAACGAACTGTAAATAATTTTATGTCTCGATTTAAAATCTATTTGGAGTATGAAGGCACTCGCTACAGCGGCTGGCAAACACAAAATAATGCTAAAACGGTTCAGGGGCAATTAATAAAAGCAGCTATTGATATTTTTAAAACTTCAAACCTTGAATTAAAAGGGAGCGGTCGTACTGACAGTGGAGTTCATGCGCTTCACCAGGTCGCCCATCTTGATGTTAAAACAATGCTTGCCCCGGAAATAATTAGATTAAAGTTTAATGATTTGCTTCCGTATGATATTAATATTTTAGAAATTGAAAAAACTCATCCTAAATTTCATGCAAGGCATGATGCAATTTCACGCAGCTACATTTATCAAATTTCAAGACGCCGGACAGCTTTTGGTAAAAATTATGTGTGGTGGATAAAAGACAAACTTGATTTTAATAAGATGAATCAAGCGGCAAAGAACTTAGAGGGAATGCACGATTTTGCTTCATTCTCTGATAATGATAAAGAAGAAAAATCAACAAAGGTATTAATTGAAAAAGTAGAGTTAAAAGAAGAAAGCAATTTAATTTTAATAAGAATTATTGGCTCACACTTTTTGTGGAAAATGGTTAGGAGAATTGTCGGAGTATTAGTTGAAATTGGAAGAGAAAAGAAGACAGAAAAAGATTTATTATTTTATCTTCAAAATAATACTAATGAACCAGCCAAATACACTGCCCCGCCATCAGGATTATTTTTAGAAAAGGTTATATATAAAGGGGAAAAAATCGACAATGAATTTAAATCAATTTTAAAACTTAGCTAATCCATTTTTATTTTTGAGTTTTGTCCTTTGACTCGACTCTATTTCAACATCTTTTTTAATTTATTAATCTCATCTCTTAAATTTGCGGCACGTTCAAATTCTAAATCCTTAGCTGCTTGATGCATTTCATCAGTAAGCTGACTAATCAAATCTCTCTTTTGGTCGTTGTCCATATATTTTAATATCGGTTCGGCGACTTTTGAAAAAGAGAAATCTTCCTTTTCTTCTTTTTTTCTCATGTCGGCAATTGATGTTGACGACATGATTTCTTCCATGCTTTTATAAATTGTTTTTGGTTCAATACCGTTTTGTTTATTGTACTCTGTTTGAATTATTCTACGTCTATTTGTTTCTGCAATTGTTTTACGCATTGATTCAGTAATTTTGTCTGCATACATAATAACTTTACCGTTAACATTTCGCGCTGTTCTTCCGGCGGTCTGCATGAGAGACCTCTCGCTTCTTAAAAACCCTTCTTTGTCTGCGTCAATAATTGCAACTAATGAAACTTCAGGAAGATCAAGGCCCTCTCTTAAAAGATTAACACCTACAAGTACATCAAAGTCACCGATGCGAAGATCACGCAGAATTTCAACACGTTCCAAGGCATCAATGTCGCTATGAATATATCTAACCAAAATTCCAATTTTATCTAAATAGTCGGAAAGATCTTCGGCCATTTTTTTAGTTAATGTAGTAACTAAAACTCTTTCCTTTAGTATTGCTCTTGATCTAATTTCTCCAATTAAATCATCGATTTGTCCTTTAATAGGGCGTACCATAATTTCAGGATCAAGCAGTCCGGTAGGACGAATAATTTGTTCAACAATTACACCGCCGCTTTTTTCAAGTTCGTAATCAGCCGGAGTAGCACTGACGAAAATGGTTTGGTTAATCATATTATAAAATTCTTCAAACTTCATAGGCCTATTATCCAAAGCGGAAGGAAGCCTGAAACCATATTCAACTAAAGTTTCTTTTCTCGCGCGGTCGCCGTTATACATTCCGCGAATTTGAGGTACAGTTACGTGGGATTCATCAATTACTAATAAAAAATCTTTTGGGAAATAATCTATTAAAGTCGAAGGACGTGAGCCAGGCGGACGGTTATCCATGTGGCGAGAATAATTTTCAATGCCAGCGCAGTATCCGATTTCTTTCATCATTTCAATATCGAATTTTGTTCTTTGCTCAATTCGCTGTGCTTCTAAGTATTTTTCTTCTCTTTGAAAATATTTTATTCTTTCAGCCAACTCTGTTTCAATATCATAAATAGCCCGCTGAACTTGTTCGCGGTTTGACACAAAATATTTTGCCGGGTAAACGGGAGCAGAATCAATTTCTCTTAGAACATCGCCTGTTATTGAATCAATAATGGAAAGTTTTTCAATTTCATTATCCCAAAATTCAATTCTTATTGCTTCTTCATATTGATAAGCTGGAATAATTTCAATTACATCTCCTCGAGCCCTGAAAGTCCCGCGGGAAAAATCAACATCATTTCTTACATAATGAATGTCAATTAAATTACGCATTAATTTTTTGCGTTCGTAAACGGTCTCCTTTTTTAAGGAAGATAATTTGATTAGCATATTCCTGCGGTGCACCTATTCCATAAATGCAGCTAACACTCGCAACCACAATTACATCATTTCTTCCTTCTATTAATGAAGTCGTTGCCTTTAATCTCAGCCTGTCAATTTCTTCATTAATTGCAAAATCTTTTTCAATATAAAGATCGTTTCTCACTACGTAAGCTTCAGGCTGGTAATAATCATAATAGCTTATAAAAAATTCTACCGGGTTATTGGGAAAGAAATTTTTAAACTCAGAATAAAGCTGCGCAGCCAAAGTCTTGTTGTGGGAAATAATAAGCGTTGGTTTATTAATTTCTTTAATCACATTTGATATAGTAAAAGTTTTTCCGCTCCCAGTAACACCGAGAAGCGTTTGAAATTTTTCACCGCTATGAATTCCTTTTATTAAAGATTCAATTGCTTGAGGCTGATCGCCGGACGGCTTATAACTAGATACTAATTCAAATTTATTCATAAAAATAATTACTGGTATATTTCAACTGAGTGAAAATGATCCTGATGTAAATGGCCTTTTAATATTATGGGGTTAGCAGTGATTATATCCGATGGAACAATCGGTCCATTCACTAATACTTCTTTACCCTCCTTATCTAATGCATAAAATGTTGATACGCCAGTAGGCATATCATTTTGAATACCTTTCACTTTATTTATCATCACTTTTATTTCTTTATTGGCGTTATTGTTTGTGTCAAAATTGGAAAACAAGCCAAGTTCATCATTGGGGGCGAAGTAAATGGAATAAATAAAATATGTCACTATTAGGAAAAGAAAAGGTAAAATTAATTTTTGTAAATTTTTCATAATGCCTTTTATTATTTTTGAAATATGTCAATCTGATTGTGTTGAAGAAAGACCGTTAAATTATTTTTCAATTATAGAAGAAAGTGAATTTTAAACTAATCTATCATTGGGTAGAAGCTGGAAAGTAAGCTTCAATGAGCCTTTTCTATCGGCAAGCCCGCAATGACATTTGATTATTTTAAATCGGAATTTAATTTTGTAAGTTAATTATTTTTATGTTAACTATTCAATATAAATTAAATAGTCCTATGTTAAATAATGGTCAATAAAAATGAATAATAAAAGCTTTTGGTTAATAATCAGTGGAATAATGGGATTTTTAGCGGTAGCCATCGGCGCATTTGGGGCACATGGCCTTGAAGGTAAAATTCCCGAGAATTTGTTACAAGTTTATAAAACGGGAGTAACTTATCATCTTGTTCATGCAGTTTGTTTACTTGCCATTTCTTTAACCGGTAATGAAAACTATTTTAAAGCTGCGTTATTCTTTTTGATTGGAATAATTTTATTTTCCTTTTCACTTTATGTATATGCGATGACTGCAATAACAGCTTTTGCAATTATTACTCCTTTCGGTGGGGTTAGTTTTTTGATCGGCTGGATTTTAATTATTGTTGAAGGCTTTAAATCAATGAAAAGTGAGAAAAAGAATTAAAACATTAAAAAAAAGAGATGCTGAAACTAGTTCAGCATGACTTAATTTATTTAATTATTCTTAATTTAAAATAAACTTCTTCAGGTGAAAAAATTCCTGCTAAAAACCTTTCATACATAACAGGCTCAATATTAAGGAAAAAGTCCATCCATTTTAACGGTGCAAAGTGTGAGGTAATAAATTTTTTTTCTATTACCTCAAATTGTGCTTTGCCTTCATAATTTGTGCGGTGATTTAGTTTCCACTTTTCATAAAATTTTAATTTGCGGTTTTCAATGTATTCGTAATTATCAAATGATCGAATTGAAAAAGGGATTTTGTGATCCGGCTCTCCAAAATATTTTGTGTTGAGAAAAAACGGAACATATACAATTAACAATCCATTTGGTTTTATTATCCTATAAAGTTCAGTAACTGAATTATGAAAATTATCAAGATGTTCAAGAATGTGTGAAGCGAAAACTTCATCAAAAGTATTTTCTTCAAACGGATATGGAAATTTATTTATATCGTGAATGATATTGCCGCCGTAATCAACGATATCAAGATTAACATAACCTTCTTTAATATCTTTTCCGCAGCCGAGATTTAATTTTTTCATCTTCAGTTTTTCCTAATAGTGCATAGTTGAATGACATGAATTTGATTTCGCTTTTAAATCAAAGCATACACGCAATTTAAGAAATTTTCACCTAGTTCAGCAAAAGAAAAGGCATTATGTTTTCATAAGACTTAAGTAAAAACACTTCTAACTTATTTAATATAATAATTCTGATTTTATTGTCTGAGTAGTTGAGGCCTTGAAGGTTTAATTGAGCTAGTATTTATAAACCTCGAAGGTTTGCATGAACACTTAAAATGTCATGACTATCATAATTCAAGTCCAATTTCATTATATTTAAATCAATAAAGTACGGGTGTTTGTTATGCTGTGTCCTGTTTGCGGGGAACATTTAATAATACTTGAGCTTGATCAGGTTGAAATTGATTACTGTCATTCATGCGGCGGTATATGGCTCGATGCAGGAGAACTTGAATTGCTTCTCGAAAATTCTGCGGAAAAAGATGTTGTACTTTCCGAATTAAATAATAAAGCTGAAACCGATGAGAATAAAATAAAGTGTCCAATCTGCAGAAAAAAAATGGAAAAAGTTTTAGTTGATAGTCAAGATCCAATTATAATAGATAAATGTAAACGTGGCGATGGACTTTGGTTTGATGAAGGTGAACTTGAAATGGTTGTTGAGCAAGGCAGTCTGGATAAAAATAGTAAAATTATCCTGCTGCTTAAAAGTATGTTTGAGCATAAATTAAAATCAAATTAATTAGGAGGTTTAAATGGCGTTCATTGCAGTTATTTTAATAATTATTATCCTCTTTGTTTTTTATTTAATTTCAATTTACAACTCATTAATCGGGTTAAGAAACAGGGTTAAAAATGCCTGGTCGCAGATTGATGTTCAATTAAAAAGAAGGCATGATTTAATACCAAACTTAATTGAAACAGTTAAAGGGTATATGCATCATGAAAGAGATACTCTTGAATCAATAACTAATGCAAGAAGCCAGGCTGTGAGTGCAAAGAGCATCCCGGAAAAAGCTAAAGCAGAATCAGCTTTAAATGATGCAATTGGAAAGTTTAATCTTGTGGTTGAAAATTATCCCGACTTAAAAGCGAATCAGAATTTTTTGTCTCTTCAGGAAGAGCTAACATCTACAGAAAATAAAATTTCTTTTTCACGCCAAAATTATAATGACCAGGTTTTATTTTATAACAACAAAATTCAAATGTTTCCTTCGAGCATTATAGCAGGAATGTTTAACTTCGCTCAAGAAACATTTTTTGAATTGGAAGATAAATCAGAAAGAGAAGTTCCGAAAGTAAGTTTTTAATAACATGTAATTAATAAACCCGGTTTCTTAGAGAAACCGGGTTTATCCTGCCATTTATTGTTTAAATGAAATCTAAAAACTTATATCTCATATCTTAATTTTAAAGTTACATTTCTTCTTTCCTCAAAACTAGCTCCACTAAAGAATGCACCTTTAAGCAAATGTGCATGATCAAGAATGTTTGAAATATATAATGATGGCTCTAAAGTGTGCCCGCCGCTGAGATGAAATATGTAACCGCCAGATAAATTTAATATCCACGATGGAGTTGTATGTGCCCCCTGGTTAAATTCAAATAAACCTGTTTTAAAATTATAGTTGTCATTACCATTTGCCAACCCGCTTCCATAAACTGCGGTAAGATTAACAAACCAATTCTCAGGTTGATAGTTCAACCCTAATACAGAGGATAATCTTTGATCATGGTCAAGATCAAAAGGTGTAGTAGAGTTATCTGCCGGTAAAAATCCTCCCGACACAGGACCTGTTCCATAAGCATGAATAAGCGCTCCATTTAAATAAGCAGAAAAAGGATTAGTCGGGTCGCTGTAGTTCAAGCTTAATTCAATCCCGCTTACTTTAACTTTGTTAATATTAACATTTACTCTTATTGTGCTTGAACCAAGAGTTTCATCGTCAAGCCCTGGTGATGCATCTTTATAAAAATAATCCAGCTTTGCTGTAAATCCGGATATAAAACTATGAATGATTCCCCCTTCATATAAATTATCTTTCTCCGGTAATGTTGCAGTTGCAGAGTCTCCCACAGCCGTAGCAATAGAACCTAAACCTTCAATATTGGTTGGAAGGAAAAGCCTATCGTAACTCATATATATTGTGTTTTCTTCACTAAGAAAGAAACTAAATTTTAATCGCGGACTAAGCTGCTTCTGCAAAGAAATTGAAGGAGCAATATGCTGATCATATCTTAAGCCGGCAGCAATATTCACCCATTCGTAAGGATGTATTTCACTTTCTGCAAAAAGACTGAAATCTGATCCGGTAAAATTTGTTTTATTTATTAGCCCGCTTCCATAAATATCTTTGAAGTTGAATGTTTCAGTTCCGTTTACCACGCTTAAATTTAAGCCTGTGGCGAACCTAAATTCGTGCGAGAGTCGGTTACTGTATTTAATTCTTGTTCCAACCGTTACAAACTTTCTATCTTGATCAATCGTATAGCCGGTAGTTGTATCGTTCCCGATAAATTGTTTTGATTCATTTTGAGGATTGGTTTTATAGGTTAGTCCGCCTTCTCGAACATATAATCCAGCAAATAAATCTTTTTCGTTGTTAACTTCATTAGAGATTGAATGGAAGAAAGAAAATGTTTGAAAAGCATTAAAACTATTTTGAGTGTCATAATTAATTCCTTCAGCCGGATCAAAAGGAATTTGTGTCTGCGTCTCACTATAGTTTAAATTTGAAGTTATATAATCATTGTCATTTAAAATATAATCAAGCTTTCCATAAAGGAAATAATCGAACCCATGATCATTAAATAAAGTAACAATTGGCTGATCAATTCTTCTGTCAGTTTCATCTCTGGACCCTGAAATAAAAAATCCAAGTCTGCCGGAATGACTGCTTAATGAAAAACTTTGCCCATTTGAATTTAGTGCTTTAAAATTTCCAACTTTTGAACCCAAATTATCGCCTGATGTTAAATAACTTCCTCCATAAGTAGAAAGACTTAAATGAAACGGTCCTGGGGGTACCTGGTTCTGAACATTAATTAAAGCAGCAACCTGCCCGCCATACTCAGCCGGAAAACCACCGGTATAAAAGGTAATTAATTTTATTACTTTAGGATCAACAACTTCATTGAGCCCGCCGAAAACTCCTAAGGGAATAGGAATGCCGTCAATGTAATATGAAAATTCTCCATGCTGCCCTCGGATATGAACTTCACCTGTAGGAGCTCTTACGGCTCCTGTTAAATTTTGTTGTATCAAAGTTGTCATTCTTGATGAAGGCGGTGCATGAAAAGTCTCTCCTTCAAAAGTCTGATAGCCGGTTTTAATATCCACAAAGTTTGAAACGTGCATTATTTTATTTCCGGTTACAACAACTTCATTTAAACCAATCGCGTCTGGCGGAAGAATAATTGAAATCTTATTATTGGTCTCGTCAATCGTGATAGGCTTTGAATAATCTTTATAACCAATATAATGAACACTTAAATTATACTTGCCCGGACTAATGTCGTGAAAAATAGATTGTCCATAATGATTTGTAATATTAATATTTACAATCTTACCTTCTTTTTGAAGTATTAAATTCACCAGTTCCAAAGGGCTGTTGGTTGAAGAATCAATCACGGTCACATAAAAATTTATATTCTTAACCGGATCTTTTCCCTCAGATTTAGCAAATAAAAAAGTGGGTACAAAATTTAAAAGTAGCATTAAAATTAAGCTGAATAATATTTTTGAATTAGTAAGTCTATAAGACCTATTTACCTTGTCCATATCCTAAAACTCCTGTAAATGATTTGTAATATTGAATTCAGAAATACAGAAGCGTTTATCTATTTATTCTAAAATAAATTTATAGTTATGATTCAATTAAATATTGTTCATCGCAGAAAAAGAATTTCTTCCAATGAAAATTATTTAATTAAGTGGTTCTGTATTTCTTTTAATTAGGAAAGTGAAGATGGAGGAGCTCTAAGAAGGCTGTGCTTAGATAAAACATGATATGGTAATCTATTATGTCGGTCTAATAAGAAATAAACTTTACTATCATTCTTACGCGAAAAAAGCTTGGGGGTATAATTGATGTTTAATACCGTACTGCTGAATTGAGTTATCAAACATTCATGGTTTAGATCAATTAGCCTATCAAAAGAACCTGCTGCACAACTAGTCGAACTGCTCTCTAATCGGTAATTACCCTCTAATAAATCCACATTATGGTAATGGAAAACCGTAAGCGCAATCAGAAATAGATATGCGGATAAAAACAGGTAACCGTAATACCTGGAATATTTATAAATATATTTACTCATTGGATATAGAAATATCCTACATTTTTATTTTTATTGCAACACAAATAGAATTATTTATTATTTTTCATATGGATGAACTTAGAAATATGCTGTTGAATTATTTTATCAGCAAACAAACTACTAAAACTTTAAAATACTTATGTGGGAATTAATCGCAGCTAACCGCAGGAAATCAAATCTTCTTTTTGTAATAATGGGGCTATGCCTTATTATGCTTGGCTATTTAGTTGGCAGTGCTTTCTTTTATGATAACGGCGGTTTATGGGGGATTTTTATTGCTATTATGATTTGGACTTTTCTATCACTTTTAAGCTATTTCTCCGGCAGCTCAATTATGCTTGCAGTCAGCAATGCAAAAGAAGTTACACCGGATGTACATCAACAGCTTTTTAATGTAGTTGAGGAAATGAAAATTGCTGCCGGCTTAAATAAAATGCCTAAAGTTTATATAATTAATTCTCCGGCACCAAATGCATTTGCTACTGGAAAAGATCCCGACAACTGTGCAATAGCAGTTACTGCCGGTCTTCTCGCTCAACTAAATAGAGATGAGCTTCAAGGAGTAATTGCCCATGAAACGTCACACATAGTTAACCGTGATGTTCGTTTTATTACATTTGCCGGAGTTATGATTGGTGCAATTGTGATTATCTCGGAAGTTTTTTTAAGAGGGCTTTGGTTTACAGGTGGTTCGTCAAGAAGATACAGTTCAAAATCTTCGGGCGGCGGACAAATACAAATAATAATTATGGTGGTTGCAATTGTATTTGCAATTCTTGCCCCTATTTTGGCAAGACTTTTATATTTTGCTATTTCAAGAAAGCGGGAATATTTAGCAGATGCTTCTGCAGCAAGGCTTACGCGTTATCCCGAAGGGCTTGCTTCAGCACTTGAAAAAATTTCGGTATCAACTGACGATTTAACTTCGGCAAATAAAGTAACAGCTCCAATGTTTATTGTAAATCCTTTAAAAGAAAAAGGAAGTTCAATACAAAATTTAACCAGTACTCATCCGCCAATTAAAGAAAGAATAAGAATTCTTAGAGCAATGTCCGGCGCAAACTATGTTGATTATCAAAAAGCATATACCAGCATTAAAAATAAAAATGATAATCTTATTCCAGCCTCAGGCTTAAGTGACAATGCTAAAATTGATATCCGTGGTACTTCAGCTTTTATTGAACCTGTTGAAAGTGTGAAAACACAAAGAAGAGAGCTGGGTGATATTATGATGGCTGTTAATGATTACTCTTTCATTCAATGTGAATGCGGCTTAAGAATAAAAATTCCGCAAGGTATAAAAACAAATGCTGTTCGCTGTCCCAAGTGCGGACGGATTCATGAAGTGCCGGTAAAAAATTTAGCCTAAATATTAAATTTTCATTTCAATTAAATATAAATTTAATTGTATATTTTTATAATCAAATTCTTCCCACTATAAAAAATTATTTTAATGATAAGAGAGAATCTTTCTAAAAAAGAGTTTGGTAAGTCTTCAGATTTTAGATGGCGGGGAGCAGAAGGTTCGCGTCTTGAAAGCTTAACTGATGGAGTTTTTGCTTTTGCAATAACTTTGCTTAATAGTTTCATTGCAAGTCCCAAATTCATTCAATGAACTATTAAATACAATGAAGAGTTTTCCCTCTTTTGGAATTACATTAACAGCTATTATTGCTATCTGGTATGCTCATTATATTTTCTTCAGAAGATATGGAATTCAAGACATTTATATTGTTATTTTGAATTCAGCACTTTTGTTTGTTGTGCTATTTTATATTTATCCATTAAAGTTTTTAGCAACGATATTAATTAATTATGAGATTTTAAATTCGGCCTTTGGATTTAATATCCCTGTTGAAATAACAATGGATACATCCCAGGGCGGGCAGCTTAATGATAATATATGGTGCTGGGTATTTATTAATTGCTTTAGTCTTCATTTTATTCCATCCACATGCTTATAAAAAAAGAGATGAGATTGGATTAAATGAAATTGAAAAATTCTTACAAAAGGAAGTATTAACTTCTGGGGAATAAATGTTTCAACAGCGGCGCTTTCATTACTAATAGTCATATTGGAGGAATAGATTATGTAGGTTTATCAGGTTGGATTTATTTTCTAATTGGGCCTGCTGCGACAGTAAATGGAATCTTAACAAGAAAGAAAATTAAAAAAATTAAAAATAATTTAGCTCAGGAATAAAATTAGAATTGGAAAACCAGGCAAAAACAATTGATGATGTTTTAAATGAACTTGATTCAATTATTGATAATTCGATTAAAGAAAATAATCGACTTGGAATTTTCGCATACATATATAGAAGAACAACTGCACAGATAAAACAGGCAATCGCCGATAAGAAGTTTGAAGACAATGATCGAATGCAGAAATTGGATGTAGTTTTTGCTAATCTATATTTAAATGCTTATAAAAATTTCTTTTTAAATAAAACAATTTCCAAATCTTGGCTGGCGGCATTTCAGGCAAAAAATCAAAAGCTGACTATTATTCAGCATATAATTCTGGGAATGAATGCTCATATAAATTTAGATCTTGGGATTGCGGCTTCCGGCATTGTGTCGCCGGATAAAATTGAAGATTTAAAAAATGATTTTATGCTGGTGAATCAGATATTAAAAGATTTGATTAACGAAATGCAAGATCGTGTTTCTAGAGTATCCAGACTTATGTTTCTGCTTGATTGGATTGGGCAAAATGAGGATGAGAAAATTATTAATTTCAGTATTGTTAAAGCAAGAGAACAAGCCTGGGATTTTGCAAATTCACTTTCGACTTTAAAAGATAATGAGAAGAACAAAAAGATTACTTCAGTTGATGATTTTGTTGCTGACTTAAGTGATGTAATAAAAAAAGCCCCTGGATTATTAACTAGAATTATAGTAAAGCTAATATCCATCTTTGAAGAAAAAGATGTAAAAAAAATTATAACTCTACTTGAAGAAAATTAATAGATTTTATTAAAAGAATTAGGCTTATTAATTTTGTCACCCTTTCAGGGTTAAGTTTTTTTGTGACTTTTTTTCTATAACAATTTCATTCCTTCGGAATTTTTTCTTGCTATTTAAGTCCGAAGGACTGGTATTATTATAGAAATAATATAAAGTATAATTTATAAAACTCCGTTGGAGTGACATAAAATTCTAATAAGATAAATTTATAGCAATATCATTGTATATATAAAACGAAAATGAAATACTGGATTAATACAATTTCAAAAGATCATGTAATGCGTGGTGTTGAAGGGGGTTTTACGCAAGCCAACCACGGTAGTCCTTATAATTTAAAAAGAATGGGTAAAGGAGATTATTTAGTTTTTTATTCTCCTAAAACTAGTTATGAGAATGGAAAGCCGCTTCAAACATTTACAGCAATTGGAATATGCATAGATGAGAAACCGTATCAAGCTGAAATGTCACCTGACTTTCATCCCTGGAGAAGAAATATAAAATTTCTAAAATGCAAAGAAGCTTCCATAAAAAATCTTATCAATGATTTAAGCTTTATTAAAGACAAACAAAAATGGGGATTTCCTTTCAGAAGAGGAATGTTCGAAATACCCGAAAGCGATTTTAAAATAATTGCACATGCAATGGGTATGGAAATATGAGCAAAGCCCAAACCTTCGAGGTTTCTGTTTGATAAATTCTACTTCAAATAATATGTCAAAATTAAATTTTAAATACCTCGAAGGTTTTCTTTTTTATAGAAATAGGGGATATTTTATTTTTGTGAACTTGAAAAATATAAACTATATTTTTTTGCTTGCTGCGGTTCTTTCAATTTTAAATAAAATTCTGAAACAACCTTTGCGGCTTCAACTGTTTCAAAACTTTTATCTCCAAGTTCATTTTTTAAAATATCGAAATTAGTTGAAAGCAAAGGTTCAGCTTTATCATATTTTTTTTGAAGCATATATGTTCTTCCTAATTCAAACCTCGTTTCAGCAATAATCAATTTGTTATCAGGCTGTTTTTTTAGTCGAAGGGCTAAAGATTTTAGTAAATAACTTTTTGCTTTTTCAGTCATACCTTTTTCATTATACAATTTCCCGAACCAATAGTAAATTTTTGAAAAATACGGGTGATCCGGCGGAAGAGATTTTTGCCAGATTTTATAAGCTTCATTTATTTTGCTATTAGCTTCTTCATAATTTCTTGTATAATAAAGCTCCACTCCCAAATTGTAAATTGCTAATGCCAACCCCGGGTGATTATTCCCAAGAATTTTTTCTCTTATTTTCAGGGATTTTCTAAATAATTCCAGCGCTCCAGCATGATCATTTTTGTCACGCAATAATGAAGCAAGATCGTTTGTTTCGTGTGCGATTTGTAGTTCTGCATTTCCCGGCAGCTTATAGCTTATATCTAAAGCTTTACGATATAACTTTTCAGCGGAATTCAGGTCTCCTTTATAATGATAAGAAAGGGCGAGATTGGTAATTAAGGCCGCCGTATTAGAATTTTGCTTCCCGTATAATTCAAGGTAAATAGAGTAAGCCTCGTTAAAGTTTTTAATTGCTGCATCGTAATTCCCGAGATCCAAATTTAATATTCCTAGATTGTTTAGAGCATCAGCAAGTTCGGCATGTTTTGGCATCGGAAATCTTTTATGAATTTCAATTGATTTTTCATAAAGTATTTTAGCTGAATCGAGCTTTCCCTCGGAATATAAGATACCCGCCACATTATTTATACTGTTTGCAGTTTCATCATTGTTCTCACCGAAAAAGGATTGCCGGATTTTTAATGCTTGCCGTAACTGCGCTTCAGCTTTATCATAAATTCCAAGACTCTCATACGTTATCCCGATAGTTGTTTTCAATTCTGCTTTTACTTCCGGCTGTTCTTTTAATTCCGTATCAATTTTTTTTATAGCTCTATCTAATATATCAATGACCTTAACATCTTTTCCAACTTCTGTAGGATCTGCAGAAGAAAGCATATCCTGTAGAAATGAATTAATCTTTTTTACTTTGATTGCTTCAATTTGTGCTCTGTCTCTTTGTTTAGCTGCTACATTAGACTGAATAATAATAGCTATAGCTCCTGCGATTATTAATATAAAAAATAAAAAAGCACTAATAACTCCAGCCTTATGCCTTTCGAAAAATTTCTTGCTTCTGTATCCCACCGAATTTTTTCTAGCCAAAACAGGCAAGCCAGTTAAATGTCTTTTAATATCTTCTGCAAACTGTTCAACCGTGGTGTATCTTCTTTCCGGCTCTTTGTTCATAGCTTTAAGAATAATGTTGTCTATATCCCCGGTTAAACTTCTTTTTAACTTCCTCCGTTTCTTATCATTACTTTTTACAATTTGTTGGTCGTTGATATTAACATCTTTTATTTCAAACATTTTATTATCAGTAAACCTTGTAATTGCAGTACTTGGCTTCACAGGCTCTGTTGTACAAATTACTTTTTCAATTTCATGCGGAAGCGGGCTTCTAAATTTGTATGGAAAACTTCCCGTTAATAGTTCGTACATAACAACGCCCAATGAGTATATATCCGTTGCAATAGTAATTTGCTGTCCTTTAAATTGTTCCGGACTTGCATATTCCAATGTCATTAATCTAAATCCGGTTCTGGTTAAGCTGGTTTGGTCATTTGAAGAGCCCAGCAATTTTGAAATCCCAAAATCTAACAGCTTAGGAGTTCCATCCTGAGTTATAAAAATATTTCCCGGTTTTATATCACGATGAACTATTAAATTTTTATGAGCATATTGAACTGCCGAACATACTTTTTGAAACAGCTCAAGCTTTTCTGTAATGGAAAGGTTTTTAGTTGTGCAGTATTTATCAATGGGTTCTCCTTCAATTAATTCCATAATAAAATATGGGAGTCCATTATCTGTAGTTCCGCCGTCTATTATTTTTGCTATGTAAGGATGATCTAATCCGGCTAAAGCTTGCTGTTCAATCTTAAATCGTTTAATAATTTCATCTGTATCCATTCCCCTTTTAATAAATTTTATAGCAACATGCTGTTCAAACTGATTATCAATTCGGGTTGCAGAATAAACAACCGCCATTCCGCCATCGCCAATTTTTTCTTCTACCCGGTATTTACCTATTTCCATTCCAATGAACGTCTCTGGAGAATTATCATCTTTCATTAATTCAATTGATTTAATAGGAGGAGTTTCAAGAAAGTCTTCACCTTTTAAATCAGATTCAATTAATGATTCTATTTCTTTTCTTAGTTCAGGATCATCTTTACACTTCTCATCAAGAAAAGCTTTTCTTTCATCCGGAGAAAGTTCAATAACCTCACGGAATATAGTTTTAATATTATCCCAGTTGTTCAAATTATGTATGATTTATTTTTAAATTGAATTTGCTGTTAGCGTATTAAAGATTGAAACCAGATAATCTGTTTTTGTAATATGCGGAATATCGAAAGTTGCTAATTATATGTCTTAACATTTATGAATTCAAAATTAATCTTCTTTTTCAATTTCTCTATGCAGCCAGGCTTTTGCCAGCCTCCAATCCCTTTTCACCGTTGTTGGAGAAAGTGAAAGTATCTCCGCAGTTTCTTCAACAGTTAGTCCAATAAAAAAACGCATTTCAACAACTTTGCTTAACCTATTGTCAAAACTATCCAGTTTGATCAATGCATCATTCAATACAATTAATTCTTCATCTGGTTCAAGAGAAATATATGCTGCTTTATCCAAAGATATCTTCGTTTCACCATTGAATCTTTTTACCGCATTTCTTTGCCTGGCATTATCTACTAAAATTTGCCTCATAGCATTTGCAATAGAACCGAAGAAATGTTTTCTGTTTTCTAAAGACAAGTTTTTAGGCCCGACTAATCTTAAATAAGCTTCATGTGCAAGCTCTGTTGTTTGGATTGTTCTCTTTTGATATTCATTACCCAAATATTTTGAAGCAATTTTTTTTACTTCAGTATAAACCAGGCTTAAAAGGTTATTTAAAGCCTGCTGATCTCCATCATTTACTTGGTGAAGAAGTTGAGTAATCTGTTGATCTGGAATTTTATCCATTAAGCTTAAACCGGGAAAGAGAAGAATTTTGGGTTAAATCTACAAACCTACTCTGTTATAATCAATAAAAAATATTTTAATTAAATTTTAAAATTTGTCAAATCCAAATGGCCCCAAAGTTCAAATTATTCCGCATGATGTAATATCCAGGGCAAATTTTATTCTTTTGTTTGACTAAATAAGTCATAATCAAAGCCCTGATTAATTTATAAAAAATGAATTTCCTTTAAAATTAATTATGAAAATAGATTTGAGTAATAATTTCTAATTTACCTTAATATGGAGGGTTGCATGAAAAAGACATTAATTAAAATGTTTGAAAATATTTTACATTTTCGAGATTTTAAGATTTCAAATAAAATTTCTCCCGCCTGGTTTCTTAAAACTAAGCCCAAGCTTCATTTGTTTTTTATTTTACTAACTTGCTTATTTAGCAGCACAACCATACTTGCACAAAACCCTACTTCATGGATTGATACTACAGGAGGCAACTGGAATGATCCTACAAAATGGTCTAACGGCGTACCTGGCCCAAACAGCGATGTGGTAATCACTGTTAAAGGGAACTATAGTGTCGCGCTTCAAGGTAATGTAACGATTAAAAGTCTTACAATAGGAAACAGCACCTGGGGAACACAAACATTAGAATGTGATAATTATAAATTAACATTAAACGGTGGAAGCAGTGTATTTAATGATGGAGCTGATACTTATTTTGGCGGAAGTATAATAAATAAAGGGACATTAACTTTTTCTGGCGTCAGAAACAAAATAATTACTACAAGCCTGGATAATCAGGGTACAGTTATTATTTCAAGCCCAATAGAAATTCACGAAGCTTTTACAAATGAACCCAACTGTAATGTTAATATCACAAAAGATGTTTTAATTCAAAGCGGATATGATGGTGTACTTATAAATAAAGGAACCTTAACAAAATCTGGCGGTTCGAGTAGAGCCGATATCAGATCACATTTTACTAATGAAGATTCTATAATTGTTAACTCCGGAACATTAATATTTACCGGGACCGGCCCGGATAATTTTTACGGGGGAACTTATTACGCCGCAGCAGGAGATTCTTTAATAAATGCAGTAGATGGTTCTAATTTTGCTTCTCATGCTAAAGGAACTTTATCCGGGAATCCTGATGGTGAAATTATATTTGACGTGAATGATATTTATGCAGACTCTACAGAAGTTACGCTTAACTTCGGTGGAAATGGCTTCAAGTTTGTTGGTGGAACAATCTGGCAGGAAGGTAATGGAAGCTGGATTAACAGCGGGAAATTTTATATTCAAGGACAAAAGCAAAAAATTATAGCCGCTCACTTTGTTAATAATGGTGTAACCGAATTGAACGGTACGTTTTCAGTATGGTATGATTCATTTATAAATAATTCTGATAAACCTTTTAGGATCACTGACAATAGTGATATTTCAAGCGGATATGCGGGTATGTTTATTAATAAAGGTTCATTAATTAAAGAATCCGGAACCGGCACTGCAAGTATTTCAGGACAATTTACAAACGAAGATTCACTCGTTGTTACTTCAGGTAATTTGATTTTAAATAGTGGGGGCCTGATTATTTTTTCGGGGGGACTTACTATGCCGGAAAAGGTGATTCATTAATAATTGCCGCAAATATAGACGGGTCTTATGCTAAAGGACATCTTAAGGGGAATCCTGATGGTGATATTATATTTCAAGGGAATAATTTTTTTGCAGATTCCACAGATGCGGTTTTAAAATTTGGAGGAACAGGACTTCAATGGATGAATGGAATATTTTTAAGTGCCGGCGGCGGTATTTGGACAAACCAAGGACAGCTTTATTTAAAAGGATCTGATACAAAAACATTTAGTTCTGTTAATTTTCATAACAATGGTATGATGGATATTAACTCACCAATTACAGTTGTTGGGGATCATATCTTAGTAAATAATGAACAGGGAACAATGGTATTTCATGATAGTGTTTCTCTTGCAACCAATCGTGATGATTCATTTATTAATAACGGCCTATTTAAAAAAACCGGAACTGGTGAAGCAACTATTTCGTCATCATTTAATAACTCAGGAACTATTGATATAACCGGCACATTAAATTGGATTAATAATGATTTTAATCCAACACTTGCTTCTGTTATAAAAATGGAAATTGATCCATCGCATAATTATGGAAAATTAAATGTAGGCGGTAAAGCTTTTTTAAACGGCAGAGCAATTGTCAAACTTGCCCCTTCGGCTGCTGTTGGTGATAGTATTTTATTATTAACAGCACAAAATGGTGTCTCCGGTACTTTTTATTCGGTACAAAGTAATGTTGACACACTTGGATTTAAGCCAACTTATTCAACAAATTATGTTTCTTTGAAATATTATTAAAAACAGTTTATCAAACCAATTATATACGCCAATTCCAGATACAATTATAATCGCTGGAAATCGTTCTTTAAATTTATACGGAACTTCGATGACCAATGTGGATTCGGTTGTACTGTTCAGGAAGTCTGCAAATAAATTAGTAACAGGACAGATTACACAAAAAAATAATTCCTCCATTTCATTGTCATTAGATCTCTCAGATTCAGTCGCTATAGGAACGGAAAATTTGTTGATATTCCGTAAAGATAAAGGGACACCGGACACAGCTAAAATTGTTCTGGCTCCTTTTATTTCTATTCCATTATTTTTCCGCGAAGGCTCAAGCGGAATAGCTGTTGAGCCTGCATTTACAGGTGGTTGGAGTATATTAAATATTGAATCCATTTCAAACGACGAATCTTATACAATAATTAATCCTTCAATAGTTGATGGCTATCCAGTTGATATGCGCGTCTGCAATGTTTTCCATGGGCAGGGTGCAAACTTATGGACTTTATCAGAAGATGGAGCCGATCAAGGATATTTTATAGCCAAAACTCCGGAATACGGCAGTTCATATTTTTATTATGCTCTAAGAATTGATCCCAAATATGTTTACTTTCCCAAATTAGTTTTAGGAATAAAAGTGTTAATTCAGATGATAATCCGGCTCCACAAATTCCTTTTGGTTCAGAAGTTACGGTAAGCTATAAAGGAACCATGCATACTAGTAAAGACAATTTAATGAAGTTCTTTTTCAAGCAATAGCAGGGACTAATAATTCTGAATTATCAAATTATATTTATCAGTGTTCCGGATTGGAATGCAAGGCTTCATGATGCAGTTAATCAAACCCTTGCCAACACTTCTTCAGACCGGGCTTATACCAGGGAAGAATTGCTGCAAAATGTTTTACAGAATTTATCAAATTATAAAACTCCGCCATCAGATTTATACAATAATTCAAAGCAAGATTTTAATAAGGATTTATCCCATTGGTTTAATGAAAAAGAACAAGATTATATCGATAAAGTAAGAAACGAGGTGAAAAAAAGTGACGAAGCAGGGAAAGTATATGAACGAACACTTTTCGGCATAAAAGTAAAAGTAAGAAATACTCATAAAGAAGATGAAGAATTATATAATCAATTATTTAATAAGGATGAACAGAAAATCGAAAATATTTTTAATAATCCAATTGGGACACCAATAACTAAAAAAGAAAGAGATTTTCTTTATAAAATTGTGGGACCATTTGATCCCAATGATAAAACAACAAATACACTATATTCAGGTGTGATGGAGACAAATTCGGATGGCCTTCCGTACTTTTCAAAATATTATATTCCAAAATCAAAAATTGCAGATTCTTTGGAATATTATATTTCTTTTGAGAATGATTCAATTGCAACTGCTCCTGCAAACAATGTTGTTATAATTGATACACTGGATCCGAATGTTGATCCTTCATCTTTACAGATAGTTAAAACAAGTGATGATAGTGTGTTTAGTTGGTCACGCTCCGGTAATATAGTAACTTTTAAATTCACTGGTATCAACTTGCCTCCGAATCATATTCCTCCTGAAGGAACCGGATTTGTTTCATACAGAGTATTGCCTAATCCGGCATTAACTAGCGGGGAACAAATTAAAAATAGAGCATCAATTGTTTTTGATTTTAATCCGGCAATTCGAAACACCAACTGTGATCCATGAAATACATCAGGTTGGGGATGCATCGCTTGAATTAACGCATATTCCAGATTCAGTAGTAGTAAATACAAATTATGAAGTTGATGCTACAGTAAGCAATCCGGGCCCAGACCGTGTTGATTCTGTAGTATTAAAATATGCGATACCTCTAAACACAACAATTAATACTGTAAATGTTTCGAGTGGAAACTATGATATGAGCGGTGATACTGTAACAATAACATTTGGAAATATGAATGCGGGTGAAATGATTACAATAAAAATGAATTTAAACTCTTCACAAATTGGAACAGAGACAAATAACTTTTTGTTAACAACCCCAACATCTGACGCTAACCCATTAAATAATATCATAAGTAAAGATGTTGCAATTGCTACTGTGGTTTCTGGTGTAACCTCTGAGAATACTAAGCCATTGCGATATGAATTATCAAATAATTATCCCAATCCTTTTAATCCAACAACGACAATTCGTTTTTCTATATCTCAGCCGGGAAACACTAAATTACAAATATTTAATGTGTTGGGTCAGCTCGTAAAAACTTTAATAAATGGATACTATCAAGCCGGGCGCTATTCTTTAAAAGTCAATGCAAGCAATTGGGCTAGCGGGGTTTATTTATACAGAATTGAATCAGGTAATTTTACACAAGTTAAGAAGATGATACTTTTGAAATAAGACAAATGTTGTAATTGTAAGTAGAATTTATTTTCAATGATTAACTATCTTTATATGCAGCAACTACATAAATGAAGTTCCTCGTAGATAATAAAAACTTTAAATAAGTTAGATTTGAAACTTCGAGGTTACTATTTAACTTTAATACTAATAAATTGGATTTAATTATTCAAAAATTAGGTTTTAGTATTGATCAAACTTATTTTAATAGCATCATCTTTTTTGTTTGGATATAATTGCCGGCTTGAAGTCGGTAGAAATATACACCACTTGGTAAGGGCGAATAATTATTCGTCCCCACATTTGTTGTAAATTCAACTTCATAATTGCCTGGTTGCTGCTGCTGATTAACTAATGTCGCAACTTCTTTTCCAAGGATATCATAAATTTTTAATTGTACGAACTTCATTAATGAAGTTCCTACGGTGGGAATGGAATATCTTATTTTAGTTGTTGGGTTGAATGGATTCGGATAATTCTGGTAAAGTTTAAATTGTGTTGGAACGGTGCCTAGTTCATTTTTATTTACTTCAGTGGTTAGACCAAAAAAAAATATTATTTTCTTCATCAGTTCATTTCTTGTCTCTTCAGGATAAATAGTTTCAAAAGGAAATCCAAGTGAAATTAATTTTCCTTCTTTTGTTCCTCCACTAAACATTCCTTGGAAGTAAACTCCGGCATCGCCATAAGTTGAATCATAGCCTGTATACAATAAACATGCATTGCTGCCGTTGACTCCTTTTATCACGTCCGGGTACTTTACGTTTATTGTTCCATGAGTTCCATCGTCAAAGTAAAATGAACTTATTCCATCGAAGATAGAATTTGGCTGTAGAGCTACTTGATAATGCACCCCCGGAGCATTGCCAGGCGCATCATCAATATATTTCATTTTTAAGTAATTCCAGATGAAATCTTTATCTGATGAAGAACCTTTATAATCTAAGTCCCAGGCAATTTCGCTCCCGGAAACAAATAAATTCCCTCCAGTCTTTTAAATAATTTTTTACTATGTTTGTTCTTGCGAATTAAATGTTTCATCTGCTGTGCTTTCATCTCCTAAAATATAATCAACCGTTTTATAGTCATTTAGACTAAATGTACTGTCAATAATTGCATCATTTGTTGCCGACTCAAAAGAAACACCGTTCTTTTCAAAAGCACTTCCATGCTGTCTTATAAAATCATAAGTATTTCCTGTCGAACTTCTATCAAATCCATTTACAATTAAAACTTGAGGGATATTATTTCCCAGGAACTCCGGCAAGCACTTCCGATTCAGGTGAAGTGCCGTAAGAATTAACAGCAGCAATTTTAACATACACAATTGAATCAGCGGGAAACCACTTATAACAAAATTATTTGTGTTAGTAAGTAACGGGAGGATAAAAATCTATTCCATTCTTGCTCAATGAAACTTGATACTTCTCTACATTTGGGACTTGCTTTATTATAACTCTAATTTTATTTAATCCTTCGGTTTTAATTCCAAATGATTTCGGCTGTGGAGGCGCAAAGGTATTTGAAGTAATATAAGTCGGTTGAGTCATCACTCCATTTTCATCGCTTAAAATTTTGTAAAGAGTAGGATCTTTTAAAATGTCCTGAACTTTTTTGACATTATTATCAATTGTTATTTCAGAATTTAAAAATCTAATCCCATGGCTGTAATCAGTATAAGTATTTATATGAATATTTGTAAGAGGCTGTATTGGCTGCCCATTCAGTTGATGCCAGCCGTAAATAACAACATGATTCGGTCTGGCTGGATCAATAATTAAATTGCTTAATACAACATCTTTTTTTATTCCGCCGGTTAGTTGGCCCAGAATTCCTCCTGACAATTTTAAACTGCTGTTGAATGGCATTATTATGTTCAATGAATTTTGAAACCAACTCATTTTGATTTCCTACAGGAGTATATGTAACTGGTTCAAGCTTTATTTCACAATTTGAATAAATGTTATCAACAAGTTTTCTGGTTGGCATTACTGCACCAAATAAATCGGCAAGCCTTTGCGCAGTAATTGGCCCTGTTGGTATTCTACAGAAGTCACTATCAGAGCCAATTGCAAGATAGTCCGGCATTACTTCATATTTAACTGTGTGAGAGACTCCGTTAACGTCATCAAAAGTAGCTTCGACTTGTTTTAATTTTCTTAAAAAGCTTGGGATATTTCCTGTTGAAACTTCATTATAAATTTGAGTCTCTCTATCTTCAAAACTCATATTCATTACATACTGCATAAATTCAGAACCCGATTTAGCGTTTGGTGAACGCGGCGGAATTGTTAACTGCTGAGGATAATCAACATTTATTTGAATCCATTGAGAATATGCTCTTGCCCCGTAATATTCGTAGCCTTCCCCTTCATGCTGTGTGCCCGAAACCATTCCTTGAATAAATCCATTTCTTTCAACTTGAACTGTATGAAGTATTTCTCTTAACGGATTCTTTTTTAAAATGAATTTTATTCTTCCGTTAAGAGCAGTGTATCTTATAAACGAACTGTCTTCTTCATCAGTAAAAGTAAAGTAGTTGGATAAATAAGTTTTCATTAACTTGCTTCTATACCATGTTCCGCCAGTTGCAGAAACAATTGGAGCGCCGTTATACAGAGCAACGCTGTCATTATATGCAATCACGCTTAAGTAATTTTCATCAGAAGCATTGAGCCATTGAACAAGCTTGCTTCCGTAAACTGTTTCATAACCATAATCGCTGTCGAGAAAAGAAATTCGTTTTACATAATCCGGGATTTCACTGAAAGCATCCATAAAGCTGAAGTCAAAACGTCCACCGCCGCTGTGTCCGGTAATAACTACAAACGGATTATAATTACTAAAAAGTGATTTTAGATATTCAACTAAATTTTTAATTATCTCGGCATGATTTGAATATTTGCTGTTCCAGGTTGGCCAGCTTTTCTGTGCAGCTTCGAGATATACTGTTACTAAATTGTATTCCGTTATTGTCTGTCGCAAAAATCTTGTTTGCGCACCGATATGCTGAATATCATAATGCCAATCATCGCCCGTTTCCAAAACTTTCCCAACTGTTTGTTCGATTGTATTTCCATTTGGAAGTGCAAATAATGCTAATCCGACCGGCAAGTTAGGATTAAAATAATTTGGAGCAGGTGCATTTATTTGAATTCGAATATCAGGGGAGTAATAAAAAGTTATAACCTGTTCATCATAATAAGGACTTATATTGAAACCAGGTAAATTAACCGCGTCATTAAATTTTTTTAAACCCTTAGCGTTGATAAAAGTTTGTGATACAAGAATAAGAAGAATTAAAAATATGAATTTA
Source organism: uncultured Ignavibacteriales bacterium (assembly GCA_963746735.1). Lineage (GTDB taxonomy): Bacteria > Bacteroidota > Ignavibacteria > Ignavibacteriales > Ignavibacteriaceae > CAVSWT01. The sequence continues at coordinate 149,609 of CAVVCO010000032.1, forward strand.
TTTTTCATAATAGATTTGCTAAATAAAGATTGAAAAACTAGTCATTAAATATTTGAATAATAAGGTAAGAATTATTTTGTAATATTTCTTCTCTTTATTTAAAAGAAAATATTAAGATTGAGGCTATATGTAAAAACTATTTCTTAACAATAGTCATATCTTCACCACAGCCGAAATAAATTTTTTCATCATTAATAACCTCTACGGAATAGTTGTATTTGTCGCCAGTCATTACATCGAAGCATTGTGTAGCAGTAACAATAATTGTTATAGAGCTTTCACCTAAAACATCTGTTAAAGATGATTTAAATGTTTTAGTCTCCTTATCTATAACCGGATCGTGGTAAGGATAAATTGTTTTATCTTTACCGTATCCTAACAAAAAAACGATTTCATTTTTGCTGATTGTAATTTGCCATGGTGGTTCCTGGCCTTGTCCCCTAAAAAGCAATTGATAACCAGGACAATCAATTTGATTTCTAAATTTTTCAACCTTATCAACCCAATATACATAAAAAGTATTCTTATACGTTTTTCTTATTGTTGGATCAGCTGTTGGTTTAATTTCGCCTTCAAGTTCAACGTAAGCGGGTTGGTGCGGCCCAAATTTTAAGCCGTAATATTGTTCATCAAGGTCTCCGTTGGTGCTGTCAATAACCCATAAATCTTCATCCCGGCTGCATAAATGAAGTTTACGTAATTGCGGGCCTGAAAAATAAATGCCTTCAAATATCTGAGCCGTTGTATCTGTATCTTTATCATTTACATTTTCCTGTTCAGTATTTGCTTGATTATCATTGTTATTATTATTTCCACATCCTCCCCAGATAATTAAGCTAAATAAAAACAAAACAAAAAATGATTTCAAGGGGTCCTCAATTACAAGTTTATATAGTAAATAGGTGTTAAAATTAATAGCTGAAATTTGAATTATTAAAGTTAAGTAAAATAATCAAAGATTTATATGCAGAACGGTGTAAATGTGATTCTATAAAAAAAAAGTATTTGGACGCACAAGGATTATTATGAAATAACTTCAATTTTTTTTCACTAAATATAAAAAATTTAGTACCTTTATTTTTCATATCGCTTAGTTCTTCATTTAAATATTTTTAATAACTTCAAATAATAAAGGGAGGGTAAAATGTTATTCATCATTGCAATACTTGCAGCAATTGTTGCTGCGTTCGTTTACTTTAATGCAAAGAAAAGATCAAACAAAGCTGAATCGGCATATGCATTAATTGGTTTTGCTATAGCGTTATTAATTGCTGTTATGCAGTGCTGGACAATTATCCCGGCAGGACATGTTGGTGTGATTGATTTTTTTGGTACAGTGAGTGATTATACTTTAAAGCCGGGAGTAAATTTTGTAAATCCTTTGGCTAATGTTGTAAAGTTTGACGCTCGTACACAAGAAATTAAAGAAGTAATGACTGTCCCATCAAAAGAAGGATTAACCATTGATCTCGAAATTAGTCTTTTGTACAGCTTAAGTTTTGAAAATGCAAATAAAATTTACAAAAGCGTCGGGGAAGATTATGTAGAAAAAATATTGGTTCCGCAATTTAGATCCGTAGTTAGAGGGGTAACTGCAAGTTATGATGCAAGAGCATTATACACCGCAGAAAGAGAACAGCTCGGTAAAAAAATTGAAGAAGAATTATCGTCACTTGTTAAACCAAGAGGAATAACAATCGAAGCAGCGCCGATGCGTCAATTAACATTACCGGCAAGACTAACGGAATCGATTGAAGAAAAATTAAAAGCTGAGCAGGAAAGTCAAAGAATGCAGTTTATTTTACAGAGAGAAACACAGGAAGCTGAAAGAAAAAGAATAGAAGCAAAGGGTATCGCCGACTTCCAGGAAATAGTTTCCAAAGGAATTAGCGAACAATTGTTAAAATGGAAAGGCATTGAAGCAACCGAAAAACTTGCCGGTTCAACTAATACTAAAGTTGTTGTAATTGGGTCGGGCAAAGATGGGCTTCCATTAATATTGGGAAGTGATTAGTCTGGCTTTAATTTCAACTCAATGAAATTATTAAAAAAAGAATCAAGAAAAAAAATAAATTTCAATAAATTCACTTGTAGACTTTGTTACTCAGGTAATTTAAATTGCTTGAGATTTGAACAGTAAAAAGGTTTGCCAATAAATTAGTCCGATGTTCAAATTGGAAATAATTTTTTATTCTAAATCAATTTTGGAATAATCTTTTTTATACTCCTTTAAAGAATTTAGCAAAAGAAGATTTGCCTCCACCGATAACGATTGCAATGGCAACAATTGCAAGTGATATTATTACAGTGGTAAATCCTATTGTAACAATTTCAACGGCAATATCAATCTCTGCTAATGCCATTGCAGAAAAGAAAAGTAGAATTACAAATTTTGCGAATCGGGATATTAATGAATAGTTAGGTACATTCTCTTTTATCAGTGCGTTGTAAACTGAATTTGAGACTCTTCCGGCAATTATCCATCCAATGCCTAAAATAGTTAGAGCAACTATAAGTTTTGGAATAAAAAGAACACCTCCTTGTATTAAGGAAGAGAGAATGGTTAATTTCATAGCATCAAGCGCCGAATTGATAAAAATTAGAAAAACAATAAAGAATAATATATTTCCTATAAATTCGAACAAGGCATGTCTTATATCAGCTTTTGATAGTGCCTGCCTCCATCGCACTCTGATAAAAAGTCTATCGAATTTAAGTGCAATTAAAAGTTGTACTACAATTCTTTTTACAAGCCATCCAACCAGCCACCCTACTCCAAGCAATAGTATACCTGCTAATAAATTCGGTAAATAAGATATAATTTGCTTTCCAAAATCAAAAAAAGGACCTTGAATTGTATTATCCATTTTCAACTCCGTCTTTTTTAATTGGCTTTAATAAAAGCTTCCAAAATGATTCTCTTTCCTCGTACTCTTTAACCCAAATGACCGGGCAAGCTGATTGTTCTGTAATTTCTTGAGCCAAAGATCTGCCGAATAATAGTTCTATAAAATCACCAGATCTTCCACCCATTAAAATCAAATCAGCTTTTTGAGATTCAGCCAATATTCCATTTAAAATATCATTATCGGGAAGAATCATTACTTCAGCATCAATATTATTTTCGGTAATTATTTCTTTTACTTTTTCTTCTCTCATTTCTCGATCTTTAACAGAAGTATCCGGCTCATAAACCAGTAATATTTTAATTTTACAATTAAAATAATCAATAAATGCTGGAGCTACTTCTGCTGCTAGAATTGCATGCACATCTATACTGAATGGGATTAGTATAGTATGAATATCTTCTTTTTTAAAACTTCCATGAAGAACAGCGACTTCACCAGGGAATTTTTGAATTACACTGTCAATTATTGAAGAGAAAAATCTTTCTAAAAAGTCAGGATTTTTTTCACGCCCGACAATTATAAAATTACAGCTTTCTTCTTCAGCAGTATGTACTATCCCTTCAGAAATCCTATGCGAAACAGTTATGTAAGATCTTGCATGTAAATTTGAGTCGCCAATAACCCGTTCGGCAATTTCAAATAATGGTTTTGCTCTTTCAGTTTCGCCGGATTCAGCGACTAAAGGGCTTCCTTCTTTTACTTCGTTAACATGTAGAAATATTATTTTTGCTTTGTTTTTTTCAGCTAAAGCTTTAGCAATATGAGTAAGGCTTTCAACTGTTTTCCTGTTTGCTAATGGAACAAGTACTTTATATTCTTTTCTCTCAAGCTTTTCAAGTGACTTAACTTTTCTTACGTGTTCAACCTCCCGTTTTGAAGCATAAGTCTTATAAGTGAATAGTCCAAGTGTAACCCATACTGCTGTTACAATCCATGCGGTAGGACTGTAGTTGAACATATAAATTGCAAGGAATAATAAAAACGCAATTCCTAAAATAGAAAGGTAAGGAAAGAAAGGAGTAATAAATCCCCGGTCAAGATCGGGTCTTTTTTTTCTTAACCGTATAAGCGTAATATTAACTTGTAAAAATAGGAGAAGGAACATTATATCGGCAGCACTGGCAACATCTTCAATAGGAAGGGATACCGCCATAATAACCACAATTATCAGCGAAAACATTATTGATAAATGAGGGGTGCGATTTTTTTTATGCACTTTACTAAAAAAAGTTGGAAAGTTTCTATCTCTCCCCATGGCAAATGCTACTCTTGATGAAGAATAAATCGTAGCATTAAGAGCAGACATGGTGGAAATAATACCTCCAATCAGAAGCATTATCCCTCCACCGACAAAAAAGGATTTTGCAACTTCTACCAGCGCAGTTTCTTTATTTGATGCCAAATAATCCCAGGGAGTCATTCCTACAGGTTTTACAGCTCCAAGTGCAGTAATTGCAATTAGTATATAAATTGGGACAACAATTATTAAGGAAAGAAATACCGCTTTAGGAATGTTTTTTTTAGGATTTTTTATCTCTTCTGAACACTGGGAAATAACTTCAAATCCTTGAAAGGCTATGAATGTAAATCCCATTGCTTTAAATACACCACCCCAGCCGTGCGGCAGGAATGGAGTAAAAGCTTCTTTCCAATCAGGCCTGTGAAAAATTAAATTAAAACCGAAGCCTATAAAAATTAATAGGATGACAATTTTTGCAATCGTAACAATGTTCCCAATTTTTCCGGTTTCGGAAGCGCCTCTAAAATTAACGTAAGCAAAAATTAATGCCGTTCCTGCAGCAAGTATTTTTTGTGGTGACAAGAAACCCCAATGCGGCATAATGATATTAAATTCATGAAGCACCAATTCAAAATAAGCACCAAAGCCAAGAGCGTAGAGGCTGCAGGCAACTGCATGAGCAAACCAACTCATCCACCCGGAGATAAATCCATTCCATTTCGGGAGTCCCTCTTTTACCCAAAGGTAACCTCCGCCTGCGTCATGATAACATGAACCTAATTCTGCATATGAAAATGCAGTTAGCAAAGCAACAAAACCATTTAAGCCAAAGGTTATTATTAATCCGGGTCCCGCTACCCCTGCAGCAATACCGATAAGGACGAATATTCCTGCGCCAATCATTGCCCCAACACCAATAAGTGTTGCATCCATCAATTTCATTTCGCGACTAAGATGGATTTCAGTTTCAAACTTTTTCATTATTACTTTCCGATTTAAAATAAATTTTAGAAAGTATTTTTAATTAATATATATAGTTTTATGATTAAATGTGTATTTATTAATCGTACAATCTTTATTTGTAAATAATTTTAATACAATGAGTCTTTTAAGCGCCTGATGTTTATTGGTTTAGATAGTTTTAAGGGGAAATATTTTTTGAAAAAGTTTTTATTCAATACTATTATTATTTTGTGGTGTACTATTGCGATATGACTATTAAAATACTTTCATAGTATTTAATAGAATCTTATTTATTCAGGTTAACTCCAATTCCCAAACGTACCATTCCCTTATTCATTAAAAGCTTAAGGAATTTCTTCTATTAAGCGCACTACAAAAAAGTGGTGAGCCGGGAACAGTTCATTAAGAAGAATTGTTTCGCTGATATTAAGATCTTTTCGTTTCTTTGCTGGTCATAAATTTAAATGAGAAGTAAATAAGATTGAGAAGCAAGCCTACAAATAAAGTAGTTCCCCAGGCACGCATATGATATTCAGGGTGAACTATACTTGATAGAATATCATGAGGTACGGCAAACGGACTCACTATTAAGTCCCATGAGTTCCATCTTAAATATCTTCCTACATAAATTCCATATCCGCTGACAAATAGAAACACAATTGTAGCAATCATCGTTTTACTTTTACTCATGTAGTTCTGGAGAACTTGTTCAATATCCATAAGACTTGAAATACCGAACAGCAGTCCTGTCCAGGCAAAAGATAAAATTAGAACGAGGTCAAACCACAAAGGAGCCCCGCCTCTCTGTGTTAGATGAAATAGGTCCGTTAATATATAAGGTGAGTTTGGAAAAAAGACAACCCATGATAAAATTAAAATTACAAGTAATCTTTTTTTACTTCGCAGATTATAAATTATTATAATTGTACTTATAGCCCATGGTATAAATGCTAAAAATAAATTCCAATTTAATGTTAAATAATGATAAGAATGTGTTAACATAACCCGGAAGATAGATAATGCAAAACTTACAAAACTTAAAATAAAAAGCAGGATAGTTATATTAAGTCTGTCAAATTCTTTTAATTTATTAATCATAAATTGTTTTGTTAACTAAGTATATTCTTATTTTCTGTGTGATCTTATTATATTAGTCAATTAATGAGCAAATAATGTTCCCTAATATCGGGATAAAAATTCAATTATTACAGCCTATTTTTAATAAAGTAATTGTACTTTTTCACAATCTGACTTGTAGGTCATTAAATATTCTTTTGTTTGAGTTAAAATATTTATTTAATTTTGCACCAGTTAGTCAGTTTAAGGATAAAAATGAAACCTGCTATTGATTTATTTAATATTCTACTCCCTTTTCTTTACATATTAACTTTCACTTTGTATTCATATGATTTTATGAAGGGGGGAAAGAATTTTGCTAATTCTAAAAGACTTTTTCTTTTTTTAACGTTAATTCTTCATATAAGTTATCTTATAACAAGGACTATCGAATTTGACCATCCTCCGATTACGAATGTTTTTGAAATTTTTACTGTGCTCGCTTTCGCAATAAGCTTTTCATATTTTATACTTGAATTAGTTACCGATATTAGAGGTACCGGTCCTTTCATAATTATTTTATCCATTCTATTCCAGGTAATTTCTTCATTATTTATAAAAGATCTTACTGAAGTTAAAGAAGTTTTAAGAAATCATCTTTTGGGCTCTCATGTTTTAACTGCGCTTTTAGGTTATGCAGGCATGACTATCTCTGCCGTGTATGGTGTTTTGTATTTAATTCTATATAAAGATATTAAGTTAAATAAGTTTGGATTAATTTTTAACCGACTTCCGAATTTGGAAGTTCTGGAAAAGATGAGTTTCTATTCTGCTGTTATCGGCTTTTCACTTTTAACAGTTGCAATAATAATAGGTATGATATGGCTTCCGAAAGAATTCCCAAATTTTTCTTATGCTGATCCGAAGCTGATAGGAAGCATACTTGTATGGGTTTTATATGGGATAGGAATATTCAGCAAGATATTTTTAAAGTGGCGAGGTAAAAAAGTAGTTTCGTTTTCAATACTTGGTTTTATAATTGCAATTTTATCAACAATGCTCACTAATTTTTTAGCACAAAGTTTTCATTCTTTTTATTAGAACATGAATCTTTTAGGAATATCAATAAATCATAAAACTGCCCCGGTTGATTTGAGGGAGGCTCTTCATTTAAGTGATGAAGAGGTTAAAAATTTTATACAAAATTCTAAGGGAAAAATTTTTAGCGAAGGCCTTGTTATTTCAACTTGTAATAGAACTGAGATTTATGGTATTCCTGTTGATCAAAAAGTTACTCATGTAGACCTTCAAAAAATGCTGCTTCAATACAAACCCAATAACATTGTTAATGAAGAAAATTTTATAAACTTTTTTTCCGTTTCAGCAATTGAACATTTATTTTCTGTTATATCCGGAATTGATTCAATGCTGATTGGAGATAACCAGATTTATCACCAGGTCAAAGATTCATTCCAATTAGCTGATGAGATGAATTTCTCAGGATTTTTGATGAAAAGACTTTTTGACTCAGCAGTCAAAGCTGGTAAAAGAGCCATAAATGAAACTGAAATTAGCGAAGGCGCAGTCACAGTAAGTTATGCTGCTGTTCAATTAATTGAAAAAATATTCTCCAATCTTTCCAAAAAATCAGCTCTGGTTATCGGAGCTGGTGAATCTGGAGAAATTGCTGCTAAACACTTAAGAGATAGAGGAATAGGGAAACTTGCAATTACAAATCGAACCATTGAAAAAGCAGAAAAGCTTGCCGTAGGATTAAATGCTAAGATTATTCCTTTTAGCAATTTTAAGGACGAAATTTATAATTATGATATCATATTAAGCGCAACAAGTTCTCCAGACATCATTTTAACTTATGATGATGTAAAATCAGCTATGAAGAGACGAGATTATGGTTCTATGGTTATGATGGATATTGCAATTCCACGGGATATTGACCCATCAGTCAAATCAATCGATTATGTATTTTATAATGATATCGACTCCTTAAATATTATTGTTGAACAAAATTTGGTTAAAAGAAAGGAAGAAATTCCAAAAGTAAAAGCGATAATTCATGAAGAGGTTATGAATTTCATCAATTGGTATAATTCACTTGAAGTTGCGCCTACAATAAAAAACATCAGAGATTTTTTTGAAAGTATTCGTGCTGAAGAAGTCGAAAAAAATAAAAATAGATTTACAACTGATGACCAGGAAAAACTGGATATCATAACCAAAAGAATTATTAATAAAATTCTTCATCATTCAACAGTCGAACTAAAAAAAATAAATGAAGCCAGTGGAAACTCAGAAAGTGCGGCAATCAAATTAAGCGTCATTCGTGAGTTTTTTGGCATTGATAAAAAACCGGAAGAGGAAAAGTAATTTGAAGCAAAAAATAATTATCGGCTCGCGCGGAAGTGAATTGGCTTTATGGCAGGCATATTTCGTTAAAAGAGAACTTGAGAAAAAAAATAAAAGTGTTTCTGTCGAAATTAAAATTATAAAAACTAAAGGCGATAAAATTCTTGATGTTGCTCTTTCTAAAATTGGTGATAAAAGTTTATTCACTAAAGAACTTGAACACGAATTACTCGACAGAAGAATTGATCTGGCAGTTCACAGCTTAAAGGATTTGCAGACACAAATTCCAGATGGATTAAAATTGGCAGCAGTTTCAAAACGTCATCCGGTTGAAGATGTTTTAATTGCACGTAAAAAAGGAATGACAATTAATAAACTGCCTGAGAATGCGGTTGTTGGCACTGGGTCACTAAGAAGAAAATCTCAATTACTCCATCTTCGTCCTGATTTAAAAACGGAAGAACTTCGGGGAAATGTTCCGACAAGAATTCAAACATTTTTAAAATCAAATTGGGATGCAATTATTTTGGCCCGTGCCGGAGTTGAAAGATTAAAACTTCAGAAATATATTTCATCAGTTATTAGTTCGGATGAAATGCTTCCCGCTGTTGGGCAAGGTGCGCTTGGAATTGAAATTAATTCAGATAATAAATTTGTTGATGAAGTTGTTCAGTCTTTGCATGATGATTCGACTTATAAAGCTGTTTTGGCAGAAAGATCGTTGCTTCGAACTTTAGAAGGCGGTTGCCAGGTTCCAATCGGTGCTCATGCAGAAGTAAAATCAAACGGACTTTATCTTGAGGCTATAGTCGGTTCTATCGATGGGACTTTAACTTTTAGAAGCAAAATCCGCGGTGCAAAAGCAGATGCTGAAAAACTTGGGAAAAAACTTGCAAAAGACTTAATGAAAGCAGGAGCTAAAGAAATTTTAGATGAAATTTATAAAAGCGTTCGATTAAAGTGATTCAAATAAAAAAAATATTATCACAACAAATTTGCAGAGAAAAGGAATGTAAATTTAATATTGTCATTTCGACCAAAGGGAGAAATCTTTTTCCCAATATCGTTAAAGATTTCTCACTCGAAGACTCATTCGAAATGACAAGTGATTATTTATTTAAAATATTATTAAGGGAAAACAATTCATTATTTATTTTATCTATATTCATTTTTCTTTTACTAAATGTTGGTTGCAGATGTCCTTCAGAAATAGAAATGAAAATACCTCATAATGTTATTGAAAAATCGAATCAGCAAATAATTGCAATGACCGGAGAACAGTTTTTTATAAGTAATTTCATGATTGAATTTGAAAGATAGTAAAGAAATTAACGGGAAATATTTGATGAAGTATAATTTCAAAATGGATGACAAGTCTTTTGTTAATGAAAATATTTCTTTTATGGTTGATTCAACCGGAAATTTAGTGGGTGCCCAAAAAATAAATGGAATTCCAAATTGTGCAAATGGCGATTGCGACTATTCAATCAATGAATCCAAAGCTAAACAAATTGCAGAAGTTCAGGGGCTTGAAAAAGGAATTAAAAATTGGAAGACAGATTTTGTGTGGAATGATAAATATGAAAATTATGTGTGGAAAATAATCTCAACTTCATCTGAATCACAAGGCTCTGAAGGATACAGAGGCAGCGGAAAAGAAATGTTAATTGATGCCAACAACGGCAAAGTTTTGGAAACAAATAGCTGGCATGTTAGATAAGATTTATGATTACAATGATTGAAACAAAATCAAAACAGGAAATAAAAAATTTAAAGCGTAAAAGAATTCTTGATTCTGCTGCATTACTTTTTTCGCAAAAGAATTATCATGAAGTAATGGTTGATGATGTTGCAAAACTTGCAAAAATTGCCAAAGGAACTGTCTATAATTATTTCACTTCAAAAGAAGAATTATATTTTTCAATAATTGGCCAACGACTTGAGAAATTAATTTCTTCTCTAAAAGAAAAAATAAAAACTGAATCTAACAGCATTGATGCTTTACATTCATTTGTAATTCATCTTTATATGTTCATGATGAAGTACCAGGATTTCTTTTTAATCTACCAGAAAGAATCTCTAAAAGCAGAAAACGAACATTGTGCAGATGTTTTAAATTTAGATCATGATTTAAAGAATATTCTCGTTGGAATTATTCGCAACGGTAAATCGGAAAAACTTTTTAAGGAAATTGAAGAAAGCTTTGCCGTAGATTTGATTTTAGGCTGCATTTATGGCGGGGTCTCGCGCGGCATTGAAATGCATTACAGTGAAAATAAATATTTTGGAGAACGCGAAAATATTTATGATTTTATTTTGCACGGAATATTTTTAGAGATTGATAATAAGATGTTTCCTCTAAAAGATAAAACAATTGTAATTACTCGAACTGTAGAGCAATCAAAAGAATCGAGTGAAATATTTAGTCAGCTTGGTGCGCGAGTAATAATTATCCCTACTTTGGATATCGTCCCGCCTGATAGCTGGCAGCAGTTTGATAAAATAATTTCTAAGAAAGATAATATTGATTTTATAATTTTCACTTCAACTCATGCTGTTAAAATGTTTGTTAAAAGATGCGGCGAGTTGAATGTTGAGTTGAATTTCAGAAAAATAAAAGTAGTTGCTGTTGGTACTAAAACAGCTGCTGCTTGTGAGAAATTAAAAATACCTGTTCAAATTATTCCCAAGAAATTCAGCAGCGAAGGAGTGATAATTGAACTGTCAAGCTATGACCTTGACGGTAAAGTAATTTTTATTCCGCGCAGTGCGATTGGAAGAGAAGAACTGCCGAATGAGCTAGAAAAGCTTGGGGCAATTATTAAAGCAGCACCTGTCTATAATGTTTCTATTCCATCTGAAGAAAAAATAAAGTCTTATGTTGAAAAGTTAAAAGAGAGTAAGCCCGATTTATTTATTTTCACAAGCCCTTCAACATTTAAAAATTTTTTAGAGATTATGAAAATTAATAATCCGGTAGATTACTTTAAGGGATTTGATGTGGCTGCAATTGGCCCAACGACAAAAATGGAATTAGAAAAAACTAATTTGAAAGTAACAATAATGCCGGATGAATATACGATTGAAGGCTTGGCAAATGCAATTGTTGAGTATTATAAAGAGAAAATGTAATTAGGAGAATTATAATTTGAAACTAAAAAATGATTTGTTTTTAAGAGCGTGCAAAAAGGAAGCAGTAGAACGTACTCCAATTTGGATTATGCGTCAAGCCGGGAGATATCTTCCTCAATACAGAGCGGTTCGTGAGAAAGCTGATTTTTTAACAATGTGTAAAACTCCGGAGCTTGCCGCCGAAGTTACAATTCAGCCTGTGGATTTGATTGGTGTTGATGCAGCAATTATTTTTTCTGATATTCTTGTTATTCCTGAAGCAATGGGGATGCATCTTGATATGGTTGAAAGTAAGGGGCCTGTATTTCCGCATCCGATTAGGAATGAAGATGACTTTAAATCATTAAAAGATATTGATGCCGCAAAGGATTTAAAATATGTTCTTGATGCGGTTTCATTAACAAAAAAAGAATTAAACGGAAGAGTCCCTTTAATTGGTTTTGCTGGATCACCCTGGACGCTTTTAACTTATATGGTTGAAGGAAAAGGTTCAAAGAATTTTTCAGAAATTAAAAAGCTGATTTATAATAATCCAAATCTCGCCCATAAGCTTTTAGATAAAATCTCAAATGCGGTTGCAGATTATCTTTCTGCAAAAATTGAAGCAGGTGCCAATGCGGTACAGATATTTGATACCTGGGGCGGAATTCTTTCGCAAAATGATTTTCAAGAATTCTCTCTAAATTATATTGAAAAAATTATTTCGAAAATAAAAAGAGATACTGAGCCTGTAATCGTTTTCGCAAAAGGAGTTCACTATGGAATGGATAAAATAGTTAAAGCCGGCGCTGATGTTATTGGACTCGATTGGACAATGGATCTTGGAAAAGTTAGAAATGAAGTGGGCGAGAAGGTCGCTCTTCAAGGCAATTTAGACCCAACTGTCTTATATGGAAGTAAAGATAAAATTAGGGAAGAAGTAAAAAAAGTATTAGCCTCTTTTGGAGAAGGAAGCGGGCATATATTTAATCTTGGGCATGGAATTCTTCCCGATATTGACCCGGAAAATGCAAAAGCATTAGTTCAATTTGTAAAAGAAGAAAGCAAAAACTTTCACCGTAAAGGAGCGGAGGCGCAAAGATGTTAAATAAAGAGAAGGAGTGTTAAAATGTTTGAAATAGATTTAACGAAGTTTAAGAAGTACGATAAACCAGGGCCGCGATATACAAGTTACCCAACGGCGCCGCAGTTTACTGAAAAGTTTACCTCTGAAGAATACCTTGATGAAATTGTAAAAACTAATTACGGTGAAAATCTTCCTGATCTTTCTCTTTACTATCATCTTCCTTATTGCGATACGCTTTGCTACTTCTGTGGATGCAACATGATTATTACACGCAATAGAGATAGAGTAAACGAGTATATCAAGTATATAAAAAAGGAAATGGATCTGATTAGAAGCTATTTATTAACAGACAGAAAAGTTTCTCAATTGCATTGGGGCGGCGGAACACCGACTCATCTTAATCCAAATGAAATTGCTGATCTTGCTTCTTACATCCAGGAGTCATTTAATTTCAAAGAGAAAGCAGAAAACAGCTGTGAAATTGATCCCCGCGGATTAACAAAAGAACATCTTGCCGCATTACGTGAAAACGGATTTAATAGAATTAGTATGGGCGTTCAGGATTTTAATGAGAAAGTTCAAAAAGCTGTAAATAGAATTCAGCCTGAAGATATAACAAGACAAACTGTAACCTGGGTTAGAGAACTTGGTTTTCACAGCATCAACTTAGATTTAATTTATGGACTTCCATTCCAAACTGTTGAATCTTTTGAGGATACTGTTGAAAGAATAATTGATATTTCTCCTGATAGAATTGCAGTCTTCAATTATGCCCACGTTCCATGGATGAAAAAACACATGGCATTAATTCACCAAGAAGATATTCCATTAGCTGAAATAAAATTGAATATTTTAAAAATGACAATTGAAAAGCTAACAGACGCGGGTTACGTTTTTATAGGAATGGATCACTTCGCAAAACCAGACGATGAACTTGCAATAGCACTTCAAGAGAAAAAGCTTTATAGAAATTTTCAAGGATACAGCACTAACGCTGATGCAGACCTATACGCAATGGGAATAACCGGGATAAGTCAGCTCCAAAGAGTTTATGCACAAAATTATAAAACTGAAAAAGAATATTATACAGCACTTGATAACGAGACTATCCCAACTACCAAGGGTTATAAATTAACAGATGATGATTTGCTGCGAAGAGATGTAATTATGAAATTAATGTGTGATTTTGAATTAACATTTTCTTCAATTGAAAAAAAATATAAAATCAATTTTAAAGATTACTTCTCAACTGGATTGAATAATTTAAAAGAAATGCAGGAAGACGAATTAGTAAATATTACTAATGACAAGATTGAAGTAACAAATATGGGACGTTTACTGATTAGAAATATTGCAATGAACTTTGACGGCTATATTGAAAGAAAAGAAGATACTGCAAAATATTCGAGGACAGTATAAATAAATTAATAATTTCACATATTAATTCTTTTAATATTTGAAACCTTATCCTAACTTTGAAAGTCTAATACGTCATTTTTATGAAAAGGAATAAATGAGAAGGCAAATCTTATATTCGTTATTTGTAATTGCAATGTTATTTTTTACTCTAATTGCCTTTGGTCAAAATAATGGCGGTCTATTATTAAAAGTTCAAGAAAAATATAATACAAATAAATCGCTGTCTGCTGATTTTATTTTAAATATACAAAAGTCTTCCAATCAAATTGCCGGAAAAACTTCTGCAAGAGGCAAAATATATTTAGGAGAAGGGAATAAATTTAGAGTTGAACTTGATAAAAACATAGTTGTTTGTGACGGCAAAACTTTTTGGAATTTTAAAGAAGAAGAAAACAAAATCATTATTAATAATTTTGATCAGAATGATCCCTCTTCATTTTCAATTAAAACAATATTAAATGAGTATCCTAAAAAATGTACGCAAGAAGAAGAAAGTGGTGTTATCATATTAACGCCGAAAAAAATTTCCGACCTTGATTTTAATAAGGCAGAACTTTGGGTAAATAAAGATAATTTAATTGAAAAAATCTGGATTGATTATCCAAGCTGGGGCACTTTCGAAATTAGCCTTTCAAATTACAAACTGGATCAAAAAATTCCCGAATCTAAATTCACATTAACACCACCTGAAGGAAGTAAAATCATTGACCTCCGATGAATTAAAAAAATCATCAAATTTTAAAAGGGCGTTGAATATAACGTTCTCTTTTATATTGACAGTAGTGTTTTTATATATAGCATTCAAAGATGTTAATTTCGAAGATGTTTTGGAACGAACTTCACAAGCGTCTGTATTCTGGATTATCGTACTAATGATTGTGATGATGGCTTCTCATTTTGTCCGCGCAATTAGATGGAAAGTGATTTTATATTCAGTTAAACCAAATGCCTCACTTAAAAATCTTTTTGGTGCTTTGATGGTTGGGTATGGAGTTAACTGTGCTGTCCCGCGGTTAGGAGAAATTTCGCGTGCTGTTTTAGTTGGTAAATGGGAAAGGCTTTCTCGTTCTTCAATGTTTGGAACCGTAATACTTGAGAGAGTTATTGATTTATTTTTTTAGGTATATCCGTAGTAATCTCCATTTACATTGCAAGTGCAGATCTTTATATCAGCTTTCCCTGGCTTAAATCAACATTATACATTTCAATTTTTTTAATTTGTTGTTTAATCTTATTCATTTACTTGTTAATAAAGTTAAAGGAAAAATTTTACGGAATTATTGTACGATTTTTATCAAAATTTTCTGAAAAAATTGCTCATAAAGCAGCACACATATTTGAAATGTTGATTACCGGGTTTAGCAAGTTTACAAGGGAGTAAAAAATTATATAATTACTTTAGCTCTTAGCATAGTAATAAATTTTCTTTATGCGCTTAGTGCTTACGTTGGATTTTACACTGTTGGCATGCAGAATATAGCATCGCCGCAAATTACATTTGCAATGGGCTGGGTTTTAATGAGTATTGCCGGAATAGGTGTTGTTATTCCAACTCCCGGCGGAACCGGCTCCTATCATACATTGGCTAAATCAACTCTTATGCTTTTTGGCTTTGGTGAAATCATAAGTCTTTCTTATGCGTTTTTAACACACATAATTTCGTACATTTTATTCGTTGGTTCAGGCTTAATTTTCTTTTTTGTACTTAATAAACAGCATGATAATTTATTTAAGGTGATTGAAACAAAGGTTGATGATTTATGAAATTTATTACCATGGTTGTCCTGCTTTTTATTTTATCCTTCAATTCATTTGCCCAGGTAGAAGTTAGAGGCGGGATGGGAATAAATTATTTGAGTAATCCTTCTTTAACTGATTACATTGGAGGTATTGTTTATCAACAATTGCCAAGTTTCAATTCTGCTGTTAACTTTTCACTTGAAGGCGGATACTATTTAAATAACTCATTTCAAATGGGACTGGAAGTCGCTTATTTATTAAATTCTTATTCTTATCCTAATGTATCAGGCAGTTATGATTTTAGTTACAATATAATTATGCCCACAGTTACCAGCTACTATGTTATACAAGGAAAAGGCTATAATTTTAAATTTGGCGGAGGATTAGGAATTAGAGTTTCAAATGTGAAAGAGACCTTGCAGACATCAACAATTGCTACAAGTTATTCAGCTTTAGGTTTTGGTTTGCTTTTTAGAGTTGACGGAAACACTGCTTTGAGTGATAATGTTTATGCAAATATCGGGGGTGATATTAGATACGATTTGAATGGTGAGCCGAAAAACGGAAATAATTACATAGTCAACAATAATAATAACGTTAATTTAAACACACTATCTTTAGGGGTAAGATTAGGCATTACATATAGATTTTAGGAGGTCTTGTTGAGCATTCTTGAAGCCATTGTCCTTGGTATTATCCAGGGTCTAACCGAATTCTTACCAATCAGCAGCACAGGGCATTTAACGGTTGCGGGAAAATTGATGGGTGTAATTTCCAGTGAACACCCGGAACACTGGACAGCATTTATCGCTGTTATTCAACTTGGGACTTTAGCTGCCGTTGTCATTTATTTTTGGAAAGATATATGGCAAATATTTTTTTCTTTTCTAAATGAAAACATTTCTAAGCGAGTGAAATATCAGAACCAGAGTTTTTCTTCAAAGCTTGGCTGGCTTATAATTATAGGCACTATTCCGGTTGTAATTATCGGGCTTTCATTCAAGCATATAATTGAAGGGGCGCTCACTAAAAATCTTTTTGTTATTTCCGGCAGCTTAATTGTGCTTGCAATAATTTTAGCAATAGCCGAAAAAACTGCAAAGTTTAAAAAAGAGGTTAAAGATATAACTTTGAAAGACGCATTATTAATAGGAATAGCACAATGTTTCGCCTTAATTCCAGGCTCATCACGTTCGGGAACTACAATCACCGGCGGATTATTTTTAGGATTAAAAAGAGAAGATGCGGCTAGATTTTCATTTTTGCTAAGCATTCCCGCAGTGCTTGCCAGCGGGTTGCTTGAACTTTATGAGTCTTTAGCGTTTATAGATAAAACTTTAGTAGTTAACATGATTATTGCTACAATAGCTGCGGGAATAAGCGGTTACTTGGCAATCGATTTTCTATTAAAGTATTTAAGAAAAAATACAACCTTCGCATTTGTTTACTATCGTATAGCGGCAGGGGTTTTTATATTAGCATTATTATTTTTTAAAGTAATTCTACCATAGGAGTAAAGATGAGATACACTATAGTATATTTTTTAGTAACTTTATTTTTTTTAGGATGTGCTTCAAATAATAATCCGAAAGAAGAAAAAAATAATTCAACATTAACGGAGAAAAAAGTAATGGCAGATACAGCTAAAACTAACGATACGACTTTAGTTGCAACTATTAAAACCAATATGGGAACAATTGAATTGGAGCTTTTTGATAAGCTTGCCCCAAAAACTGTTGAGAACTTTGTAGGGCTTGCACAAAAAGGATATTACAAAGGCGTAATTTTTCACAGAGTGATTGCAGGTTTTATGATTCAAGGCGGCGATCCAACAGGAACAGGTAGAGGCGGTGCAAGTTTTTGGGGCGGTAAATTTGATGATGAAATAGTTCCTTCACTAATTTTTGACGAGCCTGGAATATTAGCTATGGCGAATGCCGGGCCAAATACAAATGGCAGTCAATTTTTTATTACTCTTGCTGCAACACCCTGGCTTAACGGGCATTATTCAATATTCGGAAAAGTAATAAAAGGGATGGATGTAGTACAAGCAATTGGAAAAACTAAAACCGGCCCTGGTGATAGGCCAGTTAAAGAGGTAGTGATGGAAGAAGTAACAATAGAAAAAAGACCATAGTATAAATTTTCATTAAAATATTTTGAATAGGACGCCTCGAATTTTTCGGGGCGTTTTTTGTTAAACCTTTTACTTGCTTAAAATTTAATAGAATTATTTTTTGTTTAAAGTAAGTCAGGTAGTCATAAATATTTAGTGGATAATTAGTCACATTAATTGTAGATTAAAGATGGAAATAAAAAGGTATTGGGGTCTCGCATGATAAAAAAACTGCTTTATAATTAATTATAAAAAGTTAAAATCTCTTAAACTTAGAATTGAATTTATTACTTCTATTTAAACAATTAAAGCGGGGATTCAAATGAAAAATTTAATAATATTTTTTGTTTTTTTACTTTTTACTACTCACATTTTTGCAAATGGTGTTGGGGTAGTAAATGCAAAAGAAGGGGTTTACCTGAAATTAATTTCTTCAACTGTAAATGTTAATGTTGAAAACCAGGTAGCTATAATAAAATCCACACAATTATTTAAAAATACGTTGTCGAATGAGACAGCATTTAAATATGCTTTCCCCTTGCCTGAAGAAGCAAGTGCTATAGGATTACGATGGTTTATTGGCGGTAAGTGGTATAATGCTATTATTTCAGCAACCCCGCAAGACACAACTTTCCCTGGCGGCGGAGAGCCTAATCAGAATTTTTTAAATTATATTGGTCAAACGCCTCTTTATTTTGATTTTAGTAAACCATTACCAGTAGATTCATCTATATTAATTGAACTGACTTATGTAGAATTTCTTAAGTATAAATTTGGCCAGGTTCAATTTGAATATCCAAATGACTACACCGCCATCCAAACAGATGTATTAAATAAGCAGGAGTTTACATTTGATCTTTCTTCATCGAGGACAATTGAAAATATCCAGCTTCAAAATATTAATGCCGACTCTCTGGTTAACAATGGAAATTCTGCATTTCTTTCAAAAATAATTTATGAATCACAGGCTTCACATAATTACCAGGTCTCTTATCAATTAAGCTTGAATCAACTTGGTCTGTTTAGCTTGAGCACTTTTCAACCTGATTCAACAGTGCCGGATAATATCGGGAAAGGCTTTTTTGTGTTTGTTGCTGAACCTGATCCAAGCCAGAACACAAAAGTAATAAACAAAATTTTCACATTAATAATTGATCGTTCAGGAAGCATGTATGGTGAGAAAATGGATCAAGCTAAAAGTGCTGCTGATTTCATAGTTAACAATTTAAATGAGGGCGATAAATTTAACATCGTTGATTTTTCGGATAACATAAGCAGCTTTCAAAATGAACATGTAATTTATAATGCAGAAAATCGCGACGCGGCACTCAATTATATTAGTACGTTAAATGCGGATGGTTTGACAAATATCTCGGGTGCATTTGATACGGCGGTTCCTCAATTCTCAACTTCTAATGATAGTACTGCAAATATTATTATTTTCTTTACGGATGGACAACCGACTGCAGGTATTACAGAAACCAATTCATTACTTGAGCATATAAAATCTCTTATTCAACAAGCAGAATCAAAAGTAATAGTTTTTTCATTTGGTGTTGGTTCAGATGTCAACTATCAGCTTTTAACTTTACTGTCGAATCAAAATAATGGTGTATCTACCTTTCTAGAAAATAGCCAGTTGGAAGAAGTAATAACTGATTTCTATTTACAAATTAGAAACCCTGTTTTACTAAATTCAAAAATTTCATATGAGGACAGCACAACAATAAAAGAAGTGTTCCCTGATCCGCTTCCAAATCTTTATAAAGGCAGTCAGATGATTGTTTCAGGAAGATATACCCAACCTTCAAATACAAGTATTTCACTTAAAGGAGAAGCATTTGGTACACCTGTTGAATATCAGTATCAATTATCCCTAGCTGATTCTGAGGCGACTAAATATAAATTCTTACCTAAAGTTTGGGCAAAGGAAAAGATCGAGCACCTTTTAATTGAGTATTATTCATTTTCCTACGGTGATCCAATGGCAGATACCATAAAAAATCAAATTGTGAAATTAAGTACGGATTATGGTGTGATTACTCCATTTACAAGCTTTACCGGTGGCGGTGCAACTTCTGTTGAAGAACATGAGCAGACAAAAAATGATGTTTCTAATCCAAAAGAATTTAAAATTATAGGAAATTATCCCAATCCATTTAATCCATCAACAACAATTAGATTTTATTCTCCGGCAGATTTGCACTCACTTGTTTCAATTAAAATATATAATACACTTGGTCAGCTAATAAAAACTTTATCTGTGAGTGTAGGTAATAAAGGTTTTTATGAAGTGATATGGAATGGTTTGATGGAGAATGGTGCATCGGCTTCTTCCGGGACATACATTTACACAATAGATTTCGGAAATGTTATTATTGCTTCCAAAATGATTATGTTAAAATAATTAAAGCATATTTTTTAATGCAATATTTAAATTACAAACGCCTCGAATTTTTACGGGGCGTTTTTATTTTTAAATGTAGAGACGTTCCGGTGGAGTATCTGAAATCGGAAACTAAAATTTTGTGATTTTCAATTTTAAATTGCTTTTCAATATAGACTCCCATATTGTGGCAGGCTCACTAAAGTGTCTCCTCAATAAATTTATGAAATCAATTCTGTTTCAATAAACAATCAATTTGATTATTTTTCTCCCTCGCGCATTTACTTAAATACGAAATATTAAAAATTAAAAATGGCAAAGAGTAGAAAAACTGCTCCGCAAATTTCTGAAGCAGTTAAAAATTTAAAGAGAAATAATTTTCTCCCGGTTTATTATTTCTTTGGAGAAGACAGCTACAGTATTGATAATACTGTTAAATATATTCAAAATGCAATGGAGCCGTTTATTACTTCCGATTTTGATAAGGAAACTTTTTATGGTGAAAGTAAAAACTTAAATGAAGTTTTAAATTTTGCCGCAACTTTTCCTTTTAGCTCCGAGAAGAAATTAATTATATTCAAAGAATTTGAAAAAGTTAGAGATAAAAAAAATCTTACATCATACTTAAAATCTCCGGTTGATTTTACTACTTTAATTATAACGCATGAAGGCAAAATTTCAAGTTTAGATTCCGAACCATATAAATCTCTTCTTCAAAACAATTTTATTTTTGAAGCCAAGGAGTTAAAAGGAAGCAGCTTAATTAATTGGCTCATCGATTATTCAACTAAAAACAAAAGAACCTTAACTTCAGAGAATGCGCAATTATTAGTTGATATTGTGGGTGAAAACAGAAGTCTGCTTGAAGCACAATTGGAGAAGATTTTTATTTTTCTTGCTGATGAAAAAGAAATTACTCTTGAAGCAATCAAGTCGCTTTCCACTTCACTTAAAGAATTTAATATTTTTGATCTTCAAAATGCTCTTGCTGAAAAAGACAAAACAAAAGCATTAAAAATTTCATATAATCTTTTAGAAAAAGGAAGCGAGCCCATTCAAATTGTTTATATGCTGACAAGATATTTTACACAGCTTGCCAGGTTAAATGAATTAAAAGCAAAGGGTGGTTCAGAATATGAAATTGCAAGAAGCATTGGGACTCATCCTTTTTATTTAAAAGAGTATTTTAAAGCCCGTTCAAGATATTCTGATGAAGATTTGTTTAATGTTGTTAAAGCTTTATTAAAAGCAGATCTTTCAATTAAAACTACAACGATGGAACCAAAAGTTTTATTAACAATTTTGATCGAAGAAATTTTAAGCTAGAATTTAATACATATACTTTGTCCGTTTACAAATGGAAGTTAATATCACTCCTTCGGAGTTTTTAATTTTATGTTTTAGATGTTTATTATAATAATGTCGGTCCTTCAGACTTAAATAATAAAATAAATAAAGTTAAAATCCCGAATGGATGAAATAATTATTGAAAAACGTGTCACGATAGACTATTAACCCTGGAATGGTGATATAAAAGATCTGTTTTAAATTTGTATATAAAAAAGTACAGCCATAAAGTTTGTTTTTAAGCTATTTTAGCTCATTTTAAATATGAAAAGATTTTTATTTAATTTATTGTCCAATTAAGGAAACATTTCATTTTAAGGAAAGTATAAAGAAAACTTGGTGGAAAAATCTCTGGCGGAATTGACTGACGAAGAATTAATACTAGAATTTCAAAACAATAACACAGTCCGTGCGTTTGAGATTTTAGTTGAAAGATTTAAAAACCCTTTGACAAATTTTGTATTTAGATTTCTTGGTGATTATGAAGCGTGTACAGATGTAGTTCAGGAGACCTTTATTAAGGTGTACAGATATAAAGATTCCTATAACTCAGTTGCAAAATTTTCCACCTGGATTTACACCATTGCCGGGAACTTAGCGCGCACAGAATATCAAAAAAGAAAACGGCGAAGTTTTTTTTCTATTAACGCATTTGGCGAAGATAAAAATGAAAATTTTGATATTCCCGATGAAAGCTATAGGCCGGATGTAATGACCGACAGCGGAATAAAAGATGAAATTATTCAAAAGGCTTTGCAGAAAGTTTCGCCGGTTTACAGGGAGGTAGTAATTTTAAGAGATGTTCAAGAGATGTCTTATGAAGAGATTGCCGAAATAACCGGAATAACAGTCGGTACAGTTAAATCAAGAATTAATAGAGGAAGAGCTCAATTACAAAAATTGCTTAAGGATATATATAAAGATTGAAGGTTTAAAATGGATTCGGAAAAAGACGATTTGCAATATAAAGATTTGATTAAAGATCTTAATCAGCTTCAAGAAGTTAATGCGCCGAAAAATTTTGAAGCAGATTTGATGAGAAAAATTAATTCGGGGGATTTGGGCAAAGAAAAAATTAATACCGGATTTTGGGATAGTTTTATTTCTCCTGCCAGGCTTATTCCAATTGGAGTATTAGCTGCTGCTATGTTCATCATGTTTATTATGATTCAAAATAAACCTAATATTTCAGATGACCCTTTATTAGCAGCTCCTCGCGAACGAACCGATTTAATCTCAAGCAATGATATTTCAATTGAGGATTTTGTTAAAGAAAGAAAAGAAATTTCCAACAGCCTTAAAAAAGATAAAAGTGAAAGTGATCAAAAAGATTCTGATGAAAAAGGCACCAAACCTTTTGCTAATAACTCATTAAAGTCCGAAGGATTGGCATCTTCTTCAAGAAGTCTTAACGGTGCAGTTCTACAAGGCCATTTAAATGCACCTGCAGCGAAGGCTTCATTTGCAATAAGCAAGAGCGGGTTAAATTTTAGGCAGGTCAATTTGAGTAAAGAAGAAAAGCAAGAAGTTGAGCAATTAAGAGAAAAGTTGTTAAATTCTTATCAAAAACAATAAAGAAAGTAAAATTTCGATTTTATTTTTTCATTGGATTTAAATCATTACTTGTCTATATTTGTTGCTACATTTTTTAAGAAAGTATAATTTTTAGGTGTTAATCAAATGAAAAAAGGCATTCATCCAAACTATCGCCCCGTTGTTTTTCAGGATTCTTCCGCTGATTTTACAATTTTAACTAAGTCAACAATCCAAACTGAAGATTCAATTAAATGGGAAGATGGAAATACATATCCATTAGTCAAGCTTGAAATTTCAAGTGCTTCTCATCCGTTTTTTACAGGGAAACAGAAGTTATTAGATACTGCTGGAAGAGTTGAGAAGTTCAAGAAAAAATATGCAAAGAAGTAATTTACTGTAATTATTTCCTCAAAATAGATTTTGATATAAGCCGGAATTGTCCGGCTTTTTTTTATTTTAGTAAGTCAATTTTTTTCAATTGATTCAATAATATAAATTCTCAATTTTAAGCAGACAATAAAACCTGACCATTTATGAATAAAAAATTTTTGTTAGTCATTATCTCAATCGCTGTAATATTGCTTGTTAGTTTTTATAGCAATCAAAAAAAACGGTTCTTCTGAAACAATAAATAATCAAGCCAAGCCAGCTTCCATTCAAGTGATTCCAGTTAAAGCACATATCGTAAAACCGCAGGAACTTGGCAACAATGTTTTAACCAGCGGAACTGTTTTGGCAAATGAAGAAGTTGACTTAAAAAGTGAAGTCTCCGGGAAGATTGTTAAAATTGCATTTAAAGAAGGAAGCCGTGTTAACAAAGGCGATCTGCTGGTTAAAATAAATGATGCCGAACTTCAAGCTCAATTGATGAGAGAAAAATATACGTATGAATTGCTGAAAGATAAAGAATACCGGCAGAATAAATTATTTGAAAAAGAAGCCATTAGCCAGGAAGAATATGATGATGCACTTAATCAATTCAATGTAAGTAAAGCCGAAGTTGATTTGATAAAAGCACAAATTGACAAAACAGAAATTAAGGCTCCGTTTAATGGAATAGTGGGCCTTAAAAATGTAAGTGAAGGAAGCTATATAACTCCATCAACAGTAATTGCAAGTTTGCAGAATATCAATCCCATTAAAATTGATTTTTCAATTCCTGAAAAATATTCCGGTTCAGTAAAAGTTGGCGATCAGATAAATTTTAGAGTTGTTGGTGATGAAGAAAATTATAATGCAAAAGTTTATGCAATTGAACCCAAAATTGACCCTGTTACAAGAACTTTAAAAATAAGAGCAATTTATTCAAATCAGGCTGGAAGAATTTTACCCGGTTCTTTTGCCGATGTAAAGTTAATATTAGATAAAATTGATAACGCATTGTTGGTTCCCACTCAAGCAATAGTGCCGGAATTAAAAGGACAGAAAGTTTACATTTATAGATCAGGAAAAGTTGCACAGCAGAATGTAGAAATGGGAATTAGAACAGACGAATATGTTCAAATTACAAGCGGATTAAATCCAAACGATACTTTAATTATCTCTGGAATTCTGCAAATAAAACCTGGTGCTGAAGTTTCAATTACAGAATTTAATTAAGTAAATATTTATGAGTTTATCATCACTCAGCATAAGACGACCGGTATTGGCAATTGTAATGTCAATTGTAATTTTGGTTTTTGGAATTTTGGGTTATACATTTCTTGGAGTCCGTGAATATCCCTCTGTTGACCCACCCGTTATCACTGTAAGCACAAATTATGTCGGTGCTAATGCAGATGTTATTGAATCTCAAATTACTGAACCGCTTGAAGAATCTATAAATGGTATTGCAGGCATTCGCTCCCTAACTTCGACAAGCCGGGATGGAAGAAGTACAATAACCGTTGAATTTGATATTAATGTTGATCTTGAGACGGCAGCAAATGATGTTCGTGATAGAGTCTCACGATCAATTAGTAATTTACCGCCGGATGTAGAATCTCCAATTGTATCTAAAGCGGATGCAGACGCTTCGCCGATTGTGTTTTTAAATATTCAAAGTGATACTCGAAATCTTCTGCAGCTTACAGAAATTGCCAACAATGTTTTTAAAGAAAGGCTTCAAACAATACCTGGTGTCAGCAATGTTCAAATTTGGGGTGAGAAAAAATATGCCATGCGTTTGTGGATGGATCCCGCGAAACTTGCCGCATATAACTTAACTCCACTTGATGTTAAGAATGCTTTGAACCGTGAAAATGTTGAATTGCCAACCGGTTCAATTGAAGGGAATAATACTGAGCTTTCCATTCGTACAATTGGGCGATTGCAAACCGAAGATGAATTTAATAACCTAATAATCTCTTCCGCAAATGGGAGTATTGTAAGATTCAAAGATATTGGACGCGCAGAGTTAGATGCCGAAAATTTACGGACGGTATTGAAAAGGGATGGTATCCCAATGGTTGGTGTAGTATTGGTTGCACAGCCTGGTGCAAATAATATTGCAATAACCGATGAATTTTATAAAAGAGTAGAACAAATAAAAAAAGATTTACCTTCCGATATTAAAACAGGAATTGGTTTTGATGTTACTACATATATTAAAGCATCAATCACAGAAGTTAAACAAACCATATTCTTAGCATTTTCTCTGGTTGTCATAATCATATTTTTATTCCTTCGCGATTGGCGTACGACAATTATCCCGGTTATTGCAATTCCAATTTCACTCATTGGGGCATTCTTCATTATGTATGCCGCAGACTTTTCAATAAATGTTTTAACATTACTTGGAATTGTGCTTGCAATTGGAATAGTGGTAGATGATGCTATTGTTGTATTGGAAAATATTTACACTAAAATAGAAAACAAAATGTATCCCGCTGAAGCAGCTAAACGCGGTTCCGCTGAAATATTTTTTGCTGTTGTTTCAACCACGGTTGCGCTTGCCGCGGTATTTTTGCCTGTAATATTTCTTCAAGGTCTCACCGGAAGGTTATTTAGAGAATTCGGAATAGTGATAGCAGGTTCTGTAATAATTTCATCTTTTGTAGCATTAACACTTACTCCTATGTTAAGCGCAAAAATTTTGAAAAGAAGAGAAAAGCACAATTGGTTTTACAATAAAACAGAACCGTTTTTTGTAAAGATGAATAATATTTATAAAAACTCTTTAGAAAAATTTCTAAATGTCAGATGGGCTTCGTTGTTAGTAATGGTGGTTTCATTAATTGCAATAGTTATTTTCTTTAAATTAATCCCAACTGAATTAGCTCCCTTAGAAGATAGAAGCCGATTATCACTTTCAGCCACAGCACCTGAAGGCGCCTCATTTGATTATATGAATAACTTTATGGACAATCTAATCCAAGTTTTGGATGATTCACTTGGTTCGGAAAAAGAAGCAATAATATCCGTAACATCTCCTGGATTTGGCGCATCAAGTTCGGTCAATTCAGGATTTGGCGCAATTATTTTAACTGATCCTGATAAAAGGGATAAATCACAGCAGCAAATTGCTGATGATATAAATAAGGATATTTCACAATTAACAGGTGCTCGTGTTTACGTCACACAGCCGCAGACTATTGGTGGAAGAAGAGGAGGTTTGCCGGTTCAATATGTAATTCAGGCTCCAAACTTTAAAAAGCTGCAGGATGTGCTTCCCAAATTCCTGGATGCAGCCAGAGCGAATCCAACTTTTTCTATTGTAGATGTAAATTTAAAATTTAATAAGCCGGAATTGAAGCTTACTATTAATAGACAAAGAGCAAGAGATATCGGTGTTTCTACAATGGATATTGCACAAACAATTCAAGCCGCATTCAGCGGGCAGCGGTTTGGATTTTTTATTAAGGATGGAAAGCAATATCAGGTCATAGGGCAATTCTCACGTGAAAAACGAGATGCTCCTATTGATCTAAGATCACTTTATGTAAAAAACAACAGGGGGGAATTAGTTCAGCTTGATAACGTTATCTCATTAACTGAACAAAGTACTCCTCCGCAATTATACAGATTTAATAGATATGTGTCAGCCACTGTTTCTGCGGGTTTAGCGCCAGGTAAAACAATTGGCGACGGCATAAAAGCAATGGATGATGTTGCTTCAAAAACTTTGGATGAATCATTTTCAACAGCGTTAGACGGCCCTTCAAAAGATTATGCAGAAAGCTCATCAAGCTTAGCATTTGCATTTTTACTCGCGTTGGGATTAATATATCTTGTTTTAGCTGCACAGTTTGAAAGTTTCAGAGACCCGTTTATAATTCTTTTAACGGTTCCATTAGCTTTAGCCGGGGCATTATTTTCACTTTGGTTTTTCAATCAAACCTTAAATATTTTCAGCGAGATTGGAATCATTATGCTTATTGGCCTGGTAACTAAAAATGGAATTTTAATTGTTGAGTTTGCTAATCAGCGAAAAGCATTAGGAATGAATAGGCTTGAAGCAATTAAATATGCAGCTGTTGCAAGGCTGCGGCCTATACTAATGACAAGCTTATCAACAATTCTTGGAATACTTCCAATTGCTCTTGCTTTAGGTGCTGGGTCGGAAAGCAGAGTGTCAATGGGTATTGCAGTAATCGGCGGCTTAATATTTTCAACGTTCTTAACATTAATGGTTATCCCGGCAATTTATACTTATCTTTCAAGAAAAACAGCCACAGTTTCAAATGTAACAGAACAAGAGATTTCTATTGGAGAAAAAGATATTCAGCTGGTTGACAAATAGATTTTAAACTGATTTTTAAGAGTAATAATTTTTCAGCTAATCGTGTTTCAAATTATTGAATAATAAATATGGCTTATAAAACAAAAATTTTCCTTCCTTCATTAATATTATCTGTAATTATATCTTCAAATAGTTTTTCGCAAAAGATGCTGACAATTGACGATGCTATAAAAACAGCGTTAGTAAATAATTATTCAATAAATATTGCAAAGAATGAAAGAGATATAGCTGATAATAATTCTTCTGTAGGTAAAGCCGGATTCTTACCTTCTCTTGATGCCGACGGATCATTTACTAAGACTACTAACAATACTAAGCAAAATTATTTAAATGGAACTGTTGTTGATAGAACCGGGGCCAAATCTACCAACTACACAGCAGGCATAGGATTGAATTGGACTATTTTTGACGGTCTTAAAATGTTTGCAAACTTAGACCGTCTTAAAGAGTTAAAAAAAATAGGAGAAGTAAATTTAAAAGCAGAAGTAGAAAATAATATTTCAAAAATTATTTCAACTTACTATGATATTGTTCGTGAACAGCAAGTTTTGGAAGTGTTAAATCAAAGCATAAAAATTTCTGAAGAACGATTAAAAATTGCTCAGGATAAAAAACAGCTTGGCTCTGCTTCTAAATTCGATTTGCTGCAGGCGCAAGTAGATTTAAACGAAGACAAATCATCCTTGCTTTCCGAAGAGTTGAAATTAAAGCAGGCAAAAATTTTATTAAATCAATTAATGGGAGAAAACGTAACCGCAGATTACAGCGTGGCAGATACTATTTTGATTAACGAAAGTCTTTCATTAGATGAATTGAAACCACTGACGGACGAACACAATAGCGAACTAATTATTGCCAGACAAAATAAAAACATTTCCGATTCGGAATTGAATTTAGCGCGTGGTGATCTTTTCCCAATAATTAGTTTAAATGCCGGTTATGATTTTTCAAAATCATCATCTGAAGCTGGATTTGTTCAAAGCAATAAAAGTTTTGGTTATTACTATGGAGCAACTGCATCAATAAATCTTTTTAACGGACTTAGCACTAAAACCTCAATTGAAAATGCTGAAATATCTAAGCAGATAAATGAACTGAATCTAAACCAGGTTCAAAATTCTGTTGATGCACAGCTTTCGAACGCATTTGAAAAATATAAAAGCAGCATAAAGCTAGTAACACTTGAATCGGAAAATTACAAAGTAGCGGAAGAGAATGTATCAATAGGTTTGGAAAGATTAAAATTAGGCAGCACCACACCGTTAGAATTTAGAGAAACACAAAGGCAATTGATTAACGCTAAAAGCAGGTTGGTTGCAGCACAATTTGAAGCAAAAAATGCTGAAACGGATTTGCTGAGAATCAGCGGACAGCTTGTGAAAAATTATTAACACTGTATTTACCCAAATTTCAATACCTTTCTATGAATAAACCTAATTTCTTAGAGAAAATGAATTTATAAATTGTCCATTGTTGAAATGCTAAAATAGTTCTACTCAAATAATAGAAGCATTTACCCTAAAGAATTCATAAACTGCTCAAGATTCTTACCTCAAAAAATATTAAATTAAAAACCAAATATTTAAAGGAATTCACATCTATGCAGCTTTGCATTTTTGAGGATATTTATCACGACAGGCTCGAACCATTAATCTATTCTAGGCCGACTTATGATCTTGTTTGCGGGATTAATAGTTTGAGAAAAAAAATTCTCAGGGCTTATCCTGATGTCAAATACTCATTACACTGCAGGCCATACTTAGAACATTTTGTTCGAATAAAAAATCCAGGTCATGATGTTAACATTATAAATGATGAAAAATGTCTTTTCATTAATGGCAGAATTTTAGCCCCGCCAAATATGGCAAAATTAATACCGTTAACCGGAAAAGATACTCTTTACATAAATGGAGAGACTATTATTGCAGCAAGAGTGTCCGGGAAAAAGTTTAAAGAGATTCAATCAAACCTGAATGATCTGTTAAGCGAATCAAATTTTGATGGACTTCCCAAAGAACAAGTGGATGTTAAAAGCATTGATTATATATGGAATATTACCAATTATAATGCTTCAGAGCTTAGAAGCGATTTTGAACAGTTAATGATTTCGAAAAAGATTTCGAATAAAAATAACATCCTCGGGAATGTTTATGACGGAGTTCATCTTGTTGAAAGAGATAATATTTTTATTGATGAAGAGGTAGTTGTAAAACCCGGTGCAGTTATAGACGGTTCAGCAGGGCCGGTATATATAGATAAGAAAGCTAAAATATATTCAAACTCGGTTATTGAAGGTGCAGTTTACGTTGGCGAAGCAACACAGGTTAAAAGCTGTGCACGTCTTTATGAGAATGTTAGTGTTGGACAGGTATGTAAGGTTGGCGGAGAGATTGAAGACACCATAATTTTACCTTATTCAAATAAACAGCATAGTGGTTTTTTAGGGCACGCTTATTTGGGAAGCTGGGTTAATATTGGTGCTGATACAAATTGCAGCGACTTGAAAAATAACTATGGTCATGTAAAAGTATATGTGAACGGAGAAATTGTTGATAGCGGTTCTCAATTTCTCGGTGTGATAATGGGCGATCATTCTAAAACTTCCATCAACACAATGTTTAATACAGGTACAATAGTTGGAGTTTCATGTAATATTTTTGGATCGGGATTTCCGCCTAAATATATTCCTTCATTTTCCTGGGGCGGCAGTGATGCGGTTACAACTTATGATATCGATAAAAGTATCGAAACCGGGAAGAGAGTTTTGGCAAGAAGAAGCAAAGAGATGTCCGATGCAGAAGAAAAGCTGTTTAGAAAAATATTCGATTTAACAAAAAAGGAAAGACGAAAGAGAGGATATCCGTATTAATGTCAACTCAATTTGATGAGCATAAAGTAGTAGATCTATATGAAGGGGTTAGAGGTTTATCTGTTAAAATACTGAATAGAGTTGAACGCTCAGATGCATACCTGGAGAAGTTATTAGATAATGAAATGAGAAATAGTGAATTGAGCGGTGCTGATAAAGCCTTGCTCTATGAAATTGTTCACGGAGTGATTAGGTGGATGGGACGGCTTGACTGGGTTCTGAACGGTTTTTACAAAGGCCAATTTTCTAAAGCAATTCCGAATTTAAAAAACGGTTTGAGGGTTGCATTATATCAAATATTATTTTTGGATAGAGTGCCTGACCATGCATCTGTGAATGAGGCAGTTGAATTTGTTAAAAAGCTCCAGGGTCAAAAACCGGCAGACTTAACAAACGCTATTTTAAGAAATATTATCCGCAGTAAAAATGCGATTAGATACCCAGATCCTGAAGAAGATTTAGTTGGGTATATTACTGCTTATTATTCACATCCATCATGGATGGTAAAAAGATATTTATCAAGATTCGGAAGAGAAGACACCGAAAAATTATTAAGTGCAAATAATGAAAAACCGTATTTAACTTTAAAAATAAATACCTTAAAAACCAACCCTGAAGAATTTAAAAAATTATTAAACTCTGTCAACTTAAAATATTCACAAGGTAAATACTTGCCTGAATTTTTTAAACTGCAAAATTTAACTAACATTACTGCCTGGGAATATTATGGCGAAGGCTATTTTAATATTCAGGATGAAAGTGCTGGTTTAGCATGTAGATTTTTAGATGCTAAACCTGGCCACAATGTATTGGATTTGTGCGCCGCACCAGGCGGAAAGTCTGTTTATTTAGCCGGACTTATGCATGACGAAGGTTTCATATTTTCCGTTGATAAATATGAAAGCAGATTAAAGCTTTTTGAAAAAAATATTAAAAGACTAGGCTTTAAATCTATAAAGAGTTTTACCGCTGATGCTTTAGATTTATCTCCTGATCATCCGAACTTTCGTCCTGCAAGTTATGATAGGGTACTGGCGGATGTTCCTTGTTCAGGTACCGGGACACTTTCAAAAAAACCCGACATCAAATGGAAAAAAGATTTGCTGGATATAAGAAGGATGAATGAGGTTCAATATAATCTGCTGATCAAAGCTTCCGAACTAGTTAAAAAGGATGGTGCGGTTGTTTACAGCACCTGTTCAATCGAACCGGAAGAAAACATTGAAATAGTGAGAAAGTTTTTAAATCAAAATCCACATTTCATTTTGAAAAATGCTGCCGAAGAATTCCCTAAAGAAATAGTTGATGAAAATGGGTGTATTCAAACTCTACCGCATATTCATCAAATGGATGGCGCCTTTGCAGCAAAGCTGGTTAGAATAGAATAAGTTATTAAAATTATTTTGTGTTTGGATAGCATTCTTAAAAAGTAGATTTGTCAAGCAGAGTTGATGATTTAATTTGCTTTTGAGACAGTAAGCCGTTTTGAATTTTGATTTTTTACTTTTGAATTTAAATAGCTCATTTTAATATTACTGCTAATAATTTTTTTAAACTAATAATCTATAAAGAAATATGTTTGATAAATTTGCAGAAGAGTTAAAAACTGCGAGAGAGAAATGCGGATTAACAATTCAGCAAGTTGCTGCTAAATCTCGCATCGACATAAAATTTTTGGAATCAATGGAGATCGGTGATTTTTCATTTCTTCCTGAGATATATGTAAAAGCATTTGTAAAAGATTACTCCAATATTGTTGGACTTGATCCAGTAGTCACTTTAAAAAAATTCGATGCCGCCAGGCATGGGAAATTATATTCCGAAGAGGAAGAAATTAAAAGCCCTGAACCGGAAATTCCTGTTGGGAAAAATGCACCAATACCAAAACCAGCAATTGAACAGCCTGCAATTGAAAAACCTGTATCCACACCAGTTCCAGCAGCAACTTCATTTGACGGTATTATTGAAGATGATAAAGCAGCAAAAAAATCTTCAAGCTCTTCGCAGAAGAATTTAGCTATTGGAATACTTGTCGCTGTAATTCTTGTTTTAGCCGCTCTTGTGTATTTAATCTTCTTTAATAAGTCAGATGAAATTATAATAAACGAAAAACCGGCAGGAGAAGTGGTGCAGAAAGATAATCAAAACAAGCAAAGGTATGTTGAAGAAACTCCGCCTATGAATACTGCCAATATTTCAGATTCAAATTCTAACATTAATAATAGTAAAATAATTCCGGCTGTTGACAGCTTGTTATTGAATATAAAAGCCACTGATACGTCCTGGGTAAGAATTGTAATTGATGATACTCTTGAAGAAGAATTTATTTTATTTCCTCAATCGCAAAAAAACTTAAGAGCCGGAATGAAATATAAAATTGCATTTGGCAGAGCAAAGAATATTTCACTTCAACTGGATGAAAAGCCGTTAAAATTTACTCCAAGAACCGAAGTATCTTATGTTTTAATAGATAAAAAAGGAATTCAATATTTAACAAGATCAGAATTTATGGGTAATAATTAGTATGCCGTCGAAAGTTGAAAAAAGAATTGAAGAGCTTCGTCACCAGATAAATGAAAATGATTATAATTATTATGTTCTTGCGGAACCAACTATAAGTGATAAAGAATATGATGATCTGATTAAAGAACTAGAAAAGCTTGAAACAGAAAACCCCGAATTAATTACTCCGGATTCACCCACACAAAGAGTTGGCAAAGATCTTACCAAAGATTTTAAACCGGTTATGCATAAAATCCCTATGTTAAGCCTTGCTAACACTTATAATGAAGATGAGCTTTTTGATTTTGATAGAAGAGTTCAAGAAGGATTGTCAAATGAAGAAAATATTGAATATTCTGTTGAATTAAAAATTGATGGTGCATCCGTAAGTATTCATTATTTAGATGGTCTATTACAAACAGCTGCAACGCGCGGTGATGGATTTATAGGTGAAGAAATAACAACAAATGTTAAAACTATTCGTGCAGTTCCATTAAAGCTTAAGAATTATAAAGATTTAAAATACGATTTAAAGGATATTGAAGTCCGCGGTGAAATTTTTATGAATATCGATGACTTTTTAAAACTGAACAAAGAACGCGAAGAAAATGGTGAGAAGCTTTTTGCCAATCCGCGTAACTCTTCAGCCGGAACTTTAAAAATGCAGGACCCTAAAATTGTCGCAAGGCGCCCGCTTAATATTTTTGTTTATACTTTAGTAAGCCCAGATCAAGAGTTGGAATCCCAGCTAGATAATTTACAGATACTTAAAAAGCTCGGCTTCAAAGTTAACTCTGAAACCAAACTTTGTAAGAATATTAAAGAAGCGCTTGAGATCTGCCATAAAATGGAGGAAAAAAGAAATGATCTTGAATATGAAATTGACGGCGCTGTAATAAAAGTAAATTCTATTCGCCAGCAAAATATTTTAGGCAGCATTGCAAAATCCCCCCGCTGGGCAGTTGCTTTTAAATTCAAAGCTAAGCAAGCATTTACAAAAGTAAATAAAATTACCTGGCAGGTTGGAAGAACAGGAACTCTTACTCCGGTAGCAGAGCTTGAGCCGGTATTCCTTTCCGGTTCAACTATCAGCCGCGCAACACTTCACAATTATGATGAAATCTTACGTAAAGATATAAGAGAAGGTGACAAAGTTGTAATTGAAAAAGGCGGGGATGTGATTCCAAAAGTTGTTTCGGTTGTATTAAATGAAAGAAATAAAAACAGCAGGAAGGTAAAACCGCCGGATAAGTGTCCGGTCTGCGGAACAAAATTATTCAAGCCGGAAGGGGAAGTGGCTTACTATTGCGAAAACACTCAATGCCCGGCACAGATTAAAGGAAGACTTGCTCACTTTGCAGCAAGAGGTGCAATGGATATTGAAGGTTTAGGTGAGGCATTAATTAATCTTTTTGTTGATAATAAATTTTTAATTACTTATGCCGATATTTATGATTTAAAAAATAGAAGAGATGAGCTAATTGCAATTGAAAGGCTTGGAGAAAAAAGCGTTGATAATCTACTTAATTCAATTGAAAGCAGTAAATCAAAACCATTTTCAAAAGTTTTATTCGCGTTAGGAATAAGATACGTTGGCTCGGGTGCTGCTGGTAAATTAGCTGCTGATTTTTCTTCAATTGATGAAATGATGAGTGCTTCCGAAGAAAGAATAACTTCTATTCATGAAATCGGGCCAAGCATAGCTAAAAGTGTAATAAACTTTTTTGAAAAAGATACTAATAAAAAAATAATAGAAAGATTAAAAAAGCACGGACTCAATTTTTCAAGCGAAAAAGATGCTGCAGCACAACAAAAGGAAAAACATGATGCTATATTTAACGGTAGAACTTTTGTTTTAACTGGAACTCTTTCTAAGTTTACGAGAGAAGAAGCGTCTGAAAAAATAACTAGCCTAGGCGGTAAAGTTACTTCCAGTGTTAGTAAAAATACTAACTATGTTCTAGCAGGTGAAAGTGCAGGCTCTAAATTAGAAAAAGCAAAATCTCTAAATGTAATGATCTTAAATGAAGATGAATTTTTAAATTTACTCAGCCAAGCTGAAAAATGATTAATACAATAAAACAAAAAATATCAAACGCTGTTGTTCAGTGGCAGCTTAAAGATCACAAGTACAGCACAAGATCGTTTGAAGGGTTTTTTAGAAAATCTTTTGCGTTTTTGGTTCTTATGCCGAAAAACGAATCCGACTTTCATCACGCATTGAAAGTACTTGAAGGTCTTGCCGAAGCAAAAAAGAAAGCCACTATATTCACTTATGATTTTAAAGTCAGCTTAATTCCCATGAAGTTTCGACCGCAGGTAATTGATCATGGCGTGAATGATGTAAATAGTATTAACCTTCCATCTAAAAGATTAGTTTCTAAATTATCGGATTATGATTTCCAGGTGGTTTTAGATTTAAACCGTGAAGAAAATATTTTTTACAGCTACGTGGCTAGTTTGATTGAAGTGCCAATACGGGTTGGGTTTGCGAAAGAGCATGCAGATAAATATTATAACGTACAACTGGTAGATAATGAAAAGAGTTCCGAGATTTCTTATAAAAATTTCTTAAATTTTCTTTTAATGTTTGATTGATATTAAATTAAATAGCAAGTTTAAGGCTAGAATATTTAATAAATAGAACTTCGAGAAAAATGAATTTTGAAACCAAAAAAATTGACGATGTTACAATATTCAGGCTGAATGAAAAAAGGCTGGACACCAGCGTTTCCGGACTGGTTAAGGGTGAATTTACAATGCTAATCAAAATACAAGGTGTTTCAAAGCTTATTATTGATTTAAGTCAAGTTGAATCCTGTGACAGCTCGGGCCTAAGCGCAATATTAGTTGCCAATAGGTTAATCAACACACTCGGCGGCAGCATTCGGATTGCCGCACCATCTGAAAAAGTTCATTCACTTATCCGAATTACTCAAATCGATCGGGTTCTTCCTGTTTATGATACAGTTGAGGAAGCTTTCGATGATTTAAAAGGCAAGAAGGTTTAATTTATTGGAAGGAAGAAGCCTAGATTATATAATAATCATTGTCTTCCTTATTGGTACCGCAGCCCTGGGGATTTTTTCCGGCGGCAAACAAAAATCCGTTAAAGATTATTTTCTTGGATCTAAAAATGTTCCCTGGTGGGCAGTCTGCTTCTCAATTGTTGCTGCCGAAACAAGTACACTTACCTTTATTTCAATTCCCGGGCTTGCATATTTAGCAAATTTAAATTTCCTTCAAGTAACTTTCGGATATTTGCTGGGTAGAATTATTGTTGCTACGGTTTTTCTTCCAGCGTACAGTAAAGGAGATTTAAAAACTGCTTACACTTATCTTGAAAATAGATTCGGAGGAAAAACCAGGTCTTTAGCATCTATCGTTTTTTTATTTACTAGAACTGCTGCTGATGGGGTCCGTCTTTTTGCAACTGCTATACCAGTAAAGCTGATGTTAAATATTAATTATCCCACTGCCATTATTATTATTGCCCTGCTCACACTCGTTTATACATATACCGGCGGAGTTAAAGGTGTAATTTGGGTAGATGTTATTTTGATGTTCATTTATCTCGGTGGTGCAATTATAGCAATCGTTTTTATTTTAAAGCTTTTACCGGATGGATGGAATTCAGTTATTACCGCAGCATCAAGTTCAAATAAATTTC
The DNA here is from genome assembly GCA_963746735.1 of uncultured Ignavibacteriales bacterium. Lineage (GTDB taxonomy): Bacteria > Bacteroidota > Ignavibacteria > Ignavibacteriales > Ignavibacteriaceae > CAVSWT01. Next base: position 186,644 of record CAVVCO010000032.1, read on the forward strand.
AAATTGTTAATTGGGGATTTGAAGGAGGCATTTCAGGATTTTTTAGTCAGCCATACACGCTTATAGGCGGAATACTTGGCGGAGCTTTTTTGTCAATGGCTTCTCATGGAACCGATCAATTAATTGTCCAAAGACTTTTAACAACTAAATCTTTAAAGGATAGTCAAAAGGCTATTATAGGCAGTGGTATCATCGTAATAATACAGTTTGCTATTTTTTTGGTTTTAGGAGTAATGCTGTTCGCATATTACGGTAAGATTAATGTTAAATCAGATGAAATTTTTCCAATGTTCATAATTAAAGTTCTTCCACCCGGAGTTACGGGATTAATTATTGCAGGATTATTTGCTGCTGCGATGTCAACGCTTGCCGGCTCAATGAGCTCTCTTTCTTCTTCAACAATGATGGACCTTTATAATCCTTTTTTTGGTAAAGGAGATGACGATGCAAAGCAGTTAAAAATTTCCAGGATGTTTACAATTATGTGGGCAGGATTGTTGGTTGCTTCGGCAATATTTTTTATGAATTCATCAAGAGCAGTAGTTGAAATAGCATTAAGTATTGCTTCTTTTACTTATGGTGGATTGCTCGGTACTTTTCTTCTCGGAATTTTAGTGAAGAAGGCAAGGCAGGAAGATGCACTTGCTGGTTTTGTGGCGGGTATATTTATTATGATTACCGTCATTTCTCTAAAGCTAGTTGCCTGGACATGGTACACAATTGTTGGTGTTATTGCAACACTAGCTGTTGGAGGATTATTAAATGCTTTATCTAACAAAGAAGAGTTGAACTCGTAAGAATTTGATTTATCAAATTCTCTCCAACAAGTTTTAATACTTGAATATTTTTTTAATTGCAATAGTTTCTCCATCTCTCTATAATAAACCGAAATTTTTGTTACTTAATCTTTAATGTTTTTAGAAGGTGGATTATATAGTTTTGATTTTAAATTCCAAGAATATTGAATTTTTCTAAAAAATATTTTCTAAAAACTTTAACGTAGTAATCCCATCTTTCGAAGCTTTAACGAAGTAGGATCATTTTACTCGTCTCTATAAAAGAACCAACAGTTAATCTATAAAAATAAACTCCACTCGCTAATCCATTTGCATTAAATATTACTTCATGATTTCCAGGGGTCTGATTTTCGTTGACTAAAGTTACAACTTCTCTTCCAAGAATGTCATAAATTCGTAGTTGTACAGATGGGGCATGCCCCGTCTCTAAGGCGGAGGAAGGAATTGTGTATTTTATTTTAGTAGTTGGATTAAATGGATTAGGATAATTCTGCTCAAGTGAAAACTTATTAGGCAGTTCAATATTAGTTGATTCAACACCAGTCGTATTTACAACATATTTTGTAAGTAAGAAATCTCCTCTCCCACTTCCAAAATTATATCCGCAAGCAAGTATGCTTCCATCAGAAAGCGGGATAGCTCTTGTTAAATAATGTGTACCGGTATTATTATTTAAATCACTTATAAATATACCTCCCGGGGCAAAAGTTGTATCTATATCACCATCTTTATTTAATCTGGCCAGGCCAGCAAAGCCAAAACCACCGGCAGAGGCACCAACCAATAATATTTTTCCATTAGCATCGATAGATACATCATGAAGTATATCACTGTTGCTTAGTTTAATATCAGTTCGTCCATTTGTTCCAAATGTGGAATCAATTGAACCATTTAATGAAAAACGAAATACTGAAAATTGAGATTGTCCCGTTCCCATATCAGCAGTCGTTCCAGCCAATAAAATTTTTTCATCACTTGTTAATAATAGTTTTGTAATTGTATTTCCTGTTAAATTAATTCCAGTTTGTAAAATACCTTTTTCACCAAAAGTAGTATCGCGATTTCCGAGACTATCCATACGAGCCATCAAATATTCGGCTTGATTGGTAAATGAATAAGTAGCCATAATTATTCCGCCATCTGGTAGGAAAATGCAGCCAACCCAATTAAATAAAACTGGCCCAGAGATAGTTGCTTTTCCGAAAACACCAAAAGTTGTATCGAGTTCACCAGATGGAAGAAAGCGCATGGCTCCAAATCCGTTAGAGCCGCCCTGAGCATTTGCGTTTTTACTTCCGGCAGCTAAAATTTTACCATCCGTTTGTATAGATATTCCGAAGAATTCTCCACTAGAAACACCATCATATTTCAAAGCTCTAAATCCATGGTCACCAAATGTTGTATCAATACTTCCGTCAGAATCAAATCTATAAATAGATTGAGTAATAGCACTGCCTGCATTCGAAGTTGCCTGTCTGCCGACAGCAACAATTTTTCCATCTGCTTGTAAGGCAATTGCATTTGCCTGATCACGAGCAACAAAATGAATTCTTACTTTTCCACTATCTCCAAAATTATCAGAATCAATTGTTCCATCTGATAAATGCCTTGCCATCGCTATAAAATAACCATCGGCACCATCGCTTATTCCTGCGGTAATTATTTTTCCATCTGGCTGAATAAGCATATCATATGGTTCGTCACTGTTTTGTTCTCCAGCACCTCCAAATCCGGTACTAGAAATTCCATTAATACCAAATGAAGGATCAGTTGAGTATTGTGCATTAGTTTTTTGCGAATACGAAAGAAAAACTAAAGTAACCATCACTAAAAGTTTCAGTCCTGTTTTCATTTATAGCTCCTTATTAATTAATAAAATATTATTGCAAACTCATATAACAGAAAAAGCAATCAGTTGGTCTTTAGTATAGCGGAAGAAGATTTCAAAAAAGTGATGAGGAATTTTAAGGAATAAGATTAAGCAGCACAACTACATAAAGATGTTGGGTATAAAATTGAAAGATTACAAGATTTAAAGATTGGTTGGATGAATGAGCGAGTGTTTGATTTGTAAAATTACTTTAACTTAATCTTGATCATGAACTTTAATCTAAATTTCCCCCTTGAGTGATTTGCTAATAACTTCCCCTTTAGAATTAACATGAAGTTTTCGATAAATATTCTTTATATGGAATCGGACTGTATCAATTGAAATCCCCATTCTATCGGCTATCATCTTATAGCTTAAACCATCCACCATTAGATTTACAATTTCATTCTCTTTAGAAGTTAAAGCTGATTGATAATTATTTGTTTTCTTCGGGTTAAAATATTCGATTACTTTGCGGGCAATTTCGGGGGACATTGGCGCACCGCCGCTATCTAATTCTTCAATGGCTTTCTTAATTTCTTCAAGAGGAGTATTTTTTAAAAGATAACCTGAAGCACCAGCACAAAGTGAATTAAATATTCTCGTCGAATCATTATATACAGTTAGCATAATAATATTAATACCCGGATAGTCATGCTTCAATATTTTAATTCCATTTATTCCGGAAATTCCAGGCAATCCAATATCAGCTAAAGCAATATCTATGGGGCCTTCGTCGAAGCAAGCTTCGGTAAAAATTTTTCAAAGCTGTCTTCGGCAATTTCGCAAATAAAATTATCCTGACGATTCAAATATTTTTGAACGTTTTCGCGTATAAAATCATCGTCTTCTATTATGCCTACTTTTATCATAACTAATACTAACTATTTTGTTGTCATTTTTAAACTGCATAAAGATGTGGGTGAATTCATTGTCTAACTGCCAAATTGTTTAATTGTCAAAAAGCAATTAAACCATTTAGCAATAGAGCTTATATCTCATTAGTAGTTAGAACAATTTTAAATCCACCATCTTTAACAAATTCAATTTTACCTCCAATTCTTTCTGCCCGCATTTTCATATTTCTTAATCCATGTCCGGTTAATTTTTCAGATGAAGAAATGCTGCTTCCCAAATCATTTATTGTCATATAAAAATTGCCGTTAATATTCTTTAATGAAACTTTAATCTCATCCGCGTTTGAATATTTGGATGAATTATTTATTGCTTCTTTAAATATAAGATAAATATTTTGGCGTAAATCAATTTTAATCTTCTTTTGAAGATTTAAGCTTTCTGTTTCAAAAGTAACCAAAATATTTTTTGCTGATAAAACTGAATAAGCAAAATCTTTCATCTTATTAATTAAATCCTGGATTGTATCATTCCGTGAATCAATCGACCAAACTACATCACTCATTGAAGAAATGATTTCCCTGCTTACATTTCCAATTCTTTGAAATATAACATTTGACTCTTCATTACCTAAATTTGATTTTAGTAAATCGCTGTCGATTGAAATTCTTGTTAATGCCGAACCGATATCATCATGAAGGTCGGAAGCAATTTTTATACGAAGTCTTTCTAATTCCAAAATTCTATTTAATCTTATTCTGTAAAACGAATAAAGTATTCCGGCAATAAATAAAATTATTAAGCTTCTGAACCACCAGGTTTGCCAGTATGGCGGGGTTATAATCAAACTTATACTTTGCTCTTTTGCACTCCATATTCCGCTATTGTTAGTTCCTTTCACTTTAAAGATATATTTGCCCGGGTCAAGATGTGTATAGCTTGCATAATGCCTGCTGCCGGAGTTAATCCAATCTTTGTCAAATCCCTCGAGTTTATAAGCAAACTTATTTTTTAACGGTTGGGTATAATCTAAAGAAGCAAAATCAAACGAAATAACATCTTCATCATACTTTAAATTTAGTTCTTCTAAATATGGAGGCTGTTTAATGGTTGTAAATTCTTCATTAAATTTTCTTATGGAAGTTATTGCTACTAAAGGAATGCTTTCATTTTTTGTTAAGCTGTCTGGATGAAACGCAAATACTCCTTCAGTTCCGCCGAAATAAATCCATCCATTTTTATTAATGAAAAAAGCGCCCGGATTTAATTCGCCTTTTATCCCATCGTTAACATTATAATTGGTGAACTTTTTAGTATCATAATTAAATTTTGATATTCCTTTAACAGTGCTTATCCAAAGATTTTGCTTTCTATCTTCCCCGATGGCGCAAATAACATCACTCAATAAACCATCTTTTTCCCTGTAATGGATAAAATTATCTTTAGATTTGTTATATAGATTAAGTCCGCCGCCCCATGTACCTACCCATAGATTTCCTTTGGAATCCGAAAAAGAACAAACCACATAATTTTCACTAATTGAAGCAGGGTCATCTTTAATGTGTAAATATCTTTTAAATTTATTTTTCTTATCAAACCAATTTAAACCTTCGCCGTCAGTCCCAATCCATAAATGTTTCGAAGTATCTTCGCAAATAGTAGTTATATCATTACTGCTGACACTATTCAGGTTGTTGGGATTGTTTATGAAATGAGTAAAAATATTTTCAGTTATGTCAAGTTTATTAACTCCTCCTCCACTTGTAGCAATCCAAAGATTATGTTCTGAATCTTCAAAAATTGCGCGGACATTATCGCTGTTCAAACTATTTGAGGAAGTATTGTAAGGAAATCTTTTAAATGAATTTAAATTCCGTTCATATCTATTTAAACCGCCGGCATGAGTCCCAATCCAAATTCCACTTTCTTTGTCTTCATATATGCATCTCACTTTATCTGTTGATATGCTTGTTGATAAAGCCGGGTTGTTTCTGTAAAAAGTAAATTTATCAGTTATAAAATTATACTTGCTGATTCCTTTTTCATAATTAGCAATCCAAATATCTTCATATTCATCTTCGCAAATTGAAAAAATAAAATTTCCAGCGAGACTATTAGGATTGTCATATTCATTTTTTAATTGAAAAAAATTCTGATTCTTTCTATCAATTTTATTAACCCCCCCGCCGGATGTGCCTATCCACAAGTTATTTGCACGGTCTTCACAAATACCAAGAATTAAATCTGAACTTAAACTTTGATTGTCGTATGCATTATTTTTTAGTCTAGTAAATTTATATTTCTTTGTGTCATAAATTGTTAATCCTCTTCGATACAGTTCCAATCCACAACAATCCTTTTGAATCGCAAAAGACTTTCCAAACAATATTATCTGAAATTGAATTTTTATCGTCAGGATTATTTTTGAAATATTTAAATGATTTTGCAGAATAGCTATAGTTGAAAATTCCATTGCCATAAGTGCTGAACCATATTAAACCATTTTTATCTTCACATATTGATGTGATTGCATATCCGCTGTTTGTATAATTAGTAGTCTTCTTACTAAGAATTTCAAATTCTTTTTTAGCAAAATCATATCTAAGTAAATCTCCTGCATCAGTTCCTATCCACATATTATTTTTAGAGTCTTTAAAGATGCTCCAAATTATATCGCTTTGTAATTCCCAATTGCTTTGCAGTATAACGAGTGAATTTATTTTTGCCTACATCATAAATATCAAACCCTGAAGTCCATGTGCCTATCCATAAATTTTTGTTAGAATCTTCCGTAATTATAGAAATGCTATTCCCGCTAATACTATTTGAATCATTTTGGTTAGAAAGTATAATGTTCAAATTTACCAGTTGAGGGGAAATATTTATCCAAACCGTTTTCAGTTGCAAACCAGATATTTCCAATAGTGTCCTCACACATATTCCATATAAAATTGTCAGAAATACTATTGTCATTACCGGGTTCGTTCTTAAATATTTTGAATGAGTAACCGTCATATCTGTTCAAACCATTTTCAGTTCCAAACCAAAGAAATCCTTTTTTATCCTGATAGATTGCATATACACCGGAAGAAGATAATCCTTGTTCTATTGAAATTTTTTCAAAATTATATTTGGCAGGAAACGGCTGCGCGCTTACAAAAAAGTAATTATTCAGAACACAAACTAATATTTGTATAAAAGCGACTTTAGCTTTCACTATTTAGAATTTTCCTGAAAAAATTAATGAGGCTGGAATTCGATTAGAAAATCATAAAAAAAGTAATATCAATCAATATCTACACAAAAATATTATTTAAGGAATTTTAGCGTAGGCTCTCACGGGAAATGTTCCAACTCCTTTAAATTTTGGAGGCACAGCATAAAACTTAAATCCACTTTGAGGAAGTTGGTTTAAATTTGTTAAATGCTCAACAATCAATATTTCGTTTTTTAATAGAATAGAATGAACAGGCCTTCTGTTTGTTCTTGTATCATCAATATTGTGTGAATCAATTCCAACAAGTTTTACGTTACTTTCCTTTAAGAAATTTGCTGCCCCTTCAGTAATGAAAGGATGATTTTCATAATAAGCATTTGTATTCCAATGTTTGCTCCAATCAGTGTTTACAAGTACTGCTTTACTTTCCAAATCAAACCCTTCAAAATATTTTTTATCAACTGCTAAACCGTTTTTATTGTAATCAAATTTTACAACGACTGCGTCAAGTTCGGCAAATTTTTCAAGATTAGTTTGGCTTAAATCTTTTCCATTTTCATAGCGGTGAAATGGGCAGTCAATGTATGTCCCGGTGTTTGAAACCATTTCGATTTTTCCAATTTGAAATTCAGTTCCTTTTTCATAAAACTCGCGCGACTTTTCTCTTGATAAATAATCACAAATCACCGGGGCGGGAAGACCTTTATAAGTGATTAATCCATTTTCAATGATGTGGCTTAAGTCAATTAATTTCATATTTAGTTAATAATATAAAAATTTGAAAATAAATAATACTCGAAATTCTAAACTTGCGGCTGACTTCCGAACTGCTGCCATTCTTCGTATGAAGGGCCGTAAATTCCCGGAACTTTTAATCCCGCAGCTCGCATAATAACAGTCAATTGCGCGCGATGGTGGATTTGATGTTTAATTAAAGCAGATAATATTTTTTCTTTTGTCCAGGTTTGATGATAAATGTTTACTTCTTCTTTTAAATTATCATCCTTCCAATTCTTTGATAGTCTATCAATTAATGCATCTGAGACCAATTTATATTTTTCAACAATTACTTTTGCATGAGCCGGGTATTTTTCGTCGTCATTTACAGCTTCGAAATTTATTCCTATGCTGTTAAGTGCTTCACCAATTTGTGCAGTTATATGCCAGGCTAACCTTCCGAGTGTTCTCCCTTTAGCAGAGATTTTATGATTTAAAGTTTCATCAGTTAAATTGGAAAACACTTTTATGGTTGATTCACTTTCATATTTCCAATCATCTAAAAATTCTTTTATAGTATGATACATAATAGCCCCCGGTTTATTTATTAAAATATTTTACATATAAATTACATAAAAGATTTTTAAACCATAAGACACTAAAAATAATTATAGTTATATTTTGCCCAATCAATTCAAAAGTATTTTTAAATAACCAAAAACAATTAGAAGAAAAATTTCAGAGTTGAATAACAGTTCAAATTTAGAGCGCGGCTTAGGGCTAAAAGAAGCTACTGCCTTAAACATGATCGACATGGTAGGTATTGGGCCTTTTATAGTCTTGCCGATTGTTATTCAAGAAATGAATGGCCCGCAATGTATGCTTGCCTGGATTTTAGGCGCAGTTTTATCGTTAATGGATGGCGCAGTTTGGGCAGAACTTGGTGCAGCAATGCCGGCTGCCGGTGGAAGTTATGTCTTCCTAAAAGAAATTTACGGGCCTAAAAGCTGGGGAAAATTATTTTCTTTTCTTTTAATCTGGCAGACAATTTTTCAAGCACCATTGGTTATTGCATCCGGCTCAATCGGCTTCTCACAATACTTTACCTTTTTATTACCAATCGGCCCACTTGGACAGAAAATTATTTCAGGCCTTTTAGTTATTGCAATCGTTATTCTTCTTTACAGAAAAATAGAAACCATAGGCAAGATTTCATTATTCCTTTGGATTGGAGTTATAGCAACAATATTGTGGCTAATATTCGGAGGAGTAACTCATTTTGATCCAAAGCTTGCTTTTGATTTTCCGCCTAATGCATTTGATTTTTCTTTTATATTTTTTGTTGGACTTGGCAGCGCATCTGTTCAAACCATTTATACATATCTTGGATATTATAATATCTGCAACCTTGGTTCTGAATTAAAAGATCCGGAGAAAAATATTCCAAAAAGTATTTTCATTTCAATAATAGGAATAGCAATACTTTATCTTGCAATGCAATTAAGTGTGCTTGGAGTTATTCCATGGCGTGAAGCAATTGGTTCGAATTTTTTAATCAGCACTTTCGTACTAAATATTTACGGAGGTGCAGCCGCAGTAATTATAACTTTATTAATTCTATGGATAGCTTTTTCTTCATTATTTTCTTCAATGCTTGGTTATTCAAGGATTCCATATGCAGCAGCAGTTGATGGTGCATTCTTTAAATTATTTTCTCACACACATCCTAAAAAACATTTTCCGGATTATTCATTATTAATTCTTGGAGCTATCGCTTTTATTTTCAGCTTATTGTTTAAACTTAAAGAAGTAATAAGTGCAATTTTAGCAATGAGAATATTAATTCAATTTATAGGACAAGCAGCCGGTATAATGATTTTAAGAAAAAAGAAACCAGCCTCATTTTTTCCATTTAAAATGTGGTTATACCCTTTGCCAGCTTTAATTGCAATAGTGATGTGGGTTGGATTATTTCTTTCAACAGGAACTTACTTTGCTGTTGGCGGAGTTGTAGTAATGTTAATTGGAGCAATCGCATTTTTGATTAGAGCAAATATTAAAAAGGATTGGCCGTTTGTTAATCAGTGCCTAATTATATTTCATTCCAAACTCTTCAAATTAGCTTTTAACTTTTCCAGATTCGATTCCCAATCTTTTTTCTTTGTTCTTTCCTTTTCAACTACTTCAGGAGCAGCGTTGTTTACAAATTTTTCATTGGATAATTTTTTATTAATTCCAATTAAAGAGCCTTCCAATCTTGTAATTTCTTTTTGAAGCCTGCCTTTCTCAACATCTAAATCAATTAATCCGGCAAGCGGGACAAATATCTCAACATCTTTAACTACTGCTGAAGCACATGCTTTAGGCTTCGTCAAATTTTTATCAACAGTAATTTTATCAACCTTGGCAAGCTTCTTTATGTAATCTAATTTGATGTGGAGCTACGTCCGAAGATTTAAATAAAACATCAACTGTTTTTGAAGGAGGAATATTCATTTCACCGCGAATGTTTCTAATTCCTGTAATAATATCCTGTACAAATTCCATTTCTTTTTCCGCGGCAGGATTAATTTCATCTTCATTAACTTTAGGATATGCTGAGGTTGAAATACTTTCTCCTTCTTTTCTTGCCTCAATTAAATGCCAGAGTTCCTCTGTTAAGAATGGCATAAACGGATGAACAATTTTTAATAGATCTTCAAACAATCCAAGCGCACGTGTAAGTACTGCAGATTTTACTTCTTCATTATCAGAGTATAATTTATTTTTAGATAGTTCGATATACCAATCGCAGAAGTCATTCCATACATAAGTGTAAATAATTTTTGATGCATTATTTATCTCAAACTTTTCCATCGCTTGATTCAACTGAAGCAATGCTTGATTGAAACGTGAGATTATCCATTTATCTGCAAAGTCCAAATGCTTGTTTGCAAGTTCTTTTTTAATTGGAATGTTTTCAGCGTTCATTAAAAGATATCTTCCGGCATTCCAAATTTTATTGGCAAAGTTTCTTCCAAACTCACATTTTTCAGAGCTAAACAAAACATCTTGCCCAAGCGGCGCAAGATAAATTACTGTAAACCGCAGCGCATCGGCACCATAATCTTTAATTACTTCAAGCGGGTCGGGAGAGTTGCCGAGAGACTTGCTCATCTTTCTTCCCTGCATATCACGAATGATACTGGTAAAATATACATGCTTAAAAGGAATATCATTTTTGAAATGCATTCCTGCCATAATCATTCGTGCAACCCAGAAGAAAATTATATCAGGCGCTGTTACAAGTGTATCTGTTGGATAATAATAATTTTGTTCTTCTTCGGTTTTAAAAACATCATAAGCCCAAAGCCAGCTTGAAGCCCATGTATCAAGCACATCTTCATCCTGCCTTAAATTTGTTGAACCGCAGTGCGGGCATTTTTCAGGAGGAGTAACAGAAACAATTGGGTTTTTACATTCAAGTTTACAATGGTCATCACCAACACAATACCAAACCGGAATTTGATGTCCCCACCAAAGCTGACGGGAAATGCACCAGTCAGTAATGTTGTTCATCCAGTGGTCGTAAGTTTTAACCCAATGGTCGGGATAAAATTTTATCTTTCCTTCATTAACAACTTGCAATGCCGGTTTAGATAAATCATCCATCTTCATAAACCATTGCTCGGAAAGATACGGTTCAATCGGTACACCGCCTCTTTCTGAATAGCCTACTTTGTTTTGATAGTCCTCAACTTTTTCAAGCAAGCCGTATTCTTCAAATCTTGCTACTACTTTTTTTCTTACTTCATATCTATCCAGCCCTCTAAAATCTTCGGGAACATTGTTGTTAGTTGATGCATCATCATTAAAGATATTTATTGTTTCAAGATTATGCCGCTTACCCATTTCATAATCATTAACATCATGCGCTGGCGTTACTTTTACTGCACCTGTTCCAAATTCTTTTTCAACATATTCATCAGCAAATATTGGGATTTCTCTTTCAACAATAGGAAGTAAAACTTTTTTGCCGATTAAGTCTTTATATCTTTCGTCGGTTGGATTAACTGCAACTCCTGTATCTCCAAGCATTGTTTCAGGCCTTGTGGTAGCAACTAAAATAAACTTATCGGAGCCTACAACAGGATATTTAAAATACCAAAGTTTTCCATTCACAACTTTGTAATTTACTTCCTCATCGGAAATAGCAGATTTGGATGCCGGATCCCAATTTACCATTCTGTAGCCGCGATAAATTTTTCCTTCTTTATAAAGAGCGACAAAAGTTTCAATTACTTTTTTGTAGTAATCATCATCCATTGTAAATCGTTCTCTGTCCCAATCGCAGCTGACGCCAAGCTTTTTGAGCTGCTGAATAATTATTCCGCCGTATTTATCTTTCCATTCATGGCAATGCTTTAAAAATTCTTCCCTGCCGATTTTATATTTATCAATTCCTTTATCTTTTAAGAAATTAAAAACTTTGGTCTCAGTAGCTATGGATGCATGATCGGTTCCGGGAACCCAGCAGGCATTAAAACCTTGCATTCTTTTAGTTCGAATAAAAATATCCTGAAGTGAATTATTTAGAATATGCCCCATAGTAAGGCTGCCGGTAATATTTGGCGGAGGAATTACAATTGTGTAAGGAGTTTTTGATTCATCTATTTCAGAATGAAAAATTTTATGTTTCAGCCAATATGAATACCATTTATCTTCAACTAAAGAAGGGTCATAAGCTTTTGGAATCTCTTTATTTTGAGTGTCAGACATCTTTTCTCTTTATCATTTTAAATTTTGAAGTGTAAATATAAAGAAATTTTGAAAGAGGTGTGAGTGATTGATTAGTGCTTATTTCAATCAATTTTATAAATATAATTTGGAATTTTTATCTGTACTTTGCCGTTGTATATTCCTTCTAAATCACTTTTCTGGTCACCTATTGTTGCTTGAATTTGATATCCTTTTTTTTCAAGCTCCTCCCTAACTTTAGATTTATATTTTAATGCTGTTAAATCATATTCATCAGGATTTCGAGTTATTAAAGTATCGTAATTTAAAAATCCTTCCGCTCTCAAATTTATAGCCGTTGCCTCCTGCTGTGTGTCTCTTCTTCCTGTTAGAAAAACTATTTTCGCTTTTTTAGCTAAAAGAAATTTATAAAGCGATAACATATGCGGAACAGCTTTGCATCGAATTTCAGAAATCCAATTATCCCACTCTTCCTTGTCATAACAGAAATCACCTTGTTTCATTACTTCGAAATTTGAAAGAACAGTTTCATCAACATCAAAAACAATTGTTGTGCTGTCGTTATATTTAAATCCGCTCAATTCGGATTTGGCACTTTCTACTACAGAGCTCATTTCTTCTGCAAAACCGCCGTTTTCATAATAATTAATTATTTCTTTTTTTACATCTTCAAGATTTGGCGGGGCATAACAAGAAGAAAGCAATAATAGAAGTACAATTAAAAATTTGGAAATTAACGAGAATTTAAATTTCATTTTTAATCCCAAATAAAAATAATAACGGCCTTTCCAATCTTTCTGCCCATGCATTTTCGGTATGTTCAGCCCCAGGCGCATAAAAATAATCAATATCAGTACCTATAATAAAACCTTTTTCACTTAAAGCACAAAACATTTTTTGCCCTCTAGGCAAACCGTCCTCTCCATGGTCGATATAAATTTTTATTTTCTTTTTCTCCCCTTTATAATCTTTAACCATCTTAATTGCTTTTTCATCATCATAATAAAAAGAGCTTGACAAGCATGCAGCTTTTCCAAAAACTTCAGGAAACTTCCAGACAGCTAAGAAAGAAATTAACCCTCCCATAGATGACCCCATAATCCCGGTATTATTTTTACCAGTTTTAGTTTTATAATTAGAATTAATAAACGGCATTAATTCTTCAACTATAAATTTTAAATAATTATATCCTTTTATTGAATCACTGTATTCCTCAAGCCTGTCAGGAGTATTATAAATTCCAACTATAATTATTTCTTCAAGCTTTTCCAGCATTAATTAATTTTGTTGCAGTTTCATCTACACGCCAATCCATTCCGGCAAATGAAGTTTTTGGATTTAAAATATTCTGTCCATCATGCATATAAAGTACTGGAAACTTTCTATCCGGATTATCATCGTAACTCGGCGGCAGCCAAACAATTATATCTCTTTTGTTTTGAAGAAATTCCGATTTGAAATTTTTATGATAACGAACATCCCCAACTATTTTAATTTTGCCAATTCTTTTTTTTCTCTTTGTTCCATTTTTAATTTTATCTACAATAACTTCGTTCAAAGATTTTTCCATTCATTCCCAATTAAAGTTTTAGATTTTTTAATAATTTTAAATTAAAGCTAATGTTATTTTAACATTCAAATCAAGTTAAGTCCAGTGCTGTTGCTTAGAGATTATTTTGTTTAGCTTTCCACAACAATATTTAATAATATAAATCATGAAAAAATATTTTGATGCGAACAAAAAACTTTGGGATAAAGCAGCATCAATTAATGCAAATTCCAAATTTTATTCAGTCGAAAAATTTAAGCAAGGAAAATCTTCTTTAAATTATGTTGAACTTGAAGCTCTGGGAAACGTAAAAGGAAAATCAATTTTACATCTTCAATGTCATTTCGGACAGGACACTCTTTCACTTGCCAGGATGGGAGCGAATATTACTGGTGTTGACTTTTCTTCCGAAGCAATATCGCTTGCAAATAAATTAAAAATAGAACTGAAGCTGAACGCTGATTTTATTTGCTGCAATATATATGACTTAAAAAAATATTTAAACAAAAAATTTGATATCGTTTATACATCTTACGGAGTAATTGGCTGGCTGCCGGACTTAGGTAAATGGGCAGAAATTATTTCTTCTTTCCTAAAACCAAGCGGAATGTTTTTTATGGTTGAATTTCATCCTTTCATCTGGATGTTTGATAATAAAATTGAAAAAATAAAATATCCTTATTTCAATTCGGGTGTCATTAAAGAAAAAATAAAAGGAATCTATTCCGACCGTAATGCTAACATGGAAGCTGTTGAATACGGCTGGAACCATGCATTAAGTGAAGTATTTTCTTCATTAACAGGTAACGGACTTCAAATTAATGAATTCAACGAATTCCCATTTTCATTTTACAATTGTTTCCCAAACATGATTAAAGGAAAAGACGGCTATTTTAGAATTAAACATTTAAAAAACTATTTCCCTCTAATGTACTCAATAAAAGCGGTGAAATAATCCTAAGAAGTTGTAATAAAAATGGATTATTGTTCATATTTTTTTGATTTTAGATGTGCGATTTTTTTTCATTTTTCCAGAGACACAATATGGCCATAATAAAACCATTCAAGTCATTAAGACCCGCAAAAGAATCTGCACAGTTTGTGGCAAGCGTTCCCTATGATGTAGTTAATAAACAGGAAGCTAAAGAATTAGCCGGGGAAAATAGTTTAAGTTTTTTGAAAGTATCCCGTGCAGAAATAGAATTTGATGATTCTGTAAATTCGTATTCAAAAGAGATTTATCAAAAAGCAAAAGAGAATTTAGATGTTCTAAAAAAAGAAGCACCATTATTAATTGATGATTCGTCTCACTTTTATCTTTATAGATTAATAATGGACGGGCGTTCTCAAATAGGTTTAGCTGCTACTTTTTCAGTAGATGATTATGACAACAATGTAATTCTAAAACATGAAAAGACCCGTAAAGAAAAAGAAGACGACAGAACAAATCACATTGTAACAACTGAAGCACAGACAGGCCCGGTTTTCTTAACCTACAAAGGCATTGATGCGGTAAATAAAATTGTAAATCAAACAATAGGAAATGAAAATCCTATTTATGATTTTACTTCTGAAGATGGAATTCAACATACAATTTGGATTGTGCCCGATGAGCATAACACAACTATTATTGATGAAATAGCAAAAACAAAAAATCTTTATATAGCTGACGGGCATCACCGTGCTGCAAGTGCAAGCAGAGCAAGAAAAGTAAAGCAGGATTCAAATGCAAAGCACAACGGGACAGAAGAATATAATTTCTTTTTAGCAGTTTTGTTTCCGGCAGAGCAGCTAAAGATTCTTCCTTATAATCGGGTTGTTTTGAGTTTAAATGGAAATAGCAAAGATGATTTTCTTGATAAAGTCAGCGAAAAATTTTCAATAGAAAAAAGTTCAATCAAAGAACCAAAAGAAAGAAAATCTTTCTGTATGTATTTAGATGGAGAATGGTATTCTTTGAAAGCAAGGGATTCAATTTCAGCGAGCAGCAGTTTATCAAAATCCGTAGCTGAAACTTTAGATGTAAGCATTCTACAGGATTTTTTACTCAATCCTATTTTAGGAATTGACGATCCAAGAACAAATAAGAATATTGATTTTGTAGGAGGAATAAGAGGAACAAAAGAATTAGAGAAACTTGTAAATAGTGGTAAAGCTGCGGTAGGATTTTCTCTTTATCCTGTTTCAGTTCAGGACTTAATGAACATTTCGGATGCAGGTGAAATTATGCCTCCGAAATCAACCTGGTTTGAACCAAAGTTAAGAGATGGATTACTAATACATTTAATTTAGATTTTCAAAAATAAATTTAATAGAGGAATAAACATGGAAAAAAGAATATATAATTTTAGTGCAGGCCCGGCAATTTTACCGGAAGATGTTTTAAAAGAAGCCCAAGAATATTTATTTACATTGCCAGGCGTGGGGATGTCGATTTTAGAAATTAGTCACCGCTCAAAAGCTTTTGATAAAATTATTGCAGATGCAAAGGAAGGGATAAAGTCTCTTTTAGATATAAATGATGATTATGAAATTTTATTTCTGCAAGGCGGTGCGAGTTTACAATTTTCTATGACAGCTTTAAATTTAATGCCTCCTAAAAATAAGGCTGATTATATAATTACCGGAAGCTGGTCTAAAAAAGCTATGAAAGAAGCAAAGCGAGTTGGGACAGTCAACATTGCTGCCACAACTGAAGCTGATAAATTTAAACGCGTTCCAAATCAAAGCGAGTTAAAGCTTGACCCGGATGCTTCTTATGTTCATTTCACTTCAAACAATACTATATACGGCACTCAATTTAAAACTGAACCGGAAGTTGGAAATGTACCTTTAGTTTGTGATGCTTCATCGGATATACTTCACAAAAAAATTGATGTGAGAAAATACGGAGTTATTTATGCCGGAGCTCAAAAAAACATGGGGCCATCGGGTGTAACTTTAGTTATAATTAGAAAAGACTTACTAGAAAGAAGTTCTGATAGTCTGCATACAATGCTTAATTACAAAACTCATGTTGAAGGTAATTCGTTGTATAATACGCCTAACACATTTGGAATTTATATTATAAGTCTTGTTACAAAATGGCTTAAGAAAAACGGCGGACTGGATGCAATGTATAAAACAAATAAAGAGAAAGCTGAACTGCTTTACAAATGTATAGATGAGAGCAACGGATATTATAAAGGCCATGCAGAGAAAGAAAGCCGCTCTTTAATGAATGTAACTTTCAATCTTGCAACCGAAGAATTGGAAAAGAAATTAATTGCCGAAGCTACAGCAGCAGGGTTTGATGGTGTTAAAGGACACCGATCTGTTGGCGGCCTAAGAGCATCTATTTATAATGCTTTCCCTAAAAAAGGCGTTGAAGATTTAGTCTCATTCATGAAAGATTTTCAAAAGAAAAATTCATAAACTCATTCTAAGAGGAAGCTATGAAATATTTATTAATTTCTTCTTTGATACTTTTATTTTTGTTTTCTTCCTGCTCAAAAAAAGAAGAAACAAAATTGGAGGCATTCAGCCCTGAAGCATTCGCTTACGATGTGGGCGATCAATTTGAGGTGAATGCATCAACAAGAGTCAAAGGTTTCCAGCAAAAAGAAGAGAATAAAAAATTCAAAGCTTCCTTAGCTTATGATATTGATATAGTTAAACCTGATGGCGATACAATTAAATCAATGATTACAAGAGTTGAAGATAAAATTAATGATGAGAAGATGACTGATGTTCCGTTGGAAATTCAATTCAATCTTGATTCAACTTATGCTTTGGGTAAGTATAAATTAATTTTTGAAATTAAAGATGTGAATTCAGATGGGAAGGCATCATCTTCGGCAAGTTTTGATTTGAGCAAATAAAAAAAGCCGTCATAAAAAAAATGTGACGGCTTTAAACTTTCTTAAAAATACATATCAATAATATTTTTCCGGTATAGGTTTTCTGCTGCTGTAGCCTTCGTCCATTCCATGATAAAATCTAATTTCTTCCTCATCTGTTCTCCAGCATAAATACACTTCTTTGCCGTCGATGTATGAAGGAAAATCAACCAGGCCAATTGTAAAATTCCAATCTTTATAAAAGCAGCCTATTTCTTCAAGCTCATTCATAAAGTGATTAACGTCTTCAGCCATTTTTTTTACAATCGGATTTTCTTCTACTTTTCCATCATAGTCTTCTGCAATTAATCTCATTTCTCTTGTAGTATCAAGGATATCTTTAACTATTTTTTTTACCAACGGTAAAGTTTTATTTGCTTCAACTGGAGCAAAAAATTTGGTTTCTGTGGTCATATCTTTCTCTTTCGGATTATTGACGTAAATTCGTAATTTGAATTTATCTCAATATTTTTCTCTCTACTATAAATTTAATTCTACTCTGGTTAAGATATAAATATAATTTTGACTATTCAACTCACTAATAATAAATAGAAAAACCTGTTATTATACAATATATAAGACAAATTACTTGAACAACAGAATATAGTTAAAAATTGAATTTTTGTAACTTTTTCTAAGAAACAATTTAGGATATTAGTAGTCTAAATTAAGAAATAAAGATTTTCAGATTTTTTATTTATGATAAAAAAATATAAGCTCTATTTTTTAACTATTGGTTTGGCGCTGCTTACAGCAATTATTTTCTGGCTTACTTTATCCTCCAAGCAAAATAATTTCCTAAAAAATTATAAAGAACCGGTATCTTCCAATACAATATTAAGTTCTCGCCCGATCTCAGTTGTTGGGGACTTACAGCGAACTTCTTTTTACGAAAGAATAATTGGAAGAGAACAAAATGACAACGAAAGAAGAAAAATAGTTTCTGCTATTGCTGATGGAAATCCAGCTGCTGTAATCATTCTTGGGGATATGGTTTTTGATGGTTCAAGTAAAAATGAATGGAAAGACTTTGATAGTTTAATTAGTCCCATTAAAGAAAAAAGGATACCGGTATTTCCTGTTGTAGGAAATCATGAATATTGGGGAAATAATAATACAGCAATGAAAAATCTTGTTAAGCAATTTCCAAATTTTTATTCAAGCCATTGGTACACTGTAAATTATGACAGCATCGCATTAATATTTTTAGATTCAAATGAATCTGATTTAACGGAGGAAGGATGGAAATTAGAGCATGATTGGCTTACAAAAACCGTCGCTAAATTTGATGCTTCTAAATCAATAAAGGCATAATAATATTTGATCATCATCCTCCATTTACAAACAGTACAGTTACTGGAGATGAAGTAAATGTTCAGAAAAACTTTTTGCCGGCATTTTATAATTCAGGAAAGGCTTTACTTTTTATAAGCGGACATGCGCATACTTATGAGCATTTTTTTATTAAAGGAAAAACTTTTATTGTTTCAGGCGGAGGTGGTGGGCCCGAGTAAAATTGAAATCCGGAAATGATATTCATAAAGATTTATATAATGGAGAATCACCGCGCCCATTTAATTATCTTTTAATTGCAAAAGGAAATAATGGAATAAGAATAACCGCAAAAGGATTAAAAAAAGGAGGTTCAAAATTTTTTACAATGGAAGAATTTGAAATCAATTTTAAATAGGGGGAATTTAGAATCTTTTTTAAAATTTGTGAATCTAACGTATTGTTAATAAACTAATATTGTAATCCTTAAGAAACAAAGGGGTTAAATTGAAAGCAGATATTAAAAATAAAATTCAGAACAATAGTTTAACTTACAAACAGTTTATCGATTTAACACAGAAAGAAATTGAAAACACTGATGCTAGTTCACTGAACGATGCAGAAAAAACTCTTTTTGAATACAAAAAATTAAATCTTCAAAGAAGCAGCAGAATAGAAAAATATTATTCGGTTAATGATGAATTAAAATCAATAATTGAAAACATTAAGCAAATACAAAACTGGGTAATAATAACTGAAAATTGGTGCGGCGATTCAGCTCAAAATCTGCCATACATAGCTGCTTTATCTAAATTAAACCCACTAATAACTTTTAAAATAATTCTGAGAGATTCTAATCTTGATTTTATGGATCAACATTTGACAAATGGGACAAGAAGTATTCCTAAAGTTAATTGCCTTTGATGAAAATTGGAACAAGCTTTTTAATTGGGGACCAAGACCAAAAGCCGCTCAAGAGTTGATGGATCAGTTGAAAGCGGAAGGATTGCTTAAACAAGAAAAATATGAAAAACTTCATCTTTGGTATGGAAGAAACCGGGGGAAAGATATTGAAAAGGAGTTTAGCGAAATATTAACCATGCTAGTGGATATAAAAGAAGTCACATTTAATGAGGAAGGGTAAAAGAAGGTCTAATGATAATTAGGAATTAATTTGAGAAATAATTTGATCAACATGTAAAATCCCTTTATTTCACTGAATAACACTTAAAAGTTAGCTCTTCAAATTAAATAAAATATTAACTGCCTTACCATTTAATTTTAAATTAAGAAACTTTTCATCTAATAAAATATGGATATAGGTATCGCCTAAAATATCCTTTATTCTAGCTAATGGAGTTTTTTTAATCAATTAGTAAAATAAGTTTCAAGTCCAATGTTTTTTATTCCCTCACTCCTGTCACTTATATATAAAAATATGTTATAAAAGCACTTCCAGCGATTTTTCTAATTTTTCCCCAAAATTTGACTATTGCTAAAATTGACACCCCTACTTAAAAACAAATTGATTCCCAGAATATTTTTAAATAGTAAAATGATAATTAAAAAGACCGCGATTCATGGTTAATATCTTACAATATAAATTTAAAAATGAAATAATATAGGAGTGAAAATGATATTTGGAATTATAAAACTAACTAATTTACAATTTATCAAAGGAAATATTTAATATTAATAGTTATAAAAGACAATAAAAAAGCCCGGCATCTGCCGGGCTTCAGTTTATAATATTTAGTTAACTATTAATTTAATGTAATTACCGGGAAATTTACCCCTTCTAAGCTTACCTGCTCAACCTGAACCTTTTGAACTCCTTTTTCATAAAGTCCAATTTGCAAAGCAGCAGCTTTAGACAAATCTAATTGTCTGCCTCTTATATAGGGGCCCCGATCATTAATTCTGACAATTACAGATTCTTGATTTCTGGGATTAGTAATTTTCAGTAAAGTACCAAATTTCAAGCTTTTATGGGCAGCTGTAAATGCCATTTGATCGTAAATTTCTCCGTTTGCGGTTAATTTTCCATGAAATTTTGGACCATACCATGATGCGGTCCATTTACCCTGATCTGTGTAATTTATAATCGAATTGTTAAGTGTTACATCTTCTTCATTAACCGATGTCGTTATATCCTCACTTGTAGCTGTTTCAGTAGTATTTCTGTCTTCCTTAATTATTGTAAATCCAACCAAAGCTACCATCACAAGGATATATAATGCCCTCGTTAATGCCCTCAATGATTACCTCTTTATTTGTTATTGTAAAATGACAATCTTAATTTATGACCCTCTCGGTGTAATAGCAATAAAGTAGTTCACAAGTAGAGCCGATTGTGGTTGATAGCAAATATTCGACTATAATGGTGTTTAAGTCGGAAACAAGGCGCAAAGTTAAATTTATATTAAATTTTTTAAGGAAATATTGCAGTAATTTTAATAAAAATTTAGTTTCTTCTGTTAATAAAAATTTTTGTTGGCACTTTTTCATTTCTTATCTGTATAATCACCCAAAACAATTGGAGCTTGTATGAAATTTCAGATGTCTACTTTTCGCAAGATCATTTTAGTTTTATCCTTCGTCATCCCCTTTCTTTTGGGAAGTGTTCTTCAAAATAAATCTGAAGAAGATTACAAATTCTATTTATCAAACTATACAACTTACTCCCCAGGTTCGGATGTAATGGTAAACATTTACCTGTACAACAGGAATTGGGGAAAGCGGGATTTTAATTTGAAGCTTCTTAAAATAGATGATCCGGTTAGCTTTTTCAGCAAGCTTGATAAATCTAATTTCAGATACCAATTTGATATTTGGGGACAGAATAAAGAGATACTACTTAAATATACTTCTATCGTAAAAGATTGGAATAAAAGGATTTATACCTCCTCAAAATATAATAGCAACGAAAATATTGATGCAGGAAAAATCAAAGAACCCGGAATTTATATTCTTCAAGCAATCTCAGGAAATCAAGTTGCATATTGCGGGATTGTTGTATCCGATTTAGCCATGATTTATAAATCAAGCAAGAACCAAATAATAGCTTTTGTCGCAGACTCAAAAACTGGTAAGTTTCAAGAAGATGCTGAGTTTATGCTTTATAACAATGGGAACTTAATCGAAAAGAAAAAGGCAAATGATGAAGACATAGCGGTATTTAATATCAATAATAAGGATAAAACTAAAGATAATTCAACTCTTGCTTCCGGTCAGGCAAGCCTAATAATTGCAAAAACCAGCGATGAAGTGATTGTCAATAATCCTTACTTTTACTTTGGCAATGGCGATCAAAAAAATTACTCTGTTTATGTTTACACTAATCAGCCAGTATATAGGCCTTCACAGGAAGTTCACTTCAAAGCTATAATTCGTAAAAAGAATAGTAATGAATTAATTAATGTCCCGTATGAAAAATTTAATGTTTCCATCAAATCACCTAAAAACAAGGAAGTTTTCTCAAAAGAGCTAAAAACCAACGAATTTGGGACTATTTCTTCAAGTTTTATTTTAGATGAAGAAGCAGACCTTGGCGATTATTCCATTCAGATTTCTCAGGATAATAGAAATTATTACGGTTCTTTCAGTGTTGAAGAATATAAAAAGCCGGAGTACCTGGTAAAAATTAAAACAGGCAAAGACCAATACGCTGCCGGGGATAATCTTACTGGAAAAGTTTCGGCTGATTATTACTTCGGTTCTCCGGTTACTACTGGTTCAGTTAATGTTCGGATTTACAAGCAGGCTTATTGGCGCCCCTGGTGGTACTGGTCAGAATATTCCTGGTTTTACAATTCTTTTTACAAAGGCTATAATTGGGGACGCGGCGGTCAGCAGCAAATTTTTCAAACCGATGGGAAGCTGAACAGCAAAGGCGAATTCGAATTTAATTATACTGTTGAAGATAAACTTGACGGCGATTTTACCTACACAATTACCGCCGAAGTAACTGACAATTCAAGAAGAGCTATTTCAGGTTCGGCACAGGTTTATGTAACTCGTGGCAGCTTCACCATCTCAACATCACCGGAAAAATATTTTTATGAAAAAGGAAGAAAAATAAAACTAAGAGTTAATGCTTCCGACTTTTCAGACAAACCAATTGAGACTCCTTTTGAAATTGAAATTAAGTATCCTGATACAAAGAAAGGAAATAATTATCAAAGTTCTGATAAGAAAGAAATACTCCATGGTTCAACTGATAAATTTGGGAAAGCGATTATGGAGTTCATCCCGGAATATTCTTATACCGGCTACTTTAGTTATACAGTTTCAGCAAAAGATGAAAAGGGCAGAGAGATAAGTGCCGGCAGCTCCTTCTTTGTTGGCGATAAAGAACGTTACTATTACTGGCGAAACAGCAGCGGTTTGGAAATTATAACGGATAAAGATTCTTATGAAAAAGGGGATACACTAACAGCATATATATTTGGCCCGAAAGAAAAAACAGATGTTCTTCTAACTTTTGAAACCGACATCTTTTTAAAGTACAAAAAATATAGAGTCGGCAGTAGCGGAGTTGAAATAAAACAAATTCTTACAGATAAATTTTCTCCGAGCTTTAATATTACGGTTAATTATTTAAATGACGGTCAATTTTATTCTACCAACAAATTGATTGGTGTTCTGGCAAAAGATAAGTTTTTAAATATTTCACTTACTCCAAATAAAAAAGAGTATAAGCCCGGAGAGAACGCATCTTATCAAATTTTAGTGAAAGATTTTAAAGGAAACGCAGTTCCCAATACTGAACTTTCTTTGGGAATAATTGATGAAAGCATATATGCAATAAAAGATGAAAGTGTTCAGGATATTACTAATTTCTTTTACTCACCAAACTATTCTTATATCCCAACATATAATTCATTGACTCAAAACAGCTTTAGTTCAACAAGCCGATATGCAACCTTTATTGATAAAAATTATTTCTCAAATGACATCAAAGATCAAAAGGGAAATGGAAATTTGTACGGCAAAGTAAAATTTAAAGATGATAATTCGGATTATTCAGATTTATATATCATCCTAAATAAAGACAATAGATTTTACAAAACTAAAGTTGATGAAAAAGGTAATTATGAATTTAAGAAAATTGAAAAAGGGAAATATGATATTCTTGTCCAATATAATCAGTCGGGATTAGTTTTAATTGAATCCATAACAGTTAGCGATTTTACTGAACATAATATTGAAATTGAAAAAACCATTAATCAATTCAGGCAGGAAATTGGAGATTCGGATGGCGGAGCAGTAAATGAATTAGCCGTAAGATCTGAAAGTGCAATATCTATGAAATCAATGGGCATGGTTGACCAAATGAATGCGCCGTTAGCAAAAGATAAAAAAGGAGATTATCAAAAAGCGGAGCTTCGTTCCAAATTTGTAGATGCGCTAATTTGGAAAGCAAACATTGTAACAGATGTAAATGGAAAAGCAACTGTCAGTTTTAAGATGCCTGATAACCTAACAACCTGGCGAGCAACAGCAAGAGGAATTACTAAAAATTCGGATGTCGGACAGCAAGTTGACAAAGTTATATCCAGAAAAAATCTTCTGGTTAGAATGGAAACGCCACGCTTCTTTAGAGAAGGGGATGAACTTGTTATTTCAACAATCGTTCATAATTATTTAAGTGAAGATAAGACAACTAAAGTTTCATTCAATGTTAAAAACTTAAGATTGATTTCTTCCGAAATTAATACTGCCGGTTATAATGGACACGCAAATAAAATTTCTGATTCGACTTATGAATTAACAATTAAAAAAGATTCTGAAGTTAGAATTGACTGGCGTGTAAAAGTTGTTGATCCCGCTGGTGAAGCTAAGCTTACAGCAGAGGCCTTGACAAATGAAGAATCCGATGCGATGGAATTAAAAGTCCCTATTCTTCCAAAAGGCTTTAAAATTATTGATGGACTTACAACTGATTTCGCAGATGAAAATAAGACTGAAAATTTGCAATTCAACATACCAGGTGATGTTGATTTAAGGACTGCCACTTTTTCGTTTTCTGTTAGTCCATCTCTCGCAGGGACAATATTAAAGGCATTGGATGATTTAGTCGGTTATCCTTACGGCTGTGTTGAACAAACCATGAGCCGATTCCTACCCACAATAATTGTTGCAAATACATTTAGGCAAATTGATGCACCTTTAAAAGCCAAAACAATTGAAGAGCTTCCGGACATGGCAGAAAAGGGATTGAAGCGCCTTTACAACTTTCAGCATTCTGACGGCGGATGGGGCTGGTGGGAAAATGACCAAACTCATCCTTACATGACAGCTTATGTAATTTACGGAATGAGTTTAGCAAAGCAGGCTGATTTTGAAATTGATGAAAATATTTATCAAAGAGGAAAAAATAGCCTGAGAAATCAAATTCAAAATTTTAAAGGCGAAGGAAATGATGTTGATAATACCACTCTTGCGTTTATGATTTATTCTTTATCAACAGCAGAAAAAAGCAACGGAAATGATAAAGAATTTTTGAACGATATGATTTCTGTTCTTTTGAAAAAGGATTTAAATCCATATTCACTTTCACTTTTAATTATAAGTTTGGAAAATTTAAATAATCATTCACTTGCTGTTGAACAATCATCGCGCTTAAAAGAGATGGTTGAAGTGGATAATAATTATGCTTACTGGGGCGGAAAGCAGTGGCATTATAACTGGCAGGATGATAAAGTCCAGGGAACTGCTTTTGCTTTGAAAGCTTTATTAAAAACGAATCCAAATGATGAGCTTATTTCTAAAGCAGTTCGATTTTTAATGCTGCAAAAACATGGATTTTCATGGCGTTCAACCCAGGAAACTGCAACAGTTATTTTTGCTTTGACTGATTATTTAAAATCAACAAACGAGCTTAATCCAAATTATTCCGTTGAAGTATTTGTGAATGATAAAAAGTTCTTTGAAAAATCACTAACCAAAGACGATATCTTTTCTCCTTCATCAACGATAAGATTAAGCGGATTGAGTGATAAAATATTAAAGAACGGAAATAACAAAATAAAAATTGTGAAGCACGGTTCAGGTAAATTGTATTTCTCAGGAGTAAATGAATATTTCACAAAAGATGAAAAACAACTGTCAAAGCAAAACGGATTTAAAATCAGACGTGAATATTACATTCTAAAACCCGAAGAAAGCAGCGGCAGAATAATTTATTTAAAGCAGAAATTTAACGGCGAGGTTACTTCCGGACAGGACATATTCGTTAAGACTTATGTCGAGTCAACTCGCGGTGATTTTCAATATTTCATGCTTGAAGATATGCTGCCTTCCGGTTTTGAAATAGTTAAAGACATTGATAAATATGAAATTGAAGGCGAAGATCACTATAGAATTTATGATAATTATTATTACCGTCCCTGGCGATGGTTTTATGCCGACAGAGAATACCGCGATGAAAAAGTTTCATTCTTCGTTACAAACATAAACAGCAGTATGGAATTCACTTATATAATGAAAGCCCAAATTCCGGGTGAGTACACGGTTATGCCTGCACAAGGCAGTTTAATGTATTACCCTGAAATTAACGGCAACAGCAAAATGATTAATGTGACTGTGAATGATATGAAATAAGATTTTTTAAAATCATATTTTGAAAAGATAATTAACTCATAACCTTCAAGGTTAGCATTCAACCTTGAAGGTTTCCCTGTCACATTAATTTTTCACTCTCAAATACTGAATGCTGAACAAATTATTTTTATCAGTCCAAATTTTTTAAACCTCAAAATAATCCGAAACCAATTCAGCAAAAATTTATCTTTCTATTAGGAGATTCTCTTTATGCCCATCTAAATAATAATGGATAGAAGTTGGAATTTATAAAGGAAAAATAATATATTGCTTTTACAAAACGTTTTCGGCATATCTTTTTAATCAGAATATATCTTTCTTAAAAAATAAATTTTATCTCAGGGCGTAGAAAGGAAAAGGAAATGAGGTCACAGAACCCATTCACCAATCGGTTTGCTTTGTCGTTTTTGATTTTCATTCTGTTCTAAATTCCACACTAACAATTGCCCAGTGGGATGTAGTAATAAATATTCCAGCCCATTCCCATCCCCATACATTGGGGATTGGGAAAGTAACCCTACTATTGGTTCACTTACTATTACAAATAATACTTCTTCACAAGCTGATGTGTTTATTTATTTAACCATTTCTCATAGCAGCATCGGAGTTATAGCAAGCAGGAAATAGTGAGCCAATCACAACTTTGCCGGGAATTCCCACTCAAATTAATTCTGATAAATTTATTGACTGGAACACAGTAACATACAATGCAAGCTTACAAGATCAAATTATTCAAACCGGCAGACTGCCCGAAGGAGAATACAGTGCTTGCATTACATTAAAAGATATCAACGGAAAGATTCTAGAATCTGATGTATGCTGTTCAGTTTAATATTGTTTATCCTTCCCCGCCATCATTATTCTATCCAGCCGATGGTGATCAACTCACATCAAATTATCCGATCTTTACATGGACACCGGTACAAGTTCCTCCAGACTATCAGCTAAGATACATAATAAAAATTACGGAAATACTTCCTGGCCAGACACCCAATCAAGCACTGCTTGCAAATAATGTTCAGTATGAAGACGATAATCTTTTCACTACGAACATGCAGTATCCAGTAAGTGCATTGCCACTTGAACCAGGGAAAACTTATGCCTGGCAAGTACAAGCTGTCGATCAGAACGGTTTTCCGCCATCTGACAACGAGGGTAAAAGTGAGATATGGACTTTTGTTATGCCTAATGAAACAGTCCATGATTCAACCTTCCAAGCCGCTCCGTTATCTATTGAAATTGCTCCAGATGCTACTGGCCCATTCAGTAATTTTGAAAGTTCTTCCTTCGATAGTGTTGCCAACCGATTAGAGCCATACAATTTATCAGGTGGAACAGTTGCACTGCCGATGAACTCTCTATCCGGTACAAAGGAAATGATTTTTGACAAGATTATTATAGCAGCTGCAAGCAGGGGCATCTACATCGATCGTCAGAAGAAATCCATTGCCATAAAAGGAAGTTTAACGAGAGATGGAAGAACGTATGAAGTTCTATTTGTAGCTGCTTGGGGCTCTCGCCATGATCCTCGTAATAAAGCAATAATTTTAAAAGGGCCTCTTCTATCACGTTTATTCCCCAATGTTCTTAGCGGCCTGACAGAAGAATACCTGACGTTCTCTCTTGCTGATTTCGACCTAAAGATAGGCGATTACCCGGATTCAGTAAAAAATTTCTTTGGTGATGAGAAAGGAACTGAGTTAAAACGCGGCATAAATTTTCTGGGAAAGTTTGACCTGCATAATACCCCAAGAATAGCAGACTTAATGAAAACTCTTAGAGTTAAAGAACCTAGTGTTGAACTGAAAGGTTACGTTAGTCAAAATGTTAATTGGGTGTTCTCATCAAAAGAAAAATTGAGCAGAGAGAAAACTACTGAAATGTCATTAAGTGCAGGCATTCCTCTTACCGATTCACTTACCAGCTGGATGCCGGAAGCAGATGCTGAACTAGAATTTTCATGGGAACACAAAAAAACAATTGGAACTGATTCAGCTGAAAATAAATTTACTCCGAAGCTAACTCTTCAATCAAAACTAACATTTCCATTTCTTAGAAATGCTACACGCCTTAGCGATACTATAGGAGTCAAAGGATCAATTGCAATTGATATTGATGCTGAAGGTTCACATGAATGGGTTGCAACATTAGAGACCAGCGATATTCTAAATTTCCCCAAGTTTGAAAATGTGTTCAAGCTCCATGCGCCTCAGATTGAGTGGAACATTACTAAAAGCAGTGTAAAATTCGAGAGTAACTTTGACTTTGGGAGGTATGAAAATGCTGGAAAGATAGGAATAGAGCTTAGTAAGAACAAGAAAAGTGCTTTAGATACAACTGGGTTACAGGCTACAACTAATCCAACAACAGGATCCCCTGGCTCAAAAGATAGCTCGAAAGTACCTCCTGGTGGTGTGCCAACTCCTTTCAAACAAGCTGAGTTACTTACACTTATGAATAAAGGAAGTAATGAACCGCTTAGCCACGGAGAAAAATCAAATAATTCAGAGGTGGATAGTAGTGGAAAAGTCGGAAAAGAATTTGGAAGTAAAAGTAACAGCGAGTTTCTCTCAATCTGCTCTTAAAGCTTTTCGGTTATTGGGGAGATAATTAAAACTGCACTAAATCTTAAAGAAAATCTTTTCGGGGATATTAATAATTACCCTGCGATAAGGCATGCTGTGCCCCCACTTAAAAATCCGCCGGAAGATATTATGGATTTCTTAAATAATCTTCCTGCACTTGATGAACTTTCAATGTCATTTAGTCCGCAATTTCCCGGATCGATGGTAATTAAGGGAAGGATGACTTATCAAAATTCTTCAACGGATATTTTAATTTCAAGAGCTGAGTCATCATCAAAGAGAGGTTTCTTGCTAGGCTTGGAACCGCAAAATTGGTCTATTAAAAACTACTTCCCGGATTTTTCATTGCCTGGAGTTAATAATTTAACTCTTTCAAATGTTGCACTAGTTTTCAGTAACGTAGAAGGAATAATGCCATCATCTGCATTGACAAATGAAGAGTTGGAGTTCTATTCTAAGGCATACGGCAAAGACAACTTTACAGTTGTAATACAACCAGGCCTCAATCTTATAGCAAACATTCCATCAGATAACCTTAATAACGATAAACTTGCCCCGCTCATGAAAAAACTTGGTATCCAGCAAGGAAATATTTTGCTTGAAGGAAGTCTTGGAACAAAGATAAAAGATATCTACTTGCTTGCCGAATTTCCTTCAATGCATCCGGAAGGCTCGCCGGATTGGTTTAAGTCCGGCCAAATGGCAATTGAGTTAACCGGTTTACCTTCCATTGGGCTTGCAGGAGTTTTGAATGTTAAGATTAAAGATGATGATGTATCCTTTATAGTAAAAACTAAAGCAGGGCGTGATGGATTAATTCTTTCAGGCGGAATGATTTCACAAGAAGGATGGAATTCACCATTTGGTATTCAATGGCTTACACTTAATAAAGTTGTTTTACTATTAGGGATTACACCATCAGGAAGTGTGCAATTAGGTTTTGAAGGCGATATGATCGTTGGCGAAAAGGATATTCATACGGCAGTTCTTGTTGCACTTAATTCCGTAACAGGTGTCCCGACAAATTTTATGTTAGATGCAAAAAGCGATGCAGGATTTGGAGTTTCGGACTTAGTAAAACTTCAGCATAAAATTGCAGAAGCACATTCTCCAGGTTCACCTGCAATACCATTAGACAATTTTCCGCCTCTTTACATAAAGGATGCGAAACTCAAATTTGCCCCCAAGGACAGTCCGGAACTTGACATCTCCCGAGGAATGACTGTAGGAGGGCTTCTTCAGTTAAAACCTTCAACAAGTTCATCCGTTAAAGACATTGCCAGCGTTTTATTTGATGTAGGTGATGATGGACTAATAGCAAGAGCAAATATTGATTCTTTTTCTTTAGGTCCGGTAAAACTTCAAGAAGCTAATATGGATCTGACCTTAACAAGAAGTGAACAATATTTTAAACTTGCCGGACGAAGCGACTTAGGCTTCGCAAATGCAAATATTCAGATGAATCTTACTAAAACTGATGTTCTTTTTAATGCTGATACAAAAATCTTTGATGCCTTTCAGGTTGATTTAAATGCTATTGGAAAATTAAATTTAATCAACCCCGCGTTTAACGTACATGGGAAAATGAAAAACGATTTTAATGGTGTATTAGCAAAAGAACTGCAGCAAGTTATAAATGAAGTTGTTGCAAATAAAGTAAATGAGGCAAAGGCTGAATCTGAAAAAGCGGATAAACAATATCAAAGCGCTGTAAATGCACGCCAGGCTGCACGAAAACGTTGGGCAAACACTCCGGTGCTTCCACGTAACGCAAAGAAGTCAGCTCGCAACGCCTGGGAATCTGCCATCGCAAAAGCATCAAAACTTCTCGTAGTAAAAAAAATGGAAGATGGAAAATTACGTAGATGGAACCTCGCTAGTAATCTTGTAAACAAGCTGAGCCAACAAACCGGTTCTAACAGTTTCATCATTATTCGAAGAGCTGAATTTGATGCTGATCTTATAAAATTAAAAACAGGCGCTGTGAAGATGTTTGATATTGATGCTACAGTGCAAGATCATGACTACAATCTTAAAATCAGTGACTGGAACTTTAAAAACATGAAAGCCAGCGTAAGGAGCGCTGCACAAATTATTGCAGACAAACTTTTTGAGTCAAATTAGTGAAAGTAACAGTTAGTAAATTATGAAAAAACTGATACTCACAGTTGCAATATTTTTTAATTTTTATGTTACCGGATTTTCACAAAGCGGTTTTCCTAATTTTCTGCAGGGCTTAAATGGAGAAGCGGTTAAATTAAGCGGAGATATTGAAACTTATGGTGAACTCTATAGCATCTCCGGTAGAGAGCGAAGGAGGCCATCAAGTACAGCAAGACTTTTTTTTCGTCCCACACTTTCAATTTACAATTTGATGTCAGTATCATTTAACTTCCTTCTTTCTACTCAGGGCAATTCACGATCTTTCCAGCATCAAATAAATCAAATCAATCAATTTGGAATACAGCCTAAGTGGGCATGGGGATACGCAAATGCCGGTGATTTTTCTGAAGTATATTCACCTTATACGCTTAATGGTATTCTCGTTAGAGGAGGCAGCGTAACAATCAATCCGGGATTATTGCGGTTTTCGGCAATAGGAGGTTATACTCGAAGAACAAATACATTAGGTGGAACCGGAAAATTCGATCGTTATTTATATGGAGGGAAGATTGGTGTTGGAAATAAAGAGTCATTTTTTGATGTTATATTTTTGAGGGTTAGAGATACACCATCAAAGTTTCAAATTGTTGTGCCGGATTCGATTCCAACCTTGGATTCAACGCAGGTAGGAACAATTTCCAATGATTACCAAGATACACCGCAGGAAAATCTTGTTTTTGGAATTGCAACATCCTTAAAAATGCTGGGAGATGCAGTCAATCTTCATGCTGAAGTAAATGGAAGTGCATATACAAGAGACATGACTTCGAGTCGTATTAATCAAGTGAAGGTTCCATCAATCATCAGTAGCCTTTATACGCCTAGACTAAGTACTAACTCAGATTATGAATACAATCTTAAAATGAATTTTAATTTATCTCCAGCCACTTTAAGGTTAGGCTACAGATATATTGGCCCTGGTTACAAATCGCTTGGAGTTGCATCTTTAATAACTGACCAGCGCGAAATCTCATTAGGGACGGGAGTTCGTTTTTCAAAATGGTCTGTGATGCTTAATTGGTCAAGACAGAATGATAATCTGCTAAATCAAAAATTAAGTACAACTGTTCGGCAAGCTTTTGGTAGTAACCTTATGTTTAGGCCCTTAGATATTTGGAGTATGGGAATAACGGGCAACATTCTCACCATGCGTAACTATTTAAATCAACCAACCAATCTAGTTGATTTCTATACGCTCAGTCTTGGAACTACACATGCGGTTATGTTAAACAGAAATGGATTGATTAGAAGTTTGTTTCTGAGTTATGTATTCCAAAAATCCAAAGATAACAATCCGTTGAGATCACAAAATGGTTTTACTTCAAATATAATTACTTCAAATATTTCTTTAATTCCTGCGGAGAATTTAACCATCCAGCCATCTGCAAGTATTGTTGCATCAAAAATCGGGATTCAACCGCTAACATATACTGAAACACTTTCAACAACAGCACGTTATAGGGCTCTTGCAAATAAGCTTGTTACATCTCTAACTGTTGGGTTAACTAGATATAAATCTGTAGCATCACTGCAGACAAACCTTTCTGCATTTTACCGATTAACGGACTTCAATACAATAACAGTTTCCATAAGAAGGAACGGATTTCAGACTTATAATAAATATGGTGTGGATTACAGTGAATACACAGCAAGCATAACAATGACCCAAAAACTTTAATGAGTTTAATTTTTTACTCTCAAATACTGAATGCTGAATAAATTATCTTTATCAGTCCAGACTTTTTTAACATCAAAATAATTTGAAGCTAATTCAGCGAAACTTGTTAATGTATATTTATATGAATATTCTGTTAATATACTTTCTCCACTTTCAAAGTTAATGGTTGTCCCATCTAGATGAACCTGCTGATTAACTTGTGAAATTAAATGCATTTCAATTCTGCTTTCTTTATCATTAAAGAAAGCAAAATGCCTAAATAAATTTAAATCAAAATCAGAACCCAATTCCTGATTCAATCTATCGAGAATATTTAAATTGAACTCAGCCGTAACACCTTTTTTGTCGGTATATGCTGCTTCAATAGTATCAATATCTTTTCTTAAATCAACTCCTATAATTAAACCGCCATTGCTGCCGCAAATTTTTGCAATTCGTTTTAAAAATTCTTTTGCTTCATGAGGTTGAAAATTTCCAATTGTAGATCCAGGATAATAAACAGCAACATGGTCATATGGTTTTTCAATTTCAGGCAGTTCAAAATCTTTTGTGTAATCTGCTGCCAAAGGGAAAATATCTAAATGCGGATAATCATTCTTTAATATTAGTGCCGATTGAATTAAATGTTCAGTTGAAATGTCTATTGGAATATAACCTGCTAAGCCTGGAATATTATCTAACAACAGTCTTATTTTTAAACTGCTGCCGCTGCCAAGTTCAACAAGCATCGTTCCTTCACCAAGAAGAGCAGACATCTCAGAAATGTTATCCTGCATAATTTTAATTTCGGTTCTAGTAGGATAGTATTCATCCAGCTCACAAATTTGGTCAAATAGTGCCGAGCCTTTTTCATCATAAAATAATTTACTTGGAAGCCGCTTTTGTTTTTGTGTTAGTCCTTCAATTACTTCTTCAAGTATATCGCTCTTGTGTTAGTTCTTCAGTTTTTACAGTCATTGTTTGTGCTTTCTTTTTTAAGAGAAGAATTTTTTAATTTGAATCTTTAGCTAATCTAACTCCCATAAACTGCCAGCGTGCATTTGGCGGAAAAAAGTTTCTATATGTTTTTCTAATGTGTGACTCTGAAGTTGCGCACGAGCCTCCTCTTAGAACCATCTGGCTAGACATAAACTTTCCGTTATATTCGCCTAAAGCTCCCGGCAATGGTTTATAACCTGGATAAGGAGAATATGAACTTCTTGTCCATTCCCAAACATCGCCGAACATTTGTCTTAGAGATTTTTTACCATCGTTATTGCTTAAAGCAGCTGGATGAAAATTTTCATTCTCTACAAAGTTGCCTTCGATTTTTAAATTTGAAGACGCAGCTTCCCATTCAGCTTCAGTGGGAAGTCTTGCTCCAGACCAATGAGCAAATGCTTCCGCTTCGTAAAAGCTTACATGACAAACCGGTTCGTTTGGCTCAACTTTTCTAAATCCGGTTAAAGTAAAATTCCACCACTCACCGTCTTTCTTTTCCCAATAAAATGGAGCCTGCCAATTTTCTTTTTCAACAGTTGCCCAGCCATCAGAAAGCCACAATGGGGCATTTTTATAGCCGTCGTCGTTAATAAATTCAATGTATTCTTTGTTTGTAATTAATCTTGTTCCGAGTTTGAATGAATTGAACAAACTCTTTATGCTTTGGAGTTTCATTATCATAGCAAAAAGATTTTTCATCGAATCCAATTTCATATATACCTTCATTAAAATTTATCCATTCCATGGGAGGGATATCAATATTTAAAATTGAATTATTCTTTTCAAGGTAAACTGGATTTAAAGGATTGACTGAGAAAACATGTTTTATATCTGTTAGTAATAATTCCTGATGCTGCTGTTCATGATTCAATCCTACTTCAACAACAAATGAAAATTCATCGAAAGTTTTTTCATCGCAGTTTTCAAGAAAGTCAATCATGTTTTTATTAACATATTCTCTGTACTCATAAACTTGTTCAACTGTGGGTCTCGATAACAAGCCGCGATAAGCCCTGGTATGCCTTTCACCTACCTGTACATAATACGAGTTGAATAAAAAATTATACTGCGGATGAAGTGATTTATAATTCTTTTGAACTTTGCTTAAAATGAACGCTTCAAAAAACCAGCTTGTGTGTGCTAAATGCCATTTAGTAGGACTAACATCCGGCATCGATTGAATAACATAATCTTCTGTTACAAGCGGCTTGCACAAAAAGTGAGAAAAATTTCTTACTGATTTAAATCTCTTTACTAAATCTTCTCTGCTAGCGGTTAAAGTTGAAGGTTCGATAATATCAACTGTATCAGGTTGATTCTTCATTGAATTGCCTTAAA
This sequence comes from uncultured Ignavibacteriales bacterium, assembly GCA_963746735.1. Classification (GTDB taxonomy): domain Bacteria; phylum Bacteroidota; class Ignavibacteria; order Ignavibacteriales; family Ignavibacteriaceae; genus CAVSWT01. The sequence goes on from CAVVCO010000032.1 coordinate 221,886, forward strand.
AATTTAATAAATATTTTTAATTAGTGGATTTTTTTGTGTAGACGTTTCAATGCTAAGAAATAATATTTATTTAATCAAGTTATTTTATATAACCGGTATAAAAAACTATGAAGTATTTATTGATTGTGATTTAAATTAAACTTTTTATTTGCTGAGGATATTGTGACAGTCATAATTTAGCTCTAAAATATTTTTTGAAATATTTAATTCACAAAAACATTATTTATGAATAATAAGGGATGGATATGCGAACTAAAATTTTTTTAATTACATCAATAATTATTTTATCATCGTTTTTTCAGTCATATGCGCAGTTTTCGCCGCATAGTAGAAAGATCGGATTTGGGATAATCGTTGGTGAGCCGATTGGACTAACATTAAAGACCTGGACAAATAATGAAAACGCTTTTGTATTTGATTTAGGTAATTCTTATTTCGGTGACTTAAGATTTGGTGTTGATTACTTATGGCATTTTAATGCTTTTCATTCCCGCATTGTAAATTTGTATGCAGGGACCCGGAGGAGTTTTAGGAATTGGTGAAGGAAACGGTTTTTGGTATAAAGGGAAATATCATCGAACCAGTGGCAATTTTGGTTTGGGTGCCAGGGGTGTATTTGGAATTAATGTAGTGCCTGAAAGAACACCACTGGAAATATTTTTTGAAATGGGAGTGTTAGTTGGTTTGGCTCCCGATTTTGGTTCTTCTGTTGATGCTGCTTTAGGAATGAGGTTTTATCCTTAATCAAAATTATCAATAAACCCAGTTTCTTGAATAAACTGGGTTTATAAAAAAATAGAATAAAGTCTATTGAATTATTCTTGCTAATCCACCCCAGCGGCTGTCAATTTTAAAATCATATTTTTCAAAAAATGATTTAAGATAAAAATGTGTGGTTAAAGTTTTTATCCCATCAACTTTAAGCCGGCTGCAAAAGTCTTCAATTAGTTTCCCGCCGAGCCCTCTTTTTTTATACGGCTTAGAAATGTCAATTCCTTCAAGGTGAGCAATATTCATATATTGAAGCTTGTAGCACAAGCCGCCGACAATTGATTCATGATCTTCATTATCAGTAATAATTAAATATTGTAATGACTGATCTATTTTTACAGGATAATTATCGAGTATAAAAAGCTTGTGAAGATTTGCAATTTCAAAAGCTGAAAAAGGTTTCCTGATAGTGTAGTTTAATCCGAATGAATCGGAAATTTCTGTGGTTAAAATTATTTCTTTTTCTTTTGAATGTTCTTCTGTTATCAATTCAAATTTTTGATCAAGGGAAGGTAGAATCAAATTGTTGAGTACACGCCTATCGTTCTCTTCAATTAAAATTTCATGCAGCTCAACCAGTTCAATACGATTAACGGCAGGTTCATCAGGATATTTGAAAAGTGAATCAATTAATTTTGAGAAAAGTAATTTCACTTCCTCTGAAGCCGATGAAAAATAAGTCTGGCTGTAAAAAATAAATTTATTCAGCTCTGTAGATTTATAAATTCTGTATAATGAAACTAAGTTATTAACAAAAGTTTCCCTTGCCTCTTTTGTTGAAGAAGAATTTTGCTCTATAAAATCATGGTAATTTTTTATTGCACTTAAAATATAAGAATCAACATAAGGCGCACTTTTTCGGTCAAGTAAATAATCACCGATACTAATAGCCAGTTCACTTGAAGAAATATTCTTCATGCTATTTGCCAATTCAGTAAGAAACGCGCATCCCGCTTTTCCACCTAAAGCTTCAAGGCAGGCATCAAATAACCAGCTTACTTTTATTAGGCCCCTGGAGGATGGGTAATGGGCGTAAGTCTGCAAGTAAAAGTTATTATAAAGATGAAGAATAAATTCTTTGGAGTTTTTATAATTTGTCCAGCCGGCAATTGAGATAATTAATTCGCCTCTCTTAAAATGGTTTTCGGGGACAACTGCGTTAGATGGAGAAAAATTTCCGGGGATTACAGTGTAGTCAGTATTTTTTAAAACTTTAAAAAATGCTCCTATTCCACGTATGAAAAGCAGCTTCAATTCAAATTCATAATCTCTCTTTTTAAATGATGAAAGATTGGAGTTCAGCATTCTTATTCTTTCCCAAACATTTAAATCGTTAACAAAGGCAAATGAAATAACTCCAAGTTTGGAACGAAAATTTCCAAGATGCGGAAGTACAGATAAACCTGCGGTGCTGCTTGAAATTTTAATCATCAAATAAATTGTTTCTAAAACTTCTTTCCTTGTAATATCCGGCTTAATTAATATAATTAAATCATAATGCTTGTAGCCTTTGGTGTTAACGCTTATTCTATATAAAAATCTATTGGCTGAAGCAGAAATTGTTGATATAAAAATTCCATCATCAAGAACTTCTTTCAAATCAAAATTTGTTTGATGAAAAATTAATGTGAATGCTTCTTTTAAAAATGTAGAGCGGTATAAAATCTTTTCAATTCTTTTTTTCTCAGCGCTGGAGATGTTATCCTGGTAAATAACTTTCTTCTTCCAGTTTGAAGTTGATTGCTCATATTGATTTAAATGAAACCTGGCTTCCCACCATTTTGCAAGCTTGTTAAAAACTTCATAAGTGTAATGAGAAAGAACTGGATCCTGTTTATGAAGAATCCATGAAACTAATTCTAATCTAATTTCAGAATATGAAGACGGGTTTTTGTGTACATAATTTACAAGCAGGTCAATTATCCGCATAAACTGCTGACGGGTTTGCTCGCTTGCCGGCCACTTCAAACCCTTCCTATAGGCTTCCAATCGCTGCCTGAATGCATCAAGATTAAAGCTTTCGATATTATCTTTAAAAATATTTTCTATAACTTTTTTATTTAGAAAAGATAATCCCGAATTAATAAACGCTGGAAGATATTTATTGTAATCAATGTCCGGCTTGTTGAAAAGTAAAATTTTATAAGCCTTGCTTCTAACACTAAATTTAGGATGGTTGGCTAATGCTTCTATCCTCCGGCTGAGAAGATTAATTATTTTATGCTCACATTTTACTAAAAGCACTTCGATTTCATCCAGCGCTTCTAATATTTCTTTTTCATTTCCATATAAAGCTTGAATTAAATCTGTATTTAATTTTTTGATTCTTTCATTAAACTTTTCAGTATTTCTTAATTCAAGATTTGGAGCAGTACTATTTTTTTGATGTTGTACAGATATTTGGGAAGTAATTCCTGTGAAATCGTAATCCCATTCTTCTTTACAAACAAAAAACTCAACCAGCATTTTATTTCCAAGCCAGAGAATGGGTTGAAGAATAAAAGTAGAAAGGTCTATTTCGTGCCTGTTAATTATATATTCAAAGTCACCGATCTTTATATGATTTGCTTGATTAGTCCTTTTAATTAAAAGCTGAGAATTATTTACTCTATTAATCAAATAATTCTTTGAACTGATTAAATCATTTTCAGTGATTCCCAGATCTTTAATTGCCCAGATTGGAACCGAAATATTAATCCCGTCTATTTCAAACTTTAAGACTGATTTAGTATAAAGGCTGTCGATTATCTTACTGAAGTTTGCTTCTATAGCTTTTCTTTTAAAAGTGCCTTTGGAAGTCAGTTCGCCTTTCTGTTCTTCAAAATTTCTTTCAATAATTACATATTTAACAATTCTTTCATAAGAATTTAAATTTTCATTCACCGCAGAAATTAATGTTCCAAAATAGCTTTTTAATTTATTTTGAGATTCAGCCTGCTTAATAAAAGGTTCATCAAAATCCGGAACAATTAAAAGTGTGTTATAAGGTTTCATATCGCCAACAAGAAAGGCGCGCTTCAATCCGGGAATATCTTCAAATTTTTTCTCAATGAAAGCAGGAGCTATCGTCTGCCCTCTTATATTTTTATAAATATCTTTAACTCTATCTACAATGTATAAAAATCCGTTTTGGTCCTCTGTAAATAAATCGCCTGTGTTAATCCAATATTCACCTTCAACACGTTTATTGGCATCTTCAAAATATTTGGCAACATAGGCTCCGCTGATTTGAAGCTCACCGACATCACTAAATCTATATTTTATCCCGGGCAGCGCAATTCCAACAGAGTCTTTTACATAATGATCCGGCGGTGTCATGCTTATTCCCCCGGTTGCTTCTGTCATTCCAAACCCGCTTACTAAAGCAACAGAATGAGAGTTAAGGAATTTAAAAACTTTCGGCTCAAGATAACCAGCCGCTGAAATTCCCCACCGTAAATTTTTGCCGACTAATTTTCGTAACGCTTCTTTTTTTATATTTTTATCCAAAACATTTTCAACAGAGCTTAACGCATGCTCGTAAATTTGTTTCCAGCGAAGAGGAATACTTACAAAGCCTGTGGGCTGAACTTTATTCATTAAATTAATCAATGAATCGATATCATTTTTCCCTGCAAAGACATAAGTGCCGCCCCAATAAATCATTCCCATCATTTCAAAATATCTTCCGAAAGTGTGAAACAAGGGGAGATAACAAAGTAAAACTTCATTATTGCCGACTTCAGGGAGAGCGGCTCCTCTTGCAAATCTTTTGGTAATTAAATTATAATTTGTGAAAGCAACACCTTTGGGAACGCCGGTGCTTCCCGATGTAAACATTACCGTTGATATTTCATCGAGTTTAAATTTATTTCTCTTAGATAAAATTTCTTCCGCTTCTTTTTCACGGATATGAGAAATAAAATCATGATAATTAATTATTGAATCTTTTTCATTTTCATCTGGTAAATAATTTCCCGTAAAAATTATCTTAAATGGATGAGAAGATTTATCACGAACTTTTTTAAGCAATTCAACTCTTTGAATAGAATCTGTAATAACGATATTAAAATTTATGAGATTAAAAATGTGCTCAAGATTTTCTTGTCCGAAATGAATATGAAGAGGGGAAACAAAAATATCATAAGTAAGGCAAGCAATGTCGCAAAGAGCTCCCTCAATACAATTGTCCATGTATATTGCTGTTTTGGGTAAACGTACGGCTTTATAAAAAGACGCTGCTAATTTTTTTATTTTCTCTTTTACAAGCTTGTAGCTGTAATCATTCTTTACACTGCCTTCAAAAGCAGAAAACAAAGTTTTTTCGGGATGAGTTTCTAGTCTCTGGTTAATCATTGCAAGCAAAGAATAATCTGATACACGAATTGCTTTGAATGTTGTTTCAGCCCAGCGATATCGCTCTTCTCTATTTTTTAAATTTGTAAGAAATAAAGTTGACCTAGTTGAATTGAGGTATCTATGCCAGGTTTCAGCAGAAGTATTTTCTCCTTTAGATAGTACCTCTTCAGCAAGGTTTAATAGCTCAGTTGAATTGAAATTATTTTCATTATTTTTTAGGAATGATTCAAGTTCGGCAATTTTTTTTTCAAAAATTAATTTCATTTTATCTTTCATTTTTATATGCTGACACAAAAATAATAAAAAGTAAATAAGCATCTATTACTGTGCAATTTTAATCACTGCGTGAATAAATTATACTTGTGATATTATTAACAGTACAAATTTATATTTTAGTGTATTGACATTTCGATTTTTATTTTTAAAAACTATTTTCAAGTAAATAAATAATCTATTATAACTAAAACAAACTCAAAAAAAAGGAGCTGGATATGGCAATTAGAAAAGCTAGTGCAGAATGGCGAGGCAATTTAACAGAGGGTTCAGGCGATTTAAGCACAGGATCAGGAATACTTAATAAAACTCCATATAATTTCGTTTCACGTTTCCAGGATGGCAAACAAACAAATCCTGAAGAACTCGTTGGAGCAGCGCATGCAGGATGTTTTACGATGGCTTTGGCAAATAGTCTTTCAAAAGATGGATTTAAAGTAAATTCGGTAAAGACTGAGGATAAAGTTCATTTTGAAAAAGTTGATGCCGGATTTAAGATTACAACAATTGATGTAATTACAGTTGGAGATGTTGAGGGGATTGATGCAGAAAAATTTCAAAAATATGCTGAAGACACTAAGAAAACATGTATTGTGTCAAGAGCATTAACCGGAGTTGAATTTACCCTTGATGCAAAATTAAAATAAAAAATATTTTAATGTTTTTGTTCATAAACCCAATTTCTTTAAAGGAGTTGGGTTTATTGCTTTGTAAATCAATAAAAAATTTAGGCAATTAATTTTTTATACTCATCATTTCTATTTAAATAAGTTCTTACATAAGAACATGAAGGAATAACTTTTAGATTGTTTTCTTCTGCGTACTCCAACCCGGCTTTTACAAGAAAAGCAGCTATTTGTTTGCCTCGTAATTCCGGGGGCACATAAGTATGAATCATATTCATAGTATCTTTATCAACCATTATATATTCAAGTACAGATTCCTTGCCTTCATTGATTGTTGAAAATTTACTTGCATTTACATTGTGAGTAATTTTGTATTCCATAAAAATCTATTTAATAAAAAAAATAATTCTATTATTTTAAAATAGTTAATTAAACTGAACAACTGAATTTATTTCTTAACAACTAATATCTGCCATGCGAAAAATAATACTGCTCATTTTGTTATTTATTTTTAGTTCACACCAAGTAACTTTTTCACAAAATAAAAAGCTAACACTTGATGAAATATTTAATTCGAGTACATTTTGGGGAAAGACCGTTGAAAACATTCAATGGCTGCCTGATGGTACTGCCTTCACATTCACAAAAAGAAATTCTCAAAATGGATTGGAAGATATTTATAAACATTATGTGAATTCAGGTAAAGAAGAATTGTTAATCCCTTCATCAGATTTAGTTTATAATGGCAATCAAATTAATATGAGTCATTATTCATGGACAGAGGATGGAAGATATTTGCTTATTGCCGGGCCTGAAGCAGCAATCTGGAGGCACTCACGCCAAGCGCCTTATTATCTAATGGATGTGAGCACAAAAAAAATAACTGCGCTCTCTGATAATAATTCGCATTTAAGAAACGTTAAATTGTCGCCTGATGGCAAGTGGGTCGGGTTTGTTCGTGATCATAATATTTTTATTGTTGAATTGTCAACTGGAAAAGAAATTCAACTAACAAATGATGGAAGTGATGATATTCTGAATGGAGAATTTGATTGGGTTTATGAAGAAGAGTTCAGTATTGCGGACGGGTGGAGATGGTCGCCGGACAGCAAAAAGATTGCTTTCTGGAGATTAGATCAAACTCGAGTTAAAAGTTTTTACTTAGTAGATGAGATGAGCACTTATAATAAAATTTTCGCTTTGAAATATCCCTTAGCCGGAGAACAAAATTCAATAGTTAAAATAGGTGTCGTTGATATTGATAAAAGAAAAACTTCATGGATGGATTTAGGCAAAGATGACGATGATTTTTACATTCCAAGAATTTATTGGACGAACTCAGCTGATAAACTTGCAATTGAAAAATTGAACCGGCGGCAGAATCAAATGGAACTGATTATGTCAGATGCAGCTAACGGAAAGTCTAATATCATAATTACTGATACGGATTCTTGCTGGGTTGAAAGTGAACACGATATTATCTTCTTAAAAAAGAGCGATGAAATTATCTGGATCTCGGAGATGAGCGGTTATGCCCATGCATATCTTTATGATTACGACGGCAAATTAATTAATCAAATTACATCGGGTAACTGGGAAGTATCGGATATTATTGGAGCGGATGAAGTAAACAATCTTCTTTATTTCGACGGTAAAAAAGATTCACCCATTGAACAGCAGATTTATAGCGTTGGGTTTAATGGAAATAATTTGAAAAAGATTTCTAAAAATCATGGCTGGCATGAAGCGGATTTTTCACCGGACTATAAATATTTTATTCAGTATTCCTCCGATGCTGAAACTCCAACTAAGGTGACACTCAACAAAGCAGACGGTTCTTTAATCAGAACACTTGAAGAAAATAAAATTGAGGCAGCAAAAGAATATGGAATTGTCTATCCCAAATTTATAAAAGTTAAAACCAGCGACGGTGTTGAGCTTAATGCTTACATGATGAAGCCCTTAAATTTGGATTCAACAAAAAAATACCCTGTGGTTGTTTTTGGTTACGGCGGCATTGGTTCTCAATCCGTTGTTGATAGATGGGGAAGCGGCAAGAGTTCAAGCTTCAGCAGAGATCTTTTGTGGCATAATTATCTTCTACAGCATGGTTATTTAATCTTTTGTATTGATAACCGCGGCACTGGCGGAAGAGGGAAGTCGTTTAAGAATTTAGTTTACGGTGATCTTGGTAAATGGGCAGTGAATGATCAAATTGAAGGGAAAAACTATTTATCTTCTTTACCTTTTGTTGACGGCAAACGAATTGGGTTTTGGGGATGGAGCGGCGGCGGCTACCTCGCTTTAATGCTTATGACAAAAGGTGCCGGAAATTTTAAAGCGGCAATTGCAGTTGCACCGGTTTCCGATTTTCATCTTTATGACGATATCTGGACAGAACGTTATATGGGTTTGCCTAATGAAAATGCTGAAGGTTATAAATCAGCAAGCGCGTTGACTTATGCTGATAAATTGAAAGGCAAACTTTTGATGATACACGGGACAATGGATGATAATGTTCATTATCAAAATACTTTGCAGATGGCAAACGAGCTTGAAGCAAATGCAAAGCAATTTGACATGATGCTTTATCCAAATAGAAACCACGGAATATATGGGGGTTTAACTCAGTTTCATCTTTTCACAAAAATGACAGATTTCTTTTTGAATAATTTGTGAAAAATATTTTGTAAGAGGTCCTCCCTTTGGGAGGATTTAGGTGGGCCGCTTATACATTAAACAAAAAGTGCATTACATCGCCGTCTTCAACTGTATATTCTTTTCCTTCAACACGCATTACTCCTGCTGATTTACATGCTGCTTCTGATTTGTAATGTATATAATCGTTATAGCCAATAACTTCAGCACGAATAAAACCTTTTTCAAAATCTGTGTGAATAACTCCGGCAGCTAGTGGAGCCTTCCACCCTCTGTGGATTGTCCAGGCTCGCACTTCTTTTGGCCCTGCAGTGAAATAGCTTATCAAACCAAGAGTGTGAAATCCTGTTCTAATAATTTTTTCTAAACCGCTTTCTTTAACTCCATAAGAATCTAAAAATTCGGCTCGTTCTTCATCCTCCAAACCAACTAATTCTTCTTCAACTTTTGCAGAAATTTTAACAAAGTCTGCGCCTCTTTTTTCCGCAAATTCTTTTAAACTTTTTACATACGCATTATCACTGCTTAAACCGTCTTCATCAACATTAGCACAGATAAATGGTTTTTTTAGAAGTAAGAAATCCAACTTCCTTAAAAAGCTGTTTTACAGTTTCCTTTTCTATATCATGATATGCTGAAGCAACATTCCCATCATTTAAAAACTTTAAAATTAATTCAGCATCCTCCAGCATTGCTTTAGCTGCTTTGTCACCCTTAGCCATCTTTTGCAGCCGTTCAATTTTTCTTTCAAGAATTTGAACATCAGCAAGAAGCAATTCGGTTTCAATTACTTCAACATCTCTAATGGGATTTATACTGCCGTCAACATGAACAATATCCGGGTTATCAAAACATCTTACCACTTGAACGATTGCTTCAGTCTCGCGTATATTGGTTAAAAATTGATTACCTAATCCTTCGCCTTTACTTGCGCCTTTTACAAGTCCGGCAATATCAACAAAATCCACAGTTGCATTTACTATTCTTGCGGGATTAACAAGCTTTGCCAGCTCTGCTAATCTTGCATCTGGAACAGGAACAATCGCTTTGTTTGGTTCGATAGTGCAGAAAGGATAATTAGCGGCTTCGGCGTTTTGTGCTTTGGTAAGTGCGTTAAATAAAGTTGATTTACCCACATTCGGCAGCCCGACAATTCCAATACTTAAACCCATTAAATAAAATCTCCGTTAGAAAAAATGAATACTTTAATGATCAAATATAAAAATAATAAATGAGAATGAGTGATTGACTGAATGGATGATTAACTATTCATGCTACATTTTACCCACCCCTGCCCCTCCCAAGAGGGGACAATGCAATTGTTGGTGTGGTTAGCATTTCAAACAAAAAGTAAAAAATGAAAATAAAAATCCCCTCCAAGGAGGGGATAAAGGGGTGGGTTAATTAATTTTTTAAATATGTCGTTCATCGCATTCCAACAATGACAGCAACATACTAAATTCTAATTTTTAAGAGTTAATATTAAATTTCAAGCGTGTTCTGGTTCTATGAACCATGTGAGGCAAATAAAAATCAAAGTATATTATTTGCTTTCAAATCAATGAGCAGCTGATCATAAGTTGTAAACTGTGTGCCGCCCCAGCCTAATTTTTTTGCGCCTTCAACATATTCGGGAATATCATCTATAAAAAAATGTTCATTAGATGGTTTATTTGTATACGCTTCAGCAGCACGATAGATTTTTTCTTCCGGCTTAACGCTTCCTACTTCATGGGATAAAATTAGCTTGTCATAATATTTAAGAAAATCATAATGTTCCCAGCCGTATTTTTTATGAATTGAATTTGTATTTGAAAGTAGCACAAGAGTGTATTTTTCTTTTAGCTTTGGAAGTAATGAGACAACATCTTCATTCACGCTAAAAACTTCAGAATAAATTTTACAAAATGTTTCTGCATCTATTTTATTATCAACAGCATTTAACATTATCTTTATAAATTCATCTTCGGGTAATTTGCCGCTTTCATATTGCTTATGTATTTCATAATTATTCATGTAGAAATCCATGAATTTCTTACCAAGATTTTCTTCAACTTCATTTAACCTGTTGATTAAAATATTATAATCAAAAGGAAGTTGAACGTTTCCAAGATCAAAAACTATTACAGAAAATTTTTTATTCATATTATCCTTATTCAAAACTTGTTAAATACAAACTCACTATCATTTTTAATAAATAATCCGGTTACAAATCCAATCGGCATAGCTAAAATTCCAACAAAAATTGGGAATCTATTTGGCGATTGAAACCTGCCATTGGTGGCTAAAGCTGCAACTAAATATGCCAGCAAACCTGTTCCGAATCCAACTAGGCATCCGCTTCCATAATCAGTATTGCCATCTTTTATTTTAACTTTATTAATATTACTTAATGGAATGCTTGTTAAACTAGATTCAAAATCTCCATAATAAAGTGAATCATTCTCAACATGCAAATATTCGCACAAAATTACTTCCTGGTTTAATAAAGTTATTTGAGAATAATATTTTTCACCTAAATTATTTATTAAAGTATAATCTTTTTTTGTTTCATTTGAATTGCCAACATAACTAACAGTTGAACAGCCAGTTAAAAAACTAGCGAAGATTAATATAATTAAAATAGATTTCATAAAATTCCCCGTTTTTATATTAAAAATTTGAAGTCACCAATTCAATAAAAGTATTCCATACTTAGATTTAAATTTCATTGAATATAAATTCCATATGCCCGCTTATAAAATACCCGGCCACAAAACCAATCGGCGTTGATAGAACCCCTAACCAAAACACACCAATGCTATTGTCGCTAGATTTATTGGATAAAGCGTATGTAATTAAACCTGTTACTAATCCAGTACCTAATCCAATGAAAATGCCTGATACTAGACTGGAAGGTTTGTCCTTGATAAAAATTTTGTTCACCCTGCTTAAAGGAATGCTGCTCAGATTTGATTCATTAAGTCCATAGAAAAGAGAATCATTTTCAACATGGATATACTCACGCCAAAATTCTTTTTTGTCAATCAATATTATATGTGAACTATTTCTTGCGCCTAGATAATTTATCTGTGAATAATCTTTTTTAGATTCACCGGGGCTGCCAACATAATTAATTGTTGCACAGCCGCCGAAGAATAAAGCTATAATAAAGATCGATGAAATAATTTTCATATTTCTCCCCGTTTTAAATTGAAATTTATTTTTGTTCTACATCAAAATTTTTATCAGCCAAACCTGTATTTACTTTTATTGAATCAACTTTAAATTCAAATGACTGCCGTCCAAGAGTTTGCTTAATTGTAAAAGGATATTTTACACCATCAACATCTTTGTAATCACTATATAAATTTTCTTGTGTAAAAGTTCCTTGTGGTGATTCAATAGGTTTTAACTCTTTAACTTTCAATCCTGTTGCAGCGTCATAGTATTGAGTCCATTTTATTCCTGAGGGCAGCTCCAATTCAACTTTATAAGCATCCTTACCTTCAATCTTCTCCATGCCTTTTAAGCTGGCTTTAACATTGTAATGATCTAAATCCAAGATAAGATTTACGGTTGCTTCTAATTTTAATTTTTCCAGGTCCTTGCCGGTTAATGTCATACTTTGTCCGCCGGCTTTCATTACACCTTTTTCACCATCAAAAATAACTTTTTGATCCATTGCACCGGCATTAATATTTTGATAAAGTTTATCAGGTGCTTTTTGATAAGATGTAATTGAAATATTTACTCCTTGAATAGCGGCAGACATAGCTGTAGTCCTATCAGTAACTTTAAGTAAATTATCTCTTCCGCCGATTGCATTAATGTATTTATCAATCACTGTTTTTGCCGTCAAACCTTCAGGCAATTTCATAGCCGAAGTATCAATTTCATTTCCAAAACGATCATAAAATTTTTCGGGCCCGAATACGGACAGCTTCTTTGCAACATCATCAGCACTTCCAACAACTAAAACATAGCTATTATCCGGATGAATATATTTATCAGCCATTGCTTTTACATCATCAACAGAAACTGCTGCAACATTTTTCAAATAATCAGTATAATAATTCTGAGGAAGATTATATCTTTGAACATTGATTGCAAAGTTTGCAATTGTCTGCGGATTCTCAAGAGAACGGGCAAAACTACCAGTAATATAATTTATGGTTGATTGAAGTTCTTGTTCAGGAACTTTTTCATCTCTAATTTTTTTCATTTGTGCTATAAATTCTGTTACGGAACTGTCAGTTACAGAATTTCTTGCTTGGCAATACGCATCAAAATTCCCAATTAATCTATCGGATGAAATTGAAGAATAAGCACCATAAGTGAATGCTTTTTTCTCACGTAAGTCTTGGAATAATCTTGCATTAGAAGAACCTCCTAATATTGTATTCATTACGCTTACCGGAATAACATCTTTGCTGTTTTTTTCTAGCTGAACCGGATAAGTAACATGAATAACAGATTGAACTGCATTCGGCCTATCAACTATTGCTACAATTATATTTGAAGGAGCCTGTGGAATTTCATATTTGAATTTAGGAACATCTTTCTTTTCCCAGCTTCCGAAATACTTTTTAATTAATGGTTCTGCTTCATCTTTTGTTATGTCACCAACTATTGCAAGGTAAGCTACATTAGGCCGGAAATAAGTATTGTAATAGTTTTTGCACATTTGAAGATTAATTGCATTAACGGTTGCTTCAGTCTCCGGCTCACCATAGGGATGATTTAATCCATAGTCCAAAGCATTTTTAACATTACCGGCGATGGCACTGGGGTCATCTTTTTCGGCAGCAAGTCCGGAAAGAGTTTGTTTTTTTATCTTATCTAATTCATCCTGCTTAAAATCAGAATTTAAGACAACATCCGAGAAAATTTTAAGAAGCTCTTCAGTATGTTTTTTTAATGAAGAACCATAAACACTTGTGGAAGATGTGGACAAGCTTGCACCAATAAAATCAACAGCTTCATCAATTTGATCTTTAGTTTTAGTTTTTGTGCCTGTACGAAGAAGCTGTCCTGCTGCTGAAATATAACCGGCACTGTCGCCTTCAACTATTGGATCTCTATCAATTACTAATGAATAAGAAACTTCAGGCACTTTATCATTTTCCACAATGAAAACTTTAAGTCCGTTATCTAAAGTGAATGATTCATATTCTCCAAGCTTTATTTCGGGAGCCGGGCCTGGTTCCGGCTGTTTTGTTCTGTCCACCTGGCTGAATGCGGGGAGAGATAGCAAAACAAAAATCAGTACTGTGAATAATTTATTTTTCATTATAAATCCTTTTATGAAAAATTTTTCAAAAACTTTTAAATTATTAAAACTCATTTACTTGCTTGCTCAGATTTAGGAAGATAATAAAGCACAACTCTATTCTTTTTTGCAAGATACTTTTGAGCTGCTTTTTGAATGTCTTCCCTGGTAACATCCATATACCTTTCAAGCTCGGTGTTGATAAGGTTTGAATCACCAAAGTAAATATGATAGGTTGCAAGGGCCTCGGCAATACCTTCATCGGTTGAATGGCTGGTTACAAAATCATTTTCAACCTGGTTGCGAAGCTTTTGAAATTCTTTTTCTGTTATAAGTTCATTCTTTGCTTTATCTAAAACCGTTTGCATGGCATCTTCAAGATCATTTGCTTTTACGCCTTGATTAACGATTCCATAAGTTATAAACAATCCGGGGTCTTCGAGTGCCATTGGAAAGGCTCCTTCAGTAACCGCTTTTTGTTCTTTATCAACGAGATCCTTATAAAGCCATGAACTTTGTCCTTCAGATAAAAGGGTGGTTAGCATATTGATAGCATAATAATCTTTAGTACCTTGAGCAGGAATATGATAAGCTTCAATTACAGCTGGTAATTGAATGTTGTCATAAACTGTATCGCGGACTTCTGCTTCCTGCGGCGGTTCTACTTCTTTTGGAATATTCATTTTTTTTGTGCCGCGTGGAATACCTGAAAAATATTCTTCAATTAAATCTTTGGCATCATCTTCATCAATGTCGCCTGCAATAGAGAGAGTGGCATTATTTGGAACGTAGTATGTTTTATAAAAATCTCTGAATTCATCTATAGTGGCTTTATCAATATATTGAACAGAGCCGATTGGAACCCATCTATAAGGGTGTACTTTATACGCATGGGCAAATATTTGTTCAAAAATTGAACCATAAGGCTGGTTATCCAATCTTTGTTTTCTTTCTTCTTTAACTACTTTACGCTGAGTTTCAACACCGACGCTGTCAACTTTCAAATGCAGCATTCTTTCAGATTCAATCCACAATCCAAGCTTTAATTGATTTGAAGGAAGAACCATATAATAAAAAGTTCTATCGAATGAAGTATTTGCGTTCAATGTTCCGCCAGAGCCAAGGATTAATTTATCAATTTGTCCACGCGGAATATTTTTAGTTCCTTCAAACATTAAATGTTCAAAAAAATGTGCAAAGCCAGTTCTTTTTGGGTCTTCATTTTTTGAACCGACATGATATGTAGTTGTAATAGCTACAATTGGGGTTGAATGATCTTCGTGAAGGATTACATGCAATCCATTATCAAGATCAAATTCGGTGAATTCAATTTTCTTTTGTGCAAAAATTATTGCAGCAAATGATAAAACAAAGAAAATTGAATATAAGAATTTTCTTTTCATTCCTAATCCTTTGTGTATTCTAAATTAAAAAGTATCAGTAAAGTTAATATTATTATCAATTGTATTAAATACTGTAAATAAGAATTTTTATTTTTTCTTGTATTCTTTACTATATTTCAATGTTTAATTCTTATCTATTAAAAAACTCCATTAGAAATTAGATATTTAACAACCATACTTTGGTTAGTTCAAAAAAATGAAATTAGAAGCAATATTATTTTTTACACTTATCTTAATTTCGGTTGAATCATCTTTTTCACAAGATTATTTTATCCGGGGTTCAGTAAAAACAGCGGAAACAAATGAAGCTTTAAGCTATACTAATATCCGTGTTGCCGGAACTACTCAAGGAACATCATCAAATAAAAAAGGTGAGTATGAGATAAAATTAAAAATAGGGAAATATGAATTAATAGCTTCATACATTGGTTATCTTTCAGATACAATACAGGTTAATGTTAACCATGATTTACAAAATGTAAATTTTAAATTGAAGGAATCAAAAATTGAATTGCCTGAAATAGTAGTAAGGCCGGGAGAGAATCCAGCACTTGAAATCATCCGTAAAGCAATTGAAGAAAAGAACAGAAGAAAATCAAAAATAAAAAGCTACGAGTTTGAAGCATACACAAAGGGCCTTTTATTGACGCAGCATGATATTACTGCCGGAAGAGGAAGTGTAACCGTTGGAATTAGCGCCGATACATCTGAATTAAAAATCACAGGCATTTTAGAAAATCAAAGTAAAGGATTTTTTAAATCACCAGATGATTATAAAGAAGAAATAATTGCGCGAAAGCAAAGTTCAAATTTCCCGCCAACATTAAATGTTTTTACAGGCGGAAGATTAATTAAAAATTTTTATGATGATGAAATAGATTTTATTGGAAGTGAATTGCCCGGCCCAATTTCAGATGATGCCTTAAACTATTATGATTATTATATTGAAAATACTCTGGCGATGAATGATCTGACAGTTTATCAAATTTTAATGAGAACTAAAAATTCAAGTGACCCCGGTTTTATAGGCAGACATTTATATTACAGATAAAACTTATGATCTTATCAAGGTGGATTTAAGACTTAATAATGCGGCTAATCCAGGCGGCTTGTTTGATACTGTTAATGTGTTTCAGCAGTTTAATGTTTACGACGATTCCATCTATATGCCCATCGATTACAGAATTTTTGTTAAAGCAAATTATCTGGGAATAGCTAAGTTTGGTTTTGAGCTGAATACCATTCTTTATGATTATAAAATTAATCCTAATATAAGTGATGACTTCTTTGATAAAGCAGTAATAACCGTTCTGCCAAATGCTGATGATAAAGATTCTACTTACTGGCTTAGCTCACAAACAATTCCCAATACCATTGAAGAGCAGAAAGCTTATCAAAGGATTGATAGTATTAGCAGCATTAAAAGAACATTCTGGGATGATTTTTCTATTTTTGCTTCTCGGCTATACTATACTGACCATTTTTCTTCTAACGGCCCGTTAGGTTTTTATAATTTCAATAAAGTTGACGGTCATATAGCTGGTGCAAAATTTTATTTGGAAGACTTATTTAAAGACCGCAGCAATACATTTTTTCAACCTGCATATGGTTTTAACAATAAAAAATTTAAATATGATTTTAGCACTGAATATCTGTTCGGTGATTATAGAACATATAAAATTTCATTAAATGTATTTAACAGAACCAGTATTCTTTTCGGTAATCCAAATAAATTTATGGACTTTGGTGCTACCTGGCTTGCTTTATTATTTAAATATGAATTTAGAGATTACTATTACTCCAATGGATTTAAATTAGATTTGAGCGGAGAAGTATTTCCAGTGTTAGCTTTAAATATAGGTTTTGGAAATAATACAGATAACAGTGCCGGCGTAAATTCAAACTTCAGTTTCTTTAATAAAAATAAAAAGTACAGAGAGAATCCACCTATATACGAATCACGGTTAAACATAATTAAGGCTGGTTTCCGTTTAGATTTTAGAGATTATATTGAAGACGGCCAATATAGAAGGAGAATCTATTCCAACAATTCATATATATTAATTAATGGTGACGTAACATTTTCAAATAAAAATTTACTTAAAAGTGATTTGGATTTTACAAATTATAAATTAACGTTATCAGGAATGTTGAATTCATTCAAAACAACTTCATTAGGTTATGAGATTATTGGATTTTATAACCAGGGAATGCTGCCTTTTCAAAATTTATATTCACTTAACGGACGTATCGAATTTATATCTCAAAGATTTTCGTTCAGAACATTAGATATTAATGAAGTAGTAGGGGATAGAGTTGCTACAGCAAATTTTGAATATTATTTCGGCAGTGAGCTATTTAGATTGCTAGGAATTCCCGGATTAAAAAATTGGGATATTCAATTCACACCATTTTTAAATATAGCTTTGGTTCAAGTGAGTGACGGAACAAAATCAATTCTTCCTTCGTCTATTAATACGTTTGATCATCCATTTTATGAATTGGGATTTGAAATTGGCCATGCATTATTTCCTTTACAATTAGATTTTGCATGGAAGTTAAACTATAGAGGAAACAACAATTTTGCATTTGTAATTAATACGCCTTTTTAATTTTTCTCCACCAAAGGCCATTGCACGAGATTGAAGTGTTTAATGTTATCACGTGCGATGGTTTTTTATTTTAAACAATATCATGTCAACTATGTAACGAAATTTAATAAACCCAATTTCTTTAAGAAATTGGGTTTATTGATAAAGGGTTGACGATATCATTCAACTGAAAAACAATACTTTAAAAAACAAAAGCGCTCTTAAAAAGAGCGCTCGAGAAACGCAAAATAACCAAACACCTATTTTTATTAGCTTTTCGGTTTTGCTTCGCTAACAATGATGCTTCTGCCGCTCAATTCTGAACCGTTTAAAGCTTGTATAGCTTTGCTTGCGTCAGCTTCGTTTTCCATTTCTACGAAGCCAAATCCTCTTGACCTTCCGGTCTGGCGATCGGTAATAACCTTGGCAGAAACAACTGCACCATGAGTTTCAAAAGCGGACTTAAGATTCTCATCGGTTACTGCCCATGGAAGACTACCCACAAAAAGTTTAGTGCTCACGAACTTACCTCTAAAAAATAAATAAATAAAAGAATGCGGTTTTTAATCCGCCCGAAAAATTTACAATTATTAATTATTAAAACAAAATTGATTTTTAAGAAAAAAACAGAACATTTTTCAACAAAATTAACTGTGTGAGTAAAGTCACACTTTAATTTTGTTAGGTTTATTGCTGTGATAAATGATTTAACAAGCCTCATAAATTAGTACAATACTATTTTTATATATAAGGATTCCTTCTTTATTATTAGATTTTTATTTTACTAAAATCATCTTCTTTGTTTGTATAAAATCTCCTGCTTTTAATTGATAGAAATAAACACCGCTTGAAAGTGTTGAAGCACTAAATTCAATTTCATATTCACCAGGCTGCTTTGTTTCATTAACAAGAGTTTTAACTTCTCTTCCCAGCACATCATAAACTTTTAATTGTACAGACGCATCGCGATGCGTCTCTACGGAAGACGTGATTGAGTATTTTATTTTTGTGGTTGGATTGAATGGATTTGGGAAATTTTGCCACAATGAGTATACGGCAGGCACCTCTTCGTTTGGATCGGTAATTCCCGTCACTACAAGTCTGTAAGTACATGTGAAATTGTACCCATCATAGCTATAGATGTTGCCTGCGCAGTCAAGGATGCTAAATTCAACCACTATTGCACCACTTCCAGGAATATCAGTAGGTATCCAGGATGCCCCATCCCAAGTGTGGTACCAGCAAGAAATCAGATTTCCTTGTGCATCATAGGTGTTTGTGTATCGGTAGCTATACACCAATTGACCATTCTTCCAATATTCATCCAGAGATGAGAGCATATTGTTGTTTGCATCATATGTGCATGTGTGTTCAAAGCGATACATCCATTGACCATTCTCCCTAGACTCGTATAATTCTGTAAGCCTATTGTTATTTGCATCATAGGTGAATGTGACCCGATAGCCTTTTATCCATTGCCCGTTTCCCCAATACTCATATAGAGATGAGAGCATATTGTTGTTTGCATCATAGGTGAATGTGTCCCGAGAGCTATTCATCCATTGACCGTTCTCCCAACCCTCATATAATTCTGTAAGCATATTGTTATTTGCATCATAGGTATATGTGCCCCGAGAGCTATTCATCCATTGACCATTCTCCCTAGACTCGTATAATTCTGTAAGCCTATTGTTATTTGCATCGTAGGTGTATGTTTCCCGGTAGCTATTCATCCATTGGTTGTTTCCCCAATACTCATCCAGAGATGAGAGCATATTGTTATTTGCATCATATGTGTATGTGTATCGGTAGCTATACGCCAATTTACCGTTCTCCCCATACTCATACAGAGATGAGAGCATATTGTTGTTTGCATCATATGTGTATGTGCATCGGCCGCCAGACATCCATTGGTTGTTTCCCCAATACTCATGCAGAGATGAGAGCATATTGTTATTTGCATCATAGGTGTATGTTTGTCGGTCAATATACACAAATTGATCATTCTCCCAACGCTCGTATAATTCTGTAAGCATATTGTTATTTGCATCATAGGTGTTTGTATATCGGTGGCCATACACCAATTGACTATTCTCCCAATACTCCCTCAGTAATGAGAGCCTATTGTTATTTGCATCATAGGTATTTATTTGGCGCATAGTATCAACCCAAATGCTACCAATCAATTTTTGCATAATATCAGAAGTCATTTTAGCCCTGTCATTAAAAGAATACAGATGCCTTGTTGTATCCTGTGTGCTTAAAACAATTGCGGTATCAATCACGTAAATTTGTGATGGAGGAAATAACATCTTATTGGCGCGCTGAAAGTTTGTTTTATATCCATTGGGATAAAGACTATCATTGGAAAAGGGATACGATACACCATTCACATCAATGTTGTTATGCTCTATCCTGAACTTGTCTGGAATTTTTGAGGTTGAGAATTCGTGAGAACTCTTTCCCTGTATATTCCTGTCAATTATTCGGAAGTGTTTATCCTGTCGGTCTAATAGACTCTTCTTTATATTAG
The DNA here is from genome assembly GCA_963746735.1 of uncultured Ignavibacteriales bacterium. Lineage (GTDB taxonomy): Bacteria > Bacteroidota > Ignavibacteria > Ignavibacteriales > Ignavibacteriaceae > CAVSWT01. Next base: position 242,330 of record CAVVCO010000032.1, read on the forward strand.
AATTTGATTTCCTATTTTGTTGATACAACTGTGCAAAACAAATTTGCGACACCAGCAAAAAGAAAAACAATATTGGTATTAATCGTTTCATATCAATCTCCTAAATACGAATGATTAAGTTTTTTATTCAGACGAGACATCGTCTCGCCCCCACATTTCACGTCTGACATTTGACTTCTCACTTAAGAAGAATCATTTTCTTTGTTTGAATAAATTCTCCAGCTTTTAATTGATAGAAATAAACTCCGCTTGGCAAAGTTGCTGCGTTAAATTCTACTTCATAGTTTCCAGCTTGTTTTGTTTCATTAATAAGAGTTGTAACCTCTCTTCCCAGTACATCATAAACTTTTAACGTAACCAACCCACCCCTCGCCCCTCCCGGGAGGGGACTGCGTGTGTTTGAGATTGAGTATTTTATTTTTGTTGTTGGATTAAATGGGTTAGGATAGTTTTGTTCTAAATTAAATGTTAATGGTTGAACTGTCTCATTGTCAATTCCATCTATTGGAACGAAAAGTTGAACTGTATCTGTCCAGTATGTCCACCCATCACTCATAATTTCAAATTTTAGGTTGAAATACCCAGGAAAAGCTGTAGAGTTGAAATATAATCCATATTGTCCAGTACCAGAAGTGCTGGCAATTTGACCAGGTTGAAGATTAGGGCAAGTTTTTAGTTCGGGAGTAACTTTAGTAATCCATGGATCATCACAAGTAAGTTTAACTTTAATGGTATTTATAGTATGATCTGTACTTCCATTTTTAATAAATGGTTTTACTGCATATAACGTATCCGAATATTTTATTGATTCAATGCTGTCAATAGTTAAAGGGCCAACAGTAGTAAATTTGGTGATATTATCTGTAACCCAAGTTTTAGATTCACTACTATCTGTTGCGCATAAAGAGATGTTAAAAAAATCTTCTATATCCGGTGCTATATAATTACCGCTCCATATTTCTGATTCACCGGATAATCCGGTTTTTTTAAGTTCAACTGAATCAATGAAGCTTCCGCTAATATTTTTAATATAAACTTTGGATGAGGTTTGATTAGAATTAGGATTTTCAACTAACGCAGAAATTTTCAATGTATCAATACTTGGATGACAATAACCTGTGTTCTTTGTAAGGTCATGGCCATAAACTAAATTATTTATCCATCCTAAAGCTTTTTCAACAACATCGTCTCTTCCCATAGCAACATTATCTTTATTGAACCAAACAGGAAAATCAATTGGAAATTCTTTTCTATTTAGATAGTTTCCTGGTTCAGATTTATGAAACATATCACTAATTGAATAATGAAGTTTCCATCCGGAAAAGTTGTGAATTACAATATTATCCCCAAGAGAGGCATCAGGACTAGCACCAAAATATTTTACCATTGGATGATATCTAAAACGATGAGCAATTAAATCACCCATACTTACACAATTAGGCCCTAAAAGAATTGCAATTGGCCGGTCATATAATTCCGTATTGGTTACTATAATTTGAAAAAGATTCCCATCGCCGGATGGACACAAATTAAAAGTATTGCTATTACATCGGTAAGCGTCTTCAATTGTTAATGAAGATTTATTGAACAAGATTTCGAAAGCATTTTTAAAAAGAGCCCAACCGCCATAGTTTAATCTCATATCAATTATTAAGGCATCAGTATTTTTTAGTGAATCTATAGCCTCATAAAATTGAGCATCGGCTGTATTTTCTGGCCATTCTTCAGCCAGATATATGTAACCGATATTTGTATTTTCCATTTTCCCATATGTTACGCATTGCACATGATGATAAATTATTCCTGCATCAACAACATTAGGAAAAGGAATATTCGGAATAGGTAATTGTTCATTGTTAAACATAGGTGAATTGTCCAGGTTTAACAGTGGTAATACAGATAGATGAAGTGTATCTCCTGTAGAATATTTAAGTATGTCTATAGTATTAAATAAGTGCCAGTTTAAACCTGCTCCAAACAAATTATTATATGTTGCAGCAGTTTTACAACCGCCTGTCCATGCAACTATAGGTAAATATGCATCATACAATTCTTTGATTAAAATTTTCCAAGGAATACCTTCATACCCTAGAATTATGTCCCCTGGTTGGAGGTCAAGTGGATGATTCGGTACAGTACGCAGAACTAATGTAGTACTATCTTCTAAGATAGTTGTTACAGCACCAAAATGTTCAATTGATATAGCGCTTCCAAATAAAAGGATTGGCACCCCAGGATTAAGAGGCGTTAACACCACTGCGGAATCATAGGCAGATGTATGAAAATCATTAAATGTGAAAGCAAAATGGCTTATGATTGATGAAAATGCCCCGGCGGTGGTAGAATCAGTAATTTTATTTAAATAAAAATTATATAGAGAATCCCAATTTAAATTAAGCGAACTGAAACCATCGAATTCATTATGAATCTTTTGTGCGTATGTTTTATAAATAAGTAACTTTTGAGATAAAGGAACACCCTGTCCCCAAGTTGAATCAATAATATGCCGCCATTCAGATTTGGAGTCATAAAATGATTTGGACGATATTTTTTTTAGATTCTTAAAATTTGTATCATGATTTTTGGGGATAAAGTAATTTGGTTGTTCTTTTAAGTTTTCCGTTTTTCTGATTGCTTGAGAATACATAAGAAATGAGATACTGAATAATAGAGCTATAGTAATTATTAACTTTTTCATAAATCCTCCTATTTTTTATTATTTTTCTAAAATCATTTCCTTGGTTTCTAAAAAATCATGTGTGTTTATTTGATAGAAATAAATACCTTCAGGCAGTGATGCTGCATTGAACTCAATCTCATAGGTTCCAGCATCTTGCTTTTTGGTAATTAAATTTTTTATAAGATGTCCTTTAGAATTAAACACTGAAATATTCACTTCTGTTTTGAACGCCACGCAGTATTTAATTTTTGTTTTCTCTTTAAATGGATTAGGGTAATTTTGACTTAAATGAAATTTTAGAGGAATCATTTCTTCGTGATTGGTATTTTTTATTATGTTCATATTTTCCCTCTTAATTGAAATAGGAGAGTCTTAATAACATGATTTATTTACCATTGTATTAATAAACTTCTGGAAGGATTAATTCTATAAGGATTGTGTAAATAACTATAAGAATTGTCCATGCAGTATAAAAAAGCCCGGACATTTTGCCCGGGCTGAATTACTGACAGTTTTACAATGCGTTTAGTGTCTTACTAAACAAATTTACTTTACAGTTATATTTCCTTTATCGCAATCTAAAATTCCTAAATTGTTTATGAGTTCATCTGGACTCATATTATAAAAGTCTAAGATGGTCATCCCTGTCCAGGGTGTTCCCCATTCTGCAGGTATCTGAAAATCTTCAGATTGTAATTCCATAAGCATACCGTTTACTTGATCTGGTGATGCAGTTTGTCCAGGCTTACCGTTATCAATTGCAAAAAACACATCATAGAATCCGGCAAATATTCCAGTTTTCTCCTGACCTAAAAATACAGCCATTTTCCCGCCGTAATCTCCTACATTTTCATATACTTTGAATGAAATAACTTCGCCATTCAATTTAAAATCATGATCCCCAGTAGCATTTGCAGAATTTACTTCGTATTCACCATCAAATGTTCCATCGGCATATTCGCGAGCAGTATATCTAGCACCAGCATTCTTTCCATCAAAAAATAATAATCCAGAGCCATTAACACTATGAACAACAGGTCCTTTTTTATCAAGACTTACCGTAGAATTTTGATCAGCGGGGCCCACCGGCGACTGTGATTTATCAGTACAGCCTATGAGTGAGAGACCCACGAAAGCGATAAGAACTATTAAACATTGAAGGGTTTTCATAAAGTTGTTACTCCTTAGAATTTGTTTTTAATTGTCCTCTAAATTTCTTTAGAGAGTTAATTATTTATTGATAGTTGGAGGTGACAGTTATGCCTCGATAGTTTTAATATATTTTGAAAGTTTGATATACATTAATAGATCTTTGACTACACTTTATCTATAACATTAGTGTAAAAGACTATAAGAATTGTGGAATTGAATGAAAAACCTTGAAGGTTAGTGAAATCGATTATGAAATTGAGAAGGGGAGACGCCAAATTGTTTTTTAAAGCATTCTGTAAAATATGATGGATTATTAAACCCTACTTCAAAAGATATTTCTGTTATGCTGCTGGAGTTCTGTTCTATTAATTTTGCAGCTTTTTTTAACCTGATTCTTTTAATTAATTCACCAGGCGGTTCGCCTACTAAAGATGATAACTTTTTATGTAGAAGTGACCTGCTTATGTTCATCTCTTCAGCAAACTCTTCAACACTGAAAGAAGATTTTGAAATGTGTTCTTTAATTATTAACAAGGCATTTTGTATAAATTTTTTATCATTCGGCATTACTCGCATTTCATCCAATTCAAAAATTCCGTGCTCTTGAAAATGCTTGTGAAGTCTTTCCCTTTGTTCAAGAAGATTTTTTATTCTTGATTTTAATTCTTCCGCTTCAAATGGTTTCATTATATAATCGTCGGCACCAGTTTCAAATCCTTTTATTTTATCTTCAATAGTCGCTTTCGCAGTTAATAAAATAATCGGGATATGGCTTGTCCGTGAATCTGACTTTAAATTTTGACATAAATGAATTCCATCTAATTTAGGCATCATTATATCGCTAATAATTAAATCTGGGATTTGCTCTAAAGATTTGATAAACCCTTCTTCACCGTCAGAGGCTTCATTAATATTGTAATAATTATTTAAGATCTCCTTTATATATTTTCTTACTTCAGCATTATCTTCTACAATTAATAATGTGGGCCCATCAACTCTTCTGCTAAATTCAGCATCAAATTTATTTATCCTCTTTTTTAATGATAGAGAAGAATCATCCTTACTCTGCATAATAGATTCAATATCATATTCATTTTGATCTTCTTCGGCGAATCCGTCTTCGCAAATTTCTTCGGGCAGTAAATGTTTTTTGCCGAGCGGGAGTAATATCTTAAAGATAGATCCTTTGCCTTCTTCACTCTCCACAAATATTTTTCCTTTGTGGAGTTCAACTAATTCTTTTGTAAGCGATAAGCCTACCCCGGTTCCTTCATATTCTCTTGAAAGGCGATTATCAACTTGGTAGAACCGGTCGAATATTTTATTAAGCTGCTCCTTTGGGATTCCGATGCCGGTGTCTGTAATTGATATTTCTGCATAGTTAGAATTTAATCTATTTTGACCCACCCCCAACCCCTCCGACGGCGGGGACAATAAATTAACTTCAACTTTAACACGGCCGCCATTAGGAGTAAATTTTATTGCGTTTGATAATATGTTACTTAATATTTTATCAAATTTATCTTTATCCAGATAAAGAAAAAATTCTTCTGATTCCGATTTAAACTTTAGTGAGATGTTTTTTCTCTCAGCAAACGACTGGAAAGAGGAGACAATTTCTTTAATAATTGTCTCAAGATTTTGTTTAGTTGTTTTCAGCTTCATCTTGCCAGATTCTATCCTTGAAATATCAAGTAACTGATTTGCAAGCCTTTTTAATTTTTTAGCGCTTCTTTGAATTAACCTTGCTTCTTCTTTTACATTATCATTTTGTGACTGCTCTAATATTTGGTTTGCCGGCCCAAGTATTAAAGTAAGCGGCGTTCTAAATTCGTGTGAGATATTTGTGAAAAATCTATTTTGCGTTTGCTGCGCGTCTTCTAATAAATGAATTGTTTCAGATAACTTTTCCTGGGCTTTTTTAAGTTCCTCAGTTCGAATTTCAACCTTTGTTTCCAAATTATTTTTATAATCTGTTACTGTTCTTAATACTAAAGAGTCATGAATGGAAATATTAATTATGGGGATTAAATAATTAAGCAGTTCGTCGCATTCAAGCTGATCCATTCCTAATTTTGGATGAATAATCAGCTCTCCAATTTTTTCATTATTAATGATAATCGGCTGGTTTACAGTGTTTGATTTTTTTTCATTAGTTCCACTATTAGCTTCAATTTCAAATTTATTCCCATCAAGGTCTTTAAATATTTTAATTTCCGCGAAGGAAAATTCGGCGACGTTAACTAAAGTTTCGGTAATTGCGGATATTGTTTTTATTATATCTCGACTTTGACGAATTGACTTTGTTATATCATTTGCAGTTTTTAACTGCTTAGTCTGTTTTTGAAGAAGTTGTTTTGATTCTTCCAGTTTATTATACTGATTCAATAATTCTTCGTGAGAATCAGTTAAATCTAAAAATGCTT
>CAVVCO010000033.1:0-74327 GCA_963746735.1 uncultured Ignavibacteriales bacterium
GCAGTTATGAAATGGAATAGCGGACTTTCATTTCCCATTCAATCCGGGCATCCGTGCCTCGGCTGTTCCGAACCAAACTTCTGGGATGGCGGCGGATTCTATCAAGGCCAATCAACTCCATTAAGCAAACCTGAATTTACAACCGTAGCAGGAGCTGCTGTTGTAGGTGCTGCGGTAGGTTTGGTGTTGCTTCAGCAAATAACATGAAGAAAAAACAAGTTCATAAGGGACAGGAGTAATTATGAATTGGAATGAAATACTCGAATTTTCAAGAGGGCCGTTATTTTATGCTGCTCTTCTTATTTTTATCGGCGGGATGGTTTTCCGTCTGATCAAAGTTATTTCTTTAGGATGGTCGAAAGATAAAGTTGATTCCAAGGGAAGTAAAGCAAAAGGTGTTTTGATTTCTTATTTAAAAGGATTTTTAATCTGGCCGTTTATTCCCTGGGTTAAAAATACATTCTCTAAAAATATGATTACATTCTTAGCTGGTGGAATTTTTCACCTTGGCTTAATTGTAATTATATTTTTCGGCACTCCACACATGCTTGTCTGGAAAAGCCTGATTGGTTACGGATGGTGGACACTACCAATTCCCATTGTTGATTGGTTTGCCGCAGTTACAATTATAAGCATGCTGGTTCTTTTGGTTAATAGATATGTAAACCCTGTACTAAAATTAATTTCAGGCCCCGCAGAAAAATTTAATTGGCTTATAGTTTTTCTTCCAATTGTCAGTGGTTACATAATGACCCATCATTTATTTTTTAGATATGAAGTCCTATTCTCTCTCCACATGTTAAGCGTAGACTTATTATTAATATGGATTCCATTTAGCAGGATTTCACATTTTATGTTCTACTTTTTCTCAAAAACAATTCACGGCGCACAATTTGGCAAGCGCGCGGTAACACCATAAAGGAGAATCGGATATGAGAACAAATGATTTAATAAATACTTTTATAGAAGAAACCGGCGGTTGGGTTGCAGCTCAATTAGAAGCTTGTACAAGATGTGGAATTTGTGCCGATGCTTGTCATTTTTACCAGGCAATCGGCAAACCCGAATATGCGCCCGTTTATAAAATGGATATACTTCGTAAAGTTTATGAACAAAGATTTACTATCGGCGGAAAATTAAAAGTTGCTTCCGGCATTGATAAAAAAATAGTTGATGCTGATCTTGATGAATACCAGGAATTACTTTATGAAGCATGTACGGTTTGTAACAAATGTGCAATGGCTTGTCCAATGGGAATTCAGATTGGACCCATCTTGCATAACATCAGAACCGGACTGGATGCCGCTAAAGCAGTTCCTAAAGACCTTGCCGATGCAACTCAAAAACAAAAAGATGTTGGTTCACCATTGGGAGTAAATAATGAAACCTGGGAAGAAAGGATTGAGTGGATAGCAGACGAGTTTGAAGTTGAAATTCCTATTGATAAAAAAGGAGCTGAAACTTTAATCGTTTTTACTTCAATTGAATTAATGAAATTCCCTACCAACATAGCAGCTATCGCTAAAATATTAAATACTGCCGGAGTAAACTGGACAATAAGTTCCAAAGGCAGAGAGGTTGTTAACTTCGGTTACTTCGAAGGAAACATGGAGTTGACAAAATTATTTATGCAGAGAGTATTTGACGGCATAAACGAACTCGGATGTAAAAGATTAGTTATCTCAGAATGCGGACACGCTTATGATGCTTTTAGATGGACAGCAAAAAATATTATGAAAGTTCCAGAAGGATTAGAAATTACTCACATTGTTGCGTTAACAGATAAGCTAATCAAAACCGGCAAGATCAAAGTTAAGGAAGGTGCTTTTAATAACGGCACAATTACATTTCATGATGCTTGCAAGATTCAGAGAAGAGGGAGCCATATTGAAGAGCCTCGCAACATTTTAAAATTATTAGCTCCTAAATCTTTCAAAGAAATGACACCGAATAAAGAACAATCGCAATGCTGCGGCGGAGGCGGTGGTGTTATTTCAATTAAAGAAGCTGATGCAAACCGTTTCGCAGTTTTCGGATTGAAGGTTGATCAAATGAAAAAAGTTAATGCAGATAGCATTGCAATGACCTGTTCAAATTGCAGACTTCAGTTTACAGATGGAGTTGCTCACTACAATTTGAATGTTAAAGTTAGAAGCCTTTCCGAAATGGTTGCAGAAGCAATTGAAGAATAAAATATAAAATTTAGGAGATTAAAATGGCTTCATTTACATTAACACCGGTTGAAAAGGGGATAATGAGATGCAAACATACAGGGCAATTATCAAGCGAAGATATTCAAGTGATGGCAAAGTTTTTTGAAGATTACGCCGGCAAGCTTTTGATTGATTTGCGTGATACTACACCTGAAGACTGCGCAAGAAATATTAAAAATTTCAGGCCAATGATGCCTATATCTGCAATTTTTGGTGCTGACTTATCACCCAAAATTTTGGAAATTCCTGATAGTTATTATGAAAAAGAAGTTAAAATTTTTAAGACTGAATCAGAAGCACTTGATTGGCTTCGGAATCAATAAGGAGTAAAAAATGGCAAACAGAATAGTTGTTGATCCAATTACAAGAATTGAAGGGCATCTTAGAATTGAAGCAGAATTAGATGCCGGGAATACAATTACCAAAGCTTATTCTTCCGGGACCATGGTTCGTGGAATTGAAAAGATTTTAAAGGGAAGGGACCCAAGAGATGCATGGGCATTTACGCAGCGTGTTTGCGGTGTTTGTACTACTGTTCATGCCTTTGCTTCAATCCGTTCAGTTGAAGATGCTCTTGGAATTCAAATTCCCAAAGCAGCAAACATTATTAGAAACTTAATGATTGCCCAGCAGTATGTTCATGATCATGTGATGCACTTTTATCATTTGCATGCTTTAGATTGGGTAGATGTTGTTGCATCACTAAAAGCTGATCCAAAGAAAACTTCTGAAATTCAGCAGTCAATTTCAACCTGGCATAATTCATCACCGGGATATTTTGCAGATGTTCAAAACAAAGTAAAAGCAATTGCAGAAAGCGGACAGCTTTCAATTTTTGCAAATGCTTATTGGGGACACCCCGCGTACAAGCTTCCTCCGGAAATTAATTTACTTGCAGTTGCACATTATCTTGAAGCACTTGACTGGCAATCGCATGCAACAAAAATTCATACGATATTCGGCGGTAAAAACCCTCATCCAAATTTCTTGGTTGGCGGCGTTCCAATGCCGATTGATCTCAACAGTGACACAGCATTAAATGCCTCAACACTTTCAATAATTAATGATTCTATAAATAATATTATTGAATTTGTTGATAAGGTTTATATACCTGATATTCTTGCTATTGCACCTTACTATCTTGAATATGCATCACTTGGCGAAGGTTTAGGAAACTTCTTAACCTGGGGCGAATTTCCTCAAGGTGATTTGAATGATACTTCCAAATATTTAATACCGCGCGGGTTAATTTTGAATAGAGACATCAGTAAAGTTATTGAACCGGATCCTCGTGATTTTGCTAAGATGAAAGAATATGTCGCACGCTCATGGTATAAATACGGTAAAGGTGATGGTGTTGGACTACATCCATGGAATGGTGAAACAGAATTTAAATATACAGGGCCAAAACCTCCATACAAATATCTTGAAGTAGAACAAAAGTATTCATGGTTAAAATCGCCAAGATGGAATGAAAAGCCAATGGAAGTTGGACCGCTTGCACGCGTGCTTATGATGTATGCAAAAGGAGATAAGCAAATTGTAGATTTAACCAATTTTGTTTTGAAGCAGTTAAATGCACCGATTACTGCAGTGTTCTCAACACTTGGCAGAACAGCAGCACGTGCTATTGAAACAAAATATATGGCTGACTCGTTAAGAAAATTCTATGATGATTTAATTGCAGAAATTAAAGCAGGCAACACAAAAACATTTAACGGTGAAAAATGGGAACCACATACCTGGCCATCATCAGCAAAAGGTTTTGGTTTTATGGAAGCTCCTCGTGGTGCACTTGGACATTGGTGTGTAATTGAAAATGGCAAAATTGAAAACTTCCAATTAGTAGTTCCAACTACCTGGAATGCTTCACCAAGAGATCACAAAGATCAAGCAAGCGCTTATGAAATGAGCTTAGTTGGAACTAAATTAGCTGTGCCCGATCAGCCGCTTGAAATATTAAGAACAATTCATTCATTCGATCCTTGCATGGCTTGTGCAATTCATACAATTGATGCAACCGGTAAAGAAGTAAGTAACATTACCACCGGATTAGATGTTTGCATGAGTTAATACCTTAATAGAGACGGGGATCATGCCCCGTCTCTAGAAGTATATTGATGCACAGTCAATAACAAAATAGAATTATGCGAAAAGTAATACTTGGAATAGGCAATACGTTAAATCATGATGAAGGTCTTGGTGTTCACGCACTTGATTTCATAAAAGAGAAAATTAAAGACAATTCTGAAATTGAAATAATTGATGGCGGAACTCTCGGATTAAATTTACTTCAGCTTGTTGAAAGCTGCTCTCATCTTTTAATTCTCGATACAATTGATGCAAACAAGCAGCCCGGCACATTGATAGAAATGAAAGGCGAAGAAATTTCTCTGTTCAAAGAAATTAAAATGTCAGAGCACCAAATAACTTTTCAAGAAGTTTTAGGATTGTCAAAAATTCGCGGAAAGCTCCCAAATCATTTACATCTTTTAGGCATTCAACCCTACGATGTATCTTTAGGTGTAGGACTGAGTGATAAAATTAATGAAACAATGCCAACGCTTGTGGATAAGACTTTAAATGTAATTGAGAACTGGAATTAAATTTAAACTGACTATGCACGAATTATCAATAGCTCAGAATATAATCGAAATAGTTGAAGACAATATTAAGACTGTGGAAAACCCAAAAGTTAATTCCGTATTTTTAAAAGTTGGAAAGCTTAGTAACGTTTTAGTTGATTCATTAACTTTTGGATTTGATACTTTAATTCAAGGAACTAAATTGGAAGGCGCTAAACTTCTTGTAGAAGAAATTCAAATTAAGCTGCAGTGTAAAAATTGTGAAAAAGAATTTGAAACTAATAAGTTTGCATTCCAATGTATCTATTGCGGCAATACAAATTTGGAAATGTTAACTGGGAATGAATTAACTGTAAGCGAAATTGATGTAGAATAAAATATCGGAGAGACAATGAGTGTAATTCAAGTTGAAAGAAAAGTACTGGCAAAGAATGATATAATTGCAAATCAGAATAGGGAAACATTTACAAATAATAAAAACTTTACTATAAACCTTGTAAGCTCTCCAGGCAGCGGTAAAACCAGTCTTGTTGAAAAAACAATTCAGCATTGTAATGGCAAATTTAAAATCGCGGTTATTGAAGGCGATGTTCAAACAGATCTCGATGCCCAGAGAATTGATAAACTAAATGTTCCCGTTGCTCAAATTGTAACTAATGGCGGATGCCATCTTGAAGCAAATCTTGTTAAAGATGCAATGAATGATCTTAATGTGGAAGATATTGATTTAGTAATAATCGAAAATGTTGGCAACCTTGTTTGCCCTGCCGGATATGATCTCGGCGAAGATATGAAAGTCGTTTTTGTTAGCGTAACAGAAGGCGATGACAAGCCTTTAAAATATCCTGCTATGTTCAGAAATGCTTCAGCTTGTGTTATAAATAAAATTGATCTTGTTCCTTACTTAACATGCAGCGTTGAAGAATTAAAGAAGAACGCTTTATCTATAAATCCTCAATTAAAAATATTTTTAACTTCCTGCACTACTAATGAAGGAATTGATGAGTGGTGTAACTGGCTTAGATCAAATTTAAAAAAATAAATTGTTGTGCGAGTTAAAATTACAATTCACGGTGCCGTTCAAGGTGTCGGATTTCGTCCGTTTATTTTCCGTTTAGCTTCAGAATTGAACTTGAAAGGTTTTGTACTTAACTCATCTGCTGGAGTGCAAATTGAAGCTGAGGGAGAAAAGTTTAGCCTCGATTCATTTGTATTAAGAATAGAAAAAGAAAAACCTAAAGCGGCGATTATAAATAGTCTCGAATTTTCTTTTATTGATGAAACCGGTTATAACAAATTTGAAATTCTCAAAAGTAAAGATGATGAAGAGAAAACAACTTCAATCGTTCCTGATATTGCTGTTTGTGATGATTGTTTAAATGAAATGTACGATCCAAATGATAGAAGATATCTTTACCCTTTTATTAATTGCACCAACTGTGGGCCAAGGTTTTCAATCATAAATTCTCTTCCTTATGATCGCCCAAATACTACTATGCATGAATTTGAAATGTGCGATGACTGCAGAAAAGAATATGAAGATCCAACAAATAGAAGATTCCATGCACAGCCCATAGCTTGTCCGAAGTGCGGGCCGCATATCGAACTTTGGGATTCATCAGGAAATTTAATTTCAAAAAATCATTCAACTATAAATAATGCAATAGAGAAAATAAAGGAAGGTAAAATTATTGCATTAAAAGGAATCGGCGGGTTTCAGTTAATTGTTGATGCGACAGATATAAAAGCTGTTGATGAATTGAGAATAAGAAAACATCGAGAGGAAAAACCATTTGCAGTGATGTTTCCCAATATCGAATCTGTGAAAGAAATCTGTGTAGTAAATGATTTTGAAGAACGGCTCCTTCTTTCTCCCGAAGCTCCAATTGTTTTACTAAAAAAACATATTAATAAAGATATTGAAAAAATAATTTCACCTTCAGTTGCTCCTGGAAATCCTTATCTTGGCGTAATGCTTGCATACTCTCCATTACATCATCTTCTTTTAAATGAATTGGGAAAACCAATAATTGCAACAAGTGCAAATATTTCTGAAGAGCCTATTATTATTGATGAACACGAAGCATTAAATAAGCTGAAAAGTATTGCAGATTATTATTTGGTTCATAATAGGAAAATTGTGAGGCACGTTGATGATTCAATTGTTCGAGTAATTTTAGGAAGAGAAATGGTTTTACGAAGAGCAAGAGGTTATGCTCCGCTTCCAATTCAAAACAATTTCAATTCGAATGGAAATAAAATATTAGCGGTCGGCGGACATTTAAAAAATACAATTGCTTTGAGCGTCGGCAATAATATTTTTTCAAGCCAGCATATTGGCGACCTTTCAACTCAAGAAGCAGAAAAAACTTTTAAGGATGTAATCAATGATTTTGAAAAGTTATATGAAGTTAAATCAAATTATATAGCCTCGGATTTACACCCTGATTATATTTCAACAAAGTACGCAAAGTCAAACAAACAAAATCAAATTCAGATTCAACATCACGCGGCGCATATTGCTGCCTGCGTTGCGGAAAACCAGGTTGAAGATGAAGTTCTTGGAGTCTCGTGGGATGGAACAGGATATGGAACTGACGGAAATATTTGGGGCGGGGAATTTTTTTCTTATAATAAAAAAGAAATAAAACGAGTTGCTCATTTTAGATATTTCCCATTGCCAGGCGGGGAATCTTCAATTAAAGAGCCCAGGCGTTCTGCCCTTGGCCTGTTATATGAAATTTATGGTAATGAATTATTTATACATGAACTTGAACTCACTAGGTTTTTTAATCAGCAGGAAATTTCTATATTAAAGCAGGCGTTACAGAGAAAAATCAATACACCATTAACGTCAAGTGTCGGTAGAATATTCGATGCAGTTGCTTCATTGTTAAATATAAATCAAAAGATGAGCTTTGAAGGACAGGCTGCGATGATGCTTGAGTTTAACGCGATTGAAAATGTTAATGAAGTTTATCCTTATGATTGTGTTGAAGATGAGTTGCTAATTATTGATTATAAAAAAACATTTATATCAATTATAGAAGACTTGAAAAATAATATTGATGTTAAAATAATTGCAACAAAATTTCATAATACCATGGCTGAAATTATTTGTGATGCTGCAAAATATTTTAAGATAGAAAAAGTAGTTCTAAGCGGCGGTGTTTTTCAAAATGCATATTTATTGGAAAGAACTGTTATTAAATTAAAGCAATATGGATTTAAGCCTTACTGGCATCAAAGAATTCCAACAAATGACGGCGGAATTTCCGTGGGGCAAATTGTGATTGCGCAAAATATATTGAATAAAAAGTAATCTTTGTTTATTGTCATGCTGAACTCGTTTCAGCATCTTTATTACTAAATAAGATTCCGAAACAAGTTCGGAATGACTAAAATTAATTAAGGAGTTTTAAAATGTGTTTAGCGATTCCGGGAAAAATATTAAGTATTGAAGAAAATGCAGGCGCATTAAAAATGGCAAAAGCTGATTTTGCCGGAGTAACAAAAAATGTTTGTATTGATTGGCTGCCGGATATCAAAGTTGGTGAATACGTTCTTGTGCATGTTGGTTTTGCTTTAAATAAAATTGATGAACAGCAAGCTGAAGAAACTTTGCAAGCATTACGAGAGATGGGTGAAATGATTGAGGACGAATTGAACCCTGATGAAAAATTCATGAATAAACCAAATAATATTCATGGAAGTTCTTAGTATAACTCAGTGAATTAAGTGTCTCAGTGGTAAAACCTTTTTCACCACTTAGGCACTAAGAGCACTCAGAAACACTTAGTTTTTTAATTCTTTGAGGTAAATCTTAAGATAAAAATATGAAATTCATTGATGAGTATAGAGATGCTTCGACTGCCAAAGCACTTTCTACAAAAATAAAAGAAACTATTACAAAGCCCTGGACCATAATGGAAATTTGCGGAGGACAAACTCATACTATCATGAAGTTTGGAATTGAAGAATTACTTCCCCAAGAATTAACAATTGTTCATGGCCCAGGATGCCCTGTTTGTGTAACTCCGCTTGAAACTATTGACAAAGCAATAGAGATAGCTTCGCGAAATGATGTCATTTTTACTTCCTTCGGTGATATGCTTCGAGTACCAGGCTCTAAATATGATTTGCTTTCGGTTAAAGCAAACGGGGGAGATGTTCGAATGGTTTATTCTCCATTGGATGCTGTTAATATAGCCCAGAAAAATCCTGATAAAAAGGTCGTCTTCTTTGCAGTCGGATTTGAAACTACTGCCCCGGCAAATGCTATGTCTGTAAAACATGCAAAAAATCTTGGCTTAAAAAATTATTCTGTGCTTACTTCACAAGTGCTTGTTCCTCCCGCAATGGAAGCAATTCTTTCTTCACCGAATTCAAAAGTGCAGGCATTTTTAGCTGCCGGGCATGTGTGTTCCGTTATGGGTTATCATGAATATTTTCCAATCGCTAAAAAATATAATGTCCCCATTGTAGTTACTGGTTTTGAACCTGTTGATATTCTTCAGGGAATTTATTTAGCCATTAAGCAGCTCGAAGAAAAAAGTTTCGAGGTTGAGAACCAGTATTCACGAGCAGTTGTTGAGCAGGGGAATGTTCCCGCACAAAATCTTTTAAAAGAAATATTTAAAATCGTAGATAAAAAATGGAGAGGAATCGGAGTTATTCCTCAAAGCGGACTACAGCTTAAAGATGAATATTCTGAGTATGATGCTGAGAAAATATTTAATGTTGAAAACATTCAGGTAAACGAATCAAGCTTGTGTATAGCTGGAGAAGTTTTGCAGGGAATTAAAAAACCTATTCATTGTGCCGCTTTCGGAAAAGAATGTACACCTGAACATCCACTTGGCGCACCGATGGTTTCAAGTGAAGGCGCCTGTGCAGCGTATTTTCATTATGGAAATATATTAAAAGAAAATTAAAGGAAGTTTTGATGAGTTTAGATTCAGATATATCGGGAAATTTTTCATGTCCAATTCCAATTTCTGATTATGAAAAAGTTACACTTGCTCATGGAGGAGGGGGAACGCTATCTCAAAAATTAATTCAAAAAATGTTTCTTCCTCAATTTGATAACCCTTTATTAAATCTTCAGCATGATGGTGCAATAATTAATCAGAATGGAGTTAAGTTCGCTTTCTCAACTGATTCCTATGTTATCAAACCAATATTTTTTCCAGGCGGAAATATTGGTGAACTTGCGGTTAATGGAACTGTAAATGACCTTGCTATGTGTGGCGCAAAACCACTTTACATTTCTTGCGGATTCATTATTGAAGAGGGTTTTTCAATGGAAGAACTCTGGCAGATAATTCAATCAATGCAAAGTGCAGCGGCAAACACCGGAGTTCAAATAGTTACAGGAGATACGAAAGTTGTTGATAAAGGAAGCGGCGATAAGATATTTATCAATACTTCCGGGATTGGTGTTATCGAAGAACAAAGAAACATTTCTCCTTTAAAATTGTAAACCTGGAGATAAAATAATATTAAGTGGAAAAATTGCAGATCATGGAATAGCTATTATGGCTGTACGAGAAGGGCTGGAATTTGAAACAGAAATTAAAAGTGATACTGCGGCTTTAAATAAAATGGTTGACGAAATGTTTTCAGTTTCAAGTAAAATTAATGTTTTAAGAGACCCAACTCGAGGAGGAATCTCAAGTGCATTAAATGAAATTGCGCAGTCATCAAATACCGGAATGCTGATAGATGAAACAAAAATTCCAATCTCGGAACAAACCAAAGCGGCATGTGAAATTCTTGGATTAGATCCTCTCTATATTGCTAATGAAGGAAAGTTGATTGCAATAGTATCATCGGAAGATGCTGACAAAGTTTTGTCAGTAATAAAGCAAAATGAATTTGGAAAAGATGCTGTTATTATTGGTGAGGTTACTAATGAAAATCCACGTAGAGTAATAATGAAGACTTCCATCGGCAGTAAAAGAATAGTTGATATGCTTTCCGGCGAACAGCTCCCGCGTATTTGTTAAGACCAGAAAAAATATTATTCCACCGTTTAACTGCGTAAACAAAAAGAAATTTT
Source organism: uncultured Ignavibacteriales bacterium (assembly GCA_963746735.1). Classification (GTDB taxonomy): domain Bacteria; phylum Bacteroidota; class Ignavibacteria; order Ignavibacteriales; family Ignavibacteriaceae; genus CAVSWT01. Next base: position 10,860 of record CAVVCO010000033.1, read on the forward strand.
ACTATTTTAAACACCATTAAATAAGGTTTATGATAATTTAATTTATCATTTATTAATCTTTAAGAATTTTAATTTATTTCTATTTTTTATTCCACATAATCGGAGGGGTTAATGGAATTAAGCTTTTTAGATATCTCTCTTTTTGTAGCATTCTTTGCAGTTGTCATAGGTGTAAGTATGTACAAAAGCCGTAAGGAAGAAAATGAAGAAGATTTTTTCCTTGCAAGTAGAGGACTGATTTGGCCTATCATTGGAATCTCCCTTATAGCTGCAAATATTTCTACTGAACAATTTGTTGGAATGGCGGGTCAAGGCGCTGGAAATGTTGGATTGGCGATTGCCAGTTATGAATGGATGGCCGCTATTACTTTAGTAATTGTTGCATTCTTTTTTCTTCCTAAATTTTTAAGCAGTGGAATATTTACGATCCCCGAATTTTTAGAATACAGATATAACAAAACAGCCCGTTCAATTATGGCTGTTTATATGATGATAACTTATGTTGCAGTAACTATAGCTGCGGTTCTATATTCGGGTGCATTAGCGCTGCATACTATCTTTGATATGAACTTAACCACAGCAGTTTGGCTTATTGGTATTATTGCTGCAATTTATACTACCTGGGGCGGATTAAAGGCCGTAGCCTGGGCAGATTTATTTCAAGGTTCTGCTTTAATTATTGGTGGTGCTATAGTTTTAGTATTAGGTTTAGCTGCTGTTGGCGGTTTACCAAATTTTCTTGAAACGAATAAAGACAAACTTCATATGATCCTTCCTGCAGATGACCCTGTACTGCCCTGGACGGCATTGGTTATTGGCTTATGGATTCCAAATTTATATTATTGGGGTTTAAATCAATACATTGCTCAAAGAGCATTAGCGGCAAAAACTTTGAGACACGGACAAATGGGAGTAATATTTGCAGCAATGATAAAACTTATTATTCCATTTATAATTGTTTTCCCGGGTATTATAGCTGCTCAACTATATGCAGGTTCATTGACTAACACGGATGCAGCTTATCCATTATTAATAAAAAATTTAGTGCCTGCTGGAATTCGAGGATTTATTTTTGCTGCTTTAGCTGGCGCAGTTATCAGCTCTTTAGCATCAATGCTCAATTCCGCCTCCACAATTTTTACAATGGATATTTATAAAGGACATATTAATAAAGATCCTTCCAGGAAAATGCTTGTTACAGTTGGTAGAATTGTTACAGTAATTTTTGTTTTAATAGGATGTTTTATTGCTCCGAATTTAGGCTCACCTCAATTTCATGGCATCTTCACTTACATACAAGAATTTCAAGGATTCATTTCGCCTGGTGTTCTTGCAGCATTTTTATTTGGCTTACTTGTAAAAAAAGCACCTCCAATTACAGGTGTAGTTGCATTACTATTAAACCTTGTCATCTATGCATTTTTATTAATTCAGTTTAACGAAATAGCTTTCTTAAATCGAATGGCAATAAGTTTTGTAATTGTGATTGTTACCATGACAGTGATAACAATAGTGAAGCCATTACCAAAACCAGTTGTAATGCCAGTAAGAGAAAATTTTGATATGGCTCCAACACGATCTATTAAGTGGTTTGGAGGATTTGTTGTTCTTGCTACTCTAATTCTTTATGCAATATTTTGGTAGGAAAATAAGTGTGAGGTTGTTATAGAAGAATTTAATTTCTTTTAAAATAGCCTCACATTCTCTCAATCAAAAATCCATTCGGGAGGCACTAAGTTATTTAGATGCTCCTTTAATTCATCATAAAGATATGTTAACCCAACTTGAAAAGAAGCATTCATCCAGCCGAAACCTTCTTTAGTTAGATATTCAAATTCGGTTCCAACATTTCCGTATTCAGCAAAAACTTTGTGGCTTCTATTAACTACATCATATTTTTCCGGGATGGTTCCATTGTAATCGACAAAATTTCTTAAGATTGTGTAAAGCCATTTGTATGCAAGCCTGGCAGCATGTTTTTCATAGCCGTAATTTTCCAATCCTTTCCAGATCATTATTTGATGCGGCGCCCAGCCATTTGGGTAATCCCATTGTCTTGGAGGGCGTTCGTCTGAAATTGCACCTCTTGATCTTTCAGTTGAAGCAGCTACACCACCAGATTCTTCAAGTAAAGTCAAAGCTTTTTTAACTAAAAGCTCAGCTTGTTTTTTTGAAGCAAGATTTGCCCAAAGAGGATAAAATGTCGTTGCACTTTCGTAATTAGTTTTTTTCTTAGTGATAAAATTATAGTCAAAGAAAAAACCTTTGCTTTCATCCCACAATAAGTTATTGATTGTTTTTTTTCTAATGCTTGCTTGATTCAACCAAAAAGAGCTTTGGTTTATTTCATCTTCATAATTGAACCTATCTTTGAACTCATTCTTAATAAAATTTGCAATATCAATTTCATATTTGTAAAGAAGAGAATTCAAATCAACAGTGTTAACATGCGCGCTTATTCCTTCCAGTCTGTAGCTTGTGTCGTGGCCTGATTCTCTAACGCTTCTATCATGGAGAAAATATTCTTCAAGCTCGGAGTCGGAGATTTCTCTTTTTAAATATTTATTTCTGAATTTCTCCAGGCTCATATTATTTTTTTCTGCATAAGGCTTTAGAATACTATCGAATTGCGTTGGTTCTGTTTCTGTAGGCATTCCTGAGCCTGAACCGAAGAAACGGCTTAGCCCAGTTTCTGTCAATCTATCTGATTCTGTCCAGACAGTTTTGTATTCTTTAATACAGTAATAAACAGCTTTTTGAAGCCAGTTTTTATCTCTCTTTTTTTGATTGTTCCAAATTTCATTTATTAAAGATGTAAGAAAAGGGGGCTGCGAACGATTTAAATAATAAGTTCTATTAGCATTTAAAATTTTTCCGTAATGTTCAATTTCATAGAAGAAATTATCAGCCATTGATATTGCAAGATCAATTTTCCCATCTTGAATTAATCCAAGAGATTCAAAATAACTATCCCATCCGTACATTTCATTAAACCTGCCGCCGGGCACGACAAATGGCACACCTGTAATTTTATTAGATTTATCCTTTTCAAGAGCTAAAACTAAAAGTCCGGGTTTGCTGCTTATTGATTGTAAATATTCATCCGATATTATCTCAGGCAGCTTAACAACAGAAATATTTAAATCTCTTCTTTTGGTTTCTATTTTTTTATAATACTTAAATGCCTGCTCATCTTTGAAAGGGACATAAATATAATTCCTATCTGTTGAGCTTTTGGTATCCTTAAGTGCATTTTCAATATTAGCTTCATCGATGTTTCGGGTTAAGCCATCCCAAAAGAAATATTTTATTTGTGATGAAATACGTTCTACTGGCTGCTGAAAAATGGTTTGAGTAGAAAGGCGAAGTCTTTTTTTGCCCTCTAATTTTGCTAGATAAAGTTCTTGTAATAGAATTGACAAATTATAAGTATTACAAACTTCATAATTTTTCCCATCAACACTTGCTAAAGAAAACCTTTTCGGGCCTTTATCATCAACAGTAATTTTTTTATCGTTATCAGTATCTTCATTTTTAAGTAGTTGATTTAAATTCTGTTCAATGTCGACTATTATTTCCATGATAAAACCTTTCGCGTTTCACTTAATTTGAAAGTAAAATCATTTCTTATCATAAAATTTTAGTGAACTATTTTTTCTAATTTGTTATCCTTAATAATTATATCACATTTTTTATTATTTATAATAAAATTTTTAAGGGTTAATTTATTTACTTTTTCCGGAAGTATCGGTTTATACTTTTCTACAATTCCATTATCAGTTATTCTAAGTCCGGTATAACCAAAAATAACTTGCTGAAGAAATGAACCTGCACCCGTTAAAAAATTTACAGATTTATTTTGATGTGTTTCTGAAAGAACATTAAATGGAGGTTTCAAATATCCCTTTAAAGTTTTATTAATTGTTAAATTAAGCAATGAATCGCTGCCTAATTCAGCAGCAATAATTGAAAGAAAATTAATTCCCATCATCGCTCCGGCTCCATTAACTTCCAGGCTTTTTACTGCATGCATTAAATCATTTCGTTTAGTGTTTTCACTCATCTTCATTTGAAGAGGATAATCCAATAAGTTAACAACACTAGACCAGAACTTAGACGCACCTTCTCCGGCATTTGCATTTTCATATAAGGGATGAAATTCTTTTTCTGCATTGAAAGGAATAAACATTTTATCATGTACTTTTTCCCACTCAGGATTCTTCTGTAGATTAAGAAGGTTAGAAACCTTGATTGCCAATTCTAAATTAATTTTAGCAATTGAATTTGTATAAGTTTCATTGTTTACATCTTTGTCGGATTCACTAACTGAAATAAGTTTATGGATTTCATATCTATCTTTTTCTTTATTATAAGTTACTCTTGAGATCCAAAAATCAGCAGTCTGTCTAATAATTTCAGCACCAAACTTGCGCATATAGTTTGTATCTTTTGTAGCTGAAAAATACTGCCATTGCGCAAAAGCTACATCTCCAACAATATGATTTTCTTTAACTGCATTTTGATATGCAAAAAAAGGAGTGGTTTCTTTCCCGGTTTCATCAGATTCCCATGGGTACATTGCTCCTTTGTAATGATTTAATTTTGCATTTTCGATTGCACTTTTTAAGGTATGGTACCTAAACATAACAAGTGATTTTGCTATATCGGGATGCATCAACAAAAGAGGAGGGAACATATAAATATCTGAATCCCAAAATATATGTCCAAAATATCCTGAAGTTGATAACCCCATTGCTGGAATACCAAAACTCGTATTTGCATCTGCACTGCAAAGTAAATAGAACATCATAGAATGAACTATTTTCTGAAGCTCTTTATCTCCTTCAACTATAATATCCGTTTGCCATAATTTATTCCATTCATTCTGATGATTGGCTAACAGTTTATCATATCCTAATTCTCTTGATTTATCAAGATACTTAATTGCTTCTCTAACAAAATCATTATTAGTATCAAATTCAGGAACAATAGAAACGAGTTTATAGAATACATATTTTTTCCCCACTTGTGTTTTAAAATTAAATTCAGCTGAAATTGAATTTGAAGTTTTGGTAATGTCAATCATCGAATTAAGTTCATCATCATCACAAAATATTTCCGAAGCAAGACCCAGCTTAGTATTTTTACCTACCGATTGAACACTTGCCCATAACTTTGTGCTGTAATTATTTTTCTCTCCATTAATTTCATTCATTTTTACAAAACCGGGATACCAAAAATATGGCCATTCATCAGGGGAGGGGAAATCAATTTTATTTAAAACTGCAAGATCAATTCTTTTTGGTTTTTGTCTTTCTTTAATAGGAAAACTTAATTTAACTTCATCAGAAAAGTTAGGTGTAAATTCAAATTTAATAACAGCGAGATTTTTATTGCTTCGGGAAACGAATGAAACAATATCAATATCGGATTTTCTATCTAATGAATTACTCCAAGTGTAATTGTATGTAAAAGTCCATTTTGCATATCCAGAATTTGGCTATAGTGTGAAATATCACTTGAATTTACATTCAAGATCATTTAGCCATTTTTTCCCATTGAAATAATTAATTTCATTCCATTCAGGAAGTGCGGCGATTCTTGGAATATCATTTTTCCCTTTGTCATATAATTTAACCATGAAAGATTCGGTTGGCTTAGTTCCTAATTGAGAAGATGAAATGCTAAAATGACCGTTCCCAATATATGTTGGAAAGTAATTTTGCACTTTGCCCGTAGATAAAATGAAACTTGAGTCCTGAGCAAAATTTGTAGAGTTGAAAAAACATATTTGTAGTAAAAGCAATATAAAATTGGAGAGTCTATTCATGTTAAATCTTATCAAATTAAGAAAGAAGCTTTTTGTTTGGTTTTAATACTTTAACAACATCGATATAATTTACATGAATTAACAGAAGTTTATTTTATAAAGAGCTATTCAATATTATATCAAGTGTGATGTTCAATTCCAAATTCATCAGTAAATTTTTTATACGGGAATAACAATAGAGCAAGTAAAGTAATTGGAATCAAAGGGAAATAAAACGCTGTATGCACTGAATAATGCTGTGATAATATTCCAATAATAATTGAACCTGAAGTTCCGCCTAAAGCAGAAAAAATTACTATTAAACCTGTCATAGAACTTTGCTTAACTTTTTCTGTTTTACTTAAAATAATAGAAATTACAGTTGGATACACCGGGCCAATAAAAAATCCGGCCAGAAGAATTACAATAGAGAAAAATAGGAAAGTTTTCAGGAGTATCGTTTATATGTAATTGATAATTTGCCGTACTAAATAAAACGATAAGGATTACTATCAAAGCACATGAGAGCAAAACCAATTGACTTTTCAACCAAAATATTTTTTTTGAATAATATCCTGCTAAGAATCTGCTGGCAGCTATTGAAGCAGGGTAGATCGCAAGTAAAGCAGAGGTCCGCGCTTCGCTCAATCTGAAAACTTCTTTGTTAAAAGTAGGCAGCCAGGTGTTTAAGCTTTGCTCAATCATTACGTATAAAAAAGCAATGATAACAAAAATCCAAACGGCTTTTGCTTTCATTAATTTTAACATGCTGATGATGTTTGCTTTTTCTGCCTTGTTATGAACATCCGTTTCATCGAGTTTTGTAAAGAGCATCAGCACAAGAGCAGCGGTTGTAAGACCTGCAATAATCCAGTAAGTATCTGTCCAAGTAGCAAAGCTTATCATAACGCTGAAGAAAAGCGGACCGATTAAAGAACCTACCTGGAAAAAACCTTCAAGTATATTCATCAATGCAGTGTGCTCTTTTTGTCCTTCTGCAATTAATCCAACTGTAGAATAAACCGAAACTTTAGTTAATGCAAAGCCAGCACCCGTTACAATATAAAGCATTGGTGCCACCCAATAATGATGTACTATTGCGATTACAATACAGGCAACATCAATTGCTAGCAAGCCTAATATCATTGACCGTTTATATCCAAACTTAGGAATGTAAGAGGCAATAGAAAAAGACAAAACCATTATAGTTAAATCTTTAAATGCTTCAAGGCTTCCGGCTGTAACCCTGCTAACGCCATAATCATTGATAACCTGAAGGATTACTATCCCAACAGTATTAAGCAGAATTGCAAAAACGAAATAGTTCAGATATAGAGAAACTTTTAGTCCGAAATTTTTCATAAAACAATTTTCCGAATGATGTACCGGAAATGAAGAACCCTGTTACATAAATAACAGGGTTCAATTAAAAATAAATTAGAAGTTTACTCCAATCGCAAATTTTATTGATCGGCCCAAAATAGGACGACCATTACTAGAGAAAGGATCCCGTGGATCCCCTTCGGTCAAGCCATGCTGAGTCGGTTAAATTATCACTGCCAAGGGTAAATGTTAGTCCACCAGTAGTAGATACATTTACTCCAAGATCAATTTTGTAAATGAGATCTAATTGAAGAAGTTATCTCTGTTGTCCCAGCGTTTGCCGGCATATCTAAATGCTCCATATAAAGATGCATTACACATCATTACTTAGCGGGAAGTTATAACTTGGTGCAACACGAAATTGTAAATTTGGTTGTCGCCAGATTTTTTTCCAACAGATTGTGGTGCAAGGGCAGCTTCTGTTATTTTTCCATCTTGCAAAGTCCCGAGTAAATTTAAATTAAATTCATCTACTTTTAATCCGCCATCAACTTCAGTTCCAAACGTTCTTGTTTTTAGCAAAGCACTGCGGCAAAATTGCAACAAACATCGCCATCATAAATGTTCTACAGCGTTTAAGAAACCAGTTATAAATAAACTATAAATTTCATTATCAATTTTAACTCCCAATTCAAATTGATTAAATAAACTTGAATCGACAGTTCCCTCAACACTTACAATATTTCCGTTTTCATCTTTATATACAGTTCCACTTTTTAGGTTATAAACATTACTTCTAATATTATCGAAATTGGTGAATAGCAAACCCTTAGAACCACGAAGGAAGAAACCTAAAAAATCTTATTAACTTGATAGTTAAGTGCTGCGGTTCCAGCCCAATCAAATCCATTTAGATTTGACATTAGATCTGTTACTCCATCAGGATATGTTGCTCCACCATCTAAGGTATAATTGAGATTAAAGAAATCATAGCGTGCACCAAGATCGAATCTAAATTGTTCATTCATTTGCCACGAGTCTCCGGCATAAACGGCAAAAATTCTTGCGTCGCCAGCTTCGTTGAGAGTCATAACCAACTGCCCGCAACACTGTCTGCCGGAACCCCTGCAATCACATCACCATTTGCCACATCGTTTACAGGTAATATCGATTTCCAAGTGACCAGAAATCATGCGTAGTCCAATATGCTTGATATGCTCCAATTGTAATGTTATGATGATCCACTTTTTTAGTTAAGCTTATATCATTTGTAAAAGACTCAATCTGTTTCTCAACCACCCAGCTTCCATAGCTTTGAACATATCCCGAAGTAAGGTGTTTGCCCTCCAACAGTCATAATTGAGTTGGCTTCCAAGTGTAGTTCAGTCAAATTAGAAACCTCATTGGATTTCCATCAGGAACAAATCCATAGGTATCAGCATTTCCTTTAGTATAAGAAAGATTATCACGAACTGTCCACCCATCACCTAAACCATAGTCAAAATTTAATCCGCTTACTGCACCCTTCCATCCGCGGCCATTTGAAAAATCAAAAGTAGAACTGTCCCCTTGTGCATCTACTCTTAAAGTACGGTATCGAGTAGCATTTCCTAAGTGAGAAAATGTTCCGAGATTATTGCCTATACCTAAGAGCCATTGGAAGAATCCATTGTCCATGGTCATCCGTTAGTCTAGAAAATACATTGAAAACTCCTTTATCATATATCTTAGTAAGTTGTAAAGTGAGTTGTTGACCATTTTCTGAGTTAAATTGCGTATTTCTAATTCCAGGAGAAGTTCTAAAATATCCACCGACCATATAATATAATTTTTCAGACAAGGGGCCGCTTAATACAGCGTCAATTCTTTGCTGGCTATAATCAGTAGTTGTATATTTCACTTTTCCTTTTGTTATTTCGGTTCCTTTTATGAGGTTGAAGTTAGTAGTTAATCCGGCCTCACCATTAGAAAAAACGGAGCTTGGTCCGCCTCTTACGGCTTCTGTTGATGCAATTGTTTCATCAATTCGAAACAACGTGCTTTGCTCTAAGAAGGAAAGTGTTTCGGTTCCGTAAATAGGAGCTCCGTTAATGGAGAAGTAACAAAAGGAGCATCTCCTCCTGATGGCAATCCTCTAACCAATATATTTGCACCCGCAACACCGCCGGTACTTTCCGACCAAACACCGGGAACTAAATCAATGCGGCTGCGGTACTCGATGGTGAAATTGTTCTAATTGTCTTGGAGATATTGTGGTAATAGCAAAACTTGCATCTTTCTTTTGTATTCCAGAACCACCTGCAGTACCCGTAATTACGACACTTTCCATTTGTAAAACGTCTTGCTGTAAAGTTGCATTTTGTTCAACTGTTTTTCCGCTGGTAACCGACACATTGAATACTTTCTTTTTATAACCAACTGCACTTATAATTAAAGAGTAATCTTTAGCAGGCACCTTTTCAATGACATAGTTACCATCAAAGTCACTTGCAGCACCTAAAGTTGAGTTGAGCAAGAATACATTCGCACCCACAATTGCATTCCCCTTCGTATCGCTAACATTTCCTTTAACAGTTCCCTGTGAAAAAATTAAAGGTGAAATAGAAATGATCATCAAAAAAAGAAAAATGAACTGAACTTTTTTGTAATGACTTATCATTAGATCCTCCCATAAATGAAGCTTAAATTAATTAGTTGTTGAATTGAAATTCTAAATTCGTCCGGTACAACTTTTCAAGTATCAAGCCATATGCATGTTTTTATTTATTATGAATTTGAAAAGAAATTTAAGCAAGTTATATTTTATGTGTTATTTTTTTAATAACACCGCTATTAAATCAATAACAATTACTTTTATATTATGGATACATTTTAATTACTATCAATTTTTTCAAAAAAAATTAAAGGATTAGTTTTTGATTCTAATTTCATTGCGCAACAAATTAATTCAATTTTAATTTTAATTCTTTGAAAGTATTTGATATGCCTGGTTTAAGAGATTATCTTCATAAATTTAAAAGGCCGTCTGTTATTTATTCGCTGCCTGCTGTTTTAATAATTTTAGTAATTGTAATTGAGCTTTATTTAGTTATCCCGATTTATAAATCATCTAAGGAAAAAAAGGGGGAAGTTGAAATTTATTATGAAGCAAATATTTCAAATGCACATTTAAAAATAATTCATGAGTTCAATGAAATACATAAAGGAAAAATAAAAGTGATTCCTGTTGATATTTCATTTAAAACTTTTAATACAAATGAAAGAAAAGAATTGCTTACACGATCACTGCGTAACAAAAGTGACCGGATGGATATTTTTGAAGTTGATTTAATATGGGTAAAAAGGTTTGCAAAATGGTGCCTACCGTTAAGTGGTTATTTTTCCAAAGAGGAGCAAAGTAAATTCCTTAATAACTCGATTGCTTCATGTTATTATGATTCTACTTTGGTTGCAATTCCTTATTATTTTGATATTGGTGTTTTGTATTACCGCGATGATCTTCTAAGAAAAATTTCATCTTATAAAGAAGTAAAAAAAGAGCTAGAGAAATCAATCACCTGGAAAGATTTTATAAAACTTTCAAATAAATTTAGAAATTCTAAAAATCCATTTTATGTATTTTCGGCTGAAGATTATGAAGGATTAGTTTGCTTTTATTTGGAACTGGTTCTATCACAAAACAAAAATTTCTTTAATGAGAAGAAGATTGACCTTACCCGTCCGGAATGCGTGAAAGCTTTAAATTTATTAGTTGATTTAGTTTGGAAAGATAAAATTAGTCCAACTGATGTAACGGATTTTAATGAAAACAGCGGTTATGAATATTTTCTAAAAAAGAATGCCGTCTTTTTTAGGGGATGGCCAAATTTTAAAAAAGATGACAGAAACTTATACCAGGATTCTACAAAGACCAAGTATCTTGTTAAAACAGCGCTGCCTCATTTTGCGGGGAATACTCCTGGATTTGTTATAGGCGGCTGGAATTTAATGGTTTCAAAGTACACTCCTAAGAAAGAAGAAATAAAAAAGTTTTTAAAATTTATCGTCTCTGAAAAAGCGCAAAAAATTTTATATGAGGAAGGTGGATATTTACCAACACTAAAGAAATTTTATACTGATGAAAATCTAATTAAAAAATATCCCGAATTAATTTATATAAAATATCTTATGAATTACGGGGTTCACCGCCCATTTTTAGAAGACTACACCAGGATATCAGATATAATTTCACATTATGTTCAAAAGGCAATAGAGAAAGAAATTACGGTAAAGCAAGCTCTATCAGAAGCTTCTAAACTAATTAATTCAAATAAGATTTTAATAAAATGAATAAAGAAAAATTAAAACAAAAGCCAAGCCCTTACAGATTTGAATTCAAGCATCTGCTGTTTGTTCTTGTGGTTCTTATAATAACACAAATATTAATTTCTTTTTACCAGAAATCTTCTTTAAAAGATTTTCTAGTTAAAACGCAAAAATGGTATCAACAGGATTCTGCTGAAAGGTTGGCAAATCTGACTTCTACTTCGCTGGAACTATTGGTTGACAATATTAATTCATTCAAATTTTTGGAGAAGGAAGAAAAACAAAAAGCCATTCAATCATTTAATATTATTTTCAGTCAACAACTGCTTCAACAAAATGTGAGAGAGGTGTGTCTAATTTTTGTAAATGACAATAATAAAATTATTGCAATAGATAATGGTAAAGCGTTATTTAATTTCCTATCAAATAACCTGGATTCATCAAATACAAATATTCCTCACCCAAAAGCATTAAAAATGTTTGGCTCCATTGAAGCAAAATTAAAAAGCAGTGAACAAATTTACAGCAGCCTGGATAACAATGACAACATTCACATATTTGTACCTTTTGTACCTAAAGGTGAATTTCTGGGTGCGTTATATATGAAGAACAAGCCGGATTTTTCATTTATTACCTCAGAGTTTATATCAAGTTTCGATGTATCCTCAATTATTTATTCGTCGATTATTTTGCTTGGGCTTTTAGCTATTTATTTAATTACGTCTTATTCTCTTAGGGAAAGGGATCGCACACAAGCGCTATTCTTTAGTGAAAGAGAGCAGCATATAAAAGAACAAATTGCATACGAGAAAGAATCTCATTTTACAAAACGAATTTATCATGCCCATCATAAAGCAGAAAAAGTAATGGGATTTATTAAAGAGGATTTAAAAAAGATTGTGGGCCTTGAAAATGAGGATATCAAATTTAGAGTTTTAAAGTATTCTAATTTTATATCCAGAGTGATTTATAATATGAAATGGTTTGAGCCGCCAATTAAAACTTTGCGAAGCCTGACATTCAAAACAAACTTAAATGAAGTTGTTAGTTTCATTGTTGACAATATTTTTCTTCGGATTTCAAGTAAATCTGAAATGTATAGCTTTGATCTTGAACTTGATGAAGCAATCCCATTAATTCATATAAATGAATATGCCGTTTGGGAAGTTATTGAACCGTTAATTCAAAATAGTATTGATCATTCCGAGGATGAAAAAATATTAATTCAAATTAAAACTGAATATTACTCTAAAGAGGACAGTTGTAAAATACAAATATGTGATAACGGGAAAGGAATAAGACCTGAATTTTTAAATACCAATAAGGAAGGTATAAAAAAATTATTTCTAGAAAATGTAACATCTAAGAGCAGCGCTGAAAATCGTGGATACGGCTGCTATATTGCATATGAGTTAAGTAAAAGATGCGGCTGGTCAATTGATGCAAATAACATACATCCAACCGGTTGCTGCTTCGAAATAATAATTTCAACTAAATAATAAAATTATGAATAAAATAAATATTCTATTAATTGAGGATGAAGATTTTGATGTAATGAGAGTAAAAAATACTCTTAAATTTTATAAGCAAAATCTTAATCTTACCGATGTAGTCTCAAATGGGAATGCAGCAATTAAAATATTGAATGACAAATATTGTAATGTGGATGTAGTTATTCTTGACTATCAAATTGCCGGTGCTTTGCGAGGGGAAAGTCTGATTAAAAAAATCAAAGAAATAGACCAATCTTTGCAAATAATTGTAATCACCAAGATGACAATCGAAATTACCGATTTTGAATTTGCAAATTCTTTAATACAATCGGGAGCGTTTTGGTATTGCACTAAGTACCCGAGTGATATTGAAGACTACATATATCAGCCAACTGATTTTATTATGAGCATATTTAATGCATACGAAAAGCGGATTCTTGAAAGACAAAGTCATAACACAAATAAAAAGTTTAATGAGAATATTGATTCTATTCTTGAAAGAAGAACAATAATTGGCGAATCAATTTCAACTAAGCAGTTAAGAAAAGATATTGAAAAATACTCTCAATCGGATTTAAATATTTTAATTTCAGGAGACTCAGGCACAGGAAAAGAACTAGTTGCAAATAATATTCATTATAGAAGTGAAAGAAAATATGAAAAGTTTGTGGCGATAAACTGCGGAAGCATTCCACAAGAACTTATTGAAAGCGAACTTTTCGGTTATGAAAAAGGTGCATTCACTGGTGCTTATTCAAAAAAGAAAGGTCTATTTGAAATTGCTAATAACGGCACATTCTTTTTAGATGAAGTTGGTGAGCTTTCTAAAAATGCTCAAGTAAAATTATTGAGGGTTTTGCAGGAAGGTGAAATTGAAAAGATAGGCAGAACAGAAAGTGTAAGAATAAATGTTAGAGTAATTGCCGCCACAAACAAAAATCTTGAAGAGGAAATAAATAAAGGAAAGTTTAGGGAAGATCTGTATTATAGATTAAATGTTATTCCAATTTATATTAGCCCCCTTAAAGAAAGAAAAGAAGATATCGCAATTCTAATTCAACATTTTTTAAATCAGTATTCTAGGGAAATGGGAAAAAAAATTCCTACACTTGAACCAAAGGCACTTGAAAATCTAACGGAGTACGAATGGCCAGGAAACGTCAGAGAATTAAAAAATTTAGTACAAAGGCTATTGTTAAATAATAGCCAGGTTATAACAAGTAATGATGTTAATAATTCATTAATTAATCGGCAGCCCAAGAAAGATTTAAGAGACAGTTATGAGAGTATTTGGGCAAAGTCCGGGATTGTTTCGCTAAGAGAATTAGAAAGAACTATTAGAGAAAAATATTTTACTTATGTAAGAAATAATTCAAAGTCGGATGCTGATGCAGCTCAAAAGTTAGAGTTAGCTCGTTCAAATTTTTATAGAATGTGTAAGGAACTTGGATTGAAATAATACCTGATAGAAAATTTATCTATGGTTATTGGTGGGTGGAATTATTTGTAATTTCTTAATTCTTCTGCATATTTCTGGGCCTTAATTTCGTCATTTCTCATTTTAAAGAGTACATACAAATCAGAGAGTCTTTTGTAGTCGCCAAGATTATTTTTGTAATCAGTTTCATTTTTTTGCTTAATATTAAGGTACTCTAATTCTTGTTCAGTAATATTATGGTTAAAAATAGTTTCCATGATTAAGAAATTTTTTTATTCATGATCTCCTATAAATACAAAGAGATCAAAGAATCTGTTGAATAATTTTTCCTTTCTAAAATCTAAATAAAATTGCATAATAAAAAAGGCAACTATTATACCATTTGATATTAGTCGATTTAGCCATGGAACGATTTGTTTAAAAAATATTGTGTATCAAACTTGGAAATGACTATCAAAATAACACTATAAATGGTTGAGTAAAAATAAAAAGTTGTAACTTTTAATAAGGAATTTTAACAGAGGTTATAAATCTATTTCGAAGAGAAATTTTTTAAGAAGTAATAAATGAAGGAATATAAAAATCCAATTGAAGATAATAATAAATCATATATCCCAAGACTGAATTCATCTGATAAACCAAAGAAATAAGCAATAAACTTTGTACTTGCTATAATTGCAAAGTAGATAAGGAATCCAAAAATTCCTGCTCTAAATGGAATTACTAAAAAATTAATAGTAATAGATGTTAATTTAGACTGTTGTTTAGAAATATTTTCTGTCTGTGTAATCACTTGGGGTTTAACGGTATCCAATATAACTCCTAAAGCTTAATGGAATAAATTAACAACTATAATGCCATCCAATATAGATAGAAAATCAGCCCTTATTTTATAATTTCAATCCTTTCATGCGAAAATAACTCCTAATTATTACCGCAATATAAAATAATTATTACCACAAATTTAATTTTTATAGGCTAGTTATTTTTGTTAATAATCACAGTTAATTAATTTTAAAATCTTTGAACTGGCATTCGAATTGTGCTCTTCTTTTATGGAGTATAAAATGGGATTTGAAAGTTTAGTTTTAATATTTGGTTTTATTTTTTTAGTTATTTTCTATATTAGGAAAATGGACTAAGTATATCATTCAAATATTTATAATAAAAATTAAAAAATACATTTTTGCTCTAAAATTTTAGTGCTACCTTTTCATATTTCCAACATATATTATTCGAATTCTTTCCAGATTTTTTTAGAACCAATTACTAAAAATTATAATTACTCTTCATAAACAATCAATTTTAATTAAGACAATCTTTTGAATTAAAATACCGTAAGAAGATGGGAATTTTTTCTGAAAGTTTATAAATTAGACTTCACAATACAAAGCTTAGAAAATAATTATTTGCAGAGCATTTAATTTTAATCATTATTAAATTTTTTCAATTTGCGTGATATTTTTGTGATAAATTACAAATATCTTTTGTCTCAAGAATTGGAGTCATTTAAATGAACAATGTACTAGTTATTGAAGACGAGAAGTCAATTTCCGATTTATTGGAAATTCATCTCACAGATCTTAACTGCAAAGTAACAAAAGCCTACGATGGTAATACTGGATTGAATTACGCAATTAGTAGTAATTATGATTTGATTGTGCTTGACCTTATGCTTCCGGGTTTGGATGGACTGGAAGTTTGTAAGGAGATTAGAAAAAAAGAAGTCTATTCCCCTGTATTAATTCTCACTTCAAAATCAGAGGAGTTTGATAAAGTGCTCGGACTTGAGATAGGCGCTGATGATTATTTAACAAAGCCTTTCGGGATTAGAGAATTTATTGCGAGAGTCAAAGCAATATTCAGACGAGTGCAGGCTATTCAAAAAGAAACAGAAAATGAAAGCGATATAAATATTGGTGATATTTCTATTGAAGTTTCAAAAAGAAGGGTTTTATTAGATGGAGATCGAATAGAACTAACTCCAAAAGAATTTGATCTTTTATATTTACTTTCGTCGCATCCTGGCAAAACATATTCACGAGAACAATTATTAAGCTTGTTGTGGGGCTATCAATACAACGGTTATGAACATACCGTTAACTCTCATATAAATAGGCTGCGCAGTAAAATAGAGGAAGACGTTTCCAATCCCAAATATATTTTAACAACATGGGGAGTTGGTTACAGATTTAACGACTTGGAAAATTTAGCTAATGGATAATAACGAAACTAAAGTTAATAAAAGAAAATTTATTGATAGCTTATACTGGAAGATTGGGGCAACATTTTTATTTGTCTTAATAATTTTATCTGCTGTTTATTTATATATATCCGTTTTCACCGCAGAGATGTATTTTCAGGAAGCAAATCAAAAGCTTAATGCAGATATCGCGCCGCATATTGCAAGTGAAAATCAATGTTTTATAAACGGAAAAGTAAATGAAGATGTTTTAAAAAATGTCTTTCATAATGTGATGATAATAAATCCAAGTATTGAAGTTTACCTTCTTGATACTAAAGGAAAAATATTGACTTACTATGCGCCGGAAAAAGAAATTAAATTAAAATATCTGCCGTTAAAACCAATAGATGAGTATCTAGAAAACGACGGAAGAACTTTCATAATGGGGCCGGATCCCAAGAATGAAAATAGGGAGAAAGCATTTTCGGTAGCAAAGGTTTACGAAGGTAAAAATCTTTGCGGCTATATCTATGTTGTGCTGGAAAGTGAAGAATATGATAATGCAACCCAAATGGTATTCGGAAGCTATATCATGCGTCTCGGTTTCCGTTCAATGATTATAACTCTTTTGGCTGCGGCATTAATCTCATTGATTGCATTGGGTTTTATTATACGCAACATGAGAAAAATAATTTCTGCTATAAGGGAATTTAAGAATGGTAATTTAAAAGCAAGAGTAAAATTAAAAGGAAAGGGGGAACTTTCAGAATTTGCCGATAATTACAATGAAATGGCTGATACAATCGTTCGTAATATTGAAGACATGAAGACCATGGATAATTTAAGGCGTGAACTTGTTGCCAATGTCTCACATGATTTAAGGACGCCGCTTGCTTCAATTCAAGGTTATATTGAAACCATTTTAATGAAATCAGAAACTCTTTCAGAAGATGATAGAACCAAATATATGCAGACAATTTTAAGCAGCACTGAAAGATTAAAAAAGCTGGTTGAAGAATTATTTGAGCTTTCAAAACTTGAGGCAAGGGAAACAAAACCAAAACCGGAAGCATTTTCATTTGCGGAGCTTGTCCAGGATGTTCAACAGAAAAATTTAATTATTGCACAAAATAAAAATATTGATCTAACTACAACATTCCCTTACGATTTACCTTTTGCTTTTGCTGACATTAGAATGATGGAAAAAGTACTTCAAAATTTGATTGAAAACTCAATTAAATTCACAAATTCTGATGGCAAGATCAATGTTCAATTAAAAAGTGAAAAAGATAATATTTTAGTCAGCGTGAAAGATACCGGAGTAGGAATTGCCCCTAATGAAATAGAGCATATTTTTGATAGATATAAACAAGGGAAAAGAACAAAACAAAATGATGGTGCGGGTTTGGGCTTGGCAATAGTTCATAAAATATTAGAGGTTCATGGAATAAATATTTCTGTTAACAGCAATCCAGGTGAGGGGACTACCTTTTATTTTAATGTTCCAACATATAAAACAGGGGTCAAAACTGTTAAGAATTTTGCTCAATAATCAAAATTAATTTATAGCATTATTCTTGATATAATTATACCTCGGAATAAATTTAAGAAAATTCATATAATCATTAAATATAGCTGATGACTTTTGCTCATTTAAAGAAACATTCTACATTTCCCTTCATACTACTATTTGCTTTGTCAATAATTTGGGGAAGCTCTTTTATTTTGATGAAGAAAGGACTTGAGTCTTTTACTCCAACCCAAGTAGGTACGGTTAGAATTTTCTTTGCTTTCCTGGTTCTACTGCCTTTTGCTTTTACTGGCGTGAAATCAATTTTAAAAGAGAATTGGAAGAATATTGTTTTACTAGGAATTGTAGCTAATTTAATTCCCGCTATTTTATTCGCTGCTGCTGAAAAAGGTTTAAGCAGCTCTATGACTGGTGTTCTCAATGCTATCACTCCCATGATGACATTAATTATTGGCGCACTTATCTATAAAAATGTAATTCATAAAAAACAAACAATAGGTTTAATAATTGCTTTTGCCGGATCATTAACCTTAAGTTTTGTTGGCAGCACTGGAAATTTAGACAGCTTTAATGCGTACTCTCTGTATGTTATAGCAGCAACCATTTGTTATGGCATAGGGTTAAATATGGTGAGAGCCCATTTCCTTAAAGTAAGATCAATTACATTGTCTGCTTTAACGATGTTTACAATCGGGCCGATAGCCTTGATTTATCTGGTTAGCACGGACTTTTTTTATAGACTTAATAATATCGAAAATGCATGGGCTTCACTCGGATACATCTTTTTACTTGGTGCTGTAGGAACTGGTTTTGCATTAATACTTTTTAATAGATTAATTCAAAGTACATCCGCAGTAATGGCTTCTTCCGTAACATATCTAATTCCCATCATCGCAGTTATATGGGGAATTGAGGATGGCGAACCGTTTTTTATCCTTCATATTGCAGCAATGATTTTAATTATTTCGGGTGTTTTTCTGGTAAATAAATTCAGTCATTCATAAAAGAATTTATCTTAGGTTAAAAAAATTTAACAATATTCTGATTTTCTTAAACAATTCATTTCACAGACATTTACATCCCATTCATGTGCATATATTCACAATCCTTAATATTTTTTAATACTGTTTTAACCTTAATTAAATTGTGATTTACTCCTTCCATTAGTATTTTTGATAACTCTAATTAAAAAATGATTTACAAACAGTTAAAAGAATAGGGAGTTTAAGAATGACAACTATAATAGACATACTTGGACGTGAGATTTTAGATTCAAGAGGCAACCCAACTTTAGAAGTTGAAGTGCAGCTTGAAAGTGGAATTATTGGAAGAGCGGCAGTCCCCAGCGGTGCATCAACTGGCGAGAATGAAGCTGTTGAATTGAGAGACGGCGATAAAAATAGGTACGGAGGTAAAGGCGTTCTAAAAGCAGTTGAAAACGTTAACGAAAGAATAGCTGATCAATTAATTGATTTTGATGCTGTTGACCAGGCTGAAATAGATAGAATTTTGATTGACCTTGATGGAACTCCAAACAAAAGTTCACTTGGAGCAAATGCTACTTTGGGTGTTTCACTTGCAGTTGCAAAAGCCGCTGCAGAAACACTTGGGCTTCCTCTTTACAGATATATTGGCGGGACAAACGCAAAAACACTTCCTGTTCCAATGATGAATATTATGAATGGCGGCAAACATGCTGATAATAATGTTGACTTCCAAGAGTTTATGATTATGCCTGTTGGCGCTCCAAATTTTGCCGAGGCTTTAAGAATGGGTTCTGAAACTTTTCATTCTTTAAAAGGAGTGTTAAAGAAAAAAGGTTATAATACGGCAGTCGGTGATGAAGGAGGATTTGCTCCGAACCTAAAATCAAATGAAGAAGCGATTGATGTTATTCTTGAAGCAATAAATAAAGCTGGCTATAAAGCCGGAAGCGATATCTTTATTGCACTTGATCCAGCTTCAAGCGAGATGTGGGATGACGAGAAGAAATCTTATTTCTTTTTCAAATCTGATAAGTCTTATATGGCACCTGAAAAGATGGTAGACTTCTGGGTTAACTGGGCAAACAAATATCCTATCATTTCATTAGAAGACGGTATGTCTGAATTTGATTGGGATGGCTGGAAACTTTTAACAGATAAAATTGGCGGAAAAATTCAGTTAGTTGGTGATGATCTTTTCGTAACTAATACTGAATTCTTATCAAAAGGCATTGAGCTGGGAGTTGCAAATTCAATTCTAATAAAAGTTAATCAGATCGGTACTTTAACTGAAACCTTAGATGCAATTGAAATGGCAAAGAAGGCCGGTTATACCAACGTTATCAGTCACCGTTCCGGTGAAACAGAAGACGTTACTATTGCTGATATTGCCGTTGCGACAAATGCCGGACAGATTAAAACCGGTTCGCTTTGCAGAACAGATAGAATTGCTAAGTATAATCAACTTTTAAGAATAGAAGAAGAATTAGATAACATTGCAGTTTATCCTGGAATTGATGCACTAAATTATTCTGCATAACATTTTCAAATAAAATTAATTATAATAAAGGGCAGTGGGTTTACCTCTGTCCTTTTTTTATTTTTGATATTTGTTGTAATTATTAATTAAGGAATATAAATGCCATACATTGGTGAACTGAGCGCACTTTTGACAGCTCTATTATGGTCTGGAACATCATTGGCATTTTCTTCTGCTGCTGTTAAAATTGGGCCGCTGCAGTTAAACATTAATAGGATGATTCTTGCTTGTTTTTTTCTAGCAGCAACCATCTTGATTTTTAATTTTGATATTTCTATCACTTCAAAACAAATTATTTATTTATCAATTAGCGGAGTAATCGGGCTTGTATTCGGGGATAGTTTTTTATTCAAAGCATATGAATTAATTGGTGCTAGAATTAGCATGTTATTAATGGCATTGTCGCCGGCTATGGCCGCTATCCTTGCTTTTTTATTTTTGGGAGAAGGGCTTTCATTTTGGGGAATTGCCGGAATGTTTGTAACCATTGTTGGAATTGCATTTGTGATTCTTGAAAGAAGTGAACAGCCAGGTGCTAAGGTAACAACTAATAAAGCCGGTATTTTTTATGGCATTCTTGGTGCTTTGGGACAAGCCGCAGGATTAATATTTGCAAAGTTCGCTTTTCAAGAAGGGGAAGTTGATAAAATGGTTGCAACTTTTATTAGAATTTTTGCATCGGTGGTTATCCTATTGCCGGCAGCAATTATTTTGAAAAAGTATTTAAATCCTATCACACTATACAAAAATAATCATAGAGCATTTGGTGCCACATTAATCGGAACAATCTTAGGCCCGTATCTTGGAATTACATTCAGTCTGGTTGCAATAAATTATACAAAAGTGGGAATCGCATCTACACTGATGTCAACCATGCCTATTTTAATGCTTCCAATGATCAGATATATTTATAAAGAAACGTTGACAGCAAGAGCAATCACGGGGGCTTTTATAGCGGTTGCCGGGGTTGCTATATTATTTTTAAGGTAATATAAAAATTATAGAACTCTGTACAATTATTAAGCTAAATTGCACAGAGTTCATTAAAGAATTCTCAGTGTATTTCAAAACTTTGCTTGACTTTCAAATCTTTCCCGAAATGTTCTTTGTACATGTCCTTATATTTTTCCAGCAGACTATCATCAACTTTTTTACTATTAACAATCATTTCTTTTGAATTGAGTTCAACATCAACTTTTTCATCAGTCGAATTAATAATATTATCTTTTACCAATTCAGTTTTTAAATCATCAATAAAAGAATCCAGCTTTTTCAAATCTTTGTCGAGCATATTAATATTAACATGAACATCTTTAATATTGTCCATGGCTTTATCTAATTCAGATTTAATTTTATCCATATCTATATCAACGTTTATGTCCATGTTGAAATTCAAATCTAGATTTTCCAATTCATCATTCAATTTTTCAATTTCATCTTGAAGGTTTTCATTATCAAAATTAAAGTTAAACTTTTTAAATTTAATTTTATCCAACTGTTCTCTTGCTTTTTCAAGACTGTTTTTCAAAAGATCTTTATCTAGAATATTTGCACTTATATTAATCTTTTTATCTTTTTCAAATTTCTTTATTTGAGTTTTAAAATCCTTTAAATCTATCTGAGGATGTCCAAAATGAAAAGTGAAATTCCTATCCCCCTTTACATTATCCATTTTTTCATAAATCAAATTTTCATAATCTTTTATTTTATTTTCAGGGATTTTTTTACCATTTACATATAATGAATGAATTGAATCGCCAGCAAATTCAGCTTCATAATGAACTTTTTCGCCTTTTTCATCTGTATTAAAACTAAAAGTCGGGTTATTGGACTTATATGCTTCATTTTTATCTGAAGTCAATTCCTCCTTAGATGAGGAACAGGCAGTTAAATAAAATCCTGCCAAAATCAAAAACGCAAAAAGTATAAATTTCTTTTTCATAAGCCTCTCCTAGTATTATTTTAAGTTTGTTTGTTTACTTAAATTTTAAGACGATTAGGAAATGCAAAAGTTAGATAAAGAATCTAAAGAAATATTAAAGAATAATATTTAAATGATGAGCGGAAATATAGAAGGATGAATTAAATATCTTGATTAAAATACTTCCATTAATAATTCTTTATATGTTTGAAAAGTTCTTTCATCAAAACAAACAAAAATAATTTTTTCTATCGATTTATCTTTTTCCAAAAAGATTTTTGATTCAGTTAAGGCAATTCTGGTGGCTCTTTCTAAAGGAAAATGATAAACACCTGTGCTGATTGCCGGGAAGGCAATTATTTCTAAATTATTTGCAACTGCAAGTTTTAAAGAATTGCGGTAACAATTAGCAAGCAATTCATCTTCATTGTGACTGCCGCCATTCCAGATAGGGCCAACAGTATGAATAATAAATTTTGTTGTAAGATTAAACCCGGGAGAAATTCTTGCTTCACCGGTTTTGCATCCGCCAAGTTTTCTATTGAACTCTAATAATTTAGGCCCGGCAGCTCGATGAATAGCCCCATCAACGCCGCCGCCGCCAAGCAAAGAAGTATTTGCAGCATTTACTATAGCATCAACATTTAATTTAGTTATATCACCTTGTTGAATTTCAATTTTATCATTTATCATTTTTAAATCCTTTTAATTGAGATTAAAAATAAAATTAAAAATGAAAGAAGTAAATTTTTTAAATAAAAACCGACGAAGTTTAGGAAAACATCGGAGGTTTGTTATAATTAGGTATGAAAAATACGGTACGAAAAACCTCAAGGTTTCTTTAGTTTAAATTGCTATTAAGTATTAATAAAGTTTATTAATCTTAAACCTTGAGGGTTGGTAAAGGGATACCAATAAAAAAACCCTCAAAGCGGTAAAGAACCTTGAGGGTTAGTGAGTTATTTGTGTAGGAAAAATTATTTTTTGAAAAACTCGCTTACAAATATTGACCAATTTTTATCATCAAGCTTTTCCAATTGCCCGACAAACAATTCTCCATTATTAATGCCTGCATTTTCTTTTTCAGCCTTGGGCATTTTTTGAATAAAGTTTTTAAAATTATCAATCTCTGAATGATAAAATGAGACTGCTGCTTTTCCTATTTTTAATGAAGGCAATTCGGTATCAAGATTATCTGCATCAATTGCGCAAACCCAATTTTCTTCATAAGGATTTTGTTCAAGCGCTTCAATATTTTCTCTCAGAAATTTGTTGACCTTTGTTACTTTGCCGCTTAAAGGAGAGTTAAAAGCAACAACTCTGTTGCCTTGTTTCGCGCTGAAAAGATTTTGTCCTTTTGCCACAACCATTCCAAGATTAGGAAATTCAATTGACTCAATTTTACCGATTAATTTTTTCGCAAAATCATCAATACCGATTTTGGCAGAACCATTTTCTTCAACACCCGCCCAGCAATGCCCTTCGGAAATAAATACTCCGCCTGGAATTGCAAACTCACCGGCTTTGGTAGATTCAATCTCTTTTAAGTGAGTGATATGGACTTTTGGTTTAAGTGTTTTCTGTATTTTATCCTGACGCTTAATTAAAAGTTTATTAACAAAAACTGTAAGCTCATCATCAGTAAAAGGTTTTTGAACATAATCCATAGCACCGTATTTCATACATTCAACAGCTGTTTCAACTGTTGCATATCCAGTTACAATTACAACATCAATATCGGGGCGCATATGCTTCGCTGATTTTACTACATCAACTCCATCCATAATAGGCATTTTAAGGTCTGTAAAGAGAAAGTCGTAGTGATGGGTTTGAATTAAACCAAGAGCTTCTTTACCATTTTCAACTGTATCAATTGAGTAACCATCCAATACCAAAATTTTCCTAAAGCTGTCGAGTATTACCGGCTCATCATCAACGCATAAAATTTTTGCTTTTGGATCCTTAATCTCAGCACGCTTAAGCGTTTTAGCTTCCAGGCTGTAGTCAAGGTTTAAGCTTTCTTTAAGCGCAACTTCGCGTTCCTGCATATGCTTTTTGTCGGACATCTTTTTACCGACATACCTTATAACTACATCGGCTATGATGAATAATATTACTGCTAATATAAAGAGTGCCATTTTCTTTCTCCCTAAATAATAAAATTTCTTTTCTTTAAATTTATAATCTGTCTGAGCTGCATGCCGTTAAGTTTTTTAATTCATATTCAAAATCAGAAGGAATGATTCTGTAAAACCATCCTTCGAAGTACGGATCTTTTTCAATAATACTTGAACTATTAATTAATTTTTGATTTTGTTCAATTATTCTTCCGGATATAGGACTTAAAACTGTATGAGTTAATTCATTTTTGGTTGAAATAAAAGCCAAAGGATTTCCTTGTACAACTTCATCATCAATTTTAAACATTTCTATTTTATTAATCGAATCAATTGTTCTTAAAAATAAATCTGTTACTCCTACTAAAACCGAACCGCTGCTTTCAGGTACTATCCAGCTTGAATATCCCAGCCGGTAATATTTAGAAGGGCATGAAACATAAAATATTGTTGATTTATCATCACCTTCTTTTTGAGCTTTGATTTTCTCCTGGATCTCCAAATACTTCATTGCACGGAAAATTGAATTAAGAATTTCATCTACTGTAAAAGGTTTGGGAATAAAATCAATTGCGCCTTTGTAAAGAGATTTCACAGCATTCTCAACAGTTGAAAAGCCCGTAGTTATAATTACAGGAGTATCTATTTTTCGAAAATGAAGTTGATCAAGGAATTCAAAGCCGTCCATCTCCGGCATCATAATGTCACATACAATTAATTTGTAATTATTGTTGTCAATTTTTTTCAAAGCTGCATTTGCATCCAAAGAAGAATCAACTGAATATCCTTCAGAAGAACAAATTTTGCTGACAGCTTCTATTATAACCTGCTCATCATCTATAACTAATATGTCGATCAACTTTTTCATTTTTACAAATCATTTTTTGATAGGCAATCTTATTGTAAAAGCGGTACCTTTTTTAAGTTCACTTGTAACTTCGATAGTTCCGTCATGATTATCAACTATTCCCCAAATAACAGCTAAGCCAAGTCCGGTTCCTTTTTGTCCTTTGGTAGAAAAGAAAGGTTCAAATATTTTTGACAAATCATCTTTGGTTATCCCGCTGCCGTTGTCTTCTATTTTTATCTCCGCATAATCTTTTTGCCCTTGCATATCCATTGCTTCCCATTTTTCCCACTCACAATCTTTGTTTATGCAAGATTCATACATTCCCTGCGAAGGAATTTCAAATGTAAATACTGGTGAATTGCACACAGGGCATTTTTTGTTTGGAACCATTAACGAATAACTGCATTCAGGACACAAAAATTGTACATCGTCTTTTAAATTGAAAGAATTAAATTGATTCCTATGCTTTCCATAAACCGGGTCTAAGTGAATGAAACTTTCTTTACCATTTGAATAAGCTTTTAACTTAATTGAAGGCATGCCGTCAATTTTTAATTCATTATCCATCAAGTCATGTCTTTTGGGGCAAACTGCATGTTTGATATGTGTTATTCCGTATGGAGAAAGCTTAATAAATTTAGTTGTTACAGTTATTTTTCCATTTGAACTTTCAATTGCATCTGAAGCATTAACAATTAAGTTGATAAATACTTGCTGCATTTGATTTGCATCCAATGTAAGTTTTGGAAGGCTTGTATCAAAATTTTTAACCAACTCAATTTTCTTAATTGTTAATTGATTTTCTATGACAGTAACTGCTCTTTCAATTATTTCATTAATATCAGCAATATTCTTTTTAGGAACTGACTGCCTGGCAAAGTCAAGCAAGCTTTTAACAATTTCTCTGCTTCTTTTTGTTTCTCTAACAATTACTTTTAAGTCTTCCTGCATTTCAGGGTTGTCTTTGGTTCTTTTTAATAAAAAGCTGCTGTAAGTTAAAACGCCAGTCAATGGGTTATTAATTTCATGAGCAACTCCGGCAGCCAATCTTCCAAGCGATGCCATTTTATCTGATTGAAATAATTGAAGCCTTGCTTCGGATAATTTCTGAGTCATGTTATTAAATGACTTAGCCAGCGATCCGATTTCATCATCTTTGCTATATTGAATTGTATAATTCAAATTACCGGATGCTACATTTTGAGTAGCTGCTAAAAATTCATTTACAGGTTTGTCAATCCATCTTTTAACAAAGAAACCAATTATAAAACTGATTGAAAGCACAGCAATAATAGAAAAGATTACAATTTCCATTTCACTACTTGCAATACGCTCATCAATTCTATTTAGCGGAATTGTTACATCAAGTACACCGAGAATTTTTTGGCTTTTATCATGCGCATGACAATCAGCTTTCCAGCAGGAAGGTTCATTATAGATCGGATCAATAATTCCCATTAATCTTGTTGAATCTGGATGAAGACGGTAGATTCGCGTTCTATCTTTTATCGGCAAACTTTCAAGCGGTTTGTTTTCTGCATGGCATGCATAGCAGCTTTCAGCTTTCTTGTCAACCATTTTGCCAATATCATTTTTATTAGATGAGTATATAATTTCGCCAAGCTTATTAATTATTCTAACACTATTGATATCAGCCTGTTCGCCTATCATTGCAATTGTTTCGTGAATGTGATCCCGTTGATTATAAAGCATATCGTATTTGGTGCTGTACTTAACGGTTTCACTTAATTGATTTACATGCAGCTCTGCCTGCTTGAAAAGATCATTGGTGTGTGCTTGAATATTGAAGTAAGCAAATATTCCTATGATTATTATTGCTGTAGTTCCTACTGCAAAAATTAATTTGTATCCAATCTTATGAAACATAGTTTTCAATTCTGCTCACATATTTATTTTTTATCAGTGCCTGGCAAACTTGAGACTTTTACTCTTTCTCCCGGAACCTTTGCTGGAAATTTAAAACCTTCATGACAATTGTCGCATGACGGTTCAACAGCAAAGTTATTATTTATATGACAATCTCCACAATCATTTTCAGCATGTACTTCACTAAGTTTAACCCCAGTAATTTCATGTTTGAATTTACCGGCAACGAAATTTTTATGGCATGAAGTACAAGTGTTATCTAATTTGGCAAACTTATTTGTATTTCCATGACATTTCTGACATTCTAAATCTTTATGGAATTTATTTAATTTCCAGCCGGCAGTTACAGCGTGATCAAAAGGCTGCATCTCTTTATTCATGTGGCATTTTGTACATGGATCATTCCCATGACAAGTAAAACATTTTTGATGCTGCTCATTAAAACTTACCTTTGATTTAATCGTACTTGGTACAGAAGTTTTTTTGGTTACATCATGACATTTTATACAATTTTCATTTTTATGGCAGTTCACACAATCAATTGAAAATAATTTTGTATGCTCGTTATGATAAAATGTTACAAACTTTCCTTTAGGAGAATTTGTATTGAATACAACCTTTGTTGGCTCATTAACCTTAGGATGTATTTTACCGGAAATTTCTTTTACCTTTTTTTCTTGAGAAGCAAGATTGTTTTTGCTTTTCAATTCGTGGCATGAGGTGCAATTAGTTGAATGGCTCCATTGCCTGTGGCAATCCATGCATAATCTATGATATGCTCCTTTAAGATCTGGCTTAGATATATCTTCTCTTTTTCGGTTAGCTTCATGACAGTTTTTACAAGGCTGTATCGGGCCGGAAGTGTTGTAATGGTGACATGTGGCGCACCCACCGGACATTTCAGACATTTGAGAATGTACTCTGTGTGAAAATATAACCGGCAAATAATCTTTTTGAATTTCGTCTAAAGTAACAACATCAGGTCCCTTCTCAGGAGACTGCTGTACTGTTATCATATCGAATCGAGGGCATTCAACTAAGCAAGGATTTTGTTTTGTCGGAACATCACAAGTATGGCATGTTTTACAGCTAACTTGTCCATTCTGTAAAATTAATTTTGGATGAACATTATTTTGAACTCTGTTTGTCTGAGCAAACGAAATTGAACATAAAAATAAAGTACCCCAGATAACCCCTTTCATATCATTAACCTTTAATAGTGTATTTTGTTTTTATAACATATCTTGTATCCGGCTGACTAATAACCGGGAAGTTAAGAACTATAATTCTATATAATAAAACTAATATTGCAACAAATCCTACTGTAACTGATATTTCTCCAATTGATGGGAAGTATGAACCAAAAGAATACGGAGGAGTGTACGCAACCACAAAATTATCAATTCTATTTAACAGCACTCCAAAAATAACCAAAGATGAAGCAGTGAATAATAACGATGGAGAACGTAAAACTTTTTTCGAGAGGAACATTCTTAAAGGAATAATTATTCCCACTACAACTTCAATTGTGAACATAATACTTGCAGTATTTAATTGTGTTAGGTAAACAAATGTTTCTCTAACCATCATGTCACCAATTTTGAAAGCTAGATAAATTCCTAATAAAGGGGCAATGGTATAACCTAATGGAGTTAAAACATCCATTTCAGGCTTTTGCCCAAACGATTTTGAAGCGAGAATTGATTCGAAAATTACCATAGGGAATCCAACAGAAATTGCTGAAAGCAAAAACAATAATGGTAAAATAGGTGTCTGCCATAAAGGATGCATTTTCGGGCCAGCGATCACCATCAAAGTTCCTAAAGAAGATTGATGCAAAGTTGAAAGTACAACACCTAAAATAATAAAGATGAAAATTGTTTTTCCTAATCCTCTATCTAATAATCTTAAAAATTTATCCAGAGGTTTATTTAATGCTGATAGAAAACCAATCAACTTTACATGACCAATAAATCTTTCTGTAACGACGGGAAGGAACTCCACATAAAGGACAGTTACATACATCATTACACAAATACCAACTTCAAAAAGAGCGGAGTTTCCATTCCACATAACTAGCGGATGCCAGATGAAGTACCATCTTCCTATATCAACAAAAACACCAATTGCTACAAAAGTATAACCAAGCATTGCAGTTAATAAGGCTGGCCTAACAATAGCATGAAATCTTTCCCGGTGCATAATGTGTCCAAGCGCTGCAGAAGTAAATCCGCCAGCAGCAAGAGCAACACCAGCAGCCACATCAATTCCAATCCATATTCCCCAGGGGTATTGATTATTTAAGTGCGTTACTGCTCCAATACCAAATATAAATCTGCCTGCTAAAAAGAATAATCCATTAAGAGCTAAAAGTATTAATACAAAAACGCCCGGGGTAAAAAATTTCTTTTGCATCGGAGCGGGTCTGTGAAAAGTTTCCATAATTATTTACCCTCCTCACTTTCACCACGTTTTTTGCCTAACCACATTATTCCGGCAAGTAAAGCATATAAAGATGCAGGCGGAACGAAGTAAGCAAAAATTCCATGTTGAATTGATTCTGAAACACCAGGTGCTGGTTTATCTCCGAGCTTTGGAAATTGCAGTTTTGCAAAATCTTCATTTGCTAAATACATCCATGAAGTTCCACCAACTTCAACTTCACCAAAAATATGATTAACGTATCTATCAGGATCTAATTTTATTCTTTCTCTGGCAGTTTTAATTAATTCACTCCGCGATCCATAAGTTAAAGCTTCAACAGGACAAATTTCTACGCATGCAGGGAGCTTTCCAACTTTTGTCCTTTCAAAGCAGAAATCACATTTCATTATGTGCGGATTAAGTGCTTTATCAAATTCAAATGCTGGAACTTGAAATGGGCAGGCGACCATACAATAACGGCAGCCGATGCATTTATCAGTATCCCATGTTACTGCACCATTTTCATTTTTTGAAAAGGCTCCAACGATACATGCGGAAACGCATGCTGGATGGTCGCAGTGCATACATTGAACTTTTACGTTTATGGGTAAGTTTGAATTTTGAATATTATCATACTGATTAACAACTGTTAATGCAGTTTCATCAGGGCGGCGCATATTTTTAAAAACAGATTTATCTTCATAGGATGATATATCGGCTGTCGGCAAATCATGTGCTTTTTTACAGGCCCATTCGCAATTTCTGCAGCCTATGCAAACAGTTGTGTCCACCAAAACTCCCATTCTATCCTCAGATAGAATATTTTTAGGAGCTGCTTTTGCCTTTTTGGTTGAGACCCCTGCTATTGCAGTTGTTAATAATCCTGCTGACTTAAAAAAGTTTCTTCTATTTTGTTTTTCCATGAATCCCCAAAATTTTTTTTTTATAAAGGGGCAAAAAGTAAGCCACCTAAATCCCTAATAAACTTAGAAAAATCAATAAAAAGCAACAAAATAGTTATCACAATGAATAATTGCTATGCGACATATTCTTGGTTGTAGGAAATATCTATATCTATAAGTATGAAATAATTTTAATTATTGGTTGATAACGTATAAATATTAAACGTTGACATGTTCCATGCTTAGCCGTTTATATTTTCAACGTGTATAAAATTTCATTTCCACCCTTAATCGAATTAAACGAGAAATTCACCAAAGATGCCGTTTAGTAATTCAACGTCTCTGATAATATAAAATATTAACTCTAATAAATTTTAATATCCCTAACTGATTTATATAAAATAAGTTATGGCAATTTTATGGATATTAAATGTTTCCGGCATTTAGATTGCCTAAACTAGTATTGATCTTTGTTCTATAAATAAATTATTGAGGAAA
Organism: uncultured Ignavibacteriales bacterium; assembly: GCA_963746735.1. Taxonomy (GTDB): domain Bacteria; phylum Bacteroidota; class Ignavibacteria; order Ignavibacteriales; family Ignavibacteriaceae; genus CAVSWT01. Next base: position 42,066 of record CAVVCO010000033.1, read on the forward strand.
ATAAAATGGTAGCTTTATATGTACTTTTAGGATTCATACTCTTAATAATAATTGACGCTTTTGTAATAAAAGCAGAGAAAAAATATCACCCGGCTTTCAAAAAACAATATGAAGTAATTGAAAATGTTCTATTTGATAACATTAGTGTAACAATTCCCGCCGACTCTTATATTTCAAAAGGACACACCTGGGCAGAACTTCAAGGCAACGGATTGGTTAAAATAGGTGTTGACGAATTTGCCTTAAAAACTCTTGGGAAATTTATTGTAACAAATATTGCTAAACCAGGAAAATTAGTTAAAAAAGGCGATCCGATTATTGAAGCAAAAATTGGTGAAAAGCATATCAGTTTTCATTCACCTTTAGATGGTACTGTTAGTTTTATTAATGATGATCTTGTTGGCAAGAGCATTTCAGATGCTTACGGCGAAGATTGGGGAGCAATTGTTTCTCCGGTTAACTTTGATAAAAACATAACTAATCTTAAATCTAATGAAAATGTTATAAAATGGCTTCAAGATGAATTTATAAGATTGAAATTTTATTTGATTGATTCTATGCAGCCTGGAATTGCTGGTGTTACAATGCTGGATGGCGGAAGAATAGTGGAAGGTGCTGTATCTCAATTAGATCAAAACTCAATTCAAAAATTTGAAGAAGATTTCTTAAAAGTTTAAGGGGAAGAATAAAATGAACACGGAAAATTTAACTAACAGCGATCAAATGGGACTGCTCTTTGATGCTACTTTATGTGTCGGCTGTGGAAGCTGTTACGACGCTTGCAAAAAAGAAAATAAATTACCGGCAACTAATAAAGATTTCTTAAAAGATCATTTATCAAACAATACTTATACTGTTGTTGAGGAATACGGCGACAATTATGCACGGAAAATGTGTATGCATTGTGCTGAGCCTACTTGTGTTTCAGTTTGTCCGGTAGGTGCATTTGAAAAAACGAAACTTGGACCTGTACTTTATGACGCTGACAAATGTATTGGCTGCAGATATTGTATGCAAGCTTGTCCGCACAGCGTCCCGCGGTATGAATGGGGCAGTACTTCTCCTAGAGTTAGAAAATGTGTAATGTGCTATGATAGATTGAAGAAAGGCAAATTAACCGCTTGTGCAGAAGCATGCCCAACTGAAGCAACAACATGCGGGAAAATTTCAGATTTAGTTAAAGAAGCAAAACGTAGAATTAAAGAATCCCCGAATAATTATTATCCTCATATTTACGGACTTGAAGAAGCAGGCGGAAGCAATGTTTTAATTCTTTCTCCGGTTCCTTTTGAGCAGCTTGGATATTCTTCTAAAGTTCCTTTGCAATCAATGCCGAGCTTTACAATGCAGGCAATGGAAAAAATTCCTTCAGTGGTTTCAATGGGAGGAATTTTCTTAACCGGCATGTATTGGCTGACAAAGCGTAAAAATGAAATTGCAAAGCAAGAAAAGCTTGAAGGGAAAAAATAAAATGAAAAATAATATTTTTAAATTTACTTTTTGGAAAGTTATAAGTGTAATCATAGCCATCATAGGCATATATTCCTTATATATCAGATTTAGTAAAGGATTAGGTGCTTCAACAAATTTAACCGACGCTGTTCCGTGGGGATTGTGGATTGGATTTGATTTCATTGGAGTAGGATTAGCTGCCGCTGGATTTACTATTGCTGCGACTGCACACATTTTTAATAATCACAAGTATGAATCTATTGCCCGTTCCGCAATTCTTACAGCATTTATTGGTTATATGATGGTAGTTGCTTTACTGGTTATTGATTTAGGCAAACCCGAAAATTTTTGGCATCCATTAGTAATGTGGAATGTTCATTCAGTAATGTTTGAAATAACCTGGTGTGTAATATGCTATTCCACAGTTTTATCGATTGAATTTGCCCCTGTTATTTTTGAAAAGTTCAAATTGAAATGGCCTTTGAAGCAAGTTAAGAAAATTACAATTCCGGTTGTCATCTGCGGAGTTTTATTTTCAACATTACATCAATCGTCTTTTGGTTCCCTTTATTTAATTGTTCCCGGAAAAGTTTATCCGTTGTGGTACTCATCAATTTTGCCTATACACTTTTTTGTTTCCTGTATAGCCGCAGGTTTATCTATGATTATTTTTGAATCATATTTATCTGCTCGTGCTTTTAATCAGGGATTAAACATTAGAATTATTTCAGGCTTGGGTAAGGGTGTTTTAATAGCAATAATAGTTGGAATGCTTTTGAAATTTGTTGATTTAACTCTATCGGGCAAACTTGGATTTCTTTTCGCTCAGGCAAATGAAACTTACATGTTTTGGCTGGAAATATTTTTAGGTTCAATTATCCCAATTTTAATTCTAACAAGTCCTAAATATAAAGTTAACCGCACAGGGATTTACTTCGCATCAATATTTGCAATATCAGGTTTTATACTCAACAGAATGAACCTTTGTGTAACATCTTTAGTGAGGTCTTCAGGACAATCTTACACTCCTTCATTTGAAGAGATAGGAATTACATTGTTCCTCTTAATGTCGGCAATGATTGCATTCAAATTAGTAGTAGAGAATTTTAATGTATTTGAAAAAGAAGAACATGCCGAGAATAAGGTTCAGGTTAAAAAAGAAATTTTAACTAACGAAATATTAATAGACAAACAATAATGGAAAACAACAACCGAAATAGAAGTGAAGATTTGCACTGCATCTGGATGTCGTCAAATCATGTAGCATATAAATTATGCGACAAGGAATTCGATTGCGAAAATTGTGATTTTGATAAAGCAATCAGAAACTTATCCGGTCAAAATACTTTAGATGTAAATGATGAGGACAACCATAAGGACATACTCATCGAAACTATTTCTAAAATAGAAAATGAATTTTATGATGATAAATCTATTTATTTAGATAATCAGTTGATTATAAAAAAACTTTTTGGGCCAACTTTTTACTTGGGAATAAATCCTTTTCTCTCTTATTTATTTGATGATGTAAATAGTGTGGAAGGATTTGAAGAAGACGTTGTATCCAAAGGACAATTTCTATTTAAAATTAAAGGGGAGTGGGGTGAAAAGAGTTTTTATTCACCCATTAATTTAATTTTAATTGAGAAATTAAATTTTAATAAAGGGAAATTACCTTTAAACAATAAGTTGGCGGCAATTTTAATTAATGACTTTGAAGACAGCATAAATCCGATGGAAATTAATGATTGGAATATTAGAAAAAACAATTCACTGCACTTGTTAAAATCTTTCATTAAAAATAAGCCTGATATTGGTCAAAGCTTAATGGATGGAGGCGAAAAAATAAAATATTTGCATCAATATCTTGGAAATGCAAAATATAAAAAGCTACTGGATAGTATGTTTGTTTAATATTTTATTCTGAAGAATTATTGAGCGAAATTATCTTTCGCTCATTTTATTTATAAGTAGAATTATAATAAGTTTGAATTGCAAGTAGAAATATTTTCTATATTATTGTAACAAAATATTTCTGCAAGCATATAATTTCGTTGAATGTTATAAAGGGAATGACTAAGTTTACAAAAAGGTAATAGGGGATAGATTATATGAAACCTAAAATACAAAACCGCTTAAGTGTAAGACTAATTGTCATCATCTCGGTTATATTAATTCTAATCCTATCAATTTATACATACATTTCAATTAATAACCTCGAAGGATATTTAACTCGTAATAGTTTTAATCATGCATATAACGTTAGCGATGTAATAAAAAAATCAACACGCTATGGTATGCTTTTGAATAGGCGTCAGGATGTACATGAAATAATCAAAACGATAGGAACAGAAAAAGATGTTAAGAATATCAGAATTTATAACAAGCAGGGGTTAATAATTTTTTCAACCGACACTTCTGAAATTTTAAAAAAGGTAAACTTAAAAGCCGAAGCATGCGTTGTATGCCATAACTCTGCGGTTCCGCTAAATACTCTCAGTAATAAAGATAAAATGAGAATTTATACTACGCCTGACAATACAAGAGTGCTGGGTTTAATTAACCCAATTGAAAATGAAGAAGATTGCTATAACTCTGATTGTCATGCACATTCTCCTAAGATTCAATTTCTGGGTGTTCTAGATGTTATGGTTTCATTAGCAGAATTGGATTCAATTAAAACCGAAACAGCAAAAGCAACAATTGCAAACTCGGTTATTATAACGGTTGTAATTGCATTCGTAAGTGGTATCTTCATTATACTTCTTGTGAATATTCCTTTAAAAAAATTATTAATTGGTATGGAAGAAGTTGGAAACGGAAATCTTGATTATAGAATTTCAATTAAATCACAAGATGAACTTGGTAAAGCAGCTAAGCGATTTAATGATATGTCCTCTAAAGCTGAAAGAGGCACACCAGTCAATAAAAAATTGGTCTGAGACTTTAAATGAAAAAGTGAATGAAAAAACAGAAGAGCTTAAAAATATTTACAGCCAGGTTAATCAAATTGAAAAACTGGCATCACTTGGAAAACTTTCAGCAACGGTTGCCCACGAGCTTAATAATCCGCTTGAAGGAATTTTAACCTATAGTAAATTAATTTCTAAGAAACTTCAAGCTCAGCAAGGTAATGGAGAAAATGTTAAACTGATTGAATATTTAAGTTTGATTTCAGATGAATCTGCCCGCTGTGGTAAAATTGTAAAAGACCTTCTTATATTTTCACATAAAGATGATTCAGAGCTGGTCGAATATGATATAAATTCGTTAATGGATAAAAGCGTAACATTAATTAATCATCATCTTGAAATTCATAAAGTAAAACTTCATAAAAATTATGAAATAAAATATGCTGTTGTACTATGTACTCCGCAAAAGATTCAGCAAGCATTTATGGCATTACTAATAAATGCAATCGAGTCAATGCCTGATGGCGGGAATATCTACGTCAAGATAAATGAAGAAAGCGAAAATGTTATAATTAGAATAATTGATGAAGGAACCGGTATACCTGAAAAAGATATTGAGCATATTTTTGAACCTTTTTATTCTACCAAAGAAGCTTCTAAGGGAACCGGCTTGGGGCTTTCGGTTACTTATGGGATTATAACTTATCATAAAGGCGAACTAAAAGTTGAAAGTACTTCTGAAAAAGGAACTTGCTTTAAAATAATTTTGCCTACAATAAATAAAGCTAAAGGGACACATTATGAGTCGTAAAGAAAAAATCTTAATTGTCGATGATGAAAAAATTGTAAGAGAATCTTTATTCCATTGGTTTGAAGAAGATGGGTACATCGTTGACACTGCTGAAGATGGAGAAGCAGCATTAAGAAAATTTGATAAAGATAAATTTGATCTCCTTTTAGTTGATATGAAGATGCCAGGTATAAGTGGTTTAGATCTTCTTAAAAAAGTTAAAGAGATTGATAAAGAAACAATTGTAATTTTGATTACAGCTTTCGCATCTGTTCCTTCAGCCATTACTGCACTTAAAGATGGGGCTTATGATTATGTTACAAAGCCTGTCGACCCGGATGAACTTGCTCACATTGTAGAAAAAGCTTTAGAGCAAAAAGCACTTAAGGTTGAAAATATTCATTTAAAAGAAAATATAGAAGAAATAATTAGGCCGGATAACTTAATTGGTGAATCCAACCAGATGAAAAAAATATTTGAGCTTATTCATACAGTATCACCAACTGATACAACGGTTATGATAAGAGGCGAAAGCGGGACAGGGAAAGAACTTGTAGCAAAAGCAATTCATATAAACAGCAGCAGAAAATATTTTCCTATAGTTCCTGTTAATTGCGGGGCACTTGCTGAATCGCTTCTTGAAAGCGAATTGTTTGGACATGAAAAAGGAGCCTTCACTGGTGCGCAATTTAAACGTAAAGGCAAGTTTGAAATGGCTGACGGGGGAACAATTTTTTTAGATGAAGTTGGTTCCGTTTCACAAAAAATGCAAGTAGAACTTTTACGCGTAATTGAATCAAAACAATTTAGCCGTGTTGGAGGCAATCAATTAATCCCCAGTAATTTCAGAGTAATAACTGCAACTAATGAATCACTTGAAGAATTGGTTAAGCAGGGAAAATTCAGAGAAGACCTTTATTACAGGTTGAATGTCTTTTCAATTGTTGTTCCTCCATTAAGAGAACGGAGAGCTGATATACCGATTCTCGCTTATTATTTTTTAAATAAGTTCTCAACTATGATGAACAAACCCATCAAAAATATTTCTAAAGAAGCAATTGATTTTCTGGTTAATTATGATTGGCCCGGAAATGTTCGCGAGCTTGAAAATGCAATTGAAAGGGCTGTTGTTGTAGGAAAGAAGACTTCAATTGAAGTTCCTGATTTACCGTTTCATGTTTCTTCAAACAGCTTCGTGTTGGACAACGGCGAGAAATCGCTTTCTGCTATGGAGAAAAAATATATAACTAAAATATTAGAAGAAAACAATTGGAACATAACAAGAAGCGCGCAAGTTTTGGAAATCGACCGCGTAACTTTGTATAATAAGATTAGTAAGTATCAATTGCATAGACCTTAATATCAATAATGGAAATAAACATTGTCCCGGTACATGTTTCAAATACCGAATTGTTAAATAACATCGTAAATGATTTAAGAAAAATTTTTGTCTCGCCGGTAAATTTACTTTCACTTCAAATTGATATTGACAATGCATACTCTGTTGAAAGAGCGCAATATTTTTCTACTCAATTAATTTCAATGGCAACACAACTTACTGAAGGCATAAATGGGAAAGTGTTGCTGCTAACAGAGTTTGATCTTTACATTCCGGCATTAACTTTTGTATTTGGTGAAGCTCAATTAAGGGGAAAGCATTCCATTGTTTCTGTCTGCCGGCTTCATGAAGAATTTTATTTAGGGAAGACAGACGACCAGCTTTTACTTAAAAGATCAATGAAAGAAGTGCTGCATGAACTTGGGCATAATTTTGGTCTGCTCCATTGTTCCAATTGGGATTGTGTCATGCATTCTTCTTTAGGTATTGAAGAAGTTGATATTAAAGGCGACAGTTATTGTAATGACTGTAAAAAGTTAATAAGTAGTTACAAAGTATTGTGAATTATCAACTATTTAAAAGCTAAAATCTCTGAATCCAATTCAAATTTATTTAATCTAACCTTTGTAATTATAAGCAGTTATTACAAATTCTCAAAACTGAATAAAATTATTAATTAGATTTTCGTGAATAAGAATTTTTTCAACTTTTTTTAAAATAAAAATTATGGAAAAACCTTATAAAAAGCGTTTCTGTATAAAAATTATACAAATTATAAATCACTAAAAAATTTTTGTTTAATAATTATATAGTTAGGACAAACAAATAGGAAAATATGTTGTTTTGGCTTAAAGGGTATAATAATTGTGATTATTAGTTTACAGTTCAATCCACTTAAAAGATATATTATTTAATAAGGGTGCTAATGAATAACAAATACTTGCTTGCAATTGATAATCTTGATAATGAATTGAAATCAATTGTTGAATCAATAAAAAATCAAGGTCACCAGGTTGACTTGAATAATAATCTTGATTCAATTTTATCTTCCTATACAAAAGGAATGTACAATGTGATGGTTATTGAAATTTCCAGCCCTGGAATTAGTGAACTTGAATTTATTAAGAATGTAAAAGCAATTGATCCTTTACTGCAAATTATTGTTATATCAGATTATGAGTCGGAAGACGCCGCAAAAAATGCGCTCAAATATGGAGCATATCATTTTCTTAATAAACCAATTTGTCGTGAAGCTGCTCTATCATTATTTAGTAATGCAATTAAATACATTGAAGTAAAATCTGAAAATTTAAAGTTAAAGATGAACGGGTTGAACAGTAATGGAAATCATATTAATGAAAATGGTGAAATCGACTGGTCAATCGATACAATGGAAAAGTTTCATATAATAAAAGTACTAAAAGAACATAAATGGAATATTTCCCGCTCTGCACAAAAACTGGGAATTGATAGAGTAACGCTCTATAACAAAATTAAAAAATATGAACTAAGAAAAACTGTCAATTAAATTTAATTCTATTATCAAAATATTTTACTGTTTTCTTTTTAGTCAATGAATGAGCAATTAACTGGTTAAAATTTATTTAACTCTAAATATTTTATATTAAGCTTTTTTTATAATTACTATTAATTAACAGTTAACTTTTTAAATTCCTAATTCGTCTTTGACTTCTTTAAAGCATTTAACAGCAAAGTCTAAATCTTCTTTTGAATGTCCAGCAGAAATTTGAACTCGAATTCTCGCCGTTCCTTTAGGAACTACCGGGAAGAAAAATCCAATTACATAAACACCTTTTTCCAGCATCTTTTCTGCAAACTTTTGTGAAAGTGCTGCATCGCCAAGCATTATAGGAACAATTGGATGAACACCATCTTTAATACTTAAACCTGCTGTTTTAATATTCTCTCTAAAATATTTTGTGTTTTGTTCAAGCTTGTCTCTCAATTCGGTTGAGCTTTCCAATAAATCCAAAACTTTGATAGAAGCTGAGACTATATTTGGTGCAACTGTATTTGAAAATAGATATGGACGCGAACGCTGTCTTAATAAATCAATAATTGATTTTCTTCCGCTTGTATAACCGCCGCTTGCGCCTCCAAGCGCTTTACCAAGTGTTCCGGTGATAATATCAATTCTCCCAATTACATCATTATACTCATGAGTCCCTTTCCCATGTTTTCCCATAAAGCCAACAGCATGTGAATCATCAACCATTACCATTGCATTATATTTATCAGCAAGATCGCAAATATCTTTCAACTTAGCAATATAACCATCCATTGAAAAAACACCGTCTGTTGCAATCAATCTAAAGCGTGCTGATTGCGCTTCCTTCAATTTGTCTTCCAGATCATTCATATCGCTGTTTTTGTATCTGTATCTTTGTGCTTTACATAATCTAATTCCATCAATGATACTCGCATGATTTAGTTCATCACTTATTATTGCATCCTCTTCTGAAAGCAGAGTTTCAAACAAACCGCCGTTGGCATCAAAGCATGATGTATAAAGAATTGTATCTTCTGTTCCAAGAAAATGTGTAATTTTATCTTCAAGCTCTTTATGAATGTCCTGTGTACCGCAAATAAATCTAACTGAAGCCATCCCATAACCATGAATATCAAAACTTTCTTTTGCCGCTTTAATTACTTCAGGATGATTGGCAAGTCCTAAATAATTATTAGCACACATATTTAAAACTTTTTGTCCGCCTCTAATTTCAATATTAGCTTTTTGAGGAGATGTGATTATTCGTTCGTTTTTATACAAGCCATCGTTTTTAATTTGTTCAATTTGTTGTGAATAATACTTTCTAATTTTTTCGTTCATATTTCTTCCTTTCTAAGAAATTGTATTCCTTAGCGACTTTGTGTCTCAGCGGTTTATTTTTTACCGCAAAGGCACTAAGACGCAGAGATAAAAAATTAAAGCCAGTTGAGAATTATTTTCCCGGAATTACCCGAAGCCATAATTTCAAATCCTTCTTCAAAACTCTCATATGGGAAATGATGGGTTATAATTGGCGAAAGGTCCAAACCACTTTGTATCATGGTTGTCATCTTATACCAGGTTTCAAACATTTCTCTTCCATAAATCCCTTTTAAAGTTAATCCGTTAAACACAACTTTTTCCCAATCAATAGCTGCGCTTGAAGGTAAAATACCAAGCAAGGCAAGTTTACCGCCATGACACATTACGTCTATCATTCCATTTAATGCTTTAGGATTGCCTGACATTTCCAACCCAACATCAAAACCTTCCGTCATTCCTAGTTCGTTCATTACGTCATTTAAATTTTCTTTTGAAATGTCGACAGCTCTAGTTACTCCCATTTTTTGTGCAAGTTCTAAGCGATATGGATTCATATCAGTAATTACAACGTAACGGGCACCTGAATGTTTAACAATTGCAGCAGCCATAATTCCGATTGGTCCAGCGCCTGTAATTAAAACGTCTTCACCTAATACATTGAACGACAGTGCGGTATGCGCAGCATTTCCAAATGGATCAAAGATGGAAAATATTTCTTTAGGAATACTGGGATCACAATGCCAAACATTGGAAACAGGTATTGAAACATATTCTGCAAAACATCCTGGCCGATTAACCCCAACTCCCATAGTATTTTTACAAAGATGCCTTCTCCCTGCACGGCAATTTCTGCAGCGGCCGCAAACAATATGTCCTTCACCGCTTACCAATTCCCCGATTTTTACATCTTTAACGTTTGAACCAAAAGCTTCAATTGTCCCGACATATTCATGCCCTGTAACCATTGGAACCGGAATAGTTTTTTTTGCCCATTCATCCCATTTATAAATATGAATATCAGTTCCACAGATAGAAGTTTTATGAATTTTAATTAATACATCATTTATTCCGTACTCAGGGACCGGAACCTCATCAAGCCATAAACCTGGTTTTGAATATTTTTTAACAAGAGCTTTCATTGTTGCCATATAAATCCTTTTGGGGAAATTTAACAAAAGTAAATTTTTATATAAGCAAAATTAAGTAATATTGAATTGAGAGAGTAGTAATGAAAAGAGAAAAAGAAGTCCTTCTTAGGTTTCTAAGAAGGAGAGAATTATAAAAATTTAAATTATTGAGAACAAGGCAAATTCAATATTCAACATTGAGGGTGAAGAATTTTGGAAATGAAGTATTTTATCATCAAACCATTTTTTGTCAATTTGATTTGCATTTGCTACTGATTTGATATAATCAATTTCAACTCCGACAATTGAATTATCTGAGTGAGCAAGAGTTAATCCATCGACAATAAAAGATTCAGCAATTTTTTTATCCGAAAAGATTATGGGTTCTTCAGAAATGTATTTATTTGAAAGTAAACTTTTCAAAGTATCTTCATAAAAATCTTGTGCAAATCCTAATTTCGTAGCAAACTGTCTGATAATTTTCTTTTCTTGTTCTGCTAATTGATTGTCCTTTTTTGCAATTATTAATAATCCTTTTAAGTAACTGCTCTTATCTAGAAGTGAAATTTCCATTTTACTGCTCATAGTAATTTTTTAGTCTTTTAATATTTCTAAACTTATTAAAATTTAAATTTAATATAAATCCTACAATTTATACCTGGAACTTTATTATTTATCACCTGAAATCAAAATTTATTATGATGAACGGGTTATATTTTCAAATGCAATATAAAATAATAATTGCAATTGAGTTTAATCTTTATTTAAAAAAATCATTAAATTTTGATTAAGAAAATTAGTGTACTCGATTATTATCGAATGAAATCAATTTATTTTTATTGAGGGAGAACAAAATGGATTATAGAATTGAATCAGACAGCATGGGCGAGATTAAAGTTCCTACAAACAAATACTATGGAGCCCAGACGGCACGTTCATTAATGAATTTTAAAATTGGCGGGGAAAGATTTCCTAGAGAAATAATAAGGGCTCTTGGCATATTAAAAAAAGCAGCGGCTTTAACAAACAAAGAACTCGGGACATTACCGTCAGATAAAGCAGATCTAATAATAAAAGCTGCTGATGAAGTTATTGAAGGGAAACTAGATGAACATTTTCCATTAGTAGTTTGGCAAACCGGCAGCGGGACACAAACAAATATGAATTCAAATGAAGTAATTTCAAATCGTGCAATTGAAATAGCCGGCGGCGTTATGGGAAGTAAAAAACCTATACACCCCAACGATGACGTGAATAAAGCACAATCATCGAACGATACTTTTCCAACTGCAATGCATATTGCTGCTGTTGAAGAGATTCATAGAAGATTAATTCCGATGGTTACAAAATTGCGAGATGCTCTTCAAAAAAAATCAGAAGAATTTAAAGACATAATTAAAATCGGGCGTACACATTTGATGGATGCAACTCCGCTAACTTTAGGACAAGAATTTTCCGGATACGTTCAGCAATTAACAAATGGACTTGAGAGAATAAATGGTGCTTTACCAAGATTGTATGAATTAGCTCTCGGAGGAACCGCTGTTGGAACTGGATTAAATACTCATCCTGAATTTGCGGTGAAAGCTGCAAAAAATATTTCTCAGTTAACGGGGAAACCTTTCATAACAGGTCGAAATAAATTTGAAGGACTTGCTGCGCATGATGCACTTGTAGAATTTCATGGTGTGCTAAAAACTTTAGCCGCATCATTAATGAAAATAGCAAACGATATTCGTTGGCTTGGTTCAGGTCCGCGATGTGGAATTGGCGAATTGAATCTTCCTGAAAATGAACCAGGTAGTTCAATCATGCCCGGGAAAGTTAATCCAACCCAATCTGAAGCAATGACAATGGTTTGCACACAAGTTTTTGGCAATGATGTAACTGTAAACTTTGCCGGGGCAAGCGGTAATTTTGAGCTAAACGTATTTAAACCGGTTATCATTTTTAATGTACTTCAGTCAATTAGATTAATTTCTGATTCGTGTGAAAGTTTCACGGATAATTGTGTTGTAGGAATTGAACCAAACGAAAGAAATATTAAAAAACATTTAAATGATTCTTTGATGCTGGTTACTTCATTAAATCCTCATATCGGTTATGACAACGCTGCAAAGGTTGCAAAGAAAGCTCACAAAGAACATAAGACTTTAAAAGAAGCAGCAATCGAATTAGGACTTTTGACAACAGAAAAATTTGATGAAGTTGTACGTCCTGAAAATATGATTGGGCCTAAAAAGTAATTTCTCGTATTGTGTTTGTCACCACGAGCAGAGAGAAGCGATCTTTCGAAAGATTGCTTCGTCGTAATCTCCTCGCATTGACATACTACATGATTTTAAATGCGATAGAAAACTTCAAATAAAAATTGATAGGGATATTTGCAAACCTGGAACGGATTAGTTTCTCTTTTTATTGCCTGCATCGAATTAATTTTTTTAATTAATCTTTTAGTTCATGCAGAAAAAAATAAAGCTAATAAATTGGCAATGTTATTAATTCTATTGCTGATGATCTATCAGTCACTTGAATTTTTAATGTGCCATTTTGATATTCAGTTTTCTTTCATGCCTTATTTGGCTTTTGTCGATATTTCATTTCTGCCTCCACTCGGGTTGTTTTATGTCTTAACATTGTTTGATTATAAATCAAATTATTTCAGATTGTTTTTTATTCCCGCTATTTTATTTTCAATTTACTACACTTTCGTAATTGCAAAATTTACTATAACAAGCTGTGCAGTATTTTATGCAACATATAATTATCCGCTTGGAGATTTGTATGGATTCTTTTATTATTCGCTGGTCGTTGCAACGATAATAATTTTAATTTTAAATTTAATTCGAACATCAGGAGATAAGAAGAAATTTGCAGCAATAATTCTAACCGCTCACATTGTAATTTCAATACCGGTTGTTTCAGCTTTTATTCTAAGTTGGATGAATAAGCCGGAAGCATTAGATTCAATTGAAAGCGTTATGTGCAAATTTGCCTTTGCGAATGCCTTGGCTTTAACACTTGTAACTTTGATGAATAAGCAGCATGAATGAAATAATCTTAAATATTTACTTGATAATTAATAATGATTATGTGGTAGAGTTTAGAGTAGTTGCTTATGAAAAAGAAGGCGGAGACGATAACAAAATAAAATTTCTTAAAAGCAAAGCAGTTGAAGATTTTGAAATTGCTTATAAGTTTGATGCACCTTCAGATAAATATGGGAAACATATGCCATACCATAAATTTGCAAGACTTGAAAAAAAAGGTCGACAGTTTGAACTGTTTGAAGAAATTTTTCAAGAGTTCAAAGTTCCTCAGAATCCATTAATTTGCGTTACTCCAGTTGTAGATGGAAAAATTTTAGCTGGCGATTAAAATTATTTTATCATAATAATATTTATTTATTGATTTATCTAATAAAATATCATATTAGGCTATTTAATATTCATTTTAGATTTGTATTGAATTCAATTTTTACCATGGAACATCGATAATAAAAATGAAGATTGTTGGTTCATTTTTTGTAATAATAACTTTAATTATATTCTCGAATATTATGAAAGGTAACAGTTTGTTTATTTCGGATAAGACAAAAACGAAACCTATATCCAAGAAAGATCAGCACTTAGCTAAGGTTAAAGAATTAGATAAATACTATTCTGACAAAAAACTTGGGTTCTTTTGTTGAAGATGGAAAAACAATATTTAGAATTTTTACTCCTACCGCAGAAAAAGTTACACTTGTTACTTTCAAAAATGTTGAAGATGAAAATGGAACTGAACATGAGATGAAGCGTGATGAAAATGGTGTTTGGGAAGCTTCCATTGATGGAGAAAATTACGGCTTGTTTTATGGATACAAAGTCATTCATAAAAATGATGAAGAAGACGAAGATGTTCTATGTGTCGATCCTTATGCAAAAGCAGTTGCCTCTTTAAATACTTATTTCAATCCTAGAAAATCTATTGTGATTAAAGAAGATAATTACAATTGGGAAAATGATTCATGGATTCAGCGTGACTGGCGTGATTTAATTATTTATGAAATGCATGTCCGTGATATGACAGCGGATCCTTCTTCCGGTGCAAAAAATTTTGGTTCCTATCAAGGCTTAATCGAAAAAGGAAATAAGGGCGGAATTGATTATATAAAAGATCTTGGCGTTAACACAGTTGAACTTTTGCCTTCACAGGAATTTGGGAACATAGAGGCCCCATACGATGATTCATTAAACGGTAAATATAATACCTGGAATCCTTATGAAAGAAATCATTGGGGTTACATGACGGCTGCTTTCTTCGCACCCGAAGCTTATTACAGTGAAGTGACAAAAGATATTGAATGGAATAAATGGAACGGGCAATCAGCAAAGCAGGTAGATGATTTTAAAGATATGGTAAAATCTTTCCATAAAGAAGGCATTGGTGTGATGATGGATGTTGTTTACAATCATCTATCTGAATATGAATTAGGGAATTTAAAAGAGATTGATAAAGATTACTATTTCAGACTCGATCAGCATGGAAATTACATTTCGCAAAGCGGCACTGGCAATGACTTAAAAACTGAAAGGCCAATGGTTCGGCGTTTAATTATAGAAAGCATTCTATACTGGATGAAAGAATATCATGTTGACGGTTTCAGATTTGATCTTGGGAAATTAATTGACTGGGAAACTATCGAAGAAATAATTTATGAAGCAAAAAAAATAAATCCGCAGGTAGTTTTTGTTTGTGAACCATGGGGCGGGGGATATGATCCTATGGGATTTTCTCTTCGCGGGTGGGGAAGCTGGAATGATCAAATTAGAAATGGTGTTAAAGGTGAGAACCCTTCAACAGGGCTGGGCTGGCTTTTCGGGAAGTGGTATGGAAATAATAATCCCGATAGAATAAAAAGCTATGTCAATGGAACTTTAGTTAAAGATAAATTTGGATTATTCCAGAAAAAAGAACATTCAGTAAATTATCTTGAGTCTCATGACGGCTACACACTTGGCGATTTTATTCGTATAGGCACCAAAGAAGTTAATCCTGAAGAGCCGATAACTGATGTAGACAAAAATGCCAGACTGACCCCTCTTCAATTAAAATTGAATAAGCTTGGGGCTTTGTTCCTGTTAACATCACAGGGAATAACTATGATTCATTCGGGGCAGGAATTTGCACGAAGCAAAGTTATTACCGCCAATACAAAAGCAGACGATAAAAGTATTGGCTTGCTTGATCATAACAGTTACGATAAGGACAATGAAACTAATTATATAAATTATAATTATGCCGATATGAATAAAGAACTTGTTGATTATTACAAAGGCTTAATTGAACTAAGAGAAAAGTACGATGCATTCCGCAAAGCAGATTATGATGACGTCATATTTTTTAATGTAACTGATAACGAATTTGCTTTGGGTTATTATTTAACTTATAACAAGCAAAATTTTATAGTGCTGTTTAATGGTGATCCAGGAAAAGTGGAAGAATTTAATTTACCAAATGGTGAATGGGAAGTTTTTGTTAATGCCGACAAAGCAGGAATTACTTCTCTGGGAACTGTTTCGGGTAAAATTGAATTGAACCCATCCACGGGTTTTGTTTTAAAAAAGAAATAAGTCATAATTACAGACATTCTCTTCAATGAATTTCCAGCAAAGTTAGAAGCACTTCTACCCAATTTTAAAATCAATTCATTTCTTTCATTAAATAAGTTGTAATATTTTTTAGGAAAGATTTTAAACTTAATGATGTTTAAATCCTCACTTTTTAATAGAGAAAAAGTATTCAAACTAAAGCTTTTTGGTAATCAAGTAAAAAAAAGTGAGTACTTGTCCTTTCTTGAAAGCGGGAAATGTTTTACTTGTTATGGCATTTGATTTAATCAATAATTCATGAATAGTGTATATAATTAAATCAAATATTTCATCTTCAATGAATAATTGTTCAATCATACTACACTTATCCAATGGAACACTTTTTGTCTTTTTATTTTTTGTTTGAAGGCAAATCTTTACTATGAGGGATTCAATAGATGTTTTTAACTCTTCGGAAACAGTAAAAGAATCAAGTAAAAAAATTTAAGACTGATAGATATAAAAATACAAAGATAATTACTTATAAAAGATGAGCTAATTTTAATTCTTTCAAAACATGTAGGGGGTAAAATTGAATTCTGTACGAAACACTGAAAGAAAGCACATCGCGTTTGTCGGTAGACGAAACGTAGGGAAATCTTCTCTTATAAATTCATTTCTTGGCCGTGATTTATCCGTGGTTAGTAATGTCCCCAGTACGACAACCAGTCCTATTAGAAAAACAACTGAGTTTCTACCTTATGGGCCTGTTATGTTGATTGATACTGCTGGTATTGACGATATTGGCGAATTCGGAAAGAAAAGAATTAGTAAAACCCTTAGTATAATTTCTTCTGCTGATTTTATTATTGTTGTGTTGGACGCTACTCGAGGTTTGGGCAGTGAAGAAGAGGAATTAATTAAATATTTAAAAAAGATTTCCACGCCCTTTTTAGCAGCAATAAATAAAATTGAATTAGGTGTAAATCCAATTTTATTAGAAGAGCTTAAAGTTTTAGGTGTTGTTCATTTTGAAATTTCTTGCGCAGAAAATGTTGGAATTGATATACTCAAAGCACGCATTACACGCTCTCTGCCGGAAGATAAGAATCATTCCATAGTAGGAGACCTTGTTAAGCGGGGAGATGTTATTGTGCTTGTTGTTCCGATTGACCTAAGCACTCCTAAAGGCAGACTAATTCTTCCCCAAGTTCAAGCCATAAGAGAGGCTTTGGATGAAGACACTATTGTTATTGTCATTAAGGATAAAGAACTTCGTTCAGTATTAAATAAATTAAAAGAACCCCCTTCATTGGTTGTTGTAGACAGTCAGTCAATAATACAAGTTGCTGCGGAAGTTCCGGATGATATTAAGTTAACTACATTTTCCATCTTAATGGCGCGTTACAAAGGTGATTTATTTTCTTTTGTAAAAGGATTAAAAAAAGTAGATGAGCTTCAGGATGGAGATAAAGTATTAATTGCCGAAGCTTGTTCGCATCATTCTCAAGAAGATGATATTGGAACTGTGAAAATCCCAAGATGGTTAAAGCTGCATACCAAGAAAAATATTACTATTGAAATTGCACATGGACATGATTACCCCGAAAATTTATCAGACTTTAAGTTAATCATTCATTGCGGCGGCTGCATGATTACAAGGAATCTGATGCTTGCAAGAATTAAACATGCTAAGTTTTTCGATATCCCTATTGTTAATTACGGTATGATTATATCTTATATGCATGGGGCTATTCCCCGGGTTCTTGTTCCTTTTGGGGATAAAATTTACTAGTAATTTTACATTTACTCTTAAGCTCAAATATCTTTATTTATTGCTAAATACAAACTATTTCCATTCACCAAGTACTTTTTTTGAAAAAGAAAAAAACTTCCCATTAGCAAGAAAAAACAGTGAATATTTGTGTTAGTCTCGCATAAATTATTTCAATAAACCTAATCAACTCATAAACTGGTGATGGCATCTAAAATGAAGATGTATATTGATTTCATTTTGATGAGGAAATAATGAATTTAAACATATTTGATAATTATAAATCTAATGATAAAAGTAGTTTAATTCCTTTACTACAAGATGTCCAGAATCTCTACGGATACTTGCCTGAGGATGCGTTGAAAGAAATATCAGTTTTTGTTGAAATGCCCTTAAGCCGCGTTTATGGTGTTGCAACTTTTTACAATCAATTTAGATTAACTCCACTTGGAGAAAATGTTGTTAGGGTTTGCCGCGGCACTGCATGCCATGTAAAGAGCTCAGCAAATATTTTATACGCGTTGGAAACAGAATTAAATTTAAATGCAGGCGAAACAACAAGAGATAAAAAATTCACTTTAGAAGTTGTTAACTGTATCGGTGCGTGCAGTATTGCCCCAGTTATTACAGTTAACGGAGATTACTTCGGAAGAATAACAGTTAAAGATATACCCGGCATAATAAAAAAATATAAAGGCCAAAGTAAGAAAAAAGAAATTGAACCAGAACCGGAGGTTAGTTAGCATGAATACCTTTATTGGAAAATGTTGTGATGAATGCTGGCATTCTGCAGAAAGACCTTGCGAGCTGTTTGTTAGATGCTGTACCGAAGGCCCTTTGTGTCATCATAACCATGAATGTGAAAATAAAATCAAATCTTTGAATAACAGATTAAAATATATTGAACATGATTTACCAATTATTTTTATTGGAATGGGCACTTGTGGTTTAGCAGCCGGCGCAAAAAAAGTTGAAGAGGCCATTGTAAAGGAGCTTGATAAATTAAATGTTAAAGCGCACATAGAGCCAACCGGGTGTATTGGTTATTGTGCAAAAGAAGTAATTGTAGATATTAAACTCCCTGGTAAAGATCGTATTTCTTATTGCGAAGTTACACCAAAGTTTGTTCCTAAGCTTATTCAAAAAACTTTAGTTGAAAAAGATATATTCAAAGAAAAACTTTTAGGAACTCATGGCAGTCATTCTAAAGATTTACCTTCCATTAAATCTATTTCTTTCTTTAAACACCAGCAAAAAATTGTTTTGGAAAATTGCGGAATAATTGACCCGACTTCAATTGACGCTTACATTGCTTTCAACGGGTTTAAAGCCTTGGATAAGGTTTTAAGATTGATGTCACCTGAAGAAGTTGTTAAAGAAATTTTTAATAGCGGATTGCGTGGAAGAGGCGGTGCTGGGTTTTTAACAGGTAAGAAATGGGAACTTGCACATAAACAAAAATCAGTACTGTGAAATACATGATTTGCAATGCTGATGAAGGCGACCCCGGTGCTTTTATGGATAGGTCTGTATTGGAAAGTGATCCATTCAAGGTTGTGGAAGGAATGACAATCGCAGCTTATGCAATCGGTGCAACTGAAGGATATATTTATTGTCGTGCTGAATATCCGCTTGCTATAGAAAGGCTTCAAAATACTATCAATCAATGTAAGCAATACGGACTTCTTGGTAAAAATATTTTGAATAGTGATTTCACTTTTGATTTAAAAATTAAAAAAGGTGCCGGAGCTTTTGTCTGCGGTGAAGAAACTGCGTTGATAGCTTCAATCGAGGGAAAACGCGGAATGCCGAAGCCACGCCCTCCTTTCCCGGTGGTTTCCGGTTTATGGGGTAAACCTACAGTTATAAACAATGTTGAAACACTTGCTAATATAACTTCGATTATTAGTAAGGGAGCAGATTGGTTTTCCTCTATTGGAACAGAAAAAAGTAAAGGCACAAAAGTTTTTGCTTTAAGCGGCAAAATACAAAACACAGGTTTAGTTGAAGTTCCTATGGGAATAAAATTGGAAGATGTTGTTTTTGAAATTGGCGGAGGTATTCCCGATAATAAAAAATTTAAAGCCGTTCAAATAGGCGGGCCCTCTGGCGGCTGCCTGCCGGATATTGTTATGAAGACACCGGTTGATTATGAATCATTAAAAGAAGTCGGTGCAATGATGGGTTCCGGTGGTTTTGTTGTTATGGACGAAGATACATGTATGGTTGATGTTGCAAAATTCTTTTTAACATTTATTCAAAACGAATCATGTGGTAAATGTGTTCCCTGCCGCGAAGGGACAAAACGCATGCTTGAAATTATCGAACGGATTCCTACTAGCTATAAAAACACAAAAGATAAATTAGATGAACTTAAAAGATTTAAAGGTATTGTTCATTTGAATAGGTTAGCAGATGTCATTAGGGATACTTCGCTTATGCGGACTTAGGACAATCAGCCCCAAATCCTGTTCTTTCAGGATTAAGATACTTTAAAGAAGAATATGAAGAACATCTGTACGAAAGAAAATGTTCATCAAAAGTATGTAAAGAATTGTTAACGTATAATATTGATAACAGCAAATGTAATGGCTGCGGTGTTTGTTCAAGAAGATGTGCTGTTGAAGCGATAGCCGGTGAAAAAGGCCACGCACATTATATAGTTGAAGATAAATGTATTAAATGTGGAATGTGTTTCGAAGCATGCCGGTTTGATGCAATTACCGTGAATTAAAAATTATTACTTCGGAGAAAATGATGGTTCAGCTTTCAATAAATAATATAAAAGTAAATGCAGAAGATGGAATGACTGTGCTTGAGGCTGCTAAGTCAGTTGGAATTTCAATTCCTACTCTATGTCATTTGAAAGAATTAGCTCCCACAGGTTCATGCCGTATTTGTACAGTTGAAGTTGATGGTCAAAGAGGTCTGGTTCCTTCCTGTGCATTTCCGGTTTATGATGGAATGGTTGTTCATACAAATTCAGCAAGAGTTAGGAGAGCGCGCAAAACTATTGTCGAATTATTAATAGAAAACCATCCTCAAGATTGTTTAGTATGTGTAAGAAACAAAAACTGCGAGCTTCAAAGTCTTGCGGAAACTTACAGCGTTAGGGAGCATAGATATGTAGGTGAAACAAAGTCTCACGCAATTGATATATCAAGTGCCTCCATGGAAAGGGATCCTGCTAAATGCATACTTTGCGGAAGATGCGTTCGAGTTTGTCATGAGATTCAAAAAATTGGGGCAATAGATTTTACACAGCGCGGCTTCACAAGCATAGTTACCACACCTTATAATAAAGGATTGAATATAAGCGATTGTATTCTTTGTGGACAATGTATTCTTGTATGCCCAACAGCAGCCTTAAGAGAGAAAAGTTCTCTTAAAGAAGTTGCCGCCGCTTTAAATGATAAAAATAAATATACAGTAGTCCAGGTGGCACCAGCCGTGAGAGCTACTCTTGGTGAAGAGTATAATTTCCCGCTAGGTTCCGATGTAACAGGCCAACTTGTTACCGGATTGCGAAGGCTCGGGTTCAAAAAAGTTTTTGATACAAATTTTGCTGCTGATTTAACAATTCTTGAAGAAGCCGCTGAGCTGATTGATAGAGTTAAAAATAATAAACCGCTGCCTATGTTCACAAGCTGCTGTCCGGGATGGGTAAAGTATGTAGAGCAAAATCGCCCTGAAATATTAGAACATATTTCAACATGCAAATCCCCACATGAAATGGAAGGCGCTGTATTAAAAACTTATTATGCTAAAAAGATGGGAATTGATCCTAAAGATATTTTTGTTGTTTCAATTATGCCATGCACCGTTAAAAAATATGAATCGGGAAGAGCCGAGCTTAAAGAAGAAGCTTTTCAGGATGTGGATGCTGTTTTAACAACACGCGAACTGGTAAGATTTTTCAAGCTTGCCGGTATTGATTTTAGTGATTTACCCGAAGATAATTTTGATAATCCTTTAGGTGAATCAACTGGTGCGGCAGCTATTTTCGGAACAAGCGGGGGAGTAATGGAAGCAGCAATTAGAACAGCTTATTTCAATCTTACCGGAAAAGATATTGAAAACCTGGAATTAAATTCTGTTCGAGGCTTTGATGGAGTGAAAGAAGCTTCATTAAATATTAATGGAATTACATTAAATGTTGCTGTTGTCAATGGAATCGGAAATATAAAACCTATACTTGATGATGTTGAAAACGGAAATTCAAAATATCATTTTGTGGAAGTCATGTCCTGTCCAGGCGGCTGTATAAACGGCGGCGGACAACCGATTCATCAAAAACCAGAAAAGATACAAAAAAGAATGAAGGCTTTATATCAAATAGACAATAAGATGAAGCATAGAAGATCCCATGAAAACGAATCATTGAAAATATTGTATAAAGAATTTTTTGTTGAACCGAATTCTCATAAAGCTCATGAGATTTTGCATACAAAATATTTTAATAAAAGAGATGTGTTAAAAAATTAAATGAATGTAAGTATGAATTTTGAAAAAATAGGATTAAGGTAAGAGTTCTCAAGATAACGGATTGTTGAGTTAAGACTGAATGATAAATTATATGATAAATACAGACTAACTAAAAAGCAGAATAATAAAATGAACGACGGAATCGTAACAACGATACTTGATAAATGCAAGCGGTGTTATTCCTGTGTTCGTGAATGCCCTGCAAATGCAATTAGAGTTATAAACGGCCAGGCTGCCGTTATAACTGAAAGATGTATTGTATGCGGGCATTGTGTAAAAGTATGTTCACAAAATGCAAAACAAATTTTAAGCGATAAAGAAAAAGTTATTTCTGAAATTCTTAGTGTCGGAGATGCCATTGCTGTTATAGCCCCGTCATTTGCTGCATCATTCCCTGAAGATTATACAAAATTTCCAACTGCATTAAGAAAACTAGGATTTAATAAAGTTATTGAAACCGCCTTTGGTGCCGATCTAATAAGCGAAGCCTATTTAAAAGAATTACGAAACAGTAAAGGTAAGACTGTTATTAGTTCTGCTTGTCCGGCAGTGGTTAATTATATTGAAAAATATTATGAAAAGTTGGTTCCAAATATTGCAAAAGTAGTTTCGCCTATGATCGCAATAGGTAGATATTTAAGGGAAACGGTTGATAAAAATATTAAAATAGTTTTTATCGGTCCTTGCATTGCCAAAAAAGAAGAATACACCGAAGATAATATAGCAGGGGAAATTGATGCAGTTCTAACATTTACTGAAATTAAAAAAATGTTGACTGAAAATAATATTGTCCTTAAAGATTTGGAGGTAAGCAACTTTGATCCTCCGCATGCAAATATGGGTAAAGCATTTCCATTAGCAGGTGGACTTTTAAAATCTGCAAATATATCAGAAGACATATTAGAAAAAGAAATTATTGTTGTTGAGGGAAAGAAAAAAGTTGTAGAAATCATAGATGAAATAGCAAACAACAATATAAATGCAAAATTTGTCGACATTCTCTTTTGTCAGGGATGCATAAGCGGACCGGCAATTGACAGCAGCTTGAATTATTATTCCCGAAGAGAAAAAGTAATAAACTTTATCGAGCAGAAAATTAATACAGTAGATAAGCAGGTCTGGAAAAGTAATCTTTACAACTCAAGAAACATAAATTTTACAAGAGAGTTTTCATCTAAGAACCAAAGAAGGCCTTATCCCGCAGAAGAAAAAATAAAGGGAATTTTAGCAGAGACAAAAAAATATTCAACCGAAGATGAATTAAACTGCGGCGCATGCGGCTACAATTCATGCCGTGAATATGCAGTTGCAATTGCCAAAGACCTTGCGGAAAAGGATATGTGCCTTCCATACTTAATTGATAAGCTTGACCATGCCTATAAGGATTTGAGCTCAACACAAGAGCAATTACGATCGGCTGAAAAGCTGGCATCAATCGGGGAACTTGCTGCCGGTGTTGCACATGAAATTAATAACCCGCTTGGAACCATTTTACTTTATTCATCTATGCTAAAGGAAGATTTAGCGAAAAAAGTCTATAGCGCACAACAAGTAGATGATTTGAAATTAATGATTGAAGAAACAAATAGATGTAAAAATATAGTTTCAAATCTTTTAAACTTTGCCCGTCAAAATAAACTTAGGGTTACAAAGCTGAATATTTGCAGACTGCTGGATGACATAATTAAATCTGTGAAAATTAATCCGAATTATAAAGACATAATTTTTGAAAAAGATGATGACTTAAAAGAATGTATTATTGATGCTGATGAGGATCAATTAAGGCAAGTGTTTATAAACATAATTAATAACTCTTGTGAGTCAATGCTTGAATCTAAAACAAAAATTTTAAAATTAATTTTAAGTGATGGTAATGATATTTTGAAAGTCAGCATTCAAGATACCGGATATGGCATTCCTAAAGAAAATTATGGAAAAATATTTACACCGTTTTTCACTACTAAAAAAATAGGCAAAGGAACCGGACTGGGATTGGCAATTTCGTATGGAATTATAAAAATGCATAGGGGAGATATAACATTTCAAAGTGAAACCGGGGTAGGCACTACGTTTAAAGTAACTCTGCCTAAAAACCTCCGGACTCAAAGTATAAATCTGAATTAAAGGTAAAGAAAATGGATAAGAAAAAAATATTATTAGTTGATGACGATATAGATCTGCTTGAACAAAACAAGCTGCAGCTTGAGGCTAAAGGTTATGAAGTTGTTATCGCATCAAACGCAGATCAAGGATGGCAATTATTTTTAAGAGAAAACCCTGATGCTGCTGTAGTTGATTTAATAATGGAAGAACATGATTCCGGTTTTATTCTCAGCTACAAAATTAAAAAAGACAGCCACGGCAAGAATATCCCTGTTTATATTTTAACTTCTGCTACATACATAACTGGCTACAAGTTTGGAGCTTCAACAGACGAGGAAAAAGAATGGATACGCTGCGATGAAATGATAAATAAGCCTGTTGTAATTGAGGAACTCATTCAGAAAATTGAAAATTATTATTTAACTCATAGCACGGAAACAAATTAACGGTTTGATAAAGCTTACAGAAACATATAACGATATAAAAGCTAAAGTATTAATTGTAGATGATGAAAAAGGGCTTCGCCTAGGCACAAAAAGGCTGCTGGAGCGCGAAGGGTATGATGTTCAAACTGCTGAAAACGGTACTGAAGGAATTGAGATTGGAACCGGTAGTGAGTTTGACTTTGCAATTATTGATTTAAAGATGCCTGATATTGATGGAATTTCTGTCCTAAAAAAAATTCTTGAAAAGTATCCCAACACTATCTGCTTTATTGCTACGGCATATGCCAGTTACGATACAGCAATTGAATCGACTAAAACAGGTGCCTTCAGCTATATACCAAAACCTTTTACACCTGAAGAACTGCTGGAAAATCTGCAGAGAGGTTATGATAAACGGCAATTAACATTAGAAGCAGAAAAATTAAAAATGGAGAGGGAAGATAAGCTTCTTGAAATTGCTTTTGAAAAAACACGGCTTAATACAATTATAAATTCTATTTCCGATGGTGTGCTGGTTGTAAATAAAGAAGGTGAGACAGTACTTTTTAATCCTGCTGCTTTAAAATATCTTGAACTGAATGAAATTAAGATTGAAGAAAATATTATTGATAAGCTTCATCCGAAGATAGCTGGAATAATTAATAAATTTCTTTTAACAAAAGAGCAAACAGTAAAATCTTTTTCTGTGCAAATTGAATTAAAGGCGAATCATGAACTTTTTATTGAAGCAACTGCCTCTTCTGTGGCGCACCCTAACGGTTCTTTAGCCGGAGTCGTAGTTGTTTTAAAAGACATTTCAGAATTAAAAAAGATAGAGTTTCTGAAATCACAATTTGTTTCGATGGTATCGCATGAGCTTAAAGCACCTATTGCCGCAGTATACGGCTATTTGAAACTGCTCAATGATGATAACATTCCGCTTCAGCAAAGTGAAAAGAAAAGATTCTTAGAAAGGTCGCAATTAAGGCTTGATGGATTGCTGAAGATGGTTAACGACCTACTGGATATTTCAAGAATTGAAATGAAAAGTGTTCAAAGAGAAATTAAAGATATTAACGTCAAAGAAGTAATTGAGGGATTAATTGAACTGCTCAACTTTGAAATAAAGGCTAAGAATATTTCAATTAAAATACAGGCAAATGTTCAACCGCAAACGCTTAAAGCCGACAGTGAAGAGATTAACCAGTTGTTTACAAATCTTATAAGTAATGCGATTAAATACAATAAGCAAGATGGAGAAATAAATATCAATTTAGATTCAAATGATTCTTACATGATAGTTGAAGTTGAAGATACTGGAATAGGGCTAAAACCAAATGAAAAAGAAAAACTTTTTAATGAGTTCTTCAGGGCGAAAAATGAATTAACAAAAAATATTAGTGGAACCGGCCTGGGCCTATCAATCGTTAAAAGAATAGTTGATTCATACTCAGGTAAAATTGAAGTTGAAAGTGAATTTAATAAGGGAACAAAAATAAAAGTTTATTTGCCTTTTCTTTATAAAAAGAAAAACAAGGCTGAATAAAAGCATGATTAATTAACTTCATTTAATAATAAATAGTTGGGGTATAGCATGTTTAAAATAGCGATAATTGATGATGATCCCGATATAATTGATGCCAGCAGATTAGTACTTACATCAAAAGGTTATGAAGTGATTTCTGCAACCAATCCCATCGACGGATACCAGATGGTGAAGGATAAATCACCCGATTTAATCATCCTGGATGTAATGATGAATGAACCGGATGATGGATTCTTTCTTGCTCAAAAATTCAGGAAAGAAAATATTAGCACTCCAATCCTCATGTACACTTCTGTTTCAAAAGCTATCGGGATTGATTTTGGCGTAAGTGAAATTGTTCCGGTTGACGACTTTGTTGAAAAGCCAATTTCACCTGAAGAGTTAATTCAAAAGGTTGAGAAACTATTACACGTAAAGCAGGAGGGATGAAATGTTAGTTTTAGAAAAAAATGCTCTATCAAATGAAATAGAAGAATTGGTAAAAACTTACGGCAGTCAGCGTTCTTCTCTCTTGCAAATACTTCAGGCAATTCAGCGGAAGCATAAATATGTCTCCGATTTTGCACAGCAAGAAGTTGCAAGATTTATGAATATTCATCCTGTTGAAGTTTACAGTGTAATTTCTTTTTATACTTTTCTTCACTCAAAACCTCAGGGCAGAAATATTGTTAGACTTTGCCAAACAATCTCCTGCGATATGCAAAATAAAGAAAGCGTAAAGTCGGCAATAGAAAGGGAGCTGGGAATAAAGTTTGGAGAAACTACGAAAGATAACCGCATTACCCTGGAATTCACTAATTGTCTTGGTATGTGTGATCAAGGGCCTGCCATGATTATAAACGAAAGGGTTTATACCAGGCTTGATCCGGAAAAAGCAGTAAAAATTTTAAGTGAAATAAAATAGGAATATAAAATGGAAGTATTAATTGATAAGCCTAAGACCAGGAGCGGACCAGTAATATTTTCGCATTACACTCCCGGTGAAGGTGTAATAAAAGCATTAAAGAATGGAAGAGAAGATATACTTTTCGAATTGAAAAATTCAGGATTAAAAGGAAGAGGCGGTGCTGGATTTCCAACCGCAACAAAATGGATGTTAACCGCCGCTTCAATTGCCAAAGAAAAATATATTGTCTGTAACGCTGATGAAGGCGAGCCAGGCACTTTTAAAGACAGGGTTCTATTATTAGAATATCCTGAATTAGTTTTTGAAGGAATGATAATAGGCGGATTTACAATCGGAGCTAAAAAAGGATTAGTTTATCTGCGCGGTGAGTATGAGTACATGTTAAAATCTTTGGAAGATTATCTGCAGATGATGCGAAATGAAAATCTTTTGGGAAATAATATTTTAGGTAAAAAAGATTTCAATTTTGATATTGAAATTAGACTTGGTTCCGGCGCTTATGTTTGCGGAGAAGAAACAGCGCTTATCGAATCACTTGAAGGCTGTCGCGGTGAACCTAGAAACCGTCCGCCTTATCCTGTTGATACCGGCTACATGGGCTGCCCGACGGTTGTGAACAATGTTGAAACTCTTGCTTCTGTTCCTCATATAATTACAAAAGGTGGCGATTGGTTTAAAGAACATGGAACAAATAAATCAACCGGTTCAAAATTATTTTCCGTTTCAGGCGATTGTGAAAAACCTGGGGTGTATGAACTTCCATGGGGAACAACTGTTAACGAACTCTTAAAAATTGTTGAAGCCAAAAATACAAAAGCAGTTCAAGTTGGCGGTGCTTCAGGAAGCTGTTTGCCGAAATCTCAGTTCGATAGAAAATTAGCTTATGAAGATGCAGCAACCGGCGGTTCAATCATGATTTTCAACGAAAGCAGGAACATGCTTAAAGTTCTTAAAAACTTTATGGAGTTTTTTGTTGAAGAATCCTGTGGACAATGCACTCCTTGCAGAATTGGAAATACAAAATTGCTAGAAGGAGTCGAAATGATTGAAAAGGGTAATTTCACTTTTTCTTACATCAATAATTTAAAAGAGCTTGGAAGAACAATGCAGGTAGCTTCTAAGTGCGGACTTGGGCAATCAAGTCCTAATTCATTTATTTCAATACTGGAAAATTTTAAAGATGAAATTTTCAAATCGAACGGGAAGGGAGGCGCAAATGGGAAAGCGTGATCAATCAAGAGCACCAATAAGTCAACAGCCTTTTACAGTAGAAAAACCTGAAGACACAACAATGATCGGCGGTACTGTTACCGTTCAAATAAATGAAAAGAAAGTTTCGGTTCCTTTAGGTACGACTATTTTGGAAGCATGTAAACAAAATCAAATTCATATTCCAACTTTGTGTCATCATCCCGATCTTTGCATTGCCGGTGTATGCCGTATTTGCGTTGTTGATGTTGAAGGAATGCGCACATTGCAAACTGCCTGTTCGTATCCGATAACTTCGCCAATTAAAATTCATACTTCAACTCCAATGGTTCGAAAAGCAAGAAGGCATATAATTGATCTTCTTTTAAGTGAACATTACGGAGAATGTTATTCATGTTTTAGAAACGGTAATTGTGAATTACAGTCGTTAGCAAAAGAATATGGAGTTGATAGTTATACCTTTGGCCATGTTGAAAAACCACGATATGAAACAGATAAATCTTCTGCATCAGTTGTTAGAGATATGAGTAAGTGTGTTTTATGTAAACGCTGCGTAAGAACCTGTATTGATCTTCAGGAAGTTGGAGTACTCGAAGCTATAGACCGTGGACATGAAACCCACATCGGGACATTTTTAGATAAATCATTAGCTGAAGTAATTTGTATTAATTGCGGACAATGTATAAACAGATGTCCAACCGGTGCTTTAAGAGCAAACGATCCTTCCGATGAAATTTGGGCTGCAATAGATGATCCTAAAAAGCATGTAGTAATTCAAACCGCTCCATCACCGCGTGCCGCAATTGGCGAAGAGTTTGGTTATGAAGCCGGCAAATCTTTTACTGGTGAAATGAACACTGCTTTAAGAAGAATAGGATTCGATAAAGTATTCGATACTAACTTCACTGCCGACTTAACAATAATGGAAGAAGGAACCGAATTATTAAACAGGTTGAAAAAAGCTTTGGTTGATAAAGATGAATCAGTTAAGCTGCCGCAGTTTACTTCATGTTCTCCTGGCTGGGTAAAATTTATTGAACATTTTTATCCTGAATATTTAGATTACCTTTCAACAGCAAAATCACCGCAGCAGATGTTTGGTGCAGTTATAAAAACTTTCTATGCTAGAGAAGAAAATATCGATCCGGCTGATATTGTTACAGTTGCTTTGATGCCTTGCTCAGCAAAGAAGTTTGAATGCAACCGTCCTGAAATGGTTGACTCAGGATTTAAAGATGTTGACTATGGATTAACAACCCGTGAAATGGCAAAGATGATTAAAGAAGCTGGAATCTATTTACCGGAAATGCCGAAGTCGCATTTTGATGATCCGTTTGGTGATGCCTCAGGTGCGGGGTTGATATTCGGTGCAACCGGCGGCGTTATGGAAGCTGCATTAAGAACAGCTTACGAACTCGTTACAGGAAGGCAGGTTCCATTTGAAAATTTAGTTATCGAACCTTGCCGTGGATTTGAAGGAGTTAAGCAAGCTTCTGTTAAACTAGAAAACTGTGTCCCAGAATATAAATTTCTTGAAGGTGTGGAATTAAAATTTGTAGTGGCACATGGAACGGCTAATGCTAAAAAAGTTATGGAAATGTTACGAAACGGCGAACTAAGTGATGTTCATTTTGTTGAGATAATGGCTTGTCCCGGCGGATGTCTTGGCGGCGGCGGACAGCCTATTCCAACCTCTGAAGAAATAAGAAAGAAACGTGCGCAGGCAATTTACGCTGAGGAAGAATCATTACCGATTAGAAAATCTCATGACAATCCTCATGTAAAATATATCTATGAGAAGTTTTTAACAGACGGCCCATGCAGCGAACTTTCACATAAATTATTGCATACTCATTACACAAAGCGCGGTAAATTTATTTCCTAAAAGAAGATAAATTTTATTACATTGTTGCAGTTATATTTTAATTAAATGGAGGCGATTAAAAATCATTTTAAGTGGGTCGAGTATGAATTCTGTCAGTCTGAGTTTGTCGCAGACTGACAATCCACACTTCGACAAGCTCAGTGTGACATAATGATTTATTTTTAATCGCCCCAAATATTTTCAGACTTTTTTTATTGTTATTAATTACTGAATAGAAAAATGTCTGGGGGAAAATAATGATAAATTTAATACCATCTTGGGCAACTCATTACGAAGCCTTTTGGGAAACCATCCGCCGAAGAAACTTATGGTTTATTAAGCTAAGATACGGTGCAGTTTTAATGTTGACTGTGTTTATTGTTTTAACAGAGTGGTTTTTTGAATTCGATTATTCAAGAATTCAACTTAGTGCTCTAATAATAATTACTTCTTCAATTTTAATATATAACATTATTCTAAACTGGGTAAGGAAATTTCTTAAATGCGGTCCAGAAGGATTTAATCCGCTTCACTTTTCTCTTGTGCAAATGCTGCTGGATTTGATTGCCCTTTCATTTTTAATCTACTTTACAGGCGGAATTGAAACTCCATTATATATGCTTTTCATTTTTCACATGGTAATAGGAAGCTTGATTTTACCGGGCTTTATTATTTATTCAATTGCCGGCTTTGTAATTATTCTTTTTTCCACTATAGTAATCGGCAACTATATGCAGCTAATTCCATTATATCACATTCAGGGTTTGCAGGATTACTATCTAACAAACAATTTAAAATATTTGGTTTTTGTTATATCAACTTTTTCATTTGTAATGTTAATAAGTGTACTGCTTGTAAATAGGATAACTCAACAATTATATAAACTGGAAGAAAAACTTTATGATTCGTTAGAGCGGCTTAAAAAAGCCGAAAAGGAAAAACAAAAATATGTTATGGCCGTTATGCATGAAATCAAATCTCCGCTTGCTGCCATGCAAGCTTATATTGAAATAATATTGGATAAATATGTCGGCCCTATTTCTAAAATGGTTGAAGACAAATTATTAAGAGCAAAAATCAGAGGCAGAGATGCTATTGAGCTGACAAATAATATTTTAAAGATTTCAAGATTAAGATTACTCGATGAAATTGCAACAGAAAAGGTGGACTTGCAGCAGTTGCTCCTTTCCATCTACAAAAAGCAAAAAGTACATATTAAAGAAAAAAATATTAAGCTTGACATTATAGATAAAAGAATATCAAAAGACGATATTAATGGAGACAAATTTTTATTAGAGATTGCATTATCCAATTTAATCGGGAATGCTTTAAAATATACGGGCTGTGAAGGAAAAATTTTAGTTACACTATGCACTGATGATAAAAACACTTGCCTTAAAATTTGCGATAACGGAATCGGCATTCCTCAAAAGGATATTCAAAATATTTTTAATGATTTTTACAGAGCATCAAATATCAAAGAGAAAATGATTGAAGGAACCGGACTGGGTCTTTCGATTGTTAAACAAATTATTGAACGTCATGGGGGAAAAATATCTGTGGAATCACCTTCAGAATTAGCATCGGAAAATAAGCCGGGCACTTGTTTTACCATAACTATTCCGCTGAATAAAAATAGAAGTGAATTTCGACTTAATGGTCGAAGCAATCGCCTTAATAGTCGCTGCACTACTATTATTGAATTATTTCCATCCAAATAATAAAAAAAACAAACACTTTTACTGGCACTTACTTTGAAATTTAATAGTCGGAGGAACAATCATGAAATATATAATAACACTTATTTTTAGTTTACTTTTTATTACGACAGCTTATTCATTTGCACCGCAAGATTCAACTGCTGCAGGGCATAACGGGCAGCAAGTTAAGGAGCAAGTAAGAGCTCAGGAAAATGGTGATAAA
>CAVVCO010000034.1:0-72664 GCA_963746735.1 uncultured Ignavibacteriales bacterium
CCGTACTCTTTTGTTGAAAGCTTAATTTCTTTTCCTTCACGGTAAACCAGGTGAGTATTTTGATCGAGCTCAATTCCATAGATAGAAAATTTAGAGCTTTTTACTTCAGTATTCCTCCTGGTCAAAGCTCTTAAACGCGCCAGCAGTTCACCAAAATGAAATGGCTTTGCAAGGTAATCATCTGCCCCTGTATCCAATCCTTTTATTTTATCATCAACATCATCAAGAGCAGTAAGCATTAAAATTGGAATATTAATTCCGTCTCTTCTTAAGTTATCACATGTTTTAAAGCCATCCTGTTTGGGAAGCATTAAATCAAGGATTATTAAATCGTAGTTATTAATTTTAGCAAGCTCTTCACCGCGCACACCATCTCCTGCTATGTCAACAGCGTAGCCTTCGGACTCCAAACCTTTTCGTACTCCCGCGGCAATTTTTTTATCGTCCTCTATTATCAATACTCTCATTGGAACTTAAACCTATTTTTACATGATAAAAATGCTAATTAAAAATGAAAACAAGATGAAAATTAAAATAAATTTAAATATTTATCGGCAGTTGCCAAATCTATTTATGCTTAAAAGAAAGGTTTATGTATAATTTAATTAATTTCTTTTTATTATTTTTGGGGAGAATGTTACAATAATTCTAATAGGGAGTCTCATGAAAACTAAAACCACTCTTATTTTAATCTTAATCGGTATTTTTTCAATTTTAAGTTTAGCCCAGGAAAAAAAACATGACAAGGGGACTTTTATTGAAAAACAAAAAGGATTTTACGATCAAATTCTTCAAGGAATAAAATCTTATGACAGCATTCCTAAACCTGTTAAAAAATATTTTAAGGTTGATGTTGCCGGAATGGATTTGCCCAAATCAATTGATGAATTTAAAAAGTACTGGTATAACGAGCCCGTTTCGCAAGCAAGAACCGGAACTTGCTGGTCTTTTTCTACTACTTCATTTTTAGAATCCGAAGTTTACAGACTGCATAATAAAAAAGTAAAACTCTCGGAAATGTATACCGCCTATTGGGAATATACTGAAAAGGCAAAGCGCTTTGTTGAAGAAAGAGGGGATTCAGAATTTGGTGAAGGTTCAGAAGCAAATGCCGTCACAAGAATATGGAAAAAGTATGGTTGCGTTCCGGAAGATGTTAATAATGGCATGAAACCGGGGCAAAAATTTCATGATCATAAAGCAATGTTTAACGAGATGAATTTATTTTTACAAAATTTAAAAACAACAAATGAATGGAATGAGGATGAAGTTGTAAGCACCATAAAATCTATATTGAATCATTATATGGGCGAACCGCCAACAGAATTTAAAGTTGATGGAAAAATTTATACTCCTAAAGAATATCTTAAAGATTATATAAAATTAAATCCTGATGATTATGTAGATATACTTTCATACATGCAGCAGCCTTATTATCAACAGGTTGAATATGAAGTCCCCGACAATTGGTGGCACAATAAAGATTATTATAACGTTCCTCTTGACGAATGGCTTGCAGCATTAAAGAACGCAATTAGAAATGGCTATACAATGTGTATTGGAGGAGATGTTTCCGAGGCAGGTTATTTATCAAGAAATGACGTTGCAATAGTTCCAACTTTTGATATTCCTACAGAATATATTGATGAATATGCACGACAGTTTCGTTTCAGCAATCAAACAACTACGGATGATCATGGAATTCATTTAGTCGGATATATGACGAAAGACGGTAAAGACTGGTATTTGATTAAAGACTCGGGCTCAGGGTCACGAGACGGAAAAAATTCAGGTTATTATTTTTACAGCGAAGATTATGTAAAATTAAAGATGATGGATTTTATGGTTCACAAAGATGCAGTGAAAGATTTGTTGAAAAAGTTTAACAAGTAAAAATTTAGTGAACGATTTACTGTTTTCAGAATTGGGCGGGTTTATACAAATGTTATTTATTAAATAGTAGTAACCCACCCTGCGCCCGCCCAGGGTGGGAAAACTAGTAATGTGGGTAGAGTTTGCATTACAAATAAAAAGTAAAAACTCGAATAAAAGTCTCCTCCTTGGAGGAGATTTAGAGGTGGGTTGTATTTAGAAATACAGACTTTATATCTAAACAACGAGATATTTTATTTACCACATCTAACTTCACTTACCATCAATGCTTAACCTTTATTAAATGCCTCAATAGTGTAAAAATTAAGTAAAAATTATTCATGTTAATCTTCTTGCTAAAAAAGGAAAGTTAATTTAGTTTAATGGTAATTAAATTAATTGTGGAGAATCGGTGAATACAATCGGCCATTCAAATTTTAAAGATGTGGTTTCAGCAATTTAGAAAGCATAGTGAAAAATTTATTCAAAATATTATTTCTAATATTAATTTGTTCAACTATAAGTAACGCTCAGCAGGTTAATCGAATTACAATAAAAGGTAAAGTTGTTGATAAAGAATCCAAGGAACCTTTAGAAAATGTTAATGTTTTTTTAGCCAATACAACCATAGGCACCACAACAGATAAGGATGGTAAATTCATCATAGAGGATGTTCCTTACGGATCGTACAATATTATATTCAGTTATATTGGTTATGAAGTAGAAAGCAGAAATTTTGATTCATATAAACCATACACATTTAAATATAATATTTCATTAAAGCTTAAACCAATAAACATTAATCAAGTTAACGTATCTGCAGAAGTCCCTGAGGACTGGAAAGAAAAATTGAAAATATTTAAAAAGATTTTCATAGGAGAAACTGAAAATTCAAAGAGCACAAAAATTCTAAACCCCGAAGTGTTGGATTTTGTTGAAGAAAAAGGAACGGGGGCTATAAAGACAGTTGCGGACAGTATGCTAAAGATTGAAAATAAAGCCCTGGGCTACATGCTTTATATAGTTTTAGATTCGGTAGTTTATATGCCTGAAAAAAATATTACATATAAATACTTTCCAAGATTTGAAGAATTATCTCCCTCTTCAGAAGAGGAAAAATTAACCTGGGAAAAGAACAGGCAAAATACTTACCTGGATTCACCAAGGCATTTCTATTACGCTCTTGTTCATAAACAATTATCGCAGAATTATTATTCGCTTCATGAAATTCCATACATGACTGCAATTTCTCCGGAAGATTTAAATTTAACGTGCGACCGGGATTCAAGTGTTTATACATTAAACTATAGAGGCGCAATTGAGGTTAAATATTATTCAAATAACCCCAGCACTTTAAATTTTATTTATCCATCCGTTTCAATTGATAAAAATGGAAATTTGTTAACATACTTTTACTCAGTAGAAACTTACGGATATTGGGCTAAACAAAGGATTGCCGATATTTTGCCAAGAGATTATGTCTACCCAGATAAATAAATACTTTTAATAATGATTAATTCGAATTGATTTAACATTGACTCTCATGTTATAATTAAATAGTCAAAGTGTTCTATAGATTTTTTATTACTATAATTATATTTATAATCATTCACGATTTTATTCTTTTATTTAACCCTGCATATTAAATCAGTAATTCTATTGAAAGCAAAAATTTTTATTAATTATTTTATTTAAAGGCTTAGATTTTTATGAGAGATTTGTTATTAAACACTGCCGAAAGAGCAATTAAATATAGAGAAGAAATTATAAACCGTTCAGTTGCACCATCTGAAGATGCTCTTGAAAGATTAAAAGAATTTGATATTCCTCTACAGAACGAATCAATAAATCCCGAAAAAATAATTGAAATGCTTGATGAAATTGGATCACCCGCAACAATTGGAATTTCCGGCAATCGATTTTTTGGTTTTGTAATCGGCGGGTCGCTTCCTGCAACAGTTGCTGCAAGCTGGCTTTCAACTGCATGGGATCAAAACGCAGGGTTGTTTGCCGGTTCTCCGATAGGAACAGTGCTTGAAGAAGTCAGCTTAAAATGGTTATTAGAAATTTTTAATTTTCCATCAAACAGTGCCGGTGCATTTGTTACAGGGGCTACTATGGCAAACTTTACTGCGCTGGCAGCTGCAAGATATAAAGTATTAAAAAATGCAGGCTGGGATGTTGAATCGGATGGATTGTTTAACGCACCCCCAATTAATGTTATTGTTGGTGAAGAAGCTCATCCATCATTATTCAGATCTTTAGGTTTACTTGGGTTAGGAAGAAAGAGGGTTATTAAAGTTCCCGCAGATGAGCAGGGAAGAATGAGATTTGATAAGTTTCCTAAAATAGAAGGCCCGACTATTGTTTGCACTCAAGCTGGAAATGTAAATACGGGTTCATTCGATCCAATAAAAAAAATTACTGAAGCAGCACATAAAGGCGGCGCATGGGTTCATGTTGATGGTGCATTTGGTTTATGGGCAAAAGCTTCGCCAAAGTATGCACATTTGGTTGAAGGTTTGGAAGATGCAGACTCATGGGCAACTGATGCACACAAATGGTTGAATGTTCCTTATGACAGCGGATTAGCTTTTGTTAAAGATAAGGAAGCGTTAAGGTCTTCATTATACTTAACAGCTCCATATCTTCCCGAAGGAGATCATAGAGAACCATCTCATTTTGTTCCCGAATTATCAAGAAGATCAAGAGGCATAGAAGTTTGGGCAGCATTGTATTCACTTGGCAAAAAAGGCTTGGCGGAAATTATTGAACGTACCTGCAGCAATGCCAAAATGTTTGCGGAAGGATTAAGCAATGCCGGTTATGAAATTTTAAATGATGTAGTGATTAATCAAGTTTTAGTTTCATTCGGTTCAAAAGAAAAGACATTAAAAGTAATTGAAGAAATTCAGAAAGACGGAACAAGCTGGTGCGGCGGAACAGTATGGCAGAATAAAACCGCAATGAGAATCAGCATTTGTTCATGGGCAACAATGGAAGAAGATGTTAAAAAATCTTTAGATGCGATGATAAGAATTGCAAAGAAAGTGAGTTAAATAATTTTCTTCATAAAGGTATTTAAGAAATAAAAGTTTAAATATTTAACTAATTATTTCTTTAATCAGTTTTTGCTTTTTAACTTTTGTCTTTGAAAAAGTTAAAGTGTTAAGAATATTATCTTCAACATATTTCAATTTATTTTTATTATCAGAAAATATTTCAGCAATAACATCTCCCTTTTTTATTTGGTCTCCAATTTTATAATTAAAAATTATTCCTGCTTTTGGTTCAATTTTATCTTCT
The DNA here is from genome assembly GCA_963746735.1 of uncultured Ignavibacteriales bacterium. Classification (GTDB taxonomy): domain Bacteria; phylum Bacteroidota; class Ignavibacteria; order Ignavibacteriales; family Ignavibacteriaceae; genus CAVSWT01. Next base: position 5,179 of record CAVVCO010000034.1, read on the forward strand.
TTAGTTTTTCTTCCTGCACCTAATTCCAAAGCATGCATTCCTAATTCAAAAGTATCAACTGTTTTTAAATATCCATTTGCGTTACATTTAATTTCAGCATGAAATTTAGATTTAGGATATTTTTCAGGTTTTGTTAAAAAGCTTACATCACCGTTCTGCAGTTTTGCTATTTTTATAAATTTATCAAATGCCTCTCCACTTTTAATTTTTTGTTTTGCTATTTCAACACCTTCTTCAATTGAAAAAGCTTTTTTGCCGAGATAAATCATTGCGCCGGAAAGCTGCATGCTTAATTCATACAAGTCATTTTCAACTTCACCCTTCAATATTTTTATTGATTCATAAACTTCAAGCCAGTTGCCGATATAATTTCCCAAAGGTTGATTCATATCGGTTATAAAAGCAATAACTTTTTTCTTAAATTCTTTTGCAGTATTTATAAGGGAAAGAGCAAGCTCTTTAGCATCATGATAATCTTTCATGAACGCGCCGCTGCCGGTTTTAACATCAAGAACAAGCCCGTCAATTCCTTCCGCCAGCTTCTTGCTCATTATGCTTGCGGTAATTAATGGAATAGACTCAACAGTTGCAGTGACATCACGCAATGAATAAATTAATTTATCAGCGGGAGCAATATCTTTTGTCTGCCCAATTAAAACAGCTCCGCATTTCTTTAAAACATTTTTATATTCTTTTATTGAAAGATTCGTTCTGAAACCTGGAATGGATTCGAGCTTATCTAAAGTCCCACCTGTGTGTCCCAATCCTCTTCCCGAAATCATTGGAACCGGAACACTGGCAGCAGCAACGGTAGGGGCAATTATTAACGAAGTCTTATCTCCCACTCCGCCCGTGGAATGTTTGTCAATTTTAACTCCTTTAATTGAATTAAGATTGAGAACCTTTCCGCTATAAAGCATCGAGGAGGTTAATGCGGCAGTTTCTTTTTTATTAAATCCATTTAAATATCCTGCCATTAAAAAGGCAGAGAATTGATAATCGGGAATTTTATTTTTTGTGTAGGAAGAAATTATAAATTTAATTTCTTCAGGGGAAAGAGTTTTGCTGTCTCTTTTCTTTCTGATAATATCTATAGTATTCATGCAGTTAAATTACAAATAATACTTTTGTTTTTGAATAAAGCAACTCACATTTAAAACGCCCTGTACAAATCGAAACCAAGAATTCACAAATTGCTGAATGGTTTAAATGTTAAATTGTTCTTCCGGCAATTTAGCAATTAAGTAATTTTCTATCCTTCTTATGCAAGATTTTAAGCTTATAAATTTAATATCCGTTTAATAGCTCATAACCTCAATAATACATTTGTAACACCTTATTTTATTGATTATTTTTACGCTCTCGTAAAATTTTATTAAGGAGTTAGCAAAGTAAAGATGTACTTTAAAACAAGAACACATACGTGCGGTGAATTGAGAATTGAAAATGTCGGCGACAATGTAATTTTAAATGGCTGGGTTGATACCCGGAGAGACTTAGGCGGATTAATTTTTATTGATCTCCGCGACCGTTACGGAATTACACAAATTGTTTTTGAACCAAGCTTTCATCAAGAAGCTCACAATTCTGCTAAAGATTTAAGAAGCGAATTTGTTGTTTCTATTGAAGGCGTGGTTAGAAAAAGGCCGCCGGAAACTGATAACCCTGAGCTTCCTACCGGACACATAGATGTCATGGTGAATAAGCTTGTAATATTAAATGAAGCTAAAACCCCGCCGTTTCCAATAAAAGAAAAAATTGATACAAGCGAAGATGTGAGATTAAAATACAGATACCTTGATATCCGCAGGCCGTCGGTTCAAAAGAATTTATTAATGCGGCATAGAATGTATCAGGTTGCAAGAAAATATTTTGATGAAAATAATTTTGTTGAAGTTGAAACTCCCGTGCTGATGAAAAGCACTCCGGAAGGGCGCGCGTGATTATCTTGTTCCAAGTAGATTGCATAAAGGAAAGTTTTATGCTTTGCCTCAGTCACCTCAGCAGTATAAGCAGCTTTTGATGGTGTCAGGGCTTGATAGATATTTTCAAATCGTAAAGTGTTTTAGAGATGAAGACCTTCGTGCAGACAGGCAGCCCGAATTTACGCAGATAGATGTTGAAATGTCCTTTATCGACCAGGAAAATATTTTTGAAATTGTCGAAGGATTAATGAAAATTTTATTTAAAGAAATCTGGAAGCAGGATTTAAAGCTTCCTATTCCAAGATTATCTTTTGACGAAGCGATGGAAAAGTATGGCAGCGACAAACCGGATTTAAGATTTAATCTTGAAATGAAAACTTTGAATGATGTTTTTGCAAAAACAGAATTTAAAGTATTTAAAGATCAAATCAGCAGCAACGGAGAAATAAGCGGAATGGTTGCCCCTGGCTGCGGTGATTATACAAGAAACCAGCTTGATGTTTTAACAGATTTTGTTAAAAAGCTTGGTGCCGGCGGATTGATTTGGATGCGCGTTAAAGAAAATGATCTTGAAGCGCCTATTGCAAAATTTTTATCCGATGATGAAAAGAAAAATTTAATTCAAAGCTTAAAAGCAAAAGCCGGAGATTTAATTTTTATTCTTTCCGGACAAAAGTTAAAAGCACTTTCAATCATGGGCCAGCTTCGTTTGGAAATGGCAAAGAGATTGGGTTTAATCAAACCGGATTCAAAGGCACAATTGCTTTGGGTAACTGATTTCCCTTTGTTTGAATGGGATGAACAGACAAAAAGATATTATGCAATGCATCATCCATTTACATCTCCACGATTGGAAGATGTTGAATTTATGGAAAGCGATCCCGGAAGAGTTAAAGCCCGCGCATATGATTTAGTTTTAAATGGAAGTGAAATTGCCGGCGGAAGTATAAGAATTCATAATGCTGATTTGCAGGCAAAAATGTTTAAAGCGCTTGGGATATCTGATGAAGATGCTGAATACAAATTTGGATTTTTAATGAACGCATTTAAATACGGTGCACCGCCTCACGGTGGAATAGCATTTGGATTTGATAGATTGGCGATGATCTTTGCAGGTGAAAGTTCAATTAGAGAAGTGATTGCATTCCCCAAAACAGCAAGCGCTGTTTCTATTATGGATGACGCACCTTCCACGGTTTCAGATGATCAATTAAAAGAGCTTCATATAAAAATTAGATAAAGCAGATTGACACCTTTAAAATTAAAAAGCCGTGATTAATAACCACGGCTTTTTGCTTAATAAATAGTTTTTTTACTTCAATTGGAATTTCAATTATTTGTTTTTCTCTCTTTCAAAGTTCCAGGCTCAAATTGAAATATTGCAGCGGAAACAGCTAGATTATCTTTGCTGACAAAGTGCATAAAAATTGGAGCTACTTCCCCGTCATAAGCATCAATGCCGGTATAATCACCAAAGAAAACTTTAGGGTTGCATTCAAACGGCTCAATATTTATTTTATAATTCTTAAATGTCTTCCCGCCGTCAACGCTTCTTGCTAAAGTAACTCCGGTTTTAGTACTATCTAAATCTCTACGATCATAAAATACACAGTTTACAGAACCATCAACGGGATCAACAGACATCCACGTAAAAAATTGATCTTTCCCATTACCAACAGAATCATCATTTACACGAATTGGATTAGACCAGGTTTTTCCACCGTCTCTTGAATGCTTTATAAAAACGTCAGGATCACCATTGCGGTCATCAATCCAGTTAACGTAAATTGAACCGTTGTATTTGCCAGTACTTAAATCAACTTTTGTTACAGGCATTCCGTTAGACCGTGAAATACCTTTTATATCAAAATCCCATCCATTATGAATATATCCAATCACTTCACTTTGGGAAAAAGTCTTCCCACCGTCAAGAGATTTTGTAAACTCAAGTCCGCGCGGCCCGCCCCAAATAACATACACTTCGCCTTTAGGGCCAACTGCTGTAATAGCGCCTTCATCAGTATTATCACCGTCAAGGCAATCACCGCCATAAGTTGAAATTCTTAAATGCGGAGAAAAAGTTTTACCGCTGTCAATTGATCTTGCAAAATAAATTTGAGAGGAATCAGCGGGATTTTTACTTTGATATTTTGCAAAGTGAGTCCATGCTAAATAAACATTATTTTTATAAGGTGAATTAGGAGCGTTATCAGTTACAACATAAGGTTTGTCTTCCAACGGGGCGCAAGTATTTATATGATCCACAACAAGCGATCGCTGGTACCACGATAAGCCGCCATCAGTTGAAGAACTAACATAAATTCCCGAAGAAGGCCTTTCTAATGAATCACCACTGAATAAACCATAGAAGGATAAATAAGAATGATAAACCCTGCCTTCGGACGAAAAAGTCACTCCGTCATCCCCTTGAACTCTATCTTCCGGATTATTTGTTGCAATCTTTAACCAGGTTTTTCCAGCGTCATGAGAGGTATAAGTGCTGCTTACTATGTAAGGAAACTTATGGGGCATTGTAATAAAAGCAGCAACTAAGTTCTGCGGATTTTTAGGATTTATTGCAATTGTAACTTCGGCGGGCGTATTATCCTCAGGATGACTTACTCGATACACTTTATTAAACTGAGCAAAGCTTAATTCGTTTAACATAAAACTAATTATAAGTAAAAGCATTTTTACTCTGATATGAAACATTGTCAGTCCTTAAAAAAAATAACTGAAGATATAATTTGAATTATTTAGAATTTAATTTAGAAAGAAAATTATAAAAAAACCGTGATTTATCGTCACGGCTTTTTTATTGTATTCTAATTTTGTATATCAATTCAAAAATCATCAAAACCACATTGTCTTTATCCGGCACGCATAATGCACAACTATAATATAATTTTTAGACAAAGAACATTATGCAACAGTTTTTGGTTATAGGCGGAATATTAATTCTTTCATATTTATCATTGACTTTCTTTAAATCTAATAGCACTCAAACTGATTCTAACTATAATAATGAAGTAATTATTATGGGGACAGGAATTGGACAATCTATGCTGGAAGAAATTTTAACAAAGTCGTTTGACGAAAACACTATTACTTCATCCGTAAACAATGCTGATAGCTTAACCTCTGTTAGTAGTTTGGGTAAAGATGCTGGTGAAAATTCGTCATTAAAATATGATGATGTAGATGATTACAAGAATTTTACAAGATCAGATACTCTCGAGAATCTAGGAGTTTTTACAACAACAGTTTTATGCTGTTATGTTAATGAAGTAAACACTGATCTAACAAGTTATTCCCGGACATTTCTAAAAAGAATTGATGTATCAGTAACTGGTGAAAATTTAAAGATTCCACTTAAATTCAATTATATAGTATCATATTAAAATTATGCAAAGCTGGTTAGATATAATAGGATCATTCATTATTGGAGGTATTGTCCTTGTGATGATAGCCGGATTCAATTTAAGAATGAATCTGTCTGCACAGGGGTTTTTAACCGATACAATGACTCAAAGAGAAATTAGTACCGATGCAGAAGATATAGATTTTTATCTCTACAAAATCGGATTTAGAAAATCCGGTGATAAAATACTTAAAGCAGAAGCGGCGAAAATTCAATATTATTCTGATTATGATAATAACGGAACCATGGATACAATTACCTATTCCGCAGTTAATAACACGAATGGTTCTATAACAAGTACTGTCCCGGTAATGTTAAAAATAAATAATAGCCAGTTCCAGGTTTATAAAGTCAACTCATTCTATATCGTTTATTTCGATTCCTCTGGAAGCATAATATCATCTCTGAAACTTCAGCAGCAGACAAATAGAAATATCATCCGGAGTATTAAGATTACTGCAAAATTTCTTTCGAAAGAGAAAGTTGATGACAAATTTTATTTAAAGGAATACAAAAAAATAATTAGGATAAAGAATATATAAATGGAGATATTATGGGAAAATTAATAGTAATAGCGGTTTTAGGAAGTTTTATTGTTTTTGGCATTGTCAATCACAATGTAAACTCCAACTTGAATGGTGCTACAGATAATGCTGTGGATCATTATAGTTTAACAATTGCAAGAAATATTTGTAACAGCATGGCAGAAGTGTTATTTCAAAAAATAGCAGAAGATAAAACTTTTAGATGTCAGCAAAAGACTCAAAAAAATATTTTGGGCGGAAAAGTAAGTTACACGGTAACCGATGTTTTAATAGATGGGGATAGCCTTATTAAAATTTCCTTAGAATCTAATTATTACAGTGTAAACAAGTCAGCCACAGTATATGTGAAGATACCTGAGCCTTCCGGCAGCAATAAGATTCCGTCAGGGATATTGGCAGCAATAACAGCCAATAGTACTATAAAACTTAACGGCAGCTTAATAGTTGATGGAAGAGATCACGATATTAATGGAAATGTAGTAAGTGGAAGTGGAACCTATGGTATTTGGACTACTGGCGGGATTGATCAGAATGGAAACTCCCAAATTGGCGGTACTAGCGACAAAACTGATTATTCACCTTCGAAAAACGGATATAGTTCTGTGGTAGCTACCGGGCAAACATGGCCAGGAGGATTTCCAACTTCCCCGGATATGATTTTAGGCGGAGACAAAAATGGATTACCTGAAGGAACATTAAAAACTATAGCTCAAAGCGGTGCAAATGGCAGCCAATATGTTACAAATCCTTCCAAATTAAAATATCCCTTAAAAGGAATTACTTATGTTGAACTTCCGTCAAAAGGGATTTGGCAATCGTTAAGCATTGAAGGATCAGGAATTTTAATTGTGCATAACAGTTCAGTAAACGCAACAATGGAGAATGTAAACTCCGGTACTTTTAAAGGCATTCTGTTTACAGATGATATGATTCATCTTCATGCAGATATTATCGGGTCACTTATAACATTATCTCCCAGGCCTTCGGAAGGGAATTGCATTGGCAATGGTAACGGATCAATTTTATATTCTTCAGAAACTATAAAAAATGGAATGAAATATACTTTAACTGAAGCTGCCCATAACTATGGGTTTGGAAAGCACAGAATAACAATTGTTAATTGGTATGAATAAAAAAAGCCGTGATTAAAAACCACGGCTTTTTTGTTTTAATAATTAGTTGTTTACGGTTGGGTTGGGAATCTCACATCATTTGCTTTTTGATTATAAACCCATTGAACAATTAAATAAGCTGGACTATGCAGTTGTTCCGCCGCCATAGCTTTTTATTATTAATTTAGAATAATGAGAGTCTGCATCAAATAAGAAAACATAATTTGTTTCTCTATCACCCATTGTAGTTGCCCATGAGTTTGTTGCAAGCGGGGAAGGAACGCCATCAAATAAATTTGTTGATGAGCCAACTAAAAATGATGTTGAGCGGGTGCTTGAACTTCTAATCTCAAATACAGTTCCCGCTGAATTAGAATAATAAAAAATATCTACGTCTGAACTGGATGAGCTTTTAGCAATACCTGCGGAAAGATCTAATCCGCTTGGCTGATTAGCTCCAGTGCCTGTGGTTTCCCAGATAGTATCCATATATGTTGATGTAGTTAAATCAGAAGTCAATGTAATAGATTTTACAGTTTGAAAACCTGCATTTACAGTTGCTGAAAAAGTTGTGTCTTTGTAACCTGTTTTGCTTAAAGTAACGTTGTATGTGCCTTCATCTAAACTGGTCACGCTGTCAGGTGTTACTTTCCCAGTTGAAGAACCACTAACAGCAATAGCAGCACCAGTTGGGGTTGATTGAACAAAAATACTTCCTTTAGTAACGGCAGGCGGATTTGTTGAATTCGAAGTTGAATCACATGAAGATAATAATAATCCGGCAAGCGGTATTAAAATTAACAGAATATATTTTTTCATTAAGGGCTCCCTTTCTATTTTTATTTCTTTGTTAAATTAAAATTTAATTTTTTCTTATCAACATTCAATGTAAATGTTCCAGTTAGATTTTTCATGTCAGAAGAAAGCTTAGCGGCATATTTTCCCATGTATCTGCTGTGAAGCTGGTCGCTCATATTCACAGTCATTTTATCGGGATTAAATGTTCCTTTAACTTCCTGGTTTATTACTTCTCTATAATGTATAGTAATCTTTCCTTTGAATGAAGTAGAATCTTGGGAAGTTATTTTAAGAGTCGTTGCTCTTGAATCAAACTTTCCTGTCCAAGTACCTGTAATATCCGGAATTTTTGTTTCTTCTTTCTCTGCCGGTTTTAAAACAGGTTGATTTTTAACTGTTTGAGTATCTACCTGAGTTGTTTTTTCTTCAGGTGATTTTGCTTCTTCCTTTTTTGATTGGCAGCCGTTATACACTAGAATTGCTGCAATAAAAAGAATAAAAATAAATTTACTCTTAAAATTTTTAATGGAAGAAATAATTGAAATTCCTTTTTTTCTAAAACCAAACATAGAAAAATTCCTTTTAGTTATTTATTTGTTAAGAAAGACAGAGAATGCTTTCACAAATATAGTTAATAATTGCCACTACAAAATAATGATAAAAATATATTTTGATGTGATTTGAATATTTGGTTAACAAAAAATCTATTGATATTTAAAGGTTGGTTTGATAAACAAAGTGATTGTGGCTGTATAAAAAATCATCTATTAAATTAATATTCGAAAATATTACATGTAAAGATTTCAAGTTTTGTAAAACTTTCACTGCAATTTGTTACTAGCCTATGGTAAAACTATCCGGTAAAATTTTCTATTTAAAGAAGTAATAAAGTAAAAATGTTTAAGGGGAACTTTTATGGTTTTTGAAGCGCCAGAAATTTTTATAGAAAGTTGTCCTCTATTACACCCCAAATTGACCTCATTCAGCAATTATTACCAGAGTAAAAAGCAGTAATTACCTCATGCATTTTAGTGATTAACTGCGTTCATAGCTGTTTTTGTAGTAATAAGTTAGAGTACTTAGTATTTCATTCAAATAGCAACTGGCATAATTCTTCTTCTAACAAATCGCAGCACTAAAACATAATTCTTATGAAAGGAAAAGTTTTTGGGTCAGCAGCAGTTACTTTTAATTACCGTTGCCATTATAGTTGTCGGAATTGCAATCTTAGTCTCTTTTTCCATATATAGGCAAAACTCAATTGATCAAAACCGTGATAATGTCACGAATGAATCATTGAACTTAGCTAATATGGCAATGAGTTACTATAAAAAACCTAAAAGCATGGGTGGAAACGATAGGTCATTTATAGGCTGGGATGTCCCGTCATATTTGACATCAACAGATTGCGGCACTTTTACAGCTACGTCTTACAGCGATAGTGTAATAATCATTGGCACAGGAAATGAAATAGTCAGTGGGTACGATTATGTAAAGGTAAAAACAACAGTAACCAGAAATAATTTTAGAGTTTCAGTAATCGAATAGTTCGAATAAATAAAGAGTACAAATAACTAATTAACTAATAATCAATAAATGTAAGGAGATCTATAATGGGTCAACAACAACTTCTTTTAATCGTTCTTGGTGTTATCGTAGTTGGTATCGCAGTAGTAGTTGGTATTAACTTATTTAACGCTAGTTCAATTGAAGCAAACAGAGACGGTGTAGTTTCTGATTTGAATAACCTTGGTGCAATGGCAGTTCAGTTCTACAAAAAACCTGTATCAATGGGTGGTGGCGGAAGATCATTTAATACAACTAATGGTGCTCCAGCAGGCTGGACAATTCCAACAACTTTACAATCAACAGCTAATGGTGCATATACAGCAACAGTAGCAGCTAAAACAGTTACAATTGTTGGTGCTAGGAACAGAACTTAGTGGACGCTTCTAACTATGTAACACATCACAGCAGTGGTAGATTCAGTTGGTAAAATAGTTGTTACCAAAGTTCACTAAGAAGTAATATAATATTTATCATTAAGGTGGGTTAAGCCCACCTTTTTTTTTCTCTAAATCAAATGTGTGTAATAAGAATAGATTAAATAGTTAAGTCTAATATCGAGTGACAGTCTTACTACTTCATGCCGGATTGTTAAAAAAAATAAACCGCTTTTGTTTAGATAGTAATTAATACTTGTATTAAATATAGAGGTTTGAGTTATTCAGACTGATAATTTTAAAAAGGCCAATTATTTATAAATTATTAACAAAAAAAGCGTTAAATAATTAGGAATAATTCTTGATAAGTAAAGAACAAAAACTAAAAGAGATTATAAAATGATAGAATTTAGATTCACAGCAGAAAAAGTCAGCGGCCAGTTAATAAATGGTTCCCTATCCGCAGCCTCAAGCTCTGAAGGAAAAAAGAAAATATACAGGCTTGCAGAAAAAAATCAGTTAAAAATAAAAAGCATAGAAAAGAAATCAACTTTTCTCTATAGAGTTAAAAAAGGAACCGACAAGCCCATAAAAGGTGAACAAAAAGCGTATACAAAAAAAGAGGTTGAAGAAGCATTTTCCCGTCTTGGCTATGAAGTTCTTTCTGTTAACAAAAGCTTATTTGAATTTAATGCAAAACCACCTACCGCTGAAATTGTAACCTTTGTTAAAATTAGTGCTGAATTATTAGAGCAGAAATTACCATATGGAGAAATACTAAATTTATTAATAAATGATACTCAAAATAAAACTTTAAAAAATACTCTTAAGGAAATCAATAACGATCTAAAGAAAGGTGCTGATAGTGAAGCAACGTTTCTTAAGTATCAATCTGTTTTTGGTAAATTTACTGCATACATGCTGGGGTTAGCTTCTAAAAGCGGTAACATGACCGAGATTTATAAAGCAACTGCAAAGTTTCTGGAAAGACGCCAGGAATTTAAAAAGAATATGAGAAGTGCTTTGATAACACCGGCAGTTACAATCTTTGTTCTGTTCTTAGCGGTTCTGTTTTATGTAGGATATATCTTTCCTGAAACAGCAAAACTGTTTGTTAAGTTTGGAATTGAATTACCTCCTATGACGAAATTTACCTTACAGTTTAGTGATTTTCTCATGGGTAATCTTTATCTGGTTTCTGCCGTAATGTTTATCCCGCCAATAATTTTCTGGCGATATGCAAAAACAAAAAAGGGTGCTTACTTTGTTGATAAAACTATTATGAAGCTTCCCATGATTGGTTCCTTAATTCATAAAACAGTGCTTGAAGTTTTTGCCAGGGTATTTTATACTCTTTACAGCGGTTCTGCAGAAAGCATAGAGCCTATTAGAATAGCTGCTGAAGCAACAGGCAATACTTATTTTGAAGAAAGAATTAAAACAATTTCAATTCCTTTAATGCTTAAAAAAGGAACTGGTGTTACAGATGCTTTCGAAGCAAGCGGAGTATTTACTGATACAGCTTTATCAAGACTACATTCAGGTGAAGAAACAGGAACAATAAAAAATACAGCGCTTCAGCTAGCAAATTATTATGAAGCTGAAACTGTTTATAAGCTTAAAAATTTAATTGAATTAATCCAGGTTGTTATTGCTATGATTATTATGGTTGTAATGATAGCACTAACTCTTGTTTCGGCTGAAACTGCAACAGTTCGGCCTAAAACTCCTGGTATGTCCACATCTTACAACCATACTATTACGGTAGAAAGAAACATAGTATGATCGATACAAGTATTGAACTGAATGATAAAATAGGATACCTATTATTTAAAAAAGGAATTATTGATTCTGTAATGCTTGAAAGAGCATTGACAGCAAAAAATAATGACAAAAGTAAAATTAAAAGAAATCTAGCCCAGATCTTGGTTCAAGATTTTGGGTACGAACACGATCTTATTTTTAGGGAAGTAGCAACTCTCTATGCATTCCGCGAGTTTGACACGCCAATAGAAGAGATTCCGCACAAACGGATTGAAGCTATTAAAACTTTAATTGAAAATGCCGGCGAGCAATTAAAATCGCAAATATTAGAATATAAAATATTGCCATTCATGTATGATGAAAGGCAAAGAGATAAATTAATCCTTGCAAGCATAGATCCAACAGATAGAAACATTCCTAAGATTGCGTTTGGTTTAAACGCCAGCAAATATGAAGTAATTTATATAAAGAAGAAAGATTTTGAAAGGCTTATTCAAATAATACTTCCTCCAGAAAATGAATACATGAAAATGCTGGAAGATGCTGATCCTGAATTTCAAATTGAAAAGGATGATGGCGGATTAAGTGAGGAAGAACTTGATGCCGAAATTAATAAAAGTGCCCTTATCAACCTAGTAGAAGGAGCACTAGTTGAAGGTGTTCGAAGAGGAGCGAGTGATATTCACTTTGTCCCTATGTCAGGGCACAAAACCAATATCCTTTTTAGAGTTGATGGAAACTTACTAGCATGGCACGTGCAGGAGGGAACTTTACCTGAAGCAGTTGTTGCTGTAGTAAAGGATCGTTCCAAGGGAATGGACCGTTTTGAAAGAGAAAGAGCTCAGGATGGTTTTATTCAAAGAGAAATTGATGGGCATGTAATACGTTATAGAGTTTCTGTTCTGCCTATGGTGGGAACAGAATTAAAAAATAAATTTGAAAGCGTTGTAATAAGAATTCTTGATGACAGAAAAGTTGTGCGTGATCTGGATAAATTAGGTATAACAGGGTATGCTCAAAAGGCATTTGTAAAAGCAATTAACCAGCCGCAGGGTATGGTGATTTTAACGGGACCGACAGGAAGTGGTAAAAGTACTACTCTCGTTGCTGCTTTATACCAGGTAATTGATCCAACTGTTAACGTACTTACAGTTGAAGATCCTGTTGAGTATGTCATTGAAGGTGCGCGCCAATTAAAGATTGGCTATAGAATGAATTTTGAACAAGCGATAAGATCAATCTTACGTCATGATCCGGATATTGTTCTTGTAGGTGAGATGAGAGATAAAGAGACCGCAGAAGTTGCTATTAAATTAGCAAATACAGGGCATTTAACTTTTTCAACACTTCACACCAATGATGCCCCAAGTGCAGTTGCAAGATTGTATAAAATGGGAATAGAGCCATTTTTAATTGCATATGCAATTAATATTATAGTAGCTCAAAGGTTGATTAGAAAACTATGCGATAACTGTAAAGAGAAAGTTACACAATATGATGAAGAAATTATGGAAGCTGCTGGGATGAATATTGAGGAATGGAAAAATTATACAATATACAAAGCGAAGGGTTGTGATAAATGCGGCGGCTCAGGCTTTAAGGGAAGAATTGCAATTCACGAAGCTTTATACTTTACAAGAGAAATTAGAAAAATAATAGTCAGTTCTGGCATTGAAGTTGACGAAGAGAGGGTTAGACAGCAAGCAAAAATAGATGGTTCTTTGAGCTTGAGAGAAGCTGGATTTGAAAAAGTTAGGATGGGAATCTCTTCAATTGAAGAAGTGCTGGCTTCAACATCCGAAGATTAAAGTGCGAAATTAACTCATAATTAAATGTTTTTAATAATTGAAAGATAAAGAATGGGACTTGGACAAATGTTCTTGTCAATTGCTTCCATAGCTTTAATGGGAGTATTAATCTTAAATATGAATACTTCATATTTGGAAGTTACAGACAAAGCCATGTATCATTCTGATTATGCGATTGATGCAATTTCTATTTGTGAATCATATGTGGAATTAGCAATTGGCAAAGCGTATGATGAAAACAACATAATTTCTTATATCTCTGATCCAAAATTTTTTACACCAACAGCAAGCTTGGGTCATGGTAGTTCTGAAACAACAATTGGTGAATTTGATGATTTTGACGATTTCAATAATTATAAAGATACCGTAAGCACTGATAGAGGAACTTACTATGTTAAAATTAAAGTTTGTTATGTAGATATTGATCACCTTGATTCTGAATCGACTCCTCAAACTTACAATAAGAAAATGACGGTTACAGTAACTTCTCCATTTATGTCCAATGCTATCTACATGGACTACATTTATAGTTATTTTTAAGAGTAAATTATATGGGTACACAAGTCATGATAGATTTACTTGGTTCAGCGATAATAGGAGGAATTATTATCCTAACTATGAACCAGGTTCAGGGCAGAGCAGTTGATCAAAGCGGCTTCTATTCTGTTACCAGAATTACGCAAAAAAATCTAGTTAGCATTGCCAAAATTGTTGAATATGATTTTAGAAAAATGGGCTATGGTGTTATTGATCCTACAAAGTCAATTCTTCAAGCAGATACTTCCAGCATTACTTTCCTTGGTGATTATGATAGGAATGGCAAAATGGATACAATTAAATACTGGTTAGGCCCTACTTCTGATCTTCCCAAAACCCCGAATCCGAGGGATAAAATTTTATATAGGAAAATTAACAAAGAAACTCCATATACTTTGGATTATGGAGTCACAAGATTCAGGCTAGATTATTTCAATCAAGATATGCATACAGTAACCTTATTAGCGGCTATTAAAGTTATTGAAATTAAAATTGAAGTACAAAGTCAATACCCTCTATATAATGACAATCAAGAAGTAGCAAACAATAACGAAAAAGATTTTTATCCTACAGTCTTTTGGAAGCAAACTAGACTAACATCAAGAAATTTAAATAGGTGAAACAATGGGAAAGATGGTTTTACTAATAGTACTCGGCAGCTATATCATATTGGGTAGATATATGTTCTCCAATAATGATATTGCTAATGATGCAGTAAATAATGTTATAGATTATTATAGTTCCGCTGAAGCAAAACACATTGCAGCAAGTGGAGCAAATTTAGCAGTATCAAAATTGTATAAAGATAATACGTGGTCAGGTAGTATTAATAATGAAAATTTTTCCGGCGGCGATTTAAATGTTGAAGTTGAAGTTGATACAACATTAGGGCTTGGTGGAAGAAGAGTTATCTCAGTTGGGAAATACCATGATTCTGATAAATACATACAAGATACTGTGATAGTTAATTTAAATATCGCATATTTTTCAAAATATATGATGTTCTCCAATATCATTCCTTCCAATGGATATTACGTTACAGGCGATACAATGGATGGGCCTTTTCATACAAACAGCAGGTTAAATGTTAGTGGACGCCCTGTATTTAAAGGAAGGGTTACAATGGGAACTGGCCCAATGAAATTAGATAGCTGGTACGCAACTCCCGATCCAGAATTTATCGGAGGCTATGAATACGGTGTTAAGGTAAATATGCCAACTACATTAGGCGTAATTAAGGATGCAGCAAAAACAGGTGGTTTTTATGTAAAGAAAAATACCTGGATAACATTTAATAATAATGAAACTGTTTCAATTGGATATTCTTCCACGTTCAATTGATACTACTGTAGCGGTTTCATCATTGGCTCCCAATGGGGTTATAGCCATTGAAGGAACTATTCACATTAAAGGAAAAATTGCTGGCAATGTCACTGTCGCTGCCATAAAAAATGATATGTATTTAGATGATGATATTGGTGTAGTTAAAGACCCAACATCAAATCCCTCTTCTACGCAAATGTTAGGGTTATGTTCTGAAAAAAAAATATATGTAACTGATAATGCAGCAAATAAATCTAACATAAACATTACTGCAGCAATGTTCACACTTGATAGCTTTGAAGCACAAAATTATTCTACAAGAGGAAAGTGCGGTTTTATTAATCTTCGTGGAAGTTTAGCTCAAAATACAGACGGATACACAGGTTCAGGCAGCAGTGGTTCAGGGGTTTCAAATGGTTTCAACCTAAACTATAAATATGATAATAGATTCTTTACCATGGCACCACCAGAATTTCCAACAACAGATAGGTTCCAAATCTTAAGTTGGTGGGAATAAAAGATCAACCAGCTTCTTTTTTTTAATTTTTTTAAATAATTTTGCGGAGGGTATTTATTAAATAATAATTTTATTATATATTTTACTTGTGTTTATCGCAATCATATAATAATTTACGTTACCAAATTATTAGAAAGTGTTTTTAGTGTCGATAACTGAAGCAAAGACCATCCTAACACAATTTACAAACTCCGCATCTCCATCTATAGTTGGCTCCGAAAGAATTTCCTTTTTTGCTGAAAATATTAAAAATATAAATCCTCAGGAAAGGCTTATATTAAAGCAACTGGTTGATAAATTGTTAACCGAAATGATTGAAAGAGATGCTTCGGATATTGAACTTGGCGGGCATGGAAATGAAAATTTTATTTGGTTGCGAATATTCGGGAAAAAACAACGAATAAAAGAGCTGCCCCAATTTTCTGATGATGAAGCTGCAGTAATTATTCTTAGCCTTCTTAATACAAATCAGTTGAAAATGCTTACCCTAACCCGTAACCTAGATTTTAGTTATACTTTTAAATATGAAAGAAAAAATTCAAACGTAAGATTTAGAGCTGATGCATATTACGATCTGGATACCTTATGTTTGAATATGAGAGCAATCAATGCTGTTGTAAGGCCACTAAACTCACTTGATTTTCATCCCAATGCTGTAAAAGCAATGAGCCATTCATATATAAAATTTGGCTTATCTTTAGTAACCGGGATTACCGGTTCAGGTAAATCAACAACGCTGGATTCAATTATTGATGCTCATAATGATGTATCTACAGCACACATTGTAATTATTGCTTCTCCAATTGAATATGTTCATGAATCAAGAATGGCAATTATCAGGCACCGCGAAGTAGGAAGGGATGTACTTACATTTAAAGAAGGTGTTATTCAAGCCCTGAGACAAGACCCTGATATTATTGTTATCGGTGAAATGAGAGATCCAGATACTATCATGGCTGCTCTTGAAATAACAGATACCGGCCATAAAGTTTTTTCAACTCTTCATACTTCTTCGGCCGTTGAATCTATTGATAGAATAATTGCTGAAATGCATCCCAATGAACAGGAACGTGTAAGAAATAGACTTGCAGATGTATTAATTTCCGTTGTATCGCAAAAATTAGTTCCAAGCCTTGACGGCAAACGAGTTATGGCAAAAGAAGTATTAATTGTAAATCCTAATGTTAGGGCAGCAATTAAGAATAATAACACAAGTGAAATTTATATGATGATTAATCAAAGCGGTCCGGGTGGAATGATAACTTTGGAACAAGATTTGAAGCGACTATATCTTGCAAAGAAAATATCACTTGATACGGCTGTTGCATATGCAAATAATAAAACAAGAATTCAACAAATTTTATCGGCGGTTTAATTGAAACCATTAGTTTGTTTTTACTGCGAAGGCGGTGACAGTAAGGTTGCCGTAATAAGCAAAGAAAAAGATAAACTAAAACTTCACCGTGCTGGCTCCTTTGAAGTACTTCAATCTAATCTTGATCTTGAAGACGGGGTTTCTGATTTAAGTATTGAAGGTGAAGAATTAGAATTTGATAAAATTGAAAAAATTTCTCCTCAGACATCAAACCTAGGTGTTTCTAGTCAAAGTTTAATTAGCTCTTTTCTCAAGGGAGTCAATTTAAATAATCACTTTTTTATTCCAGGTTTAACCGAGCCTTCTATATATTATCACATTTATGATGGTTCAAAAGGATCGAAGAATAAAAAAGTTGCTCTTGATATTATCGAAGATATTCGTGACACAAAGAATTTATCTATCGATGAAGAGAACCTTGGTTATATTGAGCTTACCGATAAAACATTATTAACTGCTTTTATAAGCGGTGAGGTTTCATGCCTTCAGCTTATTAATTCAATTGCCCGGTTCAATGGCAAAAGATATTATAAAATTCCTACAATAAAGAGTGCTGAAATTTCTTTAGCATATTATGTAGCAAAGAGAAAAAAATTCTTTCCGGATGATAATTCATTAATAGTTTATATTGGGAAAGAGTACAGTAAGCTTGTTTTTCTACAAGGAAGAAAATTAAAGCATATTGGAACAACACTGGATATCGGTACTGTAAATCTTCATACGTATGATGTGTATTTTTCAAAGATACTATTAGAGATGGAGAACGGTGGAATTTCTTCTCTTGATAATATTGTTGTTTGCGGAGAAGACGATTCGGAAAATTTAGTTCTTTCTTTTTATGGTACTTTTCCTGAAGCAAATGTTTCGCGCCTTGAATTTGATGATGTCGATATGAGCAGCCTGGACGAAGAGGCAAGGGAAAAAATTTCTTCGTATAGTGTTCCGCTTGCAATTGCAACAGACTATTACGACGATATAGCTGGTGAACACAAAGGAATGACACTGCTGCCTAAGTTTGTTAAAGAGCAGCAAAAGTTTTTACAATTTAGCTGGCATGGTTATGTGATTTTAGTATTATTATTTCTGGCTGCTTTTTATATTACGCAAAAAATATTATCAAACAAAAGAGAGTTGAACGAGTTAGATTCTCAAGTCACGCAGCAAACAATTCAACTAAGGCAGAACCAGGAAATCCTCGATCAAATTAATGGATTAGAAGGGAAGATAAGCGGGTTTGATCAAACTCAAGCAATTTTAGATTCCATATCTACTGGAGCATCTGTTTGGACAGATATACTGAAGGATTTTTCTGATTTCTTTGCGACAAGAAAAAATTTATGGCTCACAAGAATTGCGAAAGACCAAGAAAATTCCGTTGCAGTAGAAGGATATGCGCTTGATAAAAATGTTTTGACTGATTTTGCATATTCAATTAAAACTGCACAACTTAAGAGTATTATGTATGAAGAGTTAAGAGCTAAAGGCTTATATAAGTTTTCATTAACTTTTAATTTATTAAACTACCCCAAAAAGAAATAGATGAATAGAAAATTAAAAAATTCTTTAGGACTGTTGGGCTTGTTAGTTTTAATCTTGCTTGCAGGAGGAATATATATATTCATCTTCCAGCGAGGGGATTTAAAAACTAAAAATGATAAGTTAAAAAAGCTTAAGGTTAATGATTATAACACAGCTCAATTAACTTCACAGTACCAGGAATTATTAAAAAGATCAGCTACCTTAGATTCAATTCTTGCTTCAAGAAAATTTAATATTCCTCAAAATATTTCTTCAATACAGTTTTTTACGTTTATAAACAAAGTCTCTTCCTGGTTTTCGCCTGGTACACAAATTAGCACTGAATTTTTAAACCGGGGGACAGATAAGGATTTTTTCTACTATGAATATAGATTGTCCGGCGGAGCTAATTTTAATGATTTATATAAATTAATTTATGCAATTGAACAAAGCAAAGAATTAAAAAAGATTAAGACGATAACATTAGGAAATCTTATATCTACAGATGAAGAGGGATATCCTCATTTTCTTGTTAACTATACTATATTGGCTCACGTTTATTTTTCATCAAACGACAGATTTACTAGTTCAGGCAAATCCGAAAATAACTTAAGTGCCCCGGCATTATATGACGTCTTTTATCCTTTGATAAGAAATGAAATTCCGCCAAACACAAATTTCTTATTGGACGTTCAAGGAGCAAAACTTCTTGCCCTTATTCCCGAAGGAGCATTTATTGCCGACAGTAAGGGTAATAGTTACCTATTATGGGAAGGCGATGAAGTGTACCTTGGTTACTTAACTAAAATAGATTACAAAAATAATAGTGTCAGCTTTGTTCTAAATAAAGGCGGGATTATTGAGAAGGTTGAGCTGGAATTAGAAAATGAAAAAAATAAGAATAATAAATTAGAGAAATTAAAATGAAAAAGATTACTACATTATTAGCATTTGTATTAATTTTTATATCCCTTGCTTATCCTCAAGATTATCTTGAAAGATCGTTAAAGAAGGGTTTTACAAATCCTGATGAGTTAGTAACTCTATCCCCAACTTTATCTTTTGACAATGCTATTGATCTTTTAAGTAAAGTAAGTGAAAAATTAACCGGAAAGAAAATAGTCTCTACTATATCTATCGCTAATCCAATTAATATTGAATTAAAAAATATGCCGTATGATAAAGCATTGACAATAATTGTTTCTATGAATGGATTAATGTATGAAGAAAAAGAAGATGTAATAGTTGTTAAAAGAAAAAATGAGCCGGCAGAAGAAAAGCATACTCCTGAAACATATGCGTCGGTTGACTCCAGGGAAGTAAAAATTTCGGCAGTTTTTTTTGAACTTAATACTACTGCCGCAGACCAAAGAGGATTCGATTGGAAATTTTTACTTTCAAAGGAAGGTTTGGATTGGGGCGGTAAAATTGGTGTAGATCAGGATAAACTTGCCGCAGCCTCAAGTAATAATTCTACCTCAACTTTAGGCCCGGAATTTCAATTAAACGCTAATTCGAAATTTGATTTAGGAGGATTTTACGGAACCGCCTACGGTATTTTTAAGTTCTTTGAAACAGAGAACTTAGGAGAAATTATAGGCAGCCCAAATATTACAGTAAGAGACCGAACCAAAGGTAGAATTCAAGTAGGTTCTGATATATCAGTGAAGCAGAGAGATTTTGCAGGAAACGTAATAGAAAATTTCTTCTCCACGGGCACAATAATTGAAGTTACACCTTATATCTATAAAGAAGATGATGTTAATTACATTCTTCTAGATGTAAGTGTGGAAAGAAGTTCTTATGTGCCTGATCCGAACACCACAATAATAAATAAAACCACCGCTAAAACTCAGGTTTTATTATTAGATGGTGAAGAAACTGTAATAGGCGGATTGTTCTTAAATGAAAATACTAATGTTAGAACCGGAATACCATTCTTAAAAGATTTACCCTGGTGGGTATTCGGAATAAGATATTTAACCGGAACTGACGAAGTAAATACAAACAAAAAAGAACTTGTTATTCTTCTTAAAGCAAACTTAGTCCCCACACTAAAAGAAAGGCTGGAAACACCAAAGTTAACATCATCACCGATTAAGAAAGAAATAGATAGTTACAGGAATAGAGTTAAGTATTATCAATTTGACCAAACGGAATCGAGCGAAACAAAAAAGTGATGAGATCAATACTGATAGTTGATGACGATATCAATTTATGTAAAGCACTAAAAGATGAATTGGTAGAAGTCGGATACTACACAGAATATGTTACAAGTGGTGATGACGCCTTAGAATATTTAGCCAGCAAAGCTGCAGATCTTATTTTGTTAGATCTTAAAATGCCAAAGAAAGACGGCTTTGAAGTTCTCCAAGAACTGCAGCAAAAAAAAATCACTTCTAAAATAATTGTCCTCACTGCATATACTGATGTTAAAAGTGCTATTGATTCAGCACGGATGGGAGCTAATGATTTTATTAGCAAGCCATACGATTTGGATGAGCTTTTGTTAACAATCAAGAATGTTCTTCAGAAAGACTAATTAATGAAAATAAGTTATCGTATTTTAATCGTCAATTTTGCGATTGTCGGCTTAATCCTTATTAGCTCGGCAATAGCATTCTACTCGTTAATATATAACGTGCTTGCATCGCAGCAGTCAAAAAGCCTGCTTCATTCTGTGAGTAACTTTAATTCATCTTACCGTCAGGCTATGCAGGAAACAGAAGACGACTTTTTATTTTTAATTAATAACAAGAAAGACTACGTATTTAATAATTCGAAACTTTCAGAGAGAAGCATAGATTTTATATTCAGAGCTGATGAAAAATTCCCTAATAATTTAATTACAATATCCTCTAAAAATATTGTTTATGTCCCGGATAAAAAATTAGATTTAAAAGAGTTTTTGGAGTATAATCCGCAAGCAGTTGTTAAAAGCTTTAGAACTAAAACTGGGGACTTTTATTATTATGGTCGAATAATTACTGGCGATTTTTTATCAGACTTATCTAAAAAGATCGGCAGCGAAATTGCAGTTGTATGGAATAACACTGCCGCAGAACTTTCAAATCCTCTAGCAAATGAAAAATATATATTTTTGTTAAATGAGTCCTATGACAAACTTTCGCATAAAAAACCTTATGAGGTTTATATTAACGAAAGCAACACTGCTGATATTATTGCTGCTTTAGTTAAGCCCTCTGGTAATTTTGATCAATCTAATAATTTAAAGTTTTTAATTTATTCAACTTTAACAGAAGGAACAGATTTAAGATCCAGCTTATTATATATATTAATAATAATTGGTATAGCTGGTGTAATATTATCTCTTATTTTAACTTTTCTTTTCACAGATAAAATAAGAAAGCACATCCGGGAATTAAGCAAAGCCACTGAAATAACAAAAGAAGGTAACTTTAAAAATAAAATTACTTTCCAGAGCAAAGATGAACTTGGCGACCTGGCGACTGCTTTTAATTCTATGGTTGATGAACTTGATAAAAAGCAAAAAGCGGAAAAGGAATATTCTGAATTCATTACACTTATTAATCAGAATCCTACGTTAAAAGAAATTTCAGAAGCAGCTCTAACAAAAATTATAAAAGCCGGCGGCTTTATTGTTGGAGCACTTTATCATGTTGAAGAAAAAAATATAAAGCTAGGAAGTGCTTACGGCTGGAAACGTGATTCACAGCTGGAAAAGCAAACTGAATTATTTGAAACAGTTATAAAGTCTAAAGAATCATTAGAAATTAATATTGAGGACGAGTCCACAAAAATTTCTACAGGAATTTTAGATGTGGAAATAAAAACAATTCTTGTTCTACCGGTACTATATAATAATAAAGTAGTTTCAATTCTTGTCCTTGGTTCTGTTAAAAAGCTTTCAGATGGAGCAAAAGATTATCTTGATAAAATTAAATCACAGTTGGCAATTGGATTAGTTAACGCTTCAGCCCTTGTTCAACTAGAAAACTTTGTTTCAGAATTAAAAAAATTAAACGATGACTATTTAAACCAGAATGATCAGATAAAAAAACAAAATGTTGCTTTAGTAGAACTTCATAACAAGCTTCAGGAAAAAGCAGATGAACTGGAAATCCAAAAGTTGAAAGCAGAAGAAGCAACAACACTCAAATCGCAATTTTTGGCTAACATGTCGCATGAGCTTCGTACACCAATGAATTCAATTCTTGGACTTACAAAGGTAATACTTGATGATGCTGCGATAAATGAGCATAATAAAGAAAGGCTTCAAGTAGTCCATAACAGCGGTAAAAGATTAATGAACCTCATCAATGAAATTCTTGATCTTTCAAAAATAGAATCAGGCAAGATGGAAGTTAATGAAGATGAAGTTCCAATTAATGAATTAATTAATGAATTGGAAGCATTCGTTTATCCTTTAATTAACGCTAAGAAATTAGAATACAAAACAAACTGTTATATTGATTTAAATACGATTATTAAGTCCGACAGGGTAAAAATAAGTCAAGTTATTATGAACTTGTTAAGCAATGCAATTAAATTTACTAATGAAGGATCAATAGAATTAGAAATAAGCGCCGAAGAAGAATCTTTAACGTTTAAAATTAAAGACACTGGTATAGGTATATCTAAAGAAAATCAAAGAATAATTTTTGAAGAATTTAGGCAGATTGATGGTACAAATTCCAGGAAATATGGAGGCACTGGTTTAGGTTTATCTATTTCGCAAAAAATTTCTAATTTATTAAATGGCAAGCTTGAACTAACAAGTGAAGCTGGTAAAGGATCTACTTTTGTTTTTACTTTACCATTCAATTTTATT
Organism: uncultured Ignavibacteriales bacterium; assembly: GCA_963746735.1. Lineage (GTDB taxonomy): Bacteria > Bacteroidota > Ignavibacteria > Ignavibacteriales > Ignavibacteriaceae > CAVSWT01. Next base: position 28,578 of record CAVVCO010000034.1, read on the forward strand.
GAAGTAAGGAAACCTAAACAAATAGAAGCTGAGCAAAATTTGCTTTCTATACATTCTGCAAGAAAAGCAATTTTAGTTATTGAAGATGTGCCTTCCGTAAAGCACACTATTGGACAATATCTAAATTCAAAAGGTTATGATGCAGAGTTTGCAGATGACGGTAAAACTGGTATTCAAAAAGCGATTGAGCTGAAGCCGTTTGCAATTACTTTGGATATTATGATGCACGAGAAAAATGGATGGAATATTCTAAATGAGCTGAAGGAGCATGAAGAAACAAAAAATATTCCCGTCATTTTAATTTCCATAATGGGAGATAAAAATCTTGGTTATGGATTGAGTGCTTATGAGTATATGGTCAAACCATTTTCAACACATGAGTTTAACATCATTCTCAATCAGCTTGAAAATATTTCAAAGCACAAAGTTGAAAAAATAGCGCTGGTTGATGACGATGAGTTTGAATTTGAAAAATTTAAAGCCGAATTCCAAAATGATAATGTTAAAATTCATTATATAAAAGACAGCGAGATTGCTTTCAGTAAAATTTTAGAAATGCAGCCGGATTTAATTATTATTGATTTGATTATGCCAACAATTGATGGCATAACTCTTTCGCATAAGTTAAAAACAAATCGAGATACAAAGCATATCCCGATAATCATTAGCACAGCAAAAGATTTAACAAGGGAAGAGGTAAATTCTATACAAAATATTGTTGAAGATATAGCAATTAAAACAAACGGTCACCCGCTGGATGTATTAAAAGTTGTTAGAGATAGAATAAGACTTCAGGAAGGAAGAACACTTGGAGATGAGAATGATATTGAAATAAGCGACGAGAAAAATATTGAAGTGGGAGATGATTTTATTCGTCAAGATTCTTCAAGTGATATACTTATAGTTGATGATGATCCAGACTCACTGTTTACGTTAAATGAAATTTTAAGAGCTCAAAATTATAGAACCCGGTTAGTTAAAAATGGTTTGGAATGCCTAGAATATCTTGAAAAGAAAATACCTGACTTGATTTTGCTTGACATTATGATGCCTGAGATGGATGGTTTTCAAACCATACAAAAAATTAAAGAGAATAAGAAGTGGGTAGACATACCGGTTTTCGCTGTCACGGCAAAAGCAATGGTTAATGACAAAGTTGTAATTTTCAAGCACGGCTTTGATGACTATATAACCAAGCCCGTTGAACAGTCTATTTTGTTAACAAAGATTGAAGAAGTTTATAAAAAATTAAAAGCAGTATAATATGAAAAAAATTTTAGTGATAGATGATCTTCCTGAAAATGTTTTTCTAATTCAGGATCGGCTTGAGAATGAAGGTTTCGAAGTTTTAACCGCCTACGACGGACAAACCGGAATAGAAAAATGTTTAAATGAAAAGCCGGATTTGGTTTTGCTTGATGTAATGATGCCTGAAATTTCCGGGCTGGAAGTTTGTAATCATTTAGTTAATAATCCGGCAACTTCGAATATTCCTATTATTTTGGTTACTGCTAAATCAACAGCCGAAGATACTAAAGAAGGTTTGGAGGCCGGTGCGTTTGATTACATTAAAAAGCCTTTTAATAGGATCGAATTAATTGCCAGGGTAAACTCGGCATTAAAGTTTGCTGATATGCAGAAAAAATTATTGATGGCTGAACAGAAAAGCACATTTTCCGCAACGATGGTTACAGCTAATCATAAAATTAAGCAGCCACTTACATTGATTAGTCTTTCTTCTGCAGCAATAAAAAGAGAACTGCAAAAAGAAGAAATAATTAGAGAAAATATAATAAACCGTTTGAGCTTTATTGAAGGAGGCATTAAGGAAATAAGCGATGTTTTAAATGAATTAAGTTCTGTTAAAACGCCCGAATTTTCTAACTATGTTAAAAATATTAAGATGGTTGATATTGATAAGAACGGGAAAGAAGATAAATCAAATTAATTTTTTTATAAGAGAAAGCATCGAATCAAACTCGTATGGTTTTGATAGAAGGCTATTGATCCCAATTTTTTTGTAATCCAAATTTTCAGCAAAAGACAGACTTCCCGAAGATAATATAACCGGCATTTCAAATTTCAAATCCCTAATCTGCTGAATACAATCCAAGCCATTTAACCCCGGCATATTATAGTCAATAATTATTAAGTCTGCTTTTATTTCTTCGGTTAAAACTTTCAGAACTTCATCTCCGGAAGAAACTTTTACAACATTGTATCCATTTGATTCAAGAAGTTCAGCAAGCAAGTCTCTTAACATCACTTCATCGTCGGCTAATAAAATTACTTTTTCTTTGGCTTTGCTTTTAACTGCTTTGGTTGGTTCAAAGCTTGGGAAGAAAACATCAAAAGTAGTTCCTACACCAACTTCACTAGAAACTTCTATGTGGCCATTATGTGCCTTTATAATTCCATAAGTGACGTAAAGTCCGAGTCCACCGCCTGTTACTTTAATTTTAGTAGAAAAGTACGGATCAAAAATTTTTTGTAAGTGCTCCTCTTCAATACCGCTTCCTGAATCACCAACGGAAATATGAACGTGATTTCCTGGTTCAAGTAACGGGTATTTCGTCCTGTTATTTTCGTCAATTGTGATGTTGTGAGCAGTAAGTTTTATTTTTCCTTTACTTGTTATCGCCTCCTTAGCATTAACGCAAAGGTTTAGTAAGACCTGGTAAATCTCAGTTCCATTTCCAAGCATATCATGCAAGCTATCATCAATTTCCGTATCAAAAGAGATGGCTTTCGGAAAAGTTTGATTAACAACTTTTGAAATTTCAGCAAGCAGTTGATTTGGTTTAATTAATTCTTTTCTCTTAGGTGTAGGCTTTCCGTATGACAATAATCCTTGCGTTAGGTCTTTAGCACGGATAGAGCAACTTTCGATATTATCGAGCAGTCTAAATATATCATCATTCTGCTGAACTTTTCTTTTAAGTAAATTTAAGCTTCCAAAAATGCTTGAAAGAAGATTACTAAAGTCGTGTGCCATTCCGCTAGTCAGCTTCCCAATTGTTTCAAGTTTTTGAGCTTGCTGTAGTCTATTTTCTAAGGCAGTATTTAGTTCTCTTGTTTTGATGCTGCTTATTGCGAAGGAAAGTAATGAGGCAAGTTGTTCCATTTGAGCAGCTTCAAATGTAGAATACTCCTTTTTCTTTTTTGCAACAACAATAGTTGCTAAAAGTGCATTATCAAAAAAACAAGGAGCAATAATTGCAGTTTCACTTTGAAGTGACTGTGTAATATTGTAACCGATATTATTTGGAGTATTTACAATTACAAGGGGACGCTTATTTACCACAAGCCATTTGTCCACAAAATCAAAACTTGATTCTATTTCTTTTTTAATCTCATTTTTATTTTTTAAAATTTCATTTGGTTCGTAAAACAAGTAATCATACTTTTTCTTTTCTTCATGAAAAACAATAAAACCAAGATTGCTTTTTGTAATTGATACACATTTCTTTAAAATCTCTTCAGACAAAACACTAAGTGAATTTTCTTTAACCAATAATGTTAAAATATTTTTGAATTCATTCTGATATTTTAAATTACCCTGAAAGATTTCAGCTTCATCTTTATCAATAATATTTAGCCGGGGATTTTTCTTTAAGTTTATTATATAACCCCTTTTTTTTGCATCCGACCTTAAGGATTTAAAGAATACAGTTAAATCGTTTTCAGCAATAGGAATTCTAAATTGATCATTTTTATTATTAGCTAATTGGCTTTCTTTAATTTCTGGGAAAATATTAAAAATTGATTTTCCCTTAATTCTGCTTTTCGAAGTGAGCTCTTTAAAAGCTTTACTGTATTGGGTAATTACAAAATCATTATTCGAAATAGCTATTGCTAAATCATCTATTTCTAAAAGTTGGTTAATAGGAAGATTAGAAATAATTTTTGTGGACATTAAAATTTTAATCTTGTTTTATTTCGTATTTCTTTATTTTAGTATACAATGTTTTAGGGCTAATTCCAAGCTGGCTTGCGGTTTGGGTCCTATCCCACCGATTAATTTTTAATGCTTTTGCGATATGCCGTTTTTCTATTTCATCCATGCTTAATACCACATTATCATCTACACCGTTATCATCATTCATCAGATTTGAAGTGATGTTTCTAATTTTTATACTTGGAAGATTTAAATCTTCAGGCTGAATATCATCTTTTTCTGCAAATATAATTGCACGTTCAATTATATGATCCAACTCTCTTATATTTCCCGGGAAATCATAATTGAGTAGAAATTCTTCTGAAGAAGATGATAAGTTTTTTCTGGCTTTTACAGAAGATTTAATATCTAAAAAATGATTTGCGAGAAGCAGAATGTCCTCTCTTCTATCTCGCAATGGAGGGATAGTTAATGTTATTACATTCAATCTAAAAAGCAGGTCCCTTCTAAAGTTTTTATTATCCGCTTCTTCCAATAAATTTCTATTGGTAGCACCGATAACTCTAACATCAGAATTTAAATTTGTTACACCACCGATTCTTCTATATTCCCCATTTTCTAAAAATCTTAATAGTTTTGGTTGAAGTGTAAGGCTTAATTCTCCAATTTCATCTAAGAATAATGTTCCTCCGTGTGCAATTTCGACAAGCCCTTGCTTAGCGGATTTTGCATCAGTGAAAGCTCCTTTTTCATGCCCAAACAATTCACTTTCAATTAACTGGTCTGGCAGTGAAGCGCAGTTAATAACAACAAATGGATTTTCATGACGCTCGGAATGTTTGTGTATATATTCTGCTAATAATTCTTTACCAGTTCCTGTTTCACCTTCAATTAAGACATTTGAATCAGACATTGCTGACTTATTAGCTAAGTTTAATACTTTTTTAAGTTCTAAGCTCTCCCCAATCATTTTATTTGAATACTTATTGTTTATTTGTCTACTAAGAACTTCGGTTTTTACAACTAACTTTTTATGTTGTAATGCTCTATTAATTGTAATCAGTAATTCATCAAAATTGTAGGGCTTGGAAATAAAATCATAAGCTCCAAGCTTTATGCACTCAATGGCTTTTCTCACTTCAGATTGTGCAGTTAAAATTATTACTTCAATTGAAGGGCTGTAATCAATGGCAAATTTTAATACTTCTTCTCCTTGGACTTCACGCATATTCAAATCTAAAAGAACGATATCATAATTTTTATTTTTTATTGAATCGATAGCATATTTGCCATCATAAACTGTATCGACGGAAAAACCTTCCTCGAGTAATTGTTCCTTTAATAGATAGCAAAGGGTTTCGTCGTCGTCACAAACTAAGATTTTACTGTTTTGCTGCATATTAGATTTAATAGATAGTAATAATCGCTATAATTTGGAATAAAAAGAGCGAATAATTATATTTGTAGCTCTTAAAATTTTAGGGCGCGTAGCTCAGGGGTAGAGCATCTGCCTTTTAAGCAGAGGGTCGGTGGTTCGAGCCCACCCGCGCTCACAGTTCTTCCCGAAATTTTACCCCGGTTATTCTGGGGTTTTTTATTTCCCCTGAAGCCCGACCGAAAAATTTTAAATATTATTTCGTTAATATTAATATAATAAATAAATAACAGCAAGTAATCTTTAGACTTACAGGTCATTTATTTTGTGTAATTTTTTATTTACATCAACAATAATAATACGCTATTTTCTGATTGAAGCTTTAAGTTCATATGCTCTCGAATGATTATATAATAAAAAAAATATTAAAATTGGAAAATTATTTCTTAGGTTATTTATATTGTAAGAAATTTGGACATTTAAATTTATCCATTTAGTCTTTATGGGCGAAATTGTTTTTTGGACCCTAATTAGAATTTTAATTTTAATTCCGGTTATCTGGATTTCACAGAATTATTTTGATTATAAATTTTGGTGGATAATTAGTATCACAGCTATATATATAGTAATAATTCATCCGGCAATAATTGGTTATAAAAAATTTGAAGAAAAAAATAAAGAGGTAAATGAAAATTCATTATGTTCAAGCTGCAGACACTATGATAAGTCAGCAGTTTTGTGTATGAAATATGATAGGCATCCCACAATGAATTTTATTCCATGTAACGGGATTGATTGGGAACCAAAATAAATGAGCAATTAGTTTTGTTGTAAAATCACTCTTTAAACAATTAATGGTTATATATATAACCATTAAATAATTTATTAAAAGAAAGGAAAAATGATGCCCTTAAAACCAGATCAAGTAGTAACGATTGCATATAATTTAACAGACGAAAGTGGAACTTTATTAGATTCAGCTTCACGCGAAAACCCATTTGCATTTATAAGCGGCAGCGAACAAATTCTTCCAAAATTGGAAGAGAAGATTGGAACGATGCTTATTGGAGGAAAAAACATAATAACACTTCAACCTGCTGAGGGCTATGGTGAATATCAAGAAGCTGCAATTCAATCTGTTCAAAGGCAAGAGTTTCCTGAAGAAACAGAAATAAAAGAAGGAATGAGCTTTGTCGCTAATAGTCCCGACGGGCATCAAATGCCATTTGTAATTAAAGAAATTGCCGGCGATGAAATTAAAATTGATTTTAATCATCCCTTAGCTGGAAAAATTTTAAACTTCGACCTTGAACTTTTAGATATTAGAGATGCAACTCAGGAAGAAAAATCACATGGACATGTACATGGTGCTGGTGGACATCATCATTAATTTAAAAAATTAATGTTTAAATAAAGCCTGCTTTTATGCAGGCTTTATTATAAGAGCTGCATTTCTTAACAATATCCTTTCTTATATAAAAAAATCTCCAAATAAAAGTCACGAATTCTTGTTTATAAATACTAAAAATTAAAACTAACATTTAATTTCAAATTGCGATGTAAAGGGTTTATTATTAAGGAAAAATATATGCGCTCAAATTTTGTTAAGAAAAAATCATTATATACAATTATCATCTTACTGATATCTTGTTCAATTCTTTTATACGCGTATCCTACCGGTATAGTTGGAGTCACTTTGAAAAATGGTACCGGTTGCACCTGCCATGGTATAAGTCCTACATCGAGTGTGGTTGTTACTATAAATGGCCCGGATACTTTGGCGATAAATGAAACAGGCAATTATTCCATAACAATTACAGGTGGGCCATTAGCTGCGGCAGGAACAGATATAGCGGCGTCGAATGGTGATTTAATTCCTGGTGACGGATTAAGAAGTGAGTCTGGTGAATTAACGCATATAAAACCGATGAGCCCTGTTAATGGGATAGTGACTTATAACTTTATGTATACAGCTCCAACAACAGCCGGTAATCAAACCTTGTATGCAAACGGGAATAGTGTTAATCTAAATGGATTTAATACAGGGGATGAGTGGAATTTTGCTCCAAATAAAACTATTGTAGTCGAAACCATTACAGGAACACATGATCAAAATATTATAAGCAGCTATAAACTGGAGCAGAATTATCCTAATCCATTTAATCCAAATACTAACATAAACTTTGAAATTCAGCAATCAGAAAATGTTAAGCTAGTTGTTTATAATTCAATTGGAGTGCAGGTAAAAACATTATTAGATGAATTTATGAGCAGTGGAAATCACAACGTTACTTTTAATGCTGCTACTTTAGCTTCAGGAGTTTACTATTATAGAATTTCAACATCACATTTTTCTGAAATTAAAAAGATGATTTTGTTAAAGTAAAAATTAACCTTCCATAAATCAGGATTAGTAACAAAAATTAATAATCCTGATCAATTTATTTTTTCACATTACCTCTAAGCATTTTAATTATTCCATATTTTTAATTCTAATAAATTATTATTTTGCATTTTATTTCTACCGTTAATTCCATATAATTGGAACAGTAATGGGGAATTTCACTACTTAAACACGAAAGTGAAATGATGGATAAAGAATCATCGGGAGCTAAATTAAAAAGTAATCCTATTAAAACAATTTTTATTAAACTAAATTCTTTTTTTTCAAATGAAGATATAGCTTCAAGGTTCCCTTCATTTTTAAGAAACAAAAAAATCGCTTATAGTTTATTAGGCCTTGTAGTTTTAGTGCTTATTTTAATGTTTACATCATTAAAGACTGCTAAAACAAACATACCAACATTTACAGTTAAGAAAGATAATTTTCTAGTTTCTATTACTGAAAGCGGTGAGCTGCGAGCGAAAAATTCAATCTCAATTTCAACCCCAAGAATTAGAGGAAGCTTAAAAATAATTTTTCTTGAACCCGAAGGAAATTATGTTAAAGCTGGTGATGTCGTAGTAAAATTTGACCCAACTGAAGCAATGAATAATTTAAAGGAAGCAGAAGCAAAACTAGAAATCTCTCAATCCGAAAAAGAAAAGCTGGCTGCAAACCAGAAATCTCAAATGACCAGGCTTGAATCAGATCTAAAAAGCGCAGAGTTGACATTTGAATTGTCTAAATTGAAACTAGAGCAAATAAAATTTGAAGCCGAGATAAAACAGCAGGAAGCAAAGCTTGAGCATGAAAGAAATGAGCTAAGCTATAAAAAAGCAAAACAAGACTTAGAATCCCAGAAAATAGTTGATCAATCTGAATTCAATAAAGTAGAAATTGATGTTCGTCAAAAACAAACTGATTTAGAAAGAGCAAAAAGAGATCTTGCTATGCTTACTTTAACTGCTCCCACTGAAGGTTTGGTGGTTTATGAAACCAATTGGAGTACCGGCAGAAAAATTACAATTGGAGATACGCCCTGGCCTGGAATGACCTTGGTAAGCCTGCCTGATCTTTCAACAATGGAAAGTTTCACTTATGTAAACGAAGTTGATGTAAGCAGGGTTAAAAAAGGTCAAAAAGTGATTATAAAACTTGATGCTTTTCAAGACAGCACTTTTCATGGTGAAATTACTTCGGTAGCTGCTCTGGGAAAAACAAAAAACAATAACTCAACTATTAAAGTTTTTGAGATTACAGTCGGCATAAATTCACAATCACAAATATTAAAACCCGGGATGACAACCAGCAACAAAATGATAATTAATGAAATTCCAAATGTCTTCTTCGTTCCGCAGGAATCTGTTTTTGAAAAAGAAGGGAAGAAAATTGTATATATTAAAAACGGTTCCAGCTTTGATGAACAGGCTGTTGAAACAGGAGACAAGAGTGAAGATTATATTGTAATTAACAATGGCCTTTCAAAAGGTGATGTTGTTGCGTTAAGAGATCCAACAATTAAATTGGAAGAAAATGTTAGTGAACAAAGTGGGGAAACAACTCCTGCTCTTCCCTCAACAAATAAATAATGAATAATTTCGAATCATTTAAAATCGGTATAAAAGGACTTCAATCAAATAAGCTGCGCGCATTACTCACTATGCTTGGTATCGTATTCGGCGTTGCTGCTGTAATAGCTATGCTGTCGATTGGCGAAGGTGCAAAGCAGGAAGCTTTACAGCAAATTGAATTAATGGGAACCAATAATATAATTATCACAAAAGTTACGGTTGCTGAAAACACAACAGGCAAGAAAATGTCATTCTCCCCGGGCCTAAATTTAAATGATGCTAAAGCTATAAAGGAATTAAATCCTTTTGTAGATTATATAACGCCGCAGCTTGAAGTGAAAGTACCGGTTACTTACAAATCACAAATATTACAAACTACTTTGATTGGAACAACGGTTGATTATTTTAAAACCTTCAACACGAAAGTAGATTTAGGCCAAGCCTTTAATGAATATCATACTCAAAATTATTCAAATGTTTGTGTGATAGGTTCCGGAATAAAAGAACAGTTGTTTAAATTCGAAAATCCTATTGGTAAGAAAATTAAAATTGGTGATCTTTGGTTTGAAATTATAGGTGTAGCAGCTTCTAAAAATGTTTCAACCACCGGCTCCCAGGGAATAACTTTAAGAGATTTTAATGAAGATATCTATATCCCTTTTTCAACTATGATGTATAAAATCGGTATTACCGAAACATCGGACAATAAGCAGAATTTTAACTCATGGAATAATAACCAAAATGCAGAAGTAATTGATAGAAATTCAGTTAGTCAATTTACGGTTAAAGTGAAAGAGCCTGACGAACTTAGAGAAGCAGCAAATTTAATTTCAAGAATTTTAGAAAGAAGGCATTACGGGGTTAAAGATTATGAAATAATCTTACCCGAACAGCTTCTTCAGCAAAAACAAAAAACTCAAAGAATTTTTAACATAGTGATGGGTGCTATAGCGGGTATTTCATTATTAGTCGGCGGAATTGGGATTATGAATATCATGCTTGCAAATATTATGGAAAGAACGCGTGAGATTGGAGTTCGCAGAGCCGTTGGAGCTACACGTATGGATATATTATCCCAGTTTGTTTATGAAGCTTTGACAATAAGCGTGTTAGGCGGAATTATTGGAATTATCCTGGGTTTTATCCTAACTTCATTAATTACAACTTATGCCGAATGGAAAACTATTATTTCGCCATTTTCAGTGTTCCTTGCCTTCTTTGTTTCGGTTGTAACAGGATTAATTTTTGGGATTTATCCCGCAAAGCAGGCAGCTGACAAAAACCCAATTGAATCACTTCGTTATGAATAGTTTATCCCTTTCAAATTTATAAAAAAGATAAAAATGAAAATTTTTTCTAAAATAGTTTTATTCCTTTTTGTATTTAGTAATTTTTTAAACGCTCAAAAGATTTTAACTTTGGATGATGCGTTGTCGATTGCTCTAAGTAAAAGTTATAGCATTAAATCAGCGGCGTATTCACTTGAAAGCTCTCAAAAAACTCTTGAAGCTTTGCAGCGGGGTTTATTAAGCAGCGTTAATCTTGAATTCGATTTGCCGAATTATTCTCAAACACTTTCCAATCAATTTGACACCCAAACCGGGACAGAACAATTTTACAAATTAGGGTTCACTACATTTGAAGGAAGAATTTTCTTCAATCAGCCGATAATTTTTTCAAACGGAACATTTTCTTTAGTCGGTTCTTTGTGGAAAAGAAATCAATTTACTGCCCAAGTTGAACCTATTGATTATTATTCAAACATAAGCTTAAGATTAAATCAGCCTTTGTTTACTTTTAACAGCCAGAAAGCTAGCTTGAAACGAGCAGAATTAAATCTTGAAAAATCAGAAAGAAATTATACAAAAGCCTCAAAGGATATTGTGTATAACGTAACATCTTCCTTTTACAGATTGTTTCAGGCTAAAAAGAATGTAGAAATATCGGAAGAGAAAGTTAAACAGTCCCAAGTCTCGTACACAACCGCAATGAATAAATATAAAGCTGGGTTAATAGCAGAGGTTGAAGCAATGCAGTTAGAAGTTGACCTTGCTTCAAGTAAAAACGATTTACTAAGTGCTCAGCAATATTATAACGAGACAAAAAATGATTTTAAAATTTTAATCGGTTTAACATTGGATGAAGTAATTGACATCTCCGCGAGCCTTGAATATAAACCTGTAGAAATTGATGAAAATAATGCAGTTGATTTGGCATTAAAAAATAATACAGATTTATATAACATGGATGCAGATATTGAATTGAGTAATATGAACATTGACGAAGTAGATTCTAAAGGGAATGTTTCCGGATTGCTTAGTGCTAACTTTGGAGTGAATAAAGTTGACAGAAAGTTTGAAGAAATTTTTCATGACTTTTCTGAAGACCGTAGTGTTGTTTTTACTTTAAGCGTCCCGGTTTTTGATTGGGGGAAAAACAGAAGGGAAGTGGAAGCTGCAGAAGCCCAGTACAAACAGGTAACGTTATCTTATGAAAATCAAAAAGAGGTTGTGAAGAATAACATAATAGCGCTGGTTAATAAAATTAGATCTGCAAAAGCTAGAGTAGAAGTGTTGAGTAAGAGTGTTGAACTGGCCCAAAAAAGTTACGATATAACTTTAAAAAGATTTGAAACCGGAACCATTACAAGCTTTGATCTTTCTCAAATGCAATTAAGATTAACAGATGCCAAAACCAGCAGCTTAAACGCCTTGATAGATTACAAAATTTCATTGGCTGATTTGGCAAGAAAAACTTTTCACGATTTTGAAAAGAATTAATTCACGGCAATTATTTTGGAAAAATAATTTTAAATTCTGTTTCTTTATTGTGCTCTGAATTTACAGCTATTTTTGCATCATGCCATTTAACTATAGCTTTAACCACTGCAAGCCCCAGTCCTGCCCCTCCGAGTTTTCTATTCCTCGATGATTCAACTCTATAAAAATTATCAAATATCTTTGTTAAAGATTCTTTTGGAATTCCTTCTCCTTTGTTAATAACACTGATACTTAACGAATGATTATCTAATTCACCTTTTATAATTACATCTTCGTTTTCGTGTCCATATTTAACTGCATTATCAACTAAATTTGAAATTGCCTGCTTTAATAATTCTTTATCTATTTCAACTTTTGCTTTGGTTTTTGATTTAACAATCACATTTATATTTTTATCCTGCCCTAATATTTTTAAGCTGTTTCCTAGATTATTTAAATACTCATCAAGATCAACTTCTATTTTGTCAATAACAATTAAGGAATTATCCATTTTAGAGATAAAAAATAAATTGTCGACTATTTTTATTAATCTTAATATCTCTTCATAATTGCTTGATAAAACCTCAACGTACTGTTTTGGCGTTTTTGTAGACTTTAATGCAATTTCTGTTTCGCCTCTTAAAATTGTTAAAGGTGTTTTTAATTCGTGTGCAGCAGAAACAGAGAATTGATTCATAAAATCCATGGCAGTTTTAATTCTGCTGGTCATTTCATTCATCTTTTTAACAAGCCTGCCATACTCATCATTATATTGTTCGCCTTCAATTTTCTTAGAAAGATTATGCGCTGTTATTTCTTCTGTCTCTTTTATAATTGAATCAATTCTTGATAAAGATTTTGCTGACAGGAAAATTCCTCCCGCAATTGAAATAATAAAAAATATTGGAACCAGGTAAGCATATATATTTAACAAGCTGTTTAATGATTGACTGATATAATCTCTATTAGAAGCTACAACTATCTGGTAGTCGTTTTTATATTGAACTGCCGCAATCAAATCTTTCGCCGACAAGTTCAAATTTTTATATCTAATTATTTTAGTTTCGGCAGCAGGATTTTTAATAGAGAAAAATTCGTTTCCAAGATTAACCGATTTAAAAATGATTTTATCTTTGAATTTCACTTGTATAAAATTGTTTCTGGGCCTGTTTAATAATTCAGAATAGATTATATCCCACAATAAATCTTCTGAGTTAGTGTATGTTGAATCCGGTGTAAATGTCTCGGGGTTGATTTTGTTTTTTGCAATAACCTTATTTATAATGTCTGCTTCAAATTTTAATGACTTCTCTAAATTACCTTCCAGGCTTTTATATAATGATAAGTACAGCAGAATACCCAAAAGGATTTCAAGCACAAGAAAAATTAACGAATACCAAATAGTTATTTTTAATCTTGAGGAGGAAAAAAGATATTTAATCTTGTTAGGCATTATTTTTAATTTGATTAGGGAATCACTGAAAGGAAGAGAAAATTATTCATCTTTAATAATATAGCCAATACCTCTTATTGTTTTAATTAATGAATTTTCACCGTCGTCAAGAATTTTATTTCTAACTTTATTTATATAAACATCAATAATGTTAGTTTCCGTATCAAAGTGATAGTCATATGTGTGTTCTATTAATCTAGTCCTAGAAACAACTTTGTTTTTATTTTTCATCAGGTATTCAAGAATTGCATATTCCTTGGGGGTTAAGATAATTTCTTTTTCATTTTTTAATACCCGATGTGATTCTAAATCAAGTATAATATCTCCGGCGGATAGTTTTGTTGATTTCGATTTTTCATTTCGTCTAAGCAAAGCCCGAACTCTTGCCAGCAGCTCTTCAAATGCAAACGGCTTGGTTAAATAGTCATCCGCACCTGAATCGAGGCCATTCACTTTGTCCTTTATGCTGTCGTTAACGGTCAACATTAAAACGGGTGTACTAATGTTACGTTTTCTTAACTCTTTCGTTACGGTGTTTCCATCCATATAAGGAAGCATCACATCCATAATTATTAAATCATATTCTTCAGATGAAGCCAGCTTTAAGCCTTCCTTACCATCCAGAGCTGTATCAACAGAATAGTATTCTTCCTCCATTCCTTTTTTTATGAAGGATGCAACTTTCTTTTCATCTTCAACAATTAAAATTCGCATGCTCATAATTTAAAAAAAAAAAGGAGAGTTAATAAACTCTCCCATGAGATTGACACATAAAGGAAGCTCTATTTTTCAGACTTTTGTGTTTTTGAATCCTTTTTCATGTGTTTCATATGCTTATGCATCTTGTGTGTCTTAGCCTTTACTTCACTTTTAGAGGTTGAAGCAACGTTAGTCTTTGTTTTTTCATTAGCTTTAACATTGCTCTTCATTTCAGTTTTAGCTGTTGTTTTTGCATCGATAGTCTTGTTATGAACAGTCGTTTCAGTTTTCTTGATTTTATTTTTTGTAGATGTCGGTGTCGCGCTTTGAGCAAAAGCCGAACTAATACTAAAGCCAAGAACAATAAAAGCTACAGTAGCGAAATAAAACATTCTTGCCTTCATTTAATAAAACTCCTTTATAAAAGTTTATTTTTTTGTTGTAATTAAATTTGTCAATTAACATCAGTAAACATATTAGAATATTATTAACGAAGTCTTAATGAAAGATTAATTAAAATTAATGTTTCAAATCGCCCTGATGAATCATTCTTTCGCTGTAATCAATCAATTCCCTGGGATATTCGGTACCCATCAACGGTGAGGAAATGATAAAATCTGCGGAAGCTCTATTACAAGCAACGGGGATATTATATACAACCGCAATTCTCAAAAGGGCTTTAATATCAGGGTCATGGGGTAAAGGTTCGAGTGGATCCCAAAAGAAAATAAGGAAATCTATTTCACCTTCTGAAATTTTTGCCCCAACTTGTTGGTCTCCACCCAGGGGTCCGCTTTTGAAGCGATGCACATCTAAATTTAGCTCTTGTGATATAAGCCCGCCGGTTGTTCCGGTTCCGAATAATTTATGCTTTGCTAAAAGATCGCGGTTGAATTTTGCCCATTCTAGCAAATCTATCTTCCTATTATCATGAGCAATTAAGGCAATCTTTTTTTGCTTGGACATATTTAATATAATTTTTGTCATATTTATTAAAATTTTATTTT
This sequence comes from uncultured Ignavibacteriales bacterium, assembly GCA_963746735.1. Taxonomy (GTDB): domain Bacteria; phylum Bacteroidota; class Ignavibacteria; order Ignavibacteriales; family Ignavibacteriaceae; genus CAVSWT01. Next base: position 43,723 of record CAVVCO010000034.1, read on the forward strand.
TAAATAAGATACCAACTAAAACTAATACCAATTAAGTCTATCATTCAATAAAGCATAATTAACAAATTGTAAATTTTTATACTAGATATGATTCTGAAGTTTGTTTTATATCACACAAAGAAATAAAGAACCCGATTACTAATTGAAACCGGGTTTTACACTTTTAAATAAGAAATTGGGTTTGTGGTGAGATTATAAAACCTTAAAAAACATTTCAATAGCAATTCCGGCAATAATAACAGCAAGCGAATATCGCAATAATTTAGGTTGAATTTTATGACTAAGGTTGCTTCCTATATAAACACCAACCAAAGAACCTAAAACTGCATAAAAAGTGATCAGAAAATCAACCTGCCCTGCAATTATTTTTCCAATGCTGGCGGTAAAAGATGTAAATAACACAATTCCTAACGTGGACCCGATTGTAATTCTAACTGGAATTTTTAGAACTGCTATCATCAAAGGCGCTAGAAGAAAAGCACCCGGTGCTCCTACCATCCCTCCAAACAATCCAACCACAATGGAAATAGCAAGAGCCAAACTTTTATTAAATTTAACTTCCCCGGGATGATCATCATCAAGGTTAGTTTTTGTTTTGGTGAACATTAAAACAGCGCCGGCTAAAGCCATAAAAGCAAAGACTAAAATTATAATTTTTCCATCCACATATTTTGAAAAGATTGCACCGATTAATGCTGCGGCAGCCATCGGAATTCCAATTGTATAAAGCAGACTTTTTTCAACACTCCGTGCTTTTTATGAATTAAAACTCCAAGCAAAGAAGAAGCAAAAACCTGAACGCTGGTTAATCCCGAAATAGTTTTAATGTCTAGTTGTTTGGCTCCGAATAACTGAGGTAAATAGAGATAGGCGGGAATTAAAATCACTGCCCCGCCTAATCCAAGTATTCCGGACACAATTGACACACAAAGGGAAATCAGAAAAATTATTACAAACTGTTCCATTATTTATGATGCTTTCGCAGCTGCATAACCACCAACAAGCCAACCATAAGTTCCACCATCTAAATTCATAACATTTTTATAACCTTTTTTAACCAGATAATGAGCAACTTCATATGAGCGATTTCCGCTTGCGCAAATGCAAACAATGCTTTGGGATTCATTATTTGGAATCTCATCAATCCTGGTTGTTAATTCACCTATGGGAATATTTACGACACCATTTATTTTTCCTAAAGAAGATAATTCAAATGGTTCTCTCACATCAAGCAAAAAGAGATCCATGTTTTCATTTATCATTTTTGAAAGCTGTGAGGAAGAAATTGTTTTGAATTCATTTTTATCTTCAACAACTCTTTTAGCTCCACATTGCAAAGTCATTTTACCTCCGGCTGCTACAGCTTCCGCTGCCGGCGGAAAGAAGTCATTTACAAATTCAACATATTGCTGTTTAGTGCGTTTTTCTAAAAAAGGATTATTTTGTAATTCGTCTTTTAACAATGAATAATCGTTATCTTCATAATCATGGCCAGGATAAATTTTAGTGTCTTTGGGCAGAGTTGTAATCTTATTAAAGAGACTATCATATTGTTCTTCCGGATTTCCTCCTGGTAAATCGCTTCTGCCTGCCTGCCCAATTAACAATAAATCACCTGTGAATATTGCATCACCTACTAGAACTGAAATATGATTATCTGTATGTCCCGGTGTATGAAGAATTTTAAACTTTAAATTTCCGGATATAATTTCATCGCCATCATTAACATACTCATCAATTTCAATTTTTGCGTTTGCTTCAAGTATATCTTCAATTCCAAATTTTGCTGCATGCTTTAAAACTTCAAATTTATTTTTCGTTGCTTCATGCATAATTATTTTAGCATCATTAAAATATTCTTTTAATTCTGCTGCACCGCTTACATGATCTGCATGTGTATGAGTATCAATTATATGAGTAATATTAATTCCTAATTCGTCAATTGTATAACCTATTTTTTGAACATCATCAATATTGGGGTCAATGATTACGCCGACTTTATTTTTTTCATCATAAACAATGTAAGAAAGTGTACCTGTTCCATCTTCGGAACGAATTTGCTTTATATTCATGTCCTGCCTTTTAAATTTTTAGAATGATTGAGGAATAGGATGAGACACAAATGAATTGGATTCAAAAATGATTAATGGGCTTATTTGTAGCGTTCAGAATTACAGCTAATTTTTCTAATTATGACTATTAGAACTTCAGAATTTTGTCTTTTTTATGTTCGTAAATCACTATATTTGTCATCAATAAATTATCAGGAAAAAGTTTCAGCACATCATTTTTTATGGCTAAAAAGGAAATTAATCATACAAAAGAAAGAAATACACCGACGGGCAAATCTAAAAAAAATCCTACTAAATTAATTTCAAAATCTGCTGTCATAAAAAAAGTCAACAATAAGCCATTTGATTCTTTTCCGTTAAATATATTGAAAGAAATAGGAGATTATTATTCATGGGAAGCTGAAGCATATCCGCTAAAGAATACCTTATATTCTGAAAATATTTTAAATGTAACCGGATATAAAAATGATGATGCTGCAGTTTTGCCAAATGGGCATTTCCATTTAATATGCTGCATGATGAAAAAGAATTTGTAAATGCTAAATTATTAGACTTCATAATTAATAAAGATGAGACCAGTTGTTTTCTTACATATCATTTTTTAACAAACGAACAAAAGCTTAAATGGGTTAAAGAAAAAATATTAATTAAAAGAAATTCAAAAGATGGTTCTATAAATAAAATAAAAGGAATAGTCTACGACATTACCGATATAAAACATTCAGAGGAATATTTTAATAATAAAATTTCCGAATTGGAATTGTTAAATGCTTCTAAAGATAAATTCATATCAAAACTTTCTCATGACTTGCGCTCGCCTTATACGAGTATTTTAGGATTTGTGGAGATATTAATGAGCGAACCTGGCTTAAGCAGCACTGATAGACTTGAATATTTAAATTATATTCACACTTCAGCTGAAAGACAATTAAGATTTATCAATTGCCTATTAGACTGGTCGCGTATTAAAACAGATAGAATTAGTTATCATCCGCAGAGGTTAAGGGCTATCAACGCAGTGTATAATTGCGTTGCTTCTTTAACCCACGAATCAGTTAGAAAGAATATAGAAGTAAAAGTTAATATAGACGATTCTCTTTTCATTTTTGCTGATGAAAAACTATTTAACCAGGTTATAATTAATTTAGTGAGCAATGCAATAAAATATTCCAATGAATATAAAACCATTGAAATATTTGCAGACATATTTAACTATAACATGGTTGAATTTATAGTTAAAGATGAAGGTGTCGGAATACCGGAAAAAAACAAAGAAAAAATTTTTAAGATTGAAGATTTATTTTCAACGGAGGGCACAAAAGGAGAAAGAGGAACCGGGGCGGGGCTGCCATTAGTTAAGGAAATTGTAAATAAACATAACGGTGAGATTTGGTTTTATTCTGAAACAAATATAGGCAGTGAATTTCATTTTACGGTCCCTTGTTCGCACAATTCAATACTTTTAGTAAGAGGAAGCAGGGGAAAAGATAAGTCGTTGGAAACTTATATTCAAAATAATTTTAAGGATTTAAAATTAACTACGGTTGAAAGTGCTTTTGAGTGTATTGAATTCATGACCAATAATCCGCCTTCTTTAATTATACTTGAAGATAATCTTCCCTTAATGAACGGATCATATTTTGTTCAATACTTGATGAAAGAAGATCAATATTTAAGCGCACATATTATTTTAATTCTTGAAGATTATACTGAAGGTAAAATTCAAAAATTCCAGGGAATGGGAATAAAAAAAATAATTAAAAAACCTGTTGATGAAAGCACATTAATTAATAGTATTAAAGAATTAATAGAACAATACACTTAATCAAATAGAACTAATTCAATCTTTAATTTAGTATGATTATATTTCTGTTAATCAATAGAAAATTTTTAGGAGGAAAACTTGAAACTAGCTGTAGTTGGTACCGGGTATGTTGGATTAGTTACAGGAACTTGCTTTGCTGAAACCGGTAATGATGTTATCTGTGTGGATATTGATGAAGCAAAAGTTAAAAAATTAAGAAAAGGTGTGATCCCAATATTTGAGCCTGGGCTTGACCTCCTTTTTGAAAGAAATATAAAAGACGGAAGATTAACTTTTACAACACATCTTCATGAAGCAATAAGGGATGCTTCTGTAATATTTCTCTGCCTGCCTACTCCTCAAGGCGAAGATGGCAGCGCAGATTTAAAATATGTTTTAGGCGTTGCTGATGATTTGGGAAAATTTTTCAAAGAAGAACCGACAGTAGGTTTTAAAGTTTTGGTTGATAAAAGCACTGTTCCGGTTGGGACAAGTGAAAAAGTTAGAAGCGCTGTTAAAAAACATGCACCAAATTTTGATTTCGATGTTGCTTCTAACCCTGAATTTTTACGAGAAGGAATGGCTGTTGAAGATTTTATGAAACCTGAACGGGTTGTTATCGGGACAAGTAATTCAAGGACCAAAGCGGTTCTTGATGAATTATACGAACCTTTTGTTCGCAGCGGCAACCCGATTTATTTTATGGATGAAAAATCAGCAGAGATGACAAAGTATGCAGCAAATTCATTCCTTGCCACAAAAATTTCTTTCATGAATGAAATTGCTAATCTATGTGAACTAACCGGTGCAGAGGTTGATAAAGTTAGAGTTGCAATGGGCGCTGATTCAAGAATTGGTAAAAGGTTTTTGTTCCCTGGCATTGGTTACGGAGGCTCATGTTTTCCTAAAGATGTTATTGCGTTAATCAATACTGCTAATGAGCATAAATACGATTTTAAGATTTTGAAATCAGTTTATGATATAAATAAAAAGCAGGTTGACGTTTTTTATAACAAAATCATGAATCATTTTAAGAGTGACGTTAAAGGAAAAAAGTTCGCTGTTTGGGGGTTGGCTTTCAAACCTAATACAGACGATATACGGGAAGCTCCTTCAATTAATCTAATAAAGAAATTGTTGGAAAAAGGTGCTTCGGTTTCGGCTTATGACCCTGAAGCAATTGAAACAACAAGGGCCGTACTTGGAGATAAAATTGAATATGCAAAGCAGTCTTACGATACTTTAACAAATTCTGATGCTTTAATTATTGTTACTGAATGGAATGAATTCAGAAATCCTGATTTCAAAAAGATTAAGAAAAGTTTAAAATCGCCTGTAATATTTGACGGCAGAAATTTATATGATGTGGAAAAAATGGATGAGTTAAATTTTTCATATTTTTCTGTTGGAAGAAAGATAATAGCTCACAAATAAGTTTTGACTGTCTAATACTTCGGGAGTGATTGTAAATGTTATCGTCAGTTACCAATGGTAATAATAAAAATATAACCGCAATTGAAAAATCATGGTTTGCTCTTTATACCAAACCGCGCAGCGAATTTAAGGCTGCCGAGCAGATAAAATCTGTAGGTGTTGAACTCTACCTTCCTACCATTACAAAAGTTAGGCAATGGAGCGATAGAAAGAAAAAAATAACAGAACCGGTTATAAGAGGCTACATTTTTATTTTTGCAGATGAAAAAGAAAGACTAGCTTCATTAGAACAGCAGGCAATAGTAAGATGTGTATTTGAAGCTGGGAGGCCTGCAAAAATTCCAGCCTGGCAAATGGAAAATTTAATGAGAATGTTAAACACGGACTCCGAATTTTTTGTACATGAAGGGATTACAAAGGGGGCAAAAGTTAAAATAGTTGAAGGCCCGTTTGAAGGAGTAATTGGAACGGTAAATGATGTTGACGAAGGGAAATCAATTGCAGTTAGCATTGACCTTCTAAACCGTACAATTATAGCTCACCTTCCTGCAGACAGCAGCTTTGAGGTTGTGAAGAAATAGTAAAATTCTGCAATGGCCATTCAGTTTTCATTACACATTTTTCAATTCATTTTCTTAAGTTTGAGTTGCACATTTAATTCAGACTATGCTTAATCAAAAAGAAATCACACAATTAGTAAAAAATGATTCTGTAAATCATTACCTGCTGGTAAGAAAAGCAGATATCCGATTAACAAAATCCAACAAGGAATTCTTATCGCTTGAGCTTGGTGATACTTCCGGCAGTATGTCCAGCAATGTTTGGGATAATGCTGATTCTATTTTTTCAAATATCAAATCCGGTGAAGTTGTAAAAGTTAAAGGCAGTATTGAAGAGTTTCAAGGGAATTTACAAATACGTATTTCTTCTATAAAAATTGCCAGCGAAAAAGAAGGGATTTCTCCAACTGATTTTCTTCCTCATTCAAAGCGTGATATAGCTGTAATGAAAAAAGAGTTTGAAGATAGACTAGATAAAATATCTAATGAATATCTAAAGTCACTTCTCAAACTAATTTTTACAGATGGAAATTTTGAAAAGTATTCTAAAGTTCCAGCAGGAAAATCATGGCATCATTCATATGTTCACGGCTTGCTTGAACATACCTTGGAGATAATTAGAATTTGTGATTTAATGTGCGACATTCATCCCGAAATAAACCGCGACTTGCTTATCAGCGGTGCAATGATGCATGATTTCGGCAAAACGGAAGAGCTAAATTTTGAAAAGAATTTTGATTACACAGATAAAGGAAAACTACTTGGACACATTGTTATCTCGGCAATGCTTGTAAATGAAAAAGCCAAAGAGATAAAAGACTTTCCTGAAGAATTAAAAAATTTATTGATTCATATAATCTTAAGTCATCAAGGCAAGCTTGAATATGCTTCCCCGGTTGTTCCTAAAACACTTGAAGCTATTACTTTATATCAAGCTGATGAATTGAGTGCAAAAGTTAACGCATATAAAAATGCATTAATTGCTGATTCGAGGGGAGAAAGCAAGTGGACTAAATACATTTCTCTCATCTCAACTGAATTATACAATCACGGTTTAACACCAGAAGCAGAAGAAGAAATAAATAAAACTTTATTCGATTAATTTTTCACAATTGATCGCCATGCGAAAGGATTTAAAATGAAATCAAAATACTTGTCGGTTGACAAACAAATGTACAAAGCAACTCGTAATGTCATTTCGACCGAAGGGGGAAATCTTATCTATAATAATTTAAAAGATTTCTCAGTCGAGGACTCTTTCGAAATGACAAGCTTTAAAGTGCTGAAGTATAGCATATTCGTTTTCATTATTTCAATTTTATTTTCTAATCTTTTGTTCGCTCAATCAGCAGAACAAATAATAACTGAGGGCGATTCGTTAGTAAAAATATTTGACAATCAAAAAGCATTAGATAAATATCTACAAGCTGATAAGATGAAGCCAAACAACTGGAATATATACTGGCGATTAAGTAAAGCTTATGTTGATATCGCTGATGAGATGCCTAATAAAACAAGTAAAGAAGAAGATTCACAGCTTGCTAAATATCAAACAGCTTTTGATTACGCTGATAAAGCTGTAAAGTTAGCACCAACTCAATCAATAACTTACTTGCGAAGGGCAATTGCAAACGGAAAGATTGCTTTATTTAAAGGCGTTTTTTCAGTCGCCGGTGTAGTAAATAAAGTTAGGGAAGATTGTGAAAAAGCAATTAAGCTGGGTAACGGCGGGAATTATTTCCAATCCTTAGCTCACTATGTCTTGGCTCGAACACACGCAAAGGTAAGTGAAAAATGGGCTCCGGCAAGATCTGTTTTGGGATTAGGCTGGGCAGATATTGATACTGCAATTGTTGAATATAACAAAGCAATAAAGCTTAGACCGAATTTCAGAATGTTTTATCTTGATCTTGCCAAAGCATATATAAGGGAAGATGAATATTCTAAGGCAAGAGAAGAATTAAAAAATGTTATCAACAGTCCAAAAGAAGAAAAGAGCGATGATGATAATTTAGCCGAAGCAAAAAATTTAATGGAGGCTATAAAGGATGAATGAAAAAATGATTTGAGAAGGTTGCTGTTAAAAGATTATGAATGAATTAATTGAGAAATTAAAAAAAGCAAAATCAGTTGTGTTTTTTACAGGGGCAGGAATATCTGCTGAAAGTGGTATTCCAACCTTTAGGGGAAAGGATGGGATCTGGAATAAGCTTAAGCCTGAGGAGCTTGCTAATTTTGATGCCTTCTTAAAAAATCCAGAGATGGTTTGGGAGTGGTACAATCACCGCAAAAAAATTATTCATGAATCTAAACCAAATGCCGGTCATTTGGCAATGGCGGAAATGCAAAGTTATTTTTCCAATGTTACAGTAGTTACACAAAACATTGACAATCTTCATCGCCGTGCCGGCAGCAAAGTTATTTATGAACTACATGGAAACATAGAAAGAAATTATTGCATCAAATGCGGTAAGCAGTATAATGATGAATTAAATTTTATTGGCAAAGCACCTGCATGTGACTGCGGCGGTTTAATTCGTCCGGATGTAGTTTGGTTTGGCGAATATCTTCCTGAAATACAATTTATTTCATCCGAAGAAGCAGCAATGAAATCGGATGTATTTTTTGTTGTGGGCACAAGTGGAATTGTTTATCCTGCCGCAGGAATTATTTTTACTGCAAAAAAATCCGGCGCCTATATTGTTGAAATAAATATTGAAGAGACAGAAATAACAAGATATGCTGACAAATCTTTCTTTGGCGAAGCCGGTAAAATTCTTCCCGAAATAGTTCAAAAAATAAAAGAAACCCAATAGTTTATTCCCATTTCTAAAATCTTTTCTACTGATTGTTAACCTTTTATTTACTAATTTTGATAAAGTAATTATTAATAAAATTTCGGGGAATTTATGCCTACCAAAATAAAAAATAAAAGCATCGTTGATTCGGTTGACGATACGAAATACTCAATGCAAACTCATCTCATCTATGGAAAGAATGAATCAAAAAAGTGGGACTATTCTCATCATGTAACCGCACCACTTACTTCATCTGTTATTTTCAGATTGGATTCTGTTGAAAGAGGAGCTGAAGGCTTTAAAGATTTTGCTAATAGTAATGTGCTCGGCGAAAAATCTGTTCCGATTTATATTTACGACCGCCTTGGTGAACCTAACAAAGATTTGCTCGAAGAAAATCTTGCTTATGTTGAAAAAGGAGAAATGGCCGTTACCTTTGCCACAGGTATGGGTGCGATTGCCGGAATTCTTGGAGTTCTAACAAAAACCGGAGATGAAATAATCGCACATACAACTTTGTATGGATGCACATTTTCACTACTTCAAAATTGGTATCCGCGCTATCAAATTAAATATACGCCAATTGATCTTACGGATGTTGAGAATTTAAAAAACAGTATTACAGATCAAACTAAAGTTATTTATTTTGAATCGCCTTCAAATCCAAATCTTGATATAATCGATATAGGTTCAATCAGAAAAATTGTTGATGAAGTAAATCAGAATAGAGTAGAGAAAGAAAAAATCTATATTGTGGTTGATAATACTTTTGCAACTCCATATTGCCAGCGACCCATTGAGCTTGGTGCAGATTTTTCTGTCAACTCACTTACAAAAGGCATCGGCGGATTTGGAACCGATATGGGCGGAGTTGTAATTGGCCCAGAAAAATTTCATGATCTTGTTCTTTTAATGAGAAAAGATTTTGGCGCAGCTTTAAATACAAAAGCTGCCTGGACAGTCTTGACTTATGGTCTCCCAACATTGCAATTGAGAGTGAGTCAGCAAATTAAAACTGCGATGAGAATAGCGGAATTTTTAAATAGTCATCCTAAAGTTGAGTTTGTAAATTATCCTGGTTTACCCAGTTATAAATTTTATGAATTAGCTAAAAAGCAGATGACCGATTTTAATGGCAATTTCGCCCCAGGCAGTTTAAATTATTTTGTGCTTAAAGGAAAAGACGGAATTGAGCAAAAAGAAAATGGAAGAAGATTAATGAATTATGCAGCTAAGAATGCTTACACAATGACACTTGCTGTTAGCCTTGGACACACAAGAACATTAATCGAGCATCCAGCTTCGATGACGCACTCAATGGTTCCGCCGGAAAAGATTAATTGAATTTGGAATAAACCCTGGTGGAATTAGAATAGCTGCAGGCCTTGAAAATGTTGATGATATTTTGATGGATCTTGATAAATGTTTGGAGATAATTTAATTATCAGTTGAGCTTATTCAGTTATATACAAACCTGGTTTCTCAAAGAAACCGGGTTTGATAATTTTGCTTTTTTGAATAAATGAAATAATTTCTATGCCTCATAAAATCAATCAAGCTAATTACATTTCTTTAATTAAAACTCAATATAATTATGAAAAACCAAATCAAACATTTTAACGTCCCGCAAATTGAATCTGTTAGTGATATGCTGTTTAAATCAGCAGAAAGTTTTTCAAGCAAGCTCGCTCTTGAAGACCTAACCAACACCCCAATTTCAAAAGTTACATTTAATGAGCTGCTGCAAAATGTTTTAAAATTTGGAAACGCATTAATTAAACTGGGTTTAACAGAAAGAGCACATATTGCAGTGATAAGCGAGAACCGGGTGCAGTGGGGAATAGCATATTTAACCTGTGCAGTTTTTAATTATGTAGTTGTTCCGATTGATAAAAATTTAAATGAGAATGAAATTCTCAATATTCTTCATGAGTCGGATGCAGATGCAATTGTTTTTTCCGATTCGTTCAATTCAATTTTTGAAGAAAAACGTCCCGCATTTAAAAAGCTGAAATATTATATAAGCATGGATTTAACTCAGCAAAAAGGGCCGTTTTCTTTCTATGCCGGAAATGATTAAAAATAATCCGCCTGTAGAAGAAAATAATATTCCTAAAATAAGTCCGGATGAAATGTCTGAAATAATATTTACATCGGGAGCTTTGGGAAGGGCGAAAGGAGTAATGCTTTCTCAAAAAAATATTGCTGCTAATCTTATGAGCATGACGCAGTTGGTTTTAATTACCAAGGAAGATAGATTTTTATCTGTACTTCCTATTCACCATACTTATGAATGCACCTGCGGGTTTTTGTGTCCTTTGTTTAGCGGATCATCGGTACACTATGCACGCTCTTTAAAAACGGTTGTAGATGATCTGCAAGCAGTTAAAGCTACAATATTACTTGGAGTCCCGCTTTTATATGATAAAATGTTTAAAAGAATTTCCAAAACGATTAGTGATGATAAAATAAAATCAAAAGTGGTTCCGCCATTAATTAAATTTAGCAGCGCTCTGCAAAAATTAGGAATTAAAAATATAAAGCGTAAAATCTTTTCAGAACTCCACGAAAGATTCGGAGGCTCTATAAGATTATTTATTGCCGGAGGGGCAGCTCCTGATCCCCAAATTGCAAAAGGGTTAAGAGAGTTTGGTTTTACATTTATTCAAGGCTACGGATTAACAGAAACTTCGCCAATATTAACTTTAAATCAGCTTGAGAACTTTAAAGATGAAGCTGCGGGAATCCCTCTTCCCGGAGTCGAATTGAAAATCGTTAACCCCGATAATGATGGTGCCGGTGAAGTTTATGCAAAAGGCAATAATGTTATGCTTGGGTATTATAAAAATGAATCGCTTACAAAAGATTCATTTGAAGATGGATGGTTTAAAACCGGCGACATTGGATTTATTGATGAAGATGGCTTTCTTCATATAAGCGGAAGAAAGAAAAATGTAATTATAGCAAACAACGGCAAAAATGTTTTCCCTGAAGAGATTGAAGACTTATTAAATAGGAGTTCTTTTATTTTAGAATCCTTCGTTTACGGGGAAGAAGATAAAAAGCATGATGAAGTTATTGCTGTTCAAATTGTTACCGATGCAGAAGCATTCATAGAATATTCTGAAAAAAATAATTCGGAGATTACATCTGAATTAATCAATAAAATAATTTCCGATGTAATTAAAGAAGCAAACAAAGATTTGGCAGGCTATAAACAAATAAAGAAATTTTATATTCGTGAAAGTGAGTTTGAAAAAACAACCACACAAAAAATTAAAAGATACCTGGTAAAGAAAAATGGGGACAGCCCAGTTTAATTATTAGTCATAATTAATTCCGAATAAAATGAAATACCTTTAGGAACTGAAGTTTTTCTAATATCTCTTTTCTCTGTATATTTTTCTAAGCTTATTGTTGTTCATATTAAAAATTAAAATGTTTTTTTATTTAGCCTTAAATGGTTCATTGTTCATTATAACATCATCAGACAACGATTTACATTTAGCTAAATTTGCTTCCGCTTCATCTGTTAGATAATTTATTGTTTCTGTTCCGATTAATATCACGGGCATTCTCGGATGTAATTTCTTCATAAATTTGTTTGAAGGAACAGTAATAAATGAAACAAAAAGTTCATCATTCTTCTTATAATAAATCGAAGGCACATAAAAGACATCAACGCCTTCAATATAAATTCTTTGCTGCTTCTTTTTCCCATCAATATAAATCCATTCATAAAAAGCAGACATAGGCACCAACGCCCGGTTTTTATCAAAAGATTTAAACCAAAACGGTTTTTCTCTTATGGTTTCTATTCTTGAATTTATAATCAAATGTGATTTAGGTGAAAATTGAATTCCCCAGTTTGCATTGGTTATTTTATTTTTTTCTCCATCTTTATAAATACATAATATTTTATTTGTAGGGCGAATATCAAATATCTTTAAATCATCTTCCTCTGTGTCTTCAATTATTAAGTTATTAAAAATATTTTCCAAAGGGTTTACCATTTTATTATCGGGAAAAAAGGCTTCAAATCTACCACACATATGTACTCGACTAAAATTTTTAAGAAGGAATTAAATGTAATTTAAAATAATAATTATTATTATAAATTTTGGTTATTATAAAAATTTAATTGTATGTCAAAAGAGATTTCAAATGTAAATGGTTTAATAAAATATCTTGAATATCTAATTGACTATTCTGATTTTATATATTCTCAAAACATTTTAACTGATGATTTGTATAATGATTTAAAAAAAGAAGCTAAGGCATTTAATGATAAAGTAAGTAATTCGGGATTTATACCGCCACTACTGAAAAACGAACTTTTGGACACGGTTGTGCTCGAAAAATATGAAAAGCAATCATTAATAGGATTACTGTTTTTCTTATTTAAAAAATTACTTAATGTGAGATATGAATCTAATTATGATGATGTTCGAAATGAACGTAGAGAGAATATTTTGGAATATAGAAATCGATTGGATAATATTTATAAAGCAATCTTGGTGAAAAGTTAGAACAAATACTAAATTTTAAATTCTTTAAAACAAAAAAGGCGTCTATAAAAACGCCTTCATACAATTCAAAAAAAGTGTATTAAAATATCTATTTAGCTACGTGGTTTTGCTTCATTAACTACGATATTTCTTCCGTTTAATTCCGAATCATTTAATGCTTTAATAGCATTCTGTGCTTGTGTAGAATTCTCCATTTCAACAAATCCAAAACCTCTTGACCTGCCGGTTTCACGGTCTTTTATAACTTTTGCTGAAACGACTGTGCCATGCTCTTCAAAAGCATCTTGTAAACCTTGGTCATCTATTGACCACGGAAGGGAACCTACAAATAATTTAGTACTCACTAAAGAACCTCTAAAAATAATATAATATAAAGTCCGGCTTATTACCGGGGAGTCAAACATAGCGATAAAATACCAAATTTGCTAATTAATTTTATGAGAAAAAATGATTTATTATAGGTTTTATTATTTGAATGCCTGCCCATAAAAACGAGCTTATTTATGAATTTCTTAGTCCGATTTTGAATAAATTATTCCTTTTCTGAAAGACTTTAATAATTGAATAACCTGTTATTTGCAACGATATATTATCGATATGAATTCGTCCTAATTTCAGTATTATAAAAATATTACTTGCCAGATACTATTTAAATTTCGTATTTTCAAATTATTCCTTCTGCATTCTAACTACTTGTGCTGCTGGACATTATAATTTCCCAAATTTATTAACAATCATTTTTTCGGAGGGTTCAATGAAAAAATTTGTTTACTTGTTTGGAGCGCTTCTCATATTTTTAGTTCCACAGGATATTTTTGCCGGCGATAAAACCGATGATTCCGGTGGAATTTATTCTGATGAATTTATTGGGGCAGACCATGGCTGGAAAAATAAAGATCATGAGAAATTAAATTTTGGCCCTATTAAAGTGGGGTTTGATGTTAACTATTTGAGAAGCACAAGTGCTTATGATGTGGACGGCAATAAACAAGACAATTTCCAGGGCGATGTTTATACAAGGCTTAATGAAATATTATATGGAAGATACAATGGGGGAAGATTCGTTATAGGCGATTCGAAATGGTATTGGGGTGCTGGAGGGGAATTATCTTTCATACAAGAAAAATGGAAACCAGGGGATATGAATATGTATGGAGTAGGATATTCTGATAATGGTTTCACTTTTACTCCAGGAGCTGATATAGGAACGAGAAGATTAGGAGGAATTAGGCTTGGATCTCGACTTGGAGTGAAGTATCAATATGACGGTACAAAAGATGAAAGCAATGCAACAGATAAGCAAAATGCATTAGGTGTCACTTTGGATTTTATGTATAAATTATGTCATCACTCAAAGGTTTACGTCGGGATGAACTATTGGGATACTTTTGCCGGAACCCAAAAGCAAATAACATCATATGACTATTTAACTGAAATGCCTATTTACTCGGATGTAGATTATGATCAGGGAAATCAATTAGCAATTTATGGCGGGGGGGATTATAAATGGTGCTGGGGAGATTGCGGCTGGGGGTATGCCGGGGCTCAATTAACTTATTGGAGTAAGACAAAACAAACTTTCGGAGATTATACAGATGATAAATCCACAGCAAATTATCTTTCGATTTCCCCTGAGGCTGGATTTAGATTTAAAGGTTTTCCATTAAATATTTCTATTTCCGGTTCATACAGAAATGAATATGGGATTAAACAAGGCATCATAGGCTTGTCTGGGAAAAATTTTTTAAAACCTTCCATTGCTTTGGAAGGAAATATTAGATGTAGTTTTTAAATAATTAAAAATTATATTCTGATAGTTTTATAATAAACCCGGTTTCTCTAAGAAACTGGGTTTAAATTTTTTGATGATATTTTTTTCAAATTGATTTTACAGATAAATATTTTACCATCCAGAAATGTAACGGGGACATATCTTTAAAAACTTTATAGACAAAATTAAGTAGATTTTTATTTTTTAATTCATCAAGATTATTACTTTTATAAAATGTATAAACCGATTCATGCAATAGAAGCTCAGCATTCTTTGAATCCGGGTTAAATCCTTTGGGGATTTTTTTGTATTTTTTTCCGCCGAGTGAATATTTTTTATTCTTTAATATTGTTTTAATTTTTTTATTCAATTCATCTCCAGCTTGGGTATTTGCCACAAGGTTCCGGTATTTTTTCAGCATGTCGGGAGGAAACATATATATACCGGCTCCTATGAAAAATTCTTTCGGTTCAACATGAAAATAAAATCCAGGGCTATCCATTTTTTTTGAACCCTCCCAGAAATAAACTCCAAGATTAGTTTTGTAAGGAGATTTATCCTTTGAAAATCTAACATCTCGGTGAATTCTAAAAATTGATTTATCAATTTTAGGTATGCTGTAATAAAAGGGGAAAGCTCGAATAATTTAGCACCCATGTTTACTACAAAATCCTGTGCCGGTTCGAAAAAGTTTTTGTTGTATTCCTCTCTATTAGCTTCGAACCATTCTCTATTATTATTTTTTGAGAGTTTTCTTAAAAATGAAATTGTACAGCCTGGAAAATTATTTTCTGAAGATGCTTTGGGCAATTTTTCCTCCACAAAAAATGATTTAATTTATTTGGATTGAGTTCCAATATTAGAATTTCATTTAATCTAAGTCAATAATTTTATTTTTAAATAAATTATAAAGTGGAGAATAAAAAAAATTCTCCCCATGTAACGCTTCACTTAGCCTGGGGATATTATTTTATGAAAAATGTTATCTAATTTATTAATGAATATCATAAATAAATTATTTGTCTTATGTTTCAATAAGTAATTTCTCTTTATAGATATTTAAACAAAATTTTAAAATATGCGGTGTATCAAACAAAAATGTGATATAGAGTTACTTTAATTACTTAGAGCTTAAAATGAAAAAATATTTAACTTTTATATTCTTAATTCTTACAGCAGTTCAATTCATTTCATGTAATAAGAAAAATGAAGAACTACCACAAGAAAAAGCACCAACATATAAAATGTTTACTTTTGATAGAAAAACCGGGGATTGTGGTTCGATTAAAAGTTCGTGTGCAGAAATAAAATTTGATTATCCTCAAATAACTGATGCATCTAATAAAGAGGCTATGAATAAAATCAATCAGAATATTATGAGCACATTACTTGCCCCTTACGGTGAAGACAAATCATATACAAATTTTGATTCAATGGCTAACGATTTTCTTTCAAGCTTTAATGAATTTCAAAAGCAATTTTCCGACCGGAATCAAAGCTGGACAATAGAAAGAAATATTTCTGTCAGCGGTGTGAATAATTCAGTATTCAGTTTAACAAATACTGAATTTTATTATATGGGGGGTGCTCATCCAAACTCAACGACTAGTTTTATTAATTTTAACTTACAAACTGGAGAAGCACTTGAACTTGACGACTTATTTAAACCAGGTTTTGAAGATGCTTTAAATAAAGTTGGTGAAAAAATATTTAGAGAGAAACAGAAATTAAAGCCGGGTGAAAACTTAAATGAAGCCGGCTATTGGTTTGACAAAAATAATTTTGAATTGAATGATAACTTCCTAATTAAAAAGAAGGGTTTGTTATTTGTTTTCAACCCTTATGAAGTGGCCGCTTATGTATACGGTGCAATTGAAGTTTTTATTCCATATAAAGAAATAAAAGATTTAATAAAGGATGACAGCGTTTTGAATTTATATTTGAATAATGATTAGAAAGTTCATTTAAGAATTAAAAGGACGGACAGAAATGTCTGTCCTACCTTTTCAATTTATTGAACCGTAATTGTTCCGGTCATCATTGTATGAATTTTGCAATAAAATTTAAATGTTCCAGCAGTATTAAATGTAAATGAAAATTGCCCATTTGCCTCAACATTTCCCGAATCGAATAATCCAGATGGGGAACCTGGTGTTCCGCTTGTCACTGTATGTGCATAGCTATCTTTGTTTGTCCATGTGATAGTAGTTCCAGCAGAAATTGTTCTATCAGCCGGAGTGAAAGTCATTCCTTGCATAAATATTTCATTTGCTCCTGGTGTCCCTCCGTTATTATTAGGAGTTGTAGAGTAATCCTGATTTTTGTAGCAGCCTGTAACTGACATTAGAGCGAATACAGTTAAAATCACAATAATATATTTAGCTGTTTTTATTCTTGAAGATTGCATTTCTGCCTTCCTTTCTTTGAAGTTATTTGTTAATTGAATTTGGATAAAACAGTAAGGCAGTTTCTGTCTTATTTCCTTTAGAATACATTAATTAATTTTCTATTGTATCTTATTAAGTATTTCCTAATTTGAATTAGTGACAAGTGTACAAATGGAACAAAGTATAATTTTAAATATGAAAAAAGCCGTTCCATCTTAATTGCTAAGATGAAACGGCAATTTCAAATTATGATTAATTAGATTTTTATTTAAGCAAAATCATTTTTTTAGTAGAACGAAAATGATTTGTTGTTATTGAATAGAAGTAAACGCCGCTTGGAACGCTGGCTGCATTCCATGTAAAATTATAATTTCCAACCGGTAAAACTTTATTTAACAATACTGCTACTTCCTGCCCAAGACTGTTATAAATTTTTAACGTAACTCCTTCAGAATTTATGATCGAGAACTTTATATTTGTAGAAGGGTTGAAAGGGTTTGGATAATTTTGAGATAGTGAATATGCAACCGGTAATTTAGAATTGGCTTTGCCGTTTTCAATTCCTGTAATTGTGGCGCTATCTAATGTAGCCTTAGCAACCGGCCATATACCTGGTGACGGAACGCTGACACCTTTTGTGCTGCCGCGCTTCATACTGTCAGGCCCAAAATAATAGAGCGGCCATCCTTTGTAAGTTAATTGTTGGTGTCCAAATATATCTATCATTTCAAAGTTATTGGAATCTAGAACGGAAGGTACAGTCTGTAAACTATCTTCAAAAATAGGCCAGAAGCCATTGTTGCTGAAATCCGCTTTTGTATAATTATTTTTGTTATAGGTATCGGGTGTAAAAGTATAAAGTGTGCGACCATACCCGTCAACAAAGTATTGAACAACTTCCTGTCCAGGTTGATATTGACTATTGTATTCTACCCCATCATTTCCAACCAGCTGATTATCTATCAGCATAATTGTATAGTTTGGTTTAGCAACAAACCAAACACCACCGACATTTTCACCATTTACATCTCCAGGGGTACTGTCGCCGATGTAATAATATAAAGGCCACCCTTTATATGTAGTTTGCAGAAGCGAATCATTACGAATAATTGTCGAGAAATCTTTCGATTCAAGTCCGGCTCCAATAATTAAACTATCCGAATAAAAAATTGGCCAGGCAGCAACACACCCACCATTGCAGTCTGACGCTGCTATGTCTTTATCTTTAGTAAAAAAGTATAAAGTGTTTCCAGCACCATCGGTAAGAATATTACCATAATTACTGTTGTTTGTAAGTATCACTTTTTCAGGTGCAGATTCAATAGAAGCTTTAGCTACAGGCCAAACCCCGGGACTTGGGAAACTGACACCACGATTATTACCCCGAGTAGAACTGTCAATTCCAAAATAATAAAGAGGCCATCCCTTATAGGTAATCTGGTTGTGTCCAAATACGTTTATAATCCCAAAATTATTTTTATCTAAAATAGAAGGCAGTGCATTAAGACTATCTTCGAAAATTGGCCATACAGAATTGTTGGTAAAATCACTTTTTGTAAAATTATTTTTGTCTTTAGAGTCATGAGTAAATATATACAGTGTACGTCCGTAGCCATCTACAAAATATTGGAGTATTTCCTGTCCTGGTTGATAATTACTATTGTATTCAATACCATCATTTCCAACTAGCTGACTATTTAGCAGCATAATTGTATAGTTAGGTTTAGCTACGAACCAAACGCCGCCGACATTTTCACCATTTACATCGCCAGCAGCATTATCGCCAATAAAATAATATAATGGCCAGCCTTTGTAAGTAATCTGTGGTTTACCATCTGAGCGCATGATTTCATCAAAATCTCCAGGTTCAAGGCCAGCTCCTATATTTAATGTATCGGCATAAAAGACAGGCCAGTTGGAAATGCATGTTCCATTGCAATCAGAATCGCTAGTGTCTTTATCCTTCGTAAAAAAGTACAAAGTCATGCCATCACCATCAATCATTATTTTCCCGTATTCAGCATTATCGGAAAGCATTACAGATTCCGTAGTGGCAACATGAGTTGTATTTGACGGTAAATGAGAAATAAAAGTTTTTATGAGTTTATTTCCAGGGATGTTTCCATAAACAGGGTATAAAGCAGTAACTAGAAATAAAACAACACAAAGAAATTTTTGTTTCATACATAGCTCCTTAATTTAATTAGTGATATAAGAATTTAGAATCGAACAAATTTATTCTCCACGCTTTTCTAAGTGTAATTTGAGATCAATGAAAGAAATCTTTACAGATATAGTCTGCAATCTAGAAGCTAGTTTGGTTATGATAGAGTAGTGTGTTTAAAATGCAAAGAGGGACAGCGTAAAATTTTTTATCTGATATTTGTCACAAATAATATGTTAAGATTATTTTTTTGAAATATAAGTTCTTGAATAATTATTTTTGTTTATTTTCTGTAGATTAAAATTTTATTCAATAGGTAAATGTATGTATATGAAACATCGCAGCATTTCAATATCCAAAATTAATTCACAACTAGAATCACTTGAAATTAACAGAATTGTGATTAAAGCTGAGATTTTGATTTTATTATTCATACTTATTGCTTCAAATATTTTTGCACAAACAAACAAAACGGAATATGGAAACAACACTAAAGCCGGCCATTATGCATTGGTGAATGGAATTAAACTATATTACGAAACCTATGGCAGTGGTGAGCCATTAATTATGCTTCATGGCAATGGCGGTTCAATTGAAGCTTTTAGTAATCAAATTCCTTTTTTTGAAAAACACTATCATGTTATTGCAATTGACAGCAGGCTACAAGGGAAGTCCGGGGGTTCACCGGATTCTATTTCTTATGATTTAATGGCTTCAGATTTTAATGCTTTGTTAAATCAACTTCATATTGACTCAGCTTATGTTTTAGGCTGGAGCGATGGCGGAATAAACGGTCTAATTATGGCTTTGAAATATCCCGACAAAGTAAAAAAACTTGCTGTATCGGGAGCGAATACAACACCGGACTCAACAGCATTTAAATACAGCGATATTCTTGATATGAAAAATTTTGTTGAACATAATACTACCGCTTCAAAAATAGAAATTGCACTTAATAAGATGATGCTTGACGAGCCGAATATTTCGTATGACAGTTTGCATACAATTCACTGCCCGGTTTTAATTATGGCAGGCGATCATGATGTTATTAAACCGGAACATACATTAAAAATATTTGAATCAATTCCGGATGCAGAGTTGTGCATATTTCCAAATTCGCATCACAATGCGCTGCAGGAACATCCAAAGATTTTTAATCAAACTGTACTTACATTTTTTAAAAAATGAAAATTGTTGATTGGATAAATAATTTATGAAATTAAATTGGAGAGTTTTAGTCTAATAGTGAGAAAAGATTCAAGTTTAATATTTGTTTTTAATTTTTAACATTTAGAAAATTATTATTTGCCACGAGATTATATTTTTAAGCCTCTTCTTTCTTTTTATTTTTTTCTAAAAGTTTTCCCATTTCATTAGAACTTTCAGCTTCGTTTAGTTCATTTTCTATATCTCTATTTAACCTAATGCTATTTTCAAATAATTCTTCTGAAAGCTCAAAATTATCCATATCATTTTGTATCATTCCTTTAATCTTATAAATATCTGCGATTGATAAAGTATCATTAATTTTACAAGCTATTTCCATCGCTTTATTTGCATAAGCATCGGCGAGAGGAGAATTTTTTAATTGTGTATATATAAATGCTTTGCCAATATATGCAATGGCGCAATTTGAAAGATAGTTATTTGTAAGAGAAAGTGTTATACACTTATTAAATTCCTCTAAGGCTGCATCGTAGTTTTTCATTTGGGTAAGCAGCATCCCCACATTATGATATGTTCTTGATAAGCGACGGGTATCTTTTACTTCTTCAAATTTTTTAACTGCATTTTTATAATTCCAAATTGCTTTTTCAAAATCCCCTTGCATTGTACTAATAATACCAAGGTTAGTTAAAATCATGGCAGAGGTATGTAAATCCTCTGCATCTCTTAAGAATATTAGAGCGTTCTCAAAATGTATTTTTGCTTTTTCGAACTTACCTTTTTCACCATATAAAGTTCCAAGCATATTTTCACATTTAGCCAATCCCTGCTTGCTTGATACAGATAAAAACATTTGCATCGCTTCAGTGATGAAGTAATTTGATTCGTCCCATAAGGCTTGTGCCCAGTAAACTTTAGAAACCATTAACGAGGATTCTGCACATAAAAGAGTATACTCGTCACTTGAATTTAATTTAAAATATAAATTTTCGGATATTTCCAATGCAAATGAATTTTCACCAACAAACAGCATTAACTGAGCTAAATCGAGTATTAATTTATAGTATTGTTCCTTCGCTAAAATTTTCTCGCTGTAAGTAATAACCTTATCAATTAATAAACGATAATTAATGCTCTGAGGCAGTTCATATTCTACTTGTAATTTATCTATATCGGAAATATTAAGTGTTTTATTATTTGATGAATTGATCTCTTCTAGCTTTTTAATAAAACTCAGTGTGAGTTCTTCCGACATATATTTTAGTATCAAATTTTTGAGGTCAACAACTATATTTTCTTTATTGTTTGTCATTTAAAATCTTTTTTATGCTGCCTGATTTTCTAACATTTCTTCTATTTGCTTCACTTTTATTGAAGCGTTTATTTCTTTGAAATAGTTTAACGAACTTCGCAAGTAAGAATTTTTTAATTCCGAATTATTTAATTCCAAATATAATTGCGCTAACTCAAAGGAAGTTTCAGCTAAGTTCATTTCATTTTTTAAAGTAGTGTTTATCCTTAAACTGCTCAGCAAAAAATTCTCTGATGAGTTGAAATTTTTAAGTTTTCTTTCAATTATTCCTTTCACTTTATAGATATCTGCCAGGGTTAGCTTATCATCAATTGAATGGCTTATCTCTAATGCTTTGTCAGCAAACTCAAGTGCTTCCTTAATTGCATCGATGGCAAGCAAAGCTTGAGATTTTGCGTGATATGTTAAACATAAAATCGCCAGGTAATTCCCCTGCTTTGCAGACTTGATTCCCTCATCGAATTCATTTATTGCTGAAGTATAATTTGCCGATTCTAAATATATTAAGCCGATGTTTAATTTAGTTTCAGAGATTTCTCTAAGATTATTTAATGACTCATGAATTTTAAATGCACTCTGCAAATGCAGCAATGCCCCGGCTGGATTGCCAGTAATATTTTCAATTAAACCTAAATTAGTTTCAAGATTAGCTGCTAATTCAGGTTCTGTTTTGGCCTCAATAAGAGATAGGCTGTTAGAAAAATGACTTTTTGCATTTTCCATATCTCCCAGTTCTCCGAAAATGGTTCCCAATAAATTTTCACATTCTGCTATACCTGTTACTTTACCAGCCATTTTATATTGGAGGGCTGCTTCTCCTAAAGTTGTCATGCATTTTGACCAATCCGCTCTTTTACAATAAACATTAGCTATGCTTAATAATAAATCTGCTTTCTGAATATCACTTAAATTTTGTTTATTAGCTTTTCTAAATATTTCAGTTGCCAAATCAAGTTTGCCGTCCGACTCACAAATTTTACCAAGCTCTAATAATAATTCAAAGAAACGATTGAATTCTAATTTTTTTTCTGAAAATGTTATAATTCTGTCGACCTTAATTCTTTCAGTACTGCTGTCAATATTTATTTTTAATTGTTCTTTGTAGAAGCTATTTATTTTTTCAGAAATGCCCTCTTCATCTTTTTCTTGAATCAGATTAAAGTTTAATTTGCCAAAGCTTTCGAGATCAAAATATTCGCTCAAAAGCTTTGACAATTCAGTATTAAATATGTTATTGGACTTTTGCATTTTTATATACTTTTTATATCCTAATTAACAAATCCATATCTTGAAAAATGAGGAAGATGTGCATTAACTATTTGTAGTTTACCGGATTGCTTTTCTACGTAAATGTAATCGTAAGCTGCTTTATAATATTTTCCATCTTCTGCCATATAAACAAAAGTGACTGTTTTCGGATCTACATTACTTAAGTCAACACCCATTATTGTTAAATTATATATAACCGGTTTTGTGAAGCTGCCGGATGGAGAGAAAGTTGCTGTTCCAAATTGATCACTAATAGACATTGTTGTATATCTTTGACCTGTAAAAGAATAGCGTTGAAATCTTGCATTAGCTGTAATTGATATCCAACCCATTGGCCCGCCTGCATAGCCTGTATTAATTTCTAATAAAGATTCCTGATCACCATAAAGCATCCGACTTACAGATACATCTTTCTTTAATGACTGACTAACTGGTAATGTAATCCAGTTTGGTTCGCTCACAACTTGACTATTATTTACAGTATCCTGGGGAGAAACCAAGTTAGATTCCTGGTTACATCCAATAGCCAGCAGAGAAAGTAACATTATTGTTAAGAAATATTTGACCATTTTATTTTGCCCTCTTTTAGTTAATGTATTTTGTATTTTCATTTTCTATCCCGATCTACTTTTTTTTAATTAGTGTTATTATACAATGTCAATACCAAGACTTGTTAAGTAAATTGTACTTACACTTATTTTGATAAGTTCAATTACGGTATTTTTTTCCTTTAGATTTTGCAATAATTACTGCATTATTTTGATAACTTGTTTCAAGGCGGCACAGGTGTTTTTATATAATATTGTTGATTTTTACAGTATTATAGATATGATCAACATTTACAGAATAGTATTCATCTTCTAAAAATTTTGATATTTAGGATATTGAATCGGGAAAGCTGAAATATTTCAAACGTAAAATGGAGAAATTCATATTAAAATTATTTAACTTGAATCAACTAATAAGTTATTTTATAATATGTTTTCCTCAATAGTATTTAAAATCTTAGTAAATAGAATTAATCATTAATTACGTTTCAAAGTTGTTTGAATAACTAATGGAATCCCCAAATAATTTAAATCAATTTCACTCCGACAAAAACATGGGAAGTAAAACTTTTTCTCAAATGGAAAATTTCAATTTAGCTCATTTGCTTCTTAATCATGAATCAGTTGTATTAAATCTTAATGCGGAATGTCTAACATTGCTGGGAATCGATACTAAAGAAATAATAGGGAAAGAATTTACGGAGTTTATTCATCCTGAAGATAAATTAAGATTTAGGGAGGTATTTCAAAATGCCCATAATTCTTCAGAACAGATGTTAATAGAATTAAGAATTAAAAAAAATGACAATGATTACTTTCATGCCTTATTATTAATAAATAATAAACCTTCGGATAAATCTAGTGCCGAATTTTATCTAACAATAGTTGATTTTACTACTTATAAGATGAAAGGTGAATTTGTAAAAGATAATGAAGGAAGATTTGAAAACATGGCTAATTCTGCCCCTGTTATGATCTGGATGGCAGATGTCGATGGTTTTTTTAGTTTCGTAAATAGAACCTGGCTTAGTTATACTGGCGGAAATATTGGCGCACAATTAGGGATGAATTGGCTGAAAAATGTTTTTCCTGAAGATCTTGATAAACTTATGGGAATTTATAAAAATGCTTTTCATTCAAAAAAAATTTTCACCTCAGAATTCAGATTTAAAGATAAAAATGGAAATTATGAATGGATGATTATTAACGGAACTCCCCGGTTGAACAAAGAAAATATTTTTATGGGATTTATAGGTTCATGTACAAATATTAATTCACAAAAAGAATATGAGGACAAAATTAATAAAGTTAATGTCGAGCTGGTTGAAATTAATAATGCTAAAGATAAATTCTTTTCAATCATTTCACATGATTTGCGAAATCCTTTAGGTGCCCTCATGAATTTATTAGAAATAATTGTTGAAGATGATATAGATAAAGAAAGTAAAGAGAGCCTGATTAAAGACGCTTTAAATACTTCCAAGCAAGCTTTTGGTTTAATGGAAAATCTTTTAGAGTGGTCAAGAATGCAGCTTGGGAAAATCTCTTTTAATCCGGAGAAATTCAAATTATTACGATTAGTCCATGAAAGCAAAGCACTATACGAACAGAGCTTAAAAAATAAAAATATAAATTTAAAAATAATTATTGACCAGGATTTTTTTGTTTCGGCTGATATTAAAATGACAGAAACAGTACTTAGAAATTTAATTACTAATGCAATAAAATTTACAAAACAGGGTGGTACAATTATAATCTCAACTGAACGAAATGATGATTGGATAACAGTTAACGTCGCTGATGACGGTGTGGGAATATCTAACGAAAACATACAAAAATTATTTAAAATAGACAGCAATTATTCTACATACGGAACAGCTAAAGAAGCCGGAACAGGCCTTGGCTTAATTTTGTGCAAGGAATTAGTAGAAAAGCAGGGGGGGGAAATAAATGTGCTTAGCAAAAAAGATTCTGGATCTACCTTCTTTTTTACATTGCCTGCTGCCATTAATCATTAAACTAAATTATTCAATTTTTCATTTATTTATATAAAACATAAAATTTATCCATTTTAAAATAATAGAATCTTTAATCATGAAAATTAAAATTGCAGCAGCCGTATCTTTAAGTTTTATTCTAACAGTAAATTTATTTTCACAATCTAGTCAGGTAAAAACAGTCGCTCATGTTGATTTGAAAAAATATGCAGGTCTTTGGTATGAGATTGCCCGCATTCCAAATAAATTCCAAACTCAATGTGTAAAAGGAACTACTGCTAAATATTTTATAGATGAAGATGGGGATATTAAAGTTGTTAATTCATGCATTGATGAAGAAGGTGAAGTTGATGATGCTGAAGGAGTAGCCAAAGTTGTGGACAAAAAAACAAATGCGAAATTGAAAGTCAGCTTTGTAAGCTTTCTTGGAATACGTCCTTTCTGGGGCGACTACTGGATTATCGGACTTGATGAAAATTATAAATGGGCGGTTGTTGGAACACCAAATAGAAAATACGGCTGGATTTTAAGCAGGACAAAAAAACTTGATGAAGATACGATGAATGAAATAAATAATATTTTAAAAGATAATGGCTACAATCCTGAAAATTTTATTGAAAGTAAACAAGACTAAATTCCACTTGTTATTATTCATTCAATGACGTACGATTTAATTAACCTAATTTCTTTAAAGAAATTGGGTTAATATATAAAGTCTTCTTCAGATTTTGATTTTCAATCTAACTCCATTTTATGTTTTTCTTCCTTTAACTAACTTAATATTTTGCAACTTGTGAATTATTTTTGCATCATATTTAAAACCAAAAATAGAGTTTAAAATGAATTACGAAATAAAAGATTTTCAAACAGATGTAATTGAAAAAAGTTTCGAAATACCAGTGCTCGTAGATTTCTGGGCTGAATGGTGCGGGCCATGCAAAATGATAAGTCCCATACTTGAAAAGTTAGCTGAAGAAAATAAAGAAAGTTGGCAGCTTGCTAAAGTTGATACTGATAAAAATGCAGAGATAGCTGGCGCTTATGGTGTGCGCGGTATTCCTAATGTAAAACTTTTTAGAAATGGTGAAGTTATTAATGAATTTACAGGCGCTTTACCTGAACCCCAAATTAAAGATTGGCTGAAGAAATCTATTCCAAGTAAATATACAGATCAAATTGAAAAAGCAAAATTACTTTTAAAGAACGGCAGCATTGAAGACGCAAAAGTTATACTTGAAGAAGTTTATCGTGGAGATGTTAATAACAATGATGTTAAAATATTGTTAGCAAAGATTTTACTTTTTGATGATGTTAAAGAGGCATTAAAACTAATTCAAAATTCAGACGGCAGCGTTGAAAATCATGAATTGGTTGAAGCAATTAATACAATTGCTGAATTATTGAGCCGTGACGAAAACACATTCGCTGATTCTGAAGTTAAAAATATTTATTTATCAGCTGTTATTGATTTAAAAAACCAAAATTTTGATTCTGCTCTTGAAAAGTTTATCTCAATAATTAGAGAAGACAGAGGCTATGATAATGACGGGGCAAGAAAAGCCTGTATTGCGATATTCAAATATTTAGGAGAAGATAACGAAATAACATTAAAGCACAGAAGAGATTTTGGAAGTGCGCTTTACGTTTAGCTGGTCATTAAACAAGTTTAACGAAATCTTCTCCCAGGCACTTTTAAATTTTTACAAACTCAACTCTTCTGTTATTTGCTCTTCCTTCCGGGGTATCATTTGAATCAATTGGTTTTGTATCACCAAATCCTTTTGTTGTAAGTCTTGAACTATCAATTCCAAGGCTCACAAGCTCTGCTTTTACTGCATCTGCTCGTTCTTGCGATAATTGTAAATTATGTTTTGCCTCTCCTGTATTATCTGTGTGACCGTCAACTTCAAATTTTAAAGAACCATCGCTTTTCATTAGTTCAAAAATTTTATTTATAGTTCCCATCGATTGCGGTTTTATAACGGACTTGTCAACATCGAAAGTTATACCATGCGTAACTATCTTAGAGCCCGTAAATTTTTTGCCAATCATATTCATGCTGCCGCCCGCAGCTGCTCTAACATTGGTGATTACAATTGGGTTTGTGTTATCACCAATTCCTCCAAATCCAAAAGAAACAGGTACAGCTTTTAAATTAGGTATGACTAAAATTCGGTATTGATCTACATAACATTTCAACTGTTTGTTTTTATATATGAGGGCGCAATGATGCCAATTGTTAAAAAAAGTGTTATCATCTTCATTAGGATAATCAGCGCTAAAATCTTTAGGGAAATATGCAGTTTCAACTCCACCCCTTTCATTAAACTGAACATTACCCTCTGCATCATCTCCATCTTTATTTACGTATTTTAAAAATATTATTGGGCCATCAGCATTGCCGTTAGGAAAATAGTCAAATTCTATTGTAAAAGGATCGGTTAAATAAGATTTGGTTTTCATTAAAGGATATACCCTGCAATAATTTCCCTCCGTAAGTAGGAATGAAGGTTTGCCATCTATATTATTTACAACTGCCTGCCCTGCATCCAGATCCCAGTGAGAAGGGAATTCTCCATTTTCATCTTCTGTGAAATCATCTTCAAAAATAATTTTATCACCTGGAACGAAATCATAATTTTGGTAAGCTTTGATACCAGCTTGCTGTTGAGTTCCGGCTGTTGCAGTTTCTTCAGAATTAGTTGTTTCTTGATTGTTGTTGGTATTTGTCTTACTTGATGTTGATGGATTCATAGCCTTATCTACAAGACTGTCTTCAGCATTATTTACTTTGTTATCAGCTTTATCTTTTACTTTATCAATTAGGTTATCAAACTGTGCATGTATAGCAAAGTTACATAACAAAAAAAATACTGCGATAAAAAACGATGATTGTTTCATGATATTTCCTTTGAATTTATTTCATTAAGATTAATTTTTTTGTCTGAATAAAATTGCCCGAAGTTAGTTTATAGAAGTAAACACCGCTTGCATATTGTGAAGCATTAAATCTGATTTTATATTTTCCTGCTGATTTATCTTCATTAACTAATTGAGTTACCAAGTCCCCAAGCAAATTATAAATCTCAAGCTTAACATGAGATTGTTTTGGTATTTGATATTCAATAGT
>CAVVCO010000035.1:0-35600 GCA_963746735.1 uncultured Ignavibacteriales bacterium
TTTTTCACTTTATTCCTTTTAACTGATACTAATTTGTGCAATTTAATTACTGCTTAATTTTAGGGGAGTAAGAGTTTTAGTGTGACAAGTTATTGTATTTGTCGCTGTATGTTATTACTAATCTTTGACTTATTTATTAGAATTTCTCGCCGGGTTTTATAAGATGAAAATCATATTACCTTTCACGCTTCGACTAGCTCAGCGTGACATTTTAATTTTTTCAAAAATTATTTTTCATAGTGATCTCACATAGCAACTACAATATGAAACCACTAAGAGAAAATATATTTCACGCTTTTGAGGGTTATCAAAGGAGAAAAATCCTAATAACTTTCACACTTGGACATGTTCAGTGTGACATTTTTAATTAACAGAAATTATTGGGGTGCATCTTTATACTTAATAAGATTAGTCAGTTCTAACATTGCTTCATCAAGGTTTTTTATGGAATTTGACAATTCCTTAAACATATCTTTTTAAGCGTGATTTAGATTCAAACTCTTAAGCCTATCACTAACTTTTTTTATGTTTGAAACAGGTGCAAGAAGTTCATGAGAAATAATATTTTTCATTTGCTCAACCTCAATTTTATTCCCAGCAGAATTTGAAATCATTATACCATGTTCGTATTCAGCCGCTTTTCAATTTGAATCATCAAAAAGGCTTACTCTTATTAATTTTTCCTTTGAACTAAATAATTTGACAAATCTAGCTTCACAATGAATTGTATCGCCTTTTTCACTTTTATAAATACATGTGAAACTATTATCCCCACCTTCAACTGTACTTAAGATTTCAGCAAATGATTTTTTTTTAGAATTATTTTCTGCACGGATAAAACTTAAATCTAAATCCGAAATCTTTTTTTTAGATAATTCATCTCTATTATAATTAAATAATTTAATGGCGCTTTTATTACAATCATTAATCAGGCTTGTATCCGAATTAACAATTAAAATAGCTTCCGGCGCATTTTCAAAAAACTCGCGGTATCTTAATTCACTTTCTTTTAGTGAATCTTCATATTGTTTACGTTCTGATACATCTTGAATAAATCCAGTCACCATAAATGGTTTGTTATCTTCATCTCTATCAATCATAAATTCTGACCAGATATATTTAACATTATTGTTTTTATCGCTTATCCTATAATTCAATTCAAGTGCATTTAAATTTTCAATCGCATTTTTAATTGTTTTTTCCACATATAACCTATCATCAGAATGAAGGAAGTTAAAATAATTTTCAAATGATGGTTCAATTTCCCCGGGTTTAATTCCAAGTATTAAAAAAATTTCATCTGACCATTTGGTAGTCCCCTTTTTCAAATTACTTTCCCAGCTTCCAATATGTGCTAAATATTCAATCTCTTTCATTAAAGCTTCGCTCTCAATTACTTCATCCAGATATTTCTGCCTTTCTCTTTCAAGCTGCTTTCTTTCAATAGCATTTATAATAGCAGACGGCAGTCTTTGCAGCCTGTCTTTAAGTATATAATCACTTGCCCCCTCTTTCATAATTTCAATTACGTGCTCTTCGGGAATTGTGGACGTAATAAGAATGACAGGTGTGAAAGAATTGTTTTTTTTAGAAAGCTTTAATGCATCAAGAGAATTTAAATCAGGCAAGGAATGATCGGATAAAACTATGTCGGGAGTATATTCGCTCAAAGATTTTATGTAGTCATTTCTATCTTCAACTACACGCATTTCAAAATCGATTTTATTTTTTATCAACTCCCTTTTTACTAATTCAACATCTGTCTGAAGATCTTCGAGATACAATATTTTTAATTTGTTCATAGATCATCTTTCTCTCCTTCTATTTAAACAGGAGGTTCGTTTAATATCATCCAATAAAATCCAATATCAGATACGGCCTTTATAAAATTATCAAAGTCAACAGGTTTCACTATATAACTATTTGCTCCCAGCGCATAGCTCTGCTCAATATCCGGGTTTTCTTTGGATGAAGTCAGAACTACTACCGGAATATTTTTAGTATTATCATTAGCTTTAATTTTTTTTAAAAGTTCAATGCCGCCAACTTTGGGCATTTTCAAATCCAGTAAAATTACTTTGGGTTTTTTAAGAACATCCCTTCCTTCATATCTGCCGGTCCCAAAAAGAAATTCAAGAGCAATTTCACCGTCATTCAGATGAATTAATTTATTCTTGATTTTATTTTTCATTAAAGCTCTAATGGCTAATTCGGCATCATTAGGATTATCTTCTATTAATAAAATTTCTACTTCAGTATCAGGCATATTTCCCTCGTGTTATTTATTCATTAATTATTGGTAAGCTAAAATAAAAAGTTGCTCCTTTTCCTATTTCTCCTTCCGCCCAGACTCTTCCACCATGCCGTGTAATAATTCGTTTGACTATTGCTAAGCCGACACCAGTTCCGTCAAACTCATGTGTACTATGCAATCTTTGAAAGACACCAAATAATTTATCCGAATATCGCATATCAAACCCAGCTCCATTGTCTTTCACAAAGAAAATTATTTCATCATCCTTTGCTTTACAGCTTATTTCAATACATGGTTTTTCCACATGGACTGAGTATTTAAAAGCATTAGAAATCAAATTCAGCATAACCTGATGCATCAGAGAATAATCGGCAATAACTTCAGGCAAATCTTCAATTTTTATATCAACTTTCTCTAATGATGATTTATAATATTCGGATATTATATTCTGAGTTAGTTCTTTAGTATTTATCTTTGATTTGTTTAATTCTTTTCTTCCTAATCTTGAAAATGCAAGAAGCTCATCAATTAAGGTTCCCATCTTTTTTGCATTATCCTGAATAACACCTAATAAACGTTTCGCTTCATCATCTAATATTTCAATATAATCTTCTTCAAACATTTTAGCATAACCATTGATTGCCCTTAATGGAGCACGTAAATCATGAGAAACTGAATAAGTAAATGATTCCAATTCTTCCGTTCGATGTTTGACCCGCATTTCAAGTTCTTCATTAAGCAACAGCAATTCTTGTTCGACTTTTTTTCTTGGAGTAATATCCGCACGTATCGCAACATATTGATATGGTTTATCCTGTTCATTTAGAAAAGGGATAATTGTTGTATCTACCCAGTAATATGAACCGTCCTTTGCTTTGTTTTTTAGTTCCCCTCTCCAGATTCTGCCGTTTGCAATTGTAACCCAGAGATCACGAATAAATTCTTTAGGATGATAGCCAGAATTAATAATGCGATGATCTTGTCCTAGAAGTTCTTGTTGAGAATACTTAGATATCTTACAAAAGTTTTCATTAACGTAATTTATAATTCCCCTTTGATCAGTAATTGCAACAATACTTGATTGATCTAAAGCCAATTTATAGTCAGAAAGTTCTTTTAAACTTTTTTCCAGTTCAATATTTATTTCACTCTTGGTTCTGTTCATGTAATTGTTAATCCTATAAAAAGAAAGTATATGAAAATACTTTAGTGAAATAAATTTAAAATTTAAAAAGATTACTCAATACAGAGATGCTCTCTAATAAAATAATTTATTGATTTGTTATTGCAAAAGTTCAAACTACTTATAGCGATATTAAAAAAATTATTTCAGAGAATCAATTAAGATTATATAGATTGTTATTAGAAATTGATACTTATGATGATTGAGAGAAATGAATTTTAGAAATTTAAACCGCAATAAATATTAAATTATATAATTTAATCTGCAATCTATGAATATGGGAACCCCGTTCTGATGATATTAAAATCTTTACGGATGGTTAAAAATTTTTTAACTAAATGAAATGTAAGGCTTTTGCCGGAGGGGGAATATTACTGAATTTCAATATAATTTGAATAATAATTCTTGGCAATATATTTGAACTTAAATTTCAATCCT
Source organism: uncultured Ignavibacteriales bacterium (assembly GCA_963746735.1). Taxonomy (GTDB): domain Bacteria; phylum Bacteroidota; class Ignavibacteria; order Ignavibacteriales; family Ignavibacteriaceae; genus CAVSWT01. The sequence goes on from CAVVCO010000035.1 coordinate 3,876, forward strand.
AATCTAAACTTCCACAATTATGACCACTGTTCAGTGATTTGAGTTTTAAATAAACTGCTAAAATTGTCATTAAAGAGTTTAAGCAGAGAAATATTCACGAATATATTTTTGCTTGAAATTAATAAAATAAAAGTATCAAGTTTTGTGTCACTAATTTATGCTAAAACATAACTATTATGATTTTATTGGTTATCTAAATTATAATTTTCAAAGACAAGAGAGTCAAATGAATTCGATTAGATACTTTATACCAGTTTGAGGGGATATAAATATTTTTGATCTAAAATTGTTCAACGTAATTAATAACAAGGAACTAAATATGTCAAATTTCCTTTCGTATCGAAGTATATCTAAAAAAATGCCTAATAAGATTGAAATTGAAAACGGTTTGAATCAAGCTGGTAATTTTTCAGTAAGCACATTTGAAGAAAATAATAATTTATTCAGCACAGCATTTTTAGATTCAGCTCCAGTAAAAGGAAATAGAAATTTTAGAAATGAAAGATGGGTCGTAATATTTGCCGGTGATTTAATCGATTACGAAACTGTCCCCTTTACTTTCCTAATTAATACAGCAGAAAAAAAAGAGTGGGAAAAATTAGAAGAACTAAATGGCGTATTTGCAATTTCGTTCTTTGATAAAGTAGAAAAACGTTTTTATTTAGTAAGCGATAGAAGGTCACAGCACCCTGTTTATTATTTTGTTGACAAAGAAGAAATAATTTTTTCAACCGAACTGTCTCTGTTTGTAAAAATATTAAATGAACCGGAGTTTAATGAAAAATGGCTGTATGATTATTTGTTTTTCTCATTTACAGTTGACGAGACGACTTTTTTAAAAAATGTTTCAAAACTACCCCCGGCATCTATTCTAGAATGTGATATTACTAATAATGAATATAGAGTTGATAAATACGCTCCTGTTTTTGAAGTTCGAAATCCTTTACTAAAAGGACATGAGGCTTTAGAATATGCATGTGAAATATTTAAGAAACAAGTTCCTAAATATTATCCTGAATCATCTGAAATCGCTTGTGCCCTTACAAATGGCTGGGATGGAAGAACAGTTTTAGCATTAGCACCTGATCATAATCAAGTTACTGCATACACTTATGGTGAAGCAAATTGTGTTGATATAAATGGGGCTAAAAGGACAACCCAATCGCTAAATATTAAACATAAGGAAATCAATTTTGACAGTGAATTCTTAAATCAGTTGCCTAATTATATTTTCGAAACAGTTTATTTATCATCAGGTTTGCAGGGAATTTTAAGGTCATCACTTTTGCATGTTTACAAAACATTATCAATCAATTGTAATTTTAATCTAGCATTAAGTGGAATCCTTTTAGATGGGCTTTTCAGAGGCCATGGAGGTTACCCTGGCGTAATTTCAAAAGAACTTTATAATTTGTTTAAAAATGGTTCGCTGGATTTTGACAATCAATGGGATTTTATCTTTGAAGAAAATGTTAAATCATTTAAAAATGAAATCCAAGATAAGTCAACCTACTTAATAAATAATTACGGAGAAATTACTTCATCTAAACACCATTTAAATTATGAAGTTTTTATGAGCGGCCCCGGACATTTTGGAGGTGAATGGAAAATAGCAAGTAATTATTTAACGCAAAGAGTTCTAGCATGGGACAATGAGATAACAAAAATCGCTTATTCAATTCAACAGTCTAAATTGACATTTTCACAATTCAATAGCCCAAAATTTGGAAGCAGAGAAACTATGATTTTACAATCATATATATTGAGAAAACTTTCTCCAAAATTTTCAAAGATCCCGTTTAAATTTACGAAACCAACAATCGTGCTAACGAATGATCATGTATATAAGACTTATACTTTTTACAGAAAAGGATACGAAAAGTTGATAAAGACACTTACTCGTAAACAAATTGGCCATCTTGAAAATTGGAATTCTTGGATTAATAACAATTTAAGAAGTCAAACTGATGATTTAATCTTTACTAAAGATGCACTAATAAGAAATTATATATCATCCAAATTTTTGCAAAAATTATATGCTGAAAGACAATTTGCTTGGATCGGCAAATTAGTTACGGTGGAAATAATTTTAAGGTTAATTAAAAGTAAATGGCAAAGATTCTGGTAAACTTATAATTTCAAAAATAATATTTGCTAATTAGCAATTTTTTATTTACATAAATACTTAAATATATATATTATGCAAAGTAGTTTATTACTTTTCTATTCAATACAATATTAAATATCTTTTATTTGAAACTTCTTCATTTATTTTTTCCTGTAGAAGCGGGGATTTTATGCCAGGGATTTGTTAAGTATAATTAATTAAAGTTACTATTTTTCTTTGTTAAGTTGGAGATAAAAATGAATGGATTTACCCATGTTGGTAATATAGAGTTATTACCCCTAAATGATCTAATTAAAACAAGCGAGATCGACCAAGCAGCATGGAACTATCAATTTATCTTAGGTAAAATTAGTAATCAACGATATAAGCTTTTACTATCACTAATTGGGAATACTAAGGTTAATAACTTACTTGAAATTGGATATGGCAGTGGAATATTTTTCCCTCAACTAAGAAAATATGCTAAAAATTTATATGGTATAGATATCCATGATAAAAATAAAGAAGTAATGAAGCGGTTAGCCAAGTATGGTATTACTTCGAATTTAATTCAAGGAGATGCTGCTGATATACCAATGAGTGATAATTATTTTGATCTGGTTATCGCAATTAGCTCCATGGAGTTTGTTGATAATATTGATCAAGGCTGCAATGAAGTATCACGAATTTTAAAAGATGACGGGAAATTTGTGGTAATAACCCCAACCATATCATCAATTGCTGATATGGGATTAAAACTTCTTACTGGAAGAAATGCTGAAACCGATTACAACGGTAAAAGAAATAAACTTATGCCTGCTCTAATGAAATATTTTAAGATAGAAAAAGAACTTATTTATCCTAAAATTCCTTCTCTAAAATTATACAGCGGCTTAAGGCTTGTTAAAAAATAGTAATTTATTTCTGTTTTTTTGAATAAAATTTCTTATAAGTAAACTTGTGGTATAAATGCCACGGTTACTACCTTGCAACAGGATACTTCCAATAAATACTCTATGTGCTATCCTCTGATATTGTATTTATATACTAAAGTGGCAACTTCAATCTCCAGGTTATCATAAAACAAAAGCTACCCTTTCAGAAGAGTTGAAATTCTGTAATTCTGAGAAATTACAAAAGTAAATACCCAATGTTCCTTAATGTTTCAAATTCTCTGCATCAACAACTGCAATAGCTGTCATATTTACAATATCATCAACTGTTGCACCTCTTTGCAGTACATGAATCGATTTTTTCATTCCCATTAATACAGGCCCTATTACTGTAGCTTGCCCGATCCTTGCCATTAATTTATAAGCAATATTTCCAGAATTAAGATCCGGAAAAATTAAAACATTAGCGCCGCCTTTTATTTCACTAAAAGGAAAATCTTTTTCAATTATCCGGGGTACAATTGCAGTATCAGCCTGCATCTCGCCATCTATGTTAATATCAGGCCTTAGATTTTTAACTATTTTTACAGCTTCTTTAACTTTAACAGATTCAGGATAAACCGAACTGCCAAAATTGCTGAAAGACAACATTGCAACTTTCGGCACAATATCAAATGCTTTTACTGTATCTGCCGCCGAAATAGCAATCTCGGCTAATACTTCTGCATTAGGATTAACGTTTACCGTTGCATCTGCAAAAAAGTAAACTTCTTTTTTCGCAACAACAATATATAAACCTGAAACAACTTTTAAACCTTTTTTAACACCAACACATTGAAGTGCCGGTTTTATGGTTTTTGGATAATGCGTAGTTAAGCCGCTTATTAAAGCATCAACATCACCCATTTCTAAAAGCATTGAGCCAAAATAAATCGGTAGATTCATCAGCCTAATTGCTTCGCTTAAAGTTGCTCCCTTTCGTTGTCTTATACTATAGTATTCTTGAGCTAATCTTGAAGTCTTGTCACTTGCTTCCGGATCTATAACTTCAAATTCACTTGCACTATAACCAAGGCTTTCAATCATTGTTTTTACTTTTAATTGATTACCAAGTAAAACCGGTTTAGCAATTCCTTCTCTAAAAGCAACATGTGCCGCCCGAATAATTTTTTCTTCTTCTCCCTCCGGGAAAACAACTTTTTTAGGATTCTTTTTTGCTTTATGAATCATTACTCTAATTACTTCTTTTGAGAGACCAAGCCTTTCCTTTAACTCTTCTTCATATTTTCCCCAATCTGTAATTATATACTTGGCAACGCCTGTTTCAATTGCAGCTTTAGCAACAGCAGGCGCTACATACCATAAAACCCGCGGATCAAATGGTTTTGGAATTATATATTCTCTTCCGAAAGTAAAGTTTTCTCCGCCATAAGCATTAATAACCATTTCAGGGACTTTTTGTTTTGCTAAACTTGCGAGCGCTTTAACTGCTGCCATTTTCATTTCCTCATTGATAGCTGTAGCTCTTACATCCAATGCCCCACGGAATATAAACGGAAATCCCAAAACATTATTTACTTGATTAGGAAAATCACTTCGGCCTGTTGCCATTATTAAATCTTTCCTTACTGAAACAGCTTCATCATACATAATTTCAGGATCGGGATTAGCCATAGCGAATATGATTGGATCAGGCGCCATACTTTTTACCATTTCTTTGGTAACCATTCCTCCGACCGACAATCCAATAAATACATCGGCACCTTTCATTCCTTCAGCTAAGTTTGAGCATTTACTGTCAGTGGCAAATTCCAATTTGTATTTATTTAAATCGGTACGACTTTTATTTAAACATCCTTTGGAATCATACATCGTGATATTTTCTTTTTTCACACCTGCACGCATATATAGCTTACAGCACGAGATGGCTGCAGCTCCGGCGCCGCTTACAACTATTTTTATTTCATCTAATTTTTTCCCGACTATTTCAACTGCATTTATTAAAGCAGCACACGAAATAATCGCTGTTCCATGCTGGTCATCATGAAACACAGGTATGTTCATTGTCTTTTTTAAAGTTTCTTCAATTTCGAAACATTCGGGAGCTTTAATGTCTTCAAGATTAATACCGCCGAAAGTTGGCTCTAATAGTTCAACTGCGCGAATAATTTCTTTAGGATCTTTTGAATTTAATTCTAAATCAAAAACATCTATGTCAGCAAATCTTTTAAATAGTACACCCTTCCCTTCCATAACCGGTTTACCAGCTTCAGGCCCAATATCACCTAACCCAAGAACAGCAGTTCCATTGGAAACAACTGCAACTAAATTTCCCTTTGCTGTATACAGGTAAACATCTTCTTTATTTTTATGAATCGCACGGCAGGGTTCGGCAACGCCGGGTGTATAAGCCAAAGAAAGATCTCTTGAAGTTAAGCATGGTTTTGTTGAGTTAACTTCAATTTTTCCTTTTCTCCCTTCGCTGTGATATTCGAGTGCTTCTTCAATGTTTGTATGCATTTTTACTTTCCTAATAAATTAAAATTATACAATTATTACTTTGTTGTGATTTCCTTATTTAAAGAGTTATAAAGATTGGAATATTGATGTGTCATTTATTCACCATAAAAATTGACCCGAACTCGTACCGTAAAAACTTGCAAAACTTACCTTAAGATTCTATCAGCTATATCTATAGCCATAATTCATGCCATTTTGCATATACAATCTTAACTAAATTTTCATTGAAAGAATATCAAAATCTGCATTTTAATTGAAATAAATAAAATTTTTAATTTTAATTTCTAAGTAATGAAAAAAGAGTTTTAGAATTAGGAAAAATATTATTTAGAAAATTTCTTGTTTATAAAATGCAGTTATTTCGTTCACGATGTGAATTATGTGGTTTATAAAAAAATAATGTATTATTTGAAAGAAAGAAATAAATTTAAAATGAAAAAGCCGTTCATAACTTGCACATCATGAACGGCTCAAAAATCAATTTAAATTTTTACTGAAGCTTAAATTGGATAGGTATCATCACTTGTACTTTAACAGCCTTTCCTCTTTGCTTACCTGGTTTAAATTTAGTCGCTTGCACAGCTTTAACGGCGGCTTCATCCAGACCTGCACCAAGCCCTTTTACAACTTCAGTTTTAGTAACATTTCCTTGTTCGTCAACATAAGCTTTTACATAAACTTTACCTTCAACACCGGCTCTTTTAGCTATTTCAGGGTAAACAATTTTGCTCTGAATAGCAGCAATACCTCCAATAGGCTCTGGCATCTCTTCAACTGCAACGAAGTAAGTTGGCTCTTCTTCAACCTTCTTTTCTTCAGGAGGTGGAGGAGGTGCAGCTACTTCTTGATTAACATCCAAATCAGTACTACTAATTGCAATATCTTCCAATACATCTTCAGAAGGGGCTTCAATTGGAATAGGCGGTTTTGGAGGTGGAGGCGGCCTATTCTCCTGCTGAGTTGCTTTTATATCTTCAACTTTAAATAGCTCCTGAGGACCGTCTGTTTTAATAGCGTTAGTTGTGATATGCGGGAAAAATTTAAAGGCGACTATAAGAAATAAAAGAGATATAATTAAACTAATCTCAAATACCTTCTTATATTTTCCTATTAAATCTGCCTTTTCGGTTTTAATATTTGGCATCTAAAAAGCACCTCCTAAAATCAAATTTATGGGTGGAAAATTACTAAATGATGTCTCCTTTGTCAACACGTTTTTAACATCTGTTATTTTTACTTTTCCAAAATTTATAAGTTCCAAGTTTTTTTTAATTATTTTTTATTTATCTACTAAATTGGGTTTATATTTATCTAAAATCATAAAAACTTTAACGATTATGAGACCCAATAAAAGTCCTATCACATCAGCAGTCCAATCTTTTATGTCACAACTTCTACCAGGGATTACTAATTGATGAAATTCATCTAACATGGCATATGTTGCACCAATAAGTAAAGTAAACATCCAGGCTTTTTCTTTGAATAGTTTCTTCTTATTCTGGAGCATTAAAAATATATTTAGGAATACAGCAAGCCCACAATATGCCACGAAATGGCTTACTTTATCGCTCCATCCAACTTTAGGCAAATCTTTTCCAGGTAGAGTAGTTAAAGTAAAAAGAACCATCCAATAAATAGCAAACGGTATATATAAGACTTTAACTTTATATTTTTCTATGAACTTAAACAATTGATTTCCTTATAAAATTTATTGCAGCAGGCAAATTTTTAATAATATCAGAAGCAGTATACCCGAATTCGGTATAGTTCTTTAATAGTAAATCAGCGGAAAGGCTATGCAAATATACGGCAGCAATTAAACTCTTTTCAATTTCAATTGGATTCTGAGCAAGGAATCCGGCAATGATCCCGGTTAGAACATCACCTGTTCCGAATTTTGCCATTCCTGCATTTCCGGTTGTATTGATCAAAGCATCTCCATTTGGAGTAAATATAATTGTTGGAGCTCCTTTTAAAACCAGGTAAGATTTTGTTTCGTTAACAAATTTTTTCCCATATTTTAATAAATCATTCTGCAAAGTTTTAACATCAACTCCAATTAGATTTGCAAATTCACCATGATGAGGAGTTAATATCAAATTTCCTAAATCTAATTTTTTATAATTGATTTTACTCAGAGCATAAATTGCATCAGCGTCAATTACGATATTTTTTGGATTTTTATTTTTAATGATTTCTATTATTGCTTTTTGAGTGGTCACTTCCCTTCCCAATCCTGGTCCAATTGCTAGAACATCTGACCAGTCTAATCCCGTCCTAAATTCATTAATATTATTTGTGGAAAAATATTCATTCGATATATCTTCATAAGGATAAATAACTACTTCATCTAAATTTTTATGGACAAGATTTTTAACAGAATTTGGGAAATAAAGTATGGAAGCTCCCGCACCGGATTTTAATGCAGCTGTGGAAGCTAAAACAGCGGCCCCAGGTAATTTTCCCGACCCCGCAATTGTTAAAACTTTTCCAGCCGAATATTTATGAATTGATCTTGACTTTACAGGCAGTGAATTATTAGCATCTTCAGGTTCAACCAAATAATCTTCAACTTCAAAGGTTTCAAAGTAAGATGAGCTGACTCCAATATTTCCTTTAATTATTTCACCGGCAAATGAATATCCATCTTGAATAAATAAACCTTTTTTTAATTCACCAAGAGTAATTGTCATTTCAGCATTAAAGCATAAATCTGTTGAGCCTGTATCAGCATCAAGTCCTGAAGGAATATCAATAGCAATTTTAAATGTTTTTAACTCATTTAAATGTTTTATAATTGATTTGTACGGTTCTTTTAATTCGCCTTTTATCCCGGTTCCAAGTAAAGAATCAAAAATTACATCACAATTTTTCAAGACATTTAAATCTTTATTAGAAGAATATTTTATTAAAGATATATTTTTATTCTCTCTAGATAAGATTTTTTAGAATTTTGTAATTCGTTTTGCAATCATCTGACATTTCGTTTTCATTACCAATATGAATAACAAAAACTTTAAATCCGTCATTTGCAAAATGCCTTGCCGTCGCAAATCCATCTCCGCCGTTATTACCTTTGCCGCAAACAAAACCAAGATTTTGTCCTAACTGGTTTGATATTATTTTTTCTTTCGCAGCATTATAAATTTCCAATGAAGCATTCTCCATCAGAATAATGCCGGGCATTCCAAGATGATTAATTGCATAACCATCTACTTCTCTTACTTGTTTTGTTGAATATAATGGGATCATAAATTGTATTTCAAATTTAATTATTTAAATGGCATAACAATACACAGGAAACAATAAGAAATAATTTCCTGAGTATAAATTAATTTACTTATGGATTAAAATAATTATAAGTAGGATGAAATTAAATCTATTAATGAACCTGGAGCGAGTCCAAGCATTATTACGAATAAAACCGAAAGCACTACTGCTAACAACCCGGTATTACTGAATTCAATTTTAAAGTCAGATTCAGGTTCTTTAAAGTACATCAAAACTACAATTCTCAAATAGAAATAAACACTTATAACACTTGATACGATTCCCACAATGGCAAGCCAGGTTAAATGAGCTTTAATGGCTGCAATGAAAACATAGTACTTACCAAAGAACCCGGCAAACGGAGGAATGCCTGCGAGGGAAAACATAAATATAGCAAGTATAGCCGCCAGCATGGGGTTTCTTGAACCTAAACCAGCATAAGAATTTATATCAAGATTTGCTTCATCTTTACCTTCAATTAAAGCAACAATTCCAAAAGCGCCAAGGTTCATAAATGTATAAGCAGCTAAATAAAATATTATGCCGGCTAATCCTTCATAGTTTCCTGCTGCTAATCCTATAATCATGTAGCCTGCATGTGCGATAGAAGAATAAGCAAGCATTCTTTTAATATTAGTTTGAGAGATCGCCACGATACTTCCGAATAACATTGAAGCAACTGCAATTACAGCAAGATATGGTTCAAATATATTTCCGGTTGAATTTATAAAGATAGCTCCAAGTGTAACAATGATTGCACTGAACGCAGCAGCTTTTCCACCAGTTGAAAATAATCCGCTGATGGTTGTTGGTGCACCTTGATAAACATCCGGCACCCACATATGAAATGGAAAGGCAGCAATCTTAAATGAAAATCCAATTAGGAACAAAAGTAAGCCAGTCAAAAATAATATGCTGGTAGAAAGATTTTTAAATTGAGAAGCTATTGAATCAATATTTGTTGTTTGTGCAGTTCCGTAAATTAAAGCAATTCCATAAACAATAAACCCGGTGGCAAATGCGCCAAGTAGAAAATATTTTAATGAAGCTTCGTTGGCATCTAATTTTTTTCTATTCAATCCGGCTAACGCGTAGAAACAAATAGACATTAATTCTAATCCAAGAAAAATCATAAACAAGTCTTTTGCCCCGGCCATGAACATCATTCCCAAAACGGAAGATTGAATTAAGATATAATATTCTCCGAAATAAGTTCCGTATTTTTTGATGTAGTCAATGGAAAGCAAGCAAACTAAAGCCGCACCAAAAGTGAATATAAAATAAAATATGTTGGCATTCCCTCCAGTAGCAAGCATATTTTGGAATACTTCCGAAACCATATTCACATGGTATAGAGCGTGAAATCCGGCAGCAAGAAAAACAATGATTGAAAACCATGGAAGAATATTTTCACTTTTCTTAGAATACATTTCAATTAAAAGCGAAATTAAAATTCCCGCACCGAGAATGATAAAAGGTAAAATATTATAAAATTCTTGAATATTATTCAGCATAATTACTCTATAAATAAAATGTCTGCGTCAGTTTTTTCTATTTTAACAATGTGTTTATCTTCAAGATAAAGAGCGAGTTTCAAATGATTATTTTGATCGAAAATATCTTTTCCCTTTTCTACTACAACCATTTTAATATTTTCATATTTTGAAAGCTCTTCTTTCAAATTATCGTGGTCATGAAAATAAACATCAGTAAACTCTTCATCTTCCCTAATAAAAATTCCTTTTGAGCTTGGAGAAAAATCAGTAATAATATCATCATTAAAAATCACTTTCAAAAAATGACACTTGAACGGTAATATTATTCTATTGCTGTAATGAAGCCCGTTCTTTTTATTACTAATTATTTCTTCAATAGATTTCATTAATTAACCTTTACCGAAAAAAAAGACAATCCAAACCAAAGCAAAAATTGGAACTAAAATTATCAAAGAATATTTAAATATATATGTGAAGAAGCTCGGCATTGGAATACCTGCTCTTTCACAAATTGATTTCACCATAAAGTTCGGCCCATTACCTATATAAGTAATTGCACCGAAGAACACTGCGGCTACTGAAATAGCCTGTAAATAAATTTCATCATGAAGAACAAATTCCTGGACATGTTCTTTAATGCCAACATCAAGAGTATATTTGCCCATTGCTGCACTTAAAAAGTTCAAGTATGTTGGAGCATTATCAAGCACACCGGATAAAAATCCCGTTGCCCAGAAAAAAACTCCGGCATTTAATTTATCACCCATGATATTTGCTTCATGAGCAATCAATTGTAACGCAGGAATCATAGTTGCAAAAATTCCAATGAACAAATACGCGACTTCTTTTATGGGCTCAAAATCAAATTCATTAGCTTTAAGAATTTCAACATCTGCTGTTTTATAAGAGAAATAAACAACGCTGAACATTATTATTTCTCTAATTCCAAACGGCAGCGGATATAAACTTGGGACCCAGGGAATCACCGCTGGATCGATAAAAACAGAAATAATTATTATCAAAAGATAAATTAAATTCTTGCCGCCTTTGAATTCAAACTTTCCTGAATATTGAGCTTCCGGATCCGAATCTTTTTTATTAAGTGTATCAATTACAAAAAATACCAGCAAGATTAATAATAAAGTTGGAACCCAGATGTACCAAACATTCGCGGCTACCCAGAAAAACGGAACGCCTCTTAAAAATCCTAAGAATAAAGGCGGATCGCCAATTGGTGTTAAAGCACCGCCAATATTGCTTACAATGAAAATGAAGAAAATAATATGATAAGAAGAAATTCTATTTCTATTCATTTTAATGTAAGGGCGAATCAGCAGCATGGAAGCGCCTGTGGTACCAATGATATTTGAAATCACCGCTCCAAACAATAAAAAAAGAACATTTGCAATGGGTGTAGATTTTTTGTCAACTTTAATCAAAATTCCACCCGAAGCAACAAACAAAGAACTCAACAAAGCAATGAATGCAAGATACTCAGCCAAAGTATGAAGCAAAACATAAGTATTTTGAAGAACAGCTAAATAGTAGACTACAGATATACTGCCTAAAACAATTGCAACCTTTGGATAATGATGTTCCCAAAAATGCTTGTAAAATAATGGCCCGGTTGCAATCATCAAAAGTAAAAGAGCAAACGGAACTACCATTATCGGAGTTGGCAAATTGTGTTCAAACTCTGCTGCTTCTTCAACTTTTTGAGTTGTTAATGAATCACTTGATGAATTCGAAAATTCAGAAGATGCAAGCGAAGTTTCACTACTTATAAAAACACACAAGATGAAAAAGAACAAATAAAATATTTTGATTTTATTTTTGTTCACTTGTCTAATAAACTTACTTTCTGTGGTGTAAATACACGTTCGATAGTTTTTTGTGTAGATCTTTCAGATACCTTCAAGAAAGTTGAAGGATAAATTCCAATCCACACAATAAAAATCAATAAAGATACAAATACCAATAATTCTCTTTTCGTCATATCAGTAAGGGAACGTAATTTCTCGTTTTTTATTTCACCAAAGACCACTCTCTGATACATCCATAAAAGATAAATTGCAGCGAATATTACTCCCGAAGCTGCAAACACAGTGTACCACCAGCTATTCAAAACCGTTGATTTGAATGAACCGAGAAGAATTAAAAACTCGCCGACAAATCCGTTCAACCCCGGAAGTGCTACTGATGAAAGCGATGCAATTAATAATGCCGTAGCATAAACAGGGACAATCTTGGCAATACCGCCATAGTATGAAATCTCTCTTGTATGAGTTCTTTCATATATGACTCCAACTAAAAAGAACAAGGCGCCGGTTGAAAGTCCGTGATTAACCATTTGGATTATTGCACCTTGAATCGAAATTTGATTCATAGCAAAAATACCGAGAACTACAAAACCTAAGTGAGCAACAGATGAATAAGCTACAAGCTTCTTCATGTCTGTTTGGACCATCGCTACTAAGGCACCATAGATAATTCCAATGATAGCAAGAACTGATATATAAGGAGCAAAAGTTATTGCAGCTTGTGGAAATAACGGCAAGCAAAATCTTAGTAATCCATAAGTTCCCATCTTCAGTAACACAGCAGCAAGAATAATACTGCCGGCAGTTGGCGCTTGAACGTGTGCATCAGGAAGCCAGGTGTGCAGTGGGAACAATGGAACTTTAATTGCAAAACTGAATGCAAAAGCAAGGAACATATATTTTTGAATTGTGTGCTGGATAGTTGGACCAACTGAATAAAGTTCAACTAAGTCGGTTGAAAAATGTCCTAAAGAAGCTGAAGCATAAACAGCAAGCCAGATGATTGCGACAAGCATTAACAAACTGCCAAACATTGTATAGAGGAAAAACTTTACTGACGCATAAATCCTTCGTTCACCACCCCAAATTCCAATTATAAAATACATCGGGATAAGCATTGCTTCCCAGAAAATATAGAATAAGAATAAGTCAATTGAAACAAATACGCCGAGCATTCCAACTTCAAGAATGAGCATAAAAAATGTAAACTCTTTTACTTTCTTTTGGATACTTGACCAGCTTGAAATTAATGTAAGCGGAGTAATAAATGTAGTTAATAAAACCAATAGTAAAGATAAGCCATCTATACCAACATGATAACTTATATTAAGATTATCTATCCATTTAATTTTATCATTAAATTGGAAATTCGGATTTGAAGAATCAAACTTGAAATAAAGAATTAACGAAATAACAAATACAATTAAAGCAATTGCTAATCCGAAATATTTTATTACAGTAGTTTTCTCTTTATCAATAAATAATAGAAGAAAAGCTCCGGCTAATGGGACGAGTAATAAGATAGAAACTAAATAACTATTTTCCATATTTTATAAACTTAGTATAATCCAGAATAAAGCAATTACAATTCCCAGCATCATCATCACTGCGTAAGTTTGTGCAACGCCGGTTTGAATTTTTCTAATGTTGGCAGAAACTGCCCCGATTATAGAAGCAACACCGTTTACAGTTCCATCGATAATTTTATTATCAGCAATCTTCCATAAAAATGATTCGGAACCTCTTTTTATTGGGTTAACAACTACCGCATCATAAGCTTCGTCAACAAAATATTTGTTCAGCAATAAATTATATACGCCTTTAAATTTCTTTGCCGTGTTATTTGCAATACTCGGTTTTTGAAGATAGATGTAACGCGCTAACCAAATAGCGCCAACTACTCCAACAATGGTAATCGTCATTAAAATAATTTCTTCTGTATGAGTATGAGTTCCATACATGGCTAATTTCTTTTCGGCTCCGTCAAATATTGGGGCTAACCAATTTTCAAATTTATTGCCGCCTTCTCCGGAAAATAATTCTGAAATTCCCATAAACCCGCCGATAGCAGATAATACTGCTAAAATCATTAAAGGAATAGTCATCAATTTTGGAGATTCATGCGGATGCTTATCTTTTTTAAATCTTTCTTTTCCTTCAAAGGTCAAGAAGTACAATCTAAACATGTAAAAAGCTGTCAGCAATGCGGTGAAAGCTCCTATAATCCAATAGACAATATTTCCGTTAGCATAAGATTTCCAGAGAATTTCATCTTTACTGAAAAATCCCGACAGAGGCGGAATGCCTGAAATTGCCAGTGCTGCAATTAAAAATGTTAAATAAGTCTGCGGCATATATTTTTTTAAGCCGCCGTAATTTTGAATGTCCTGATCATCATGCATTGAATGAATAACAGAACCGGCACCCAAAAATAAAAGTGCTTTGAAGAAAGCGTGAGTCATTACGTGAAAAATTCCTGCTGAAAAAGCACCAACACCAAGCGCTAAAAACATATAACCAAGCTGACTAACAGTCGAATATGCTAAGACTTTTTTAATATCATTTTGGACAACACCAATTGTAGCTGCAAACAAAGCGGTTAAGACTCCAACTACTGCAACTACTGTCATAATTGCCGGAGCAGATGCATAAAGAATTGAACATCTGGCAACCATGTAAACACCGGCTGTAACCATAGTAGCAGCATGTATCAAAGCTGAAACCGGGGTTGGGCCCGCCATTGCATCAGGCAGCCAAACAAATAATGGTATTTGAGCTGACTTGCCAGTAGCACCGATAAATAAAAATAAAGCAATAAAATTAAAAGTAGACTGATCAACATTAAAAGAAGCTGCTCTTGAAAAAACATCATTAAAATTTAAGCTGCCGAATGTCATATAAATAAGAAACATTCCCAGGAGAAAGCCAAAGTCGCCAATTCTATTTACAATGAATGCTTTCTTAGCCGCATCAGATACTGTACCTTTTTCAAATTTTCTATCATACCAAAATCCAATAAGAAGATATGAACAAAGGCCAACACCTTCCCATCCTAAAAATAGCAGAACAAAATTATCGCCGAGTATTAAGTTCATCATTGCGAAGATGAACAAGTTTAAATAAGCAAAGAATCTCCAAAAGCCTTTATCTCCATGCATATATCCTATTGAATAGACATGAATGACAAATCCAACACCGGTTACAATCATCGCCATTATAAGTGATAGCTGATCGACTTGATAAGCAAAGCTGATATTTAAACCGGAAACTTTCATCCAGGTAAACAAAGTAACTATCGTTTGTCTTTGATCAACAGGAAGAGCCAGGGTTTGGAAAAATGCGCCAACGGCAATAATAAATGATAAGCCTACTGTTCCACTTCCAATTATGCCAACAATTTTCTCATTTTTTATTTTTCTTCCGAATAATCCGTTAAATAAAAAACCTAGAAAAGGAAGTAAAACAGTTAAGTAAATTAAATTAGTCATAGAAATTTTATAAAATAAAATCTGATTTTTTTAGAAGATTACCACTTAAGAATATTTATCTCATCAATATTTACGGTCAGCTTGTTTCGGAACAAAGCAATAATAATTGCAAGCCCTATGGCAGCTTCTGCAGCAGCAACAGCCATAACAAAGAATACAAACAACTGTCCAACAGAACTTCCGAGAAAAGATGAAAAAGCCACCATTGTAAGGTTAGCTGAATTCAGCATCAACTCAACACTCATGAACACAACAATTGCATTTCTTCTTGTTAAAACTCCTGCAACACCAACAACAAACATGAACGCACTTAAAATTAGATAATAATCTATTGGAACACTCATAAACTTTACTCGAATTTCTTTTTAGCTAAAACTAACGCACCAATTGCAGCAGCAAGTAAAAGAAAACCAGCAGCTTCAAAAGGTAAAACATAATTTGTAAATAAGGTAAGCCCTATTGATTGTACTGTCCCTGCATTAACACTTGCAGCAACATTTCCTCCAACTGCAAATGAAGGGCCTGAAAAAAATATCATATAACCTAACTGAAGGAAAACCAAACCGGCAATTATGTAAGCCATAATTTTTACTGCTGGATTTGAGCTAAATATTTTTCTTTCTTGACCCGGACGTAAAAGCATTATAACAAACAAGAACAAAACCATAATTGCGCCTGCATAAACAATCACTTGCGCAACTGCAATAAATTGGGCGTTAAGCAGAAGATATAAACCGGATAGTCCGGCAAAATTTAATATTAAAAATAATGCGCTGATAACCGGATTTCTTCGTGTTATCATCAAGATTGATGAAATTGCTGCAACACCAGCAAACAATATAAATAGGATTAATTCTAATGACATAAGTTTTTAAAAGTTCCAGTTCATGTTTATGTTCAAAACTAAGTTCATATTCAAGATCAAGTTAAATGAAAGATTAGACAAATTTTATATTCAGGACAAAATGAAATTATTTTAAATGATTAACTGAATATCTAACTGACACACGAATCACTACTACTAAAGCTTAATCTTACCATTGAACTTCTATGGAGTATTCCTATAAATCAACCTCGGAAAAGGAATCGTTTCTCTCACATGATCAAGGCCGCAAATCCAGCCGACAGTTCTTTCCAAACCCAATCCAAAACCGGCATGTGGAACAGATCCGTATCTTCTTAAATCCAAATACCATTCAAATGCTTCTTGAGGAAGATTATGCTCTTTTATTCTTGCAAGTAAAGTATCATAGCTATCTTCTCTTTGGCTGCCGCCGATAATTTCGCCGTAACCTTCAGGTGCTAATACATCAACAGCTAAAGCCAATTTTTCATTTTCAGGATCTCTTTTCATATAAAATGCTTTTACAGCTGCAGGATAACTGATGCACCATTACAGGCCTATCAAACTGCTCCGAAATCACAGTTTCGTCTGTTCCGCCAAGATCATTGCCCCACTCAAAATCAATTGAGTGCTTTTTTAAAATTTCAACTGCTTCATCATAGCTTATACGCGGCAATGGCCTTTTTACATTTTGAAGTTTTGTTATATCTCTTTCTAAAACTTTTAGCTCTTCTTCTTTTTCTTTAAGAACAGTCTGAACAATATATTCTAAAAATTCTTCAGCTAAATCCATGTCATCATTTAAATCTGCAAAAGCAACTTCAGGTTCAACCATCCAGAATTCTGTCAAATGTCTTCTTGTCTTTGATTTTTCAGCACGGAAAGTTGGGCCGAAAGTATAAACCTTGCCAAAAGCTAAAGCTCCGGCTTCAGCATAAAGCTGCCCTGATTGAGTGAGATAAGCATTACCTAAATCAAAATAAGGAGTTTCAAAAAGTGTGGATGTCCCTTCAACCGCATTTGGTGTTAGGATTGGCGGATCCATTAGTGTAAATCCTTTGCCATCAAAAAAATCACGAATAGCTTTTACAATTCTATGTCTGATTCGTAGAATAGCAACTTGACGACTTGATCTAAGCCATAAATGGCGATGATCCATCAAAAATTCAATCCCATGATCTTTAGGAGTTATGGGATAATCATGTGCTTCAGAAATAATTGTTAAGCCAGTTGCATCTAATTCATAGCCGCCGGGAGACCTTTTTTCTTCTTTAACTTTTCCCGTCACTTCAATTGAAGATTCCTGGCCAATTTTATCAGCAAGATCAAAAATTTCTTCAGAGACATTTCCTTTGAAATAAACGCACTGCAATAATCCAGAGCCGTCTCTAAGGATTAAAAATTTAATTTTACCGCTTGATCTTTTATTGTAAAGCCAACCTCTTAGGCTAACTTCCTCACCGACATGATTTGATAAATCTTTTATTAAAACTTTCTGCATTTACCGGTATTATTTTTAAAAAATGATTTTCAAATATAAAGAGAGTGTGGTTAAATCTCAAAGTTAATTTGTTAAATAAAACATGTTTTTATTTCATTTTGAAATAAATTTTTATTAATCGTTCATCGAATGACAATATAAAAATTTAATTTTTATAACTCGCCAGCATTTCAAGAACAGGATCCGTAATTTCTTCAGTTTCTTTGCTTGTGCGCAAATGGCCATTAACTAAAAATGAATAAACTAATTTTTCTCCATCTAAAGTAGTTACATATCCGGAAAGGCCTCTCACATTTGAAATTGTTCCGGTTTTAGCTCGGGCATTATTTTCTGCTAAAGTTCCCTTCATTCTATTTTTCAAAGTTCCATCGACACCAGCAATTGGAAGAGCATCATACCAAACATCCCAATATTTATTATGCGTCATTCCTTCTAAAATTTTCACTAATTGATGAGGACTAACATAATCATATCTTGAAAGTCCCGAACCATCCATATATGCATAAGTTTTAGGAGTAATTCCAAATTGATCTGCTAAAACTTGTTCCACTACTTTTCTTCCATTTCTAAATGAACCAAGACCGAATTCTTTCCAGCCCAGTAATCTTGCGAAAGTCTCGGCATATAAATTTTGACTTCGTTTCATCATACCAGTTAAGATATCTTTGAGCGGCGGAGATTTATGTAGTAAAATTAAATTAAAATCTTCAGGTGTGTGATTCCAATTTGGAATATCATCACAATCAATTGGATTGCCTAAAACTTTTATACCATGCTTTTCAAAAACCTCTTTCAAAACAGTAACATAAAATAAAGTAGGATTATGTATTGAAGGTGAATATTCAAATTGATGTGAACCAATTACAACATAACCTTTAACGTAAATATTATTTGTGCCATAAGGCCTTTCAATTGAAATATCATTTCTGCCGGTATCACCCGCAACAGTTTGATTAATGATCTTAAAGTAATTGCTTGATAAGTTTGGAATTATGATAAGTGAATCGTATGTAGTCTGTGGAGGAATTATTTCTAAATCGACATAATCCTCATTTAATTGAAGAGCGCCTACTTCTGCTGAATACCAAACATCAAGCCCGTCAAAGCTCCAGCCGTTTCCATAAGGATCATCATCAAATGCATTATCATCGCCTATTATATTACCATCGATAACTTTAATTCCTTTTGATATAAGAGTATCAGCCCATTCATTAAAAACCTCACAAGGATCAGAATAGAATTTATTATAAAACGTCGGATCCCCATTTCCAAAAACGATTATATCTCCATTAAGAACTGAATCTTCCATTTCACCGTTATATGTCAAATATGTTTCAAAATTATAATCGGGGCCTAATGTACATAATGCTGATGCACCTGTAATAATTTTTTCATTTGAAGCAGGCATAAAAAGTTTATCTTCATTTTGCTCATACCAGGTTTTTCCGGTCTTTAATGATTTAATTAAAACGCCCCAATGAGCATCTTGAAATAAACTGTCATTAAACTTTTGTTGGATTTTATTTTGAAGGATTGTGAAGTTATCTTTAATGGTATAACTTCCGCTGCATCCTGTTATAATGATAGAGAATATTCCAAAGATAATGAACGAAGTATTAATTTTAATTTTATTCATTTGAAAAGTCGTTTGTTATTGTTAATTGAAATCTAAATAATATTTTTCTTAAAATTGTTCCTTCTCACAAAAAATATTTTTGATTTATATACACATTGAAATTTAACTGTTATTAAAATACTTTTAATAAAAAATGAGTAGGAGCTATTTATGGATTCAGTTGAAAGAGATCAAAGGGAAAAAGATAAATTAAGTGAACGCGGCGAAAAATTGTATAATAGAAAGACCAAAGACGATCATAAAAACGAAAAAGAAAAGAAAAAACATTTACAAAGAAATGTAAAAGGAATAACTAAGTAAATTGATGGAATCAATATTAAGGCTTAAAAATAATTTTAAATAATTTATTTTTATTATGACTTTTCATCAAATAAAGGAACTGTAAAGCTAAACTTGCTACCTTTTCCAAATTCACTTTCAAACTTTAAAACTCCGCCATTCTTTTCGATATATTCTTTAGTCAGCAGCAAACCCAAACCGGTTCCTACTTCTTCTTCAGTTCCTGGTTTAGAATTTTTTCTTTTCAAATTAAATAGTGAAGTTTTTGTTTCTTCATCCATTCCAATTCCATTGTCAAGGAAAAAAATCTCTGCAAAGTTACTATTTGCTTCTGCATTGATAACGATTTTACCATTTCTCCTTGTAAACTTTATTGCATTTGAAAGTAAATTTTGAATTGCAGAATTAATCATATCTTCTTCTGCCCAAACTTTCAGTTCTACGTTAACATTATTAACTAGCTCAATTTCTTTTTTTAGAATATTTCCATTTAGCAGTTCAATATTACTTTCTATTAAATCTTTGATATTTAATTCTTCCGGTATAATCTCAATTCTTCCCATTTGAAATTTTGAAAATTGAAGCAGGTTATTTAGAAGATTATAAATATTTCTGGTTGATTGGAAAAGTGAATCGATAAAAAATTCAAGCTCTTCTTTTGATAAATCATTTAATTCATTTTTAAGAATTTCAGTATATCCTAAAATAGAATTGAAGGGACTGCGCAAATCGTGAGAAATTATGGAAAAGAATTCATCTTTTGTTTGATTCAGATCTCTAAGCTTCTCGGTATATTTTGCTTTTTCTTCCTCAACCATTTTTCTTTCAATAGCGCGTGAAATCGGAAATGAAACTAGTTCGAGTAGTTCCTTTTCTCTTTCACCAAGATAATTTTCCGCGTAATATTCTTTAACTCCTAATACACCAACTA
Organism: uncultured Ignavibacteriales bacterium; assembly: GCA_963746735.1. Classification (GTDB taxonomy): domain Bacteria; phylum Bacteroidota; class Ignavibacteria; order Ignavibacteriales; family Ignavibacteriaceae; genus CAVSWT01. Next base: position 24,661 of record CAVVCO010000035.1, read on the forward strand.
TGTTGTCTTTTATTTGAATCGGTACTCCCAACCATTTTTTTACAGTAGAAGCATCTGTGCTGATTTCACCCTTTAAAATTAAATCATCAATTGCTTTTTTGGTAAGCAGAACAGATTCTCCTTTTTTAATAACATATTCAGACAAACCGTTTTTATATTCACGCGAATCCTGCTTAGAATTATATTCATCCACGTAAAATGGAAAATTAATTCTTTTATTTTCTTCATCGAATAAAGCAACAAAAAAATTATTCATCGGAATAAATTCACATAAAGTTTTATGAAGATTTATGAAAAGATCTGAAAGAGTTTCTGATGTATTAGCAAATTGTAAAATCTTCAATGCAGTCTGCTGAACCTTTTCTCTTATTCGTTCCTCGGTAATATCTCTTAAGATAATTTGAACAGCTGGTTTGCCCAAATGTTCTGAAGGGATTAGTACAATTTGAACGTCGATAACTTTGCCGTCAAGAGTAATAATTCTTTCATCAATTACATCTAATTTTATTTTTTTATCTAAAACAATTTGAAGCCTTTTTCGTGTTGTCTCCCTAATATCGGGATGCACGAAATCAACCAAAGACATACCCAGAATCGGGGATTCATTATTGGCTCTGAATAATTTAAGCGCTTCGGAATTTACATACACTATATTATCTTCACATTGAATACCGATGGCAATTGGAGAAAGCTCAACCAATTGCCTATAGCGTTCCTCGCTTTCTTTTAATCTTATAGTAATCTGATTTTTATATAACGCCATTTCGATAGTTGAAAGAAGAACCCTTTCATCATATGGTTTTACGATGTAACCGTAAGGTTCCGTGCTTTTAGCGCCTTCTAGGGTTGTAAAGTCGGTATAAGCGGTCAGATAAATTACAGGTATGTCAGTTTTATTTTTAATTAAATCGGCAGCTTGAATACCATTCATTTTTCCGGCAAGCATTATATCCATCAAAACGAGGTCGGGTTTTGTTTCAATAGTTTTTAATATAGCTTCTTCGCCTGTACGAATAATATCTATAACAAAATAACCTAGCTTCTCAAGCGTTCTTTTGAGGTCTATTCCTACTATGCTTTCATCTTCAACAACTAATATTCTAGTTTTTGAACCCATAATCTTTTTTATTGATTTACCAGTGTTTTAAATTTATAACTAAAATTTTACGAAACTATAAAATATTTTTGGTTTGAACAGGCAAAGTAAAAGTAAAGGTAGTGCCGCTGTTTGCTTTACTTTGAATTTTTATATTGCCGCCTAATTGGTCAACAAATTGTTTTACTAATAATAATCCTAATCCTGTCCCATATTCACGCTCTGTGCCCGGGGTTGTAAACATTACATTGTTATACACATTGTCGATATCTTTTTTACTCATTCCAATTCCGGTATCTTTAATATTTATTTCAACATCATTAGCCTTGTCGAAAAATTTTGTGACAATTGCGGTTATAGTAATTTCACCGGAATTTTCTGTAAACTTGATAGAGTTTGAAATAATATTTTGTAAAACAGAATTCAGTAATTCTTCGTCGGCAACAACATTTATAGTTTTATCAACATTATGAATTACTGTAATATTTTTCTTTAGTAAATTCCCATGTAATAATTTTAACGTATTATTTATCACTTTTCTCAAGTTAATAACAACGGGCTTAAATTCAATCTTTCCCATTTGAAACCGGGAGTAATGCAGTAAATTATTTGTCATTCCGAATAAATTTTTTGCCGTGTCGTAAATAACTTTTAAGTATTGCTTTACTTCTTCATGAGTTAATGTATTGAATTCAGTATTAAGAATTTCTGAAAATCCCAGCAAAGAATTAAAAGGACTTCTTAAATCATGTGATATAATTGAAAATAATTTGTCTTTTGATTCATTTAATTCTTTTAGTCTTTTAATTAAAATACTTTTTTCTTCTTCAACTATTTTTCTTTCGATAGCCCTTGAAATCGGGTAAGAAATAAATTCTAATATTTCTTTTTCTTTTTCACCATAAGCAAATTCATTATTATAATCCTGTACGACCAATGCCCCAATAGTTTTATCTTGAATTTTCAACGGAGTGCCTAACCAAATTTTGGCAGGTGTTCCGATAATTTCCACTTCACCTTTTTTAACAAGTTCATCATTAATTTTCTTATCTATTAGTGCAGATTTCCCATGTCTCAAGACATATTCGGTAAGCCCTTTTGCAAGTTTTTGAGGTGGTGCTTCGGTATCAACTTCATCAACAAAATAAGGAAATGTTATACTATTATTTTCTTTATCAATAAGTGCAATGTAAAAATTATTCACAGGCATCAATTCACTTATGGACTGATGAATAAAATTAAATAAATCTTCCAGGTTTACTTCAGAATTTGATTTGTCTAGTATATTAGAAATAATTCGTTGGATTTTTTCATATTTAATTCTATCTGTAATTTCCTCACCGGAACTAATAATATATTTTACAGAACCATCTTCATTCTTAACTACATTATTACTCCACCTAATTATTTTTTCATCTTTGCTTTTTGTAATTACAGCAGATACATTTTCATAATCAGTTTCATCTACTTTTGAAAATATTTTTTTAATCCTTAAGTAAGATTCTTTAATTTCTTTTTTGCTAAAAATTTTTTCTATTGATGTATCTATTAATTCATTTTTCTCATACCCTAATATTTTGCAGCCGTATTCATTTATAAGCCTTATTTTGTTTTTATCATCTATCACCATAAATATAATATTAGCAAGGTTTAAGACGTCATTTAGCCTATTCTTTTCAGCTTTAAGCTCTTCAAAAAAATTCTGAATTTCAGTTATGTCCCTTAGAATTCCAATACTTGAAATTCGCACACCCTTATTATCTTCGGTGAAAATCGAAACATCTTCTAACCATTTTAATTCATTATCTTTAGTTTTTACCAGGTATTGCGCAGAAAAGTCTTCAAAAAGTTCATTAAGTTCTTTTTTAGGTATGCCTTTTAATTGATTATATTTGGGCTGAATTACTTTTTCTACGATGCTCGGAAATCCAATTTTATTTATTTCTTCTAATGTATATCCGATTAATTTTACTATTCCCTCACTAATAAAAGTGTATTTTTTGTTTACAAAATCGTAGCTATAAATTACCCTATTATAGTTTTGAGTATCGTTAAATGAATTATCATCACGGTTCACCAAAACTTCTATTAGATTTGATATAGATTTTTCTTCTAAAATTGATTTTTGCATTTCGGCTTAAATAATTACAAATATTTTAGATGATATGTTAAAATTATCGTACAATATAACTATAAGTGTTTGAAAATAAAATATTTGAATAAGTTCTGAATTAAAATAAAAATTAATTTGTGATTAAAAAATCATACTTGACTATAAAGTCAACTTAGCTTATTTTTATGTAGACTAAATCTAAATAGTTAGTCATTGTTTTGTAAAATATAGGTAAAAAATGAGAAAAGCTTCTGAATTAAAATATGGAGAAAAAGTTAAAATAGACAACCTGAATACGGAACATCCTTCTTGCAGAAGAATATTGGAAATTGGTTTTACACCTGGCCAGGAAATCGAATTAGTAAATAAATCGCTTTTTAACGATCCTCTGGCTTTTTCAGTTAGAGGGACAATAATTGCAATACGTAAAAATGAAGCTGAGTGTATTTTTGTTTCATGACAGTTCAAACTTTCGAAAAAATTCCTTTAATAACATTAGTTGGTCCGCCTAACTCAGGGAAAACTACTTTATTTAATTATCTAAGCGGAAAAAATTTTAAAACTGTAAATTATCCTGGTGCTACAGTTGAATTTTCTGTCAGCCGTCTTTTAGATAAATTTAATATTAATGCCAACCTTCTAGACTCCCCTGGAATTGTAAGTCTGGTTCCAAATTCACCTGATGAACAAGTTGCAGTGAATTCATTGTATTCTCATCCGCAATATGGTATACCTGATTTAGTTATAGCTACGGCCGATGCAAGTCAGCTTTCACGTCATTTATTATTAATAAATCAGTTGGTTGAGTGCGGATTTAAAGTAATTGTTGCAATTACAATGCACGATATTCTTGAAAGGAAAGGTTATAAATTATCAATTAAATCTTTATCAGATGAATTGGGATGTAAAGTAATTAAAGTTGACGGCAGAAATGGCAATGGCATCAAAGACTTAATTGAAGCTGTAAACGATGAATTAGAATCAGCAGAAAAAAATAAAGAAGCCAAAATTGTCCCATCATTCTTTGATACTTCAATAGGCCTGGAAAAATTAATTAATTCATATAAAAACATCGAGCAGATTGAACAGAATGTTTTATTTCCCTTTTCAAAAAATGGAAACGGTATTAATATTGATGCTGCAAACGAAAAGTTAGTTGTTCTAAATGATATTTCCGTTAAAAAGATAACGCATAAACCGGATGAGTCAACACTAAAAATTGATAGATTTCTTCTTCATAGAACATGGGGAATTATTTCATTCTTTGTAATAATGTCTTTAACATTTACATCTATCTTTTGGCTTGCAGATCCCTTGATGAAAATAGTTGATGATTTATTTGGACTATTATCAACGCTTGCTTTGGACGTATTTGGATATACCTGGTTGGGTGATTTTCTTGCTAATGGAGTTATTAGCGGAACAGGTGCTGTAATGGTTTTTGTTCCTCAAATAATGATTTTGTTTTTAATTCTTGGTTTGCTTGAAGATACCGGATATTTAGCAAGAGGAGCAATGCTTATTGATAAACCCCTTTCTAAAATTGGGTTAAATGGTAAATCATTTGTTCCTATGTTGTCGGGATTTGCATGTGCAATTCCTGCAATGTTAGCAACAAGAACAATTCCAAATAAGCGGGAAAGATTATTAACCATTTTTATTATCCCATTAATGAGCTGCAGTGCAAGAATCCCTGTCTATGCTTTATTGATAGCATTCCTTCTACCGGCTGACAAACTCTGGATGGGGGGACTCTTATTAGCAGCAATTTATATTTTCAGTACATCAAGTTCTTTAATTGTAGCCGGCATTGTTAACAAGTTTAAAAATAAAATAATAAATGAAGAAGATAGTTCTTCATTTATTTTAGAACTGCCTGCTTACAGAAAACCAAAGTTGAGTACTGTTTTAAATAATACATACAATAGTTCAAAAATATATGTAAAAAAAGCCGGGCCAATTATTCTCGCTTTTTCTGTAATTTTGTGGTTTTTAACTTATTTCCCGAATTCAAATCCGGAAATTAATAATTCAAACTTAAGTCAGTTAGAAGTAATTCAAACACAGAAAGCTGAAAGGTTATCACATTCTTACGCAGCAGATTTGGGTAAAATTATTCAGCCTATTATGACTCCTATTGGAATGGATTGGAGAGTGGGAGTTGCCCTGGTATCAGCTTTTGCTGCGAGAGAAGTGTTTGTAAGCTCAATGGCTTTAATATTTAAAGTGACCAGCAATGATGAGAATTTGCAGGCATCAATACTTAATGCGATGCGAAGTGCGGAGATTGAAGGAACAGGACAAAAACTATTTACTACTGCCACAATAATAGGTTTAATAATTTATTTCATATTTGCACTTCAATGTATTTCCACAATTGCTGTTTCAAGAAAAGAAACCGGGGGCTGGCGAATTCCCCTTCTGCAAATATTACTTTTTACTTCAACGGCATACTTTCTTACATTTTTAACAGTACATGGATTGCGAGCACTGGGCGTGAGTTAAAATCATATATAACTATATCAAATTGTTTCCAACGTTAAAAAATTATTGTAGTTTTGCTTTCCAAAGAACACTTGCTATTACAACCTTGTGGTAATATTTTTACTATACAATTAACAATAAAAGATTAAAAAATATTGAAACACGAAAAAGCTTCTGAAGTTTTCAAAGATTTTTTAAAGAGCGAAAAAAACAGGATAACTCCGGAACGTTTTGAAGTTCTGGATGCCGCACTTGACTATGAAGGCCATTTCGGTGCAGATGACCTTTATATAATTATGAAGAATAACAAATCAAGAGTTTCCAGGGCAACGGTATACAAAACGCTTGAGTTGCTTGTTCAATGTGAACTTTTAAGTAAAAGGAATTTCGGAGACAATCTTACCCGCTACGAAGGAAGCTTTAAAAAACAAATACATGATCACTTAATTTGTATGGACTGCGGTAGAATAGTTGAGTTTAGCAACCCGAAAATAAACGAACTGCCTGAAGAAATTAGTAGTGAGCTTGGTTTTAAAATAGAAAGTCATTCATTCAATATATTTGCCCGCTGCAAAGACAAAAAAAATTGTAAATATTATAAAGATCATAACAGCTAATAAAAATTATTGATTAGAATTTTATGTTACATACGAAATACCCATTAACCTGGCAGAAAAATAATTTTTCAATTAAAATATTTTGTTCAATACCCAATATTGCAACAGGAATTTTAATTCGTGCCGGGGAGAATAATTTTGTGGTAGATCCCGGTGATGGGATTTTACGCGACCTCAATACTGAAATAGGTACAAAAAATATTTTAGGTATCTCGGATGTGTTTATCACTCACGGGCATCATGACCATGTAGGCGGAGTTTGGTCTCTCTTAACTTACTTAAGAGTAATGAGAAAGAAGACCCCGCTTTCAATCTATTATCCTAAAGGCTGCATTGAAATTGAGAGTATTTATAAAGCATTTATGAAAGTATATTCAAGTAGCTTATCTTATCAAATTAAATTGATAGAAATAAAAGATTATAAAATATTCAGAAGTAAAAAAGTTTCAATTCGTCCCTTCCCTGTTATTCACAAGGAATATATTTCCGAAGGAACAGCAACAAGACAAGTTCCTGCGTTGGGATATAAATTCACATTTGAAAATTCAAAAATATGCTATGGCGGTGATACAGCTTATTGCGATGCTCTCGTTCAGCAAGCCAAAGGTTCTGATTTGGCAATTATAGAAGCTGGTCATGATGAAGATACTCCTGATGACGATATGCACATGACAATAAATGAAGCCAAGTTAATCGGGGAAAGTGCAAAGGAATATTTTCTTGTTCATGTACCGGAATAATTTATATCAAACTTCGTTAATTAAATCTACAACTTAAGTTTTATGTGTTTTAAATTTTACTTTAAATTATTTATTATCATTTATTATAAACATTATTTAAATTATTAATAATTATAAATGCTATGGATATATTTCAAAAAGAAATAAAAATTTCCGGAAAGAAACGAGGTTATCATTTAATAACGGATGAAATATTTAATGAATTACCTGAAATTAGAAATTTTAAAATCGGTATTGCCCACATATTTATTAAACACACAAGTGCATCATTAACTATTAATGAAAATGCTGATCCAACTGTTCGAAAAGATTTTGAAACTCATTTGAATAAGATGATTCCTGAAAATGCCCCCTATTATCAACATAATACAGAAGGACCTGACGACATGCCGGCGCATTTAAAAGCTTCAATCCTTGGAAGCAGTGTGACTATACCAATTACAAATGGCGATTTTAATTTAGGAACCTGGCAGGGAATTTATTTATGCGAACACAGAGATTATGGCGGTTCAAGAAAAATCTTAATTACAATTTATGGTAAAAGAATAGACGGAGACCTTCAAGGTTAAAGTAAATCCATTTTTTTAATTTTTCATTAATTAACTTTTATCAGTCATAAATTATAAAAAGTCAAACCTTGAAGTTCAATTCAAACCAATTTAAATAGAGATTAAATTAATTAAAACCTTCGAGGCTCCCCTCACCTCGAAGGTTTTGAAAAATGAGCAGCATTCTTAATGTCGCATTAATTATTTAATGAGAAATTATAAACCCAATTTCTTGAAGAAATTGGGTTTATTACTAAAGTTTAACACAACATTAGTAATAAAATCTAAATCCAACTCTTAACATTAATCCGCTCATATCAATTTCTCTTTCGAAAGTTCTTTTTATTCCTGTTATCGGATCTTTCGCATCATACTGCCAGCTGGGTGCTGAATGATGATAATCTATTTCTGCAAAAATATCCGACCTTCTTCCTATTTGATACAAAGTGCCTATTCCAACACGCCAGTTAAAATCAAACGCAGTTAGAAAATCATCTTGATTTGGATTTTCAAAATTGCTGTAACTTATAAATAGAACTTCAGCCCCCAGACCTCCTGTAAAATAAATTTTAGTATAAGGAGCAACCAAAACTTTTGCGGTTAATACACCCATCAATGGAAAATCATGTAGGTTAGATTTTGCACGTAGTTCATTTATTTGTCCACCTGAAATTCCATATAAATCGTTAAACTGTGAGACAAGCTGCTTATCAACATAACTTTCATGAAACCAGTCAATACTCCAGCCCAAAGTTAAATTTTCATCTAAAAATTTTGCTCCTTCATATCCAATAATAAAACCGCTTCCTGATGAAGAAGGGAAGAATTCTCCTAATTTTATAGCAGCAGAACCATGCTGTGCAAATGCATTTGAATAACAAATCAAACTTAAAATTACTAACGATATTTTTTTCATTGTGCTAGCCTTTTCGTTGTTACACAAAATCTTCTTAGGTCAACTTGAATGCCATGAATTAATAAGTATGAGATGGATTTTTTGCGTTTTATTTTGAAAAAAATAACGGAGTGTACAAATTGAAAGACGGGACAATAAAATTAATTGTACATAATTGTAGAGACTATTTTTGATTTACAATTCACTTAACCATTATATCCCCACTTTTCTTTATTTTTTTGAATCTCTTCCGGAGTTGGAAGAGGCTTACCTTCTTCTCTTTTTGGAACGAATCTTTTCTGTCCAACTATTTTTGAATTTATTTCAATATCTTCATTAAAGATGTCAGGCGTTTCATCTTCAGCAAAAATTGCTTCCCATGGACATTCAGGAACACATGCATTGCAATCAATACATTCATCCGGATCAATTAATAATTGATTTTTAGGAATTACCGGATCATCGCCCGAATATTCATAAATACAATCAACAGGGCAAACTTGTGTGCAAGCAATATCTTTACAATCCAAACATAGTTTGGTTATTATGTAAGCCATATATTCTCCTTTTAATTCAATTATTATTTAGTGGAAAGCTGTGACAAAGTAAAGGATAATAATGTTAATTATCAATACTTATTTTTAATCAGTAAAATATATTTTGCAAAATAAATTTCGGATAAATCTATTTTAAATTTAAGGTACGAAATACTACTTTATTGCTGGGCCCGCTTTCAATGTTTAATCTGTTAATAGTTGTAATGACATATGTAACAGAATCAGAATCATTTAGCGGAGATTCATCTAAAAAAGAATTCTCTTTGTTATATAATATTGTTATAATTTTTGCAGCGTCATTTAAATTTATTCTCTCCCCTTTTGCAAACTTATAAATAACAATCCCTGTCGGAGCATTGTAAAAATTATTAGATGTGTTTATGAAATAACATTTCCAGGTTAATATCCTACTTTCAATATTTCCTTCGACGTTTAAATCAAATGGAGGGACAGGCGGAGTTAGATCTTTCCATGGCATAATGGGAAGTAACGCAGGATATTTAAATAAATTATTTTTAAGTGAATCTGCCAGTCCACCATAATTTTGTGTTATTGACTTAGCACTAAAAAAAACAGAACCTAAAACATTAGATGTTTCGCGATTTAATTTTATTTGATTTTCAATTTCAACTTTTGAACTGTCATAATCGTCGCTTGCAAACTTACTTGAAAATAATCCGATATAAAGCTGCCTATCATTTACCACGGAAGCCCACCATGGAAGTAACAATTTGTAATCCGATTTGGAATCGCCAATCTTCCAATATATTTGAGGAATAACATAATCGACCGTTTTATTATTAATCCAGTTTAAAGGATCGCAATAAATTTTATCGTATGAATTAAATCCATTTGTTGCGGCATATTTATTTTCTACAACTCCAAATGGACTTACACCAAATTTTACATCTGGTTTAATAGTTAGAATGCTGTCATAGCACTGCGCAATCATTGAATTAATGTTAAACCTTCTCCAATCATCTACATCAGTATAACCACTGCTATATTTGTCAAAAGTCACTGAATCTTCGTTTGAGATTATTGGTATATATGGATAGAAATAATCATCAAAGTGAATTCCATCTAAATTATATCTTCTTACTACATCTGATATAATTGAAGCAATGTAGTCACGTACTGCTGGAATTCCTGGGTTTAACATTTTATATTCATTAAAATCTAAAATCCATTCTGGATGTTTAATTGAAACATGTTCCGAAGAAATTTGATAATCTCCAACTTGCCTAATTGCTCTGTAAGGATTAAACCATGCATGAAATTCAATTCCTCTTTTATGTGCTTCTTCTATGGCAAATTTAAGAGGATCATAAAAAGGTTTTGGTGCTTTACCCTGCTGACCCGTTAACCAATAAGACCATGGTTCATACTTGGATTTATACAAAGCATCACATTCAGTCCTAACCTGAAAGTAGACGGCATTTATTCCGGCACTTTTTAATTTGTCAAGCAAATCAATCAATTCATTTTTTTGTTGATCTGTGGTTTCATTGTTTGAAGATGGCCAGTCTATATTTTTTACGGTTGCAATCCAGGCGCCTCTTAATTCCCTTTTTGGGGAGTTAGATTGAGATTTTAATACAGCCACGAGTAAGGTTGCAATTATTATAACTTTGTAAAGATTTTTCATGTCATTCAGTTAGATTAAAAATATTTCCAAATATACTTATAAATTAATTTTTAATGATGCTGTTCAAAATTTTATATCTAATAATATTAAAATAATAAATAAACATTATTGATTGAAGAATAATTAATCATTCTGCAAAAGTTTTCAACAAAATTTTCATTCTCTGTCACTAAATATTTTTCTGCAGCACTTAATGTTTAATCTAAATTATTTTTTGTTTAACATTATTGATGGGGTACTTG
>CAVVCO010000036.1:0-17223 GCA_963746735.1 uncultured Ignavibacteriales bacterium
CTTACCGCCCCAAAGATTCAAACCTGGATTTTTGGGGTTTTTTATTTTCTGCTATTCTGTTTTAAGTATCGCACATGTACGGTGATTTATGCAACTTCACTCACTAACACAATGGTGGCTTAATTAAAAAAAGTATTGTAGGTTTTTATTTTTTTTAGAAATCTGAGTTTCCCGTTAAACTATAATTTTGTCATTTAAAGTAAAATCAAACCTAAGTATAAAGCTAATTCAATTTAGTCTAAGTTATTAAAATAATTTTTTTAAAAAATCTACTTGATTTATTTGTCTTTTATTAGTAAATCTGTAATTAAAATTACATAAACTAATAATATTGTAATAAATATTACAAATGGATCACCAAAGACTTATTAATCTTTTCTTGGAAGTCATTAGAATTAATGCTCTCTCCGGAAATGAAAAACCGCTTGCAGACTTTATTAAATCATTTCTTTCTAAATATAATTACGTCATCAGAGAAGATGAGAGCTATAAGTTTACTAGCAGCAATTCCGGAAATTTGATCTGTAAAATTGGAAGTGGAGGGGACTTTGTTCTTTTGTCACATATGGATACTGCCCGGCCTACTCAAAATGTTAAACCAATTATTTTGGAAGACAGAATTATTTCATCAGGTGATACGGTGCTTGGGGTAGACAATCGAGCAGGTGTTACGGTACTACTATTTATTTTAGAAAAAATTGCAAAGGAGAAAATTCAGACAAAGGATTTCTCGATTGTATTTACAACTTGTGAGGAGACAACTTTATTCGGCTCAAAATATCTAGGTATAAATGGAGAAATAAAAAAAGGTTTTATTTTTGATTCCGGTTATAGACCCGGAAGTTTTATTTCCTCAGCTTGCGGGGCTATAGGATTTAAGATTAAAATTATTGGCAAAGCCTCACATTCTGGAATCTCACCTGAAAAAGGAATCAATTCAATGTTAGTTGCGGCCAAAGCAATTAGTCAACTTCCTCTTGGCAGAATTGATTTTGAGACCACTATGAATATTGGTTTATTCAAAAGTGGTTCAGCGGTTAATGTTATTCCGGAATTAACTAAACTTGAAGGTGAAATCCGATCTTTCAATTTGGATAAAGCTGTTCAAAATTTTAAAATGGTGGAAAATATTTTTAAACAAGAAACAGAAATTGCGGGAGCCGAATTGCAGATCGATCATTTTTGGGATTTTCTGCCATACACTATACCTGAAAGTTCTAAAGTATTTGGTGAAACTGTAAGAGTGCTTAGAAAAGTGGGACTAGAGCCTACTCCAATAATCTCTTTGGGGGGAAGCGATGCAAACTCGTTAAATGAACGTGGAATTGAATCAGTAAATCTTGGGATTGGTGCTCAAAATCCTCATTCGAATGAAGAGTTTATCTTGATAGAAGATCTAATTAAATCGGCTGAAATAGCACTGGAATTAATTAAAAAGGATAATTAGAAATGAAAAAATTATTTTTCTTCATTTTAGTTTTAATTTTTATTTTTAATACTCAAATCTTTAATCAGACTAAGGGGAAGTTAGTTATTATTGGTGGAGTTCAGACTCATGACATAGAAAAAGAATTTGTCGAACTTGCTGGCGGATCGAATGCAAGGATAATTCTTATTCCTAATGCAGGTTCTGAACCAAAATTAAATAGTGAAATTGATCAAAAGAAGTTTCAGGAATTAGGTGCTGCTGCTGACTATATTTTATTTACTAGACAAACTGCTGATGATGAGGCTAATATAAAAAAAATGGAGTGGGCAAATGCAGTTTTCTTTTTAGGCGGAGACCAAAGTGATTTAACCAGAGATATGCTAGGCACAAAACTTCTTCAGAAAGCATTTGAAATTTACAATAGTGGTGGAGTTGTTGGTGGTTCTAGTGCCGGCGCAGCTGTTATGAGTAAAATTATGCTTACAGGTAATGAACTTATTAATCAAGATTCAACAAGAGCTTATATAACTATTCAAGAAGGAAACATTGAGACAAAAGAAGGTTTCGGATTTATAAAATCAGCTATTATCGATCAGCATTTTCTTAAAAGAAAAAGGTTGAATAGGCTAATTAGTGTTGTGCTCGAACATCCTGAAAATCTCGGTATTGGAATAGATGAATCCACTGCAATAGTTGTAAACCCGGATAACACTTTTCAAGTAATTGGAAAAAGCTTAGTCTTAGTTTTTAATGCGACACGGGCGAGTGATATATCCACAAATAAAGATGGACTATTGTCAGCCTCAGGCATTCAATTGGATATTCTTAAAAGCGGAGATATATATAACATGGATAAAAAAGTTGTTATCAAATGACATTAAGCAAAATTAAAATACCAAATACATTTACGATAATATTTTTTCTGCTGATAATTACGGCTGGATTAACATGGATTATTCCTGGTGGAGACTACCAGACAAAAATGGTAAATGGAAGAGAAGAAGTAATAAATGGAACTTTTCATTTTATTCCATCTAACCCACAAGGAATTGCTGAAATATTAAAATCGCCAATTGAAGGCTTCGTTGACGCGGCACTAATCATTGGATTAGTTCTAATAGTTGGCGGAGCATTTTCTGTATTTCAAAAGACAAGAGCTGTTGATTCGGTAATTATGGGAATTGCAACAGCACATCATAAATCTCGAGCAGTTCAACTTTTGCTAATTCCAATTTTCATGATAATCTTCTCTCTTGCAGGTGCAATATTTGGCATGAGTGAGGAAGTGATTCCATTTATCTTAATCTTTATTCCACTTGCTTTAACAATAGGCTATGACACAATTATCGGAATTGCAATTCCATTCGTGGGTGCCGGGGCTGGTTTTGCTGGTGCCTTTCTAAATCCTTTTACAGTGGGAATAGCTCAGAATATTGCCGGGTTGCCATTGTTTTCTGGATTGCCTTATAGAGTGATAGTTTGGCTTCTTGTTACTACAACTGCAATTACTTTCGTAATGATTTACGCTAGGAAGATTAAGAATAATCCTGAAAAAAGTTTAACATTCAAACAAGATATTGAAAAAAGGAAAAACATAGATCTTTCTTCGATTGATAAATTTGATGGTTTATCAAATCGCCATAAAATAGTGCTTTTTATTTTCTTGGCAGGGCTTGGGGTATTAATTTTTGGGGTCCTTAAATACGGGTGGTTTATTGAAGAATTAGCTGCTGTATTTTTAATTACTGGAATAGCTGTAGGCATTGCTGGAAAGCTTTCAGCCGGTGAAATTACGGATTCATTTATACAAGGGGCAAAAGACTTAATTGGAACCGCTTTGATTATCGGACTTGCTAGAGGGATTTTAATTTTATCAAGAAACGGTAAAATTATAGATACAATATTATTTGAAATGTCGGCCCCTATTTCTTCTTTGAATCCATTGATTTCTTCACAGGCAATGTTCATCGTGCAAACCTTTATTAATTTTTTTGTTCCATCAGGCAGCGGACAGGCAGTATTGACTATGCCGATTATGTCTCCCTTATCCGACCTAGTTGGAGTTTCAAGGCAGACGGCTGTACTAGCTTTCCAGATGGGAGATGGATTCACTAACATGATAATTCCAACCTCAGCCGTTACTATCGGAGTTTTAACTCTAGCGGATGTACCGTGGGAAAAATGGGCAAAATGGATTTTACCTCTTGAACTAATTTTCTTTTTGTTGGGATTACTTTTGCTTATTCCACCAAATCTAATGGGATGGCATTAAAATTTTTAATTAATTATTTACTCAATTATTTATAAGAGGTACGTCATGAAAAAACTGTTACTTTGGGGAACGCTGGTCTTTGGTTATGTATTCTTTTTTACTGGTACAGCAATGTCTCAAGTAGATCTCTATCTAAATCAAGTTAATGTTTATTTTGATGAATATGGTAAAATATCATTATATACTTTGCCTGATACCATTCAGCAAATTAATCGCGCAACTATTTTGGTCGGTACAGGGCCGGATTCTGTTTTTGATTACCATAATGATGTTGATGTAGAAGATAGTACACAATTGTTAGACAATCCTACATTTGGAGATTATGAAATTTACGGTAGTTATAATAATAATTATTCTGGAGCTCCACCAAATGTTTTGGAAAAAGAAAACATTTATTGCTGGCAAGATCAAAATTCATTTATAGTTAAATACACGATTGTTAATAGAGAATCCAGTTCTATTAATGCTATAGTTGGATTAGATTTAATAACCCAGGTTGAAGATTCATATAGCGGAGGCGATACTGTAACTTACTCATCGCTAAGCAAAATAATCAGTGTAAGAAAAACTGAATCAGTAGGATTTAAACCGCTATCTGAAAATTTTAAATCTGTAGGAGACTTTGTTTGGTTTAGCGGATATTCCGAAGATACCACTTATTACAAATGGTTAACATATAGTGCCTTCGATACTTTATTTATAACTGATCCAAATGATCCAAATGTGGATGACCCGGTAATTATACCATCATTTACTTCAAGGACAATAGCGCCAGGTGATTCTGTAATTTATTATATAGCGATTGCCTACGGTGCTAATGAAACTGAAATGTTAACAAGTCTGGAACAAGCTCAAAAAAAATATAACCAGATAACTGCAGTGAGATCTGAATTAAATAATATTCCTTCAAATTTTGTTCTTGAACAGAATTATCCGAATCCATTTAATCCATCGACGAATATCTCATTTGGTTTGCCACATAGATCAAACGTTGTCTTAAAAATCTTTAACTCCCTTGGCCAACAGGTTGCTGAGCTTATTAATGAATCGCTTGAAGCAGGAACACATTCATATAACTTTAACGCTTCAAAACTCGCTTCAGGAATTTACATTTATTCCCTACAGACTGAAGAAGGAATAATTTCTAAAAAAATGACATTTTTGAAATAAAAAACTTAATGGGCTCACACTTAAATGTGAGCCTTTAATATTATGACTCGATATAAAAAAATAAAAGAAAAAATTCAAAATAAATTCGAAGAACTTCCAAAGAATCAAAGGAAGATTGCTAATTATTTTGTAGATAATTTTGATAAAGTATCTTTTTTAAATGTGCAAGATATTTCTTCAGCTACTGGAGCGAGTGTTGCATCAGTAGTTCGATTTGCGCAGCGCATTGGTTTTACTGGTTACAGTCAACTTAGAGAGGCAATTGCTGAATCTCTGCAGAATCATCTCAGTGATTTGCAGTCTTTTCCACTTTTTGATAAAAGAAAAATAGAAAAAGATATCCTTACTTCTGTGGCTAATCAAGATGTAATAAATATTAATAGTACATTGAACATAATTGAGAGAGAAGTCTTTGATAATTCTATCAGCATGATATTGCACTCTAACCATGTTTTCACCGCAGGGCTAGGAATTTCCTATCTATTAGCTGAAATATTAGCCTATCAACTTAATCAAGTCGCAGTTAACGCAACTGCATTTAAAAACAATTATTGTCCTTTTCACGAGCAGGTGCCTTTACTAAATAAAAGAGATCTTATTATAACATTTTCTTTTCCGCCTTATTCAAAGGATACGATAGAACTTGCTAAAATTGCTTCTGAAAAAAATATTAAAGTGATTTCTATAACTAATAAAGAAGCTTCTCCCATAACATTTTTCTCTAAAATCAGTCTGATAGTACACAGTGAAAACATGCTATTTACAAATTCATTCGCTGCAATTTCAGTTTTAATAAATGCTATGGCTACTTCATGTGCTTTGAAAAACAAAGCGAAGACAAAATTATTACAGAAAGAGACTGCGGATATTTTGGAAAAATATAATAAATCTATTAGCGACTAACTTAGTACAGTAAATCAATAAGTTCGCTTGGAGATAAAATGAAAAAAGTTCTTTTGTTATTAGTTATTATTCAGTCATGCCTATTTTCGGGTGTTACTGGTAAACTTGTAGGTAAGGTAACTGATAAAGATACCAAGGAACCATTAATTGGAGCGAATATACTGCTTCAAGGAACAAATCTTGGAACTGCAACAGATGAAAATGGCCAGTTTATTATAATAAATATTCCACCTGACGTTTACTCTGTTAAAGTAACTTATGTTAGTTATGAAACAGTTTTAATTGAAGATGTTAAAATAATAGTTGATCAAACCACACAATTACCAGTTGAATTATCCGTTAAATCATTGCAGGTGGGAGAAGTAGTTGTTACTGCAAAATCTTCAATGATTCATAAAGATTTGACCAGTAGTATATCTGTAATCTCAAGAAAAGAAATTGAAGCACTGCCGGTTGCTAATTTTACTGACCTTTTAGGACTTCAGGCAGGGGTAGTGGGAAGTGGATCGGATCTTCATATTAGAGGCGGAAGAGCAAATGAAGTTGCTTATATGATTGATGGAATGCTGGTTCAAGATCCATTGCTCGGAGGCCTGGCAACAAATATTAATAATGATGCTATTCAGGAAATGAGTCTTCTGAGCGGTACTTTTAATGCGGAATATGGAAACGCACTTAGCGGCGTTGTTAATGTTGTAACTAGAAATGGCTCTGATGATTATTCAGGAAAATTTGAAGCTAGAACCAGTGAATTTGGTGTTTCTCAATATACTCGACTTCATGAAAATAGAATAAACGCCAGTTTCAGTGGGCCTTTATTTTCCAATGAGTTAAATTTTTTTATATCGGGGGAACAAAACAATATGGGGAGTTATTTGTCGTTTGGTTATCATAAAGAACAAACTTTTTTTTCTAAAATTACGTCAACCTTAATACCAAAAATGAAAATCATGTTTTCTAATAGAGGAAACAAAGAGAGTCATCAAAATTATAATCATGTTTTTAAATATATTCCTGATCAATATTTAAGAAGTCGAAGCGATAGCTGGCAAAGTACTTTAACATTTACACATACATTGGCAAATAATTTTTTTTATGACTTAAGAGTTTCTTATTTCAACCAAGGATATTATTCAGGTCTTGATAAAGATACATCTCAATATATACCCTCATCAGATTGGACCTATTTACCGGATGCTGGAAATGGATTGGAATTTTACAGCAGAGCTGATCCGCAGGAATTAACAAACAGCAGAACTGCTTCGGCTGATTTAAAAATTGATGCAGTGTGGCAGATAGGAAGTATAAATGAAGTTAAGTTCGGAGGAACATTTAATCAAAATTGGCTTAGTTATTTTTATGTGTACGATCCCAAAAGGAACTATCCATATTTAAATGATTATAAGACAACCCCGTATCAAGCCTCTAGTTATATTCAAGATAAAATTGAATTTCCTGAACTTGTAATTAATGTTGGGCTGCGTTT
This sequence comes from uncultured Ignavibacteriales bacterium, assembly GCA_963746735.1. Taxonomy (GTDB): domain Bacteria; phylum Bacteroidota; class Ignavibacteria; order Ignavibacteriales; family Ignavibacteriaceae; genus CAVSWT01. The sequence continues at coordinate 7,261 of CAVVCO010000036.1, forward strand.
TGATTATTTGAACGCCAATGTTCAATTTAGAAGTAATCCTTTAGACGCTTCTTCGGTAATTAAAGTAAATTCTAGATCCCAATTTTCCCCAAGAATAGGAATAGCACATCCTATTTCGGACAGAACTAAGCTGCATTTTGCATATGGACATTTTTTTCAGAATCCATCTTTTCGTTATCTATATGAAAATCATCAATACGATCTTAATGTAAGAGAACCAATATTCGGCCAGGCAAATCTTGATGCAGAAAGAACAATTGCTTATGAAGTTGGAATATCACATCAATTTAGTGATAGAGTTGCAGTGGATGTAACTGCATATTACAAAGATATAACAGGTTTAATCGGGACGCGTTATTATTTCCCATATGTAGATGGGCGATATACAGGATATACTTTATATGTAAACGAATCTTATGCAAACGCACAGGGTTTTGAAATGAACCTAACGATAAGGCCTGATGAATATTTTTCAGGAGGGTTGACTTATACTTATTCAGTTGCAAAAGGGAAAGCTTCTTCGGAGGAAGAGAATTATCCTGGCACCCAGGAATCAACTCAACTTTATTATCTAGATTTTGATCAGACACATGTATTTAATGCTATTGGTACTTTTACAATTCCTGAGAACGAAGGTCCTGAAATTTTTGGGAACCACATTTTGGGTAATATGGATTTTAACTTAGTGTTCAAGGCCAATTCTGGTTACCCTTATACGCCGGGTGGAAGAGATGCAGGTTTGGTTATAAAAAATTCTTTAAGAGATCCTGCACAATACACATTAGATCTGTTGTTTGGCAAAGAATTTAAATTAGTAAATAAATTACATTTAAGAATTTTTGCTGAGATATTAAATTTAACTAATCATAAAAATATTTTATATGTTTATTCAGATTCGGGCTCTCCCGATTACACACAGGGGAATCATTCTATTGAATACATGAGAGACCCTTCCAATTATGGCCCTCCAAGATCAATAAGATTAGGAGCTTCAGTAAAGTTTTAATGAAAATTTGCGAAAGAAATTTATACGGTAATTCTATGAAAAAAATATATGATTTTAATTCTTATAACATTTCTTAATGTTTTTCAATTTATACTCGCAAAATAAAAAAGACAGCAAAGACGTAAGCTTTATATAAAACGTATGGTATCTCGGATCGAGCTGCGGGCATTCATAACGCCAGTAATATAGGATTGTTTTTTGAAAATAGAGGCAAATTATACCCCAGAAGTTTAACTCAAGGCCCAAGCGGTGAATACCCGATAAATAGTGGACATAACTATATTTATAGATTTAATCCTATGGTTGCATTTCCAACAAATGTTATACAAGGTAGATTTACAACGGATGAAGAATGGGAAGCTGCCTCCGGTTATCATAATAATGATTCCGCACAAATCGCTTTTAGTGATAAACCATATACATGGAATAAAACTTTAGGCTGGCCGGTTAAAGATTCAAAAGGAAATTCTGTTTTTAAATCTGATCAAGATAGTTATTGTGTTTATAATGATTCAGGCAATACGAAACAGATTTTAGGGATACAGATTAATCAAACTGGATACGCATATGGGATAACATTCGCACAAAATATGATTTTTTACAAATTTGAAATAATCAATAGAAGCAATAATAGCTATAAGGGGATGTATTTTGATCTTTATATGGATCAAGATGTCGGCGATGCAAGTGGTGGCGCTCCAGAATATCAAGATGATTTAGTAGGTATTGATCCTGCCAACAATCTTGCTTACATGTATGATTCCAAAGGCTATTCGAAAGATTGGAATTCTAAGACCGGTTATATGGGAGTAGTATTATTAAAAACCCCGCAAGTAAATGGAATTGAACCAGGAATGACAGATTGCCATTACTTGGTTTATGATTATGATGTCGATATAGATACAATTCAGTATGGTTATATGTCAAGCAGCAGAGTATTATATAATTCCACTTTGAGCAGTAAATATTTTCATGTAGCATCCGGTCAGAATATTCATTTTGATGATCCTTCACAATTGCCGCCAACAGGAGGCGATTTACTTTTTAATATGTCTTCCGGCCCTTATGATATTAATCCAAACGATACTTTAACTTTCTACACTGCTTTAATAGCTGGAGATGATTTAGCAGGGCTATATAATTCATTGGAGCAGGCAAAGAAAACGGTTGATGCTAACTTTGAATTACCAAAAGCACCTAATCGTCCTACACTAACGGGAGTTCCTGGAAATCAAAAATCAATTCTTTATTGGGATAACGCTGCAGAACTTTCTATAGATTCTTTTAGTGGTGAAGCTGATTTTGAAGGTTATAGAATTTATAGAAGTAAGGACAGAGGAGTTACCTGGGAAAGAATAGCAGACTTTGACAAGAAAAATTCTATTGGTAATAATACCGGGATTCAGTACAGCTACATTGATTCTACAGTTATTAATGGTTTTGAATATTGGTATTCTATTACTGCTTATGATAGAGGTACGGAACTGATTCCAAGTCTTGAAAGTTCTATAGGAAATACTTTAGAATCAATTAATACTGCCTCTGTAATTCCACGGTCTAATGCCATTGGAAGAGAGCCGGTGTCAGCTGTTTCGATTACACACTATGGAACCGGCAAATCTAATTATGAGCTTAATGTAGATCCAATTGATAACGAATCTCTTAGCGGTAACGTATATAATGCAGGTTTTTCATATCTGATACTTAAGGAAGTGGGCCATCTTAAAACTGAAGTAACTTTACAAATCACAGATTCTTCAATAACCAAACCTTATAAATATGGCATTTCATTTCTAAGCTCAACTACCTTAGATATTTTAAATTTAACAACTGGTGAAACAATCGGAAGGTCTGGTTTAGGATATCCATCTGGGGGGAGAACCCTTAATTTGCCAACTGAAGGATTTAATATTAAGCTAACTGATAATCCGACTACTCCGCCTGAATTTCTTCCCCAAGCAGGTGATCTTATAACCATAAATTTTGCAGTTAATGTAGTAAGGAATAATAGTGACACCGTTATAGCTGCTAGGCCATTTGAAAGCAAACAGAAACAAGCCACAAGCGACGGAGTAATATTCTCTATGGCACCGCCGCAAAGTATTCAAAATATTTCAAGAGTTGGAGGTACAGATAATCTTGATATAACATTTACAGTTGAAGATGGTGCAGTAATAACAAATGAAACCTATCTGATTTCTACAACTGGAAATGGATTTGATGGAAACGGTGAGGGCTTTATAAATCTTTTTATTAGGGACTCCAAAGGTGATACAGTTGCAGTAATAGATACTTTGTATGATCAAAGCACATTTTCTTTTGGAGGGTTATCAGGCGAAGTTAAATTCGATTCTCAAAATCCACCTAATGCCGGAAATATTTTTTCAGTAGAAACAATTCAACCCATTTTAATGAATATTCAGGATAAGTATAGGTTTACAATCAAAGGATCTAAAATAAATACATCTCAACAAACTAGTGAAATGAATAAGATTAGGGTTGTTCCAAATCCATATATTGTATCATCTTTATTTGAATCAGAACTTGGTGAATTAAGGCTAGAACCTTTGAGACAAATTCAATTTATTAATCTTCCTGCTAATTGTACAATTTATATTTTTTCAGTTGCTGCCGACCTTGTTAAAACGTTGTATCATAATTCACAAAGTGGAACAGAAACTTGGGATTTAAGAACTGAAAGCGGAAGAGAAATTGCACCCGGTGTTTATATATATGTTGTTAAAACTAATCAAGCACAATACATGGAAAGATTTGCAATTATAAAATAGTTAGAAGCTGAATTTATAAGTTTCTAAGAATTGCAGGAGCTTAAATGAAAAAAATATATTTACTAATAGCCAGTTTTATTTTTTCAAATTTATTATTTGCACAAAATCCAAATCTTGGAACATCAGGCGCACAATTTTTACAAATTCCTCTTAGTGCAAAAGCATCGGGAATGGCAGGCGCAGTTGTTGGATTAACTGATGATGCTAGCTCAATGTTTTGGAATCCTGCTGGTGTTGCAAAAGTTCAAGGAACTAATCTTCACTTCTCATATATGAAATGGTTCGACATGTTTGATATGAATGCCGCAGCAATCGCTTATAATTTAGGGGATATAGGAGTGATTGGAGCAAGCGTTATATCATTTACAACTGGGCAAATTGAAATTACTACAGAGCAATCACCCAATGGCACTGGACAATTTTACGATGCACAGGATATTGCAATTGGTGTTACTTTTGCTCGTTATTTAACAAATGAATTTAATGTTGGATTAACTATAAAATATATTAACCAGGGAATATGGAATGAAAGTGCTTCAGGATTTGCTTTTGATATCGGAACTCAATACTCACTTGATTTTCAGAATTTAACAATTGCAATGAGCATGACTAATTTTGGGGGTAATTTACAATTTGCTGGAGCGGATTTGGAGGTTCGAAAAGAATATGATCCAAATTTTCCCGTCAGCAGACTTGCACCTGCAGATCTTAGAACAAGCAGTTATCCATTACCGCTTAATTTTCAGGTAGGTATTGGTTTTGATTTATACAAATCGGATTTCATAAAAATACTTGGTGACATTGATGCCGTTCATCCAAATGATAATAAAGAAAGAGTACAATTCGGGACTCAAATATCTGCGTTCGACAGATTCTTTTTAAGAGGCGGTTACATTTACAATCACGATACGCAGAAATATGCTTTCGGTGCCGGAGCGAACATTCCTTTTTCAAATACTTTAGTCAGCTTTGATTATGCTTATTCATTATATGATATTTTACCAAGTGTTCATCGGATTTCGGTCAATTTAAGTTTTTGAAAAAAGTGTAAATATGAGTATACGGTTTATAGCTTTATCTATTTTACCATTCATTTTTATTTCAATAATGACAATCAAATCAACTAAAAATTAATTTTTAAATGAATTGACAAGTAATCAATTGAAAATAGTTTTAAACATTCTAACGGTACTTTCTTTAATTATTTTTCTAAACCTTAATACTTATGCCCAGGGATATGTCTGTGCAATTGGCGGCGGCTCTGAAGATTATAATGATTGGAGTGATGCGCCTTATGGCTGGATTGTTCAAAAAGCGGATAGCGGTCGTGTAATAATTATTTCGGATGCTGAAGCTACAAATTGGCTTCCTAATTATTTCATGTTTCTCGGCGCTGATACTGCATATAACAAATCCATTTCTTCCATTTCAACTGCCAATCTTCAATCGACTTATAATGAATTAATTTCGGCTAAAGCAATTTTCATTCGCGGTGGTGATCAATGGGATTATATCAGATTGTGGAAAGGTACAAAACTTGATTCTGCAATAAATTTTGTTTTTAAGAATGGGGGAGTAATTGCAGGCACAAGTGCTGGCGCAGCTTTGCTCGGTAGCGTTGATTTTAGTGCCCGCTATGGGTCAGTTTATCCTGATGATGCATTGTTAAATCCATTTTATAATAGGATGCAGTTTGAATATAATTTTATAAACCTTGCTTCAGATGTTTTATTTGATACTCACTTTACCGAAAGAGGAAGATTCGGAAGACTGATTGCGATGTTATATAATCAGTATATAAATTATGGGAAAAATATTTTAGGAGTTGGTATTGATGATAGAACTGCAATTTGTATTTCGCCAAATGGAATTGGAGAAGTTATGGGAAGTGGGGCAGTGTCATTCTTTTCTAAAGATAATAAAACCAGCTATACTAATTTTTCTGGCAGATATAATATCGAAAACTTAAAAGCAGAATTTTTAACCAAGAACTGGAAGTTTGATTTTATAAATAGAAGAATATCTTTTATCCCACCATCAGCCAAAAATGTTGATACTAATCAGACATGCCAATCACCTCGAACAAGTATTGTTCTTACTGGTACTGATGATGAATATGGTCAACTTGATACAATTCTTCATGAATTTTTGACTAATGGTTTTAATGACAGCATTCTTGTAATATCTAATCCTGACTATGACCTTACTTCAATTTCAGGGCAGTTGATTAAAAATGGCTTTAACTTTAATATTTTGAGAGTGACAGACTCAAATCTTAATGATGTCGTTGAAGCAGAAAAAATAACCAGGGCATCCTTTATAATAATCGTTGGTGATTCGCTGAAGTTACTGAGTACCATAAATAGACCTGGTACTGAGGTATCATTGGCCTTTGAATATTACATAAGTTCAAAAAAAAATATTCTCCTTCTCGGAAATAGTGGAAAAACAGCAGGGGAATATTTCGTAGACAATACAGATTCGGATATTTATGCTGCTTATCGCGGCAAGATGACTTTAAATTCTGGATTAAATTTATTCGGCGAACTTATAATCCAACCTTTAATTTTTAAAAATGAAGATTACTATGAAAATAGAACATGTTCAGTTTTATGGGGGATGATGCGCAGCCGAAAGAGAATAGGCATCTATCTTAATGGAAATGGCATAATAAAAATAAATGAAGCTGAAAAATATATAAATGGAGAGGTTCAAGTCCCTTACATAATTCTTGATTCAAGATATACTACCAAAATGGATTCATCAACATACAGAGCTAATGGAAGCATTGGACCAAGACAGGCTGTTGCTATGAATGATGTTAGAATTTCATTGACCAATAATTTAAATGATCGTTATTTATACGAGTCAGGTAAATTTTATTCTTTAACTGATATTAAGGATACGAAGACACAGGCTTCACAATCAAATTTTATTTTAAATCAAAACTATCCAAATCCATTTAACCCTTCGACGACAATTAGCTGGAATTTAAAAACCGAAGGAAGAGTTACTATAAGATTATATGACATTCTTGGTAATGAAGTTGAAACAATTTTAAATGAATTTCAAAAACCTGGTTTTCATTTTGCAGTATACAATGCTGGCTCATTTCTATCCAGTGGAGTGTATTTTTACAAATTATCAACGCCCAATTTTTCAGAAACAAAATCAATGGTGTTAATCAAATGATCAAAAATTTTTTCATGCTTATCATTTTTGCATTCTCAAATATAGTTGCTCAGAATATTCAAACTCCGCTGCAAAAATCAAATTATACAAAAATTACTTCTCACAAAGATCTTTCGCAGTTTATTAAAAAAGTTGACGAGAATTCTGAGCTAATTACAACTGAAGTAATTGCCAAATCGGTGGAAGGAAGAGAAATATATGCAGTTTACTTTTCAAAGGGAATCTTTGGGAAAGATAAAACAAAAATTAAAGTGCTAATTTTTGCACAACAGCATGGTAATGAGCAATCGGGTAAAGAAGGAGCACTTCTTTTAATAAACGAATTATTAAAGCCGGAAAATTTGTACTTATTAGATAAAATTGATTTTGCGCTTGTTCCTCAAATGAATTCGGATGGTGCTGAGAAAAATAAACGACGTAATGGGCATAACATGGATCTTAATCGTAATCATCTAATCCTTACGGAACCTGAAACGGTAGGGCTTCACAAGTTGTTTAATAAATATTTTTTCGAAGTTACAATGGATGTTCACGAATATTCTCCTTATGGTGAAACAAGTGAGAAATATGGTTATAGAGAAAACAATGATGAAGAAGTTGGCACTTTAACAAATATAAATATTCCCTCAAGCATTAGAGAGTTGTCTAACAATTCATATCTACCGTTCATTAAAAAATATTTAAATGATAGAGACTTTTCTTACTTTGAATATTTACCAGGTGGTCCGCCTGATATAGAATATATTAGACACAGCACCTTTGATATTAATGATGGTCGGCAAAGTTTCGGTATTCAAAATAGTTTTTCGTTCATTCAGGAAGGATTAAATGGAAAGGATGATTCTGTAGATAACATTAAGCACCGTGCTGAAGGGCAGATGTACGGAATGTTGGGTTTACTTGAATTTACTTATAACCATAAAGACGAAATAAAAAACCTGGTCGATTCTGAAAGAAAAAAATTAATTAATAATGAAGTTAGTGACTCAGTTGCTATCCAATTAGAGCATGTTTCTGACGGGAGTAAATTAGAACTTCCTTTACTTTCATATTACTCTAATAAAGATACAGTTATCACTGTTAATGATTATCGTCCAATTGTAAAATCATTGTACAAAGTAAAACGACCTGAAGGATATTTGATTCCTAAAAATCTAAAAGAGATTGTCGACTGGGCTGATAAACATTCTATAAAATATTCTGAATATAAAAAATCAGCGAGTGATAAATTAGAGCAGTATTTTATAACCGGAATAGATTCAATTGACTTCGAAGGAGATATGATTGTTAATCCAAATGTTAAATTAAAAAGTCTTTCAGATAATATTTCTGAACATGATTATATTTTTATTCCGGTTAAACAGTTAAAAAATAATATGATTGTTATTGCCCTAGAACCCAAATCAGAGCTTGGATTAGTTACGTATAGACAGTTCGAACATCTATTAAAGAAGGGTGAAAATTTTCCTATAATTAGATTAATCAAATAATCACAATATATTTTAAGTATAATGAAAATAGAAAAAGTTGAGCTTCGTCAAACAAAAATGGAATTGGTTTCTCCCTTCGAAACATCTCTTGGAGTAGAATTATTTGAAGAACATATAATTGTCAGAATAGACGGTGATGGAGTAACAGGTTGGGGAGAATGTGTCGTAGAGCCTTCTCCGTCATATTCTTATGAAACTCTACAGACTGCATGGCATATACTAAATGATTTTCTGATTCCTTCTATCATCGGAAAAGATTTTCCAACTATTGAAGCGGCACTAATTCCTTATAGGTGGATACGCGGGCATCGAATGGCAAAAGCGGGCGTGGAGGCAGCACTTTCCGATGCTTTCGCAAAGTCAAACAAAATTTCTCTATCTAAATTTTTAGGTGGAACTAGGACGAGCATCCCGGTTGGAGTAAGCGTTGGCCTCCAATCATCCACTGCGGAATTATTAAAAGTTATTGACAGCTACTTGCAAGATGGTTATAAACGCATAAAGATTAAGATTGCTCCAGGTCGTGATCTTAATTTAGTGAAAGCTGTTCGAAAAGAATTTCCTAATATTCAGTTTCAGGTGGATGCTAATTCAGCCTATACGTTAAATGATATAAAAATGTTGCAGTTATTAGACAACTACAATTTACAGCTAATTGAGCAGCCGCTCGGGTACGATGATATTTATGATCATTCAATTTTACAGCGGGTGATAAATACACCGATTTGCCTTGATGAAAGTATTAATACTCTTTCCGATGCACGTGCCGCTAATGAGTTGGGAAGCTGCAAAATTATCAACATTAAACCGGGGCGTGTAGGAGGTTACACCGAATCGAAAAGAATTCACGATTATTGTGAATTAAAAAATATTCCTGTATGGCATGGTGGGATGGATGAATCAGGAATAGGTCGAGCCGGTAATATTGCACTTGCATCACTGCCAAACTTTTCCTTGCCAGGAGATATTTCAGGAAGTAAAAGATATTACAAAAAAGATATCATTGAGCCTGAATTTGTTATTAATAGTAATGGAACAATGGATGTTCCCACTAAGCCAGGGATAGGAGTTGAAGTGAATTTAAAAATGCTGGAGAAAGTTACAGTTAAGAAAGTTATATATTAAAATATATCAGTTAAAATGAAGCAAATTTTACATGTAATATTTAAATGTTTTTAGAAGATTGAGAATACTCTTCTTTATTTTTTTTGATTATTAAAAAAGTATGATATGAACAGTATATTTGACGAGACCAGCAAATAGGGAAGAGGTTTCAAAGGAGAAAATGAAAACACCAAAATGAAAAAACAAAAAGGAATCTCAGAAATAATTTTTCTTTTGTTTTAGCAACATTTTTGAACCTTCAGAAAGAAGATATAAATTACAAAATCTATGCACATCTAGATTCAACCGTTTTTCACCTCTTTTTATGCGGCTAATATATATTGGAATTTTAAGGGATAAAAAGTTCGAAGTTTCGGGGCAC
>CAVVCO010000037.1:0-429327 GCA_963746735.1 uncultured Ignavibacteriales bacterium
TATTATTAAGAATTATATTCAAAGTGAAATGCTTGGTTCGTGAAGGATACAAAAAAGGAATAGAAAATAGCGGGAGAGTAAATTCAGATATGAATCTTTGGAGAAGTTACTATCTTGCTCAAAAGATGCAGAGAGAAGTTTATGATTCAATTTCAGTTAGTGAGCATGATGCATATAATTTCTTTATAAAAAATCACAATGAAATCTTTAAGCCGGATGAAATTGATTTAGAAGAAATAATTGTGAGTAACCTCGATACGATTTCTTCAATATTAAATAAGATTAATAACGGTCTTACTTTTAATGAAGCTGCAGAACAATATTGTATAATAGATTCAATAAGGCAAAGAGGCGGCCAGTTGGGCTATTTACCAATTAATAAATTGGGTGAAATTGGCGATATAGCTGAGAATATGAAAGCTGGGGAAGTTTACGGTCCAATAAAGGTTGCACAAGGTTATGCGTTGATTAAACTTAATGATATTAGAAAATCTGATGCACCGCAGGATACTTCGTTTGAAAAAAATAAGGCTGATATTATAGAGACAATTAAAAAAATAAAATTTGCCAAAAAAATTAAAGATTATGTAGCTAATCTTGCATTAGAATATGGGATAAAAATAAATCAAGATATTTTTAAATCAATTCCCATACTTCAAATGAATACTGTTACCGTAAGACTGATTGGTTTTGGCGGGCGTATGTTAGCATTTCCTTATTCACCTTTATTTTCTGACTGGCATAATGAATATTTAAACTTGCAGAATAATTTAGTTCAATAAATTAAAGAAGACTTGCACAACGTTTTTGATTAATTAGTTTATTTTTTAATTATGAGTAAATAATGAAATTTTTCTTTATACTATTATTTCTTTTTTCCGCATTTGGTTTTTCTCAAGACTTTGTTTTCTTCAGCGATAGTCCTAACAATACTTATTATGATCAGAGTTTTGGATTTTATCAAGATGGCAGCACCGTAATTTTAGCAAATACAAGTAAATTTCCCGTAGATATAAATCATAAATATTCGGGCGTAAATGCGTTAAGGTTAATGTGGAAATCAGCTCCCGGCGGTGACTGGGGTTTGGCTGTTGCTGCGGACGGCTGGATTGCTCATGACGCAACAACAAAAGATTCAATTACTTTTGAAGTATACAGTGGCAACCAAATTGATTCTTCCTCAATGTTTTCAGTATTTATAGAAGACACCCAAAACAATAAAACTCCAAAACAAAACCTTTCTAATTTTATTAATAAAATTGAAAAAAATAAGTGGATAAAAGTTGCTATCCCGCTTTCTGTTTTTACCTCAAATCCCGGAAACACTGATTTAACAAAAATTAAAACAATTTATTTTGCACAAGGCTTTGCGGATAATGTGCTGCATCTTGTTTACATCGATGAGATTAGAATGACTTCAGTAAATGATACTAATTCAATTCCTCCATCTGTCCCAGCCGGATTGAATGCAACTGTATCAAATACTTCGATAAATTTAACATGGTCTCCTAACTCCGAAAGTGATCTTGCCGGTTATAGAATTTATAGAGCAGATAGCAGTAATTTTGAAATTATAGGGTTCACCGATAAATCTAAGAATTCATATTCAGATTTGACGGGAATCCCGCCTAAAACTTTCAGCTACAAAATTTCTGCATATGATTTATATGGAAATGAATCTGCGTTAAGTGGTCAAATTACAGAGACCACAACAACTGCTTCTGATAGTCTATTGTTAGATATGGTTCAGCAAGCAACATTTAAATATTTTTGGGATTATGCACATCCCGTTTCAGGTCTTGCACGTGAACGCCTAGGGTCTGGAGAGACATGTGCAATTGGTGGCTCCGGATTTGGAGTAATGGCAATCTTAGTCGGAATTCAAAGAGGGTTTATTAGCAGAGCTCAAGGAGTTGCTAGGATGTTAACTATTTTAAATTTTCTTTCAACTAAGGCAGATAGATTTCACGGCGCCTTTCCGCATTGGATGAATGGTTCAACCGGAAAAGTAATTCCTTTTGGTACAAAAGATGACGGCGGTGATATTGTTGAAACTGCATATATGATAGAAGGATTATTAACAGCACGGCAATATTTTAATCAAGATAATTCGGATGAAAAACAAATTAGAGATCTAATTACATCAATCTGGGAAGGCGTGGAATGGGACTGGTATAGAAAAGATAACGGGGATTTCATTTACTGGCATTGGTCACCAAATTACAATTGGGATATGAATTTCCCTATTTCAGGCTTTAACGAAACAATGATAGTATATCTACTTGCTATCGCTTCTCCAACTCATCCGGTCCCAGCAATACTATACTACAAAGGATGGGCAAGTAATTCCAATTATAAAAATGGAAAATCATTTTATGGTATTCCATTATATGTGGGATTTGATTATGGCGGCCCGTTATTCTTTGTTCATTATTCATTTTTAGGATTTGACCCCAGGAACAAAAAAGATATCTATACAAATTATTTTATAAATAATAGGAATTATACACTAATTGACCAAGCTTATTGTGCAGACAATCCACATAATTTCCCAGGATATAGTGAAGATACATGGGGTTTAACAGCCAGCGATAATCCCTGGGGATATGGTGCCCAAAGTCCAACTAACGACAACGGTACTATTACTCCATCTGCTGCTTTATCATCAATACCTTATACTCCTGAACAATCAATGAAAGCATTAAAAAGTTTTTATTATATATACGGTGATAAGCTTTGGGGAACTTATGGTTTTTATGATGCATTTAATCTTAGCCAAAATTGGTATGCAAGCAGCTATATAGCAATTGATCAAGGCCCAATTATAGATATGATCGAAAATTATAGGTCACAATTGCTTTGGAAAAATTTTATGGCAAATCCTGAAATTCAACCAATGCTTGATGCCATTGGTTTTATGCCAGATTCAACCTCAACAGAGTGTTAATGAAATTCAAGCAAATAATGTCAGCAACTTTAAGTTGATTGGAAATTATCCTAATCCGTTTAATCCCTCAACAACTATTGAATTTTCAATTCCTAAAACTCAATTAGTTTCTGTAGTAATTTATGATGTATTAGGAAGACAAATTAAATCTTTATTTAACAGCGAACTTACTTCAGGAAAACATGATGTTGTTTGGGACGGTAAAAATAATATTGGCGAAACCGTTAATTCTGGAGTGTATTTTTATACTGTAAAAACATCTAATAAATTGTTAACTGGTAAAATGATTCTTCAAAAGTAAATTATTAAAAATTTTAATTTAACATAATCTAAAAAGCAAGAATAATTCTATATGAAAAAAAATCATTTTGTTATTTTATTTCTTCTGGTTTTATTCTTTTCAAACTGCAATCCCAAAACTGGAAATGAAAAGCCTGAAAAAACAAATCAACAACTAACTAAAGAAGATTCTACTTTTTTAGATAGTGTTCAATACAGAACATTTCAATATTTTATTGATGAGACAAATCATAAAATTGGATTGGTAAGGGATAGAACACAGGATTGGTCGGCGGCTTCAATATCTGCAACAGGCTGGGGAGTAATGGCGTGGGCAATCGGTGCAGAGCACAAATGGATCACAAGAGAAAAAGCTAGAGAATTAACACTAAATCTCTTAAACTTTTTAATGGATTCCGAACAAAGTGCAAAAAAAGATGCAACTGGTTATAAAGGGTTCTATTATCATTTTTTAAATATGGAAACAGGTAAGAGAGAATGGAATTGCGAACTTTCAACAATAGATACCGCTTGGCTTCTCGCAGGGATTAGATTTGCGGCTCAATATTATAATCAAGATAACAATGGGGAAAAGCAAATTAGAGAAATTGCAGATTCATTGGTAAACAGAGTTGACTGGGATTGGACAATTATTCAAAAGTCTAAACATGAAGGGCACGAAAATTTAATTGCTATGGGTTATAAACCTGAAGAAGGTTTAGGGGACTTCGGATGGTACGGTTATACCGAAGCTCTTTATTTATATATTTTGGCTGCCGGAACAAATTTGAGCAATCCGCTTAAAGCATATCAGCAATGGCAATCCGGCTACAAATGGGAAGAACCGTACAAAGGATTGGGCCATGTGATTTTTCCACCTTTATTTGGACATCAATATTCTTATATGATGATAGATTTTAGAAATCTTGCAGATAGTTATATGAAGAAAAAAGGAATTGATTACTTTGAAAATTCTAAAAGAGCAACTTTATCTAATCGGGAGTTTTGTATACAAAATCCAAATGGCTGGGCAGGTTATGATTCTTTAACTTGGGGAATTAGTGCCTGTGACGGCCCCGGCGATTTTAAAAAAGATGGTAAAAAGTATTATAGTTATGCCGGCAGGGGAGCAACAGGGCCAAATGATTTTCTATTTGACGATGGGACTCTAACTCCCACTGCAGCAGGCGGTTCAGTTCCATTTGTTCCTGAAATTTGTATTGCGACATTAAAAAATATGTATGATAAATACGGTTCACAAGGATTGTGGGGAAAATACGGATTTAAGGATGCATTTAATTTAACTCTTAATTGGTATGATAAAGATTATTTAGGATTAGATGAAGGCCCAATATTAATAATGATTGAAAATTATCGTACGGGTTTGATTTGGAAATATGCCATGAAAGATACTATAATTCAAAAAGGACTTTCACGTTTAGGCATAACTAAAATGAACTGAACTCATTTTAATTAAATTTAATTTTTTCCCCCTCAATTAATAAAAAGATATGAAACATTTTTACAGAATCCTTTTTCTGTTATTATTTATTTCTCAATTCAAAATCTATTCCACAAGATTATATTTTCTTTTTAGATAGCCAGAATGAATTTTCATATCCCAATAGCTGGGGATTTGAAACATCACCAAGCAATCTTGAGTTGGTCTTTGGGAAATTTCCTATCAGCACAAAATATAAATTCTCCGGAGAAAATAGTTTAAAGCTTCATTGGAAATCTTTAGAAGGGGGTAACTGGGGAGTTGCTGCTGCAACCGACGGCTGGTCGCCAAATGATTTTACTTTAAAAGATACAATTTCTTTTATGCTTTATTCAGCAAAAGAAATAGATCCAAAAAGTTTTCCGTTAATGTATCTCGAAGATGTTTATAATAACAAAACATTAAAAGTTTCAGTCGCAGATTATGTAAAAAATATTAGGGCTAAAAAATGGCAGAAGATTTCTATCCCAATTTCATGGTTTCAAAGAAAATATTAATAATGTAAATCTTAAAAAAGATAAAAACTATTTTTTGGGGACAAGGAATTGCTGATAACTTAGAACATACAATTTACATTGATGATTTAAAGATTACTGGAGGAAAAATAATTGACGGCGATTCAACAGTTGTAATTGTTGTTCTAGGTTCTTCAACAGCGGAAGGAGTTGGGGCACACCCAATAGACAGCGCCTGGGTGAATAGATATAGAAGTTATATTAAAAGTATTGATTCATCTTACTATGTTATCAATCTTGGTATTGGCGGTTATTCAACATATCAGATTATGCCAAATCGATTTCATCCACCTCAAGAAAGACCAAAACCAAGCATAACAAAAAATATAACTTACGCACTTACATTTCATCCTTCGGCACTTATAATAAATCTTCCTTCTAATGATGCTGCATATGGTTATTCCAATTCTGAACAATTAAAAAACTATGATACAGTAATGGCGATCGCTTCAAAACATAAAATACCTGTTTGGATAGCCACACCTCAGCCAAGAAATTTACCGATTGCAATTATCAATGATCAAATAAATTTGCGCGATACAATTATTAATAGATATGGAGAAAAAAGTCTCGACTTCTGGAATCCATTTGCGAACCCTGATGGAACTCTGGATAGTATTTATGGATTTGGAGACGGTATTCATTTAAATAATCTGGGGCATCGAATCTTATTTGAAAAAGTTGTTGATGCTGACATTTTAGATCATCTAAATAGAAAAATTAATTATACAAAACCGCTTGTTGCCTCAAAATCTCAGAAAGAAATTTTTATTGATAGCTTGATGCTGAAGATGACCCTTGCCGAAAAAGTTGGACAGCTTGTGCAGATAGTTGGAGTTGATAAAGTTGATGAAAATTGGGTAAGGCAAGGTAAAGTTGGTTCATATTTATCGGGAGTTTGGAATCCAGAAAAAGCTCAAGAGCTGCAAAAAATAGCAGTTGAAGAATCGCGAATGAAAATTCCTTTATTATTTGCAAATGATATCATTCACGGTTTCACAACAATTTTTCCTGTTCCTTTAGCTCAATCATGCAGCTGGGATCCTGAATTAGTGAAAAGAGCATATCATATTTCTGCATTTGAAGCAGCTTCAGAAGGCACTCATTGGACGTATGCCCCAATGGTTGATATATCAAGAGATCCGCGTTGGGGAAGGGTTGTGGAAGGATCAGGTGAAGACCCATATTTAGGTAGTGTAATGGCAGCGGCTCGTATAAAAGGGTTTCAAGGGGACTCATTAAGTGATGAAGGAACAATCGCTGCAACAGCAAAACATTACGTCGCTTACGGTGCGGTTGAAGCTGGAAGAGATTATAATTCAGTAAATATTGGTAAAAGAATTTTAAATGAAGTATATATGCCGCCATTTAAAACTGCAGTAGATAGTGGTGTGGCAACAATTATGAGCGCGTTTAATGACATTGATGGAATTCCTGCATCAGCAAATCACTATACATTAACTGAAGTTTTAAGAAATGAATGGAAGTTTAAGGGGTTCGTTATTAGTGATTTTAATTCGGTTGCTGAATTAGTTCCTCATGGAATTGCTGCGAACAAAACTGAAGCTGCTTTAGAAGGCTTAACTGCCGGTGTGGATGTTGACATGGTAGGAGACACAACTTTAGGAAATATTTATTCTCCCAATCTTGAAGAATTAGTTAAAGAAGGAAAACTTTCCGAAGATTATATTAATCAATCGGCAAAAAGAGTCCTAGAACTGAAATATGATTTAGGCTTATTTAAAAATCCTTATATCGATAAAAAATATTTTGAAAAGCATTCGATTAGTCAGGATGAAAAAAATAAAACGGCACTTCAACTTGCAAGAGAATCAATAGTTCTTCTAAAAAATAAAAATAAGATTTTACCATTAAATAAAAATATTAATTCTATAGCTGTTATTGGTCCATTAGCTAACGATGTAAATAATATTCAAGGCGGCTGGAATGGTAAAGGTAAAAAAAATAAATTAATCTCTATTCTTGAAGTAATTAAAAACAAAGTTTCTTCGAGCACTAAAATTTATTACGCAAAGGGTTGTGAAATAAATGATTCAAACAAAGACGATTTTGATGAAGCTATTGATGCAGCAAAAAAGTCAGATGTTGCAATAGTAGTTGTAGGCGAGTCAAGCGATATGAGTGGTGAAGCTGCAAGTAAAACAAATTTAAATTTACCTGGCGTTCAAGAAGATTTAATAAAGCAAATCCAAAATGCTGGAACTCCCGTAATTGCAGTTTTAATAAATGGACGGCCGTTAACTATTAGCTGGCTTAACGAAAATGTGGATGGAATTATTGAAGCCTGGTATTTAGGTGATCAAGCCGGAAATGCAATTACAGATGTTATATTAGGGGATTATAATCCTTCCGGAAAACTTACCATGACTTTCCCAAGATCTGTTGGGCAAATTCCAATTTATTATGATTATAAAAATACTGGAAGGCCCTTTGTTGCAGATGATAAATACACATCAAAATATTTAGATTTACCTAATACGCCTCTTTATCCTTTTGGATTTGGCTTGAGCTACACAAGCTTTAAATACAGCAACTTACAAATACTTCCATCTTCTACTACGATCGGTGATACGTTGCTAGCTTCTGTTGAAGTTACAAATAATGGTGATATTGGAGGAGACGAAATTGTTGAAATGTATATTCGAGATGAAGTTGCAAGTGTAACCCGTCCTTTAAAAGAATTAAAAGGTTTTCAAAGAATAAAATTAAAACCTAATGAAACTAAAAAAGTGTTTTTTACAATTACTCCTGATATGCTTTCATTTTTTGGCTTGGATATGAAAAAAATTATTGAACCTGGAAAATTTGATGTAATGATTGGAGGAAGTTCGGATAAAGTAATATCAAAGAGTTTTGAATTAATTTCAAATTGAATAATTAATTCAAAGAGTTTGTGAAGGATAATAAAAAATATTAATGCAGAAAAATTATTTCAACAATTGGAACAACCACCACAGCGCTTCCTTTAATTAATTCTTTAACGTCTAATAACTTTAATTCTGAATCCGAAAAAAAATGATATAGAAAAAAGCAGATTATAAAAAGAATTCTAAAAAGAAACAAAACAATCAATCTAAAAATAATTAACTAATTGTTTAATTTCAGATTTCCCTAAATGTAGGTATTCACTAGTCTGCATTTATCTGCAGTCATTATTGTTTTACCATGGCTAATTTTCAAGATGTTAAGCGATAAACGCAGTTGATTTTTTTCGAGTTTTTAGGGTAATTATAAGATCTATTAAAACACAATAAATGATTAGCCTAAGGAAGTACGAAATCATGTCGTTAGAATGTTGGTACTCAAAGAAAGCAAAGAGGCTATGAATATTTTAATCGATGCTTAAAATGATGAAAATAAAGAAGTAGGGTAATAGATAATTAAATTTTCTCTGATTTATCATTTCTTGAAATCAATGATGTGGTGATGATCTTTATCTTATCCCGATTATGAAAATAAATATAGATGATATATCTGGTAATATAAAGAAAGAACTGGTGCTTAAACTGTTCAATAGTATATTTGTCAATTATCCGTGAAAAGATTCGTGAAAATAATAATACTAAATCTAATAAAACGAGTAAAAAGGAATCTCAGAAATAATTTTTCTTTTGTTTTAGCAATATTTTTGAACCTTCAGAAAGAAGATATAAATTACAAAATTTATGCACATCTAGATTCAACCGTTTTTCACCTCTTTTTATGCGGCTAATATATATTGGAATTTTAAGGGATAAAAAGTTCGAAGTTTCGGGGCACTCGCGGAGCCAAAAAACCTCAGAAAATAAACTGAGGTTTTTTATTTTTAAATGAAGTATTATCAATACATACCTGAATCAAAAATTATTGAACAATAATATATTGGAAGATCAGCAAATGAAGTAAGAAGATTGAACTTTCACAAATCAAAAGAAAATAGATTTACCTCAACATACATAATCGTATTTAAACAAAAATTTGAGATTTCTCTGGGGATAATTTCTTGTTTTCATCCGATTCATATTTATATTACTCCCAATTATAATATCCAAAAAAATACCCAAAAGTTTATTTTCAAGGTCAAAGAGATAACGCAGAATTTCAAATGGTTCCAAATATGTTAAATAAATTAATATAATTAGAAGAAATTGTTTATGCTGATGCTGTATTTATAACTCCTCCAAATCTTCACCAGAAAAAAGTTAAAAATAAAATGATAAAGCATGGATTAAGTGATAGCTATTTTAATATTTTAACGGTGAGTTTGTTCAGTTTGTTTTTGTATTTGAAAGGAATGAAGTATGAGATTAGGAATTGATTTTGGGGGGACAAATATAAAAGCTGGAATATTTTCTGAAGAAGGTAAAACACTTTTCTTTAGCGAACAGAAATTATTAAAATTTACTGCTAACGGAAATCTTTTAATAAATTTAATAAATCATGCTAAAGAAATAAGTGAAGGATTTAATTTATTGCAAGGCGGACTTGCAATTAAAGGTTTAATAAACTCTGAAACTGGAATTTTAGAAGATGACATTGGTGCCGGTTCATTATTATCAGGAATAAATCTTAAGAAAACATTTGAAGATGCGTTACACATTCCCTTTAAAGTTGAAAATGATGCACGTGCCTATGCTTGGGGTGAATATAAATTTGGTGCGGGTTATGGAAGTACTGCACTGGTTTGTATGACATTCGGAACGGGCTTAGGCTGTTCGTTAGTTGTAGATGGAGAACCTTATAAAGGTTCAGATACTTTAGGCGGCTTGCTTGGTGGGCACATTAGTATTGATAAAAATGGGCCTGAATGTCCTTGCGGCAATAAAGGCTGCCTAGAATTATATTGTTCGGCCACTGCATTTACTCAAACAGTACAAAACACATTTCATGAATTCAATAATTCAGAGGATACATTAAAAGATTATTTTAATGCATTAAAGAAAAATGAAAGAAAATATTTTAATTTGCTTAATGAGTTTCAAGAGAATTTATCAATTGGTATTGTCAACGTAATACATGCATACGGGCCAGATGTGGTTGTATTGGGGGGAGGAGTGATGAATAGTTCTGAAATAATATTGCCGAGATTAATTGAACTTGTGCATAAAAGAGCCTGGACATTTCCAAGAAAAAAAGTGAAAATTAAAGTTTCTGAATTAGGAAATAAAGCTGCAGCAATTGGAGTTGCTTTTCTTTAATGAAAAGAAAAAGTCTAACATTTACTTATAGGTTTTTAAATGAATAATCATGATGAAAATATAGTATTTGATCCATTCATTGCGATGATACCTAAAAAAATGAATACATTCCCGCGAGGACCTTTTAATACTCTGCCGGCATTTAAAATAAGTAATGGCAGAATCAAACAAAGCTATCAGGAACTCGCCGCTTTAATAAAAACTTCTGTTCCAAATGGATTAAGAGTATTAGTAATTGATGGCTATCAAGGTGTTAATTGGGAAATTTTCAAAGAAAAATTGGATGGATATCTAAAGGCTCTTAAAATTAATCCGAGTTGGAAGAATATAGACAATTGTTATGCCCCATATAATGAAATTAAAAGAAGAATAGATCCATTTTTAGGTGGCGATGATCCAATCTTTGGTAGACATTATCCATTTGGCCTTGAAGTATTTTTTGATGTAAATAAAATTGCTGAATATAGAATTAAATCTTCAGTTGCTCGCGGAGATAAAGCAGGAAAATTAATAATAGTTTATGGATGCGGTTCATCTTTAATTGAATTGTGGGATCAATTATGGTACATCGACATTCCCAAAGATTTAATTCAAGAATTATTTCGTAAAGGTGGTGCTAAAAATATTGGCGAAGAGAAACAAAGTTCATTTGCTGATTTTTACAAACGCTCATATTTTGTTGAATGGCCGGCTCTAAATCGAATGAAAAAACAACTTCTTCCTGATATAGATATGTTAATAGATTTACAAGACATCTATGAACCATCATTTATAAATGGTAATGATTTTAGATTAAGTCTAAGTGAATTATCACGCTCACCATTTCGACTGAGGCCCTGGTTTTATCCCGGTCCATGGGGAGGTAAATTTATGCAGGGACATATGGGGCTTGATCCTAACCAGCCAAATTTTGCTTGGTCATTTGAAATGATTGTGCCGGAGAATGGAATTATTATAGAAAAAGGAAAAAAGAAATTAGAATTTTCATTCGACTTTCTAATGTTTCAGGAAAATAAAAATATTCTTGGAGTCAATGCAGCTAAACAGTTTAAGTATGAATGGCCGATTCGCTTGGATTATCTAGATACCATTGATGGAGGAAATTTATCAACACAAGTTCATCCACGACCAAATTATATAAGAGAAAAATTTGGAGAGACTTTTACGCAGGATGAAACATATTACATAGTTGCATCAAAACCGGATGCGAGCGTATATCTTGGATTAACTGAAGATTGCGATCCGGGTGAATTTAAGAATGTATTGAAAGAATCAATTGAAAAAGGAATTGAAGTTGTTATTGATAAATTTGTAAATAAAATACCAAGCAAAGTTCATGATTTATTTTTTATTCCCAATGGTACTGTGCATTGCAGTGGGGAGGGGAATCTCGTTCTTGAAATCAGTGCTACTCCTTATATCTTCACATTTAAAATTTATGATTATTTGCGGAAAGATCTTGAAGGTAACTTGCGTCCAATAAATATTGAACGCGCTTTTGAAAATATCCGATTTGAAAGAAGAGAAAAATTCGTTAAAGAAAATCTTATCTCAAAACCTAAATTAATTAATAAAGGAAAAGGAACAAAAGAATTTGTCCTTTATGACAAACCTTATACATTCTATAATATTCATAGGATAGAATTTGAAAATGAATTTGAGATGTCAACTAACGATACTGCATATGCAGCAAACTTAGTGGAAGGAGAGAGAGTTGAAATAATTTCTGGAAATCAGCGTAGAATAAAATTATCTTACTTAGAATCTTTGCTTATACCAGCAGCTTCGGGCACAATCAAGATTATAAATAAAGGAAACAGGCCATGCCGAATGTTGTTAGTATTTATTCGGCCGACAGTCGGACTGAACGAACCAATGAATAATCCAACATTATAAATATAACTATCATGAATAAAGCTTCCTCTATTGAAATTCCAATTAATACAAAGTTAAGTATTATTTTATCCCGGGAATTCGAAAAATTGGAGTAAGTAATTATGAATTTTACTTTAAATAGACAGCTTATTTAAATTTATTTCTACAAAGAAGAATTCTATTTAGGAAATAATATGAAACAAAAAAAGTACGTTATCTTTTTTACTATTGTGGCAGCACTTGGTGGATTCCTTTTTGGCTTTGATACCGCAGTTATTTCCGGAACAACGGAATGGCTGCAAAAAATTTATAACCTTTCAAGCTTTTGGCTAGGGTTTACGGTTGCAAGTGCTTTAATCGGTACAATGGTAGGTTCATTAGCGGTAGGAAAACCATCTGATAAGTATGGCAGAAAACTTATATTAATTGTATTGGCAATACTTTATTTTATATCAGCAGTTGGAAGCGCTTTTGCATGGGATTGGTACTCATTTTTATTTTTTAGATTTATTGGAGGTTTAGGTGTTGGAGGTGCCTCTGTCGTTTCACCTATGTATATAGCGGAAATATCTCCTGCCAAATATAGAGGCCGGCTCGTGGCAGTAACGCAATTCAATATTGTACTTGGAATTTTAATAGCATTCTTTTCTAATTACATTATCTCGGGATTAAATTTAGGTGAAATTGAATGGAGATGGATGTTTGGAGTAGAAGCAGTTCCGGCACTAGCTTTTTTCTTCCTGTTGTTTCTCAATCCTGATAGCCCAAGATGGCTTATTGCTGTTGGACGAATTGATGAGGCAAAACTTGTTTTACAAAAATGCGGCACAGACAGCGGAAATATTGAACAGGAAATTGATGAAATAAAAAAATCATTAGATTTAGAACATCATAAATTAAAAGAACCGTTTTATTCAAAAAAATATATTAAGCCAATATTGCTTGCAGTTTTAATCGCTGCCTTTAACCAACTATCCGGTATAAACGCATTAATGTATTATGCACCGTACATTTTTAAATTAGCTGGAGCAGGAGAAAAATCTGCACTTCTCCAAACAGTAGCAATTGGGGGAACTAATTTAATTTTTACAATGCTTGCGCTAATTATTATTGATAATTTCGGAAGAAAAAAATTAATGATTGTCGGGTCCATTGGATATATTATAAGTTTAACTTCAACTGCAATAGCGTTTTATTATAATGGAACTGAATTTTCATCTACAGGAAGTATCGTAGTTTTAATTAGTTTGATTGTTTTTATTGCTTCACATGCGTTTGGGCAGGGAGCTGTAATTTGGGTTTTTATAAGTGAAATATTTCCAAATAGAATTAGAGCCCGCGGGCAAGCCCTGGGAAGCTTTACGCTTTGGTTTATGGCAGCACTAATATCCTGGACTTTCCCGATGTTTACTGAGTTATCAGCAGGGTTCACTTTTGCATTTTATGCAGTTTGTATGGTTGGCCAATTAATTTGGGTATTGTACGTTATGCCGGAAACAAAAGGAATTTCTCTTGAAAAAATTCAGAAAGAATTGGGGATTGACTAAATATTGATAGGTATTCTTTGATTTAAATTTTGCTTCTAGTCAGTTTATTATTGTCTAATATTTTTTGTTTTAAATTTTTAGCATCGAGATTATTTGGAACAATTTTCAAATATTTATTGATTGTTAAAAGGGCAGTTTTAAAGTCTTTTGCTTTATAGTAAGCCAAAGCAAGATTAAATAATATCCCCGTGTCGGTAGAATCTAATTTTGAACTTTGTGATAGATATCGGATAGCAACATCAAAATCATCCTGGTACAAAGCTATTAATCCAAGCCGTTTTGTGGTATAATCACCAGGATTTATTTTATTTTGATCATAGAAATATTTAACTGCTGTATTGATATTTTGTAATCCTGGATATTGATAAATCAAAGCATCCATATACTTCAAATACCCAATGATATCATCCTTCCTTAAACTTGATGTAGCGGCAACAACATGTGCATCAGCCCAGCTTATTTTATTTTCTAAATATTCTACTGCAATTGAATCAATGAAAGACTTTGCGTTTAAGAGACTATTTACAGATTGACTATGTCCTTTCTCGGCAAATGGCCAATCACTTTTAAGCAAAGCAATTATGTAATTCCCAATTGTTGAATCCAATTGTGTAAAAACAAAATCAGCTTTTGTAAGACTATCCTGACTGCTAAAAGGTATTTGGGGCTCTTCATATTTAGGCAGATTTCCAGACTTATCCATTGCTTCATAAAAAGCTTTACCCATTAATTCATATCCTTTTAAGTTCGGATGTAAATGATCTACAATAAGATTATCTCCAACAATATTATTTGGGCTTGCTGCATCAAATATTGAATCTATAGGAACAATCTTATCTTTAAATTCTTTCCCAAGTTCTTCAATTATATCATTCATTTTTTCAGGTGCTCTAAATCTTAAAGCATCGAGGTCTTTGGCTAATTTGAAAAGAGAATCTGCTTTAGAATTTTTACTATCTTTTAATTCAACAAGTGCTTCTTTGTAAACTTGATCTGCCGTTTTATAATTTGCAGTTGGTACTGATATAAACGGTTTTTGGTCTTTTAGATTGCTGGTTAATCTACCTATTATTACAGGTACATTTTTATCTTTAGCTAAGCTTAAAATATCTTGGAGGTTTTCTTTGAATTGAATAATCCCTTTCTCATATACTTCTGAGTTTAACTTTATATATTGATCTTTTGCCATCTTTGACATTAAAGTACCAGATGCCTCTTGACTGTTCTTAGATTTAAATAAAGATAGGAACCAGCTAATTGAATTTCTAGCGAGTTGTGTGGTTTTAAACCTGTTCAAGTATAAAGATAATTTTATAGCCCACCGTGGAGCACTAGTTGATTCTAAAGAACCAACTCCTAAAGCTCCATAATATTCATTATGCCCTGCGTATATTAATATTAAATCTGGCTTTTGATCCAATACACCGGGCATTAAATCCAATAAAGTATATGAGCCTACCGCAGTCATACTTAGATTAGCAACTTCTATATTTGTATTTGGATAAACTAGTTCCAACCTTTTTCGTATATAACGAGAAAATGCGCCCATGGGCATATAGGGATAGCCAGCTGCGCTACTGCCTCCTAGTACAAAAATCCTAAAATCATTTAACTTTTTTTGTTGATCAAAAACATCTTCTGAAGTTTTGGGGAGTGATTTAATATTATGAAAATATCTTTTTGTGATATCAGGATTTATAACATACTTCCCATTGCCGGCATCAACCCATTGATGAGTATCGTATCCATAATTAAATAACCTCAATGAAAATTCTAGTATTAAAAAAAACAAAACTGGAATTAACACCAGTATTAAGAAAAACCATTTATTTTTCTTATTGCCTGAATCTTTAATAATATCCTTTATTTCAGAATTAGATAGGTTATATTTTTTAGCTATTTCATTGATGGATAATTTATTCTTATCAGCTAAAATATTCTTCTTCTTGTCGGCAGATATTTTCAATTATAACTCTTAAAAAGTAAATATTAGTAAGTATATGGACTAATTTAATGATTTTTTCTTTTCTGTAGTAATGTAAATTAAAGGTATGCGGCTTGAGATGATGATAATGATTTATAGAATAGTGAAATATTATTTTCTGTTATTTCTTCCTTCAATTTTATTATAATCAGAATTTAATTTTGTTAGGTTTAAAACATGTCAGCCGGTTGAGTAAAAGAATAACCGGCTGACAATCTATAAGGAGGTTTTAATTAATACGTTTTCAGTATTAACCAAATCTTATTTCATGAGGATCATTTTCTTTGTGCTTCTGAATGATTGTGATTCCAGGCTGTAGAAGTAGATACCGCTTGCAACTTGTTTTCCTAATTCATCAGAACCATCCCATGTAGCTTTGTAATTACCAACATTCATTTGCTCATCAACCAAAGTCTTAACTTTCTGTCCAAGAATATTGTATACTATTAATCTTACGTTTGAAGATTTAGAAACGGAAAAATCAATAGTAGTAGATGGGTTGAACGGATTTGGATAAGCATTGGATAATGTAAATTGAGCCGGTACTGCTTTATTATCAGTTTTTTCAACACCTGTTAACCATTGTGCTTTTTGGCTTGGGAACCAGTTCAAATCACCTAATGCAAATCCATCAGTACCTGCAGTTTGAAGAGCTGAATTGGAATAAGATAAATCTTCGGTTAATGGCCATGCTGGAGGATAATGTGTTGTACCATAAAACCATGGAGTATCTAATTTATTAGTACTTATTTTTTGTACATAATCGAGTAATAAACCAAGTTGATTCTCAATATCTGAATTGAATCCAGGATCTTCTTCCATATTGTTTGCAACAGTAATATCGGAAAGACCAGCTAATAAGGTATCGATTGTCCATTTTGTATAATCGCTCATCCAGGTTGGCATAACAAGTTTTCTTGTTATATAAGCCTTAACTTCATCTGGAGCAAAATCAGGAACATCGATACTATCTTTGGTTGCTACAGTATCATTATAAGCATTATAAAAATCAACCATTTTTTGTGGGAATGAATATACGTTGTTCTGGATGTCAAATACTCTCTTATCTGGAGTAAGCATGTCAGAAGTTACACCTTGAGATTCGTTTACATAGGCTTCGGGACCGGATATAGCACTTGCCCATAGTTTTGACCAATAACTAACTGAATCTTGTCCTCTCCATCTAATAATACTGCTTGAAGCTGTATCAGGATAATTTAAGAACCATCCGTTTATAACATGGTCAGGATTTCCACCCATTGCATGTGCAGCATAGAACAAATTGTTTCTCATATGAAGATTTGGAGCTTGTCTTATCAAAAATGGATTTACAGTACTTAATACCATAGAGTTGTGGTCAAATATTGCAAGTTTATCATAACCACGAATAGACCAGTTATATGAGTTATTGCAGAAGAAAGAGTTATTGATCCATTTAGTAGTATCCATAGCAGTACCACCATCAGATATGAATGCACCACCACCAAACCATGATGTTCCGTGCATTTCATTTCTGAACATACAATCCTGTACATTCATTTTTACCCATTGTGCACTTAATTGAAGTGCAGTATGGCTGAAACCATCAAAAATACAGCCCTTCAAATTAAATGTTAAGCTGTCAGCATAAATACGAATACCATCACTCCATCCTAACTGGTTATTATCAGCACGGAAAGATAAGAAGTATGTGTTATTGATTTGTACTTTACCACCTTTACCAAGAAATTCAAAGAAGTGGTCGATTGAAGAGTTATCTGCAAGAATAGCTGGAGCTAGTACAGGAGGTCTATCAGTCCCGGCAGTAGCAACAATGTTCAAGTTTCCATTGATCTTCATTGCTTCTGTTACTTGATAAACTGCACCACGTTTCAATCTATAAACGCGGTCTGGATGTGCTCTAAAGCCGCCTGCTAATGTATCGCCGCCAATTACTGCATTAACATTTCCTGGAGGCAGGACTGCAACATCAACAGTATCAACTTGTGCAAGCAATGTGGACGGCAGCATAACAAATGCTGCTAGAACGCATGCTGCAAATAAATATAGCACTCTTTTCATATTGGGTTCTCCTTTTGTTTGTGAATGTTTATATAATGTATGAGTTGTAAAAATGAATTTATTCATTTGGGCAATTCCATATTCAAATTATTAATTATTATAATCTAAAGCGCAATCCTAAATCACCTGACATACCATAATGATCTTCAGATGCCGGGAAACTAGTTTTTTGATTTATGTCAATATCTTTTTCATTAGTAAGGTTATTTAAGTTAAAATAAATTTGAACTCCATACCATGGAAGTACTTGCCTTACAGAAAGATCGAATCGAGTATACTTTGCTGAATTGACTCTGTTCTGCATCCAGAAATCGGGTTTCTTAAAAACGTTATCCTGATAAAGCATAGAAATCCTTGCAGCAAAACCTTCATAGTCATATCCTAATGATAAATTAAGTATATCATTTGGCTGATTTAACAGACGTGTTGTATAAGAAGTATCATTAACAATCTGTACTAAATTACCGTTTTCATCATATGTATTGGTTAATGAGGTTTTAGGATAACTTGCTTCGGAAAATACGTGTGTATAGTTGATATTAAAAACTAATCCAGAAAATGGTTGAGGCAGGTACCAAAAATGAGTTTGCCATTCAGTTTCAATTCCATAAACATCAATGGGTATGGGATTATTTATGTAAGTGTTAAATTGATATAACTGCTTTCTGCCCTGCGGTAAATCCGGATAGGGAGCTAGGTCTGTAACATAAGTTTGAGTAGCAAATATTAAATTCTTTATCTTTTTCTTAAATCCGTCAATTGTAAATAATCCAATTTCATTAGTATACACAGCCATAACTAAATCATAGTTCTCTGCTGTAGCAGGTTTTAGATTATAATTATTATAAGAAATAAATCCGGAGCTTACATAGTAACGGGGTGTTATTGCTGAATAATCTGGGTAATTTAAAGTATTTGTGTAAGCAAACTGCAGTTGGATCCAATCAACTGGTTTATATCTTATATGCACCATTGGAAGAAAGAATCCATGAGATTTTGTTACCGTGGTATCATGTCCGGTTATACCTACTGTTCCAGGAGCAGCTTCTCCTCTAAAGGCTGTGTAAGTAGTTGAAAGATTCTGATAACGTACACCAGGGAGAATTACTAATTTATTACCTATATTAAAAGTTCCCATAATATATGCAGCACTTTTTTTCTCATTACCATTATAGTTGTTGAGCAAAGATGCAAATTTATTTTTCTGATAGCCTTCTAAAGTGCTGGTAGAATTTGCTATTGGTAAAAGCTTCCACATTAAGTTTACATTAATAGGAAATGCAAGCTTATAATCACCATTTAGAAAATCACCATAAGAATAGCTATTATCAACAAAGTTTGCAAAGCTTAACCTTCCGCCATCTAGAATAAGGTTTGGGTATGCTTTTGAAAATGCTGAGACAACTCCACCTCCGCCTGAGTACAACTGGGATCCTTGATATTCACTAAAATCATAAGACCGTTCATTATACTGATACATACCGCCAAATTTAATAATGGCTGAAAGCTCATCCGTTAATGATATATCTGTTTGTAAATCCAAGAAACCATTGTAAACTCGATTCCTGGTAAATTGCGTTGAGGTTTGGATTTGATCTAAATCAGCAACAGTATCTTGAGGAGTTACTAAAGAGGCTAACAAACTCGGAGTAACTTTTGAAAGATCTCCCTTATTAGCTAGTCCAGCATTATCTTGCCAAAAGTTAAAAAATAAATCCTTTGGATTTTTACTCTCTGTGTAGCTATGTGAAAGTTTTAGATCAACATGAAATAAAGGGATATCCTGCTTTATGCTAAGTAGATTACTAATAACATTTAATTTGTTGTTTTCATCTTTGGCTGAATACCAGAGGTCATTGCTGGTTTGCACAATAGACTGACTTCTACTGGTCGCTTTTGTATTACTGGTACTAAAAAAGTTCCTGAAGGCTATTGAACCACCAGTATGATCATAATCTAATACAGCAGTTACACCGCTTCTCTCACGAATTCTAAAAACATCAGTGAGGTCTAAAGATACTAAATCAGGAATACCAGCATCGCCATGAGTTTTATCATTTAATTGATAACTTGCGCCTAATAAATTTGCACTAAGGTTTCGTTTTTCTGTAGATCCTTCAATGTATACACCAAATTTCTCATTAAAAAATCTTTTTTCTATTGAACCAACATATTTGTATTGATTAGCAGTTTTTTTCAAATTATTGTAACTGCCCTGTGTAGTTAATTGAATTAAGGGTAATGAGGAGCCGGTAAAAGCTCTATTGGATAAATTCTTTGAAGCTTTTCTAAGACCAAAATTTACTACGCCTCCAATAAGAGTAGCGTCCATATCCGGGGTAATTGCTTTAATAACTTCAATTCCTCCCAACATGCTGGAAGAAATCATACTTAAGTCTGTTCCTCTATCACCAAGATCACCAAGATCACCAACACCAAAACCAGATCTAATTCCACCTCCGCCTTGTTGTCCTTTATCAGTTGAAACAAGATTATTGCCGGATGCAACGTCACTTGGTATTTCAACTCCATCAATCGTTATTTGGTTATACTGTGGGGAAAGGCCTCTAATAACTACCTGCGAGCCTTCACCGCCAGTTCTAATTAAAGAAACACCAGGCAAACGGCTTACTGATTCGGCTGCGTTAGCATCGGGAAGCTCTTGTATTTTAGCTGCCGAAACAACATTTTTAATTGGTATAGATGAAAGTTGTTCGTTAATTGCCTTCATCTGACCTTCTGCTTGTGCAGTAACTACTACTGTATCACTAACTACACTCTCAGCACCTAAGCTAAAATCTTGTTCAATAGTTTGTCCTTCTTTTATAGTAATTTTTAAGTCGTGAGATTTGTACCCAATATATGAAATATGAAGAGTATAACTCCCAGCAGGTATATTATTGATTGCAAATTTACCATCTTTATCAGCTGCAGTGCCTAAGCTTGTACCCATTAAAACTGCATTAGAATAGGGAAGCGGATCGTGTGATGCTGCGTCTCTAATTGTCCCTTTTATAGTCCCTTTTTCTGCAGAGAATATATTTGAATTAAACAGAAGGAATATTAAGAAGGTAGTTTTTAGAATAACAGTAAGTTTTTTTATCATAAATGCCTCTCTAAACTTTATACTAAAAATATAAGAATATGCTTATTAATACTTGAGATTTATGTGGTCAAATAGGACACTTAGTTTTTTCGAAATAAAAATAAACTAATAAAAATTAAAACGCAATAGGTATTTTTTTTTTATCAAAATTACCATTATCAGCTCATTTATTAGTTAAATATATTTTTAAGATGAATAAACTCACCGTTTTTTAATTTTTTCAATACAGCATATTTCTTATATAAAATTTATAGGAAACACAACACAATTTTACAATTTTATACTCTATAATTAATTAAAATATGCCATCTAGAATTAGTTTACTAGCAACTTAATTATATGCAAATCTTTAGTTGCAGAACATGAGCCAATTAAAAGAGAATAATTATCATGTTCAACTGAAAAACCTTTGCCTTCAATCCATCTTGATAATTTGTCAGGAGTAATTTTAAATTGGATATTTTTTGTCTCTCCGGCATTTAAAAAAATTCTTTGAAATCCTTTTAATGTTTTAACAGCAACAGTATCCTTATCAGCTTTTACATAAAGCTGTACCACTTCTTCACCAGGAATTTTTCCAACGTTTGATATGTCAACCGAAATTATGGTTGAATCAGTGGAGTGAATAATATTTTTTTGCAGTTTCAAATTCTTATAAATAAATTTTGTATAACTTAGACCATACCCAAACGGATAAAGAGGCTTACCTTTGAAATAACGATAGGTTCTGCTTTTCATACTGTAATCTGTGAAGGGCGGAATTTGTTCAACTGATTTGTAGAATGTAACAGGCAGCCTCCCGGCAGGATTATAATCTCCTGAAATTACATCAGCTATTGCTGTCCCAGCAGCTTGTCCTGGATACCAGGCTTCAACTATTGCCGGTAAATTTTTATTTTCCCAATTAATTGAAACTGCGCTGCCGTTCAATAAAATCAATACAATATTTTTGTTTACAGAATAAATCTTTTTTATAAAATCAGATTGATTTTCAGGAAGATTGAGCGTTAATCTGTCCCCGCCTTTAAAGCCTTTAACATCAACTTTCATTTCTTCACCTTCTAAACGAGGAGACAAACCCATAAACATCATAACAACATCAGCATCTTTTGCTGCTTCGATTGCACGCTGCTCACGGTTATTATCCGGTATTTCCCATATAAGCTGCATGAAAGAGTAACGAAGTTTTTTATAAAATTCTATTTTTATTTTATATGATTTACCCTCAGTTAGATTTAAGTATTTGTAAGTTTTAACTGGATCAAATTCACCATCAAAACTAACTAACAATGTATCTTCAAAGTAGATTTTAAATCCGTTAAAACCATACCCGCCTAAAGCATATCTGCCGGTTTTGGGAGGAACAATAATTCCAGACCAGCTTACACCAAAATTATCCGGGTCGAACGAAGTGTCAGGCGCACCATCCCACCAGGCAAAATCTATTTTATTATCAATCCGATCAAAAGTTGGTGTTCCAGTTAAATCTCTATTATTAAAATAGGATCCTATTAAGCCATTTTGTTTTTTTTCTTCAGAAGTGAAAAGGAATGATGTATCAATCACTTGAAAGCTCGGCATATTTTCAGCAATGTCACAGCCGCGTTCATAAATAATTTTTGAGTTTTTAAATTTATTTTTTATTCCTTCTAATGGGGTAATTGGGTTTGACGGAAAGCCATTATAATTTCCAAGCAGCACTTCAATGTCATCTGCATTTGGGCCAAGTACAGCAATTTTTTTAATATCTTTTTTAAGTGGAAGGAAATTGTTTTTATTTTTTAGAAGCACAATAGATTTTCTTGCAGCTTCAAGAGCAATTGCTTGATCTTCTGGGGTATTAATTTTATTTAATTTTGAAAATGGAACCATCGATGGCGGATCAAACATTCCAAGCTTAAATCTTGCTGTAAATATTCTTTTTAATGAAACATCTATTTTACTTTCTTTAATTAATCCCTCATGTACTGCATTAACGAGGGATGGAAATGCATTTCCGCACTCAAGATCAGTTCCCGCTTTAACTGCAACCGAAGCTGCTTCTTCAGGGGTCTTTACTATTTTATGAAAGTTATACATATCGGGAACAGCCCAGCAATCGGATACGATCAAGCCTTTGAATTTCCATTCTTCACGAAGAATTTCATTTAAAAGAACATTACTGCCGCAGCATGCATCGCCGCGAAATCTATTGTAAGCACACATTACTGAGTAAGCTTTTCCGTAAACAATACATTTTTTGAACTGTGGTAAATAGGTTTCTCTAAGATCATAGTCACTTACTTCAGCATCGAATGTATGACGTAAAGGTTCAGGGCCGCTGTGCACTGCAAAATGTTTCGGTGTGGCAATTGTCTTTAAATATTTTGGATCATTCCCTTGCAAACCTTTAACAAATTGTTCTCCCATTTCGCCAGTCAAATATGGATCTTCACCATATGTTTCCATGCCTCTGCCCCAGCGAGGGTCACGAAAGATGTTAATGTTTGGAGACCATAAAGTTATCCCTTGATAGATGCCGTGTTTATTTCTGCTCAAAGCTAAATTATATTTTGCGCGTGCTTCATCAGAAATTACAGTATGCAGTTCTAAATAATAAATCTTTATCCCATGTTGCCGCTAAGCCAATTGCTTGCGGGAAAACAGTTGCAATTCCATTCCTTGCTACACCATGCAAAGCTTCATTCCACCAATTGTATGCTGGGATTCCAAGTCTTTCAATAGCTGGAGAATTGTAAACCATTTGGGAAACTTTTTCTTCAAGCGTCATTCTAGATACAAGATCATTGACTCGAACATCAATTGGAAGATTTGGATCTTTATAAATAAGCGAGTCTTGCGCCGAAGCAGAAAGCGGCAACAAAAAAAGTAGCATATAAATAAACTTTGACTTCATTATTTATTTTTAATTTTGAGTGTTAAGGAATGTAATGAATAATAAAATTAAATTTCTTTTTTTAATAATTCGGGTTTATGATTATACAGTTTATAAATTAAGCTCCCAAATAAAGAATTTGCCCACGCAAACCAGCCTCTTGTATAATCCGAGGCATCATCTTTATTAAAAGATTCATGCATAAACCCAGTTTCGGCATCAGTAGATTTTAGCATTCTTAAGCATTTTAGAATTTCGTTATCATCGTTACTTGTTAAAGCTCTCATTATAATGCCAATAGGCCATATTTTATTTATCAAGGTATGTGGACTTCCAATTCCTTCAGCAGCTTTTCCATTGAAGAAATAAGGATTATCAGTACTGAGTAAAAACTTCCTGGTATTCTGATATATGGGATCATCAACGGTACTGCATCCTAAATATGGAAGCGAAAGCAAACTCGGGGCATTCGCATCATCCATAAATAATCTATTTCCAAATCCGTCAACTTCATAAGAATAAATTTTGCCATAATTAAGATGATCAATTATTGCATAATTTTTTACAGCATTAAACACTTCAGTTGATAAGGCAGAACATTCTAAAGAAAATGATTCATCTTTAATAACACTACTAAAAATTTCTGCTAATTGTTTTAATGAATAAACTGCAAACAAGTTTGATGGAATTAAGAATGGAAAAATTGTTGAATCATCTGAAGGCCGAAAAATTGAAACAATTAATCCAACCGGTTTAATTGGATTTCCATATCCATCGCCCGGAACAGTATCCGTAGCCCAGGCTGTGGTTCTTTTAAAAGTATAAGGCCCTCTGTCGTTAATTCTCTGCTGCTCTTTAAATGTCTTAACTATTAGTTTCATTGCTTTTTGCCAATTAGCATCAAAGCAAGTAGAATCACCTGTTGTCTTCCAGAAATTGTATGCAAGATTAATTGGATAACAAAGTGAATCTACTTCCCATTTTCTTTCGTGAAGTTCTGGTTTCATATCCGTAATATCTTTATCCCATTCACTTCCGGTTGGGCCGTAATTAAATGCATTCGCATATGGATCAATGAGAATGCATTTCGCTTGACGATTAATTACTCCCATCAGCATGGTTTTTAAATTTTCATCTTCGTTTGCAAAGGGCAGATAAGGCAAAACCTGTGCAGTAGAATCTCTTAACCACATTGCATTAATATCTCCGGTAATTACGAAAGTATCAGGTTTGCCATTTTCAATATTAAAATTAATCGTAGTGTCTAGTGTATTTGGGAAACAATTTTCAAATAGAGAAGAAAGCTTTTCATCATTAATTGATAACTTAATTTTATCAATTGCAGAATCAACTGCAGTACTTACAAACTTTCTATCTTTAGGTTTTGGTCTTTTATTCATAGAATTGCTTTTAAATATCTTTGTTGTTGATATAAATTTGCTTGTGCTTAAACCGGCAGTACTTAAAGCTGCAGTTTTAATAAATTCTCTTCTAGTAAACAATGAAGGTTTTATAAATTGTTATAAAATTTATTTTATTAAAATATAAATCTACTTTTTTGAATTAGAAAAATGTTAAGAGTAATTTTATCTCTCCAAAAAAAAATAAAAGCTATTGTTGACTACCGGTAATCCAGGTTAATCCATCATTACGGATGTGAACTTTTTTAGAACTATTGTCAGATTGAAGATAAGCCTCAAACATATCCGAAGTATATTCAATTATCGGTATCGATTTAAAGCCTGGTACTTGAGGATTACTAATTCCAAGTGCTTCTAAATCATCAGAGTACTTTCCATTTTTTTCGAAATAATTTCTTTCATTATAATATATTTGCCGTAAATACCATTTTGCAGCTTCGTCTTCATTTACAGCAAAATCTTCTTTTTTGTTTCCTACAATATTGGTGGAGAATTGAACGTATCCCCACATTTCCGGGTAATGCATATTAACCACGCCTTGCGGTGACCAAACCCAGTTATCTTCCGGATAAGGTTTTCCTGTTGCCGGGTTTATTTGCTTTTGATATTTACCATCTTTCACTTCTGTTTTCCACTCAACACGCGAAAAATTTAATCTCCATTGATCTTTATCTTTTGGAGGCGTGTTAACTTCTGCTATTTCCTTGAATGATTGCCATGGAAAAGCAATTTCTATAGTCCAGCAGCTATCCTTATCATTAGGATTATTTAACGTGCCGTAAATAGAAACTGCAGTTTTTAATCCTTTATAATCCCAGTTATTAACAGCAGCATTTTTTGTATCGCGATAAGGTTTTATTAATAGCAAATCCCAAACAGTATTAAGTGCATTCATTTCAAATTCACTATACTCATGTGTATTGTTATCAGGGTCAATAAAAATTTCAAAGTCATTATCATAAAAAATTACTTCATCTCTATTTTTAATTGTTCCCATAATGTCAGGTTCATCAATTTCAGCAGCAACGTAAAAATAATTATCATCCCAGAGCATTTTTGCACGAGTTCGAAATCTTGGAGTCGGTTTTACAGAGCCTTCTATATCAACAAAATTATTTGTCCATTCTGCTTTTGCCCATTCGGCTTCATTTATTTTCCCATCGATGATTATTGGTTCATTTGCTTTATAACAGATATAATGATTGGGAGAAAATTTTATCTGCGGTATCGGAAGTTCTTGCGAAAAACAAATTGTACTAATTGCGAAAATTAATAAAAATATTTTGTTCATATTATTAGCTAATTTAATTTGAGTTATTTATTGTTTTGAATCTTCAATCAATTCTTTTATAGTGGTAACAGCTAAACCAACCGAGGTATCAGCAGCACCGTAATATATTAGTACTTTACTATCTAAAGAAGCAAATCCATCAGCATCATAATTCTCTACTACTATTCCGCATGGGAATACAACATTTGGAACCTGTCCGGTTAATTCAAACAGTTCACGAGGTTCTAAAATATTATATTTACTGCGGTATAAAACTATTGATGGATCGTTCAAATCATGCAGCGAAACTCCAGCCTGATAAATATTTGAACTTGCAAAATGCATTGCGACACCGTGATAAACATGGAGCCATCCTTCTTTTGTCTTAACAGGGGGAGGGCCTGAGCCAATATTTTCATCCCAGTAATGAAACCTACCGCCCATTACAGGCTTTACAGTTTTCCAATTAAGCAGATCATCTGATTCTGATAAATATATAGTGTTGCCGGAAGCCGGCCCTCCTTCAAGCTGAACTTTATTGGGGCGGTCAAATCGTAAATATTTTCCATTTACTTTTTCAGGAAATATTACACCGTTTCTAACATCGCCATCAGAAACAATTCCAAGGAAATTAAATTCTTCAAAGTCTGTTGTCTCTGCTAATCCAAGTTGACAGCCTGCATCCATATCCATAGCGAACATGATATAATAATTATTTTCAAGTTTGGTTATTCTTGCATCATAGATATGATAAATTTTTTCTTTTACTTTTTCCATTCCTTTAAAGTCGACCATTTTTTTATCAACTTTAAAATCAATACCATTGCTGCTTTCAGCCTTCACGATGAAAGTTTCTCTTCCTCTATTTTGAACACGAAGAAGTAAAATATATTTGCCTTTAAATTTTATCGCGCCAGGATTGAATACTGATGAAACATCAACCATATACGGCGGAATATTTGGAATATCCTCTCGTGTAAGTATGGGATTTTTAGTATTTCGTTTTAACATAGTCTATCTTTTTTTAGTTAACGATAAATTAATTACATATAATAGAAAAAACCAATATTAATTTTTTATTATTTACTTAACAGCATTTTAATAGTTTTAATATATGACTTCGAGTTATTCGACTGAACAATTAAGCGGGCTAAATATAAACCGCTTGCATAATTTGATCCATCAAAGTTAGTTGAATAATAACCTTTGTTCATTTCCTTATCAATTAAAGTTTTAACTTCTCTACCGAGTAAATCATAAATCTTCAAATTTACATTTCCATCTTGTGGTAGTGAAAAAGAAATTTTTGTCGATGGATTAAAAGGATTAGGATAATTTTGAAGAAGAGTAAAATCATTTGGGATTCCTTTACTAGAATTTGCATAATCTTTAACACCTGTTACCGGTACAACCAGAGATTTGAAAACTGAATCAGTGTATGATTTAAGATTGTTAGCGGCGTAAACCATTATTCCGGCTTTTGAACCGGAAGCAGGCTGCCAGGCTGCTACTCTTGCTGCAAAATCCAAATTATTATTATCTATAAGAACTCCAATCATAACTTTGGAAGAACCAATAGAATCAGCCCACTGATTAAAGCGTGCGACATAATTAGAATCGAAATAAGCCATATCCATTACAAAATTTAAATGCGACATAATATCTTTTGACCTGCCAATATCAAAACCAGGCTGCCCCCAGTATCCTTTATACATTGCACCTATATACATCTGAGAATTGCTGTTAGAAGACAAAGGTCCAAAATATTTTCCTAATTCTTTTAGTAATGAAATATAATCAGTATTTGCTGTTGCTTTGTGTTCTATGTCTAAAGAAATTCCATCAAGATGAAGTGAATCAATTGCACATGTTTTAATGAATTCTGCAAATTGCTGATAATTATATTTTACTCCATCATAAGTTGTAAATGGTGTTGAAGTGCTCCAAGAAGCGGCATCATCAACATTCATTAAAACTTTAACACCGCGAGATTGTAAAATTCTAACATCTCTCATTATCTCACTGTAATAATGATAAATCACATTTCTCATCCAGCCTGTAGAATAATGAACTGAATCAGCTAACTCCCATAACTTACCTTCAAATAGAACTACAATATTTGCTTCATCAGTAAATGAAGTAAGAGGAAAATGATCCGGCCCGCCGGAATCAAAAACATAATAAGCAACTTTGTTATTTGCTGCTGCTGGAATATCTGAACTTGATAGTTCTTTCGCTGGAATATAAGTACTCAGTAAAAATACCAGCATCACGATTTTTAATAAATATTCTTTTTTCATAATTAAAATATTTTCTCCGCGTTTAGTACAACCGGCATCTTTGTCAATTTAGGAACTAAGTCTTTAAAATCCTTTTTTAATTTATGCATCACAAATTAAAATTTAATTTTTAATCCAAAATTTGCAAACATACCATACCGGGATATCGATACCGGGTTATAAGTTCTTTGATTAAGACTAGTCTCATCTGTTCCGTTAAAATTAATTAAATCAAGAAAAACTTGTGTATTATACCAGGGTAGTGCTTGTCTAATTGAAAGATCCCATCGAACTGATTTATCTGAAATAACTCGATTCTGCAGCCAGAAGTCTGCCTTCTGAAAAATATTATTTATATATACAACTGAAACTCTACCCGAAAATCCTTTATAATCGATTCCGATTGAAGAATTTAAAATATCATTAGGCTGATCTAAAAGTCTGGATTTATAAAATTCATTTACAATATTTTTTGTATAGCTTCCATCTTCTTTATAATCATAATATAGTTCACCTTTTGGATAGGATGCTTGTGAGAATATATGAGAATAATTAATAGAAAGTTCAATCCACGAAAAAGGCTGGGGCAAATACCAGAAATGAGTTTGCCATTCTGTTTCAATACCCCAAACATCAATTGGAATTGGATTATTAATATAAGTGCTAAAAGTATACAATTGATTTCTCTGCGGTAAATCCGGATAAGGACTTAAATCAGTAACAAATGTTTGATTTGAAAACACCAGGTTTTTAATTCTTTTTTTGAATCCGTCTACTGTAAATAAGCCGATTTCATTATTAAAGAATGAAAATACAAGATCATAATTTTCCGAAGTTGCCGGCTTTAAAGTAAAATTGTTGTAGGTAATGGAAGTTTGATCAATTGTATAACTTGGTGGTATAGCTGAGTATGGCGCATAATTTAATGTATTTGTATAAGCAAAATGAATCTGTAACCAGGAAAGAGGTTTGTAGATCAAATGGAGCATAGGCAGCCAGTATCCGTGAGCTTCGGTTTTAGTAGCAACTTTGTAAAGATAATTTTGAGGGTAAGTTATTTCTACTCTGTAACCTAAATAAGTTGTAGTAAGATTTTGATAACGAACGCCAGGCAATAAAGTAATTATGTCATCAAAATTAATCTTTGACATTAAATATCCGGCACTTCTATCTTCTGTACCATTGTAGTCAGGAATAGTTGATTGAAATTTATCATTTTTAGTAAGTTCAGGCGTCCAGTATTGATCATAAATTAAATTTGAAATATTTATATCTACCGGATAAGAAATAGAATAATCGCCATTGAAAAAATTTCCGAATGAATAATTCTTATCGATAAAGTTTTTAATAACCGGACTGTAATTGTTGCTTTGAGATCCCCAATAGCTGCTCAGAATTTGGGAAATTGAAATTGATGGTGGTGATGCCGGGCCCGACCACTGATTATAATTATATGATCTTTTACGGTATTGATACATACCGCCGAATTTTATATTTGCTGTAAAAAAATCAGAAACGAAATAATTAGAAATAAAATCTGCCATTGCAGTTAATGCTCTGTCTCTAACGTAAGTTGAATTATCAGAAATTCCATTGTACCTGGCGGCATATTCATTTGGAACCGCCAGAGAGGCAAGAGCTTTAGGTGTTAATTTTGAAATATTTCCAAAATTGGATCTTTGAGAAAACGAAATAGATAAATTTTTCGGGGAAAGGCTTTCGGAATAAGCATTAGCAAGTTTCAGATCGACATTAAAAAAAGGTACCTCTTGTTTAACGCTAAAAATGTTAACAATTGAATTTAATTTATCTCGAGTATCCATTGCAGAGTAAGCTATACCATTAGAATAAATGAATTCTCCCCTTGACACTCTTTTAATATCATATTTGGAGAAAAGATTTTTAAATTCGATTTTACCGCTAGAATATTTATAATCTAAAACAGAAGTTAATTCTTCTCTTTCATTACTGCTGATATAATCGCCTAAGTTTACATTTGTTAGATCAGGAATTCCTAAATCGCCATGAAGTTTATCGTTTAGATAATATGAAGCATCTAAAAAATTCCCACCGGGGTTTCTCATTTCAACAGAGCCTTCTAAAAAGAATCCTAAACTTTGCTTAAAAAAACGCTGCTGATAAGTTCCTGAAAATCTGTAATTATTATAATTGTCCTTTAAAGCATTATATCCGCCTTGCGTAATCAGTTCGAATGATGGTGAGTTTGAACTGTCAATTGACGCCTCCTTCAAATCAAAATTTACTACTCCTCCAAATACAGCGGCATCCATATCCGGCGTAATAGATTTTATAACTTCAATTCCGCCAAGTATACCTGACGAAATCATGCTTAGATTTGTGGACCTGTCTCCTACTAATGTTGATTGAGTATATTCTCCGTTAACTGCAATGTTCGGGGGAAGCTGAATTCCATCAATAGTAATCTGATTGTATTGAGGAGCCAGGCCGCGTATAACTAGCTCAGCACCCTCTCCTCCATTACGTATCAGTGAAACCCCGGGAAGCCTAGCTGCGACATCTGCAGCATTCATATCAGGCAGCTTTTGTATATGTTCTGATGAAACTACATTCTTAATCTGCACTGCAGATAACTGCTTGTTAATTGCTTCATTTTGACCACCGTTTTGACCATTTATCGTTACTGTTTGTCCTTCAATGCTTTCAAGATTTAATTTGATTAATATTTCAATTGTTCGCCCTGCAATTAGTTTAATGCTAAGTTCATTCTTTTTATAACCCACATAAGTAGTTCTAATTGTATAATCACCAGGAGGAATATTTCGGATGATAAATTTACCTTCGTTATCACTTGCAGTTCCTATAAGTGTACCTGCTAAAACAATATTTGCACCTGGTAAAATATCTTTTGTTGTGGAATCAATAACGGTGCCTCTCAAAGTTACGGTTTGAGCTGAGACAGCATTTACTAAAAACAAAAATATTAGAGTAATTATTTTATTGAGAAATTTATTATTTCTCTTACGCAAGAGAATGCCTCATTAGAAAGTGTTCTATTGAATTAAAGTACTATTAGCAGAGATTTTTTCTTTGGCCAATTTAATTTTGTGTGCATATAGAATTACTTTCAACAAGAACTGTATTAGTTTGAAATTTAATAGAAGATCTTTTTTTTATTTAAAAGTATTTTATTAAATAGAGTTTTCTAATCCTATATTTTGATTGACTAAAGGCATCGATTCTTTACCCATCACAATTTTAACATAGCAGACTTCTTTTTTAGAAATAGGAAGAATATTTTTCTCAATATCAATCCCGTCAACATTTATCGAACTTAATCCATGTTCAATTGAATTTGGATTTTCAACTTCAATGATATATTTAGTTCCTCTAAATATTCTTTCTACTTTAAAGTTTTTCCAGCTAGATGGGATTACAGGATCAACTAATAATCCTTGATACGTAGCTCTTACTCCTAAAATATAATCAAAAGCAATTCTATACATCCAGGAAGCTGTTCCTGTTTGCCATGAGTGGCTTGCTTTACCTCCGCTTTCATGTTCATCACTTGTTATATATTGTGAATAAACATATGGTTCAGCCTGGTAAATATCCGAGTCGATCCTATTTGGTAATAAATTTTTAAAATATTCGAATGCCTGATTGCCCCTTCCCATCATACATTCAGCTTGAATAAGCCATGTATTCGGGTGATTAAATACCGCAGCATTTTCTTTTTTGCCGGCAACGCATCTTGTAATTAATCCGATATTAGGATCAATTTCTCTAAAGGCCGGAGCGCATATTTTAGGTCCGAATTCAGAATCAAGATGTTTCTTAGCAGAATCAAGCGCTGATATTAATCTTTCTTTATCTGGAAGATTAGCCAATACAGGCCAGCTTTGTGTATTGATAAAAATTTTCCCATACTTATTTTCTTTAGAACCGATCTTAATATCATTAGCTCCAAACGCCCTGATATACCATTCGCCATCCCAGCAATGCTGATCAATACTTTTGCTAATTAAATCACGTAGTTTCTCAACCTGGTTATCATATATGCGCAAATTAGTTAAAAGCTCTATCAGCTTATTGAGCATAGCAACATAGAACATTGCACCCCATACACTTTCACCGCCGTCGTCCCCGCCTATATAATCAAGGGTATCATTCCAATCGCCCCTGCCGAAAACAGGAAGGTTATGTTTTGCCAGATTATTTTTTACAAAATTAACAACCGCAAAAAGATGTTCAAGTATATTGCCTTCCTTATTATCTGCAAAAGGCGCAACTTCATCAAGAATAGACAAGTCACCGGTCTCTTTGATATAATCTGTAACGGCTAAAATAAACCAAACAGGGTCATCACAATGTTTGGTTAATTCACCATGCCCATCTTCATTATAAAAATGATGATATGCCCTGCCGTCACTAAACATTTGCCGCGCTAAAAATAAAATTCTTTCCTTCGCTTTTTGAGGCTGTGATATAGTTACTGCGATTACATCTTGCGAGGTGTCTCTAAATCCAAAACCACGACTGATTCCCCAATAATAAAAACTTGCTACTCTTCCAATATCAAAAGCAACTTTTGCCTGGTAGGGAATCCAATAATTCATAAAAACATTTACTTCTGAATCCGGTGATTCAGCTGATGTATAAGCGAAGAAATTGTCCCATTTAATTTTTATATCATTTAATGCCCGGCTTATTACATCTTTATCATTGAATAAACTAGGGAGTAAATTTTTCTTTTCTTCAAATTCATTTTTTGGAATAACACCTAAAGAAAAAATTATGTCTTTTGTTTCACCCGCTTCTAATTCTATATCAATTTGAAGTGCACCAACAGTATTCCCAAAATCAGTATCTTTGTTTGATAAAATTCCTGTTTCAATTGCTTCCGGATTATTTTCATTTCTATATAATCCTATAAAACGTTCGCGTAAAGTTTCGTAATTAACTACCGGCTGATTAACTGTAAAATATGCCCATTGGTCCCACTCTTGATTTTCCTGCTGCTGAGTTCCACTTGATTGAGTTACCCAATAAGTTTTTGTTGCAAAGATTGAGTTTGTTTTTTTGTCAAAAAAAACTCTATTAAAATGCTGGTCATCGCATTGGTTAATTATATCAATTAAACCGTGGCCAAGAGCGAATTCAACATAGCCGAAAAGTGAGAGGTGACGTTTTTTATTAGATTTGTTTGTGACAGTTGCTTTCCAAATTTCACGATTGTCATCCAACGGAACAAAATAAAGTACGGATGATTCAATATCGTTTATTTTTGATTCAATTTTTGTATAACCAAACCCATGAATTGCTTTATAACTTTCAGGATTTTTGCCAACCGGCTGCCAGCTTAAGCTCCAGATTTCCTTAGTGTCATTATCTTTTACATAAATATATTTGCCCGGCCTATCCGGGGGAACATCATTAATTCGATACCTCGTAATTCTTCCATGAAGCGGGTTTTTGAAA
Source organism: uncultured Ignavibacteriales bacterium (assembly GCA_963746735.1). Lineage (GTDB taxonomy): Bacteria > Bacteroidota > Ignavibacteria > Ignavibacteriales > Ignavibacteriaceae > CAVSWT01. The sequence continues at coordinate 34,319 of CAVVCO010000037.1, forward strand.
TAGCTGATACCACCGCTGTTATTTGAAATTGTCGCAAAATAATTTTCGTTATAAATATAATTTATCCACGGGGTGGGTGTTTTAACATTGGTTATTATGAATTCTTTGCCGTCTTTAGAAAAGTAGCCATACTTCATATCTTTTCTCCACTGAAAAATTAAGCATCTATTCCTTCTCAATTAAAAATCAAAATATGACTATGGTGTACATTCCCTGTCAATTTGTTTTCAAGAAAATTTAATTTTAATGAAAACTCTAAATTTTGAGAAGTTTAAAATTTAAGATATTGTTTATTTTTTTCTAAAATTAACTGAGGTACAACTTATGTTATCCTAAATTAAAAGGCAAATTTTATTTATCAAATTCTTGCCAAAATCGAGTATTATTGTTCGGAATGAAAAGAAGTTTATTTCTTATTGAAATTATCATTAAGAGAAGTAAATAATTATCAATTATTAGTGAGTAATTTTGATACAAAAATTTAATTGATTTTTCGGATTAACTTAAGGAAAGACGTTCGGATTTTATCGAACCGTTGGAAGGCGAAAATAATTTTCTAAAATTAAAGAAGCAGCACCTACAGCTACTGAAAACTGATGATATTTATCAATTGTAATATTAAGAGTATTACAAGTGATAGATAATACTTTCATTTCTAAAACTTTTCTAATTGATTCTACTAAAACTTCTTCTTGTTCAGAAATAATTCCAGTAATAATTAATGTATCCGGGTTTAAGAGAGCAACTGCAGGTGCAATCGTTTGGCCAACTACATTTCCAATCATAGAAAAAACAAGTTTGGCAATTTCGTCACCTTGTTTTGCAGCATCCAGTAATATATTTATATCAATGGATTCAAATGAAGACATATATTTTTTTAAAATATCACTTTCAATAAATTTACTTCTAACAGTAGATAGAATTTCTTTTAAGGTTGGCAGATAAGGATACAATTCTCCGGCACAATATGAAGCCCCTCGATAAAGTTCACCATTAATAACAATTCCAATACCAAGCCCGCTTACATTTTGATCTATTTCGACTAAAATGGTAAGGTAGTTTTGTTTGGTTTTATCATTCCCATTCCATTTTAGCCCAACTGCTGCAGCGTTTGCATTATTTTCAATAATAACAGGAAAGGGAAGATCATTTAATTTTTCCAGTAGTGGGAAGTTCATTTCAGGCAGAACGCTTGACATTGCAACTATACCTTTTTCATAATCAACAATTCCTGCAAATGCAATTCCAAGACCTAAAATTTTATCTCTATCAACATTATTTTCAACTATAACTTCTTCAACTACTTTTTTAATTGTTATGGCTAATTCATCAACAGTTCTGCCGATTTCTAATTTCAAAATTTTTTTTGCGATAATACTGCCGCTGAAATCAAGTATAACTGAGGTCATTTCTCCAACTTCAATGTCTAAACCAATTACATATGCAGCTTCTTTGTTTAGTGTCCACATATAAGGTTTTTTACCGCCTTTTTCTGTGGAGTCACCTTTACCATAAAATGATACTAGTGATTTTGAAGATAATTCTTTCAAAATATTGAAAATTGTGGAAGGACGCATCCCGGTAATTTTAACCAGGGCTGAACTGGAAATTATTTCATGTTCCTGAATTACTTTCAGCACAAGTTGTTCATTAATATCTTTAACAACTCTGGCGTGGAATGAAAGCAATTTTTTTTCAGTCAATTTATTTAATTTTTTATTTTTCAAATTATAAAATAATAAATCTTGATGAATATTTAATATTATTTAATTGTAATTTCATCAACAAAAAGCCAGGCTTTACTGCCGGCTGCTACATGCCAAGAAGGGCAAACCCCAACATTTTTAGCAACAACCTTCACATAACGTGCTTCAGTATTGTCAAGTTTTTTATCAAAATCTTTAATGCCAGGTTCACTATGTGCCCGATCATCTATGTTAAAAGTATCAAATACTTTCGTAAAGTTTTTACCATCTGAAGAAATATAATAATCTATTTCTGCCGGGTAGAAAATCCAGGACCCGGTATTTTGTAAAAATGATACATTGATTAAAGATATTTTTTCTTCTTTGCCAAGATCAACAACAGCATTCAAATCATTTCCTTCATAACCTTGCCAGGCGTCAGTATGAAAATTTATGGTTCCTTTTATTCCATCAATTAATCCTAAAGCGCCTCCGCCTGGATAGGAGTGATGAAACTGAGTGTTAAGGATAATTGATCTGCCCTCAGGAATTTTATTGAATCTAGACGTAACCACTTTACTAAAAATTCCACCATTATAGCAAACTGATTTTAATTCTCCTGATTGATTAAACAAAATTGGGGTTGCATATTCATTTTTCATTTCTTTCGGATCAGAGCCATCAGTTGTATAATAAATTTTTGAAGAGTTATCAATTGAAGATAAACCAACTAGTACAGAATCTTTAAAGACCCGATCACCTGTTGTAAGATAGGGAACAGTTACAAAAGGGTTATTGATAAAGGAAGTTGGACGTGAAGAAATTGTAGTTCCCCAATTTCCAGGTTCAGACCCCATATCAAAAACAATTTCACCACCATTAACAATATCCGAATATTTAATGTACGAATAAGGATAATCTTTTCCGTTTAATTTAGCAGATTGAATATAAAAATTCTTGTCGGATAAATTATTTGCTTTAATGGTGAATTTCTTATTACCGCCTGTATTTATTGTAACTTCATCAAAATTTGGAGTGCCGATTACAAAAATATCAGTACCGGGTGTAACTTGATATAATCCAACTGCACTTAAAATATACCATGCCGACATTTGACCGCAATCTTCATTTCCACACAATCCATCAGCTTTATCAGTATATAAAGTATTTACAATTTGATGAACCAATTTTTGTGTTTTCCATGGTTGTCCGGCATAATTATATAAATATGCCATGTGATGACTGGGTTCATTGCCCTGCGCATACTGTCCAATCATTCCTGTAATATCGGATTGAAATCTACCGGTTAGCTTGGGGTTAGTTGTAAAGAGCTCATCAAGTTTTGAAATAAATTTTTCATCACCACCAATTAATTTGATTAATCCATTTATATCCTGCGGGACAAAAAAACTGTACTGCCAGGCATTGGCTTCAGTATAATCGCCGCTTACGGAAAATGGATCAAAGGGAACAACCCATTTACCGTTCTTTTTGCCCCGCATTAAATCTGAGGTAGGATCAAATACATTGGAATAAAATTTTGCTCTATCAATGAAATATTTATAATCGTCTTCTTTGCCAAGTGCCTTTGCCATTTTAGCAATACACCAGTCATCATAGGAATAAGCCAGAGTTTTTGAAACGCTCTCGCTTTCAAGGTCTGCCGGAATGTAGCCCATTTCTTTATAATATTTTAATCCAAGATGATCTTGCATAGCACTTTTTTTCATCGCTTCAAATGCTTCTTCAGCGTCAAAATCATTTATGCCTTTAAAGTAAGCATCAACAATTACCGGAATTGAATGATAGCCAATCATAGTCCCGGTTTCATTAGAAGCTAATTCCCATACAGGCAGAAGTCCGCTTTCTTTATATTTAGCAATCAATGCTCTAACCATGTCAAGATCTTTTTGCTTTTCAATCAAAGTGAATAACGGATGCTCTGCTCTAAATGTATCCCATAAAGAAAAAACAGTGTACATTTCATGGTTTGTTAAAGTGTGGATTTTTTTATCCATTCCGATATAATTACCATCAACATCAGAAAAAATATTTGGAGTTAACAAGGCATGATACAAAGCAGTATAATAAATTATTTTATCCTTTTTACTTTTTGTTTTAACTGAAATGAGTGATAATTCTTTTTCCCAGGCATCTGCAGCCTGCTTTTTAATTTTATCAAAATTCCATCCGGGTATTTCAGCTTGTAAATTTTTCTTAGCGCCTTCCAGGCTTGCAGCTGAAATTCCAACTTTAATCAATACAGCTTCATTTGATGACGTGCTGTATTGAACATATGCTTTTAAATTTTCTCCTTTTGCATTAGATTCTTTTTGAATATTTTTTCCATCCTGAACTATACCAAATGATTTAAATGGTTTTGAAAACTCAGCATAAAAATAGATGCAATGATCTTTAGCCCATCCGGTTGAACGTCTGTAACCTTCAATTGTTTTATTATCAACTATTTTAATTTCTGAGTCAGTTGTTTTGTCTTGAATACCATGAACAAGGTCAATAATAATATTTGAATTTTCTGTTTTAGGGAAAATATATTTATGAAATCCGGCTCGTGTAGTTGCGGTCAATTCAACTTTTATTTTGTAGTCGTCAAGAAATACAGAATAGTATCCTGCTTTTGCTATTTCATTTTTATGACTGAACCTTGAACGATATCCTAAGTCCGGGTCAGCTTTAGTTCCGGGCTCAGTTAAAAGTTTTCCAGTTGTCGGCATAAAAAGAATATCACCATAATCTCCAACTCCCGTACCGCTTAGATGTGTATGACTAAAGCCCAGTAATGTGTTGTCGGAATAATGATAACCGGAACACCAATCCCAGCCTTCAATATCAGTATCAGGACTTAGCTGCACCATTCCGTGGGGAAGGGAAGCCCCAGGGAATGTGTGCCCGTGTCCATCCGTTCCTATCATTGGATCAACATAGTCAGTTAATTTATTTTGTGCCGAAATATTGATACTTAAAATTGAAATTAGAAAAATGTAAAAGCCTATTTTTATTGATGACAAACTTTCACATTTTATTGCACTAGGATTTTCTCTCATAAAATTTCCCTTATAAGCTTTTCATTATGAAAATGGTTTTTATAAAATTTAAATCTCTTTTTAATTATTCTTTACTTGCTTACAAAATCTCCTTTGCTTAAGCTCCAATCATTTCCGAAGTAGCCTGTGAACTTGACACCTGCCTCATCCGATTTTAAAACATCCGAATTGTAAATGATAATATCAGGATAGCTTACATATTGATCAAAATAATCGGCTAAATTAATTAACTTCATTCCTTCTATCCCAGTCCCGGAAACGACACCTACACTTGCAACTTTGCTATCTGTTCTCGGACGAATCATCAAGCAAGCGTAATCACTTCCTTCATATTTTTTATTCCCGACTTTTATTTCATCATCATTTACCTGGATGGGTGAATCTTTAAGTAAAGAATTCCATGCTGAATTCGTTTCTGAATTTCCAAATAAAATTACACTTCTGTCTTTAAATTTAATTGGATCAAATTCATCATCTTTTATAGTTTCAATTGATCCGTTTCCTTGATACCAAATTTTTTCTGCATCAAATCTTGATTTATCAAATGCCCATTTATTTTCTTTTTTATTACCATGAGTTCCATAGACGAAAACTACATTGTGGTTCAAAGCTTCCCTGAAATTGCCGCATCGTGCTGGAGTTTTATTTTCTTCATTTGGTTTAGATGTTAATTCCCATTTATTATTATTCTTTAATAGATAAATTTTATTGCCATTTGGAATTTTTATATTAGAAATTAATTGGCTGTCAACATTTACGCTCACAGGATCATCTGCAGAAAGCATTGACGCATCAATTGAAAACATTTCGATATTTGAAGTTGTTCCGATAAATTTTCTGTTCCCGGGTTGAATCTGAAAATGAATTTTGCTTAGTGTCTGCTGTTCATCCTGGTTTATAATTTGGATCCAATAATTTTTTGAAGCTACAGCAGGGTTTGCTGTAGTAAAATCAACTATTTTAACCTGGTTATTATCAGCAACTGCATGATGAGCAAAGAAATCAAATAGAGGCGGCCAGTCGACACAATCAGCTCCTGGCTCATCTGAAACATCCCACCAATGGTTTGCGCCTGGCTGAACATAATAAATAAAATCTTTGTGGAATTTAGATAAGTTTGCAACCATCGACTCAGCTTGTTCCGGAGGAACATTATCATCAATTGCACCTTGTATAATATAAATTCCATCAGGTTTTAAATTTTTGGTAAAAGCATAAGTATCACTTTGTTTAGTTGCACGCAGCAGCATATTTTTAACTTTAGTAGAATCTGTTACGGATCTTATTCTATAGGACCATAAACTAATCCATCCGGCACTTGGTCCAATTGCACCAAATAAATCAGGATAGTTTATTCCAAGATGCCAGGTTCCATGGCCGCCCATAGAATGGCCGGTTAAATAGACTCTGGAGGGATCGATATCAAATTCCTTTTTTGCAATATTTAAAACTTCAAGTGCGTCAAGCCTTCCCCAATTTTCCCAATTATAACCATACGGACGGCGATTAGTTGGTGCAACAATGAAACCCCAATCTTTATGATAATATGCATGAGCTTGATTTATTGCTTCAACACCGGCTCCATGTAGACTTAAAAATAACGCAGGCTTTTTTTCATTTAAATGTTTGGGTGGATTAACTGCATAGTATTGAACGCTTCCGTCCATTTCACTGATAAAAGTTTCTCTAAAAGTATCATCAGGAAATAATATTTGAAGTACAATGCTTGTAGAAGTTAAAGTTTCTTCATCTGGCTTCTGCCCGTTCTTTACGACTGCAATATTCAGTCTTACTTTTCCAGTATCATTTTGTGCCGGAACTTTTATATAAAAAGGAGTTTTAAATATTGTAAGCGGATTTAGTTCTTTTATAGGATAATAAGCTGGAGTTGATCCTTCAATCCAGGTTTTTATCATTAAATCTTTATAATCATTTTCAGTTGCATTAATTATTGGAATTGCTCCGTATGTATCTGATGCTTTGTTTACAATTAAATCCGGAATAGTTAAATCATTGTGATTTAAAATTAATCCTTCCTTATTGGGATGAATAACTGCTTTTAATAATCCTCGCCTGCATAGAAACAAAAATTCATTTGTTCCTTTTTTTAATTTTACTGGTATGAAAGAATAATCAAATCTTGGTTCCCATGGATTATAAACATCTTGATATCCATAAGGATTTCCCGAACGAGGAATTCCGTTAACATAAACCATTCTATTTCCGCGCTGTTCCAATATGGCGATATCATCTTTATCTGAATGAAATTGTAAATACACATACGCATTATATAAGGAATCTTTCTTATACCAGCCGGCTTCATTAGCTTTTATAGCTTCCCATTTTCCTATTACTTTATTATCTGCTTTAACTTCTTCATTTTGTTTTGGAGCTTTCCATTTTCCGGTGACAACCGAAGCTTCAATAACATCTGGAGAAATAATTTTATTGCCGTCAGGCCTCCCCATTCTTAAAACCAATCCTTCATTTAATACTAAAGAATCTTTTGATTGGGAATAAATTGTGATAGAAAAAATAAAAATTAGTGCAGTTCTAATTAGGACCTTAAACATATTATTCACCCTCCGCAGGATTAATTTCTGGAATACTTTTTTCTTTATTGTTGTCTTGTTTAACACTTCCGTCATCAGTATGATCGCGAACCATAGTACTTAATTTGAGCATCATTTCTTTGAAATTCTTAATACCGCCTATTGTGAACCAAACAATTATAATAGCCGATGCAATCAGATAAATCCAAATGAATACTTCCCAAAATTTCATCCACGATGAATCAGGAACATCGGTTGTAAGATTATAAATTGTTCCAATAATAAATACAATTACCCAGAGAAAAGTCCATGTATAAGCAATTATATAAATTATTTTATCACCTCTAGTAAATTCTTTACCCATGCCCAGCATTTTCCAGCCTTTCAATGGAACTTTATCTATAACTACATTCTCTTCCTTAATTTCGTATTCACCTCGATGAAGCATTTTATCCATATTAAAATCTGCTTCAGGACTAAGAAGTGATACAACGATATAAACCAAAGAGGAAACACCCATAGCAATAGCCCAAAAAACCTGACCATTAATCGGGAAGTCTGGATAAATTTGTTGAAGAATAATTCCGGTTACTGAAATAACAGAACCAACAATTAATGCGCTCCATGCCGCAGCCGTGGTACCTTTTTTCCAATAAAGTCCCCCAATAATTACAGCACCTGAACCGCCTACAAAAATGGCTGCAGTTATAGCAAAGTAAAGGAAAATATAATCTGTCATTGGGAATAAAAGACTGAAGAAGAAGATAAAAATACATACACCCAAAATTGCTAATCTAAGTACTTTTAAATGTTGTTTTGACTCAAACGGTTTTTTACGAAAAGGCATAATTACATCTTGAATAAATATGCTTCCCCAGGAATGCATATATGAATTATGAGTTCCGATAGTTGCCATTAGCATAACTGCTAAAAATGCACCCATAACCCCGACAGGCAAAATATGTGTTAAGACTAGCGGTATTCTTAATTGACTTTGAATCTTGTCATTACCAACAGTTCCTAATATATGATTTACACTTTGAGCAATGCTTGAAAAATCAGAATTATGCAATACTGTAAAAGCAATAACAGGAACAAATATTAAAAACAACCACTTTGGAATATCCCGCAGGTTTCCAAGCACCTCACCCATTTTTGCTTCATGGGCACTTTTTGCTGATGAATTAAATCCAGATGTTCCCTGCCAAGATAATTTTACATAAACGACACCAACAACATTTATTAAAAAATACCAGAAATTAAAATCCGGTACTTTGCTTGTTTTATATGGATTAATTAGTGAGGCATCTTTAGGAACTGTTAAAACTGCTTGAAATATTTGATCCCAATTAACAAAAAACAAAGCAATTACTATTATAACTAGAAAAGTAAAATTTGAAAAAATTCCTTGAATAAATTCTGTTATAAGTACAGCAATCTGTCCTCCTGCAAATACGAAATAAAGTGAAATAAGGAGAAATGATGCCATCACAACAGGAAATGTAGAAATATTTACACCTAGTAAGTTAAACGATAGAGGAAATCCGCAAAAGTAAATTATGAACCGAGCACTAACTGCGGGGAAAATACCAAAATTTAATAAACCGGAAACGAAAGCAAGTATACCGGCAAATATTCTAAAGTTTCTGCTGTAACGCATTTCGAGGAATTGGGCAATAGTTAAAGCTCTAGTTTGTCGAAATCTATAAATCACCCAGCCGGAGACAGTCATTATTAATAGTACAACCGCCATCATAAATTCCCACCATCGTAGAACAAAACCGGCTATGTAGTTCATTTCCCATTGTCCAACAATTGTAATTGCCCCTATGAATGCCATGCCTTGTGAAACTGTAATCATGTATCTTCCAGCCGCTCTTCCAGCAGAAAGAAAATCAACTACACTTCTTACGTACTTTCTGCTTAACCTTACAGCAAAAAACAAAACGGATATACAAATAACTACAATTAGCCAGTCTATGGGGGTTAAATTCATAATGACCTTATATAAAAGTTATTAAATAATAGTTTAATTACTGTTTAATAATTACAATGTTTTAAGTTAATGATTAGAAACATTCTTGAAATATTTATTATTTAAGCGATATAACTTATTAAATCTATTATGGGAAAGGGTAATCAAAATTAGCTGTCGTTTTTCTTTCATTAAAATAAACTAACCTTATAACGCAAAGATAATAATTATTTTTTCAAAATAAACTTATATTTTCTACTATTATTTATTAAAATTTACTATTATCTTCTAAATGATTATTTTTTAAAAAAATATTTAAGGTGCAGTTGTATTCTATTCTTTATAGGCTGATTCAAATTCGACAAGATATTAATTCCAAAACTGACTGAAGTTTCACTTTAGCAAAAGTAATTAGATTAAATTTTAATTTAGTAATTAATTATTTCTATAACATAATCATCAAATTTAAAAATGAGAAAAAAGTTAAAACTTCTGTTTATGGTAATTGTTATTTTTTCTTTGCTGAGCATAACAATTTACTCTCAATCAAAATGGATTAATGGATTTGCTAATAGAATCGCCGGAGAGAATTTAGATTACCATTCTTGTCACCCAGATGCAAATCGTGCCTTATTAATCCGTTGTTTAAATGACAAAGATTATATTGAATGGGATACTGACTCAATTCCAAATAATTATAACCATGAGTTTGTAACCTTCGCATGGATTGCCGGCTACTCTGTTGCAACATCAAGCGCGCCTCATAACTTTTATCTTTTTGTTAACGACAAGCAGCTATTTGAATTTTCAACTTCACCTCAGCAGGAGAAAAAAGACTGGGAAGTTAAATCAAGGGACGGCTCTAAACTTCATTTTAAATTTATAAACGTTGATGCTGTTGATGATTTTTTCGGTTATATGGTTTTAACAATTCCGGTTGAATTGCTTAATGATCAAAGGTTTGCAAATATAAAAGTTAAAGGTGACAATACTAATAGTAAAGATTGGTATATGACAATGCAATATCCTTTAATTCCTAAGACAAGGATAACTCCGGAAAAAGTAGTTTCAAAAGATTCTAAGGGGAATTTACTTCAGCGAGTAAAAGTATCGATTGATCATTTTGATTCCCCCAAACTTGCACATGTCTACTCGGAAGAAGGAAATAATATTTCATCTGAACTAAAACTAGGGATGAATGATTTCTATTTAAATTTTCAGGCACCGCAAAAGCCTAAAGAAGTTAAAATAAAAATTTCGATTTATGGAAAAACTAAAACTTATGATACTATTATTAATCCGGCACGAAAAATCACTTTTTATTTGATTCCTGCTGCACATGTTGATATTGGCTATACAGATTTGCAGACGAATATTGAAAAAAAACATTGGAACAATTACGATCAGGCAATTGATTTATCCAAAGAATCAGTTAAGTATGGCAATGATGCCACATTCAAATGGAATGTTGAAGCTCTTTGGGCAGTAAAAAGTTATTTGGAAAATTTTCCTGAGAAAAGAGAAAAATTTTATGACGCTGTTAAAAAAGGATGGATAGGATTGGACGGAGATTATAACAATATATTAACTGCTCTCTGCAGACCCGAAGAATTGTACCGCTACGTTGATTATTCAAATGAGCTTGAAAAGAAAATTGGTGTTAAAATAGAAAGTGCGATGATCTCTGATGTTCCTGGCTACACTTGGGGAATTGTACAGGCATTTGCTGATAATGGAATAAAATATTTTTCTGTAGGGCCCAATCCCGGCGATAGAACAGGATATACTCTTAAAACCTGGGGAGATAAACCCTTTTACTGGAAATCCCCAAGCGGGAAAGAAAAAATTCTTATTTGGGTGGCTGGAAAAGGATATGCATGGTTTCATCAATGGAGATTAACCAGAGATGATTTTTCTCCCATAGCAAAATATCTTGATGACTTAGACGCAGAAAATTATCCTTACGATATGGTTCATTTAAGATATAACATTGGCGGCGATAACGGCTTTCCGGATTCTTTGCTTTCTGAGTTTGTAAAAAATTGGAATGATACTCATATTACTCCAAAATTTAAAATTTCTACCAACGATCAAATGTTTAAGGACTTTGAAGCTAAATATGCTAAAGTAATTCCAACTTATTCAGGCGATTTTACACCATACTGGGAAGACGGTGCTGGTTCAACAGCAAAAGAAACTGCAATGAATAGAAATACAGCAGAACTATTAACTCAATTAGAAGTTTTATATTCTGAGTTTGATAGAAAAAATTTTCCGCAAAAAGAATTTGACGAAGCATGGAAATATGTCTTACTTTTTTCCGAACATACCTGGGGTGCCTGGAATAGCATTTCAGACCCGGAATTAAAATCGGTTATTGATCAGTGGGAAATAAAAAAATCCTATGCCGTTAAAGCTGATAGTATAGCGCGACTGCTTTTCCACAATCTTTCTAAACCGGAAAAAGTAAATTCATCAATAGATCATTTTTACTTATGCAACACTTCTTCGTGGCAAAGAAGTGATGTTGTACATCTGCCTTCAGATATTAAATCTTCTAATTTTTCTGTTGCCGATAAAGAAGGAAATATAATTCCTACTCAAAAGTTGTCGGATGGAAGTTATGTATTCACAGCAAAAAATATTCCTCCACTTGGTTATAAAGAATACAAATTAGTGGGTAGCAAAAGTCAAAATGAAATAAATTCTCCACTTATTGATAATAAACTTGCGAACAATTTTTACAAATTAGTTTTTGACGATAAGACTTTTGCAATAAAAAATCTTAGTACAATTGATAACAATTTTAATTATGTAAGCTCAGCAGATAAATACGAATTAAATCAATTTATCCACACAGGAAGTAATGCAGAAAACCCATCAATAAATAGCAGCCCAAAGTTAATTAGTTATGAGAATGGCCCGGTTTTAAAATCAATCACCGTAAAGTCTCAAGCTCAAGGCTGCAAAGAGCTTTTTCAAAAAATTGTTCTCTTTAACGATTTAGATAAAATCGAATTAATTAATACTGTCGACAAGACAAAAGATTATAATAAAGAAAGTATTCGATTTGCATTTCCGCTAAATATTTCTGATCCCGTTTCCAGGATTAACATTGCCTGGGCGGTAATTCGACCTGAAAAAGATCAGCTCCCCGGCTCAAACAAAAATTATTTCACTGCGCAAAGATGGGTTGATGTTTCTAATAATAATAAAGGATTAACGCTTTCAAGCGTTGACGCTCCGTTATTTGAGTTCGGAGGAATGAATGCAGAAGCATGGATGTCATCACCGGATAAGCTTTGGGCCACACACACTTCATCATCTTCACTTTGTTATTCATGGGCAATGAATAACTCCTGGCACACAAACTATAAAGCTTCACAAGAAGGTATTGTCTCATTCAAATATTTCTTAGCCGCTCACAATCAATTTGATTATCTCTCATCTTATAAATTTGGAGTTGAAAACTCGCAGCCATTACAAATTATTTATTCAGATGACGCTATTAAAAATTATTCTCCAATTATAAAGTTGGACTCAGCTTCTTCTCTTGTTATAACGCTGATAAAACCATCTAAGGATAACAAAGATTTGATGGTGAGAATTTTTAATCCTACAGAAAAAACAAGCTCATCAAATTTAAATTGGGAAAAAAATACAACTCCTAAATACTTTTTAAGTAACGGAGATGAAGAAGAAGTGAAAGAAATCAGTAACAAGATAGAACTTTCGCCTTTTGAAGTAATGACAATTAAAATTAAAGAAAAATAATCTCACGGATTTTTTATGAAAAAATTATTCTTATTATCCATTACAATATTATTTGTAAGCATTCAAATACATTCACAATCTCAAATTCAGCTTATTCCCAAACCGCAAGAGTATAAAAGTTTAGACGGCAATTTTATTATTTCAAAAGATATAACGTTCTCCTCCCCAAATCTAAAAGTCGATTTAGTAGGATATTTGAAAAATTACATTGAAGAACTTTATGGAATTGAATTCTCAAAAAATAATGAAGATGCAAATCAAAAGATCATTTTAAAGATTGATAAAGATTTTATGAGTTCTAAACTTGAAGGGTATTCATTAAAAATAGAACCTAATAATATTACGATTGTTGCATCAAAAGAGGCTGGATTATTTTACGGGATACAAACCATATTTCAATTATTGCCTAAAAAGATGTTGAATGATGATGCACCAAAAATTTCATGCTGCGAGATTACCGATTATCCTCAATTCCCCTGGCGCGGACTTAACTTAGATTGCGCCCGTCATTTTATGTCAAAAGATTTTGTTAAAAGATATATTGATATTCTTGCTTACTATAAATTTAATACGCTTCACTGGCATTTAGTTGATGATCAAGGTTGGAGAATCGAAATAAAAAAATATCCGAAGCTAACTCAAATCGGTGCTTGGCGAAAAGAAGCTGATGGTTCCATTTACGGCGGCTATTATACTCAAGAAGATATTAAAGAAGTTGTAGCTTACGCACAAAGCCGTTTCATAAACATTGTTCCTGAAATAGAAATGCCAGGCCATTGCAGTGCTTCACTTGCTGCTTACCCGGAAAATTCCTGTACGGGTGGTCCTTTTGAAGTCCCAACCACATGGGGAGTTTTTAACGATGTTTATTGTGCGGGAAGAGATTCAACTTTTATCTTTCTGCAAAATGTTCTTGATGAAGTCATTTCATTATTTCCCGGGAAATACATTCATATTGGCGGAGATGAAGTTCCAAAAGTTCGATGGAAAGAATGTCCCCTTTGTCAGGCAAGAATAAAAGCCGAAGGATTAAAAAATGAAGAAGAACTTCAAAGTTATTTTATAAAACGAATTTCAAATTATCTTTATTCAAAAGGAAAAAATGTAATTGGCTGGGATGAAATTATGGAAGGCGGACTTGCACCGGGAGCAATGGTCCAATCCTGGCGAGGATTTGACGGTGCTGAAGAGGCTGCTAAACTTGGACATTATGTGATTTGTTCACCGACATCTCACACTTATTTTGACAGCGATCCTGAAGGATTGGATTTAAAGGTTGTTTATTCTTTCGATCCAATTCCTGCTGACTTACCTGATAGTGAAAAAAAATATATCGTAGGAAGTGAAGCGAACATGTGGAGTGAACGAGCACCAATGGAAGTAGTTGATCAAAGGTTGTTTCCTCGCATGCTTGCTTTATCAGAAGTTCTTTGGACAGATCCTAAGGAAAGAAATTTTGATGAATTTCATAATCGAGTGGAAAATGCTTATGCCGATTTAGATGCTCGAGGAATTAAAGTATGGACCGGAAACTAAAGCTATGACATTTTACACAAGTTACGATGAAAAAGAAAAACAATACGAAGTAACAATAACTCCAGGCCAAAAGGATTTGCAAATTCGTTATTCTGAAAATGGTGAAGATGCCGATTCAAATTCAACTCTTTATACTTCTCCCAATTAAAGTGAATAAATCAGAAAAGTTATCTGTATCTGCTTTTAGAGATAAACACTACATAGGTAAGAATATAAATTTATCATTTCGTTTTTCACAAAGCACTAAATGCAAAAATAACATCTGCTTAGAAAAGTATGACCAGAGATATAGAGGCGGCGGCGAAAATGGTTTGGTTGATGGAATTCGCGGTACAACAAATTTACGTGATGGATTATGGCAGGGTTATGAAGGAAAAGATTTTGATTGTATAATCGATTTAGGGAAAGTGGAAAAAATCTCTAAAGTTATTCCCAGATTTTTATTGGACGAAAACTCCTGGGTATTTTTGCCTTCGGAAATAATTGTTTCACTATCCAAAGATGGCAAAACTTATGATGAAGTAAAGACAGTTAAAAATGATATCTCTCAGAAAGATCCAAACATAATTTTAAAAGATTTTATAGCAGCTTTTAATAATGCTTCAGCAAGATACATAAAAGTAAAAGCGGTGAATATTAAACAATGTCCATCATGGCATCCGGGAGCTGGTGGTAAGGCATGGATTTTTACGGACGAAGTTGTTGTTGAATGATGTTAGCTAAACAGATATTAATCTTAAGAAATTTATTTCAATATAATAAACATATTAAACTGAAAGTTTATCGTGAGTGAGATTGAAGAAAAAGAATCGCTGCATGCCGGTGCGGTTGAAATTGAAAAAGTAATAAAAGAATATTATCCTGAATCAGATCCAGTTGTGACTGAGAAAATCGCTCAATGGCAAAATTTAAAATTCGGTTTACTAATGCATTGGGCGCCTTCAAGTCAATGGGGCATAGTTGAATCATGGTCTCTTTGTTCTGAAGACGAAGATTGGTGCAGAAGAAAAATTGATGATTATACTGAATATAAAAAACAGTACGAAGATTTAAAGAAAATTTTCAACCCGGTAAAATTTAATCCTAAAAAATGGGCTGATGCAGCGGAAACTGCTGGAATGAAATATGTCGTTTTCACGACTAAGCATCATGATGGATTCTGCATGTATGATTCTAAATTCACTGATTATAAAGTAACTGATGAAGGATGTGCATTTCATTCTAATCCCAAAGCAAACATTGCTAAAGAAATTTTTAATGAGTTTAGAGAAAAAGATTTTTTAATTGGGGCATACTTTTCAAAACCGGATTGGCACTCAGAATATTTCTGGTGGAATAAATTTGCTACACCTGATAGAAATGCAAATTATCAAATTAAAAAATATCCGGATCGCTGGCAGAAGTTTGTTGAATTCACTCACAACCAGATCGATGAATTGATGACTGATTACGGCAAGATTGATATTCTTTGGTTAGACGGATGCTGGGTCAGATATTATTCTGAAAAAGATTTAGAAGCAGAAAGAAAACTTGTCAATTATAATATTTATAGAATTCAAGATCAGGATATAAATATGAAAATGATTGCAAGTAATTCCAGGAAGAAGCAGCCCGGATTGATTGTTGTGGATCGAGCTGTTCCGGGACTTTATCAAAATTATCTAACTCCTGAAAATCAAGTGCCGGATAAAACTTTACCGTATCCATGGGAAACTTGTATGCCTATTACTCCAAGCTGGTCTTACGAGCCTGGATTAGAATATAAATCTACACGAAAATTAATTCATACTTTAGTAGATATTGTTGCAAAGGGGGGAAACTTTTTATTGAATGTTGCTCCTACTTCTGAAGGTGATTTTGAAGATGAAGCCTACATACGATTAAAGGAAATTGGAGAATGGATGCAAATTAATGGTGAAGCAATTTATAATTCGCATCCTCTTCAGCCATATAAAGAAGGAAAAGTATGTTTCACTCAATTAGATGATAAAACTACATATGCAATTTATCTTGCTGAAGAAAACGAAAACATTTTACCCGAAAAACTAATTTTTAAAAATTTCATTCCTTCTGCTGGACATAAAATTCAATTACTTGGAACTGACATTAAATTAATCGGAACAAAAATAGAAAATAATTTTATAATTGAATTTCCGTCAAACATTCGTAATGCCGTTCCGAATAAAAATGCCTGGGTATTAAAATTTTCAAAGCAATAAAAATAATCCGGAATTATTTTTCTAAGTAATTTTAAATCACATCAATAACAAATTTGAAGTAATATGAATATAAAAAATACTATCATCCTTACCTGTCTGCTTGCTTTCTTCAGCTCAATGACTTTCTCTCAAGAAAAATATGATTATGTACAAGATCCTGATACTCTTGTTCAGAAAAAACTTGGAACAGTGGCAAGATTTAAAATTTGGGCTATTGATGCATTGGGGTACTTATTCTCAGTGGGGAATAATTGAATCATGGTCGATTTGCCCGGAGGATTACGGCTGGTGCCAAAGAAAAAAAGGTAGTCACCCGGAAAATTATTTTGAGTATAAAAAAGAATATGAAAATCTTAAAACAACTTTCAATCCTACTAAATTTGATCCTGATAAATGGGCACAAGCCGCAAAAAATGCCGGTATGAAGTACGTTGTTTTCACAACAAAGCATCATGACGGTTTCTGCATGTTTGATACTAAATACACTAATTATAAAATAACAGATAAAGATTGTCCTTTCCATACAAACCCAAAAGCAAACGTAACAAAGGAAATATTTAATGCCTTTCGTAAACAAGGACTTTGGGCAGGCGCATATTTTTCAAAACCGGATTGGCATTCTGAATATTACTGGGATCCATATTTTCCGCCGATGGATAGAAATGTAAATTACGATCCGGAAGAATACCCCGAGAAATGGAAAGAGTTTGTTGATTATACTCATAATCAAATATTGGAACTGTTAAGCGGCTACGGAAAGGTTGATATTTTATGGCTTGATGGCGGCTGGGTTGCAGCGCAGAAAAACGATATTCAAGATTGGTATATGAAACAAGTTGAAAATAGTCCAAGTGGTTTCCTAAAAAGTAAGATTGTTAATCAAGATATAAAAATGGATGAGCTGGTTGATGAAGCGCGTAAATTGCAGCCGGGATTAATCGTAGTAGATCGAGCAGTAAAAGGGAAAAATCAAAATTATTTAACACCCGAAAATCAGGTTCCGAAAGAAGCACTTCCTTATCCTTGGGAATCGTGTATAACCTCCGGCGGCGGCTGGTCATGGGTGCATAATGCTCATTACAAATCCTCTTATTATTTAGTTCACTTGCTCGTTGATATTGTTTGTAAGGGAGGAAATTTATTGCTGAATGTAGCTCCCAGTCCTGAAGGAACCTGGGATGATACAGCTTATGCACGATTAAAAGATATTGGCGATTGGATGAAAGTTAATAGCGAAGCAATTTATGGAACGAGAGCAATTTCGCCATACAAAGAAGCAAAACTTTGTTATACAAACAAGAAAAATACAAATACTGTTTACGCTATTTACATGGCTGATGAAAATGAGAAGACAATTCCTTCCGATATAATGCTTTATTCTTTTACACCTAAACCCGGAACAAATATTTCACTGCTTGGTTATGATAAGCCGTTGAGTTGGGAAAAAGTCGGTAATGGAACTTTAATTAAAGTTCCCGAAGAAATTCAAAATAATCCAATTTGCAATTATGCCTGGTCATTTAAAATAGATGAAATTCAAAAATAAATTTTATATGGGGAAACTGAGATGAGGAAATTATTAATATTATTTAAGCTTGTTTGTTTTTGTTAATGCTTATTCTCAAACTGAGGATTCTTTACATCAAGCTAAAATGGAATGGTTCAAGGATGCGAAGCTTGGGATATTTATTCATTGGGGAATTTATGCTGTAAATGGAATTGCAGAATCATGGTCGTTTTACAATGGAAGAATTTCTTATGAAGATTATTTAAAACAATTAGATGGATTCACTGCAAAAAAGTACGATCCAGAATATTGGGCAAAGTTGATTAAAGAAAGCGGTGCAAAGTATTCGGTAATAACATCACGACATCATGATGGATTTGCACTTTGGGATACTAAATATGGGAACTTAAATGCTGTAAAAAATGCCGCAGTTAAAAAGAATGTACTTACTCCATTTATAAATTCTCTAAGAAAAAATGATATTAAAGTTGGAATTTATTATTCATTATCTGATTGGTCAAATAAAGATTACACAAATTTTACAAGAGATAGTATACGATATAAAATAAGCGATGAACCCTGAAAGATGGAATAAATACTTAAATTATTTTCAAGGCCAATTAAATGAATTAGCAAATAAATACAATCCCGATTTATGGTGGTTTGACGGCGATTGGGAACACAGTGCGGAAGAATGGCAGGCTGATAAAGTAAGAGCAATGTTATTAGCAAAAAATACCAAGGCAATAATTAATTCTCGGCTTCAAGGCAGAGGCGATTATGAAACGCCGGAACAGGGCCCGCCTGTCGTTCGACCAAAAGCAAAGTATTGGGAGCTTTGTTATACAATGAATGATTCCTGGGGTTATCAGCAAAATGATACAAATTATAAAACACCCCAGCAATTGTTAGATGTTTTTGTTGACTGCATTAGTCAAGGTGGAAATCTACTTCTTGATATTGGGCCAAAAGCCGATGGGACAATTCCGGAAGAACAAATAAATATTCTTAAAGAATTTGGTAAATGGACTTCAAAAAATAAAGAAGCAATTTATGGAACTAGAGGAGGCATTCCGTTCGATTATTTCCATGGGCCATCTGCATTATCAAAGGATGGAAAAATTTTATATTTATTTGTTAAAGGAAATTCAAATGGACAAGTATTGCTTAAAGGAGTTAGCAATAAAATAAATTCCATTTGGGTGGTTGGTAATGGAACTGCATTAAATTATAAAACATTGAGCAAAGTATATTGGAATAAATATCCCGGTTTAACTTTTATTGATCTCCCTGAAAATGTATTGGGTAAATATTATACGGTTATTGCTGTGTTGTTAGACGGCAAAATTGATCTTTATGGAAATGTCGTTGGAGCTGTTGAAAGTAATTAAACTATTTTTTCATTTACATATTAAGAATTTAAATGGTACTTAAAATTTTACATGTTGTTTCAATCATAACTTTTGGTTTGTTCTTTACTGCTTTTAATTCCGACATCACATTAGTAAAAGATAATTCTTCAAAATATAATATAGTCATTCCTTCGCAGCCCACGGAAATAGAAAAGCATTCAGCTGAAGAACTTCAAAAATATCTACAAGAAATTTCGGGAGTTAAACTAAATATTATAAATGATTCTGATCCTGAAACCCGATATGAAATTTTAATTGGAAAAAATAATAGATTAGAAAATTTGGGGGCTGATATAAACTTTGATTCACTTGGGTTGGATGGATATACAATTAAAACTCTTGGCGATAACTTAATTATTGCCGGTGGAAGCAAAAAAGGAACTTTATATGGCGTCTATAATTTTTTAGATGAAATTCTTGGCTGCAAAATGTATACTCCAGAAGATATTTATATCCCTAAAAATTCAAATATAATTATACCTGAACTAAATTTAACTGAAGTACCAAAAATTGTCTATAGAGAACTTCATATGCCTTCCGCTCGTTCATCACAGCTTTATTGCGACTGGCATAAACTCAATCATGTTTCTGAAAGAAATAAATACTACGGTACATTTGTTCACACCATGCAGCATTGGGTGCCTTCCGAAGTTTATTTCAAAGATCACCCGGAATATTTTTCTGAAATAAATGGAATTCGGGTTCCAAATCAGCAAGTATGTTTATCAAATCCTGACGTTTATAAAATTGTTGTTGATAGAATGAAAAAGGAAATGAAAGAAAAACCTGAGGCAACAGTTTGGGATGTTTCTCAGAACGACAACTTTGGCTATTGCACTTGCAAACAATGCCGCCAAACGGATTCAATTTATGGCGGTCCCTCGGGAACGTTGATAAAATTTGTAAATAAAATTGCTAGAGAATTTCCAAACAAGACTATTTCAACTTTAGCTTATCAATACACTCGAGAAGCTCCCATTGGAATTAAACCTGAACCAAATGTAATGGTTGTGCTTTGTACAATTGAATGTGATAGAAGTAAACCAATTGCAGAAAATAAAGATGATTTATTTAATAGGGATATAAGCGAGTGGAGCGCATTAACGAATAATATTAAAATATGGGATTACGTCGTTCAATTTTCAAGTTACATGGATCCATTTCCGAATTTCAATGTTCTTCAGCCAAACATTCAAATGTTTGTTAAGCATGGAGTTAAATATTTATTTGAGCAGGGAAGCGGTGATTCTAAAAGTGATCTGCACGAACTTAAAGCATATGTACTTGCCAAACTTATGTGGAACCCGGATGCAAATGTTCCGAATATTATTAATGAATTCATGAACGGGTATTATGGAGACGCTGGAAAATATATCAAGGAATATTTTCAAACAATGCACAGTGCTCTTAAGAAATCCGGACAAGGATTAATTATTTATGGTTATCCATCAAATGGGAAAGACAGCTATTTAACTCCTGAACTTCTCGATAAATACACAAAACTTTTTAATGATGCTGAACAGTCAGTTTCAAATGATTCTTTATTTTTGAGTCATGTAAAAACTGCAAGACTGCCTTTGGAATATGCAATTTTAGAACTCTCAAAACTTAATGTCTCAGATAATTATAGAATTTTTAATATCGTTAATAATAAAGTTGTTGTTAATCAAAAAATGAAAGATCTACTGGCTGATTTTGTTGAAGAAGCAAATAAGTCAGGAATTAAAAGCCTGCATGAAAGAGGCTACTCTCCCGATGAATATTATGCTGATATGCAAAAGTATTTCAAAGATGGAATGATAATTCATAAAGCATATCATAAGGATGTAAAAATTTTAAGTGAATTGAGTCCTAAATATTCTGTTAATGGCAGCAGTACTTTAACTGATGGAGTGACCGGCGAAGCGAATTATTTCTTTAATTGGCTTGGCTTTGAAGGAAATGAGTTTGAAGCAGTTGTTGATTTAAAAGAGAATAACAAAAATAAATTTAATTAGAACTGATTTTTTACAGGAAGTAAAATCATGGATTTGGCTGCCGAAATTAGTTGAGTATTATATTTCCGACGATGGAAAAAATTATCAAAAAGATTGGTGAGGTGAAAGATAGTATCGATGAGAAAAAAGAAGGGATTTTTACTGAACCTTTTATTTTGAACACAACTGCAAATGCAAGATTTGTAAAAGTTAAAACCAAAAGTTTAATTCATTGCCCGCGATGGCATTTAGGTTACAATAATGGAACAGGCAAAGCCTGGTTATTTGTAGATGAAATTATAGTTCAATAATATATCTTAATCTTATGAAAAAGAACATTCTCATTAAATTCATAATAATTTTATTGTTATTAGATTTTATTTTTAACTGTAATGCTCAACAATATAATGCTGCTAAAAATTATATATTAATTAATCCGGGAGATACTCCCCAACAAGTAATTGACAAAGCTGCAAATGTAACACCTTCAAAACGGCAATACGAATGGCAGAAAATGGAGCTCACGGCTTTCATTCATTTCGGAATTAATACTTTTGATAATGTTGAATGGGGCAAACGGGAAATGGATATAACCAAGTTCGATCCTAAAGAAATAAATGTAAACCAGTGGGTTAAAGTTTTAAAAGATGCAGGTATGAAACAAATTATCTTAACTGCAAAACATCATGATGGATTTTGCTTGTGGCCAACGAAGTTTAACAATTATAATGTTTCGAATACACCTTTTGAAAACGGAAAAGGTGATATTGTAAAAGATTTATCTGAAGCCTGTAAAAAGGCTGGACTGAAGTTTGGCGTTTATTTATCACCCTGGGATATGCATGAAAAAACTTATGGCACACCTGAATACAATACTTATTTTGAAAATCTGTTAACTGAACTTTTAACAAATTATGGAAAAGTATCTGAAGTTTGGTTTGACGGTGCAAATGGTGAGGGTCCTAATGGGAGAAAGCAAAATTATGATTGGCACTCGTACTATAAATTAATAAGAAAGCTTCAACCGGATGCTGTGATTGCTATAATGGGGCCCGATGTACGCTGGGTTGGAACAGAATCCGGTTATGGAAGACAAACAGAATGGAGTGTTTTGCCTGGTACAAATTTGAATACTGAAACTATTGCAGGCAATTCTCAGCAGCATTCTTTAGACGGTGCTTTTATACCACATGATTTGATGGATGAGGATTTAGGAAGCAGAGAAAAGATTGAAAATGCTTCTTCATTAATTTGGTATCCTGCCGAAGTTGATGTTTCAATTCGTCCCGGGTGGTTTTACCATAAAGGTGATGATGAACTTGTAAAATCCCCTTACAAACTGGTTGATATTTATTATAATTCAGTTGGATTGAATGACGTTTTGCTTTTAAATGTTCCGCCTGATAAAAATGGATTGATAACTAAATATGATATTAAAAGCCTGCAGGGGATGAGATATATTATCAATGAAACTTTTAAAAACAATTTAGCAAAAAATGCCACCGTAATTTCATCAAGTAACAAGAAAGGGAATGAAGTAAAATTTATCCTTGATGATGATTTAAATACTTACTGGACTACAAAGGACACAGAAAGCACCGCATCAATAGAAATTAAATTTGATGATGAAAAGACATTCAATCGGGCTATGCTTCAAGAAAATATATTAGCCGGACAGCGGATAGAAAAATTTCATCTGGAATACTGGGATGGAAAAGGATGGAATAAGTTTATTGAAGCAACTACCATTGGTTATAAAAGATTATTACGTTTTAATCCGGTTACAACAAACCGTATGAAAATTGTAATTGATGAATGCCGGACGAATCCGACACTCGCTTCATTCGGTCTGTACATGTCACCGCCGGAAATAAGGTTTGAACCTAATGGCGGCCCTTTCGAGAATAGCACTTATTTTAAAATATCAAGCGATGATAAAAATGCTGCAATTTATTATACACTTGATGGAAACATTCCAAATGAAAATTCAAAAAGATTTGTTGATAGTATTTATACTGATAAAAATGCGACCGTAACTGCGATTGCTATTTCAAAGGATGGTATAAAAGGTCTGCCATCAACAGTATCTTTTAATAAAGCAAAATACAAAATCACATTAAATAATAATTATGATCAAAAATATTCCGGCGGCGGCAAATTTGTTTTGGTAGATGGTGTTCACGGCAGCACTAACTTTGCTGACGGCAGATGGCAGGGTTACAATGGAACTGACTTAGATGTTGTTATTGATTTAGGTAAAGTAAAAGATATAAAGAAAATATCATCAACATTCTTAAGTGATGTAAATTCATTTATTTTTTTACCTGAATTTGTTGAATATTCAATTTCTAACGACAGGAAAAATTTTAATCAAATTGCTGAATTAAAAAATGATATTTCAGAAGAGAAAGCTACCGGACCCTTTATTCATTCATTTGATTTTGCTATAAAAAAAATTTCAGCGAGATATATTCATTTCAAAGCAAAAAATATTGGAGTTTGTCCCAAATGGCATAAAGGAGCAGGTGAAAAGGCCTGGTTATTCTCTGATGAAATTAGCGTACAGTGAATTTATTATTTTAAAAATATATTGTTATAGAAAATTCGGATAATATTATCAAGAAAAATGTCGTAGGAATGAATCATTCCCATATCATATTATTACTGGTGCTATTTTGCAGTATAGTTACTAATTCGCAGCCCTCCAATAAATATCAAGTCAAAGTAATAATGGATACTACTATATTTCCAACAGGTGAATTGGGATCTTGCCATGCGAGTACTATTGTAGAAATAGATAATGGAATATTTATGGTGGCGTGGTTTGCGGGTTCTCATGAAGGGGCAAATGATGTTGGTATATGGATATCTGCACTTAAGAATAACAAATGGACTAAACCTATTGAAATAGCAAAAGGAATGGATTCACTCGGCCGGCAGGTGCCCTGCTGGAATCCGGTTCTTTTTAAAACGAAAAATAATTCGCTGCTGTTGTTTTACAAAGTCGGTATAAACCCTAGAGAATGGTCAGGATTCGTGATTAGATCTTTAGATAATGGGAAAAATTGGACACAGCCACAAGCATTGCCTAAAGGTTTTCTTGGTCCAATAAAAGATAAACCTATACAACTGCCGAACGGAAATATTTTGTGTCCTTCAAGTGTGGAAGGTAATGACGGAAGCTGGAGTATACATCTTGAAATCACAAATGAAAATTTATCAACATGGGAAAAAGTTGAAATTGATAAGGACAGTTCTTTAGGCGTTATTCAGCCAAGCATTATTAAGCACCCGGATGGTAAATTACAAATGCTTTGCCGCAGCCGCCAGAATTCAATTTATCAAACCTGGTCGATTGATAACGGTTTACATTGGAGCAAACTTAAAAAAACATCTCTTCCAAATCCTAATTCTGGAATTGATGCAGTGGCGTTAGATGACGGGAGTTTTATTTTAGTATATAATCCTTTATTGCATGGCGCCGATTGGGTTAATGGACGAAATGTTCTTAATGTCGCGATTTCAAATGACGGTATAAATTGGAAAGATATTTATCAGCTTGAAAATGAAAAGGAAGGGGAGTTCAGTTACCCTGCTGTTATTCAGGCTTTAGATAAGTCAATACATATTACATATACTTATAATAGAAAAACTATAAAATATGTTGTATTGAAAATCAATGTACATTAATCCTTTGGCATGACAAAGATTTTTTAACATTAAAATTGCTAATCGATATGAAATTACAAATAACTAAACTGACCATAATTTTTTTATTTCTTTTTACTGTTAAATTATTTTCTCAATATGATAGAATCAATATAGATGACTATATTCAAAACCCTGAAGTTATTGCAGTCAATCAATTACAAAAAACAAATCTCTTAGTTCCATTTAAGGATTTTGATTCAGCAGCAAAAGAATATTATACTGAATCGTCTTATTACAAGTCTTTAGATGGAAATTGGAATTTTCATTTTGAAAATACTCCTTACACATTTCCTAAGGATTTTTATAAAAAGAACTTTAAAGATGATTCATGGAAAGAAATAAGAGTTCCTGATGATTGGCAATTGTATGGTTATGATCATTTGATGTATAGAAATATTCCAATGGAATTTTATCCTTATGATCCGCCAAATGTGCCAAAAGAAATAAATCCGACCGGCTGTTATAGAAGAACTTTTAACATTCCAAAAGATTGGACAAATAGAAAAACAATTCTTCATTTTGATGGTGTAAAATCTTGTGCATTTCGTTTGGGTTAATGGAAGTTTTGTTGGTTATGATGAAGGATCAATGACTCCTGCCGAATATGACATTTCGAAATATTTAAATGAAGATAAAAATCAAATTACGGTTTTGGTTACAAGATGGAGCAGCGGATCTTATCTTGAAGACCAGGATATGTGGCGTTTCTCAGGAATATTCAGAGATGTTTATTTATACTCAAAACCTCTAACATCATTTAAAGATCTTTTTGTTCAAACGGATTTTGATAATGAATATAAAAATGCAACTCTTAAAATAAACTTAAAACTGAACAAGTCTACTGAAGAAAATTACAATGTAAAATATTCACTGCTTGATAAAGATGAAAAAGAAATTTCGAGTGAGTCTTTTGAGACATTAAATGAGGACACACTTTCAATTTCAAAGCTGATTAAAAATCCTCATCAATGGTCAGATGAAAAACCTTACCTTTATTCCTTAGTGCTGGAATTAGTAAATCCACAGGGAAAAGTAGTAGAAGTAGATAAAAAGAAAATTGGTTTCCGTGAATTGAAAATGATAAACGGTTTAGCCTGCTTGAATGGAAAACCGCTTGTTATCAGAGGTGTGAACCGCCATGAACATCATCCTGATTTTGGACGTGCGATTACAAAAGATATGATGTTAAAAGATATTTTATTAATGAAACAAAATAACATCAACTCAGTAAGAACAAGCCATTATCCCAATTCCCCGATTTGGAATGACTTGTGTGATGAGTATGGAATTATGTTGATGGATGAAGTGAATGCCGAGTGCCATTACAATGAAGATACTTTTTCATCAAGAAAAAATTATTTTAAATCTTATATGGATAGATTTATTGGAATGGTGCAAAGAGATAAAAATCATCCATCGGTTATTATCTGGAGCACTGGAAATGAATGTGGTTTGGGTAAGCCTCATTATATGATGAACGATTATGCTAGAGCAAATGACCCCACAAGATTTGTAATGCATCAATCAAATGTGCCTGATGGTGAGGCTCCTTATGTTGATATAATTGGTCCACGCTATCCCACACCTTCTACTCTAATGCATATTGGATTAACTTCTTCCAAGCCTGTTGTCATGGGAGAATATGAACATGCTATGGGAAATAGTGTTGGTCATCTTGATGAGTTTTGGAATATGATTTATACCTTACCGAAACTTCAAGGCGGATATATTTGGGATTGGGTTGATCAGGGTGTAAATGAAAAACTGACTTTAGTAAAAGATAAATCAAAATATAATATTGAAACTGCTATAATGGGCAGGCCAGAAATAATTAATGGTGTTTCTGGCAAAGCAATAAAACTTAGCGGCTTAGATGATTGGGTTGAAGTTTATAATGATCCTATTTTCGATTCGCTTTATAATTCTCTTGAAATAGATTTTGCAATCAAAGCAGATAAGTGGTATCCTCCAAATACTATAATATCTCGTGCAAATCAATTTGGAATTACTCAGCCTTCCGCAGATTCTCTAAGCTTTTATATTAACAGTTATAATAATTGTATTACTGCTGGTGTTCCAAGTGATTGGAGAACTAAGTGGCATAACGTTAAAGCAACTTTTGATGGAGACGAATTAAAATTATTTATCGATGGGAATTTAGAAAGGACAAAAAAATATCATTGGCATTTAGACTATTCTCACTATCCAATTAATATTGGACGAAATATGGAAACTGAAGCCGAGCAGCATCTTGGCTGGATTTCAAATTGTGCAATTGATGAAGTAAAAATTTATAAAGACTTAAATGAAAAAGATCTAATTCTAAATTTGGATTTTGAAGATTTAAGCAATAAAGTAACCGCGGATTTTTACGGTTCAAGTTCGTTTGATTGCAATGGCTTAATATTCAGTAATCGAGTTCCACAGCCTGAGTTATACCAGGTAAAGAAAAGTCAATCCCCGATCCGTTTTGAACTGGCTGATGGAAAAACTGCTAAAATAAAAATTAAAAATCATTATAACTTCACTGACTTAAATGAATTTAAATTCAATTGGTTTCTATATGAACACGGTAAGTTGATAACCAATGGAAATGTTGATGTGAATTGTCAGCCGCTGAAAGATGTAGTGGTTAACATCCCGGTAAATTTAAATATTGATAGCAATGAAAAATATTTGGAAATAGACGCAGTCTTAAAAGATGATCAATCTTGGGCTAAAGCCGGGTATGAAATTGCTTTTGAACAGTTTAAATTTCCAGGGAAAGAATCTGAAAACTTTTTAACCGAAGCAAATGGAAAAACAAATGTAATAGAGAATGATAAAGTCCTTTTAGTGAAGAACTGGAAACTTCACTTACAGCATAAATAAAAAAAGATGGTGAAATCACTTTAACATCGGATAAAAATTCAGAGGTTAAATCAATCGGGCCTAATTTAAATGTTTGGCGCGCTCCAATTTCAAATGAAGTTGTAACCTGGGGAAAAGCCGAAGCTGAAGATTGGTATTCACAGGGCTTGAACAGACTAGAACTTGATTCAGTTACAATAAATTATTCGAAATCTCAAGCGCACTTAGAAGTTAGCTTGAAACAATTTTACAGAGCACCAGGAAACAATGATCTGGTAATAAATAATTTTAATTATACTTTTTTAGATAATGGACTTGTAAAAATTAACCAGCAAGTTGAATTTTTAGGTTCTTATCATATTGATTGGCTGCCTCGTGTTGGGATGAAGTTTAATCTCTCAAAATCGTTCGACAAAGTTAAATGGTTTGGGCGCGGGCCTTTCGAAAATTATCCTGATAGAAAAACCGGCGCAAAAATCGGATGGTATGAATTGCCCGTTGATTCATTTTATATACCTTATGTGGTTCCTCAAGATTATGGGAATAGAAGTGATGTTAAAGAAATTCATATGGAAAATATTGACGGCAGTTCAATAAACTTCTATACTGAAGATGAGATGAATTTTTCAGTGACACAATTTACAAACCTGGATAGGACAGTTTATCCGTTTCAGCTTAAAACAGGGAAGTATTTAACTTTAAATATCGACACAAAAATTGCTGGGCTTGGCGGTACTCCGGTTCCCTTGATGCCTGCTTACAGGGTTTATCCAGAAAAATATAATTACACAATATATTTATTTGCAAAAGATTCAAACAAATAGTGTATTCTTCAATAAGATTATTTCAACGAATCTAATTATTTATATTTAATATGCTTACTGATCTAATAAATAAGTATAACCTAATTAAACCATAGACAAGTCTAACAAAAGAATATTTTCTTTATATTGTTTAATGTTTATTTGTGTTGCTCATCATTAAAATTAATTTAAAATTTACAACTATTTGACATCTTAGTTAAAAAAAGTTAATTTAAGTTAAACGTTTAACCATAATTAACTATAGTAGCCTATCGAATGTCAATTACAATTAAAGATGTAGCAAAAAAAGCAAATGTCTCTGCTGCGACAGTCTCGCTAGTTGTAAATGATCATAAACGCATTTCCGAACAAACCAAAACAAAAGTTAATAAAGCAATAAAGGAGTTAAACTATTATCCTTCGCGCGCTGCCCGGGGATTGGTTTCAAAAAAAACCGGTAACATAGGTTTTATTCTAACAGAAGATCACTTTTTAAGGTCTGAACCATTTTACACTCGAATTTTCCTTGGCTCTGAGTTTGAAGCTAGGCTCCATGAACATTATATTCTTTTAACTACCATACCTTCCAATTTTTCTAATGAAGATAAACTCCCACGGTTTGTTTTGGAAAAAAATGTATCTGGGGTCATAATTGCAGGTAAAGTTCCGGATGAAATTATTAGAAAACTTGAAAAACATGATTTGCCGTTGGCCTTTGTTGATTACATCCCTCCAAATGGAAAATATCATGTAGTGTTGATAGATAATATTTCTGGTGGTATGACGGCAACTCAACATCTCATTGATAATGGACATAAAAAAATTGGATTTATAGCCGGGGATATAAATCATCCAGGTATTTCAGATAGATTTCTTGGATACAAAATGGCTCTTGAAAAAGCCGGGATCAAGTATGACCAGACATTCTATGTTATAGACGAAGATTACCCTGCTAGAGAGAATGGTTATAAAGCCGCAAAAAAATTACTGAAAAAAAATAAAAATATTACATCAATTTTTGCTTGCAACGATGCAATGGCAATTGGTGTTATGCAATTTTTAAAAGAAAATAATTATAAAGTTCCACAATGAAATTTCATTGATAGGTTTTGATGATGTTGAAGCTGATTTATTATTAGACCCTCCACTTTCAACTATTCGAGTTCTTAAAATTGAAATGGGAGTTGAAGTGATGCGTTTAATGTCTGATATCTTAAAAAAGAAAACAAAATCTCCCAAAAAAGTTCTAGTTCCCATTGAGCTTATTATCAGGAAATCGACCGTAAAAATTAAATAATGTTATCGCTATGCTTGCAGCTATTTTTGAAGAAACAAATTATATTCATCTAGGTACAGAAAATTTACCTAAATTAAGTGCAAATGAAATACTATTAAAAGTAAATGCATGCGGCATTTGCGGAACCGATTTCCATATTTATGAAGGAAAAGCACCTGCTCGTCGCCATGTTATTTTGGGTCACGAGTACGCTGGTGAAGTTGTTGAAGTTGGAACAGAGGTTCAAACTTTTAAAGTCGGAGATAAAGCCGCAGTAAATCCAAATATACATTGTGGTTATTGCCAATATTGTAAAGCAGGCAAGATAAATTTATGTGAAAACTTAAAAGCATTAGGCGTTACTCAAAACGGCGGTTTAGCAGAATATTCAGTTGTTCCAATATCTCAGGCTTATTTAATTCCCAAAGATTTTTCAATCCAATCAGCAGCATTTGCAGAACCACTTTCTTGTTGTGTGCATGGTATTGAGCAAGCAGGTATTAAATTAAATGATACAGTTGCAGTAATAGGATGCGGGACAATTGGTTTGTTGATGATTCAATTGGCTTTTCTTAAAGGGGCTTCAAAAGTTTTTGCATTAGATATTTCCTCATGAAAAATTAATTTTTGCTTCAAAATTAAATGTAACTAAAACATTCAATGTTAATGATGAAAATATAGTTAAAGAAATTATTGAATTGACTTCAGGTGGTGTTGATGCAGCTATTGAATGTGTCGGCAAGTTCAAAAGCAGCTGAGACAGCACTTAGCATTACAAAAAAAGGCGGTAATGTTTTAATATTTGGATTAGCAAGCGCTGATGCATATTTAAAACTTATTTCTGCAATCATTTTTTCATAAAGAAATCACTTTAAAAACTTCATTATTGAATCCCTTTACTTTCCAAACGGCAGTTGATCTTTTAACTTCTTCAAAAATTAAAGTTGATTTATTGAATCCCACGAAAATGAATTTAACATGAAAATGATATAAACAAGATATTCAATACAAAAAAATCGAATGATGTAATTAAGTATATGGTTTTTCCGAATAATTAATACATTATGAATAATTCAAAGTTCATTAAATAAACGTATTTAGGAGGCAACATGAGAAAATTTTTTAACAGTTCTTTTTTATGGCTGTGGCTCATTTCGTTAGCACTGATACCAAATTTTTTGTTTGGTCAGAGTGGAATAAATGAGAACGGCAGTTTTGAAGGGAATTTACCATCATATTGGACGATGGGGAACAATCCGGGCGAGAACAGTTTAAGCTGGGCCACAGATGAATATAGGTCAATGGGCCATTCATTGAAGATAGAGAAGACAGCCGTAGGCGATTCAGCCAGTTGGATATCAGAGAATATGACAGACTTATGGTCACCGATAGAATAATAAAGATGTAGATATAAAGATAGGCGGCTATGTAAAGACACTGAATGTAAACACGAATCCGGCCAATGATGATGAGAGATGGTGGATATCCTATAGTTTTTATGATAGTGCCGGAGCGCTGATAGGTGAGACAAAGATGCCTATAGATCAAAGCACAGCCAGCAGCAGCGGATGGGTTGCAGATACGAATGCAGTAGGCGAAACGATACTGCCAAAAGATTCGTGGAAGACGATAATAAAATTTGTAGCCGGAAAGAATGCTACCGGAACAGTCTGGGCAGACGACTTTATGCTGATAGGCAGAGGCGGTGCATGGGCAGGCCAGGATTGGAACAGCCAGGTAGGCGTGCCGACGGGCTGGAATTACTGGCTGCCACCGATGGGCGGCAATGACGGAGAGTTATCAAATGGATTTGAGAATACGGTAGTAACGACAGAAGCAGCATATACTGGCACACATTCATTAAAGTTTGTACTTCCGTTCAATAGGGAACCACATGATGCATGGGTTGGAACTAAAAGAGCACCATTGAATAGTATAGATCAAAACATAAAAGCTGGCGATGTATTGCGTGTAAGTGTATGGATAAAAGCCAGTGACTTAGTACCAGACTCAGCAGCAAAATATCCCGGGACATGGTCAGTAGGAATAACCCCGATATTTCATAGCGGGTATATGAACAATTCACCCTATGATGAAATAGGCGGACAAGATTTAGTATTTCAATTTCCAAGTGTAACATCATTCGGCTGGACAAAATATTATGTAGATGTAACAGTACCGGATGATCCGAAAGCAATAGCGTTCTCAGCAAGAATACATATCTACTCAAGGTTTACCGGAACAATATATTTTGATGAACTAAATGTAGAGAAACTGGATATACCTCAGATAAGCGGAGTAGGCAGTTTTGAAGGGAATTTACCATCATATTGGACGATGGGGAACAATCCGGGCGAGAACAGTTTAAGCTGGGCCACAGATGAATATAGGTCAATGGGCCATTCATTGAAGATAGAGAAGACAGCCGTAGGCGATTCAGCCAGTTGGATATCAGAGAATATGACAGACTTATGGTCACCAATAAATAACAAAGATGTAGATATAAAGATAGGCGGCTATGTAAAGACACTGAATGTAAACACCAATCCGGCCAATGATGATGAGAGATGGTGGATATCCTATAGTTTCTATGATAGTGCCGGAGCGTTGATAGGTGAGACAAAGATGCCTATAGATCAAAGCACAGCGAGCAGCAGCGGATGGATGGCAGATACGAATGCAGTAGGCGAGACGATACTGCCAAAAGATTCGTGGAAGACGATAATAAGTTTTGTAGCCGGAAAAAATGCCACCGGAACAGTCTGGGCAGACGACTTTATGCTGATAGGCAGAGGCGGTGCATGGGCAGGCCAGGATTGGAACAGCCAGGTAGGCGTGCCGACGGGCTGGAATTACTGGCTGCCACCGATGGGCGGCAATGACGGAGAGTTATCGAATGGATTTGAGAATACAGTAGTAACGACAGAAGCAGCATACACTGGAACACATTCACTAAAGTTTGTACTGCCGTTCAATAGGGAACCACATGATGCATGGGTTGGAACTAAAAGAGCACCATTGAATAGTATAGATCAAAATATAAAAGCTGGCGATGTACTGCGGGTAAGTGTATGGATAAAAGCCAGTGATTTAGTACCAGACTCAGCAGCAAAATATCCCGGGACATGGTCGGTAGGAATAACCCCGATATTCCACAGCGGGTACATGAACAATTCACCCTATGATGAAATCGGCGGACAAGATTTAGTATTTCAATTTCCAAGTGTAACATCATTCGGGTGGACGAAGTATTATGTAGATGTAACAGTACCGGATGATCCGAAAGCAATAGCGTTCTCAGCAAGAATACATATCTACTCAAGGTTTACCGGAACAATATATTTTGATGAACTAAATGTAGAGAAACTGGATATACCTCAGATAAGCGGAGTAGGCAGCTTTGAAGGGAATTTACCATCATATTGGACGATGGGGAACAATCCGGGCGAGAACAGTTTAAGCTGGGCCACAGATGAATATAGGTCAATGGGCCATTCATTGAAGATAGAGAAGACAGCCGTAGGCGATTCAGCCAGCTGGATATCAGAGAATATGACAGACTTATGGTCACCGCAGAATTATAAAGATGTAGATATAAAAATAGGCGGTTATGTAAAGACATTGAATGTAAACACGAATCCGGCCAATGATGATGAGAGATGGTGGATATCCTATAGTTTCTATGATAGTGCCGGAGCGTTGATAGGCGAGACAAAGATGCCTATAGACCAGAGCACAGCGAGCAGCAGCGGATGGGTGGCAGATACGAATGCAGTAGGCGAAACGATACTGCCAAAAGATTCGTGGAAGACAATAATAAAATTTGTAGCCGGAAAGAATGCTACCGGAACAGTCTGGGCAGACGACTTTATGCTGATAGGCAGAGGCGGTGCATGGGCAGGCCAGGACTGGAACAGCCAGGTAGGCGTGCCAACGGGCTGGAATTACTGGCTGCCACCGATGGGCGGCAATGACGGAGAGTTATCGAATGGATTTGAGAATACAGTAGTAACGACAGAAGCAGCATACACTGGAACACATTCACTGAAGTTTGTACTGCCGTTCAATAGGGAACCACATGATGCATGGGTAGGAACAAGAAGATATCCTTTGGATAACCAGGGAATGAAGAAAACAATCTCTGAAAATAATAATCATGATATCAGTGCGTTAACAAATGTTGGAGCAGGTGACGTAATTAGAATTAGTGTATGGGTAAAAGCCAGTGATTTAGTACCAGACTCAGCAGCTAAATATCCGGGAACCTGGTCAGTTGGATTGA
This sequence comes from uncultured Ignavibacteriales bacterium, assembly GCA_963746735.1. Lineage (GTDB taxonomy): Bacteria > Bacteroidota > Ignavibacteria > Ignavibacteriales > Ignavibacteriaceae > CAVSWT01. The sequence goes on from CAVVCO010000037.1 coordinate 68,942, forward strand.
CCCCAATATTCCACAGTGGGTATATGAACAATTCGCCTTATGATGAAATAGGTGGACAAGATTTGGTATTCCAATTTCCGAATGTAACTTCATTTGATTGGACTAAATATTATGTAGATGTAACTGTTCCGGATGACCCAAATGCAATTGCACTATCTGCAAGAATACACGTGTATTCAAGGTTTACAGGAACAATATATTTTGATGATTTAGAAGTAGTAAAAGTTGGAAGCGCAACTGGTGTTAGCGATGGAAAAGTTATTCCTGCTAAATTTCAAGTATACCAGAATTTTCCGAATCCATTTAATCCTTCTACAACTATAAGCTATTCACTACCATCAGGCTCGTTTGTTACTCTTAAGGTTTACGATATCCTTGGAAGAGAAGTGAAAACACTTGTCAGCACACAACAAGCTCCTGGCGTTTACAACATGGTATGGAATGGAGACAATAACTATGGAAGTAAAGTATCAAGTGGAATTTACATATACAGAGTTGTTGCTGGAAATTATATCCAAACAAAGAAAATGATCTTAATGAAATAGTGCAAAACGAACAAACTCTAAATTTCTCAGAGGGGCGGCCAAAAGCCGCTCCTTTGCAGAAAATATTTGTACATACTTTTTTTGAAAATTTAGTTTTTAAATATCTGTTGAATTTGAAGTCTTATGACTTCATAGAAAAATTGTGATGGATAAATTTATGTTTTTATTTATTGGGAGAAAGAAATAAGTATGATAAAAAAATTACAATTTGTTTTTATTAGCTTATGTCTTCTTATAGCGCAGACGAATATGTTCGCGGGAACTACCGGGAAAATTGCCGGTAAGGTCACAGATAAATCAAATGGGGATCCTCTCATCGGAGTTAACATCATTCTTTTAGGAACAAATTATGGCTCCGCAACCGATGTCGATGGAACTTATTATATATTAAACATCCCACCTGGTACATATAAAGTTAAAGCATCATTAGTAGGATACTCTACAATCATTTTTGATAATGTAAAAATTTCAGTCGATCAAACGACCAAACTCGATTTTCAAATGGGTGTAGAAGCATTTGAAATAAACAATGTAGTAGTTACAGCTTCAAAACCTCTGGTTCAAAAAGATTTAACTTCCACTCAAGAAAACGTAAGCGGGAAAGATATCTCAATGCTTCCTGTTGAAGACGTACAGTCGGTAATTAACTTACAGGCAGGCGTCGTCGATGGGCACTTTAGAGGAGGAAGAATTGGCGAAGTTAAATACATGATAGATGGCGTTGCAGTTAATGATGTTTATTCTGGCCAGTCAACTATGCAGGCGGATGTTAACAGTATACAGGAGTTACAAGTAATAACAGGTACCTTCAATGCTGAATATGGTGAAGCGTTGTCCGGTGTTGTAAACCAAATTACAAAAATTGCCGGCGATGAATATCATGGTGCTATTTCTGCATACTCAGGTGATTATGCTACAAAAAGAACAAGCGATTTATATTTATACATGGGAGGATTTAACGCTACTAGAACTTACAATCTGCAGGGTAATTTAAGCGGACCTATTCCTGGAACAGCGGGGTTTTGTAAAATTTTTTGGATCCGGAAGATATTTAAGTGATGACGGTTTTTTATATGGAAAGAGGAAGTTTAATCCTTCTGATTCTTCTAATTTCTCTGACAATAATCCAGGCAATTGGTATGTAGGAGCAACTGGCGACGGAGCAAATGTTCCAATGAATTTTTCTAAGCAATTAACCCTTCAAGGGAAATTAGCGTTTAAAGTTGGATCCGGAAAAGGAATTGTTTTTGAAGGGCTATATCAAGATCATAAGTACAAAGACTATGATCATATTTTCAAGCTTAATCCGGATGGAGATTATAAAAAATTCCAAACAAGTTTTTTAGGAAGCGTAAGCTATACTCATGTCTTCAGCAACTCTGCTTTTCTTGATGTACTTGGCTCAATGTATTATTCCGATTTCCAGCAATATGTTTATCCGCTGCTTGATGCTTCAGGGAACACAGTAAATTTTCATTCTGGCAATAGTATAGAAGGACTTCATCCAGATTCCCGATACGTAAATCCGGAACGAATGAGAGATGTAAGCGGAAATTCATTTTTAACAGGAGGAACGGAAAATTGGCAGTTTTATCACAATACTAAATCATATACTGGCAAATTAGATTTTACTGATCAAATTAATAAGTCAAATGAAATTAAAACCGGTGTCGAAGCAAAATTTCATACATTAAACTATACTGATTTTGAAGTGCTTGTTGAACCATCAAATGGATATGTTCCACATTTGCCTGAACCTGGATCATTTGATTTTAATATATACCAAAACCATCCTTATCAATTAGCAGGGTACTTACAAGATAAGATTGAACTTGACTATCTAATTGTAAATGTAGGTGTGCGTTATGATTATTTTCAACCTGATGGCGAAGTTCTGTTAAATCCGGATAGTATATCTGTGCTGGATAATTTAATTCCGCCATTTCCTTCGCAGTATTTTAAAAAGGCTTCTGTTCAATCACAAATTAGTCCGAGAATTGGAATTTCATATCCGATAACTGAGAACGGGGCAGTACATATTTCTTATGGACATTTTTTTCAGATTCCGCCGTTCGAATATTTGTATAAAAATCCTAATTATAGAATTGCTCTTAGCGGAGATTTGCCTGAGCTAATAGGAAATGTAATTGGTAATCCTGATTTAAAACCGCAGCAGACAGTTATGTACGAGCTTGGACTTCAGCAGGAATTAACTCCTGAACTTGGAGTAAATGTTACAACATATTATAAAGATATTAGAAATCTGCTTGGAGTTGAAATCCACATTAAAAACAATTTCAAAAAGTTTGCAAAATATGTGAATAGAGATTATGGATCTGTCAGCGGTATAACTCTTTCATTTGAAAAAAGATTTATTAATGGTTTAGGTGCAAGTATAGATTATACATATCAAGTTGCTAAGGGAAGTGCCTCTGATCCAAATGCTGCTTTTGATAAAGCTCAAACATCACCTCCTATTGAAGAAAATAAAGTATTAGTTCCTTTAAATTGGGATAGAAGGCATTCACTTAATTTTACACTTACACTTGGAGATCCGAATAATTTTATTGCAAGTGCTGTTGGTAAGTTAGGATCCGGACTTCCATATACTCCTTCATTTCAAAATCAAAGAACCGGTTTGGAGAATAGTTCAAACAAACCAACATTTTTTAATGTTGATTTATACTTAACAAAATATGTCTCAATAACCGGGATCAATCTATCTGTGTTCTTAAAGGTTTATAATTTATTTGATACTGCAAATGAACTCGATGTTTTTACAGATACCGGCAGAGCTGGTTACACTTTAGAATTAACAAGAGCACAATCGGCGCCGCGTGGAGTAAATACGTTAGCTCAATTTTTTGCAAGGCCGGACTTTTATTCTTCACCAAGGCAAATTATTCTTGGTGCGTCAATAGATTTTTAACAAAGAATTTTTTTAAGGTAAAGCTGTGGAAAGAAATAGAATTTATTCTAAAATAATTTTAGTCATACTAATTTTATTTTTTTCAATAAATGTATCTGCTCAAAGAATTGTTGATAAAAATAAAGGAAACCATAACAACACAAAATCCGGAATTATGGATGGTAATCTTGTGCAAACCGTCTTTTATAACTTTGGAGAAATAGCTGATTACAATAATCAGCCTTCAATTAGCGGGGTTTGGCCTAAGGGTTCCGGCCATACGTACGTTGATGGTGTAGCAGTAATTGTTCAATCAGAAGTAAACTATAATGGAAATACATTTCATCCTCTTGAAACAAATTATTATGAATATACCAGGGCAGATCCCCAGACTAAAGTAACCTATGGCTGGTGGGCTTTGCCTGGTTATGCAAGTTTGTATCAGAGCAGTGTTGCCAGAAGCGATGATCCAACGACATGGCCTGCAACCTGGCCTGACAGAACATCTGATTGGGATGGGCAGTGGGATGGATTTTTTGGAAAAGGAATAAAAAATGCTGATCTCGAATCTTTCTTTGTCTTTGATGATAATGAAGACAGAGAATATATTGCTAAATATGGATTTCTTCCCTGATGCAGACGATCCAACACGCGGTGGATTAGGAATGCAGGTAAGAGGAAGAGGATTTCAATGGTCGCAGGTTCTAGCTCAAGACGTAATTTTTTGGTACTATGAAATTACTAATATGTCTACAACAGATTACCCAAAATCTTTGTTCGCACAATATATTGATTGGGGAATAGGCGGTCATGACAATTCTTCCAATAATGCAGGCGATTACAGCGAAGCCCTCGATATTTCTTATTCATGGTCTACTGTATCATTCGGAAGTCCCGGACATTGGAGCCCGGTTGGATATAGCGGCTATGCATTTTTGGAAAGCCCGGGTATCTCTGATGATAATAAAGATAATGATAATGATGGGTTAACAGATGAAAAGCGTGACAACGATGCAAGTGTATTTATTAATCAACCGGGAGAAGATCCTTATTTACGAAATCCTTCAATAGATACAACAACTTTTAGAAATTTTTACAATTATTCTTGGCAGCCTCATTGGGATGCAGATGAAAATGCGAATTGGAAATCTTTTACTGATGTAAATGGAAATGGCAAATGGGATTCCGGTGAGCCTTTAAATGACGATGTTGGGGCAGATGGAATTGGACCGTTTGACGATGGTTATTCAGGACCAGATGCTGATGGTACTGAAGGTGACGGTAAACCGGAACAAGGCGAACCCGATTTTGGTATTCTTGATAAAGATGAATCAGATCAGCTTGGCTTAACAGGCTTTCAAATTTTTGCTGTACACACTTACGATTTAAATAATGATGAAGCAAACTGGAAGGCACTTGCTGGACTTCCATCTCCGCATGGGCAAACTCTGGAAGGAGTAAATTTAGGAAATTTCTTCTCCAGTTATTTATTCCATATGAACGGAAGAAATACTTATTCTATGCAAACAGGGCAGCAAGAAGAAGCAGGTGAAACACAGCGCTTTTCAATGTCTTTATTATTTGGAATTGATAGAGACGATTTATTCAGAAGAAAGAAAACAATTCAATCAATTTATAATGCTAATTATAGATTTGCTAAGCCGCCGGATAAACCAACTATAACTGCTATCCCTGGAAATCAAAGAGTAACTATTTATTGGGATAACAGATCAGAAAAGACTTTCGATGCATTTTATCAAAGATATAATTTTGAAGGTTATAGAATTTATCGTTCTACCGAACCAAATTTTATTGAAGATCAAGTTATTACCGATGCGTACGGCAAAACTACGTTCAGAAAACCAATTGCACAATATGATTTAATCGATGGCGTCAAAGGGCTTCATCCAATTGCAGTAAATGGGGCTATGTTTAATCTGGGTGATGACACAGGTTTAAAACATTCCTTTATTGATACCACAGTTCAAAATGGACAAACATATTATTATGCTGTTGTTGCTTATGACAAGGGTTTTGTAACTACTAATGTAAATGGAGTTGTAGAAGGCATTCCTCCTTCCGAAACAACAAGCATTATTAAAGTTGATATAAACGGTAAAGTGAAGACAGATATCAATACTGCTGTTGTTACGCCTTCGGCACCTTCGGCAGGATACGTTCCACCGAATATTGCTAACTTTGATTCAACTGGACCGGGGACAGGGTATGCAGCAATTCAGATTTTAAATCCTGAACTGGTAAAAGATTTAAATACATATAGAGTTGAGTTTGTTGATAATTCTACATTTCATGATAATCCCCATCCTTCATTTAGGATGATTAATTATTCAGATAACGATACACTTGTTCATTTAACTTCAATTGATGGTAATGAATTTCAAACATCGGTGTTTGACGGATTTTCAGTTGTCTTGGTAAATGATACATCTGTAGCAGTTAATTCAAGTCAAACTAGGTGGATAGTTGGAAATAGTAATTATATGGTTCCGGTTGGATTCGATTCCCGATATGCGCCTGCATATCAAAGCAAAAAAATTCTCTTGCCGGCAGATTTTGAAATAACTTTAACTGAGCCGGGTAAAGGAGATACTTCATATCCATCTTCAAGTTTTTCACAGCCAATTCCATCAAATATTATTATCAAAGATGTAACGGATGGCATTGATCATTTTCAATTTATCTTTAGAGATAATGACAATAATAATTTGTTTACTAATGGAGATGCAATATTTGTAGTCTGTGGAGATTCAATTAATAAAAAAGCAACAAGTTTTTCAAACTTACATGTTGGATGGTCCATTTCTTTATTTAAGGATACAACCATTGCTGAATCAAATCAAGTCTCCCCGCAAATTGGTGATGTATTCAAGGTAGTTACTACAAAACCGTTTAGAACCGGAGAGTACTATCAATTCACAACAAAATCTGCATATTTCAATAAGGACAATGTTAAATCAGATATGAATGATATTGCAGTTGTCCCGAATCCTTATACCGGAGCAGCATCGTGGGAACCTTCGACAACAGAAGTAGGAAGAGGTGAACGCAGGGTTTTCTTTATACATCTTCCACAGAAATGCACAATCAGAATTTATACAATCAGTGGAAATTTAGTGCAGACTATTTATCATGATAGCAATTTAACAAATGGACAAGAGCCCTGGAATTTAGTTTCTAAAGACGGAATGGATATAGCTTTTGGTGTTTATATTTTTCATGTCCAGGCGGATGAAGGTGAAATGATAGGAAAATTTGCAGTTATAAAATAAGCTAATGAATGCGATCATTTGAGGTATTTATGAAAATTAAATTTTTACAGTTTCTAATAATTATTAGCTTTCTAACAGCTGAGTTTTTATACCCCCAAAACGGAAGCAATAATGTATCAAAAGCCGGAACTACAGCCGGTACATTTTTAGAAATAGGTATTGGCCCCTCCAGTGGAATGGGCGGAGCTTTTGTTAGTCTTGCAAATGATGCAACGGCTTTATACTGGAACTCTGCAGGGATGGCGAATCTTACTCAAAATGAAGTTTCAATTAATCATATAAACTGGCTTGCCTCAACAAGTCTAGATTATGCAGCATTAGTTATCCCTTTAGGGGAGTTAGGGAATATTGGTTTTAGTTTTACTTCACTATCAGTAGGTGATGAAAAAGTAAGAACAGTTGAATTGCCTGAAGGAACCGGCGAATACTTTAGTGCATCAGACATTGCTGTTGGTGTTATCATATGCAAGAAATCTAACAGAAAGATTTTCTATTGGATTCACCGCCAAATATATTCAAGAGACTATTTGGCATATGTCAAGCAATGCTTTCGCAATTGATATTGGAACTTTATTTAAAACAGATTTGATAGGAGGACTTACAATCGGTGCATCACTTTCAAATTTTGGAACAAAGATGATATTATCCGGAAGTGATACAAGAACATACGCAAGTGTTGATCCTACAAAGCTAGGCTCAAATGATAGAATACCTTATGTTATTGATCTTGATTCATGGGATCTGCCGTTATTATTTAGAATTGGTGTATCCACAAACGCTATCAATACTGATGATTACAGATTAACTTTAGCTGTAGATGCATTACATCCTAATGATAATTATGAAAGTGTTAATACAGGAGCAGAATTTTCTTATAAAGATTTTATTTCCATTAGAGGCGGTTATCAATCATTATTCTTAAAGGATAAGGAAGGCGGTTTAACATTTGGCGTTGGGATAAATTCAAAATTTCTTTTTTCAAATGATCTTTTCCGGTTTGATTATGCCTACCGTGATTTTGGAAGGCTTAATGCAGTACATTCTTTTTCGGTAGGGATTAAATTTTAGGATGAATTTATATTAGATTCAAAAAATGTATTTAAAGAATAAATATAATTATCAGTTACTGTTTTTAATTTCAGCAGCTATTTTAATAATCACTTCTTCAATTATTCCAAAAGATAAAGAAGACTCTGTTACGATAAATTTTAAAACCGCATTAAACAATAAAGTCGGTAATAAAATATTTAGCTCAAATCGGCGATAAAGAAATTACTGTAAGAGAATTTCTTACTAGCTATGAGTTTGGCCCGGCATTTCCCAAGAAAATAAAAAATTCTAAGAAACATTTTTTAGATTATATGATTAATGAAAAGTTAATTGCTTTGAAGGGATATTCTTTAGGTTTTGATGATTCAATGCATGTTACAGAATTGCTGAATGCAATAAAAGGCGACTTATCAACCGGAGAGATGTATAATGATGATATTCTAAAAAATATAAAAGTTACAAAGCAAGAATTAGATAAAGCTTCAGCCGAGAAACAAATTAATTACAATATTAAATGGCTTTTTTCACCAAATGAAGATTCACTTTCATTTTTTGTTTCAAAACTTAAAAAAGGGATAAAGTTCGATTCATTATTTAATCTTCAATTGAATGATTCAGTTTTTAAAGATGAAAGATCAATGGAAATTGATAAGTTTAAATTGAAGGATAAAAATCCTGAATTATCTAAAATTATTGATACGATGAAAGTTGGAAATGTATCTTCTGTTGTAAAAGCTGGAGACGGCTTTTATATTTTTAAGCTTGACGATATTTGGAAGAATATGGTAGCCACTCAAAGTGAATTGGCAGAAGACAAAGCAGATGCAGAGGAAGTGATTAAAAAAGAAAAGATGGATCATGAGTCGGATATTTATGTTAACAGTTTATTAAAATCTGAAACTCCGCTAATAAAAGGTAATGCATTTGCAATAGTAAGATCTTATTTAGGCGGTTATGAATTGTCAAAAGAAAAATATGACGAATGGAAACTTGATAGCAGACTTCAAGAGCAAATCAAAAAATTGAATATCAAAAGAAATAATTATGGAAAGCTGCCTCTTGTTACATTAAAAGATACGGTATTAAACATTGATGATTTTATCAATTGGTATAGAATGAGAAGTCAATTTATAAAATTAGATAAAGAAGACTTTAATAAATTTTCGGCTTCAATTGAAAGCAATATATGGCAGATGGTTCGTGATAATTTATTAATGAAGCGCGCTTATGCAAGGGGATATCAAAATAAGGAATCAGTTAAACAGCAATTACAATGGTGGAAAGATAAAATTGTTTATGCTGTTATGAGAGATAAGATCATCAATTCAATAAAGTTGGATGATAGTGAAAGCAATACCAGCAAACTTCCTAAGCCTAGCGAAAAAAAAGACATGGAAATAACTGAAAAAATTCTCCATGAAGTCCTTGCTCTCAAACAAAAAATCAAAATAAAAATTAATGAAGAGCTCTTGAATAAAATTTTTGTAGAAGATAGCAATGATCCTAAGACTATTGATCTCTATATAGTAAAAAAAGGAGGAATATTTCCTCATCCTGCCTATCCCACTATTGATATGCTTTGGCGAAACTGGCAATGAAAAATTTAGTTTTATTAATTTTATTTTTATTCCTCTCACTCAATAGTATTTCATGCAACAGTAAAGATTCTAGAAATACTAATTCAATTCTTTACTGGTCATCAAACAATACTGAAGAAATAACGTTTGCAAAAGAAAAGGTTGATGAATGGAATAAAAATCATCCTGCACAAAAAAATATCTTTTCAACCAGTTCCTGAAGGACAATCAAGTGAAGAAATAATTCTTGCTGCAGTTGTGGGAAAAACAACCCGGATATTTATTCTAACATGTGGCAGGGTGATGTTGAATCTTATGCAAATGCCGGAGTGCTTGTTGCTTTAGATACATTAAAAGGATTTACGGATTTTATTTATGAGAGATGCGATTCTGAAGTAGTGAAAGAAATAACTTCTCAGGATGGACATATTTACCAAATTCCATGGAAAATAAATCCGATCATGTTATTGTATAATGAAAAATTGGTTGATCAAATTGGATTTGAAAATCCGCCAACAGATTACAGTCAGTATTTTGATGCCTGCAAAAAATTTACTAAGGACGAAAACGGAGATGGATATATTGATCATTGGTTTGGTTATTCAGAAGTAATTGTAACCTGGTGGCAAAGATTTTTTGATTTTTATCCATTATACTTAGCAGCTTCAGGTGGTGCACCATTAGTTAAAAATAATAAAGCTGCATTTAATAATAAGTATGGAATTGAAGTTTTCAAGTTTTTACAGACACTTTATGATAAAAAATATTTTTCACGTGAGCGATTATCTCAAAGGCAGGATGTTTTTCTTTCCGGTGTGATTGCATCAAGGTTTACTGGCCCATGGGAAATTTCACATGCAGAAAAATTTAAACCAAAAGGATTTGAATATAACTTTACGCATTTACCTGTTCCGGATGATCATAAGGGACCAATATACACTTATGGAGATCCCAAAAATATTGTAATATTTAAAACATGTCCCTAATGCAGAATTAGCCTGGCAGTTTATTAAAACAATGATAACTAAAAAAGGAGATCTTGAATTTTTAAAAATTGCTAAATCAATTGCCGAGAAGAAAAAATCTTGATACAGATCCTTACTTTGATGAATATTTTAAGGACAATCCGAAGATGATTCCTTTCGCAAAACAATCAAGTTCGTTAAAGGTACAGATGAAGTTCTTTACTTAAAAGAAGTTTTTGATCTTATCTCGCAAGAGTATGAAGCTTGTGTTGTATATGGTAAGAAAACACCGGAAGAAGCATTTAAGCGATGCTGAAAAAGCAGTGAACTTATTATACATTAAATAATACAAAATGAAAAACAAAAAAATTGTACCATATTTATTTGTAATGCCTTATATATTACATTTTTTTGTATTCATAGCTTTCCCTGTTAGTTTTCTCTATCGTTTTAACATTTCACAAATGGAATATTATTTCTCCAATGGAATACATTGGTCTAGGAAATTTTAAAAGATTGGTTAACGATCAATTTTTTTTTAGATCACTTTGGAACACAATTGTTTTTTTAATAATTCATATTCCTCTCCAAATAGTATTTGCACTTTTAATTGCAGAAGTATTAAATCAGAAAATAAAATTTCGTGGATTTTTCAGAGCAGCATTTTTTCTTCCGGTAATTGTTTCGGGTGTGGTAGTCACAATTTTGTGGCAGCAGCTTTATGGTTTTGATACCGGGTTATTTAATCGCATACTGACAAGTGTTGGTTTAAGTAAAGTCGGATGGTTGGTCGACCCCAATGTTGCAATGCCTTCAATAGCAATTATGGCGACATGGAAAAATGTGGGCTGTATATTATTTTATTTTTAGTTGGACTTCAAACGGTGCCGGTTCATTATTATGAAGCTGCGGAATTGGAAGGCGCAACTCATTGGCAAAAGTTCTTTAAAATTACAATTCCGATGATCAACCCAACAATCTTTATGGTTGTAATTCTTTCAACTATCGGCGGATTTTCACTTTTTATTGAACCTTATGTTATGACTGGCGGCGGTCCTTTAAATAGTACGCTCTCAGCAGTTCTTTATATTTACAAACAAGGATTTTTCTATTACCACATGGGATATGCGACTACATTAGGATTATTTTTTGCGGCTTTGATTTTAGGTGTAGTAATGATTCAAAAGAAATTCATTGAAAAAGAAAAATGAAATTAATTAAGAAGTTATTTTCATATATCATTCTTTTAATTGGAGGATTGACATTTCTCTATCCATTTTATTGGATGATTATGGCTTCTTTAGCACCTGAAAATGAAATAGCAAATTTGAATTTATTGCCTTCTTCAGTTTCACTTAATAGTTACACACAGCTATTAAGTAAGGTCCCGATTGGCAGATCTTTTGTCAACAGCATTTTTGTTGCGTCGATGGTAACTTTAGGAGTTTTAGTTTTTGGTTCAATGGTCGGCTATGCTTTGTCTCGAATGGAATTTAAAGGAAGAAATTTAATTTTTTATATAATCATTTTTACGATGACTCTTCCTTTCCAAATTACATTAATTCCACAATATATAATTATGGTAAAGTTCGGATGGGTGGATACATATTATGCATCTAATAATTCCTTATTTGATGAACGCATTGAGCATAATAATGTTTAGGCAATATTTTAAAAGTATTCCGCAGGACTTAATCGATGCTGCAAAAATTGATGGATGCGGTGAACTAAGAATTTTATTTCGAATATTTTGGCCGAATTCTCTGCCTGCAATAATTACAGTTGGAATAATAACTTTTATGTCATCATGGAATGAAGTATTGTGGCCATTAATTGTCATCCGTGATGACCACTTAATGACTATGCCGCAGCTAGTAACTTTGTTTGTGGTTGGTGGAAGAGCCGAATCTCAGCTTGGTGTTAAGCTTGCCTCAGCTACATTATTAGCTCTGCCTATTGTAATTGCGTATTTGTTTTTTCAAAAATATTTCATACAAAGTATGGCATCCACAGGGATGAAGGAATAAGATAATTAAATTTATGGTTATTACTGAATAAAATTTATTGGGAGTAAAATGAAAATAATTAGACATGGAGAAAATCCGATCATTACAAAAGAAGATGTACCATTTAAGGTCAATAGTATTTTTAATGCCGGGGCAACAAAATTCGAAGATAAATATTTGCTTATATGCCGGGCTGAAATGCCGAATGGCCGTTCATCTTTTGTATTAGCCTGGAGTGAAGATGGAATAAAGTTTAAAGTTGATGCGAAGCCTTGTTTAGTTCCCGAAGATCATAAAAATATATTAAAATATGTTGAGTGGGGAATTGAAGATCCCCGCGTGGTTAAGATTGATGATAAATACTATTTGACGTATACAGGCTACTCTAAATTTATGCCTTTAATTGTTTTAACTGAGACAAAAGATTTTAAGGACTTTAGTGTTTTAGGCCCAATCTCGTCACCGTCAAATAAAGATTGCTCTATATTTCCTGAAAAGATAAATGGATATTATTGGAGAGTTGACCGCCCATCTGCAGAACAAAGACATGATATTTGGATAAGCAAAAGTAAAGATCTAATTCATTGGGGAGAGTATGAACTGTTTGCAGAACCTATTCAGGGTACCTGGGAAAATGATAAGATTGGCAACTCAACTCCGCCTATTAAAACTAAAGAAGGATGGTTAATGCTTTATCATGGTGTACGCGGCTTTGGTATCAGCTCTTTGTATAAACTTGGTGTTATGCTGCTCGATTTGGAAAAACCATGGATCATTAAAGGCAGAAGTAAAGAGCCAATCCTTTCTCCTGAATTAGATTATGAACGTGTAGGTGACGTCGGCAACGTAGTTTTTTCGAACGGATGGGTCATTGAAAATAATGGAGAAGTGAAAATTTATTACTCAGGTGCTGATACAAATGTAAGTTTGGCAACAACATCAGTTGAATATCTTTTATCACTTTGCAAATAATATTAAGATTAATTTAATGATAAAAAAAATATTTCCCATAAGCATATTTTTAATCCTTCTCGCTATCTCAAATTTGAGTTGTGCCCAGACAAATGAAAAACAATTAGTTCTAATTAATACTTCACATCTGGATTCTCTTTATGAAGATATTACTATTGAAAACAAGTCAATGGGAATAATTCATATTTATAGTGACTTTCCAGATTACAAATGGATTGGAGATGACGATGAAGGGATTGCTTGTGTTGATGACGCAGCAAGAGCAGCAGTTTTTTATTTAAAGTATTATCAATATAAAAATGATAATCAGAGTTTAAGAAAAGCTAAAAACCTTCTTAAGTTTTTATTATTCATGCAAGCAGAGAATGGATATTTTTACAATTTTATTTGGCCTAATCATGCTATAAATAAAACATTTAAGACCAGCGTTGCTGAACCAAATTGGTGGAGCTGGCGTGCCGTATGGGCTTTGATGGAAGGGTACGAAATTTTAAAACAAAGTGATAAAGAGTTTGCATCAGAAATATTAGATAAAGTTGAACTGACTGTTAATAAAACTTTAAAAGATATTCCGCAAAAATTAATTACAAAAGAAATTAAAGGATTTAAAAGGCCTACCTGGCTTCCAATTGAAACAGCTTCTGACCAAGGTGCACTAATGCTTTTAGGATTAACAGAATATTATAAAAACACAGGCAAGAAAGAGATTTACAAATATTGCGAAAACTTAGCCGATGGTATTATTCTTATGCAGGAAGGCGATAAAAATATTTATCCTTATGGAGCAATACTAAGCTGGGAAAATGTTTGGCATGGCTGGGGGAATCTTCAATCATATTCATTATTGAAATTTTATGAAAATAGTAAATATGAACCGGCAAAATCTGCTGCATTAAAAGAGATTGATAATTTCTATAAATATCTAATGGATAAAAACTATTTTTCAGAGATAACATTTGATAAAACTGACAACAAAATTTTGCCTCTTGAAACTAAGCAATTCTCTCAAATAGCATATATTATTCGGCCAATGGTTTATGCAAGTTTAGAAGCAAATAATATTACTAAGGATGAAAAATATTCTGTTATAGCTGGCGAGTTTGCGAATTGGTTCTTTGGGAAAAATATAACCAATAAGCAAATGTATTTTCCGCAAACAGGAATTTGTTATGATGGAATAAATAGTAAAGAAGAAGTAAATAAAAATTCAGGTGCTGAATCAACTATTGAAGCATTATTATCATTGCTGGATATTAGTCAAAACCTAAAAGCTAAAAATGAAGTAGAAAAGTATATATCAAAAGAAAGTAATAAATAATTTAATATGAATAACAGATTTGATTTAACAGATAACTGGCAATTCAAAATAAATTCAAAATTGCCAAACAAAAACGAATTTAAAGATTGGCGAAATGCGACAATTCCCGGCACTGTGCACACAGATTTGCTTAATCATAAATTAATTGATGAACCTTTTTATGATGACAATGAATTAAAATTAAATTGGATTTGTGAAAATGATTGGGTTTATAAATCGACATTTGATAAACCTAAAGATTTCGAAAAAGAACTCTCGCAGTTTTTAATTTTTGAAGGATTAGATACAGTTTCAGAAATATATTTAAATAAAAAGCTCCTCGGAAAATCCGATAACATGTTTGTTAAATATGAATTTGAAATTTCATCTCTTATTAAAGATAAAAATAATGAATTGGAAGTTAGATTTTCTTCACCTATAAAATATGCAAAATCTTTAGAAGAAAAATACGGCAAGCTTTCGGTTGCTTTAGATTCAAGCAGAGTTTATATCAGAAAGGCTCAATATTCATTCGGCTGGGATTGGGGTCCTTCATTTCCAACCATGGGGATTTGGCGGCCGGTATACTTGCTTCAGAAAAATAAAGTCACTATTAATTCTTTTACTTTCACAACGAAAAAAATCACAGCTAAAAAAGCTATTGTTGAAGTAAAGATAAATCTTAATCAAAAACCGAAGAGAAAATATAAAATTAGTATAACTCTCACTCGTAATAATCAGAATTTTGAAGGCGAGAAAGTTGTAGATTCAAATAAAGAAGTTACATTAAAATTAAGAATTGAAGATCCCAAACTATGGTGGCCAAATAACGAGGGAGAACAAAATTTATATGATTTGAATATTTCATTATTTGATGAATCCGGGAATATGCTTGATGAAAAAAATAAGAAGGTAGGAATAAGAACAATTTCTTTGCAGCTTAAAAATAATCATGACTCTACTTTTAGATTTATTATAAACAACAAGCCCATATTTGCAAAGGGCGTGAACTGGATTCCAGCGGATTCTTTTTTACCGCGAGTAACTGAAGAAAAATATAAAACTCTATTAATGTATGCTAAAGATGCTAGCATGAACATAGTTAGAGTTTGGGGTGGCGGTTTTTATGAGAATGATATTTTTTATGACCTATGTGATGAATTAGGACTACTCGTTTGGCAGGATTTCATGTTTGCCTGTGCCGCATATCCTGAACAAAAAGATTTCTTAAAAAATGTTAAAAATGAAGTAACTCAAAATGTAGAGCGGCTGCAGCATCATGCATCTATTGCTTTGTGGTGCGGTAATAATGAGAATGAATGGCTTTGGTATCAAGGACAAAAGAAATCTTATAAATTAATGCCGGGTTATAAAATTTATCATGATTTGATACCGAATATAATTAAAGAGATTGACCCAGCCAGGCCTTACTGGCCTTCTTCTCCTTTCAGTTTTGATAAAGATCCGAATTCACATTCAAGCGGCAACAGGCATGAATGGGGAATATGGAGTATGTGGAAAGATTATGAATTAGTAAAAGATGATCAAAGTTTATTTGTAACAGAATTTGGTTTTCAAGGGCCGGCAAACAAAAAAACTTTTGAGAAATATTTATCTGAAGAAAATAGAAAAATTAATAATCCAATTTTTGAGTTTCACAATAAGCAAATAGAAGGGCCGGAAAGAGTTTTCAAATTTTTATCAAGTCATTTGCCTATTAAAACTAACTGGGAAGATTTTATTTATCTCGCTCAGCTCAATCAAGGATTTGCATTGAAGACTTGTCTTGAGCACTGGAGGCAAAATTGGCCTGTTACTAACGGAAGCATTATCTGGCAAATAAATGATTGCTGGCCGGTAACAAGCTGGGCAATTATTGATTCGGAATTAACTCCTAAAATTGCATATCATTTTGTAAAAAATATTTTTAACCAGCAGTTAGTTGGTGTTATTAAAAATAATAATGACTTAAATGTTCAAATGGTTAATAGCAGCTCGGATGATTTTAACTTTAAATTAAAAATTGAAGTTTATGAAAATTCGGGTTCGTTAATTAGTGAAAGCAAGATTAGCGATCATATTACAGGTGATACAAAAAAAGTATTCAAAATAATTCCAATTAAATCATTACCTGAAAATAAAAAATGGATAATAGTTCTTTCTTTATATGATCAGAACAATCAACTGGTATTTAGAAATTTTTACACTGAAGAAAAATGGAAGTTTAAAACCTTAGCTTTGCCAAAAATTAAAATTGAGCTTCAAGAAAATGGATTAAAACTTACAACAAACAAACCAGCATATTTTGTGGATCTCTATCATCCTGAATTAGAATTTTCAGAAAGAGGATTTATTCTTTTACCCGGTGAAGAAAAAGTTTTACAAATTATAGGCAGCAATCAATCAATTAATGTAAACGATATTCAAATCATTACATTAAATAATTATCTAATTTATTAATCAAAAATTAAATTAAAGAGAAATTAATGGAGTACACTTACTTAGGAAAAACCGGATTACAAGTTAGTCGGCTTTGTTTAGGTACAATGAATTTTGGTCCTATTACGCCAGAAGCTGATGCTAATAAAATAATGAATAAAGCTTTAGAAGCGGGAGTAAATTTTTTTGATACTGCAAATGTTTATGGAAGAAAAAAAGGTGAAGGCGTAACAGAAAATATAATAGGAAGATGGCTTTCACACAACAAAAGTAATCGTGATAAAATTGTGCTTGCTACAAAAGTATATGGCGAAATGGGTGATGGAATAAATGACAGACGTTTATCTGCTTATCACATTAAGAAAGCTTGCGAGGATAGTTTAACTCGGCTCAAAACTGACCATATCGATTTATATCAAATGCATCATGTTGAAAGAAACACGCCTTGGGACGAAATCTGGCAGGCAATGGAACAACTTATTACGGCAGGAAAAGTTATTTATGTTGGCAGCAGTAATTTTGCTGGTTGGGATATTGCAACGGCTTGTGAGACCGCTTCAAAGAAAAACTTGCTTGGACTAGTCAGTGAACAAAGTAAATATAATTTATTCAATCGCTTTATTGAGCGAGAAGTTGTGCCGGCTTGCCAATATTATGGAGTTGGAATTATTCCCTGGAGTCCTCTGGAAGGAGGATTGCTCGGTGGGGTTATAAAATCCACTAAAACAAATAGAAGAAGAACCGATGAAATAAAAAATAAATTAAAAGCTAATTATGCTCAGATTGAAAAATGGGAAAAGTTTTGTAAAAAAATTGGTGAAGAACCTGCAGATACAGCATTAGCATGGCTGCTGCATCAAACTGCTGTAACAGCTCCCATCATTGGGCCAAGAACGTTGGAGCAATTTAGTAAATCATTACGTGCAGTTGAGATTAATTTAGATGATAAATTGCTGAAGGAGTTAGATGAAATATTTCCTCCCGCAGGCATTGCCCCACAATATTACGCTTGGTGATAGATTGAAAAAAAATATTATTCATATTCTTCCTTTAATATTTGTATTTGTTTGTTCAATCAACTTTACATATTCACAGCAAATTAATATTAGTAGAATTGATCAAATGCCGAATAAACCATCTCCGTATTTAATGCGAGATTGGAAGAAAGTTGCACTTGGTTATGATTCGCTTGTTTTTAATTTTAATCTTACCGGTCAGTATCTTCCATTAATTTGGATAAACAATAACACAATCAATTATCCAGCGCACAATAGTTTTGGACTGCATACAGTAGTTGGAACTGTTGACCCCAATTCAGCTGAAGCAATTAATTGTTTACCAGCAATAATTGGGGCAAGCTTGGTTGGAGTGGATAAGTCAAATCAGAATAGCAACAACTATGCTTTGATGGCTGAGGAATGGTTCAATAAAAATAACGGTGAACTTGTTTATCTAAATCATCCTGATGCTATAACCGGAGATGATTGGTGGTATGAAACAATGCCGAATGTATTTTTCTACCAAGTGTATGATCTTTATCCAAATACCGGTGATTTTAATTATCAATTTTCTACTATTGCAGATAGATGGCTGCAGGCAGTTAATTCAATGGGAGGCAATACTACTCCATGGCGCGATCCATATATGAATTACAGAGCATTTAATTTAAAAACCATGAAACCTTTGTCAACCGGTGTTATTGAACCGGAAGCAGCAGGAGCAATAGCATGGATTCTTTACAATGCTTTTATTGAAACGGGGAATGCAAAGTACCGTATTGGTGCTGAGCAGGCAATGGAATTTTTAAATAGTCTTGCTTCAAACCCGGCATACGAATTACAATTATCTTACGGTGTTTATGCTGCGGCAAGAATGAATGCTGAACTTGGAACTAATTACGATATAACAAAATTAATTAATTGGTGTTTTAATATTGGTCCGCTTAGGCAATGGGGAGCAATTGTAGGAACCTGGGGAGGATATGATGTTGATGGATTAATTGGCGAATCAATTGATAATGATTATGCTTTTACTATGAATACTTTCGAACAAGTTGGTGCTTTAGTTCCATTAGTTCGTTATGATGATAGATTTGCCAGGGCAATCGGCAAATGGGTTTTAAATGCCTCTAATGCAGCAAGATTATTTTACACAAATTATTTGCCGGATATTAAGCAAGATAGTGAAGGCTGGGCTCATCAATACGATCCTAATTCTTATATTGCTCACGAAGCTCTTCGCGAATCACAAAATGCAGTCTCTCCTTATGCAACAGGAGATGCTATTAGCGGCGGCTGGGGTGCAACTAATTTAGCTCTTTACGGTTCATCGCATGTTGGGATTTTAGGCGGCATAATTGATACAACAAACGTTGAAGGAATTTTAAAGCTTGATTTATTAAAGACTGATTATTTTCATAAAGATGCTTATCCATCTTATTTAATTTATAATCCTTATGATTCTTTGAAAACCATTTCGCTCAATGTTGGTTCCGGTACTTACAATATTTATGATGCTGTATCAAATACATTTATTAAAAGTAACGTTTCAAATAATACTTCAATTGAAATTCCGGCTGACCAAGCTTTGATTTGTGTTATTACTCCATCTAGCGGAACAACTTCTTACGAACTGAATAAAACTTTAGTTAACAACATTATCATAGATTATAATTCAGGTTTATCCGTTTCAAATTATCCGCCAAGAATTAAAAGTCTAGCAGCAAAGCCAAATGAAATCTTAATTGATTCTTCTACTAATATCTATTGCACTGCCGTAGATCAAGATAATAACCCTATCAATTTCAACTGGACCTCTAATCAAGGGCAAATAGTTGGAAGCGGCCAGCAAATTAAATTCACTGCTCCAAGCAATCCTGGTTCATATATCATAAAATGTAAAATTGATGACGGCAATAGTGGACAAGATTCTGCCCAAGTAACTATTAAAGTTGTAGAGTCCTTTAATAGTAATCCTATAATTAATAAAATTATAGCAACTCCCAGAAAAATAGATTTAGGAAAAAACTGTAATATTATTTGTTACGCAACCGATCCAGAAAACGATACAATAGGTTTTACGTGGTCTTCAGAATTTGGGACAATAAATGGAGAAGGCGATCAAATTACATGGACTGCACCGTCAACTTCAGGAAATTATTTTATCAAGTGTAAAGTTGATGATGGGAAAGGTGGTTTAACTGAAGACAGCATTGAAGTATCTGTAAGAGATCTATCAATAGTTCAGACAGGCAATCTTGTTGCATATTATCCTTTTAATGGTAATGCTAATGATGAAAGTGGAAACGGAAATAACGGGACTGTATTTCAAGCATCTCTTACTACGGATAGATTTAAGGTTCCCAATAGTGCTTATTCATTTGATGGCGTTAACGATAATATCCAGGTAACAAATAGTTCATCTTTAAATTTTCAAAATTCTATCACAGTAAATTTCTGGATGAAAGTTGGAGAATTTTACGATCGGGAACAATATCCTATTTCACACGGTAATTGGGAAAACAGATGGAAAATTTCCATCACAAATAAGAAAATTAGATGGACCATTAAGACTACAACCGGTACAAAAGATTTAGATTCTGAAACAGAACTTAAATTAGATTCACTTTATAATGTTACTGCAATTTATAGTGGAAGCGATTTTGAAATTTATATTAATGGTAAGCTTGATGCATTTACAACTTTCAGCGGTAAGCTGCTTACCACGACTATCGATTTAATGGTTGGACAAGTTTTACCCGGGAACACTCAGTATAATTTTAAAGGCGTGCTTGATGATATAAGAATTTATGATTATGCAATCCCTTATTCTGAAATTCAAAAATTATATGATATAAACACTGATGTTGCGGAAGAAAACAACTCACTAATTCCGACAGAAAATTTTTTATATCAGAATTATCCTAATCCATTTAACGGGCAGTCGGTAATCAAATTTAATCTTGTCCAAAGCAGTAATGTCAATATTGAAATTTATGATATTCTTGGAAGAAAGATTAGAAATTTGCTGAATGAAAATTTCAACGCTGGATTTCATTCAGTCACTTGGGATGCGAAAAATGATGGCGGCGATAAAGTAGCTTCAGGAATTTATATTTATGAATTAAAAACTTCACTATATCTTAAAAGTCGCAAAATGATCTTGCTTCAATAACCAGCGTCAATCTTGCATCACCTTTTATATCATTTATTTAGATTAAATTATGCTCTGAATCTAATACTATATGGAAAGAAAATGAGATGATTAAAAAAGAGATCCCAAATAAAATTGCATTTATAGGTGATTATTTACCACGTAAGTGCGGTATCGCAACTTTTACTTCTGATATTTACACAACCATTTCTACACAATATCCTAAAAGTGATTGCTTTGTGGTATCAGTAAATGATATTAAAGAAGGTTATGATTATCCTCAAGAAGTAAGGTTCGAAATTGAAGAACAAAAACTTGCTTCTTATCAGCGAGCTGCAGATTTTTTAAATTTTAATAATACCGAAGTTGTTTCGCTTCAGCATGAGTTTGGAATTTATGGCGGACTTTCAGGCAGTCACATTTTAGCACTTTTAAGAGATCTTCATTTACCTATAGTCACTACTTTACATACAATACTTGAAACACCAACTTCCGAGCAATTTTTAGTAATGAACGAACTCATAAAACTTTCTGCCCGTCTTGTTTCCATGACAGAAAAAGGTAAAACTTTTCTTACCGGGATTTATAATGCACCGGCGGAAAAGATAGATGTTATTCCGCATGGAATTCCGGATATGTCATTTGTAGATCCGAATTTTTATAAAGACCAGTTTGGTGTTGAAGGAAAACAAGTCCTTTTAACTTTCGGCTTGCTCTCTCCGCAAAAAGGGATTGAAAATGTTTT
The DNA here is from genome assembly GCA_963746735.1 of uncultured Ignavibacteriales bacterium. GTDB lineage: Bacteria > Bacteroidota > Ignavibacteria > Ignavibacteriales > Ignavibacteriaceae > CAVSWT01. Next base: position 90,888 of record CAVVCO010000037.1, read on the forward strand.
AAAAGCATTACCTACGGTGTTAAAAGAATTTCCAAATGTAGTTTATGTAATTCTTGGTGCAACACATCCAAACCTGATTAAAGAACAAGGTGAAACATACAGAATGAGCCTCGAACGGTTGGCCGCGGATCTCGGAATAAAAAAGAATGTAATTTTTTATAACAGGTTTGTTGATATTGAAGAACTTAAAGCTTTTATCGGAATGTCTGATATTTACATTACACCATATATTAACAAAGCACAAATAACATCCGGAGCATTGGCATACGCATTCGGATGCGGCAAGGCAGTTGTTTCAACTCCCTATTGGCATGCTGAAGAACTTTTAGCTGATGACAGAGGTATTCTTGTTCCTTTTGCTGATTCTAGTGCAATAGCAACTGAATTATTATCTTTACTTAAGGATGAAAACAGACGGCATGCAATGAGAAAAAAAGCTTACATGCTGGGCCGTGATATGATCTGGAGTGAAATTGCGCATCGTTATGTTGAGTCTTTTCAAAAAGCAAGACTTCCTAAAATTGATAAATATCCCCGAATATTTGCAGTTAAAACTCTTGAAGAAAAAAGAGCAGAACTTCCTGAAATAAAATTAAATCATTTAATAAGAATGACTGATTCAACAGGCTTATATCATCATGCAATCGGATCTATTCCAAATTATAATGAAGGGTATTGCACCGATGATAATGCCCGTGCGCTTCTGCTCACTGTTCTACTTGAAGAAGTATACGAGGATACAGCAAAAATTCAGGAGCTATCCAGCCGTTATTCTGCTTTTGTTAATTATGCATTCAGCAAAAAGAAGAAACATTTCAGAAATTTTATGAGCTATGATAGAAAATGGATTGAAGATGTTGGCTCCGATGATTGTCAAGGAAGATCAATTTGGGCATTAGGAACTTGCGCCGGCAGATCCAAGTACCCTAATTTTCATATGTGGGGGGCTCAATTATTTAATCAGATTATTCCCACAGCAACAGAATTAACATCGCCGAGAGCATGGGCTTTTACATTACTTGGAATAAATGAATACTTTAAAAGAATGAGCGGGGATACCGTTGCGAGTCAAATCAATGATGAACTTACAAATCGCCTTACTCATCTTTATGATTCTGTTGCCGAAGAAAAGTGGTTTTGGTTTGAAGAAATTTTATCCTATGATAATGCAATAATTCCTCGTGCTTTAATAGTGAGCGGTCAAAGGACCGGGAATGAAAAAACTTTTGATATTGGATTAAAGTCTTTAAGATGGCTTTTAAAAATCCAAACATCAGAGGGCGGATATTTCAGGCCGATCGGCTCAAATGGATTTTATATAAAAGAAGGTTACCGGGCAAAATTTGATCAGCAGCCGATAGAAGCGTATTCAATGTTATCAGCTTGTCTTGAAGCTTCAAGAGCGACAGATGATAAGTTCTGGCTTGAATCTGCAAGAATGATTTTTGAATGGTTCTTAGGTAGAAATGATCTAGGGATCCCGCTTTATAACACTAAAACCGGCGGATGTCATGACGCACTTCATGTTGACAGAATAAATCAAAACCAGGGCGGTGAATCAACTCTCGCATTTTTACTTTCGCTTATAGAAATGCATATAATGGAAAATTCTTTCCGCTCATTTGAACAGCTTAAAGGCATTAAACATCATACAAAAATTATTGAAAAAAAAATTATGGAAGAACATGAAAGCAATTAGAACAAGGATAGTTATTAAACCTGACTACAAAAGAGTTCTTTATAAACCTTTTAATATAGTGTCTGAAGAAAGAATTATAAAAATCATTGGAAGGATTTTAACACTTTCTGAAAAAGAAGTTAATAAAGAGCTTAAAAATGTGATGAGTGACTTTGAGGAAAGGCATCAGAGGCTATGGATTTTTTATCTTAATAGATATGAACAGATGAAGAAATATTTATTAACAGATCAGCAATTAAGTGATGAAAGAAAATTTTTAATTGGTGCTTATTTTACGCAGGAATATTCAGTGGAATCTGCTGCGTTATTTAATCCTTCAATGGTATGGCATCCTGATCAATCAGATTTGCCGGAAGGAAGCCGCCGTTTTATTTTAAGTTTGCGAGCTACGGGTGAAGGACATATTTCATCTATAACTTTCAGATCGGGAATAATTGATAAAGAAAACAAAATAACTATAAGTGAGCCGACTCGCTTTGTTTCCACTTCAGATAATATTACCAATCCTGTATATGAAAAAATTCTTTTTGAAAAAAAACTTTTTGAACTTGATCTACTTAATGATTTTGCAAAACAAATATTAAGTAGTCTAGATGAAAATTTTACAATTACTGATCTTGAAGATTGTATAAATGTTTTAGTACGTCCCTTTAGAAATAAAGTCCTTGACCATGAATTAACAGCAAAAGCAATTTTATCTCTTGCCCTGTCAAATTATGAAATTCAGTACAACTCTGATCAAAGCCTTTCGGAGAGAATAATATTTCCGCATTCACCTTCGGAAATTAATGGAATTGAAGATGCCCGTTTTGTTGAGTTTACTGATGAAGAAGGACAGCGAATATATTATGCTACTTATACCGCATATGATGGTAGAGTAATCTTTCCACAAATACTTGAGACAAAAGATTTTCTTCATTTCAAAATCAGCACTTTAAATGGGCCTGAAATAAAGAATAAAGGAATGGCGCTTTTCCCAAGAAAAATTAATGGGCTTTATGCGATGATATCGCGGCAGGATAATGAAAATATATTTTTAATGTATTCTGATCAGCTCCACTTCTGGTATACAAAACAATTAATTCTAAAGCCAACTTATCCATGGGAATTTGTGCAGCTTGGCAATTGCGGTTCGCCTATTGAAACGGAAGCAGGCTGGCTGGTATTAAGTCATGGTGTAGGTGCTATGCGTGAATATACTATGGGAGCGTTTTTGTTAGATAGAAATGATCCGTCTATAGTTATCGGCCGTCTGGCAGAGCCTTTGTTAACTGCAAATGAAAAAGAAAGAGAAGGTTACGTGCCTAATGTTGTTTATAGCTGCGGCGGGGCAATACATGGGGACGAACTAATAATCCCTTATGCGATGTCTGATCATGCAAGCAGCATAGCAAAAGTAAATCTGAATGAATTACTAACTGAGCTAACATCAACAAAAAATAAAAATTAGGTTTATCCATTTGAAAAAAATTATACTTATCACCGCAATTTCTTTCTTACTTTTTAATCAGAATATCATTTCACAAAATAAAATTGAGCGAAAAGATATTGAAGTTAATTTTAAAGGTGATGCACAAATTGAAGTCGGCAATCATTATGTGGGTGCGGAATTCCATCATAGTTTTCCTGCACCGCAGCGCATAAGTTTCTATTATCCGGTAGCAAACAGTATCGATCTAAGTACTGATTATTGGAAAAGAGATTCAACTTTTATAATGACGCTGGGATTATCTGAAGGTGATGATGATTTAGAATGGCTGCATGCTAAGCCATTCGAGTTTGAACTTACTCCTTACTCTGTTTCTTTTAAAAGAGTTGAGAAGACAAGAGAGATAAAAATATCGTATGATTTTTGTAATGATAAACCGGCAATGGTATTAACAATAGAAATTAAAAATCTTACCAATACAGCAAAAACTTACACACTTTTTACCGATCTTGCCGCATCTTTAAAAACTTCGCACACTTATAATCATAAAACTGATGCATCAGCTGAGTATGATAACAAAACCAGCACAATGTATTTTAATTACAATGATATAGAAACTCAATATGCACAAGTCTTCGTTTCGAATCTTGGAGCGGAGCCTATATTTAAAGACAGCAGCACTGAAACTAAAAATCTAAATAGAAAAAATTGGTGGAAGGATGGAGACGATAGAATTGTTCCCGATTCTTTAGCCGCCGATAATATAAATATTCCTGCAGCAGGATTTATTTTTCAAGAAGATGTTAAACCAAATGGAACTTTTAAACTTGTTCAAATTATTGGTTCATCAAAAAAGGGTGAAGCAAAAGAATTAGTAAATCAGCTTCGTGCAAACTACAAAGATGAAATAAAAGCTTATGAGAATTATGTCTTACATGAAGTAAACAAAAATTTGTTTTTAACAGGAGATATAGTTTTAGATAAAACAATTGTGTGGTCACGAGCTATGCTTGCAGTTAATCAGCATTACATTGATGGAAGCATCCAGCCAATGCCTTGTCCAGCAGAATATAATTTTTATTTTACTCATGATGTTTTATTAACTGATCTTGCCGCAGTTAATTTTGATTTGCCGAGAGTTAAAAATAATTTACAATTTATAATTGATCATGCTGATTCAAACAAAATTATTCCGCATGCATATTATTGGAAGGATTCAACATTCAAAACCGAATACGCAACTCCGGATAATTGGAATCACTTTTGGTTTACAATCCTTTCAGCCAGTTATTTAAAGCATTCTAATGATAAAACATTTTTAAATATGCTTTATCCCTATATTCAAAAAAGTATCAGCGAAACATTAGTGAATGAGAAAGATGGTTTAATTTGGGCTTACAGGCCTGATTGGTGGGACATAGGTCATAACTTTGGCCCTAGAGCTTACATGACAATTCTTTCAATTAAATCGCTAAGAGATTTCGTTGAAATATCTAAAGTGTTAAATAAGAAAATTGATTTTTCTTATTACACAAACCTGGCAGACGAAATGCAACAAACACTTAATAAAAAATTATGGAGTGACGATCAAAAATATATTATCAATTATTATGAAGATGGCTCAATAGATAAACATTACTACATGGGTTCTCTGCTTGCAGTTTATTTTAATCTTTTAAATCCCGATAGAAGCAAGGAACTTATTAAAACAGCAGAAGAAAAATTGTTAGATGAAAAGCTTGGCATTTATACTTTATTTCCAATGGATTTTGATAAGCTGATCGATAAACTAAAATTTGCAGGCAATGAAGCGGGCGAACCATTTAAATATGCTAACGGGGGAATTTGGATGCACGGCAATGCCTGGTACGCTTTGGATTTAATTAAGACCGGACAAAAAGAAAAAGCAATTAATTTTATAAAAAGAACAATGACTTTGGACGGAATAATAAATAGTCCAAATGGACAGCCAGCAATGTATGAGTACCGAGACAGTAATTTTAACAATCCAAAAGAATATGGGAAAATTGATAAACCGCAATTCATGTGGGCGGCAGGCTGGTATTTATACTGCATATATGAATTGTATGGAAAGAAATAAATCTAATTATGAAAAATAATATTAATTTCTATAAATCATAATTAATATTATTTGCTAATAAAATTATCCGGCATTTGAACTGCGACAACCTTTCCTTTTGCAGTAATTTTACCATTTGCGGAAACAGTAATTTCTGAAATGACTTTTCTTCCTTTTATTTCCACAATTTTCCCTCTCAATTCTAACTCTACTCCAAGTGGTGTAGGTTGAAGATAATCAACTTGAAGTGACGCAGTAACGAAACGAAATGCGGGTTCGGTTCCCGGTTCTCTTTCTTCTACGCGATATGAAGCTAGTGCGCCTGTTCCGGTTCCATGACAATCAATAAGAGAAGCAATCAATCCGCCATAAACATAACCAGGAATTGCAATGTGATAGGGTTTAGGAGTAAAGTGTGCAACAGTTTCATTACCATCCCAATAACTTTTTATTTGATGGCCATGCTCATTTAATCTTCCACAGCCATAACAATAACTAAGATCATTAGGATAATAATCTTGTACAGCTTTTAAATTCATTATTATTTAATCTCCAGGATTATTTAATTCTGCTTTTCAATTCGGAACTATTTGCTTAGAACGACGATATGAGTTGTTAATGGATTATTTTTAATTTCTTTTATAATTCTTAATCCGGTTTTTTCCACAAGCCCCATAATTCCCTTGTTGGAAATATATGATTTAAAATTTTTATAATGATCTCTTCCCGCAGCAAATTCAACTGCTTCATTTAAAATAGACCAAAAACTTTTAGGACGCGGATATAGGTAGTCAATAATAATAACTTCCTTAGAATGTTCTGCTAGTAATTTTAAGATATCCTCTCTTTTATTTTCTTGTACTTCATGAATAACAAAAGATATAACTGAGTAATCATAAGTCTCTTTTTTTTGATTAAGAAAAAGTTGAACATCCGAATGGTGAAAGATTAATTTGGGAGAAGGCCTTTTCGCAAGATTTTTATTTGCCAAATCAATATTTCTTTTTGACAAATCTATCCCATCAATTATTTTGATTTTGTCTTTAAGTTGAAAACTTAAACGTCCGGTACCACAGCCTACATCTAGAACAGACGAATTTTCATTTATAATTGATTTAACATTTTGAAATGACGTATCTTGATTAGGAGCAATTATTTTATCGTAAAATGATCCATCATACCAATGATTTTTATTTTCAGACATTAATTTAATGACTAATTCTAAAATATTAACGTTGGAATTATACTAAATAAAATGATTCCTTTCCAAGTGGATCAATTGGAAGACAAAACAATAGATATTAGATTATTGCTTAGATTTAGTTTGTTCAACACAAAAAAGAAGTACGCTATTTAAAATAAGTCCAATTATTTTTTAGGATTTTGTAATTTTATATTATCTAATGCGTCTATTTAAAAAAGGGATTATTAATTCATTTGGAAAAAGAAGTAATAAATAGTTCTTTCGATGAACTTTATAAGGAATTTTCAGATGATATTTTGAGGTACTCCTACAGTATTTTAAAGAATTTTGAAGAAGCAAGAGATGTAGTTCAAGAAGTATTTATTCGTCATTTTGAAAAAGAAAAATCATTTAAAGGACAGTGTTCATTTAAAACCTGGTTGTTCGTTATTGCCAGAAATTTATGTTACAGCAGGCTTCGAACCAAAAATTATCATAATCAAAGTATTGAAGAGTATTCATTTAATAAAAATTATACAGATTCTTTTGATATCAATATTTCAATACAGGACGCTTTAATGAAAGTTTCTAAAGAAAGTAGTGAGCTTCTTTATTTAAAAGAATATGAAGGTTATTCTTATGCAGAGATTTCAGAAATAACAAATCTAACTGTTGAAAACATAGCAGTTAAATTATTTCGAGTTAAAAAACAATTAAGAAAATATTTAAAAGATTTCAAGAATACCAAATGAAACATTACGAATATGAAATAAGCTTATTTGTTGAAGATGAACTGCCTGAAAATAAAAAGGATGAATTAATGGCTCATCTATCTAGATGTGAGAAATGCAACTCTTTACTGAATGATTTTTCAAATATGAAATCTGAGTTAGCTCATTTTTATAAAGTGCTGCCGCAGAATGAAAATGAATTAAGCATAAGGCTTTCTGAAAAAAAGAAGATTAATTGGAATGTAAGAAAGCCTGCATTTAAGATTGCATTTTCAATTGCATTACTATTTGTAGCTATTTTCTTTTTGCTAATTAATTCAAATATGAATGAGTATAAAACTAATTATCATACAGTAACTTCTTTAGAAAAGACTAATGCGGGAAAAAGTGATAATTTTTTAGTTGGCGATTTCGTTCAACATACAATGAGTTATCAAATTATTAGAGATGAAGAAATAAAACATTTTAATGAAGTTATTGACCAAGCTTTGATTTTAAAAGAACATGGGTTAATTGCTAATGAGATATTAAATATTGACGCCAATAATGGGTTAAATAATTTTAATGAAATAATAAATAAATCCCTGGCAGATTATTACCGGGATTAATGATATAAAATTTATCTTAAACAAATAGGAGAAAGTTATGACAAAAAAAAATATATTCTTATCCACTGCTGCTGCAATTGTTTTGATTTTTTTCAGCGGATATAATTTTATTGTAGGAGGGGAAAAAATTCCTGAAGGTTGGTTTAAAGCCGGTTCAAAACCTTCCAGCTATGAAGTTGGAACGGAAGTTAAAGAAGGAATGAATAAAGAAAATGCTGTTTATTTAAAATCAAATGAGGAAAACATTACAGGCTTTGGTACGCTAATGCAAAATTTTTCTGCGGATAAATACTTAAACAAAAGGGTTAGACTATCTGGTTATGTAAAATCTAAAGATGTTGTTCAATGGGCTGGGCTTTGGATGAGAATTGATGGTAAGCAAGATTCCCCTAAAATGTTGGGTTTTGATAATATGCAAGACCGTCCCATTAAAGGAACTTCTTCATGGAAAAAATATGATGTGGTCCTGGATGTTCCTTCAAACAGTGCCGCAATTAATTTCGGAATATTATTGACGGGAACCGGTGAAGTATGGTTGAGCAATTTGAAATTTGAAGTTGTAGACAATAGTGTTCCCACGACTAATATGACACAAATACAAAGACAGCAAAACAAACAACCGACTAATTTAAATTTTGAGAATTAATTTATTGTCAAAATATAACCGATATTTAAAAATGTGAAGTAACTTATTTGCTTCACATTTTTTTAAAGTTTTTACTCCTTAAGCTTAGTATCCCCTCACTCCATCATTCTATAAAACAATTTAAGTGATTATTTGAAAATTGAATTATAGATAGTTATCTGACTTCTAATTCTTGTTTCTTAATTCTTATTTCTTAATATCAAATCTTCCTTGTCAATTCAGAATAAAAAGAATAATTTGTGACTGCTTAAATAAAAAATTACCTTTTTACTTCCAATAAATTTCTAACAGCATGAATCTATTAAATAAAATATTTCTTGGCACCTTATTATTATCATCAATATTATTCTCTCAACAAAAAGAAATTGTTGCTTACTATGGAGGGTATCATTCAGCCAAACATGGAACAATAATTAAAGATATTGTCGACAAAAATATAGCAAGTAAAATAACGGTAATTAACTATGCATTTGCTAGGCCTGCACAGGATTCTCTTATGGAAATCATTCCTGAAATTAATACCTATTTCGCTTATCAAGAAGTTTATTCTGCTGAAATGAGTGTGGATGGAATTGCGGATGATTCTACCCAAGCTTTACGGGGCAATTTTAATCAAATAAGAAAATTAAAACTTAAATATCCAAACATAAAAATATTACTATCAATCGGCGGATGGGGAGGTTCAAAATATTTTTCTGATGCTGCATTAACTCCGGAAACAAGAGAAAAGTTTGTAAATACATGTATTGATTATTTTATTAGAGGTAATTTACCAATAGCAGGTAATGCAGGTGGAACCGGATCAGCAAAAGGTATTTTTGACGGCTTTGATCTTGATTGGGAATTCCCGATAAGTGATGGACCGGAGGGAACTCACTATAATGTAAACGATAGGGAAAACCAAACTAAACTTTTTGCTTTGTTCAGAAAAAAGTTAAATGAAATAAATCCTAATTATTTATTAACCGCAGCAGTCTCTGCGAGAGTTTGGGAATTCTGGAAATATAATTTTAAAGAAGATCAAAATTATCTCGATTGGTTCAATGTTATGACTTATGATTTCCACGGCATCGGGGATACAATTACAGGCCATCATACTAATCTATTAAGTTCCCCAAATGATCCTGATCCGCTAAAAGAATCACTAGATCATTCAGTGAAATATTTATTGGATTCTGCTTTTGTAAGCAGAAGTAAAATTGTTCCGGGCGCAGCTTTTTACAGCAAACACTGGATCGATATTGATTCAAAAGATAACGGGCTTTTTCAACCTGCAACGAATGATACAATTAGAGAATTCCTTCGAATTAAAAATTATATGGATTATACAGATTTAATAGATAAAGGTTATAATGTTTATTGGGATGATTTTTCTTTGGCCCCCTGGTTATACAGTCCCACAGAAAAGAAATTTTTTACTTTTGATGATCCGCGTTCAGTGTCTTTAAAAACCTGGTATGTAGATGCTTATAATCTAAGAGGATTAATGTTCTGGGAAATTTCCGGCGATGATTCTATGGGGACTTTAATTAATACCATATACAACAAAAATATGCCTGATATTATTACTCATGATAATAAAGAAAATAACAAGCAATTTAATTTTGAAATAATTCAACCGAAAAAATTGACTCGATTAATTGAAGGTTCAAATATTATAATAAAAACAAAATCTTCTGTTGGATTTGGAAAAGTTGTTAAAGTAGAATTCTTTGTGGATAATAAATCGATAGGCTACAATAGATTTGCTCCATTCGATTGGGCATGGTTTAATGCTTCTTCAGGTCCTCATCTCATTAAAGCAATTGCTACAGATGAAAATGGAATAACGAGTTCAAGTTCAATCAAAATTAATGTAAAATCTAAATAAGAATTTTATTATCAAGAACTGATGAAATAATAAAATATAATTTCTGTATTGTGGAATTAGTCATAAATTATTATCGACGGATATAAAGTTCTTAACATCATTTCAGATCTGAACTTATCTATAGTTAGATGTTATTATTAAAATAATAATAATTTATTATCCTAATAATTTCAATTCAATTTCTTAATCTGTTTTCTTGTCATTTTTTAATAAAACAAGTTGATTTTGGTGGTGTGGTTTTTGCCATCTTTAAAAGATGATTCAATATTAAAAATAGTATTATGAACTTTTTTTACAACTTCATCAAGCTGATATCAAAATACGTTATTCAATCCGTTTCCTTCTTTCTAATTTTTACTTTATCCCTTCATTCACAATCCAGGATAAACTACGCAAAAAAAGAAATATTTATGAATGGGTCAAATGTAGCCTGGATAAATTTTGCTCGGGACATCGGGCCTGGTAATACAAACTTTGCACAATTCCAAGCTATATTTCAAGAGATGCATGCGGCAGGAGGAAACTCTTTTCGTTTGTGGCTGCACACTGATGGTACCAGCACCCCGGAATTTGATTCAAATGGATTAGTTGTCGGACCGGGTGCAGGCGCAATATCTGATTTAAAAAGAATATTGGATCTTGCCTGGCAAAACAATATTGGATTGCTTTTATGTCTATGGTCGCATGATATGATGAACACTTCAAAATCAACTACTGTTTTGGACAGAAACCAGAAATTACTAACAGATACTTCTGCAATTAGAGCTTATATAAATAATGCACTCATTCCAATGGTTGATTCTGTAAAAGGGCATCCGGCTATTATTGCCTGGGAAATTTTTAACGAGCCTGAAGGATTTACAGAGATTGGGAATTGGTCAACAACAAGGCATGTTTCCGAGTATGATGTTCAGAGATTTGTTAATCTAACTGCAGGCGCTATTCATAGAGAAGATCCAAAAGCAAAAGTAACAAATGGGACATGGGGATTAACTGCTCAGACTGATGTAGTTTCTCCGGCAGCACCTTTAAGAAAAACTTTTTATAATTCTTTAACTGAAGATCAAAAGCTGGAAATGGAAAATGAATTTGAAATTAAATATGGCTTTTATTTATCAGCTCAAGAATTAATAGATAGGTATTATACTTCAGCAATTGGAAATACGAATTTTTACAGAGATGACAGATTGATTAATGCTGGAGGAGATTCATTAGGCACTTTAGATTTTTATACTGTTCATTATTATAGCTGGGCAGGAACTTCACTTTCACCATTTCATCACCCGGATTCAACCTGGAAATTAACAAAACCTTTAGTTATAGCAGAGTTTTATGTGATAGATACATACGGAGTGCTGTGGCAGAATCTCTATAATCAATTATATAATACAGGTTATGCCGGTGCGATGTCATGGCAATGGTTAGGAGATACACCAGAAAATGATAATGCAAAAAATAATGATCATTCCAGGACAATAAGTAATCTTCAAGACATTTGGACAAATCATCAATCATCAGTTGAAATTTCAATTGCACCAAGTGTTACCATAACAAGCCCTGAGAACAATTCAATCTTTCCGGATAGTTCTGAAATTTTGATAACGGCAGATGTTACTGATAGTGTAAGAAACATAGTTCGTGTTGAGTTCTATGCAAACGATACTTTAATGATTGGCGAAAAAGATACTTTACCATACAGTATCACCTGGAAAAATATGCCTTCCGGTAATTATGATATAAAAGCAATAGCTATTGACGATGAAGGATATCTATGGCCTTCCAAAACTATTTCAATAGGAATTGGTGAAGCTGCAATTAATAAATTAGAAGCTGAATATGCAATTCTTCAAGGCTCACCGACAAAAATTACAGATGCAACAGCAAGCAATGGAAGCTATGTTACCATGAAGCAGACAGGAACAATCACCTGGATAGTATCCAATGTCCCTAATGATGGAGATTATGGAGTTGTCTTTAGATATCGATTATCCTTCGGCACCCCCAAAAATCAATTAATATATGTTAATGGAGATAGTGTTGCAGATGTAGCTTTTACAAGTGATACAATTAAATGGCTTGATAAAAATTTAACAATAAATTTGAAACAGGGAATTGACACAATCCAGATGGTTCTTTATTGGGGATGGATGGATTTAGATTACTTAGGTGTGCCCGTCGGAATAGTTACTTCAGTTGAAAAGAATTCTCAAATATCCAAAACTTTTTCTTTAAGCCAAAATTATCCTAATCCGTTTAATCCGTCTACCAATATTCAATTTACAATAGTGAAAGAGGGCGCTGTTAATTTATCAATATACAATATACTTGGACAGAGGGTAGCTACTATAATTAATAAGGATTATTCTCCTGGATCTTATACTATTAGATTTGATGGTGCTAATCTTAGCAGCGGTGTATATATATACGTTTTAAATTCAGAGGGATTAACTCTTAACAGGAAAATGATTCTTCTTAAATGAAAATTCAGATTATTAATAACATTACCATATTTTTCCTGGAGAAGTAATTGCGGCATATCCCAAAAGTCATTTTGTTAATCTCATTTTCAATTTTGTTTTCAGCTTGTTCTACATTTCTTTTTAAAGGTAAGCCAAATTATATAATAGCAAAAGACGGCCATTTTTTTCTTGATGGCAAGCCTTATTATTTTGTCGGGACCAATTTATGGTATGGATGCTATATTGGCTCTCCAGGTAAAACTGGTGATAGAGAAAGACTAAAAAGAGAGCTTGACCGCTTAAAATCAATTGGGGTAACAAATCTCCGAATTCTTGGGGCTTCTGAAAGTTCATATATAAAAAATTCTTTGAAGCCTGCAATTCAAACTTCAGCTAATGTATATGACGAAAGTTTATTGGAAGGATTGGATTTTCTTCTAAGTGAAATGAAAAAAAGAGATATGAAAGCGGTAATATTTCTAAATAACTATTGGGAATGGTCGGGCGGAATGGCTCAATACAATTATTGGTCGGGAGATACTCCTGGTGTAGATCCTTCAAATCCGCCAAATAATTATCCAAACTTTATGAACTATTCGGCAACATTTTATAAGAATGTTAAAGCTCAAAAATTATTTTTCAATTTTCTTCAGATGCTAATTACACGAGAAAATACATGTACCGGTGATTATTATTTTGAAGACCCGGCTATCATGTCGTGGGAGTTAGCTAATGAACCTCGCCCGGGAAGAGGTGAAAAAGCCAAAGAATATATAGACCATTTTTATAAATGGATTGATACTACAGCTAAATTTATTCACACTATTGATCCTAATCATTTAGTAACTACAGGAATGGAAGGGCTAGCTGGCAGTTTAGAAGACTCAGCTATTTTTATTAACTCACATAAAGATAGGTATATAGATTATGCAACATTTCACCTCTGGCCAAAAAATTGGAGCTGGTTTGATGCTAAACATAGTGATGAAACTTATCCTAGAACAGAAGAGAATGCTGTCAATTATATTAATAAACATATAATGTTTGCACGCATTCTTAACAAACCCATTGTCATGGAAGAATATGGTTTACCGAGAGACAGCGAGTTTTACAGCGCAGGTACTCCAACTAAAATTCGTGATAAATATTTTAAGAAGATTCTTGGCTTAATTGCAGACAGCGCAGCTGCGGGTGCACCAATTTCAGGCTCTAATTTTTGGGGCTGGGGAGGAGAAATCCGTGGTTTGCATCCTGATTTTAAATGGCAAACTGGAGATCCTTTTACAGGAGATCCGCCTCAAGAGCCGCAAGGATTAAATTCGGTTTTTGATACTGATACTTCAACAATTAATATTTTTAAAACAATAGCTGAAAGATTAAAATCGATAAGTCTGAAACCAACTTTAACAGTATCTCAATAGAGGTCTAGTATTTTTAATTAATTAAAATTTAATGTTTTAAAAGATAGAAAAATCTTTACTACCGTGAATAAATTATTAAATCTATAACTAATTATTATTATGATAAAATGTTAATGTTGTAAAAGAGGGAAAGTTTCTATTTGCAATGAAAAATAATAAGTATTGGATGGCATTATTTATGTCAATTACAAATAAAATTTTTTCTATTTCATATGAATTTAAGCTTACTTGATATCTCAATTATAGTTGCCTATCTGGTAATCATCGTCGTTCTTGGGGTTGTTCTATCCAAAAGAGCTTCAAAAAACATTGATAACTATTTTCTTGGCGGCAATAAAATACCCTGGTGGATTTTGGGGATTTCAAATGCGTCCGGGATGTTCGATATAACAGGCACAATTTGGCTTGTAATGCTGCTTTTCATTTATGGAGTTAAAAGTATATTCATTCCCTGGGCTTGGCCGATTTTCAATCAGATTTTCCTTATGGTCTTTTTGTCAGCATGGCTTCGGCGTTCAAATGTGATGACGGGTGCTGAATGGCTGAAGACAAGATTTGGCGAGGGAAGAGGAGCATTTCTTTCTCATATTATAATTGTTGTTTTTGCAATTATAGGAGTTATTGGGTTTTTAGCTTATGGATTTAAAGGTTCAGGATTATTTTTTAAAACATTCCTGCCCTGGGATTTTTCTCCCGATGTTTACGCTTTAATTATAATGTCAATTACTGCCATTTACGTGATTAAAGGAGGAATGTACAGTGTAGTTTTAACAGAAATTATTCAGTTCATTGTAATGACAATTGCATCAGTTGCGATTGGAATTATTGCAATGTATAAAGTCAGCCCTGAAATGCTGCAAGCCGTTCTCCCCACTGGCTGGGATCAAGTTTTATTTCACTGGAAACTTGATATCGATTGGTCAAATATTTTACCAAGCTTAAATCAAAAAATAGCAAGCGATGAGTATTCTTTATTTGGTTTCTTTTTCATGATTGTGCTTTTTAAAGGATTTCTGGTCAGCCTTGCCGGCCCAGCTCCAAATTATGATATGCAGAGAGTTCTTGCTACAAAAAATCCTGTAGAAGCCTCAAAGATGAGCGGGATGGTAAATGTTGCTTTATTTTTTCCACGGTACATGATGATTGCTGGACTTACAGTTTTGGCACTCGCATTTTTTATTCCACAAATTAATGCAATGGGTGCTAATTTCGATTTCGAAAGTCTACTACCTATAGCAATAAAAGAATTTGTTCCTGATGGGTTAAAAGGAATATTAATTGCTGGTTTAATAGCGGCTTTTATGTCTACATATGCAGCTACGGTTAATGCTGCTCCTGCTTATTTGGTTAATGATATTTATAAAAAATATTTTAAGCCGAACGCAAGTGAAAAAACGTATGTAAGAATGAGTTACTTAGTTTCTTTCGGAGTTATTGCCATTGGTTGTGTATTCGGGTTTATGATGAAATCGGTAGATCAAGTTACACTTTGGATTGTAAATTCATTATATGGCGGATATACTGTTGCCAATGTTCTTAAATGGTATTGGTGGCGATTCAATGGATACGGATATTTTTGGGGAATGGTTTCGGGATTGGCTTCTTTATTTATTGTACCCACCTTATTTCCTAATTTGAATTCTTTGGAATCTTTCCCTGCGATACTTGTAATTTCGTTAATTGGCAGCATAGCGGGAACTTTACTTACTAAGCCAGATGATGAAAAAGTTTTGATGAACTTCTATATGAATGTCAAACCATGGGGTTTCTGGAAACCTATCCATGAAAAAGTTATAAAAGAACATCCTGAATTTGTAGGAAATAAAAATTTTAAAAAAGATGCCAGCAATATTGTTGTTGGAATTATCTGGCAGCTAAGCTTAATGGTTGTTCCGATCTATATGGTTATACGCAAATTTGATTTTATGCTTATAGGAATAGTCATAATGATTGTTACCACCATTATTTTAAAATTTAATTGGTGGGATAAGCTTGAACAATCGTATGGGGAAAAAACTTACGCAAAATTAGAACCCAAACCGATTGTAGTATTAGAAAATGATTTACTCGAAGTAAAAGAATAATATTAATGAACCAAAAAGAATTTGATAAGAAAGTTAAAAGTTTATTAGTTCAGCATGAAAATTTAATTACCAGGAAGAATACAATTGCAGAAAAGGATAATGGTATCTTCAACCGGTATAAATACCCGGTATTGACAGCAGAACACACTCCACTTTTCTGGAGGTACGATCTTGACTATACAACAAATCCTAATTTGCTTGAAAGACTGGGAGTAAACGGAACATTCAATGCTGGGGCAATCGAAGTTGGTGGTAAAATATTGTTGGGAGTTAGAGTTGAAGGAAGTGACCGTAAATCTTTTTTAGCTATTGCCGAATCTCCAAACGGAATTGATAATTTTAGATTTTGGGATTATCCGATTACCATGCCGGAAACCAATAACCCGGATACGAATGTTTATGATATTCGATTCATTAAACATGAAGATGGTTGGATATACGGATTGTTCTGCACAGAAAGAAAAGACCCTGATGCACCAATTTCTGATACTTCTTCAGCTTCTGCTCAATGTGGAATTGCAAGAACAAAAGATTTTAAAAATTGGGAAAGGCTGCCCGATCTAAAGACTAAATCACCGCAGCAGCGTAATGTTGTTCTTCATCCTGAATTTTATAAAAAGAAATATGCTTTCTATACTCGTCCGCAAGATGGATTTATTGAAACAGGTTCAGGAGGCGGAATCGGCTGGGGACTTGCAGATAAAATGGAAAACGCCGTCATCGAAAAAGAAATTATAATTAATGACAGACAATATCACACTATAAAAGAAGTAAAAAATGGGATGGGTCCCGCACCAATAAAAACAGATAAAGGCTGGCTGCAGTTAGCTCATGGTGTTAGAAATACTGCTGCTGGATTACGATATGTGCTTTACCTTTTTCTAACAGACTTGAAGGACCCATATAAAGTAATTGCAGAACCGGGAGGATATTTTATCGCTCCACAGGGTGAAGAAAGAATAGGCGATGTTTCAAATGTAGTTTTCAGTAATGGTTGGGTTGAACGTAAAAACGGAGAAGTATTAATTTATTATGCTTCTTCTGATACAAGGATGCACGTAGCTGTTTCGACAGTTGATAAGCTTCTTGATTATGTTTTGAATACTCCGCCGGATTTATTAAGAAGCGCTGCAAGTGTAAAACAAAGGAATGATTTAATTTCAAAGAATCTAAAAATCATCAAAAAGTATGTCTGATTTTTTCTCGTAACTTCTCCTTATAGAAAATGCTATGCATAAATAAGTGAAATTGCATAGCATTTTTTTTATTATTGATACCAAAAAATCTAATTATAAAAATGAATCTGAAAATTAATCTTAAAAAATTATTTAATGTTTTTTTGTTGGTTAGTTTAAGTTTCCTGTTTATTCACTGCGGTACTACAAGCCAGTTTGATAATTTTATAACTGCAAAAAAAGACAAGTTGATGGATGGGGATAAACAATTAAAATTCATTTCTTATAATATTCCCAACCTTCATTACATCGAAGATTATTTGCCTTTCACTTCTCAAAGCCCATGGACACTGCCAACCGAATTTGAAATTAGAGATGCGCTTACAACTATAAAACAAATGGGAGGAAAAGTCTGTCGAATGTATGTGCTCTCTGTTAGAAAAAAAGGAGAGTCGAAGAATATCATTCGTCATGTATTGGCTCCAGGTGTTTTTAATGAAGAAGCATTTAGAGCTTTGGATAAAGTTTTGCAAATTGCAAATGAAGTTGGCGTAAGAGTAATTATTCCTTTTGTTGATAATTGGTGGTGGTGGGGAGGCCCTATAGAATATGCTGATTTCAGAGGTAAAAAACCTGAAGACTTTTGGACTGACCCGCAGCTTATTTCCGATGTAGAAAAAACAATTAACTTTATTATAAATCGAAAGAACACTTATACTGGGACTTCGTACAAAGATGATAAAGCAATATTAGGCTGGGAAACCGGAAATGAAATGGATGGCCCCTTAACATGGACAAATACTATTGCAACTTACATAAAAAGTTTAGATAAAAATCATCTGGTTATTTTAGGGACTCATTCGCCATTATTAACGCAAGAAGTTTTAAATGATACTACCCTTGATATCTTAACTACACATCATTACGGTAATCCCGCTAAAACTATATCTAATATTTTACAAAATGAAAAACTGACTAAAGGGAAAAAGCCTTATTATGTTGGTGAATTCGGATTAGTCGATGAGAAAAGCATCAAAGAAATTGTTGATACAGTTATTAGCAATGATATAACAGGTGCAATGATTTGGAGCTTAAGGTCTCATTATAGAAACGGCGGATTTTATGAACACCAGGAAAACACCGGTGCCGGATCTTATAGATGGCCCGGGTTTGAATCTGGAAAAATGTATAACGAAAAAGATATTGTTGATTTTATGCGAACTAAAGCTTTTGAAATAAATAATGAAAAAGTTCCACCTATTCAAAGGCCTGAGCCACCAAATTTACTGGACGTTAAAAATGTTTATCATTTATACTGGCAAGGTTCAACCGGTGCCTACACTTATGAAATTGAAAGAAGGAATGAAAATAGTGATGCCTGGAAAATAATTGCTGATAGTATCTCTGATGCCAATTTAGCATATCGACCTTTGTTTGAAGATACAAGTGCCGAATTAGGTAAAAGTTATTACTATCGTGTTAGAGCAATTAACTCCGGAGGTATTTCTGAAGCTTCAAATGAAGTTGGGCCAGTCGCAGTAAATTATAAAATGATAATAGATGAACTTAGTGATTCAACAAAAATATTTTCTAAAAATGGAAGATTAGAATTTTTAAAATACCAGGATATTTATAAAGCAAAAGAAGATAACAGCAGGTTGAAGGGAACAGATAGTGCTTATGCAATCTATAGAAGTCCAAGTGAAATTGATTCGGTCAAGCTTGAAATATTTTTTACCGGGAAAGAATGTCCAATTGAAGTTTCTGCATCTGATTCTATTTCTAACACTAGTTTTAAATTATTAAATTTTAAGATTGAAACTTTCCCACCATATAGTAATTATTATGGAATGTTTACACCTGTTATTTATACTTGTAATGAATTTCCTTTTAACAGTAAATATTTAAAGATAGTATTTAAAAATGAAGCTCAGTTATGCCGGGTTGAAATTGTTTATGATAATTTAGAATCAATAAATTGATTAAACTCCTAACGCAGAGAAAAGCAATGGAAAGATGACAACTTTATTCTAAAATGGAAAATCAAGATAAAATTGATAATATTTGCGAATAGATGAATGCTTTTTTTGTTTAGTAAGATGTCATCTTTAAACACACTTATTGTTAATAAATAATTTGAAAGAAATTATAATATGAAAACATTTTCTATTCTTTTTATCATATTAATTTTTACCTCAATAAATTTTAGTCAAGGTACAAAACTTATACTACCTGCAATATTTTCTGATAACATGGTTATGCAGCAAAAATCTATGTCTCCATTTTGGGGAAAGGCTGAACCAAATTCTGAAATAAGAATCAAAGGAAGCTGGGGAGAGAAAGCATCTGCAAAAGTATCGGAGGATAGTTCGTGGATGGTGAAACTAAAAACTCCTGAAGCAGGCGGCCCTTACACAGTAACTGTTCAATCGGGAAATGATAAAATTGAATTCAAAAATGTTTTAATTGGTGAAGTGTGGCTTTGCTCAGGGCAGTCAAATATGGAGATGCCGCTGGAAGGCTGGCCTCCTATGTCACCTATTAAAAATTCTGCTGAAGAAATTAAAAATGCAAATTATCCTGATATTAGATTATTCACAGTTGCGCGGGCAGTTTCAAACAAGCCTGAATTTAATTGTACCGGAAGCTGGAGCGAATGTGATTCCACAGCTGCCGCTAAGTTTAGTGCAACTGCTTATTTCTTCGGAAGAAAATTATATAAAGAATTAAAAATACCAATCGGATTGATTCACTCAAGCTGGGGCGGAACTCCAATAGAAGCCTGGACATCAGATAAATATTTAAGAGAAATGGGAAGATACGATTCAACTTTAAATAAAATTGTCACCAGCGGTGGAGAAATAAAAGCTCAGAAAGATTGGATAATGAATCATCCAGTCATTGATATAACTAATAAACCTTTAAAGAACCGCTGGAAAAATTTAGATTTTAATGATGAACAATGTTCTAATACAAATTTTGATGATAGTCCTTGGCAGTCAATGAATCTACCAACACTCTGGGAAAGTGCTGAGATTGGAGACTTTGACGGAATAGTATGGTTCAGAAAAAAAATTGATATTCCTAAAGCATGGTTGAATCAAAATTTAGTTTTGGAATTAGGCCCAATTGATGATATGGACAGAACTTTTGTAAATGGCAAGCTTGTCGGTGCAACTGAAGAAGAAGGTTACTGGCAGCAAGAAAGAATTTACAATGTTCCTAAAGAATTAGTGAATGATTCAATTCTTACAATAGCTGTTAGAGTTATGGATACTCAAGGCGGTGGCGGAATTTATGGCGATAAAAGTAAAATGAAAATTCATCCGGCAAACAGCAAAGAAGAAATTTCAATTGCAGGTCCATGGAAATTTTTACCCACTGCGGAATTAATAAATATGAAATTTTATGTTTATGGAGCTAAAGGAGAAGAGTATCTTTCACGTCCTAAAACTTCGGTTGACATTACAGCTTATACACCCACAACTTTATACAACGCAATGATTCATCCGCTAATACCTTTCGATATTAAAGGCGCAATTTGGTATCAAGGTGAAGCGAATACAGGAGAACCTAAACTATATGCAAAGCTGTTCCCTTTGATGATTAAGAATTGGCGTGATGACTGGGGTGAAAATAGTTTTCCGTTTTACTTTGTTCAAATTGCTCCATGGGATTATGGAAAAGAGACACATTCAGAAGTTCTCAGGGAAAGTCAGTTAAAAACTTTATCTGTTCCAAATACAGGTATGGCTGTAACACTTGATATTGGTGAAGCCGAAAATATTCATCCTGCCGATAAGCAGGATGTAGGGAAAAGACTTGCTCTCTGGGCTCTTGCAAAAGATTATGATAAAGATGTTGTATACTCTGGCCCGGTTTATAAATCAATGGAAGTTATTGGAGATAAAATCAGCTTAACATTTGAATATATTGATGGCGGACTTGTTCTAAAGAATCCTTCCGGAATTGATAATTTTTACATTGCCGGGAAAGATAAAAAATTTGTAAAAGCCGATGTTAATATCGATGGTGAACATTTAATTGTTTCAAGTTCAGAAGTTAAAAATCCAATTTCTGTAAGATATGCATGGAGCAATATTGTTCAAGGGACGCTTTTCAATAAAGCAGGGTTACCGGCTTCATCTTTTAGGACGGATGATTGGGATAAATAAAATTTTTTTTTCTATTGTTTTTGAGGTAGTTATGAGAAATATTTTATTTAAAATCTCTATGCTAGTTCTTTTAATAACTTTAAGTTCAACAGGACAAGAACTACAAAGTTTGCAACGAAAATGGTGGGATGCTCAATTTCCTGGCAGACAGGAACAAACTAAAAATTTAAAATCACTGCCGCTTATTAAAGTAAATGGGAACAGATTTGTTATGGAAAACGGTGATACAATTCTATTTCGCGGAGTTGCAATTGCCGACCCGGATAAAATTGAATATGAAGGACATTGGAATAAAGATATATTCCAACGAGTTAAAGATTTAGGGGCAATGATAGTTCGTATTCCTGTGCATCCAGTTGCATGGCGACTTAGAACACCGGAAAAATATTTAGAATTGTTAAACCAGGCAGTTGAATGGTGCACCGAACTTAAAATGTATGTTATTATAGATTGGCATTCAATCGGAAATTTGAAAGCCGGTTTATTTCAAGACCCGATGTATATTACTTCTTTAAGTGAAACCAATAATTTTTGGAGAACTATTGCTAATCATTTTAGCGGTAATAATACCATAGCTTTTTACGAACTTTTTAATGAACCCACAACATACCGGGGACAGCTTGGCAGCATTAGCTGGAGTGATTGGAAAAAAATAAATGAAGACCTCATTAAAATTATAAGATCATTTGATAAAGAAACAATACCGCTTGTTGCCGGGTTTGATTGGGCTTATGATTTAACCCCACTTCACGAAGAGCCTCTGGATGCTATAGGAATTGGATATGTTTCTCATCCGTATCCGCACAAAAGAACTCCACCTTATGAACCTAAATGGGAAGAAGATTTCGGATTTGCACAAAATGAATATCCGGTTTTCGCTACTGAATTTGCCTTTACATTAGACCATTCGTCTATGGAAGCGAATGTTGAATATGGAAAAGCAATAATAAAATATCTTGAAGGAAAAGGAATAAGCTGGTGCTGGTGGGTCTACGATCCGGAATGGCATCCGACAATGTTTAAATCATGGAATGATTCAACGTTAACTGATAACGGAAAATTTTTTGAAGAAGCTGCAAAAGGTATGATTCCGAAATAATTTTCTAATTCTATGTAATCATAATATTGAACCTCTAAGATGCATTTTAAAAATAGAGTTATATGATAGAATCTGAAATGAAACGATATAATTTCAGAATTTATTTTTAAGCGCATGTTCTTTTGTTTCTTTTCTTGCTCCAAGAAAAGAAAAAATGAAAAAACAAATGAATTAAATTATTTGTTCAAATAAGATTTTATTATCCTATCAATCATTTCATTAGTCTGCTTATTTACAATTTTTCTTTTGGGGTTTTTATCAAACCAGGATAATGTTCTTTTTATCCCCTGGCTAAAAGGAATAACGGCATTATAATCCGGGACAAATGTTTTAATTTTTGTATTATCAAACACTGCACTTATAGATTTGTCTCCAATTAAATCTCCCGTTAAAGATTTTTCTACTTGACATATAAAGTCAGAAGAAATGTGAATAAGATTTGGCTTCACATTTACAGCATTCCCAATGGCTTCATAAATTTGATTCCAATTTAATACTTCATCCGAAGTTATTTGAAATGAATGTCCAATAGCTTGCTGATGTCCTAGCAAACCAACCAATCCTTTTGCGAAATCTTCCGAATGTGTAAGTGTCCAAAGTGAAGTTCCATCACCATGAACGATTATTTGCTTCCCCTTTAACATTCTATCGACAACAGTATATTCGTTTCCATTTCCTATAGCAATAGGAATAATTGTATCATAAGTATGAGAAGGGCGGACAATAGTTATAGGAAAATTTTCTGTTCTGTAAGCAGAAATTAATTTTTCTTCACAAGCAATTTTATTTTGAGAATATTCCCAGAAAGGATTTACCAAAGGAGTTGATTCAGTAATTATATAATGTGTCGGTGGTTTTTGATAAATCGATGCTGAGCTTATAAAAATATATTGTTTGGTTTTATTTCTAAATAATTTTATATCTCTTTCAATGTCTTTTGTTGTAAATGCTATCCAATCTACAACAACATCCCAATTATATTTTTGTAATTTAGTTTTTAAATCACTTGCGTTAATATCGCCTTTAATTAATTTTACACCTGGAATTTTTACACCACTCTTTCCCCGGTTTAAATGAAATAATTCAATTCCTCTTTCAACACAAAGTTTGCTAACGGATGTGCTGATATTACCTGTTCCTCCAATAAATAAAACTTTCACTTTAGTCCTTTCATGATTGTATAAACATTTTAATATGATTATTAAAAGAAGTTATGCAAAAAAATAGTAAAAAGATGACATCTTTATTTTACTGAAGTTCCAAACAAAACAAAAATTCTAATAGAAATTAAATTATAACTTCTTTACAAAAAGATGTCAACTTTCAGAGCTAATACCAATTTAGGATTTTATCTTATTAACAAAGTTTTATCAATTTAATAATGTAAGAATCTAAAAAAATTGTAATACATTTATAATTCAAAGTGTTTTGGTGGTATATATTTTGTGAAACTTAACTGGCAAATTATATTCTCATTTATTTCTGTTCCGGAATTAATCTAATTATTATTCATTGCATTCATACCCATTGGGCTTCTTTACTATGCGAAGAATAATTTGAAATTTAATAGTCGAACTACAAAAGTAGTATGAAGGCTAATTCATGTTAAGAAAATTACTTTTTATTTCCACTTTTTTTATTTGCTTCATTTATAATTCATATCCCCAAAACAGCATTCAACCTCTTCAGCTTCAAATTAATGATGAAGGCTATTACGAATTACAAAGTTTAAATGTTATGGTCTTTGATGATTTCTATCCTGAAGGGCATCAAGGCGGATTGACTATTGTTCAATTTGGAAAAAGAGTTGCTGCAAATGGCGATGTAAGAATTGAGCCAACTCCGGGCAATGGTCTCCAGTCCCTATTGTTGGTAAAAGGAAATATAGATAAGGAAAAAGGAAAAATTGAAGTTGAATTATGGTATCCTGATTCAAGTAAAAATAGAAAAGGCTATAATCCAATTGATTATCCCAATTTAACTTTTAAATATAAAATTAAAACCGAAGCTGTTGGGCAGAGTATAAAGTTAACAGTTGATCTTGAAAAACCGTTACCGAAAGGATGGGCAGATAAAGTTGGCTTTAATTTAGAATTATTTCCAGGACAATTTTTCGGCGAAGGTTATTTGATGGATGGGAAAGCAGGCTTATTTCCACGGCAGGCAAATGGACCTTTGCAAGAAGATTCAGCAGGTAATTTGCAGAGTGAGCCAATGGTTGTTGGAAAACAATTAATTGTTGCTCCTGGAATTAAAGAGAAAGAAATTAAAATTGTTAGTAATAAAAGTGACCTTCAGTTGATTGATGGAAGAGGATTATATCAAAACGGATGGTTTGTTTTACGATCAACTTTTTCGGTTGGCGTGACAAAAAATGCAGCTGAATGGATTATAACACCATCTGTTGATACAAACTGGAGATACAAACCTATGATTCAAGTTTCGCAGGTTGGTTATCATCCTAAACAAAATAAATTTGCTGTTATTGAATTGGATAAGTTAACAAGTAAATTAGAACCGATAAGACTTGTAAAAATAAATGATGCCTCAGAAAAAATAATTAAATCAGAGAATGATCCTTCTCAGTGGGGAAGCTTTTTGAGATACAAATATTTGCGTTTTGATTTCAGTGATGTTGCTGAAGAAGGATTATATAAAATTAAATATGGAAATATTGAATCAAATGTTTTTGAAATTGCCAAAGATGTCTTCACAAAAAATGTTTGGCAGCCCACATTAGATTATTTCCTTCCAGTTCAAATGTGTCATATGAAAGTTATTGATAAATATAGAACCTGGCATGGACTCTGCCACATGGACGATGCCTTAATGGCTCCAACCAACCATAACCATTTTGATGGATACTATCAGCATGAATCGACTTTTACAAAATTTAAATCCGGTGAGCATGTTCCCGGACTTAATATTGGCGGATGGCATGACGCAGGAGATTATGATTTAAGAATTGAATCACAAGATGAAACCGTTTATAAATTATCTCTTGCTTATGAGTTGTTTAAAAATAATCATGACCAAACTACCATAAATCAAACAACAAGAGTTGTTGAGATTCATAAACCTGATGGAAAAGCTGATATACTTCAGCAAGTTGAACATGGCTTGCTATCCATCGTTGGAGCTTATGAATCAATGGGAAGATTATACAGAGGAATTATTTGCTCTACACTTCAACAATATGTCCATCTTGGTGATGCTGCTACTATAACAGATAATCTCGTTTACAAAAAAGATGGGAAAGATCCGATTTTAAAACAGCCTTTGCCTGATGATGATAGATTAGTTTTCACTGAAAAAAATTATCAGCATGAGTTATATACTGCACAGACTTTAGCTGCAGCCTATAGAGTAATGAAAGATTTTAATCCGCAATTAGCTGAAAAATGTTTAAAGATATCCGAAGAGATTTATGAGAATACTTCAGCTGGTAAAAGTGAAAATAAAATAAATGCTGCCGCAGAATTATACTTAACAACATCAAAAAATAAATATAAGGATTATTTATTGGATAACCAGGAATTGATAAGCAAAGATATTTATCCGTTCAGTTTGGTTATTGGCCGAGTAGTTAAAAAAATAAATAATGAAGAATTCACAAATGAAATTAAAAAAGCAGTAAAAAGTTTTTATAAAAAAGTTGAAGAGCAGCAAAAAGAAAATCCTTATGGAGTTCCTTACAAGCCATATATATGGGGCGCCGGATGGGGAATCCAATCTTTCGGTGTTGACCAGCTATTTCTCCATTTAAGCTTTCCCGAAATATTTAAATCGGAATATGTATTCAATGCATTAAATTTTATTCTCGGTGTTCATCCCGGCGAAAATACGGCATCGTTTGTTTCTGGAGTTGGAGCCAATTCACTAACAACAGCATATGGAATCAATCGAGCAGATTGGTCCTATATTCCAGGAGGAATTGGAAGCGGCACAGCATTAATTCGTCCTGATTTGCCTGAGCTTAAAGTCTGGCCGTTTTTCTGGCAGCAGACTGAATATGTTTTAGGTGGAGGAACAACTGATTTTATTTTGCTTGCTATGGCAGCAGATAAATTGTTTAATTCAGCAAAATAAAAATTATGTGTAATCATTTAATTAAATGTTAAAAATATGATTTAATTTATAATGATAATAAAATAATCAGCAAAACATATAAATTCTACTTAATACATATATTCACTTTTTATACTTACACCATTTCAAACGAACTAAGTCAAGGACAAAAACAATTGGAAGATATAAACTTATCTAAAGCAAAATCTTATTTCTGAATTCAAACATGAGCTTGAAAATGAAATTAAGCTATGGTATCCGCTTTGTATTGACAAAGAATATGGCGGCTATTACAGTGATATAAATTATAAATGGGAATTGGATGGGGCACAAAACAAAATGATTGTAACACAAGCACGCCATGTTTGGTCAAATGCGAATGCTTCAATATTTTTATAAAGTTAAAGAGCCATATTTAACAAATGCAAACCATGGTTTTGAATTTTTGAAGAATGTTATGTGGGATAAAAAATATGGAGGCTTTTATAATCTTGTTGATAGAGAAGGAAATGTATTAAAAGAGAATGGGAAAATAATTAAGCAAGCTTATGGAAATGCTTTTGCAATCTATGGTCTTGCCGCTTATTACAAGGCTTTTGGCGATACTGCCGCATTGAATTTAGCAGTTGAAACTTTTAATTGGTTGGAAGATTATAGTTTTGATCCGAAGTATGACGGCTACTATAATTTTATATCTGAAGATGGAAAACCTTTTAAAGATGGTTACAAGAATAATCCGCCCAAAGATCAAAATAGTTCAATTCATCTTCTTGAAAGTTTTTATGAATTATATTCGGTCTGGCCGAATCCTACATTAAAAGAGAGATTAAAAACTTTGTTAGAAATTATCCGTGATAAGATAATCGGCACAAAAGGATATATGACTTTATTCTTTAATAAAGATTGGTCACCAATTTCTTACCGTGATTCAAGTGAAGAAGAAAGAGAACGGAATTATGAATTTGATCATATTTCATTTGGGCATGATGTTGAAACAGCATACCTATTAATTGAAGCCTCACATATTTTAGGAATTAAAGATGATGCAAAAACGTTAAAAGTTGCAAAACAGCTTGATGATTTTGCATTAGCAAATGGCTGGGATAATAAAAACGGAGGTATATATGACAGAGGTTATATTTTCAAAGGGAATGATAAAGTTACAATTATTAAAGATACAAAAGAATGGTGGTGCCAAATTGAAGCTTTAAATTCATTTTTGATGATGTCAAAATTATATCCTGATGATAAAGAAAATTATTATCAAAAATTTTTAGAAGAATGGAAGCATATCAAAAGATATACAATTGACAGCAAATATGGCGGATGGTTTTGGGACAGCATCGACACAAATCCTTCCGCTGAAAAGCAGCCTAAAGCAACAATCTGGAAAGCAAATTACCATACAACACGTGGATTAATAAATTGTATAAGGCAACTAAATGAAAATTGAGCAAGTTTTCCCTTGTCAGATAATTTCTAATACATACACCGGATGGAACAATAGTAAATTTCATTTGATTAGTGAAGAAAAAAATGTTATCTGTAAATCGAAAAAAGAATAGAAATTAATTTATAAAAAGACGAGATAATAATTTCTGAATTTTTAAAGAATCTTAATTACCAAAGGCAATCTGATAGAGAGATAGAAAATTAATTAATTTATAGAAAGATAATCGTTCTAATGATTAAATATTTAACACCAATAACATTTTTAATATTATTTTTTTCAACAAGCATTAAAGCTCAACTAACTCCTCAGAATGCTGTAAAGGGAATGTTGAGAGGAATAAATATCGGCAATACAATGGAACCTCTTACAGGTGAAGGTACTTGGGGTAATCCTCCTTTAAAAGAGCGGGCGTTTGATGATTATAAATTGGCAGGTTTTACCGCTGTTCGCATTCCTATTACCTGGGGCGGATATACATCAGCAAATCCGCCCTACACAATCGATAGCACATGGCTGAATAGAGTGGAACAAGTTGTTGACTGGGGACTTAAGCGAGGATTGTTTATTATTATTAATCAACATCATGAGGACTGGATTAAAAAATCGTATAACGATACAACAGTAGCACGCTTCGACAGCATATGGAGCCAGATAGCAGTACGATTTAAAAACAAGTCAGACAGTTTAATATTTGAAATTATAAATGAACCTTACCCTATGACATCTAAACATGTGAATGAGTTAAATGCACAAGTGTTAAAAATAATTCGCCGAACTAACCCGACGAGAATTGTGTCTTTTTCGGGATATATGTGGTCCAATTCAGATGAGCTTGTTACCACTGCCATTCCTGATACCTCTGATAGATACCTTATCGGATATTATCATTCATATGATCCTTACCCCTTTGGATTATTAGGCCCAGGAACTTATGGCAGCAGCTTTGATAAATCAAAAACCAAAGCAAAATTTGATCAGGTTACAACATGGTCTAATAAACATAATATTCCTGTTATATTAGATGAATTTGGATATACTTATAAATGCGATTATAATTCGCGAATGTGTGCATATGGAACTGTAGTAAGTCAAGCAATAAGTCACGGAGTAGGTGCATTTGCCTGGGATGACGGATCTGGATTCCCTATTTACAACAGAACAACAGGCGGCTTTAATGAGATAAAAGATATTCTAATATATAATTCTCCCGATTCACCGGATAATATCAAAATAAGGCAACTTGATAATGCTTCAATAAAACTGGAATGGCGAAACAAAACCACCGATACGGACAGTATTGTAATTCAGAGAAATGTTGATAACTCTTCATTTAAAGATTATGCAAGAACACTATATTCTGCGACGGAATATGTTGATTCTAATGTAGCTCCAGGGCATTCTTATTGTTATCTTTTGAAAATAATGAAAGCAGATTCGGTATTAATTGAGTCTTACCCTGTAAAGTTGAATGTCGTAGTAACCTCTGTTTCAGAGATAAATAATTCGCCGTATCATTTTGAATTGCTGAATAACTATCCGAATCCTTTTAATCCTTCAACTGAAATTAAATTTTCACTTGCTCATGAAGTAAAGATAAATCTTAAAGTTTATAATATACTCGGCCAGGTGGTTCAGGAATTAATCAACAGGCAAATGACTGCAGGATTTCATTCAGTAAAATTTAACGGAAGTAATTTACCCAGCGGAGTATATGTTTATAAATTGGATGCAGGAAATTTTTCTGCAGTAAATAAAATGTTATTATTGAAATAATGTCAAAAAGCACTAAACTAAATAGCGGCAATATTTTAAGATTAAATTAATAATAATTAAATGTTTGCTAATTAACTGAATAATTCTTCGAATATTTAATGATCCAAGTATTTTTTTAATCAAAGTTATGTCCGTGAAATTAACAATATTATTATTATATCAAATTCTTTATTCCATCATTGTTTTTTCTCTATTGATGATTTGTTATATGGTGAAAGTATCTGTCAATCTCCGGATAAAGCCGTTAACTACGGAGTGGAAAAAATAAAAATTAAATTTTAAATGTTAAACTATTTAAGAATTTGAACAAAAAAATATAAAATATATTAAGCAATATTTAGCAGCTACTTACCTGGATGAGCCTGCCGACTATTGTCGCGAAGTGGTAATGAATTTTTAATGCCTGTGATATAAAAAGGGATGGGTAAGCTGAATTTTATAATGAAAAATAGTAAGAGCAGAAATTTTCATTTAAAGGATAAAAATTATGAAGAGAAGAGATTTTATTAAAGCTAGCGGTGTAATTGCGGCAGCATCAGTTTCAGGAATTAATTTAGAAACTTTTGCATCTCAAAAACCTCAAACTAAAAAAATTATCTTTCCAAGATATAAAGGATTTAACATAACAAACAAAACCAGCGGCACCGGCCCTAGACAAAAGTTTAATGAAGAAGATTTTGAAATTATGGCCGATTGGAATTTTAATTTTGCGCGCATTCCAATGTCATATTGGAATTGGGCATCTAAAGATGATTGGTACAATATAAATGATGATGTTCTAAAAGATATTGATGAAGCAATTGATTTCGGGAAGCAGTACAACATTCATACAAATTTAAATTTTCATAGAGTACCGGGATATTGTATAAATGGAAGAGAACTTGAACAGTATGATCTTTTTGATGATACACCTGAAAATATGCAGAAAGCCTTGGATGCAACTGTATTCCATTGGAAATATTTTGCTAAGAGATATAAAGGAATCCCAAATACGCAGCTAAGCTTTGATTTAATTAATGAACCTCCAAAACATACAAATGTCCCTCGTTATGTTGAAATTGTTCGAGCTATAGTAAAAGGAATAAGAGAAGAAGATCCGGATAGATTAATTGTTGTTGATGGAATTGAAATAGGAAGATATCCCGTAGTTGATATTGTTGACCTTCGAGTTGTTCAAAGTACTCGCGGATATGATCCTATGAGCTTAACACATTACACTGCAAACTGGGTACCCAAAGATGAGTTTGAAACTTTCAATCCGCCAACTTGGCCTTTAAAAGGTGATAATGGAAAACTTTGGGATAAGGCGGCATTAAAAGAAAAACTTATTGATTCATGGAAACCGGTTGTTGAAAAAGGTGTCCCAGTTCATGTCGGTGAATGGGGATGTTACAATAAAACTCCTCATGATGTTGTTATCCCCTGGATGAAAGATATTCTTTCTCTTTGGAAAGAAGCAGGCTGGGGATTTGCTATGTGGAATTTGAAAGGTGACTTTGGTGTTTTAAACAGTAGAAGAACTGACGTAGCCTACGAGGACTATAAAGGCTACAAACTTGACCGGACAATGCTTGAACTGTTAAAAGAGAATTAAAAAAATTATAGAATTATAAATGGGAGATCATGCATTGAAGAAAATAATTTTACTCTTGGTTATAATTTTTTCTAATTTTTTAATAGCGCAAAAATTTGACAATCTTGCTTTAACTCCACCAATGGGATGGAACAGCTGGAATAAATTTGCCTGCGACGTTAATGAAGAATTGATTAGAGAATCTGCGGATGCAATGGTGTCTACGGGAATGAGGGATGCCGGATATAAATATATTGTGATTGATGATTGCTGGCACGGCAAAAGAGATAGTCTTGGATTTATTCATCCGGATCATGAAAGATTTCCTTCAGGTATGAAAGCACTTGCAGATTATATTCATTCCAAAGGATTAAAATTTGGAATTTATTCTGATGCTGGCTGGCAAACATGCGGCGGCAGGCCCGGTAGCCGTGGATATGAATATCAAGATGCATTGCAATATGCAAAGTGGGGAGTAGACTATTTGAAATATGATTGGTGCAACACTGAAGGATTAAAGGCAGAAGGGGCTTATCAAACAATGTGCAATGCATTGTATAAAGCGGGGCGGCCCATTGTATTTAGTCTTTGTGAATGGGGAAATAATAAACCATGGCTATGGGCAAAAAATGTTGGACATCTTTGGAGAACTACAGGTGATATTACAAATTGTTTTGATTGTGTAATTGGTCATGGGACATGGAAATCATGGGGCGTAATGTATATTCTTGATATGCAGGATAGTTTAAGAAAATATGCCGGGCCAGATCATTGGAATGATCCTGATATGATGGAAGTTGGAAATGGAATGTCTGTTAACGAAGACCGTGCACATTTTTCAATGTGGTGTATGCTTGCAGCACCATTAATTTCAGGTAATGATCTGAGAAGCATGTCAAAAGAAACTACAGATATCTTAACCAATAAAGATGTAATTGCAATTGATCAGGATTCATTAGGAATTGAAGCTTTAAAATATTTGTCGCAAGAAAAATTAGAAGTATGGTTTAAACCTTTAAAGAATGGTGATTGGGCAGTATGCTTTTTAAATCGATCTGAAGAAGTTAAATCAATAAATTTTTCATGGAAAGACAACGACGTGGATGATCCGCTTTCGAAATGCAAAACAAATTTTAACGAAGTGAGGTACAAAATAAAAGATCTGTGGACTAAAAAAGAATTGGGTACCACTGAGAAAGATTTTATTTCAAAAGTAGATTCGCATGATGTAGTTATGATAAGATTAATAAAAGAATATAATGAGTAAAGTTACAAGCATGATGACAAAAATGTAAAATATATTTTAATTTATTTTAATTAAAAATTTTCTAAAACATGGAAAAAGTAGTTCTTTATTATAAACATAATTCTTTATTAAAATAATAAGATTTCAGGTTTCTATATTTAATATTTCTAAAAATAATAGATATAATTAAATCTTCTGCATGGCATTATAATTGTCTGAATTAAGATTATGTTATGTGGACGTATAACTATTTCTAAAAAAAAATCTTCAATAAATGAAGCAACTCCATTCTAACTTAAATATGCAAATATCTCTTACGGAGGGAAAATGATTTTTAATTTCTACCATTACAAAATCAATGGCGTTCTTCTACTAATAATTTATTTGATTGTCTCAGTTAATACTTTCGCACAAACCGGAACACTAAGGGGGCATGTCTATGATAAATCAACTAACGAAATATTATTAGGTGCAAATGTTACAATAAAAAATACTAGCCTTGGGGCTGCAACAGATGTTTATGGAAATTATTTCATTCGAAATATTCCCGGTGGAAACCAATCCATTCTTGTATCCTACATTGGTTATCAATCAATTACAATTGATGTAAATATATTAAGTGATAAAACAGTTGAACATGATTTCTATTTAATGCCTAGTGCTTTGGAGGGTCAAACTGTAACAGTAACTGCTCAAGCTGAAGGGCAGCTCTCAGCAATTAATCAGCAGATAACATCGAACACTATTGAAAACGTTGTTTCAAAAGCGCGCTTACAAGAACTTCCTGATGTAAATGCGGCAGAATCAATTGGCCGTTTGCCCGGTGTTTCGCTACAGAGATATGGAGGAGAGGCAACCAAGGTTGAAGTTCGAGGTTTAAATCCAAAATATAATCTTATCACAGTAAATGGGGTAATTATTCCTGGAACAGGTTCGAGCGATAGAAGTGTTGATCTTTCACTGGTTTCATCAAATATGCTTGACGGAATATCACTAAAAAAAGTAACAACACCGGATATGGATGCAGATGTGTTAGGTGGAACAATCGATCTAAGATTAAAAGAAGCCCCAAGTGGATTTAAACTATTTGCATCTGCACAAGGCGGATACAATGCACTACAAAAGTATTATCGCAATTATAATTTTAATTTAAGTGTCAGTGATAGGTTCTTGGAAGATCGTCTTGGTGTAATTGTTAATTTGAATACTGATAATTACGACAGAAGTGCAGATAAATTACAGGCAACATATGGAGCAATCGGAAACAGTACTACAGTAACTGCGCTAGCAAATCAAGAATTAAATTTGAGGGAAGAACAAGTAAATAGAAAAAGAACCGGGGCAAGTTTTCTTTTAGATTATATAATTCCCAATGGAAAAATTACAGCCGATGGTTTCTTCAACCAGCTAAATTCGAAGGTGTTAAATCATGTTAATGATTTGTGGACTCCTAATGCAAGTTATAGCAGCAATCGTATTTATTATCAATTGGAACAAACCGGCGGCAAAACAAATATTTATACTAGTATGCTGGGAGCTCACCAGAATTTTAACTGGATTAAATATGATGCTTCAATTGGCAAAACCGGCTCACTAAATGATACCCCAGATGATAGAATATGGCAGTTTGTACAAGAGTTAGGAGCAAGTGCCTTCCCTTCAAATGTCATTGGTCCTAATACTAATTTAAAAGATATTCCAAAACTAGCTAATGTAGATACAAATTATACATGGTTATCCCAGATAGTTGTAAATAGCAAAAGAGTAATGGAGAATTCATTATCAGGGCAATTTAATGTGGAAGTACCTTTTGCTTTAAATGAACAGCTCAATGGTTCATTTAAAACCGGAGCTAAATTTAGAAGAATTTCCCGTTCAAATAATGAGAACCAGGATGGAGCTAAAAATTTAAATTATGGAAACACTCCTAATCCAAATGGAGCAATATCATTAATAAATACGTTCTTCCCGAATTTGCCAATTGATTCATTAACTACATTTTGGGGCGGTCTGCCTATAAATCCATTCTTAACTAATTATACGCGATCTAATTTTTTAGATGGCGATTACCCATTAGGTTTAATTCCGGATGTGAATATAATGAACTTAATGACTGATTCATTAAAAAAGTATAGATCATATTGGCTTAATTTTTCAATACCTTCATTAGGATATGATTACAGCGGCATTGAAAATTACCAGGCGGTTTATATTATGGGAGAGTTTAATATCTCAAAATATATTACTATAATTCCTGGGGTTAGATGGGAAGCCGAAAACACCACCTATAATGGCCAAAGATATAGGCAAATAGTCATCAACGGAAGTAATGAAGCCCCGCCTGCCGACCTTACTTATTTGAGTACAGAAAGAAATAATTCTTTTTGGCTGCCGATGATTAATATTATTGTCAGGCCGACAGATTGGCTTCAACTGAAACTTGCCCGCACTGAAAATTTATCGCATCCTGACTATTTACAATATGTTCCGATAACCAATATCTCTAGCGATCAAAGTGCCATAAATGCAACTAATACAGAACTGAGAACTTCGCGTTCGGTAAATTATGACGCACTTTTTTCTGTCTTTCAAAACGATATCGGTTATTTCTCTGTAGATGGATTTTACAAAAGAATATCAGATTTAATTTTCAATGCTAATTTTAAAATTCAACCAGGAATAGATCCTCCTGCAGAACTTCATATTCCAGAATCATGGGTACAAGGAAATTCTCCAACAATATATACATATTTAAATAACCCCAATCCTGCAAAATATTATGGTATTGAGCTAGAGTGGCAAACTCATTTTTGGTATTTACCCTCAGTTCTTAAAGGATTGGTGCTTAATATAAATTATACACATATCTATTCTGAAATGTATTTAAAATATGATACTACATATGTAGCCTCTGTTACCGGCAGGCCTCCATTTCAAATTAAGAAATATGCATTAGGCCCTGCAGAAGTGAAAACGAGAATGCCTGATCAACCATCAAATGTTCTTAATATTACTTTGGGATATGATTTGGAAGGATTTTCCACAAGAATTTCTTATTTGTATACAGCAGATAAATTAACTGGAATCGGTTATTCAGGCATATACCCATCGCCAGTAAAAAGTTCTTATACTGGAAAGTACGAGCGGTGGGATATAGCTATTCAACAAAAATTAAATCAACATTTACAGTTTTATATAAATTTAAATAACCTGAACTCAAGGCCTGATAAAAATTATACTGGTTTCGGTTTAACTGACCCGCAGTATTTTGAATACTATGGATTTTCTATGGATTTAGGAGTTAGGTACAACTTATAACTTTTAATATGTAATTAACACAATGGAATAATTTACGAAATAGACTAAATAATAATTAATATTATTTAAATAAATACTCTAATTAACTTTAGGAGGATTAGTATGAAGGTTAAATACATGTACACTCTTTTAATACTTCTGGGAACGATGTTATTCGTGTGGTCGCCACCAACCCAGGCACAAATTGATGGGCATAATTATACTGTTCAGTGGGCAGATAATAATGGCGATGTTATTGTTAATGCTCTTTATAATGCAGTTGCTGGTGATACAGCTTCGGATGGTACTAGAGCCGACATGGATCGAGTTTATATTCTATTAAAAGGCGGTGTTTATTGGAATACAGAACACATGCAAAACAATGGATATACGCTTAGACTCGTGGGGGAAGATCCTGATCCCAATGATCAATATGGATTTCCAGCAATTTTACAACTGGTCACTAGAACAGACGGATCAGCTGATTCCAAAATTTTAGTTGGTTCAGGTGGTGTATATTTTAAGAATATTTATGTCATTGGTTCTGATGATAAAGGAGTCCAATCAAACTATTATCAACCGATAGAATTTTCTGCAAATAATCTTCGTTGTGTTTTCGACAACTGTATTTTTGAACGTGCTAATTTTGCAATTACCGCATGGCAGGGTTCAAAAAATAATACCATTATCTTTACTAATTGTAAATGGTATAATTTAGTTGAAAGGCCAATTACTCAGCAATGGACTGGTCGCGGTATAAGCATTTGGGCTGATCAAGATACTGTTATAGTTGAAAATTGTACTATGGATAACGTTGGTTTTACAGCACTGCAACTTGAGGGCGGGGCTGCAAAATATCTTCGATTCAATCATAATACTATTATAAATTTAGGCAGAGGTATTATTTCCGCTCCCTGGCTTAGAGAAGCTTACTTTGCAAATAACTTATTTATAAATCCATTTTTTGACGGCGAAGGTTACGCTGATTATAACCCTGTAAGTAACCCTTCACGATATGGCTATTATACAGGATTTTTTAGTTTTTCCACTATACCTTCTGGATATGGTACTGACTTAGCTCGTAGAATTTTATTTGCAAATAATGCAGCTTTTCTAGCACAATCATTTAAAGATGCATGGGCTGATACAATTAGAATTCAACCTTTCACCAGTGTAGCAACTGATTCATTCTTCACTTATTATAGCCCAACAAATGCTGACCATCCAGGACAAATGGTGATTAAAGATACAACCTGGCTATCAGGGTTACCTAATTTTACAAATTATGATACAACTAATTATCCTCAAATGATTCAATTCATTCAAGATATAAGAGCAGGTATTACTCCAGCTCCTCAATGGATGCAGGATTTAACGGTTATCGGCACTGATACAATTTGGACTGCTCCGCAATGGCCTTTAGTTCAAAACTTCGCTTACACAGATGCAAATCTATTGACTGCTGGGACAGATGGCCTTCCTCTTGGAGATTTAAATTGGTTCCCTTCGCAAAAAGCCGATTTTGAAACCAACAAAGATCAATATATAAAACAAATTGAAGGTATGTCAGGTGGTAGAATCAATGATGATGTTGTTTGGGAAGGACAGGCAGAAGATGGTACTTTAGCTGATGGAGCAACAGTCGTTCCGTATACCGGTCCCTCATGGTATACTTTAGCTGCCGGGACTAATATTGAATGGGCATTTAATTCCACTTATGCTGGACTTTTTGATGTAACAATGAAAGCAAGAGCAGATGGTGCAAATATAGGATTTGATTTTGTTCTTAATGGCCACACAATAGTTGATGCCGCACGTGGATGGGGTCAATTTGTTGTATGGACTGGTCCAGATGACCCGCAAACATTTTGGAGCGGTAAAAGTACGAGTCGAGTTTTACGAAGCATCATACGGTACTGCTGATTTATTGAGCTTTGATACTACACCTTATCTAAGTGTAGAATCAGGCCAGGATACTCTAATGCTAAGATATTCATGGAATGCCATTTCATTTGCCGAGGTTGATTTATATGAAGCCGGTACTACTAATTTAATTGCTCAATTAACGCCTGCTGATGCAGTTAATCATGGAGCCACTCCAAATGGTGAAGGTAAGTGGGTTCCTGAAGGGTTTAATTCAGTTAATTTGGGAACAAATGGTAGTGCGTCTTTTAATATAGATATACCTGAAGCAGGTCAGTATTTAACTCGCGTATTTTATCAAAATCCTGGTGCTGCTCAAACTGGTAATATATCATTAGATGGCGCAGAGGTATCATCATTTGCTTTTGACAGTAAAGCTGATTCAACAGGTGAAAATGGTGTATCTGATCTGTTTACAGTAGCATCTGCAGGAACTCATGCAGTGAAAATTACAGGTAGCGGAGCTAATGTTGATAAACTGCAGCTTATCCAGAGAACATTTACTGGGGTAAATGATAGGAATAATTTACCAAATCAATTTTCACTTTCCCAGAATTATCCGAATCCTTTTAACCCAACCACAACAATTAACTTTAATTTAGCAAAATCTTCTAATGTTAATTTGTATATTTATAATATATTGGGACAAAGAGTTGCTCATCTTGTGAATGGATTCATGGATGCCGGCAAACATTCAATTAAATTTAATGCTTCAAATTTTGCTTCCGGCGTATATATTTACAGAATTGAAGCAGGCAACTTTAAAGCGAATAGGAAAATGGTTCTTTTAAAATAATGAATTGAAATATATCCATTAATGCTTTGGCGGCCGGCAAATTACTTTTAATTTTTGCCGGCTGCCTTTTGTTTTTTTAATTAAACTCTTTTGATTTTGCTTAATTAGTAAAATGAAAAAGGTTTTAATAAAATAATTACTATCATATATTTTTTTGTTAGTGTTTATCATTTTAATTTTATAGCATGAATATAAAATTTAAACAGAAGTGGGGATTAATTATTTTACTGGTAGTCACAATTACTTACCTCTCTCTAAATCTATTTGAATCACGGGCTAATAAAAATGATGTTGTAGAAATTTATTTTGCTGACATGATGACAGCGGGGCATAAAATTTTAATTGATAGGTATAATAAATTACATCAAGGAAAAGTAAAAGTAATACCTGTTGATTTTCCAAATAGCGACTTTAGTACTAACGAGCGAAAAGAAATTCTTGCAAGATCTTTACGAGGTCATGGAGATGGAATTGATCTTTTTGCTGTCGATATAATTTGGGTGCAAAGATTTGCAAAATGGTGTGAGCCTCTTGATAAATATTTTGAAGATAAAGAACTAAAAAAAATTCTAAGTCCAGCCTTGCAGTCATGCTATTTTGAAGGAGAACTTGTAGCCGTACCATTAGATTTAGTTCAAAGCATTATGTATTACCGGACTGATCTCATCAATAAGATGAAGAATAGTAAAGAAATAATTCGAAAGCTTAATAATTATATAACCTGGGAAGACTTTATTAAACTAAGTTCCGAATTTCCCGATAAAAATAATTTTTATATCTTCCCTGGAGCCGATTATGAAGGGTTTATTTGTTGCTTCACAGAACAACTCTTAAGTCTTAAGCCAAATTATTTTGAAGTAAACGGGTTTAATTTTGAGACTCCGGAAGCTGAACAAACTTTAAAATTATTTGTAAACCTTGTTAATAAATATAAAATATCACCACTGAATGTTAGCGAATTTACGGAGACTCCAAGTTATAGATATTTTATTAATCATGATTCACCTTTTCTTTGGGGTTGGCCAACATTTGAAAAAGATTTTTTAGAAAATCCTTTTAATATTGAAAAGCAAAAGCTGCTTAAAAAAGTTCCTGCTCCTCATTTTACTAACAAAAGACCGGCTTTTATATTCGGTGGTTGGGATTTAATGGTATCAAAGTTTTCTAATAAAAAAGAACAAGCAGTTGATTTTATGAAGTTTTTAATACAAAATAGCAGTCAGGAAGTTTTTTGTAACGAGAGTGCATTATATCCAATAGTCAAAAGTTTTTATGACGACTCAACATTTCTTCATAAATATCCAAACCTTGTGCAATACAAAGAATTGCTAAAATATGGGGTACACCGCCCAATGAATGCAGAGTATACAAAATTTTCAAAAATTATGTCGTACTATTTTAATAAAGCAATTAAGAATGAAATTCCGGTAAAAGAAGCACTTGTCAAATGTACAAAAGCTATTCAGCTTGATAAAGTTTTGGTGCCATAAATAAGTTAAGAAAAATGTTAAAAGATTTTCTCTCAAAAATATCCAAATACAGATTTGAAATTAAGCATATTACAATTTTCTTTATTGTTCTTATCCTTCTTCAAATTATAATGGTGTTTGTTCAGAAATCTTCATTAAAAGATTTTTTAACTGAAACTCAAGATTGGTATAAACAATATTCTGCTGAACGCCTAGCTATAATTAATTCTACTAGTATGGAACTGTTGTTTGAAAATCTTTTTATGAATAGATCATATTCTCAGCTGGAGGATACTAAAATCATTTATTCATTTAATGTTATCTTTAAGCAGCAGCTAATGCAAAGGTCAATTGATGATATATGTTTAATTCTAATTAAAGATAGTCGAATTTATGTAATCGATAGCGGCCAAAAGCTTGAATCATATCTTAACGGGGATCTTCCACCCTATGACATAACTACCAGCACGCATTCATCAGCTGTAAGTTTATTTCTATCTTTGAAAGAAAAGATGAGATCTTCGGAAGTTATTTACAGTTCACTGCAGAACCAAAAAACATATAATATACTTGTGCCGTTTGTTCCTGACGGTGAATACCTTGGCGTGATGTACATGAAAATCACACCCGACTTTACTTTTCTTACTGAAGAAATAGGAGCAAATTTTGATAAGTTTTCCTTGATCTATTCATTCTTAATCTTCATCGGTTTAATTGCAATCTTTTTAGTCTCATCCCAAGCAGTGAAAGAAAGAAATGATGCCCAGGAAACATTATTTGAAGAACATAAAGATCTCATTAAAAAAGAGATCCGTTATGAGAAAGAATCGATCTTTACTAAAAGAATTTATCACACTCATCATAAGGCAGAGAAAATTATTGGATTTATTAAAGAAGATGTGAGACAAATGCATCCGGACAATTTAGATGATCTAAAGAAACGAGTCATTACTTATTCAAACTTTATTTCAAGAATTATTTATGACATGAAATGGTACGACCAGCAGATTAATACAATTATAAATCCAATGTTTCATACCGATATAAACAAAGTTCTTGAATTTATTGTAAAGAATATATTTTTAAGAATTTCAAGTAAGAATGATATGTTTGAGTTTGAAATGGATCTTGATTCAAGAATACCAATTGTACATGTAAATGAATTTGTAGTTTGGGAAATACTTGAACCTCTGATTCAAAACAGCATAGATCATGGCAACAAAAGACTGATCAAAATTAAAATTGAAACGAAATATTGTAAGGAAGAAAATGTTACAATGATAAAAATTTCCGACAATGGTGTTGGAATAAATGAAGATCTTTTGAGAATAGGGGAAACCGGCGTTAAGAGAATTTTTATGGAAAACATTTCAAGTAAAAACAATAAAGATATTAATTCCGGTTACGGATGTTATATCGCATATCAAATGGCTGTCTCTAGATGCGGCTGGGAATTAAATGCTGAGAATGTAGAGAACAATGGATGCTGTTTCACAATTAAAATCAAGAACTAGGAGTCCCAATGACCATTCAGAATCCAATTAATATTCTTTTAGTTGAAGATGAAGATTTTGATGTAAAAAGAATTAAAAATACTATTAGCTACTATGGGAGTAGATTAAAAGTAATTGACACAATTTCAAATGGAAGAGCAGCAATAGATTTAATTACGGAGAATACTGACAAGTACGATGTTGTAATTTTAGATTATCAAATCTCAGGCGGATTAAAAGGTGAAGAGTTAATAACCAAGATTAAAGAGATTGATCCTTTTATTCAGATAATTGTAATTACAAAAATGACCATTAATATCACAGACTATAACTTTGCTAATAATTTAATTAAATCAGGCGCTTATTGGTATGGGACAAAATATCCAGGTAATATTGAAGAGTATATTTATCAGCCAACTGATTTTATTCTCAGTATTTTCAATGCTTATGAAAGGAAAAATTTAGAAA
Organism: uncultured Ignavibacteriales bacterium; assembly: GCA_963746735.1. GTDB lineage: Bacteria > Bacteroidota > Ignavibacteria > Ignavibacteriales > Ignavibacteriaceae > CAVSWT01. The sequence continues at coordinate 133,106 of CAVVCO010000037.1, forward strand.
AGCATAACATAAAATCTTATAAGAAGCTAAAACAGAACATTACAAATCTTCTTGAGCTAAAAAAAATTATTGGCGAGTCAAAACCCATTATTCAACTGAAAGAAAATATTGAAAGATATGCCAAGACTGACGTGAATATATTGATTAATGGGCCGTCAGGAACAGGTAAGGAGTTAGTTGCCTGGAACATTCATCTAAAGAGCAAAAGGAAGTATGAAAATTTTATACCCATAAATTGCGGCAGTATCCCTGGCGAACTGATAGAAAGCGAATTATTTGGATATGAAAAAGGAGCATTCACAGGTGCCAATAGCAATAAACCCGGTTTGTTTGAAGTTGCAAACAACGGGACTTTATTTTTAGATGAAGTGGGAGAATTACCTTTATCTGCGCAAGTAAAATTATTACGGGTTATTCAAGAAGGGGAAATTGAAAAAATTGGAAGAACAGAAAAAATATCTGTCAATATTAGATTATTAGCTGCGACAAATAAAAATCTTGCAAATGAAGTTAATAACGGGCGGTTTAGGGAAGATCTTTATTATAGGTTAAATGTAGTCCCAATTGATATAGTTCCTTTACGTCAGAGAGAGGAAGACATTATTCTTTTGTTTGAATACTTTCTAAATTATTTTAGTCAGGATCTTGAAATTGATATTCCTGAAGTTGATGAAAAAGCAAAAGAAATTTTAATGAATTATAAATGGCCTGGTAACGTTAGGGAACTCAGAAATGTTGTTCAAAGATTGATATTGAATTGTAACGGAACAATTACAGCTAAAGATATCAGCGATCCAATGATATTAAGGAACCATGTAATTATGAAAGATGAAACGCAGTTTGATGATATTTATCATGGCGGAGTACTTCCTTTAAAAGAGATGGAAAGAATTGTTCGTAAAAAATATTTCCAATATGTTAGAAGCATTTCAAGCTCTGATTCAAGTGCTGCTGATAAACTGGGCTTGGCACCGTCTAATTATTATAGAATGTGCAAGGAATTGGGAATTAAATAATAGTTATTTAATTTGCTTCCAATTAATTTTTGATAATTTAGTTAAGAGTAAATTTATTTTTCAAAAAAAATAATTTAAGAATTACAATGGAAGAAAATAAACCACATAAACACAATCATAATGAAAGGGTTTATAATAGAGGTATAGATAGACTTCGCTCACAAGATAGAATAGAAAGACTTGAAGTTAACCGCGTTGTTGATTTATGCCTTGACCAAAATATTAAATCAGTTCTGGATATTGGAACCGGTAGTGCATTATTTGCGGAAGCATTTCACAAGCGGGGAATTAAAGCTGCTGGAATTGATGTAAATCCGGAAATGATTGAAGCAGCAAAACAATTTGTAAAGGATGGTGAATTTCATGTTGCTCCTGCAGAGCAAATTCCTTTTAAAGACTATACTTTCGACATGACTTTCTTCGGTGTTGTCTTCCATGAGGTTGACGATTATTCAAAAGCATTGAAGGAAGCATTTCGTGTTTCCAATATAGGTACTTCAATTTTAGAATGGGATTATATGCAAGAAGATTACGGCCCTCCTATTGAACATAGATTAAAACCTGATGACATCAAAAAACTTGCAGATGAAACGGGGTATAAAAAATTTCAGATAGTTAAATTGGATAGTCTTGTTTTATATAAACTTTGGAAATAAAATAGCTGTTTTTAAAATATTTTTAATAATTACATTTCAATATTTTTTATAGAAATACCAAATCTTAAAAATACGTTATGATAATTTAACTTACATTTTAATAACTTCAGAAACTTGCATAAATCTATTCCTAGAAAGAATTTTAAAAATATTTTATCAATTCTTATTGAATTTACTTCCCTTTAATGTTACATTTAATTTTGAAATTGAACTGTTTCAATAATTTCGATTTATTTCAAATTTAAAGGGAATAAATGAAGAAGATTACAATTGAAGACGTAGCAGAACAGGCTGGCGTTTCTAAGGGGACTGTTTCTGCAGTTATCAATGCGAAAAATTCTGTTAAACCATTAACAAGAGATCATGTCTTAGAAATTATGAAAGAACTAAACTTTCGTCCTAAAGGCATGGCAAGAAATTTAAGGAATGCTAATCAATTTAACACAATCGGTATTATTATAAAGGACTTGAGCTATCCATTTTATTCTTCAATAGCTTATGGAGTAAAAGAATATGCAAATCAAAAGGGTTATTCAGTTATTGTCACAAGTTCAGAAAATGATCATGAAAGTGAAATAAAATTTTCTCATTTATTTTCTACTAAAGATATAAAAGGGACAATCATAGCGCCGGTTATTGAAGGTACCTCCGAGATAGAACACTTATTTAAATTGAAAATGATTAATTATCCTTTTGTGCTTCTTGAAGATGTAAAAGGTATTCAGGCAAATGTAGTTGCCATTGATAACTTAAGAGCAATAAAAAAAGCTGTCAAATATCTTATTGAAGGAGGACATAGGAAAATAGTCCACTTTGCAGGACCTTTAAAATCTTCTCATACTCAGGAAAGAATTGAGGGATTTCGACATGCCTTCAGTGAAAGCACTTTAGTTTTTCACAATGATATGATAGTTAACATTGGTTCGGTTTACGAAGAAAGTTTCAATAAAACTTTGTCATATTTTAAAAGTAAAAATAGAGAAGATTATCCAACCGCAATTGTTTGCTTTAATGACCAGCAGGCACTTGGCGTAATGACCGCACTTAAAGAGCTAAATATTAAAATTCCTGAAGACATATCTATTATAGGTAATGATGATATTTTTTATGCTAGAATTTATCCCACAGCTTTAACAACCATTAGAGCTCCGCTGTATGAGATAGGAATGAAAGCAGCAGAAATATTAATTCGAAATATAGAATCTCATAAATTATTACCGGTCGAAAAGGTTGTAATGAAGACTGAATTTGTAATTCGAGAATCAACAAAGCTTTTAAATAAAACATAAATTAAGGTTCTTGATCTATTTTAAATTAGTTAAATTTTTCGAGCTTATGCTTTTAAGGTAAAATTATTCATTGAATCATATTTAGTATTTTTTCTATAGACTTTGAAAAATAATTAGAGATGAATTAGCTTTTAGTAAAACAGTCAAATTTTTTTTTGAGAAATTTTAAAACTTTGATTTTTTACTTGCCTTTTTGAAATTTATTATTTAATATTGAAACGGTTCAATTACGTTCTAATCTATTTAATAATAATTGAAAAAAAGTTTGTTATGTTTCTTGGATTACTCATCTCTTAAAACAAAAAAGGAAAGTGCGTTAAATCATATAATAGATAGTTATTAATAAGTTATATTCTTTAGTACTGTCACGCATAAAAACACAATTTAAATTAGAAATTAATTTGTGAGAAAAAATAAAAATATCACTAATATAGAGTTAGAACTTCTGTAGCATAAGGATAGATTCCTTATTTATTAATTGAGAGTTATAGGGAGAGAGAGATGACCGCTAGCCGTTTTAGTTGGAAGGACGAGACTTTTGTTTTGTTAAATTTGATTTTATTTGGACAATCAAGATATATGCTTTGTTTGTCATATTATCAAATTAATTTTTATATACATACTGAATTCCAACCAATAATAACCTATCATAATTTTGAAGGCACTCCTAGTAAGATACCTTCAAACTTTCTCAAGCAAATATTTAATAAGTATATAATTAATAAATCTTTACTTCATCATTAAGGTGAATCTGATTAAAATATTGAAGTTAATGCAAATAGATAAACAAATAAGTAATGAACAAATTTGTAATTAAATAAAAAACAGCAGTTAATAAAAAATTGGAATTTTAAGTAGTCATAAATTAAAGCGCAAAACTGAGAGGAGAACAGTATATGTTTCAAGTTAGTTACTTTAAAAAATTTCTTTATTTATACTTAACCTTATCGATCATCCTTTCTACAGTCGTAATGGCTCAAGGAACGGGTTCAATCAAAGGAAAGGTGATGGATAAAGTTACACATGAAGTGCTTGGTGGAGCAAATTTAATAATTCAAGGAACAAGTTTAGGGGCAGCATCTGATTTAAGCGGAAATTTTATAATTCGCAATGTTCCCGCAGGAATGCACAAGATGATAGTTTCATATATAGGGTATAATTCTGATTCCTCTGAGATAAATTTTATTGCAGATCGAATGGTGGAAAAAGATTTTTATTTAAATGCAAATGTAATTGAAGGTCAAACTGTTACAGTAACGGGGCAGGCTTCAGGGCAATTAGGAGCAATAAACCAGCAGTTAACTTCTAATACTATAATAAATGTTGTCTCTGCAGAAAAAATTCATCAATTGCCTGACGCTAATGCGGCAACTGCTCTTAGCCGTTTGCCTGGTGTTTCACTTATGAATGGGGACCAGATTGTTATTCGTGGAATACAGGCTAAATTGAACCAGGTTTTGGTAAACGGTATTGAATTACCTTCAACCGACTTGAACAATCGTGCAACAAACCTTGGTTTTATATCATCAAATATGCTCTCCGGTATTGAAGTAATAAAAGCAGTGACACCGGATATGGATGCAAATACTCTTGGAGGCGTGGTTAATTTGAGATTAAGAGAAGCTCAATCAGGTTTTCATTTTGACGTGCTAGCTCAAGGGAATTATAATTCGACAGATCGCGTGGCAAACAACTATACGTTTTGGGCGAGTGTTAGCCAGCGTTTCTTTGATGATAAATTAGGCGTTTTCCTGCAAGGAAATATGGACCGTTCCGATGGCGGTAATCAAATAGCTTCTATCACACCGGCATACCTTGGAACAGGGCAGAATGAATACGGCCAGGCTACCTACATAACTACCGGTGCGACCTATCAGTACGCTGCCGATATTTTAAAAAACAGTGGTGGTAGTCTTATTTTGGATTATCGCCTTCCTAATGGTAAAATAATTTTGCAAAATACTTATGCCGGCAATGTTACAGATAAGCTGAATAATTATACAGTTATCAATTTTACAAACAATCAGGTGCTATTGACCCCGGACCGCAGTTTGTATGGAAAGGACTTATGGATTAATGCACTTCAGGTAGAAAATTCTTTCGGTGATATCAAAGTAAATGGAAGCTTGTCTCATTCTGCCACAGAACAATATACAAAATTTGGATATGCACCTGGTATTAATGGTGGTGGATGGAACCAATTTTACAATGCCAATGCTACCGCAAACTTTGGTTACGATGGTTCAGGCAACCCAATTACTTATAGTTCCCAGTCTGCGCAACAGAGTATGACGCTTACAAAGGCCCTTGGAGTCTTTAACAATCTTAACCCAACAGCCGGTACAGGTGCAACGATACAAGGGTGGCCTTCGAGTCTCTGGAATCAGTTCTATCAGCATTTATATAATGCGTCCCTCGATGTGTCGCTGCCGGTTAACTTTACTAATGATATCACAGCCAAATTTAAAGCCGGCGGTAAGTACATAAGAACCACACGTGAAAATAATATTGATGAGGATTATGCCCATGGAGCCCAAGATTTGTATTTAAATCAAGAAGCAAATAATTACCTTGGGGTTAGTCCTTCTAATCCGGTGAGTTTTTCGAAGATCATGAATAATGACTTTAAGAGAGGGCAATATTATTTAAGTGATTTATATGATTTTACTGGCGGTGGTTATAAATATACATTAGATCGAAATAGATATGATACCTGGCTGCAATTGTCGGAGAAAGGCTGGCTTATTCCCCAACACTACGCTGACAGCTATAAAAATGATTGGAGCGGTGCAGAACAATTTTCAGCGGGTTATGTAATGGGCACTTTCAATATTGGCCCACAGTTGACCATATTAGGCGGTGTTAGATTCGAACGTTATAATATGATTTACCATGCCCAATATACTTTTGTTACTCATACCGTTTATGGCAACTGTATTAGTACTGAAGGCGGGTCAATTGCTGTTAGCGACTCCGCCAATCCTTATTGGACGCCTACCAAACCATCTAAAAAAGTACCATATAATGCCTTCAATGTGGACCGGACGGATAACAACGTATTTCCCAATGTTCAACTTCGCTATAAAGCTAATGATTGGACAGATTTTAGATTTGCCTATACAACCGGTATTTCCCGCCCGGATTATACAGCAATTATTCCTAAAGTTGCTTTCTATGACGGCAACATTGAACTTGGCAATCCTTTGCTGAAACCTGCCACAGCTCAAAACTTTGACATCGTTGCATCCTTTCACAATAATTATATAGGCCTGTTTACGATAGATGCATACTACAAAGTAATAAAAAATCAAATGTACAATACAAATATATACTATGCGAATCGTTCTGATTATGCCGATTATGCTCCTATCCCTGACTCATCGTTTTTGTTTCAGAGATTTGGGTTTACAGTGCCAAACTATCAGCAGATTGGTCTCAATTTAAACAATCCGAACTCTGGCTTTATAAGAGGTATTGAAATTGATTGGCAGACAAATTTCTGGTATTTACCTAAGCCGTTTAATTCACTTGTATTGGATGTAAACTATACAAAATCAGGATCAAATACGGCTTACAATATTCTTAGACTAGTAAACTCCCGGGTTGTTGATCCGGTTACTCATCGTGTTAGAGATGTATTCACTACAGTAGATACGACTTACGTCGGTAGATTAATTCAGCAAGCAAACGATGTGGTAAACGTAGCGCTTGGTATAGACTATAAAGGCTTCTCCGGTCGTATATCGTTTAGCATGACCGGCAATCTGTTAAACAATGTAGGCAGCAGGCCTGAGGAGAGTGCTTTTACCGGCAACTATTATAGATGGGATTTTACGATTAAGCAAAATCTACCTGTTGATGGTTTAAGTATATCGTTGAATGGAATAAATATTTTTAACAATGGAGTAAGTACATATCGAAATTACAGAACTAGTCCGGATGCTCCAATAACTAAGAACTTAGTTTCAGTTTTATATTCTCCGACGATATTTGCGATGAATTTGAGATATAATTTTTAATAGTCTATTCCCAATATTTAAGGAAAGGTAGTGTTCTGGTTTGATAAAACTTAGCACAGAAGTAACAGAGAAGGCTGGCATCTATTGCATAGGTTTTAAATTCCGGCTTATAATTGAAGAGTTCGCAGACTCTTCAGAGGTTAGCGACGGGAATGCTCAAAGATTGAAACTAGTACACTACTTAAGGAAAGGAGGTGCAGGAATTTATAAGCAAAAAGATAACAGTGCATAATTCACGAAAAATCACTCAATAACTTATTTAAGGAGGTAAGATGAAAAGTATAAAATTACTTTTCAGTATGGTTCTTTTTCTTGCAGTGTCGGCATTTGCTCAAGACATGCAGTATGTCTCAAGCCAAAGCGGCGATACTCTCGTAGTAAAAGATGATATTGAATTTAGTGGTACGAATACTCTGTATCTTCTCATGCAATCAGACAGCCTCGCTCCTGCAGGCCGTGTATATATGCTGCAGAACTTCGGACTTTACTCGTGCGCAAATAGCCCGGTAACTTCTTCCACAAATAGAACCATAATTATGGGTCCAACACAAACTTCGCTGAAGTTAAGCCAAGGGGATGCACCGCCAATCATTTCTGGTGATGCGACCGCCGCTAACCCCACCTATGGTGGTATGACAGTCAATAAAGACCTGCTTATTAAAAACGTCGATCTTGAAATTGGTAATACTGCAGGCAACGGCGGAGGATGGGCCTATTTTGGTTTTGGTTCAGCCGGTCTTAGACTTCAAGTAGATAACTGTATTTTAGAGCATACCTGGTGGTGTTGGGTTGGGGGTCCGCCTGCTGACTCAAGAGTATTTTTTACAAACGATTACATGGTAAATTTAGACGGTCATACTTGCCGTCGAAATGGTGGTGTTACAGATTTCAATGGCACTGGCGTTGTTCATCAGGATACTCTTTTTGTTGAAAACTGTACACATGTAAATATTCAGGGTACTTTGTACAAATTTAGAACAGGAGTAGCGATTGACAAGGTAGTTTTCAATCATAATGACTTTATTGATTGTGCAGGTTATGTCTTTATGAATAACGGCGATCAGACGAATATGAGTGAAACAAATAATATCTTTGTAAATTGCCAGTTGCAAGCTTTTTGCCCAGTCCTTATATCAGCTGATGCAGGTGAAGTTGATCCGGATGGCCTCGCAATGGGCCTTGTTAACCTGCGTGTTGATTCAACTTTCAATGCAAATGGTAAAAACTTTTATGCTGACAAGAACTTAGCGTATTGGGATCCATCTCTTTCAGATATCGTTTCAACTTTGAATACTAATCAGGTAAATGGTAGTACAGAGTGGGTCTCACAGATGATTACCATGAATCAGAGAACTGCAGACCTTTTTGCCGATAAGACAAATTATCCTCTCCTTACTAATGGTGCTTGGATCACCGATAAGTTGCCTACTTTTGCAAATACTGGTAATTTATTTACAGATCAGCTTGCAATAGTAAAAGCTTACGCAATAGCAGCAGTTGACACGTCCTACGGAAGTCCAATGCCATCCTGGCGTCAATCGGGTAATGTAGAAGCTTCAAATTATGTTTATGCTGATTGGCCAATTCCTATCGATCTTTCATATACCGATTCTGATTTGTTAACCGCCGGTATGCGTGGTTACCCCCTTGGCGACTTAAACTGGTTTCCAAGTACACATGCAACATGGAATGCTTCAAAAGCTGATGAATATGATTATATTGAGGGAGTTTTGAATGGCACAGTCGGCGTTCAAACTACTAAAGAACTTCCACAGAAGTTCCAGTTACAGCAAAATTATCCGAACCCGTTTAACCCAAGCACAGCCATTAGTTATACAATTGCTAAGGCTGGAAATGTTTCATTGAAGGTCTATAATATGGTAGGTCAGGAAGTTGCTACTTTAGTAAATGGTTATCAGGCTGCAAATACATATAATGTTAATTTCAATGCTTCCAAATTGGCGAGCGGCGTTTATGTGTATGAACTAAGAGCAGGAAATAATGTAATCTCTAAAAAAATGGTCTTGCTGAAGTAAATTCTTCGCATTCCTGTTTAATATGTTACAATCAAAGCCCCGGTTTATCTGGGGCTTTCAATTAAATGATGAGAGTACGAATTTTGTTCTTATACTTTTTACAAAATAATCAAATACTCATTTAGGGTCGATCATGCAGTTTACAAATCGGGAGAAAAAGATCACAAAAATTTTACAGATTGAAATCTTTATTAGTGGAATTCGCGGCTTCATTTTTTTATGTTTTGCCAAATGCGCAATCCCCCATTTCGGTTATTGACTATAATTGTTTTACTCTTTATTTCAACAAATTGTTTTTTATTTCAGGTGGTGTATAATTTATAAATGGAGTTATTAATGGAATTAAAAAAGTATCTGGTTTTTCTCATTTTATTTCTTGCGATCGCTGGCTGTTCCAAAAATACGTCTAATGAAAATGATGAGAAAGTTGCCAGTATAGGCAAAAATTACTCTATAACTCTAAAAGAACTTAAGCAATATTTTGCAGATCGGCATTACGACAGGAGATTTCGTGATAAATCCGAAGCTTACTCAAAAGCTTTGGATGCAATGATAATAGGTCAATTAAAAACATTAGATTTCTTTGACCGGAAACTAAATGAAAATCGAGATTTAATGAAGAATGTAAGTCGCTTTATCAATAATGAATTAATTAGTAAGTACTATGATAAAGAATTTATGGAAAAGTTTGTTAATGAAAAAAAAGCAGCCGAAGCTTATAAAGAAATGGATAAAGAAATTTTTTATAATGAGATAATATTACCGATTCCTAAAAATTCAACAAAGGATATACTTGATTCACTAAAAGGAATAGCAGTAAAATTAGAAGATGGTCTTAGTAAAAATTATGATATTAACAGCCTTGTAAATATCTATTCCTTAAAAAATATTGCTATACATAATAAAAGAAATATGACATGGTCACAAAGTATAGTTGACCCGGTAGGAAATGTAATTTTTAATCTAAAAAAAGGATTCACCCGGGTTATAGTTGCAGAAAATGGGTATCACATAGTAAAGGTTTTGGACATAAAAAAAATAAAATTGGAACCTTTTACAAAAATGAAAGATAAAATAATTTCACAACTTAAAAATGGATACTATCAGGCATACAATAACGAGTACGATAAATTTAGGAATAGTTTGATTGATAAAAGTTCAATAAAATGGAATCAAAAAGGATTAGATCAAATTGTTAAGTGGTCAAAAAATGAAAAGTTTTACGAAAGTGTTTATAAAGATACTATGCAAAATGCCATTTTGAATGGCCGTAATTTTGAAATAATGTCATATAATAATGGTAAAATTGATTTAAAGGAATATCTCCGGCTGCTTGAAGAAGTGATTATATTATCACCTAATACTGTACTTAGCCAAGTCAATATTAAGGATTTTATTTTGGATGCAGTTTATGATGATAATGTTCTTAAGGCTGCACTCAAGCTGGGCCTGGAAAGGGAGGTAGTTAATCCAGAGACAAAAGACTCCAATATAAAGGACAGGATTATATATCTATACAATCAGGCAGTTATTGAAGCAAGCATACCTGAAACAACACCGGAAGCATTACATAAATTTTATGAAGATCATAAAGATTCAATATTTTATCAGCTAAAATTAGTGTACATATATGCAAGGGTTTATTCAGATAGCGCAAAGGCCGCTGCAGATATAAATGAAATTAAAAAAGGAACCCCGTTTGAAAAGGTTAAAGATGCCTGGTTGGTTAAAATGTTTATTCGTGAACGCGATGGTTCGCTTAAAGCTTATAGAACCAATGGTGGAGACTACCTGGCAAAGGCGGCATTTAAATTAAGTCTAAACGAATGTGCCGGACCAATAGAATATAGTGATTCTACAAAAGGAGAACAGTTTGCTGTTATTAAATGTTTTAAGATTCAACCGGAAAAACAGCTTACATATGATGACGTTAAAGGCAAAAGAATAGATGAAGAGTTCAAAAATTATTATCGTAAAAAAATTTCAGATGAGGTAGATGCAACTTTAAAGAAAAAATATGGAGTGGAAATATTTGAAAACGTTTTATCCGAAGCAATAGCAACCAAATAGAGATGAACAATGCAAAAAGTTTAAACCTAAGTATTCTTGTAGTTTCGGCAGTAGTTATTTGCTTTGAAATAATATCTACAAGAATTTCTTCCCTAATATTTGTTCAAAATTATGCTTTTATGATTTTGTCTTTGGCAATTTTGGGGTTGGGAAGCGGCGGAATTTTTTCCTATTACAAAATAAAACCTGAAGAGGGATCAAATAAAAGTCCTAAAATATTCAGTAAGTTCATCATTCTTTCGGGGATTTCACTTATTCTTTTTATTGTACTTGAAATTATCTTATCAATAACAAATCCGTATATCTATTTCTTAATTCTTTTTGTTCCTTTCTTTTTTGCCGGAATAGTCTACGCAGAGTTTTTTAGTAATTATGCAAGTGCCGGATTTAGAATTTATGCTTCGGATCTCATTGGGGCAGCATTTGGGTCTGTCTTATCAATATATGTTTTTAATTTATTCAATGCTGCAAATGCTATTCTATTTTTAGCTCTTGTCCTATTTATTGCATCAATTAATTATTTGAATGTTGAAAAGAAAAAACAGACTCTACTGTATATTGCCCTTATCGGTTTAGCTATTGTCTTGACGGTTTTTGGGAAAAATGAGTTATTAGGAAAAATTCAGATTGGTAACTTTCCTGAAAAGGATATTTATTATACCTATGACAATCCAAATATAAAACCTAATATAATCGATAGCAGGTGGAGCATTAACGGAAGATCTGACCTTGTGGAGTATAACAATCAGAATTTTGTTAATGATATTTTCATCGATGGTTCGGCAGGATCCCAAATGTATAAATTCAATGGGAACATTGCAGACCATGATACACTTATTAATTATCTTCTGCTGCACCATTCAACAACAATTCCTTTTCTCTTCCTAACCAAAGAAGAAAAGAAAAATATGCTGGTCATCGGGCCTGGAGGCGGAAAAGAAATCCTTGCAGGAATCTTTGGACAAATACAAAATATTACCGGAGTAGAGGTTAACCCGGATTTTGTTGATATAGTAAAAAAATACAGTGATTTTAACGGTGGTATCTACACTAAATTTCCAAATGTAAAGATTAAGGTAGGAGAAGGCCGTCATTTTATAAAAAGCTCAAGTGAACATTACAATACCATTGTTTTAGCTTTGCCTTCAACCGAACAGCTGCAGAATATTGACGGGCTAGCTTCCAACGAAAATTTTCTTTTAACCGTCGAAGCAATAAAGGATTATTTAAAAGCTTTAACTCCTAACGGACAACTGATATTTACTGTACATAATAGATGGGAACTAATTAGACTTATAATTACAACCTTATATGCTTTTAATGAAAACGGAATTGATAATTCCAATGCCATTAATCATTTTATTATACTTGGAAGTGAGTACGCTCCAACAATTATAATTAAAAAATCTGCTTATACGGTAAATGAAATAAAAGCTATAGAAAAAATTGCCAAATCTTTACCCCCTGATCTGCCTAAAGTAACTTATTTCCCGTATCGAAATAATTCTGTCAATAATAAAATTGAAAATGTTTTGTTAAATGAGCTTAAAAGTAGGCGAAGTTCGCTCGAAGAGCTTATAACGAAAAACAGCTCTGATATTTCACCGGTATACGATGATAGTCCTTATTTTTATAAAGTAAGTAAGGGCATACCAACTGATTTTGAAAACCTTTTAATTGGATCATTGATAGTTGCTGTATTATCGGTATTAATTCCATACCTGAAGATAAATTCAAAATCGAAACTAAATAAAAAGAAAAAGAAAAAGGAAAATGTTTTACTTCCTCTTTTTATTTTCATTAGCATTGGTATAGGATTTATGGTTTTGGAAATATCGCTCTTCCAAAAATTCATTCTTTATCTTGGTTCACCCACAATTGCTTTATCTATTCTACTTGGCTCTTTGCTGGTTGGTATGGGAATCGGAAGCTTTTTCGGGGGGAAAATATATCCGCAAGATGCTATTAAACGACTAAAAAACATTTCAGGTTTAATAGTAATTACCGGAATGCTCCTATTTATTATTTATCCATTAATTCTAAATGAATTGCTTGGTTATGGGTTAGCTATACGAGCGATTGTTTGTTTTATTTTGTTAATACCATTCGGCTTTTTACTTGGTATTCCTTTCCCTACCGGGATACAAATTTTAAAGCAGAATAATTTAGTAAAATATATTCCATGGATGTACGGCGTGAATGGAATTTTTACTGTATTTGGTTCGATATCGGCAGTTATCCTATCCATGACTTACGGATTTACTCCAAGTTTTTTTGCAGGATTAAGTATGTATTTAATCATTTTCTTATTCTTAATTTCAAGTTCAAAGAATTCCAGTATTATTGTTAACAAATAGTATAAAGATCATTTTTTCCCCCGTTCGTATTGTAAGGTATTGAAGATGCTGTATAAAAAAATCATTTATAAGTTCCATCTCATAATTTTTTTTGATTAAAAAATTTTCCAATCATTTGAGGTGTTTTGAAAATATCAAAAGATATAAAGAAACAAATTTTAGCTGATAAAGATCAGCTTTCATTAAGTCAAATTTCTAAGAAATACGATATATCGCGTTCTGAAATAAAAAATATTATTAATACCTCCGAGAAAAAAATCCCTAAATGGTTTTATGCAGTAATAGTTTTACTTCCAATCATATTCTTAATTCTTCTAGAAATTTTTCTAAGGATCATAAATTATGGCTATAATTTTGACCAATGGGTAAGTATAGGGGAAGGGAAATATATAATAAACCCGAACATAGGCAAGAAGTATTTTCCCAGTGGAGATTTTTATCCGACGAAAAGTGAAGATGAGTTTGACATACACAAAAAAGCAAACACCTTCAGAGTATTTGTTTTGGGCGGAAGCAGTGCAGAAGGGTTTCCATATAGCCCGATGGGATCATTTTCCCGTTACATAAGAAGGAGGTTGGAACTAGTATATCCCAACACACCGGTCGAGGTTATTAATATAGGTATGACAGCGGTAAACTCATACACATTGTTAGATCTTTTGCCGGGTGTATTGGATCAAAAACCAGATTTAATTTTAATTTATGCTGGGCATAATGAATATTACGGGGCGTTGGGTGTTGGTTCGGTTGAATCATTTGGCTCTTCTCGAATTCTAATCAGATCAATGTTGAATTTGAATTATTTTAGGATAACGCAGCTAGTACGCAATTCATTACATAAGGTATCATCATTGTTCTCATCAGGGAAGAAAACACCTTCTGGTACATTGATGTCCATAATGGCAAAAAACAAATCCATTCTTTTGGATTCAAAATTGTTTGATGAAGGCATTGAACAGTTTAGGGCAAACATGACCGATATTTTAAATTTGATTAAAGATAAAGGAGTGCCGGTAATATTAGGTAAACTGGTAAGCAATTTAAAAGATCAGAAACCGTTTATTTCGGTTAGTACACCAGGCTACCAAACGGCAGATCAAGTTTATAGTGAAGCGCAGAATGAATTAAAGAACAAAAATTTTGCAATACCTGCTTACCGGACAGGCAGGGCAGATTCTCTTTTCAAACTGGCAAAGGATCTGGACGCACTTAGGTTCAGGGCGCCTGAACGAATGAATAAGATCATCGACGATTTAGGAAAAGAATTTCATAACGCCGTTGTTCCGGTAGACTCAATTTTTGCTTCAGCAAGCCCGGATGGAATAGTTGGTGACAATTTACTTGTTGATCATTTGCATCCAAATGTAAAAGGTTATCAACTTATGGGAAAAGCCTTTTACGGCTGTATGGAAGAGGAGGGATATCTCCCTAAAACAGAAAATGCTAAAATTCCGTTTGGCGAGCAGGATAGTACTACGTGCGCTAATTTTATTTTTACAAAACTCGATTCAATTATGGGTAATGATGGTGTTACTATATTGAAAGATAATTGGCCATACAAAAAAAAGAGTAAAGAAATGTCGAAGTTTCAAGAAAAGGATTTCGTCAATTTACTTCGTCCCAAAGATTTTATCGATTCGCTTGCTATGTATAAAATAGAAAGTAAAGTATCCTGGGCAGATGCACACTTTATTGGTGCTACATACTATTTGAGAAGAGATGATATAAAAGAATATTTAAACTATATGAATGTCTTGATCTATCAGTATCCTGGTCTTAAAGATCTTGATGGAGCAATTAGATATTTTTATGCAAAAAAAGAATTAAATCTGGCAGATTATACCCCAAAGCGGAATGGGCTCTTGGCATTGTATATTGGGAAGTTCGACAATGCTATTAATTATTTAACCAAGGCTCATGAATCAAATCCACTGGATCCATTGGTATTATATAATCTCTCTTTAGCTTATTATAAAAATAAAAATTTTAAGCTGGCCCTTGAGTTAATAAATAAGTGTTTAGTTGTAAAACCGAATTACCCGGAAGCAAGCAGTCTAAAGCAACAATTAGTGAGTCAATTAAAAAATAATTAAATGCATTATCTAAAACTGATATATTGATATAATGCAGAATGCAAAAGTAGGTTAATTAAATTTTATGATTTTTTCCCCTTCAGTTATTTGTTTTGAAATTATTTCGTGGTGATAAATTTTGAAGAGCTGTAAATAATGTGGGTATAGAATTCAGTTCTTTAAATTGAAGAAAAATTTTAATCTAATTCTTATAGTTCACCTGGGAAAGAATGCATATTGATTTTTGAGTACTAAGGCTTTGATAAAATATTTAATTCATCCGTATAATATGAAAGGAAGATTGATGATACGTTATTTTTACAATAATACTATTTTAATATCTTTTTTATTTCTTTTTACTTGTTCAACATTTTTATATTCACAACCAATTTCAAACCGCTCTGATATAACACTAAAATTGCTTAGCCCAGTCCCAAAGAATTCTGTTAGAATTAAAAAAGATCCGTCATCTGGCAATCTTTATATATTAGAAAATAACGGTAATATAAGCAGAGTAGATTTCGGACTAGATAGCAGCGTTACGCTTTCTTTGATTTACCAAACTTCTGATCATGGATTAAATGCTCCTCTAGGTATGGCGTTTGGCCAGGATGGTACAATGTATTTAGCAGGAAATGAAATTAGCGATACAAATAGTTCTTATGCAACATGCGTTGTAGCTAAGGGGGTGCCGGACATACCTGGCAGTGAAAAACGTACCTGGAGTTTCATAGCAACTTCAGTTGAATATACATTCGGTCATGTTTATAATCATAAAACAAATGCCATCGCTGTGGATCCCAATGGGAAATATATTTATATAAATAATGGGGCAAGTACTGATCATGGCGAAATACGTGAGGGACATCGGGAAGTTGGCTTAACTTCTATTATTTTAAAATTGCCGGTTGATAGTTCCAATATACTTTTGCAAAATGATAGAGCTTGGCTTAAAGATCATGGTTATATAATGGCAGAAGGCATTAGAAATACTTTTAGTCTCGCATATTCAGCTAATGGTGATCTGTTTGGAGTAGAAAATTCAGATGATCGTGATGACCCGGATGAAATGAACTGGATAAGGGAAGGGCATCATTACGGCTTTCCATGGGTTATTGGAGGGGATGTAACACCTCAACAGTTTCCCGATTATGATCCTCATAATGATCCACTATTAAGCCCGAATGCCTGGGGTGGCGGTAGCGGAATGCTTTATCAGACTTATAGTAACGATACTACTTATCCGGCTCCACCCGACAGTGTTATATTCACATCGCCGATTCAAAGCTACGGGCCTGATGCAGATGATTTTCGCGATACAACAAATGGCGAAATTAAAGATGCAAGTGAAACGGGAGAATCTTTAGGAACTTTTACTCCTCATAGTTCGCCTGATGGAATTGTATTCGATAAAGATTCACTATTGGCAGGTGATCTAAAAGGCGGGGCATTTGTAACTCGAATTAACAGCAGTGCGCTGCTTAAAGATTTAGGTGATACTGGTAATGATTTATTGCATGTATCTTTAACAAAAGTAGATTCAAATTATACAGCTCATGTAACTCAATTAGTTAAAAACTTTTTATCTCCCCTTGGAGTTGAGCTGGTTGGCAGCAAGCTTTTTGTAATGGAAACAGGCTTAAATTATAATAATAATTCTCCTAAATTATATGAAATAACTTTGCCCACTGATATCGCAACTTCAGCTAAAGATCAAAAAAATATTCTCCCGGCTTTTAAACTTTACCAAAATTATCCGAATCCTTTTAACCCGGTGACAAACATTAATTATACTGTTCCGAAGTCAAACTTTGTTACATTAAAAGTTTTTAATCTTCTTGGAGAAAAAGTAGCAACTTTAGTAAATGAAGAAAAACAAGCAGGAAATTATGAAGTAAAGTTTAACGGAAGTGATTTGACAAGCGGAGTATATTTTTATCAAATAAAAGCTGGAAGTTTTTCTGATACGAAAAAATTAATTTTAATGAAATAAGCTAAATAATACTTATAACTAATAAAAAAATTATTACTGGTGTAGAATAATGAAAACTATAAAAATAATTTTTGTGTTGCTCTTTATAATTTCTCTTAATATAACAGCACAGGAAGTAATAAATTTATATCCCGGTGATATTCCTAATTCAAAAACATCTGGTGTAAAAGAATCCGAGCGTTCAGGAATGTTTTCCGGAGTTACAACCCCAACCTTAGAGATCTATTTGCCTGAAAAAGAAAAATCTACTGGAGCGGCAGTTGTCATTTGTCCAGGTGGTGGTTATGCAGTAGTTGTTTATCAAGCTGAAGGAATAAGAACTGCAAAAGAATTTGCTAAAAATGGTGTTGCCGCATTTGTACTTAAATATAGACTTCCCAGTGATTCAACGATGATTGATAAAACTATAGGTCCATTGCAGGATGCCCAGCAAGCAATTAAAGTTGTTAGAGAAAATGCTGCCAAATGGGGAATCGATACAAACAAAGTTGGAATAATGGGATTTTCTGCCGGTGGACATTTGGCTTCAACGGAAGCTACTCATTATAAAAAATCAGTTATTGAAAATAACAATAACATAAATTTGCGTCCGGATTTTCAGATATTGGTTTACCCTGTAATTAGTATGCAAGACAGTTTAACTCATCTTGGTTCAAGAACGAATTTATTAGGCAATAATCCATCGAAAAAATTAATTGATGAATTCTCTAATGAATTGCAAGTAGATGAAAATACGCCGCCTGCTTATATAACTCAAGCGGCTGATGATAAAGTAGTGGACGTGGATAATAGCATCGTATATTTTGAATCGTTAAGACATCATAATGTGCCTGTTGAAATGCATATTTATCCTAAAGGTAATCATGGATTTGTTTTGGCTCTAAAGACAGAAGATTGGATGGCGTCTATATTTAAATGGATGAAAAATTCTAAATTTATTAATTAATGAGAAGTGAAGTTTCATAGCTTGAAATATATAATTGTTATAACTGGATCTATGAATATTCTTTGTTGCTTAATTACTTTTAGAAAATAATTTATTAAAGGAAAATTAATTTTGAAAAATACCTCGTTACTGCTGATATTATTTTTGCTGGCTTTTTTTGCAAATGCATTTTGTAATGATAATTTTGAATTAAAAAGTCCAAATAGTAAAATCTCAGTCAACTTTTGGCTGACGAATACAGGAGAACCTGTTTACACTATTTCATATTTAGGATCCACTATCCTTAAACAATCAAAATTAGGAGTTGTTAGAAACGATGGTGACTTTTCTGCAAATCTAAACCTTGACTCAGTTTCAAATCTCAGTGTTGTAACTGAAAATTACAAACTACTTCATGGCAAACGATTGAATTGTAATTACTCGGGAAATAAACAAATCTTTTATTTGAAGAATGCAAAATCAAAATTGATAGAAATCATATTCCAGGTTTCAAATGATGGTGTAGCGTTCAGGTATTTTTTCCCAGGGAATCCCGATACAACTTTAATAATTTACAAAGAATTAAGTTCCTTTCATTTTGACCTATCTACAAAAGCTTTTTTGCAGCCATGTGCTGATGCCCGAATGGGATGGAATTATTCCTCTCCATCTTATGAAGAATATTATAAAATGGATATACCGGTAGGGACAGTTTCCCCTTATCAGGCTGGATGGGTAATGCCTGCACTTTTTAATTTTGAAAAATATTGGATCAGTATTACTGAAACTGCTGTTGACACAAATTATTGCGGAACACGTTTAAGCCAGTTTTCTCCTGACGGTGAATATTCGGTACAATTTCCTGAACCGCAGGAATGCAGGTCAGGCGAACCTTTTTTACCTGAATCGACTTTACCTTGGTATACTCCCTGGCGTATTATTGCAATATCCGAAAACCTTGCTGGCCTGGTTGAATCTACTTTAGAAACCGATTTAGCTGCACCTGCAAAATATGATGTTTCATCATGGTTGAAACCTGGAATTGCATCTTGGAGCTGGGTTATTTTAAAAGATGATTCAACTAACTATGGTACACAAAAGAGGTATATAGATTTTGCCGCAAAAATGAATTGGCATTATTGTCTCATCGATGCTTTTTGGGATACTCAAATTGGATATGCAAAAATTAAATTGCTTGCAGATTATGCCAGGACTAAAAACGTAAAAATTTTATTGTGGTACAATTCCGCAGGCGATTGGAATACAACTCCACTCACACCGCGCGATAAAATGCTGACAAAGGAATCGAGGCACGCGGAGTTTCAGAAGTTAAAGGATATGGGTATTGGAGGTATTAAGGTAGATTTTTTTGGCGGCGATGGACAGTCCATGATGAAATATTATATCGATATCTTGAAGGATGCCGCTAAATACAATCTGGCAGTAAACTTTCACGGCTGCACTTTCCCAAGAAGCTGGTATAGAACTTATCCAAATTTAGTAAGTATGGAAGCTATTAAAGGAGAAGAATATGTAACCTTTGGACAAGAATATGCTGACCAGCAGCCTTCGCATTGTACAATGCTTCCCTTTACAAGAAACCTTTTCGACCCGATGGATTTTACGCCTGTAAATTTCTCAGGCATACCAAATATAAAGCGCAGAACTACCGGTGGTTTTGAAATAGCTTTATCAGTTTTATTTACTTCGGGTATACAGCATATTGCCGAAACACCTACAGGAATGGCAGCTCAAAAGGATTTTGTTCAGGAATATATGAAAACATTACCGTATACATGGGACGATGTAAAATTTATTGACGGCTATCCGGGTAAATATGTTGTACTGGCAAGAAAAAAAGGTGATGTCTGGTATATAGCAGGAATCAATGGGGAAAACTCAGAACGTACAATAAAGTTAAGTGTTCCATACATTAGTAATGCATCCGAAGGTATTATGATAACCGATTCCGATGATTCAAAAGATTTTATAAAAAGAAATATTGATTTATCGGAAACCTCAAACATAACTATGCAGCCTTACGGCGGATTCGTTATAAAAACTTTGCTGAAGTGAGAAAGATCTGATAATCATCAAAAGATACAATATGAAAAAGATTACGATCCAATATGTTATTTAAAAGATAATTTTAATTGTGTGCGACAACTACTTGTTTAATAGTAAATCTAATATGTCATGGGTTAATCTATGAATAATAAATTATTTGTATTTATTTTATGTGTATTTACTTTGGTTAATCATTGCAGTGCTCAAACTTATCAGAAAACAGATTTGGGAGCTAAATCAATAATCAACTCTATCGAAGTTGAAATACAATTCTACAATCCGTCAACAGTTAGAATACTGAAATCTCCTGAAGGTAAAACTTTTTCTAAGAAAAGTCTTTCGGTTGTCGCGACTCCTCAAAAAACAGATATCAACATAAATCAGAAAGGTGACGTACTACTTTTAATAAGTAAAAATATCCAAGTGGATCTTAATCTGAAAAATGGTAAAATTTCTTTTTCAACTCCGAATAGTGACAATTTATTAAATGAAAAAAAAGATGGTGTAGAGTTTACTGATTTCAACGATGCTGGTTCTAAAACCTATAGCGTATATCAATCATTTGTTTTGGATAAAGATGAAGCCATTTACGGTTTGGGACAGCAGCAGCAGGGCAAAATGGTGAAGCGTAATCTTAAATTAAATATGATTCAAGGAAATACAGATGATTACATTCCGTTTTTTGTATCGGTAAAAGGTTATGGTTTATATTGGGATAATTATTCACCTACAATTTTTGAAGATAATTCGGAAAGTACTTCATTCAAATCTGATGTTGGTGATTGCATAGATTACTATTTTATGTACGGAGGAAATGCTGACGGAGTAATTGCTCAAATGCGAAATCTGACCGGACAGGTTCCAATGTTTCCGTTATGGACATTTGGTTACTTCCAAAGCAAAGAACGTTATAAAGGTCAAGATGAGTTGGTTGATGTAGTTAAAAAGTATCGCGAGCTTGGAGTTCCACTCGATGGCATAATTCAGGACTGGCAATACTGGGGCAACAATTATTTGTGGAATGCAATGGACTTCCTTAATGTGGATTTTTATAATCCGCAAAAAATGGTTGATGATGTGCACAAGCTTCATGCACACATGCTTATTTCAATTTGGAATTCGTTTGGCCCTAAAACAAAACAGTATAGAGACCTGGATAAAATAGGTGCTCTTATGGATTTTCAGACATGGCCTTTATCTGGTTCTGAAAAATGGCCGCCGAGAATGGATTACCCATCAGGCGTTAGAGTTTATGATCCTTACAATCCCGAAGCCCGTGATATTTATTGGAAGTATCTGAACAAAGGAATATTCTCGCTTGGAATGGACGGCTGGTGGATGGATTCTTCGGAACCTGATCATATGGACTTCAAACAATCCGATCTCGATAATAAAACTTATCTTGGTTCATTCCGGAAAGTACGAAATGCTTTTCCTTTAATGACTGTAGGCGGTTTATATACACACCAGCGTTCGGTAACTTCCAGCAAACGTGTGTTTATACTTACACGCTCGGCATTTGCAGGACAGCAGCGCTATGGTGCCAATACCTGGTCTGGTGATGTTGTTGCATCCTGGGATGCATTAAGAAATCAAATTTCCGCCGGCTTAAATTTTTCACTCAGCGATATTCCTTATTGGAACAGTGATATAGGAGGTTTCTTCCTTTGGAATTTTCCGAAAAAGTTGGAAGATGCAAACTACTGTGAATTATACGCACGATGGATACAGTTTGGTGCATTCTGTCCCATGATGCGTTCACACGGAACGGATGCCCCTCGTGAAATTTATCAGTTTGGAAAGAAGGGCGATAAAATTTATGACGCGATTGATAAGTTTATAAATCTTCGTTATAGGTTGTTACCTTATAATTATTCTACTTCATGGGATGTTACTGCAAATCAATCGAGTATGATGCGTGCATTGGTCATGGATTTTGCAAATGATAAAGATGCTCTGGATATCAACAACGAATATATGTTCGGTAAGTCTATGCTCGTTTGCCCTGTAACTACTCCAATGTATTCTAAGATAGTTGTTCATGGAAATGATACAACCATAGTCGGAGATTTCAGCAAAATAAAAAGTGTTGAAGTTTATCTGCCTAAGGGAGTCGATTGGATTGATTTCTGGACGGGTGAAAAATTTAACGGTGGACAAACTATATCTAAAGAAACACCGATTGACATAATGCCGTTGTTTGTTAAAGCAGGTTCCGTACTTCCTATTGGCCCTATAGTACAATATGCTACTGAAAAGAAATGGGATGATCTTGAAATAAGAATTTATCCTGGTGCCGACGGTGAGTTTACATTGTACGAAGATGAAAACGACAACTACAATTATGAAAAAGGAATTTATTCTACTATAACTTTTACATGGGATGATGCGAATAAAGCTTTAACCATCAATGACAGAAAAGGTTCGTTCCCCGGTATGTTCAACGAACGGAAATTCAGAATTGTAAAAGTTTCTGGAAATAACGGCGTTGGGAATGAAGTTGTTGAAAAGTACGATAAAGTAGTTACTTATAATGGAAAGAAAGTTGAAGTTAAACTATAATGCAAATGTTACAATTTAGAATTGGGAGTAAGAAAGATATATAATATAGTTTTTCAACTGAACGGAAGTAAGTACATATGCTAGCCTGTTAAGTTGTAGACCGAAAAACATTTAAAAATATCTATAGGAATTGAAATATGACAATCAGAACAATTATATTAAATTTTATCATATATGCTGTATTAGCCGCAACTACATATGGCCAGAACGATGCCGTTAAAGAATCCTTAAAATCCCTTAAAGATGTTTATGCCGGAAAATTTCTAATTGGTACCGCAGGCGATCTAAAGGGATATTCAGATGTGGAGCTTGCAAATATTAAAACGCAATACGACATACTAACTCCGGAAAACTGCATGAAGCCGCAGCCGATTCATCCTTCTGAGGACACTTACAATTTCACTACCCCTGATGCGATGGTCGATTGGTGTCAGCAGAATGGAGTCAAGGTTTGGGGCCATACACTGCTCTGGCATTCACAAACAGGTCGTTGGTTCTTTCAGGGGCCGGATGGGCAACCTGCAACTCGTGAATTGGCTATGGAACGATTGAAAAAACACATCTTTACTGTAGTTGGACGCTACAAGGGGCGCGTAGTTGGCTGGGATGTAGTTAATGAAGCGATCGCAGATAGCGGTGCAGGCAAAACAGAGAACCTGCGTAAACGCAGTTGGTACAAAACAATTGGGCCGGATGTTTTGACCATGGCGTTCAAATGGGCACATGAAGCAGATCCGGATGCAAAACTGATTTACAATGACTATAATATTGAGCAGGGTGCAGTAGGGGACACAGGCAAACACGCTAGTTCCATGATGCTTCTCAAGCGTCTTATCGCGGAGGGAGCGCCCATCACTGGTGTGGGTATCCAAGGACATTGGCATCTGGACTCCAATCTTGCCGACGTTGAAAAAGCGATTACCGATTATGCATCCCTGGGATTGGAAGTTAGCATCACCGAATTGGATGTGACGGCGACAGGTGAAAACAGCGGCGCCTTTGGTATCCATGCCGGTAACAGAACCATCCCGAAAGAGAACTACCTGAAGCAGGCTGAAGTATACAGGAAGTTGTTTGAAATCTTCAAGCGTCACTCAGACGTTATTGATCGTGTAACTTTCTGGGGTATCAGTGACGCCCGGTCGTGGCGTTGGGGTCAAGATGCGCTTTTGTTTGATCGCCAGTTGCAGCCCAAACCGGCATTCAACGCTGTTATTAAAGTAGGTTCAGAATAGGAGTCATTGAAAATGAAAGGGACAAAAAATTTTACTACTAATAAATATTAAACTATGAACAGAATTTTTACTTTTTCAATTATACTTTTTGCGGTGATTATTTTACCATGCAAAGTCTTAGCTCAGAACCCGATAATCCAAACTAAGTTTACTGCCGATCCGGCTCCCATGGTTTATAAAGATACTGTATTTCTTTACACAAGCCATGATGAAGATGATGCCTTTGGATTTAAAATGGAGAATTGGTTGTTATACACTTCCACCGATATGGTGAATTGGACTGACCATGGGGTTATAGCATCCTTAAAAGATTTCAAATGGGCATCATTCGATAATGGCGCCTGGGCACCTCAGTGTATTCAACGAAACAATAAGTTTTATATGTACTGCCCTATGCCGAATGGCACCGGAATAGGCGTACTTGTTTCCGACAGTCCATATGGACCTTTCAAAGACCCTATCGGGAAGCCGCTGATTAAGAATAGCGTCCACGACATTGACCCAACCATATTAATTGACGACGATGGACAGGCTTATCTTTATTGGGGAAATCCTGATCTTTATTATGTCAAACTTAACGAAGATATGATTTCTTACTCGGGCGAAATAATAAATGATCCTTCCAAACCTGCTAATTACCAGGAAGGGCCATGGGTATGGAAACGCAGCGGGCATTATTATTTGGCGTATGCTTCAACTTGTTGTCCCGGAAGGAATTGGTTATGCAATGAGTAACTCTCCAACTAGTGCATGGGAGTATAAAGGAATGATAATGGACGGGGACCAGCGCTCAAGTGGAAACCATCCGGGAATCATAGACTACAAAGGGAACTCATACGTGTTTGGTTTCAATTATGCCATCATGAAACAAACCATGTCCAAGCATTATGAAAGACGTTCGGTATGTGTCGGACAAATAACCTACAATGCTGATGGTACAATTCAGAAACTTCCGTTCTGGTCAACAATAGGTGTTAAACAACTTGGTAGTGTGAACCCGTATAACCGCGTCGAAGCAGAAACAATGGCTTTTAGCGAAGGCATTAAAACAGACTTGGTAACTGAATGGGAACGCAATGTATCATGGGACAAGGGAAAAAAGATTGCAGACAGATTAATTGTTACCTCCATTAATAATGGCGATTACATTAAGGTCAAAGGTGTTGACTTTTCAAAAGGAGCAGCTTCGGTCGAAGTAAGTGTAGCTTCTTTATATGGTGGAAAGATTGAAATTCATACCGACAAAATTGATGGACCAATATTGGGAACAATTAACGTAAATACTTCCGGTGAAGGTGACATTTGGAAAACTGTCAGTACTCCGGTGGATAATATTAAGGGTGTTCACGATTTGTTCTTTATGTTCAGGGGAGAAAAAGATTTGTTCAACTTTGATTGGTGGAAATTTTCTGATGAAAATAAATAAAGTTTTGCTTATGTCTAAGAAGTTATGTTGCGAAGAATTTGTTAATCATAATGATGAGAACGACAATTAAAATTTTAAACATAATCTGATACTATTTTTTTATGAAAAATTATTTGAATTTAAACTATGGAGAACGTGAGAATAAGAAAATCTAAAAATTCTGTTTAATACATATTTTGATTTTTACATAAGAATGAAATTATTAATAAATAATTTATAGTTGGAATTTCATGATGAGAAAATATCTGGTATTCTTTTTTTCAGTTATAGTATTAATTACTTTTTCATTAAATGCACAGGAGATTATCTCTCCCAACAATAACATTAAAGTAGTTATTACAGAAAAAACTTCAGGCCAAGTATTTTTTAGAATCATGTACAAGGATGATTCAAAATATGTTGAAGTATTGCCGAACTCGCCATTGGGGATATCCCGTAAAGATCAGCAATTTGTCCATAGCTTAAGTCTTATGAAGGAATCTAAAGCAAGAGAAATACACGATAAGTATCTGATGATTACAGGTAAGCGGAAGACTTGTGAAAATTTCGGTACGGAAAAAGTTTTTAGTTATAAAAATTCCAATAACCAACCTTTGGATATTGTATTTAGAGTTTATAATGACGGAGTTGCTTTCCGTTATGTTTTTCCAAATCATTTCGATTCATTGGTGAATGTTACAAGCGAAGCCAAATCTTTTTCGTATGAATCTATAAAAGTTAAGAAAGGTGATGTTATAAAGGTTAATTGTCTTCCAAGAGGTGGTTTTGTCGGGATTCTACTGGTGCAAAATTAACATACGTAATTATATGAGATTGCAAGAAGGAAAAAATGAATAGAATTATTTGTTTAAGGAAATTTAGTCTTACATTTTTATTAAGCATCCTTCTATGTTTGCCTATTGTTGCACAACAAACCTTTGGACTAACGACAAATATTATTATAGACAAACCTACACATGAATCGGATTTCCCAATTGTTGCGTTGGACCACGCAGCTGCTTCCATCCGCTATGATACAAGTGATTACAAAGGAGTTATTCGTGCAATTAATGATTTGCAATCGGATGTTGACAGTGTGACCGGTGTAATGCCAGGAATTATTAGCAACGATGTATTTGCGGACAATGAAATAGTAATAGGTACTTTAGGTAAAAGCAAAGTTATTGATGAACTTGTATCTTCAGGTAAACTTGATACAAAAGACTTAAAAGGAAAGTGGGAAAGTTTTGTAATAGCTACTATTGAAAATCCAAAACCCAATGTGCAGAAGTGTTTGGTAATTGCAGGTAGTGATAAACGTGGGACAATATATGGAATTTATGAAATATCCAGACAGTTAGGTGTATCGCCGTGGTATTGGTGGGCGGATGTGCCTGCTATGAAAAGACCTTCTGCGTATGTATTAGAAGGCCGTTATTCATCGGGTGAACCCAAGGTAAAATACCGGGGCATTTTTATCAACGATGAAGAACCGGCATTCGGCGGTTGGGCGCGTGCAAAATTTGGAGGCATCAACAGTAAAATGTATGCACATATGTTTGAACTGCTCCTTCGCTTGAGAGCAAACTATATGTGGCCTGCAATGTGGGGAAAAGCTTTTAATGAAGATGATCCGGAAAATCCCAGGCTTGCAGATGAGTATGGAATAGTTATGGGAACTTCGCATCATGAACCGATGATGCGCGCTCAAAAAGAGTGGGATACACATCGTAAAGAGTACGGGAATGGCGAGTGGAACTATAAGACAAATGAGTCAGGATTAAAAAAGTTCTGGGAGGATGGATTAGAAAGAAACAAAAATTATGAAAACATTATTACAATGGGTATGCGTGGAGATGGTGATCTTCCTATGAGTGATGCAGGAAGTGCGGAAGAAAATTTTAAGCTGCTTGAAAGAATTATGAGCGACCAGAGAAAAATCATTGAGAAGGTGACACATAAACCTGCTAAAGAAACTCCGCAAATCTGGGCTTTATATAGTGAAGTTTTGGATTACTTTGACAAAGGAATGAAAGTTCCTGATGATATGATAATTGTACTGTGTGATGATAATTGGGGCGATGTACGCCGCCTCCCGGAACTGGGTGAGAAAAAACATCCTGGCGGTTATGGTATTTATTATCATGTTGATTTGCACGGCGCCCCCAGAGCTTACCAATGGCTTAACATGACTCAAATTCCTCACATGTGGGAACAACTACAATTAACTTACAGCTACGGCGTTGACAAAATTTGGATTTTGAATGTGGGCGATCTGAAACCTGATGAATACCCGATTGATTTCTTTTTAAATATGGCTTGGAATCCTGAATCCTTTAATGCAAATAATCTACAAGAATATGCAAGAAAATTTTGTGAACAACAATTTGGTTCGGATGCTTCAGTTGAAGCGGCTGATATATTAAGTACATACTGTAAGTTTAACAGCCGCGTCACCGCCGAAATGATGAATCAAAGAACTTATAACCTGCGAAGCGGGGAATTTAAGCAAGTGAGAGATGAGTATATGGCTTTAGAAGCACGCGCATTAAGGCAATTCATGGATATGCCCGATTCATATAAGGATGCATACAAAGAACTGATACTGCATCCGGTTAGCGCTATGGCTAATCTTTATGATATGTACTATTCTGCTGCAATGAATTCAAAATTGGCTTCCGAAAAAGATTTAAGAGCCAACTACTGGGCTGACCGGGTTGAATATTGCTTTAAACGCGACGCTGAGCTTTCATATGATTACAATCATAAAATTGCAGGCGGCAAATGGAATCATATGATGGATCAGACTCATATCGGATATACATCATGGGATGAACCAAAGCAAGGTAACATAATGCCGGTAATTACTCGAGTAACGCCGGAAGAAACAAAACAAGGCGGTTACATATTTAATGAAAAGTGCGGCGTAGTTGTTATGGAAGCAGAACACTATTTTGAAAGCAGCACAACCGGTAAAACAAAATGGACCGTTATTCCCAATCTTGGAAGAACTCTTTCCGGTGTTGCTTTGATGCCT
This sequence comes from uncultured Ignavibacteriales bacterium, assembly GCA_963746735.1. Taxonomy (GTDB): domain Bacteria; phylum Bacteroidota; class Ignavibacteria; order Ignavibacteriales; family Ignavibacteriaceae; genus CAVSWT01. Next base: position 161,845 of record CAVVCO010000037.1, read on the forward strand.
TATACCGAAAAGACAAAAGGCGCGTCGTTGAAGTACAAAATGAAACTTAATACAACATCTGACAGCGTTAAACTGAGAATTATTTTTAATAGTACACTGCCATTTAAAAAAGGCGGACAAAGTGTTGCTACTTCCTTTGACGGTGGAATGGAAAAACAATGGAATATTAATGATCAGTTAACTTGGAAAAACAATTACACAAAAATGTATCCGGCAGGCGCCGCAAGAATAATTGAGACTGAGACAACACTTCCTTTGTCTCATTCAACAGACAGGGAACATATATTAACGATCAAGCCGTTAGACCCTGGAGTTGTTTTCCTTAAGGTTATTATTGACGACGGCGGTTATGAAAACACTTATCTCAAAATGCCGGAAAGTCAGTATGAAAGACAATAGATTTTAGTAAATATATGGAAAAAAAGTAATATGAAAATTGGGACAATTTTATTTTGGAGTTTTTTTGTTTTTACTTCTATTTGTTTTGCACAGGGACAAACCAATAAAAATGTATCAAGTGATAGCCCGACTAAACATATTTTCTGTTATACAAATCCTATTACAAGAGACACTTCAATAGCTATGCGTGATCATTGCATTATAAAGGTTGGTGATAAATGGTATTGCACAGGAACTTCATTACCGGTTTGGACTGGTCCAAATCCCGGAGTAAGGTTATTGGTTTCAGATGACCTGATTCACTGGAAACAACATTCATGGCTCATTGATGCAAGTAAACTTCCTCCCGATTGCCCATATAACGGCAGGTTCTGGGCACCGGAAATTCATTTCATCCAAAATAAATATTGGCTTACAATTAACAGCGGAAAAGTTACGGAGGATGATCCGAAGGGAATGAAGACTCACAGTATCTGGTTGTTCTCATCTGACAAAGTAACCGGACCGTATAAACTTGTAAACGGTCCCTTAACTCCTCAATATAATAACGACGCAACTTTGTTCGAGGACGAAGACGGACAGACATATCTCTACTGCAGCGGTAATGGTCTTTTCCAGGCGAAAATTGATTTGTCTACAGGAAGGCTTATAGGTGGTATTCAGAAATTTCTTGATAAAAAATCACCTGGTAATCCTGACTGGACAGTAGGAGGAATTGAAGGTCCATTTGTTATTAAGAGGGACGGATCCTACTTCATGTTTTTTTCAACATGGACTCGCGGCTACGAAGTAGGCCTTTTAAAATCAAAATCTCCTCTTGGTCCTTGGGAATTTGCATCACGTGAACCGATCTTTGGTACGCGGAAAAAAGGCTATCGTCCGGAACTTGCAATTGAGGGCGGTTATGCAAATTTGAAATTTCAGGATACTGAAGATCCATATTGCGAAACAGGACACAATGCTTTGCTCGAAGGACCCGACGGCAAGTTGTGGAGCTCATGTCACTATATGATGTATGACAAACGACCATATCCGTATTGCCCGGACTTACAGCCATGGGAAAAAACTCCTCAATTAGGAATCGAACCAGTACATTATAAAGACGGGATGTTTTATATAAATGGTCCAACATGGACGGAACAATGTGTTGAATATTGATCTGGAATTGAAGTTTATATTCAAATAAAATGTTATTTAAAATTAATGCTGACAAGTGATATTTTCATTAAATATATCTTAAAATATTTTCTTGACAAAAATTAAAAAATCATCTTGAGTCATATTTGACACAGATGTGTTAGACAACTTTAAAATAAAAATATTTATGAAAAACAAAAGTATATTATTTCTTTTTCTATTTATAATAGGAATAGCCGGTAAATTCTCAGCTCAAACTCCAAAGCAAGAATATCAACCAACCTTTGAATCATTGGATAAAGCGAATCCTGTACCTGAATGGTTCAAAGACGCTAAGTTTGGTATTTATTTTCACTGGGGAGTTTACTCCGTTCCGGCATTTGGCAACGAATGGTACCCGCGCAGCATGTATATCAAGGGATCCGCAGAGAACAAACATCATATTGAAACTTACGGCGATCCATCAGTTTGGCCGTACAATTATTTTATCACTGGGGCAAAAGATAAGAAAGGAAACTTCGTTCAGTTTGCGCCAAAGCTTAAATCGGAAGGAGGAAAATTCGATCCGGATGAATGGGCGCAGTTGTTTGCTGATGCAGGCGCTAAATTTGCTGGTCCGGTTGCAGAACATCATGACGGCTTTTCTATGTGGGCAAGTAAGGTTAATCCATGGAATGCAAAAGATATGGGGCCTAAACTTGATTTGGTAAAGTTGTTAACAGATGCCATCCGTAAAAAAAATATGAAGGTAATTCTTTCTATGCATCATGCGTATAACATTACCGGATACTATGATCATGTGCCTAAAACAAACGATCCAAAACTTCAAAAGCTTTTTGGGCAGCAGGGAAAAGAAAAAAACGAAGCATTCTGGTTAGCTAAGCACAAAGAAATTATCGACAATTATAAACCCGATATTATTTGGCAGGATTTTAATCTGCATCTAATTTCAAAACCGATTCTTTTACAATTTTTATCTTATTACTATAACAAAGCAGAAGAATGGAACAAACCTGTTGTAGCCACATATAAAGACGGTTTAAATACTAAATGTGCAGTGCTGGATTACGAACGCGGTGGGCCCCAGGATATAACAGATAACTATTGGTTAACAGATGATGCAATTAGTTCTTCAAGCTGGTGTTATACTGAAGGTCTCCAATACTATTCCAAGAAACAGATACTGCATGGTTTTATTGACCGAATAAGTAAAAACGGAAATTTGCTTCTCAACATTTCTCCAAAAGCAGATGGAACAATACCCCAGGAACAAAAAGATATTTTGCTTGCTATGGGAACTTGGCTGAAAAAATATGGTGAAGCAGTTTATGCAACCCGCGCTTGGGACATATACGGAGAAGGTCCAACTAAAATGGGAGCCGCTCACGGTGTAATGGGTGCGCCATCAGAAGGAACGGCAAAAGATATTCGTTACACAAGATCCAAAGACAATACAACTCTTTATGCAATTTTACTAGGATGGGATAAAGGTGAAAAAGAAATTATACTTAGTTCATTGACTTCCGATAGAATCAATTTGCACAACTTGAAATCTGTTGAGCTTATAAACGATGAAGCCGGCAAATACCTTCCACTAACGTTCAAACAAAATAAAGAAGGATTGGTAGTTGATTTACCCGAGCGTTCTTTCCAGGAATTAGCTTATGTCATAAAGCTAAACTTCAATGGAAAAATCCCGCCGTTTGATAATTATGTTGATCTTAATTGTAATCCGCACTATTACATCGTGCCTGGCAATAGCACTGGTAGTTTGGTGCTCGGTTCGGATTTAAAACTGACAGATAAAAGAAAAGATTTTTCAAACCAATGGAAATTGGAATCTGCTGGTAAAGGAATTTATAAAATTATGAATCGTGAAAATGGTGATAAAGTTTTTGAATGTGATAATTCCAATCATGAGCTTTTAATTTCAAGTTTTACCGGAGATGATAATCAACTTTGGAAAATTGATGATGTTCGTAACGGAAATTACAAAATATCAAATAAACAATTTTCGAATATGATATTATCTGTAAACATTACTATTGCTAAAGGGGATAAAGCCGGATTAGCTAATTTGGAAAACGGTACTGCGTTTAAATGGAAGTTAATGGAAGTCTGCGAAAAGAAACAGGAAGCTTTTGCGGATGGAATCGTCTCGCTCGAACCTCATTCAATACCCGGTACAATTGAAGCTGAAGACTATGACACAGGATGCCCGGGCGATGCGTATTACGATTCGGATGATATTAATCAAGGCGGGCGATACCGTCCCAATGAAGGCGTTGATATAGATGTTTGTTCTGAAGGCGGCTACACTTTAGGCTGGACTCAAGCCGGTGAGTGGTTGGCTTATACGGTTTCTATTAGTAAACCATCAACTTATCAAGTTTCATTTTATGTTGCCACAACTTCAGATAATTCGAAAATTCATCTCGAATGCGACGGTGAAAACAAAACGGGAACTGTTTCGATTCCAAATACAAAAGGTTTTCAATCATGGGATGTTGTGAAAAAGAATGTTAAGCTTGAAGCAGGAAAGCATATTCTTAAACTAGTTATTGATGGCGGTCCCCTTAATATTGACAAAATGGTTTTTGAAGAAAAGAATTAACCTGTTAAATAATTTAGTAAGTGAAGAAGTTTAATACACAATAATAATTTAGAAAATTACATGAGGGAGGATTAACAATGGGACAAAAACTTTTACCTGTTTTACTTATTGTATTTTCAATTGGAGTAACTTGTTTTGCTCAGTCAAAACAAACCGTTGTTGTGGAAGATTTTAAACCTGCCTCCACAAATCAGCCGGGCAAGGAATTTCCCCAGGTTAATTCTGAAGGAAGAGTTCGAGCAAGTATTTCAGCACCAGAGGCTCACAAAGTGCAGCTTGATATTAGCGCTGTAAAATACGATTTAACCAAGGATAAAAATGGTGTATGGACAGGCGATTCTGATCCGCAGGATGAAGGTTTCCATTATTATCAACTTTGGATAGACGGAGCTGCAGTTCCTGATCCTGGAAGCATTTACTTTTATGGTGCCAGCCGTTGGGGTAGCGGCATTGAAATCCCTGCACATGATCAAGAATTCTATGCTTTGAAAAATGTACCTCACGGACAGATTCGCGAGCAAATATATTTCTCAAAAAGTAATAACAGCTTGCGCCGCTGTTTCGTATATACTCCGCCTGATTATGAAACGAACAGCACAAAACGATATCCGGTTCTTTATCTTCAACATGGCGGCGGTGAAGATGAGACCGGCTGGCCTAATCAAGGTAAAACCAATCTTATAATGGATAACTTAATTGCTGAAGGAAAAGCCAAACCGTTTATAATTGTAATGGATAACGGTACCTGGAGCTGGCCCGAGAATGTTCCTCGACCCAAACCTGGCCAAAGTCCTGCACCCGGAAGCTGGCCTCCTGCAGGCTGGGCAGATGGATTCAAGAAAACTATGATTGATGATATCATCCCAATGATTGATTCCAATTACCGTACTCTTGCTGATCAACAGCACCGTGCTATGGCTGGGTTATCAATGGGCGGAATGGAAACACGAGTAATTACTCTTGCCAATCCAGATGTATTCTCGTATGTAGGTTTGTTCAGCGGCGGCAGCATTACTATGGATGATATAAACAAATCACCAGGATTCAAAGAAAAAGTAAAACTTTTATTTGTCAGCTATGGCAGCCGGGAACTTGATGAAAACGGTAACACTCGTTTCGGCGGCAATCCTGATGCTGATACTGAAGCGTTAAAAAATATAGGTATGAATACACATTATTATGTTTCTCCACTAACAGCCCATGAGTGGCAAAGCTGGCGGAGAAGCCTACATGAATTTGCTCAACTTTTATTTAATGAATAAGGAGAATTAAAATGAAAAAACTGGCAGCTTATTTAGTAGCAGCATTTTTTGCTATTTCAGGTTCATTATGTTTTGCTCAGACAGATCAGCAAACAATTAAAGAGGATTTTAAACCTTCAACTACAAATCAGCCGGGCAAGGAGTTTCCTCAGGTTAATTCAGAAGGAAGAGTACGTGCGAGTATATCTGCACCCGAGGCGCATAAAGTGCAGCTTGATATCAGCGCAGTAAAATATGATTTAATTAAAGATACGAATGGTGTTTGGACTGGTGACTCAAATCCTCAGGACGAAGGTTTTCACTATTATCAACTTTGGGTTGATGGGGCTGCAGTTCCAGATCCCAACAGTTTATACTTTTACGGCGCCATGCGTTGGGGCAGCGGTATTGAAATACCTGCTCATGACCAGGATTTTTACGCACTTAAGAATGTACCTCACGGACAGGTTCGGGAAATTCTTTTTCCTTCTAAAAGCACAAACTCTTCATGCAGAGCTTTTGTTTACACACCACCAGACTACGAAAAAAATCAGGATAAACGCTACCCGGTATTATATCTTCAACATGGTTATGGTGAAAATGAATATGGCTGGCCCAACCAGGGTAAAGCTAATTTAATTATGGATAACCTGATTGCTGATGGTAAAGCCAAACCTTTTATTATAGTGATGACATACGGCATGACCAATGATGTTAAAATAGGTGGTCTCAGAAATTTTGATATCAAACCATTTCAAACGGTTTTGATAGACGAACTGATACCATATATAGATCAACATTTCCGCACAATTACCGATCAGCCCCATCGTGCTATGGCAGGTTTATCTATGGGTGGTTTTGAAACCAAAATAATCACTTTAAAAAATCTTGATACTTTTTCAGATATAGGTTTATTCAGTGGGGGCAGTATTAGTCCTGAGGATGTTAAAAACACGACAGGTTTTAAAGATAAAGTGAAACTGGTATTTGTAAGCTTTGGCGGCCGTGAAATTGAAAATATGAAAAATGGGGGCATGAGGTTTGGGGGAGATCCCAAAGAGAATACTGATGCGATAGCTAAAGAAGGTATCAACGCTCATTTTTATGTTTCACCTAAAACTGCTCACGAATGGCAGAGCTGGCGACGCAGCCTGCATGAATTCGCACAACTGGTATTTAAAAATTAAAATTGAACTTACTATTTGACTGATTTAAATCTAATATTAACTAGTAGTATTCAACGGAGATAAAATGGTTAAGAAAATATGGTTCATTGTATGTCTCTTTTATTCGGTAAATACATGGGCTCAAATATTACCATATCAAAATCCAAATTTAAGTTCGGAAGAAAGGGCTAGAGATTTAATATCAAGATTGACGCTGAGTGAAAAAGCAGCTTTAATGTGCGATGTATCCGAAGCAATACCGCGCTTAGGTATAAAAAAATTCAATTGGTGGAGCGAAGCATTGCATGGTCTGGCAAATAATGACAGTGTAACGGTTTTCCCGGAACCGATCGGTATGGCAGCTTCATTTGATGATTCTCTTGTCTTCAAAATATTCAACGCTACTTCTGATGAAACTCGTGCAAAGTATAATGAGTTAATTAAAAGTGGTTCTGAAAACAAGCGTTTCTTAAGTCTTTCAGTTTGGACTCCAAACATCAATATTTTCCGTGACCCGCGTTGGGGGCGTGGACAAGAAACTTACGGAGAAGATCCATTCCTTACATCACGTATGGGTATTTCGGTAGTAAAAGGTTTGCAAGGCCCTGCGGATTCGAAATATCGGAAGCTCCTTGCTTGTGCAAAACATTTTGCTGTACACTCAGGTCCGGAATGGAGCAGGCATAACATCAACCTAAACAATATTGATCCGCGCGATTTATGGGAAACATATTTACCTGCATTCAAAGCTCTCGTTCAGAAGGCTGATGTTCGAGAAGTAATGTGTGCTTATCAACGTTTGGATGATGAACCATGCTGCGGTAACAGCCGTTTACTTCAGGATATTCTAAGATATGACTGGGGATTTAAATATCTCGTTGTTTCCGATTGCGGTGCGATCACAGATTTTTATACAAGCCACAAAGTTTCATCCGATGCGGTTCACGCAGCAGCTAAAGCTGTCTTAGCTGGAACCGATGTTGAATGCCAATGGGATAATCCGGCATTTAAAAATTTACCCGAAGCTGTATCAAGAGGATTGATCACCGAAGAAGATATTAATAAGCATTTAATGAGAGTGTTGGTTGGACGTTTTGACCTTGGAGAAATGGATGATGATTCGATAGTCCCTTGGACAAAAATTCCTATGTCGATTGTTAATAATGAGGCACATAGAAAACTTGCATTGGATATGGCTCGCGAATCAATGACGCTTCTTCAAAATAAAAACAATATACTTCCGTTAATGAAATCAATTGATAAGATTGCTGTAATTGGTCCGAATGCAGATGATAAACCAATGCTTTGGGGCAATTATAACGGTACACCAAAAAGAACAATTTCAATTCTCGATGGAATAAAATCAAAGCTTTCGGCAAACAAAATTTTTTATGACAAAGGATGCGACCTTGTTGAAGATAAAGTAACCGAAAGTTATTTCCCTCAATGTTTGATAGACGGACAAAAAGGATTCAAAGCAACTTATTGGAATACGCCTGATTGGACAGGTGATGTTGTTGCCACACAGCAAATTGTTAATCCTATAAAACTTACAGTTGCGGGTCAGCATGAATTTGCACCGGGAGTTAAACTTGTCGGCTTTTCCGCTAAATATGAAACCGAGTTTGTTCCAGCGAAAAGTGAAGAATTAGTTTTTAAAACCGGAGCAACCGGACATTTTGAATTGTTAGTAAACGGAAAATCAATTGCAAAGTATAATAACTGGAGAACGCTCCCTTCAAGACATCCTTTCAAAGTTGAAAGCGGAAAGAAATATAAAATAGAAATCCGCTATGCACAGTTGAATAATTGGGAAGCAAACATAGAATTTAATTTTGGTAAAGAAGTAGATGTAGACTATACTAATCTATTAAAAAAACTTCAGGGATATGATTTCGTAGTATTTGTTGGCGGCCTTTCATCGCGACTTGAAGGTGAGGAGATGCCTGTATCATACCCGGGATTTAAAGGCGGCGATCGTACAAATATAGATCTTCCTAAAGTTCAACTTAATTGCCTAAAAGCTTTAAAGGAAGCAGGGAAAAAAGTCGTTTATGTAAACTGTTCCGGTTCAGCAATTGCTTTGACACCTGAAACCGAATATTGTGATGCTATCCTTCAAGCTTGGTACGGAGGCGAGTCTGGCGGACAGGCAGTTGCCGACGTTTTATTTGGTGACTATAATCCTGCTGGGAAATTACCAATCACTTTCTATAAAAGTTCAAGTCAGTTACCGGACTTTGAAGATTATTCAATGAAAAATCGTACTTACCGTTTTATGGAAGATGCACTATTCCCATTTGGTTTTGGATTAAGTTTTACAACCTTTTCAGTCGGTGAAGCAAAAGTGAGTAAGAACAAAATTAACAAAGATGAAAGCGTTGATTTAACTATACCCGTTACAAATACAGGTAAAAGAGATGGAACAGAAATAGTTCAGGTTTACGTGCACAAGGTAAACGACACTGACGGGCCAATAAAAACATTAAAAGGATTTCAAAGAGTTAAAATAGCAGCCGGAAAAATCGGGAAAGCAGTTGTCAATCTGCCTTATACTTCATTCGAATTTTACGATAGAACAAATGGCAATATGGCTGTAACAACCGGAGAGTATGAATTATTGTACGGGACAAGTTCGGATAATAAAGATCTGAAAACAATTAAACTTACAATCAAATGATGAAGAAAAAATATGTAAAAATTAATATAGGATGCATTTCATAATGAACCTTAAAAAAAATCAAATTACTTATTTTGTTATAACCGCTTTAATAGTGATTTTAATTAGCGGATTTACAGGTGAAGGCGAAACCAGGCAAATCCAATCGTTTGATTCGAACTGGCGATTTCATGCTGGTGAAATTAATGGCGCAGAAAAACCGGAATATAACGACTCTTCATGGCTCAAAGTTGATGTGCCGCACGACTGGAGTATTGAAGGACTCGCTAACACTGAAAATAAAAACAAGGACTTAACAGAATTATCTATTGTAAAAGGAGAGTGGAAATTTAACAAAGGTGATGATACACTTTGGAAGAGTCCAGATTTTAACGACCGCTCATGGCAAACTGTAAATCTTCCGGCAACATGGGAAGAAACTTCGAACTATACACAGGATAATGTTTATGGCTGGTATCGCCGTGAATTGATCATTTCTGCTGATTTAAAAGGGAAGGACATAGTAATCAACGTTGGTAAAATCGACGACGCCGATGAAACTTATTTCAACGGAGTAAGAGTAGGCGGATTAGGTCACTTTCCCCCAAACTATACTACAGCATGGGATTTAATTCGACAGTATAAAATTCCCGCTAACATTATACATTATGGAGGTAAAAACATTATTGCCGTTCGCGTGTTCGACGGCATCCAGGGCGGCGGCATCTATAGTGATGGAACGAAAATAACAGAAGGAATTTTTGAATCCACTTCCCCTGCAGGAAGCGGAGGCGGATATATAAACGCGGGTATAGGCTGGTACAGGAAAGATTTTAAATTGCCGGACAACGTTCAAGGCAAACGAGTATTCATAGAGTTCGACGGGGTGTATATGAACAGTGACGTTTGGCTAAATGATGTGCACCTCGGTAACAGACCTTACGGTTATTCCAGCTTTCAATATGAGTTAACCCCGTATTTGAAATTTGGTAATGAAAAAAATGCCCTGGTTGTACGCGCTGATGTGCAGCAGCCATGTTCGCGCTGGTATTCAGGCGCGGGAATTTACCGGCATGTGCGTCTAACAATAACGGAACCGGTACACATTGCACACTGGGGAACGTATGTTACAACACCGGAAGTAACTGAAAGCGAAGCTACAGTTCGTGTTCAGACGAAGATTAGGAATCAATCTGCTTCGGCTCAAAATGTAACGCTTGAAACTATCATCGTTGATAATGAAGGACATGAAATTGCCAACCACAGTAACGCTCAAACGGTTAAAGCCGATAGCATTGGTATCTTCGAACAGTTCCTCAAAGTTCCAAAACCAAAATTGTGGTCGTTGGAAAATCCACTGCTTTACCACGTTGAATCAAAAGTAATCGTGAACAATAGTGCAGTTGATGCTTGTGTTACACCATTTGGTATCCGCAAGTTTGAATTTACCATAGACAAAGGATTCTTCCTAAATGGCAAACATGTCGCCATCAAAGGTGTGTGCGATCACCATGATCTGGGTAGTTTGGGAGCCGCAGTGAATAAGCGTGCAATTGAACGGCAATTGGAAATCTTGAAAAGCATGGGATGCAACGCGATACGCACAAGCCACAATCCGCCTGATCCTGAATTATTGGATTTATGCGACCGTATGGGATTTTTAGTAATGGACGAATCTTTTGACGAATGGAAACAATCAAAAACCATGTACGGGTACGGAAGGTTTTTTGACGACTGGAGTGAGAGAGATTTGACGGACATGATTCATCGCGATAGGAATCATCCCAGCATAATTCTATGGAGTATAGGCAACGAAATCCCTGAACAGGAAAGCGCCAATGCGTACGAAATGTCTAAGCGGCTTGCTGATATCTGCCACAAAGAAGACCCAACTCGGCCTGTAACCTCCGCTTGTAATTTGCCTGCAGCAGCTGTTAAAAGTGGTTTTACAAAACCGCTTGACGTTGTTGGTATTAATTATCAATTGCCTATGTATCAGACATTGCATGGAAAGGTGAAGTTGATTGGATCTGAAACTGCATCAGCCGTCAACACGCGTGGTGAGTACAACTTGGTTCAAGACGGTGACACACTTAAAATTGTAAAAGAGTTGAACAACCAGTGCACTTCTTACGACATTTCCGCTCCCAGTTGGGGCAATACGGCTGAAGAAACCCTCAGGGCTGTCAAAGACGCGCCCTGGGTTGCGGGCGAATTTGTTTGGACTGGCTTTGATTACATTGGAGAACCTACGCCGTTCCCATGGCCTTCTGTCAGTTCTTATTTCGGTATTGTCGATTTGTGCGGATTTCCTAAAGACCGATATTATCTTTACCAAAGCCAGTGGACCGCCAAACCCATGGTTCATATTCTTCCACACTGGAACTGGGAAGGTTTCGAAGGTAAAGAAATTCCGGTTTGGTGTTACAGCAATTGTGAATCTGTGGAATTGTTTATAAATGGAAAATCACTTGGTGAAAAGAGATTCAGTGATACTAAGGATTTACATTTAGCATGGAAAGTTCCATACTTTCCCGGAACATTAAAAGCCGTTGCCAAAAATAACGGGAAGATAATATGTACGGACGAAGTGCAAACAGCAGGCGCTCCGGCTAAAATAGTATTAACACCAGACCGTTCAAATATTAAAGCGGATGGTAACGATCTTTCGAATATTAAAATTGAAATTGTAGACAAAGATGGGATTATCTGTCCAAACGCTGACAACCTGGTGAAATTTAAAATTGAAGGCGATGGTATCATCGCCGGTGTGGGAAATGGTAATCCTGTAAGCCATGAGGATTTCAAAGCCAGCGAGCGAAAAGCATTTCATGGGCTTTGTCTCGCTATTGTTCAATCGAAACGAGATAAAGGCGAAATACGTCTTTCCGCGGAATCAGAAGGACTTCAGGCAGAGGAAGTTTTAATTCAAGTAAAATAAGGCATCTAAAGTGAAACTTATATCTTTTTTATTAATCTTGTTGTTTCCTGCTATTTATTGGGGACAAGATGTGAAAAGTTTTAAGCAAGTAAAAAATGGGATAGACGTTTCTCTATCAGAGGGAACACTTAGCATTTATCCATTGACAGATAATGCTGTAAGAATCAAGTTCTATAAAGGAATCGAAGTTAAGGTGCCGGAGTTAATCTTTACTTCAAGTATTCGGACCCCTCGTTTTCAAGTATCTGATTCACCATCTAAAATTGAAGTGAAAGGAAAAAACATAACCACAGAAATTGATAAGCAAACAGGCAAATTATCTTTTGCCGATAATTCCGGGAAAATATTTCTGAGCGAAAAAGCAGACGCAAGAAAATTAATTCCTAACTCCGTTATGGGCGAACTATGCTTTATAGCTGAACAAAGTTTTGCATCACCAAATGATGAATATATTTTTGGATTGGGTCAGTTCCAGGACGGGCATTACAATTTAAAAAATATTACCCGCCGTTTAACTCAGGTTAACTCTCAAATCGCACTGCCGTTTATTTATTCAAGTAAAGGATACGGTTTGCTGTGGCATCAATACGGACTTACAGATTATAACCCGGCGGATAATTTAATTACACTTGAAAAACAAGAGCAATCGACCGAGGGGAACAACAAGGAAATTGAAGTAACAACAACATCCGGTACTCAAAAAGTTTCGCAGCACCAGTCACTTTACACTGGAAAATTTGAAGTGCCTAAAGATGGAATTTATTCCATCTTTCTTAATCTGGGCGATATGGATAATCGGCAGTATGTTGTAATCGACGGAAAGCCATGTATCGACATAACCAATTTTTGGCTTCCCCCAACTGCTGATGCTTTGGTGAATTTAAAAGCCGGAGAACATCATGTACAGTTGGTATGTAAATCAAGCAATACACCAAAACTATCCTGGAAACCTACAAACGACGAAACAACTTTCCGTTCCCCCAATGCCAAGCTGCTTGACTATGTTGTGTTCTATTGGCCCATCAGCAGATGATGTAATTTCAACATACCGAAAACTTTCAGGCAATGTTCCAATGCTGCCGCGTTGGGCTTACGGTTTTTGGCAATGCCGTGAACGCTATACGTCGGGCTCCAATTTGGTAGAAACCGTAAAAGAATTTCGAAAGAGAAACATCCCTATGGATGTTATTGTACAGGACTGGCAGTACTGGGGAAATAATGGCTGGGGAGTTCCGGAGTTTGATACTGTCAATTATTCAAATCCAGCAGGTTTTATTAAAGAGATTCACAATTTGAATGCACACTTTAATATTTCAATTTGGTCAAACCCGGATAAGAATTCTACAATTGGAAAAGAGTTCGTGTCAAAAAATCTTTTTATACCTGATAGCAAGTGGCTGGATTATTTTAACCCTCTTACAAGGAAATCATATTGGAATACATTAAATAAAAATTTATTTTCTTACGGAGTTGATTCATGGTGGATGGACGCAACCGAACCTGAGAACGATGCTTTACATGGACTAACAACATACCTGGGACCCGGAGATTTTTATCGTCTTACTTATCCGTTATTTGTCAGCCGGGCGGTTTATGAAGGTCAGCGGGAAACAACATCCAAGAAACGTGTTTGTATACTTACACGGTCTGCTTTTCTCGGTCAGCAAAGATACGGAACCATAAACTGGTCTGGTGATATTGGTGGAACATGGGATTCATACAAAAGACAAATAGTTGCCGGACTCGATTATGTAATTACCGGCATGCCTTATTGGACTACAGATATCGGCGGATTTTTTCGTCAAGGGAAAACGCAGTATACCGATGAGAATTATCAAGAGCTGCTAATACGCTGGTATCAATGGGGTGCATTTAATCCGATCTTTCGTATTCACGGATATCAATCGGAAACAGAACCGTGGCACTTTAGTCAACTGGTACAGGATAATGTGAAAAGAATGTTGGACTTGAGATATCGTTTACTTCCTTACATTTATTCCGAAGCATGGCAGGTAACAAAAAACGGGTCAACCATTATGCGACCGCTTGTGATGGACTTTAGCAGAGATTCTTCTGCTTTGAAACAGCAATTTGAATATATGTTCGGCAAAGCATTTCTTGTAGCTCCTGTTACAGAACCAAATGTTAATGAGTGGAATGTATATTTGCCCGAATCGACTTCATGGTACGACTTCTGGACTGGCAAACAAGTTAACGGAGGTCAAACAATAAAAACTGAAGCGCCCATTGATAAAATTCCACTATATATAAAAGCCGGGTCAATCATTCCAATGGGACCGGTCATTCAATATGCAACAGAAAAAAATGACCCGATTGAAATTAGAATTTATCCCGGTGTCGACGGCGAGTTTACTTTGTATGAAGATGAAAACGACAATTATAATTATGAAAAAGGAAAGTACTCTACTATTACATTCAAATGGGATGATACGAAAAAAACTTTGCTTATCAGCGATAGAAAAGGTTCTTTCCCAGGAATGATTGATAAGCGTACATTCAATTTTGTTTTGGTAAATAAACAACAAGGTGTAGGTATTGAAATGTCTTCAATTAAAAACAAAGCATTGGAGTATTTTGGAAAAGGAACTACAGTTGAATTTTAATAAATATACAAATTTGGATTTCAACATTGGAGGAACATTGAAACAGATATTTTATTTAATAACAGTTTTATTTTTATTAAGCATATATTCCCAAGCTCAAGATATTGAAAGACAAGCGCCGCCTGGCTTTGACAGTCTACGTACCGATATAGCCCACGGGAAAATTGATTCAATCATGTACGAATCTAAAACTGTTGGTACAGAACGTAAAGCGCTCATTTATACTCCACCGGGATATTCAAAAGATAAAAAGTATCCGGTGTTATATCTTTTGCACGGTATTGGCGGGGATGAACATGAATGGTTAAATGGAGGACATCCTAATGTTATTTTAGATAATCTTTATGCTGAAAATAAAATAGAGCCGATGATAGTTGTCTTGCCAAATGGCAGAGCAATGAAAGATGACCGCGCTGTCGGTAATATTTTTGACAGCGTTAAAGTAGCAGCATTTGCAACTTTCGAAAAAGATTTACTTAATGATTTGATTCCATTCATTGAAAAAACTTTTCCCGTTTATAAAGATGCAGAACACCGCGCAATAGCGGGTTTATCAATGGGCGGCGGACAATCATTGAATTTTGGATTAGGCAATCTTGATACATTTGAATGGATTGGAAGTTTCTCTGCTGCTCCAAATACAAAACCTCCCAAAGAATTACTTCCTAATCCGGACGAAGCAAAAAAGAAATTAAAATTGCTTTGGATTTCATGCGGTGCTGATGATGGTTTAATTTCATTTAGCATTCGTACTCACAATTATTTAGTCGCTAATGATGTTCCGCATATTTTTTATATTGAACCGGGTGTGCACGAATTTAAAGTTTGGAAAAATGGTTTGTATATGTTTTCCCAGCTTATTTTTAAGCCTGTAGATAAATCAAAATTTAATGACTACAGTCTGCTCGGTATACCAGCCTCGACCAATGTTAGAAGAGCAAAATACCCGCAAATATTACCCAATAGCCGCGCTATCTTTAGGATTAAAGCACCGGACGCAGAAAAAGTTCAGCTTGATTTGGTAAAAAAATATGATATGGTAAAGGATACTGCTGGAGTTTGGGAAGTAACAACAGAGCCTTTAAGCGAAGGCTTTCATTATTACTCTTTAATAATTGATGGTGTTGCCGTTGCTGATCCTGCAAGCGAAACATTTTATGGGATGGGACGAATGGCAAGCGGTATCGAAGTGCCATTTAAAGGAGATGATTATTATGCAATAAAAGATGTCCCCCACGGAGAAATCAGAATTAATCGTTATTATTCAACTGTCTTTAATACCTGGCGTCAATTTTATATTTACACTCCTCCTAACTATGATGTTAATACAAATGAAAAGTATCCGGTATTATATATATTACATGGCGGCGGTGAAGATGAAAGAGGCTGGGCAATGCAGGGTAAAACAGATTTGATTCTTGATAACTTAATTGCAGAAAAAGAAGCAAAGCCGATGATTATTGTAATGCCGGACGGAAATACCAATACCGATTTTGCCGGCTTCGGCGAGATGACATTAAAGATGTTTGAAGCAGAATTAAAAAGATCTGTTATTCCATTTGTTGAAGAAAATTATCGTGTAGAAACAGATTCAAAAAATCGTGCCCTTGCCGGTTTATCAATGGGCGGTCTTCAAACTCTTTATGTAGGATTTAATAACACAAATATGTTTTCATATCTTGGAATATTTAGTTCCGGTTGGATACTTCCTATGCAGAGCAAACTTGCAGATGCTCAATATGATTTTATGAAGAAAAATATTGATATGATTAAAAATAATTTAAAGCTTGTTTGGGTAGGCATTGGAGGTAAAGAAGATATAGCATACAATAATTGCCAAGCTATGCTTTCAAAATTTGATGAGATGAAAATTAAATATATGTATGATGATTATCCCGGCGGACATGCCTGGCCTGTCTGGAGACATGATCTTTATAAATTTGCACCGTTGTTGTTTAAGTAATTGCACAGTTTGAAATATTATATCAAAAAATGAAAAAATATTTTAAAATAATTTTTAGCGAATGTATGATCCACCTTTGTAAAAAGACAAGTTTTGTATTGTTATTTTTTTCCATAACTATAATGCTAAATGCTCAGAATACTTCTGACAGAAAAAAGATTAGTCCAACATTATTTGGATTATTTTTCGAAGATATAAATTATTCAGCGGATGGCGGGCTTTACGCGGAACTTGTACAAAACCGTTCATTTGAATACAGCCCGACCGAACAACCTGGTTGGAACCCGCTTTCTTTTTGGCAATATATATCTCCCGGATTTTCTTACGGCAGAATTAGCGTAGAAACCGCTTCCCCGATTCACCCGAACAATCCTCACTATATTGTATTGGAAATCGAACATGTAGGCCATGAAGCTAAGTACACAGGTGATGCCGGGGTAGGAATAAAAAATTCAGGATTTGATGGAATAGTAATTAAGTCTGGAGAAAAATATAATTTATCATTATTTGCAAAACAGATTTCAAAAGAACCAATTGCTATATCCGTTAGTTTGCAAAGCCCTTCCGGCAAAACAAAATATGCCGAGAGTGTTATTTCCACTTCATCAAATCAATGGAAAAAATATACAGCAAGTTTTACAGCCTCTGAAAGTAGTGATAGCGCAATGTTAGTAATACTTGCAGCAACCGAAGGCAAGCTGGCGCTGGATGTAATCTCGCTTTTTCCTGAAAACACTTTTAAAAATCGACCTAACGGATTACGAGCTGATCTTGCTCAGATGATTGCAGATATGAAACCAAAATTTATTCGTTTCCCGGGCGGTTGTCTTGCTCATGGAGATGGTTTAGGAAATATGTACCGGTGGGAAAATACAATCGGGCCTATTGAACAAAGAAAAGAACAAAGAAACATTTGGGGTTACCATCAGACAACAGGGTTAGGTTACTATGAGTATTTTCAATTCTGTGAAGATATAGGCGCAAAACCTTTGCCTGTTTTACCTGCGGCAGTTTGTTGTCAGAATTCTGGAGGAACTTGGCGAATAGGAGGTACCGGTCAAAGAGCTCTTCCGATGAATGAAATGAAAGATTATATACAGGAAGTATTGGATCTCATCGAATGGGCAAATGGACCTGCTGATTCAAAATGGGGAGCTAAACGTGCTGCGGCAGGACATCCAGCTTCATTCAATCTTCAATACATTGGAATTGGTAATGAAGATAAAATTACACCCGAATTTATTGAACGATTCAAAATGATTTATAAAGCAGTAAGAGAGAAACATCCGGAAATTATGGTGATCGGAACTGCAGGACCGTTCTATAAAGGGGACGATTTTGAAAAGGGTTGGAAATTAGCTAATGAATTAAAAGTGCCAATTATAGATGAACACTATTATTGTCCTCCCGAATGGTTTTTGGGAAATCAAAATCGCTACGATTCTTACGATCGAAATGCTTCCGAGGTTTATCTTGGGGAATATGCTTCTTGGGGAAACAAGATGTGGAATGCAATTGCAGAAGCAGCTTATATGACTTCACTCGAACGCAATGGCGACATTGTTAGGATGGCCTCTTATGCTCCTATGCTTGCAAAAAAGGATTTTACCCAGTGGAAAACAGACATGATCTTTTTTGATAACGTCAGCATTCATCCAACTGTTAATTACTATGTACAGAAAATGTTTATGACGAACCAGGGAGATTACTATTTTGACAATGTTATATCAAAAGATGAAAAAGATACAACTCTGGCAGGTTCTTGTGTTCAAGACAGTAAAACAGGAGATGTAATCCTAAAACTTGTGAATGCCGGGAAAGATTCAAAAACCATTAAGATCAATTTATCAGATTTTAAAAATATAATTTCAAATGCTGAAAAAATAGTTTTTACCGGCGATGCTGATGCCGAAGACACGTTTGATAATCCGGAAAATGTTATCCCATTAAATTCAACAATAAATGTTCAAACTAATTTTGAATATGAATCTCCGGCAATGTCTTTGACGGTAATTAGAATTAAAACGAAAAAATAAATATTAAGGGAAAAATCTCTATAAGGATAACAAAGAAAAATAAAATAAATTAAAAATTTGTTTTTTGTAAATACTTAGCCTTGAAATAATCAATATTAGAGATTTGAAATTATGATGGAGCGAAAGGATATCGTGAAAAAATTAATATATAATGATTTTATTCGCTTGGGCTACTGCGTTTCAATTACAAGATCAGTAATGCACGGGTGTAAATCCTGTTACGGAATAGACTTTATAAATTATGGAAATTAAAATGAAACAAAATAGAATTTTACTTTTAAGTACGTTTTCTCTAAATAATCAATTTGGAATGTTATTATGATTAAAATAGTGAAGAGAAGTTTGTTCGTGATTTTTTATCTGTGGTTGTTATTACCTTTATCTCTTCATGCGCAGGATAAACTATATTCAAATGAATTCCCATTGCATGATGTGACATTACTTGATGGACCTTTTAAGCATGCTCGTGACCTTAACATCAAAACACTTTTAGAGTATAATGTTGATCGTTTATTAGCTCCTTATCGTAAAGAAGCAGGCTTGACACCAAAAGCAAAAAGTTATCCTAACTGGGAGGGATTGGATGGACACATCGGCGGACATTACTTATCTGCAATGGCAATTAATTATGCTGCAACTGGTAATGCCGAATGTAAAGAACGAATGGATTATATGTTATCCGAACTTAAAAATTGTCAAGATTCAAATGCAATAAATAATTCTGATTGGGGAATTGGATATGTTGGCGGAGTTCCGAATAGTAAAGTAATATGGACAACATTAAAAACCGGTGATTTTTCTGCATACCATGCTGCCTGGGTGCCATGGTATAATGTTCATAAAATGTATGCAGGGTTAAGAGATGCGTGGTTGTATGCCGGAAATGAAGAAGCTAAAACTATATTTTTAAAATTTTGTGACTGGGGAATAAATATTACTTCTGCATTAACAGACTCTCAGATGCAGTCAATGCTGGATACAGAACATGGCGGAATGGATGAAGTTTTTGCTGATGCTTATCAAATGACAGGAGACAAAAAATATTTAACTGCCGCCAAACGGTTCTCTCATAAAGCATTGCTCGAACCAATGGCTGCGGGGAATGACAATTTAGATAATAAACATGCAAATACTCAAATACCTAAAGTTGTCGGTTTTCAAAGAATCGCCGAATTAACTCATGATAAAGAATACGAAAATGCCAGCAGCTTTTTCTGGAAAACCGTAACAGAGAATCGAACTTTGGCATTTGGAGGAAACAGCAGAAAGGAACATTTCCCGAGTGTAAAAGCCTGCAGCGATTATATTAACGATGTTGAAGGCCCGGAATCATGCAACTCTTATAACATGCTTAAGTTGACTGAAGATTTATTCAGGTTTAATCATTTGGCAAAGTATGTTGATTATTACGAACGGACTTTATACAATCATATCTTATCAACACAAAATCCGGAAACAGGCGGGTATGTATATTTTACACCGGCCCGTCCGCGTCACTATCGGGTTTACTCTGCTCCAAACGAAGCTATGTGGTGTTGTGTAGGTACCGGAATGGAAAATCATGGAAAGTATAATGAGTTTATATATACACATCAAAATGATTCACTTTTTGTTAATCTATTCGTCGCTTCTGAATTGAATTGGAGATCAAAAGGAATTAAAATAATTCAAGAAACAAAATTCCCTTATGAAGAGAAAACAAAATTAACAGTAAAGGAAGGAACATCTAAATTTACATTAATGATTCGGTATCCTTCATGGGTAAAGGATGGTGCGCTAAAAGTAACTGTTAACGGTGAAGCAATTCCGGTTACATCCAATCCGTCTTCATATTTTGGAATTGATAGATTATGGAAAACAGGTGATGTTGTTGAAATTGATTTACCAATGCACAATACAATTGAACATTTACCAAATGTCCCGGAGTATATTGCATTTCTACATGGGCCAATTCTCCTTGGAGCAAAAACAGGTACGGAAGATTTGGCTGGTTTAATTGCAGATGACAGTAGATGGGGACAAATTCCAAGCGGGAAAAAACTTCCAATTGATAAAGCTCCAATATTAATTGAAGACGACATTTCTAAAATTACGGATGAATTAGTGCCAGTGAAGGATAAGCCGCTTAATTTTACTGTCCCGAATTTGAAGATGATTAATCCCATAAAAGTTTTAATGGAACCTTTCTATCAAATTCATAACGCAAGATATATGATGTATTGGATGGCTTTAACAAGTATGCAATACCAATCATATCTTGATTCAATTGCAGCAGACGAAAAAGCAAAACTCGCGTTGGAAAATCGTACAGTTGATTTTGTTGCGCCGGGTGAACAGCAGCCGGAAGCTGA
This sequence comes from uncultured Ignavibacteriales bacterium, assembly GCA_963746735.1. GTDB lineage: Bacteria > Bacteroidota > Ignavibacteria > Ignavibacteriales > Ignavibacteriaceae > CAVSWT01. The sequence continues at coordinate 182,976 of CAVVCO010000037.1, forward strand.
TCATGAAATGAAAAGCTCAAATTCAAATACAGGTAATCAATTGGATGAATTCTGGCGGGATGCAAGCAATGGTGGTTATTTCAGTTATAACCTTGTAACTAAAGGTAAAACCAATTTGTCTTTGTTAGTTCGTTATTTTGGATATGAATGGGGAAGCAGAAAGTTTGACATTTATATAGATGATGAGAAACTAATTTCCGAAGATAATACCGGCAAATGGTATCAGTCTAAATTTATTAATGTGGAATATAAAATTCCGGACTCGATGCTGAAAGGAAAAGATCATATAAGACTGAAATTTCAAGCAGCACCGCAAAGCACTGCCGGGGCTGTGTATTATGTTCGTTTAGTTGAACCAAAAAGCGAGAGGAATTAGAAAATAAGTTATTAGATCTTTTTAATGTCGATCATTATTCGATATTTATTTACAATTAAAATAAAATTTGTATGAAAAAATTATTAAAACTTTGTTTATACCTTTGTCTAATTTCAATAATACCCTTTGCGAATTCAACAGCGCAAAAATTACAAAGCGATAACGGTGATGGAACATATACTAATCCAGTTATAGCATCGGATTTTCCTGATCCGGATGTAATACTTGTAGATGATACTTATTATATGGTTAATACAACCATGTTTATTTTTCCTGGCGTTACAATTCTTAAATCCAAAGACCTTGTAAATTGGGAATATTGCAGTAATGCTGTTCAGAGATTTGATTTCAGTCCTTGTTATGATCTTGATGGCTGTAATAGATACGGCCATGGCCAATGGGCAACAAGCTTTAAGTACAACAATGGAAAATTCTATTTATTATTCATTACTCTTAATGAAGGCGGATTTATTTGTTCGACGACAAATCCTGAAGGTCCGTGGCAAATAAAAAAATTACCAAAAGGTTTTTATGATCCGGGTTTATTCTTTGACGACGATGGAAGAATATATGTTGCACATGGATATAGTAAAATCTATATGACTGAACTTGATTCTAATTTTGCACCTCTTACAAAAGATTCTCTAATAATAGTTGGAGATATACGCAACGGTCTTGAAGGAACGCATGTATATAAAATTAATGGTTATTATTATTTGTATTGTACCTATGGCGGATTAGATGGTATTCAAGCTGCATTCCGATCTAAAAATATTTATGGCCCTTATGAAGAAAAGGTTGTCATAAGTGAAAAAACACATGGCCCAAATTTCGGCATTCATCAAGGGGCACTCATTAAAACCCAAACCGGTGAATGGTGGACGATGCTCTTTGTAGACAGCGGGCCTTTCGGACGTTTTCCATCTTTGCAGCCTGTTACATGGGAAGATGGCTGGCCAATGGTTGGAGTAGATGGACATGCTGTTGTAACTTATAATAAACCAAATGTTGGAAAGACTTATCCAATAAAAGTATTGCCGACTTCAGATGAATTTAATGAGAATAAATTGGGATTACAATGGGGATGGAATCATAACCCTGAACCAAGTAAATGGTCGCTGACTGAAAATCCCGGATTCTTAAGGTTAGGGACTGTAAAAGTCGTAGATAGTTTACCAAAAGCTCGTAACACACTTACACAAAGAATGTTTGCTTACTATTCTGATTCATTAGCATCAATCGCTACAATTAAAATGGATTATAAAAATATGAATGAAGGTGATATTGCCGGATTAGCAGTTTTCCAAAATCCTTATGCTTACATAGGTATCAAAAAAGTTGATGGAAAGAATTATGTTGTTATGGTTAATAATGGCCAGACAATCGACTCTACATTAGTACAAGGATCAATGATATATTTTCGAACAAGCGCTGTTTATGGCTCAGGTGCTGCTCATTATTTTGATGGAAAAGCGGCTCCTGGCACGGGCATTGCAAAGTTCTCTTATAGCTTTGATAATAAAGCATTTATGGGTATTGGGAATGAACTAAAAATGAGCTTCAATCTAAAAATATTTACAGGTAATAAGTTCTGCCTCTTTAATTATGCAACAAAAACTTTAGGCGGATATGCTGATTTTGACTGGTTTCGTACATCCGCGGGGATATTTGATTTAGGAAAGAAATAATTAAATACTAATATCAACAAATCGCTAATTTTCTTTCTATTGGGAATTAGCAGATTCAAATTTAATAATAGGAGAATTTATGAAGAATAAATATACAGAGAATTTGCATAATGTTAATTCATCCCGTCGTGATTTTATAAAAAAGGCAGGTACTGCTGTAGTCGGTTTAGTTGCAGCACCATATCTAATGCCTTCAGGAGTTTTGGCATACCAGCATAAAAAAAATTCAACTTATTTAGCAACGGTAGCTATTACAAACACATTAAATACTCCGGCAAACAGCTATATATATGATGATGTAAATGGAGGCATTAAACAAAAAGTACAGTATCTCATCGAACAGCTTGGTGGAGTTTCTGATCTATTTAGCAATGGTAAAAAAGTAGTGATGAAAATAAATTTAACTGGTGGTTCAGGAAATGCATTCAATTCAAAATTGAACGGGGTTCCGGTAACAGAAGCTATGTGGAGCCATCCTACTGTTGTTAGAGCAGTAACGCAATTAATTATAGATGCGGGAGTTTCTGCAAGCGATATCATCATAGTGGAAAGTTTAGGAAGCGGCGACTCTTTTGACAATTCCGTATTTCAGGGCTATGTCGATATTAAGAACGACCTGGGATGCCAGCTGGTTGATATAAGTACAGGTACATTTATTGACGTTTCTACAGGTTCAAATTATTTTAACTTTCCTAAACTAACTATGAATCAGATAGTGCAGGATACTGATGTATATGTTTCTATTGGAAAATTGAAGCAGCATGCTGAAGCAGGTATCACATGTTCAATCAAAAATCAGATTGGCTCTGTTCCACAATCCAGTTACACCACAGCAGGAATCCAATACCGTCGTCAAGCAATACACAGCCCCACCGATGGATCATCAGCAACATTTTTACCGCGATCAGTTTGTGATCTGTTTGCCGCACGTCCCGTTCATTTGGGTATAGTTGATGGAATAAAAAATGCTACCGGCGGTGAAGGCGTTTGGAATCCGAATTTTGCTCCATATGAAAGTCATGTTTTATTTGCTGGAAAAGATCCTGTTGCAACGGACAGCATTGGAGCATATCTGATGGGGTTAAATCCAGAAGCAGAAAAACTTCAACTTCCCGCAAACAACAGTTACGGTGATACCGAGTGCGATAATTATCTTGACCTTCTACACAAAAAAGGAATTGGCACTAACCAATTGAATGAGATTAATGTTGTTGGCGATGGTAAAGATTTAATAACATCGATTAGTCCAAATCTAAGCACAAAAGCACCTGTACATTTTAAATTGTGTGCTAATTATCCTAATCCATTTAATCCGTCAACGATGATAGTTTTTTATTTACCAAAAAATGAATATGTAAAAGTAAAAATTTATGACATAACAGGCCGGGCTATTGAAACTCTTGTTGATGGCGAAGTTCCGTCTGGTGAACACCGTTTGCAGTGGACTGCTGAAGGACTTGCAAGTGGAATTTATCTTTGCAGGTTGGAAACGAGGGATTTTATGGATACTATTAAAATGATTTATCAGAAATAAGGATTTTATAATGGATCTTGAAACCAAAATATTAATGCATCTGTAAAATGAAAAATTTCAAAATATATATTCATATAATAAGTTTTCTTATAATATCTATTACTGTAAATGCTTTTGCCCAAAATCCAGTTATAAGAAACCAGTTTACAGCTGATCCATCGGCTAGAGTTTTTAATGGGAAAGTTTATCTTTATCCATCACACGATATTCTTGCTAATGAAAACAGAGGTCGAATAGGCTGGTTTTGTATGGAGGATTATCATGTATTCTCTTCTGATAATCTTACGGATTGGACAGATCAAGGAGTTATTGTAAGTCAAGATAAAGTCCCCTGGGTAAATCCAACCGCTTATGCCATGTGGGCGCCGGATTGTATTTACCGAAACGGAAAATATTATTTTTATTTTCCTGCACCATCAAAAGATACAACCATAGGAAGAGGTTTTTTTATTGGGGCTGCTGTATCTGAAAACCCTTATGGTCCGTTTGTTCCACAAGCAGAACCCATTAAAGGAGCACGTGGAATTGATCCAAATGTTTTTATAGATAAAGATGGACAAGCTTATTTATACTGGGCTGCGAGAAATATTTATGTAGCAAAGCTAAAAGATAATATGCTGGAACTTGCTTCTCAACCACAAATGATTGAAGGCTTGCCGGATAAGGGGCTTAAGGAAGGGCCATATATATTTGAAAGAAACGGCATTTATTATTTTACCTATCCGCATGTGCAGGATAAAACCGAGAGATTAGAATATGCAATTGGTAATAATCCAATGGGGCCTTTTAAAGTTACCGGGGTGATAATGGATGAATCTCCTGAGTGCTGGACCAACCATCAATCGGTTATTGAATTTAAGAATCAATGGTACTTGTTCTATCACCATAATGATTTATCTCCAAGTTTTGATAAGAATAGATCAACAAGAATTGATAGTTTGTTTTTTAATGAAGATGGAACAATTAAAAAAGTAATTCCCACATTGCGTGGTGTAGGATTAACCGATGCATCAAAAGAAATACAGATGGATAGGTATAGTTTTAAAAGCAATAAAGGTGCTTCAATAGCTTTCCTCGATACACTTAATAAGTTTGGAGGCTGGAAGACAATACTTGATACTGCAGATGCCTGGATTCAGTATAACAATGTAGCTTTTGGAAGTAATAACTTTAAATCGGTAAATATTAAAGCTTTATCAAACACAGGAAGCACTATACAAATAAAATTAAATAGTAATAATGGTCCTGTTATTGCTCAAGTTAAAATCCCTAAAGGAAATAATTGGGAAAATATAACGGCACCAATATCAGATGTTAAAACAGGTGTTCAGAATCTGGTTATTTCATTAAAAGGAAATAATCATGTTGAAATAGATTGGATAAAATTTGAGTAACTATAAGTAAACTATGGATTCCATATTAGAAGTTCTTCAATAATAATCATTGGATATAAAAGAATAACAAAATATATCAATTAAATAATAAATCATTTATAAAAACTCACAATATCATGAGTTATAACATGATAAGTCTTAATCTTGACTTGTAACTTAAGGAGGAGTAATGAAAGAATTTTTTCAAAAATTTGTAAAAGTATGTCCCAAATCCGGTAGAATTAGAAAATTTATTTTTCCCAAAGGATATTATAGATTGCTTTTTCCTATCATTGGCTTTGCAGCGCTAATATGGATATTAATTCGCGTTGTTCCAAAACCGAGCAGAGCAAATTATCCGTGTGTAAAAGCAGCAGCACCGCTTGCATCCGGGTTTTTAATTTACTTTGGGTCGCTAATAATTTCTGCGTTGACCTTTATGAAGACCAAAAAGAAGGTATACCTATTACCTTATTTTATTTCAATTGGATTTTTATTTTTTGGTTTTAGTGATTCAAACACCGTTAATAAAAGTGTAGGCGACCCCGGTTACCCGATGCCTAAATCAGTTCATGTTGCTAATGACCCCATGGGAGAAGCTCAAGGTATTTTCCCGGGAAGAGTAGTTTGGGTTTATGATCCTGCAGCAACAAATGAAAATTGTGATCCTACAGCAGTTGGCCACGCTTGGTGGATGCCGGAAAATAACGATCAGGATGTAATTGACGGAATGGTAAGTGAAGCTATTCAGAACTTAACCGGTAAAACCTCGGATGAAGATGCATGGGATGCAATATTTAAATATCATAATAATAAGAGAGCCAAAGGTAGTGTTGCATATAAGCCAGGAGAAAAAATATTTATAAAAATTAATAATGTCAGCGGCTGGGGTGGAAATTTCAGCACTAAAGATCTTTCTGTTGTTGCTAATGGTTCATATGGTATTTCAGAAACCTCTCCTGAGGTTGTGCTTTCAGTACTAAGACAATTGGTAAATGTTGTGGGTGTCGCTCAAAGTGATATATACGTAGGTGACCCGCTGAGAAATACATATAAACATTGCTATGATATGTGGCATAAAGAATTTGCAGATATTCATTATGTAAGCCATGATAATTATACAAATTTGGGAAGGGAAAAACTTGTCGCTGATACTACAGCAAGAATTTTTTATTCTGATAAAGGAAGTGTGTTACGTGAGAATGTCTGGGATACAAACAGACTAGGAGGAGATTCTGTAACTAGCGATTGTTTTTATAAAGTATTTGAAGATGCCGAATATCTTTTAAATATACCTATGCTGAAAGGACATAAACGTGCCGGAATAACTATGTTTGCTAAAAATCATTTCGGTTCTCACACTAGAGCGGATGCATCTCATCTTCATAATGGTTTAGTTGACCCGATTGAACTTGATTATAGTAATAGCCGGAGAGATTATGGAATGTATCGGGTACAGGTTGATATGATGGCAAGTAAGATGCTTGGTGGCAAAACACTTTTTTATTTGATGGATGCATTATGGCCTGCTGACCAGGAAATTAGTTACCCGAAAAAATTTACTATGCCGCCGTTTAATACTGATTGGATGTCTTCTGTATTTGCCTCGCTAGATCCTGTAGCAATTGAATCGGTTGGATATGATTTTTTACGTTCGGAATTTACTGCCGATCGAAATCTTAATGATAATGCTGGAACATATGCTCAAAAACCGGCTGCAGATGATTATCTTCACCAGGCAGCAGATTCTTCACAATGGGCAGAAGGAATTAAATATGATCCGGATAATGACAGCAGTTACTTTGCAAGTCTAGGAGTACATGAACATTGGAATAATGAAATTGATAAAGAATATTCACGTAATTTAGAAACTGGAGATGGAATAGAATTAGTTAAAGTCATGAACATTACCAGTGTTGAAAAAGATCCAACTATGCCGGTTGGATTTAGTCTAAGCCAAAATTATCCTAATCCCTTTAATCCATCAACAAAGATAAAATATTCAATACCTAATAATTCAAAAGTGATGATTAAAGTTTATGATATCGCAGGTAAAGAAATTGAGACTATAGAAAATAGTGACAGAGCAGCAGGAACTTACACATTATCATTCAATGCAAGTCATCTTGCTAGCGGTGTTTACTTTTACAAATTAATAGCAGATAATTATACAGCAACTAAAAAGTTTATATTATTAAAATAAAGTTTTTAATTACTTAGTTCTATTTTACCCGTGTTTATTAAATTCCTGCAATAACAGTAGGGCATTGCAGGAATTTATAAGACGGGCATTTTCCTTATTTTTAAAAAACAATTTAGCTTTCCAAAGCATTTAATTAAACATTGATTCATTAACAAAATTTAAACTATTATGAAAAAAATATTTTTTATTTTTTTGTTTGTTCTTGATTTTACTTTATTCGCTCAACCTGCCGAAATAAAGATTGATGTTACCAGGACAATTGGGGAAATCGATCCTAATATTTATGGTGTGTTTATGGAACCAATCCATTTTAACGGAAGGAGAATGGGTTTGCCAGATACAGTCGATTTTAATACCCTATACGGAAATTTATATGATCCATCCTCACCAATGGCTGATACATATGGATTTAGAAAAGATTATGTTGATGCAATGAAAGAACTTAAAATTACAAATATGCGCTGGCCGGGTGGAAATTTTGTTATGGGTTATAATTGGCAGGACGGTATCGGACCCAAAGACCAGCGGCCTACCCGTATAAATTTAGCTTGGGGTGGAATAGATAATAATCATGTTGGTACTGATGAATGGATACAATTAAATAAAGAAATTGGAAGTGAAAATGTTGTTTGTGTAAATCTTGGCCTAAGCACTATCCAGGATGCATGCTATTGGGTTGAATACTGCAATTATAAAAAAGGTACATACTATTCTGATTTGCGTGCTAAATATGGACACGAAAAACCTTACAATGTTAAAATATGGGACCTTGGCAATGAAGTCGATGGAGCGCCATGGGAACTTGGCCATAAAACAGCCGATGATTATGTAAAGATTGCCAGGGAAGCAGCCAAAGCAATGAAATCTGTTGACAACACTATTAAACTTGTAGCTTCGGGATCATCATATTATGAAGCCACAGGTCAATGGGTTGAATGGAACCGGAAAGTGCTTACAGGTCTTGGAGATATGATTAATTATATTTCTATCCACCGCTACTGGGAAAATTCTCCTGACTACTATACTTTCATGGGGCAAAGTGCAATGGATTTTGAGGAAAAGATAAAAGTAACAGAAGATGAAATTAACGCTGTAAAAGCAATGAAGGATTTTAAGAATCCAATCTATATTTCGTTTGATGAATGGGGAACTTTTGGAAGAAACTTTCGTTCTGTTTTGCCAATAGCACAATGTTTAAATTCATTTGTTCGTCATGCTGATGTTGTTAAAATGACTAACTTCACTATGCTGACATCATTATTGAGTTCAGATCAAGAAAAAGGAACTTATAAGTCACCTCTGTTCTATACATTCAAATTATTTTCAAATAATTGCCTCGGTAATTCTGTAGATACCTACGTTCAATGCGATACATTTAATACGGAAAAATATAAAGGCATTCCATACCTTGATGTTACAACTGTTTACAATAACAAAACAAATACAATTTATATAAATGTTATTAATAGGCATAAGGATAATGCAATAACTACTGATATAATTAATAACTCAGGTACGTTTGCTGGAAAAGCTGAAGCAACAATAGTTGATAATGACTCATTAACCGAACCTTTTACAATTGATAATAAAGAAAAATATATACCTCAAACAAAAGAAGTAAAAATTGAAGGAAATAAAATTACGTATTCATTTCCAGCTCATTCATTTACCCAGATCAAAGTAGAAAATAAAAATTGATAAATATCATATCTTCGATATTTTTTATGGAGTTTTAAATGAAACAAAGAATTAGTAAATCAATCATTGTGATTATCGCTTTCTTTCTTTTCTATTCTAATTTAGATTTTGGCCAAACTGTTACAATTAATGCTGGCAGCAATCAAATTATAAATTGGGAAAAGACTCACTCTGCACAGCTTAATGGAAATGTATCTTCAAAAGATATAAAAGTTGAATGGACCTGCCCTAAAAATTCTGAAGTGGTTTTCCAGGATACTTCAAATCCAAATACGCAGGTTACTTTTCCACGGCCAGGTTATTATTTATTAATTCTCTCAGAAAAAAACGCTGGAAACAGTACTGCAAGCAGCTCAGTGGTTATGAACGTGTTTAAACCTCATTCTTATAAAGAAAGACTTGCAGACCTAATAAATTTAATGACAGTTGACGAAAAGATTAAGCAGACGACTAATGAAGCGGATTCAATCCCCCGTTTAGGAATTCCTAAATATAATTATTGGAGTGAAGCTTTGCATGGAGTCCTTGCAGCCGATGTAACTTCTTTTCCTCAGGCCGTTGCGATGGGAGCTACCTGGGAGCCGGAGCTTATTCATCGTGTAAGTTCAGCTATATCTGATGAAGCACGAGCATTACATGTTACTTCCGGAAAAGGATTAACTTATTGGAGCCCTACTATTAATATTGCCCGCGACCCGCGATGGGGAAGAAATGAAGAATCATATAGTGAAGATCCCTATTTACTTTCGCAGATGGGAGTAGCCTTTGTTAAAGGTATGCAGGGTGACGATCCTTATTATCTTAAAACCGTTTCTACTCCAAAACACTTCATTGCAAATAACGAAGAGGAACGCCGTCATACTGGATCATCTGATGTTGATATGCGCAGCTTGTATGAATATTATTTGCCTGCATTTCATCATGCTATAGTTGATGGCAAAGCTTATTCAATAATGGGTGCATATAATGAATTAAATCAAGTTCCATGTAATGCAAATTCATTTTTGTTAACTGATTTGTTAAGACATAAATGGGGTTTTAAAGGCTACGTTGTATCCGACTGTGGCGCTATAGCTGACATGGTATACAATCATCATTTTTTCAAAACAGGTGCTGAAGCTGCTGCAAGAAGTATTCTTGCCGGATGTGATTTGAATTGCGGCATCACTTATCGCAGGGATTTGAAAGAAGCTCTCGATAAACAGTATTTGGCAGAAAATGATATCGACAGTGCTGTAACAAGAGTTCTGTCTGCACGGTTTAGATTAGGCGAATTTGATCCGCCGGATCAGGTTCCTTATAGTTCAATTACAAAAGATAAACTTGATAGCAAAGAAAATCGCGAACTCGCTCTAGAAGTTGCACAGAAATCTATTGTACTGCTTAAAAATAAAGGCGCTTTGCCTTTAAATAAAAGTAAGATAAAATCTATAGCTGTTATTGGACCGAACGCTGAAGAAGCTCAATTAGGTATATATTCCGGGTTCCCCAATGTTCAAGTTGGGCCTCTTGAAGGAATAAAAGAAAAAGCTGCTGCTCTGGGAATAAAAGTAGATTATACAATGGGCAGCAATATTGGTGCTGGTTTGTTAAGCCCTATTGAGAGTCAGTATTTTGCTAAAGTTGAAGGAACAAATAAGACTGGTATGAAGGGAGAATATTTTGATAATATGAAATTATCAGGGAAACCTGTATTAACCAAAATTGACTCCACAATAAATTTTAATTATGGCAGAAAGTCTCCTGCTCCCGGCATTCCCGAAGATCAATTTTCTATAAGATGGACTGGTAAAATAATCCCTCCGGATACCATCCATTATATAGGTACAAGCTGTGATGATGGATCGCGTCTTTATTTAGACGGAAAATTAATAATTGATGATTGGCATGAACATGGTGAAAGGCCGCTTAGTGCGGAAGTTGATCTTTTGCCTGGTAAAGAATATAATGTTGTAATGGAATATTTTGACAATACTTTAGGTGCGGTTGCAAGATTAACTTGGGGCCTTGGATCAAAAGATTTAAGTAAATCTAAAGAACTTGCCGCAAAAGATGATGCAGTGATTCTTGTTCTCGGGACTTCTCCCAGTATTTCGCAGGAAGAACTTGACCGGTCTGAAATTGAATTACCAAAAGTTCAAAGGAATTTGATAGACGAAGTCGCAAAAGTTAACCCTAATATTATTGTAGTACTTGTAAACGGAGGTCCTGTTGCTATGGCAGGAACAGAAGACAAGGTTAATGCAATTGTAGAAGCATGGTATGGAGGCGAATTTGGCGGCAATGCTATTGCCGATGTTTTATTTGGAGATGTAAATCCTGGGCGGCAAACTACCGGAAACGTTCTATGCTTCAACAAAGGAACTTCCTTCTTTTTCTGATTATGATCTTATTAATCATCCGCGAACTTATATGTATTTTGAAAAGCCTGTGCTGTATCCCTTTGGACATGGACTATCATACACTAAGTTTGAATATAGCAATTTAAAACTGAATTCAGATAAAGTAAAAGAAGATGGCGAAGTAGAACTTCAATTTACAGTACAAAACACAGGTAAACTCAAAGGCGATGAAGTAGCTCAGGTTTATGTACACGATGTGGATGCAAATATTAAAGTTCCGATTAATCAATTAAAACGTTTTAAAAGGATTACACTTGATGCTGGTGAAAGTAAAACTCTTTCTTTCAAAATTCCCGCATCCGAGTTTTCTTTTTATGATACTGGCACGAATGATTTAAAAGTAAATCCGGGACATTGGGAAATTCAAATTGGCAGTTCATCAAAAGATATTCGTTTGAAAAAGAATATTGTAATTGAATAGAAATCTAAAATGATCTGAGGAAATAGTTCTTTAATTAAACAAATTTATAAATACTATCAGTGATAAAATGATTACTTCAGAAGAAAACAATATAAATCCAAATTCCATCCCAAGTAAAAAACTCTATACAGGAAGTAGTATCCCATGCATTGGATATGGAACATTTGGTTCCGATTATGTGCCTGCGGAAATTGTTGCAGATACTGTTAAAAAAGCAATTTATTCAGGTTACAGGCAAATTGACTGTGCTTCAGTTTACAGTAATGAAAAGAGTATTGGTAAAGTATTTAATGAAATATTTAGAAGCGGTTTTCTTAAGCGGGAAGATTTATGGATTACTTCAAAAGTCTGGAATGATATGCATGATAAGGTTGAAGAATCATGCAAACAAACATTGTCTGATCTCCAAATAAATTATCTTGATCTATACCTGGTGCATTGGCCGTTCCCAAATTTCCATCCACCTAAATGTGATGTTACGTCAAGGAGTCCGAATGCTAAACCGTACATACACGAAAATTTTATGAAAACCTGGCGTCAAATGGAAAAACTAGTTGAAGCTGGACTGGTAAAGAATATTGGTACTTCGAATATGACTGTCCCAAAGTTGAAACTTGTGTTAAATGATGCAAAGATAAAACCGGCGTGCAATGAAATGGAACTGCATCCTCATTTCCAACAGAAGGAATTGTTTGAATTTTGTTTGAAAAATAATATACAACCAATTGGTTATTGTCCGTTAGGCTCACCTGGGCGTCCCGAACGGGATAGAACTCCGGACGATACGGTTGACCTTGAAGATGATGTTATTGTATCAATTGCTAAACGTTTGAAAACTACGCCTGCCCAGGTCGCAATTAAATGGGCAGTACAGCGTGGACAAATACCAATTCCATTTTCCGTAAATCATTACTTTGAAAATCTTGAAGCTGCTGTTAATATTAATCTAAACGAAGATGACATGAAAGAGATCGAAAAAATAGACAAGAATTGCAGGTTAATTAAAGGGCAGGTTTTTCTTTGGAAAGATAATCAGAGTTGGGAAGATTTATGGGATTTGGATGGAAAAATAACTCCTGCTTAAAATCAACTTAATGGATGAATAAATGAATAAAATGCTTGGTGCTATTTTACCTGGAAACAGTACAGTCGAATTAAAAGAATTTGATATTCCTTTACCTGGACATGGAGAAGTATTAATTAAAGATGAAATCATCGACAATATGCGGTTCAGATATTCGGGCTATCTATCATGAACATTTAGGCAAAGGTCCTGAAGGATATCAGTCTGGAATGATTGCTGGCCATGAACCGAGCGGACAAATTGTTGAAACTGGCCCTGGCTGCCGAAGATTTAAAAAAGATGACCGCGTAATTGTTTATCATATTTCCGGGTGCGGAGTTTGCAATGATTGCCGCAGAGGTTATATGATTTCTTGTACAAGTGAATACAGACGTGCATACGGATGGCAGCGTGATGGAGGAATGGCGGAATATTTACTTGCTGAAGAAAAAGACCTTGTCTATTTACCGGATGAACTAAGCTATTCGGATGGCGCTCAAGTTGCATGTGGTTTTGGAACTGTGTACGAAGGATTAGAAAAGATTAGCGTTTCAGGAAACGATGATGTATTAATTACGGGGTTAGGACCGGTTGGGCTGGCAACAGCAATGTTAGCTCGTGCAATGGGTGCGAAGAAAATTTTCGGGATTGAAGTTATTGAAGATCGAATTTCTATTGCAAAAAATCTCGGCCTATTTGATGAAGTTATTAAGGCTGGTGAAAATAATGTTCAACAAATCAAAGATTTAACAGACGGTAATGGAGTTGAGAAATCAGTTGACTGTTCTGCAAATAACAAAGCCCGCTTGACGTGTATTCAAGCAGCGCGTAAATGGGGTAAGATTGTTTTTATAGGTGAAGGCGGTACTGTAGAATTCCAGCCGTCAAGAGATATAATTCATGATCAAAAAACTATTTATGGTTCATGGGTAACTAACATCTGGCGGATGGAAGAACTTGTAGAACGATTAGTAAGATGGAATATTAAACCTGACACTTTAATAACACACAGGTTTAAACTTAATGATGTTAGTGAGGCTTATTCTTTAATGTCTAGCGGAAAATGCGGCAAAGTAGCTGTAGTTTTTGATGAAGAAATTAAATAAACCAACCGGTAAATTTTTTCAATTAAAAAATGAAAGACACTTAATAGGTTAAATATGAGTAATGATATTGAGCACAGTTTAGGTTCTGGAGATAAACCAAAAGTGGTTTCCCGTAAAGTAATAATTCCATTTATTTTGATTACCAGCTTGTTTGCATTATGGGGTTTTGCAAACGATATTACAAATCCTATGGTTGCTGCATTTCAAACTGTAATGGAAATATCTGCAGCAAAAGCTTCTCTGATTCAGTTTGCATTTTACGGCGGTTATGCTACTATGGCAATCCCTGCCGCCTTGTTTGTGAAAAAATATAGTTATAAAAAAGGGATAATCCTTGGTCTCGCTTTATATGCAACCGGCGCTCTTTTGTTTTATCCGGCTGCAAGGTTTGAACATTTTGGATTCTTTCTTATTTCTCTTTATATCCTAACATTCGGCCTAGCATTTTTGGAGACTACTGCCAATCCATATATACTTTCTATGGGAGATGAAAAAACTGCTACAAGAAGATTGAATTTAGCACAATCCTTTAATCCCATTGGTTCATTGCTAGGAATGTTTGTTGCTTCTCAATTTATTCTGATAAATTTAAAATCCGATATACGGGATGCTAGCGGACACGTGGTTTTTACTACTTTAAGCGCTGCTGAAAAGGCTAGTATTCGCGCCAATGATTTAGCTGTAATCCGGGATCCATATGTAATGCTGGGATTTGTGGTCGTCGCTATGCTTATAATTATTTCTATATCAAAAATGCCCGACCGAAATTATGCTGATCATAGAGTCAATGCTATTGATACTTTCAAAAGACTCATAAAAAATAAAAAATATCGCGAGGGTGTAATTGCCCAGGTATTTTATGTCGCTGCCCAAATAATGTGCTGGACTTTTATTATACAATATGCCGACAACCTGGGGATTCCAAAAGCAAAAGCACAAAACTATAATATAGTTGCGATGATAATGTTCTTAACAGGAAGATTTATAAGCACATATTTAATGAAATTTATTAATTCCAGAAAATTATTAACTTACTTTGCTTTTGGTGGTATGGTTACAATACTCGGTGTAATTTTTATTCAAGGCATGGGCGGTTTGTATTGTTTAATGGCTACATCAATATTTATGTCGTTGATGTTTCCAACTATTTATGGGATTGCCCTGGAAGGATTAAAAGATGATGCAACACTTGGTGCCGCAGGTTTAGTAATGGCTATAGTTGGCGGAGCTTTAATGCCGCCTTTGCAGGGAGCTATTATCGATTTGAAAACTGTTGCCGGAATCCCTGCAGTAAATTTTTCATTTATTCTTCCCTTAATCAGTTTCATTGTAATTGTTATTTACGGGTATCGCACTGTAAAATATTATCCGTTAGTATAGCTCAATTTTGTATTAGTGTTTTGTATAAACAACCTAACGATTTAATTAATCGGAGATAATAATGTTAAAAAATATTTCTAGTATTCTTTCCCCGGATTTGTTAAAAATTCTTATGGAAATGGGGCATGGTGATGAATTAGTTATAGCCGATGGAAATTTTCCTGCAGCTTCAATTGCACAAAGGCTTGTTCGATTAGATGGGCATGGAGTTCCCAATATTTTAGAAGCGGTTTTGAAATTATTTCCTCTTGATATCTATGTAGAAAAACCTGTTGGCTTAATGGCGGTTGTTCCGGGCGATAATATTAAACCTGAAATTTGGGAAGTATATAGAAAAATAATTGTAGATAGTAAAGAGAAGTTTAGTGAATTTGAATTTATTGAACGGTTTGCATTTTATGAGAGAGCAAAAAAAGCCTATGCAGTTATAGCAACAAGTGAATCAGCATTATATGCAAATATCATTTTAAAAAAGGGAGTGGTGGTTTCCAAATAGGCTTATAAACTGTTGAAAAAGAATGTCAAAAATATGCTTCGGTTTTTTGATATTTATGATGTTGAATATAAAACTAAAAATATTACAGTGAAAGATTTTTACATATCAAACTAAATTCATTAAATTGAAAATTAAATTTTCACTACTATAATTTATAATATGATACAAAACTTTGCAGACATGGAAGCTTTATTAAATAAATTAAAATCCGAAATCGAAGGTTATAATAAAACTTTAATTGCATTGTCCGGCGGAGTGGATTCCTGCCTTGCATCATTCTTATGCAGGAAATATCTCCTCAAAGAAAATTCAGTTGCAGTGATTGCCGATTCGCCAAGTTTAAAGCGGAAAGATTTAGATATAGCAATTCAATTTTGTCAAGACAATGATATCAAATATGAAGTAGTAAAAACTGATGAACTTAATGATGAGAATTATTCATCAAACCCGGTTAACCGCTGCTACTTTTGTAAAAATGAATTATATGATACGCTCCAAAGTTTAATTCAAAATAAGTATAGTGGATTCAAAATTGTGAACGGCAATAACTATTCTGATTTGGGAGATTACCGTCCAGGTTTAAAATCTGCTTCCGAGAATAATATTTTAAGCCCTTTTATTGCCTGCGGGATTGATAAGCAATCAATTAGAGAGTTAGCAAATCATTTTAAATTATCTGTTTGGAACAAACCCGCTAGCCCATGCTTAAGCAGCCGCTTTCCTTATGGAGAATCAATTAACGAAGCAAAACTAAAAATGGTGGAAGATGCCGAATCTATTTTAAATGAATTTGGCTTTGAAGATGTACGCGTAAGAACGAGTGATAAATCAGCAAAGATTGAAGTCCCTAAAGAACAAGTCGCCAAATTGAAATCTGATTTTCAAAAAATAAAACAAAAAATAATTGAACTGGGATATTCCGAATGTATAATTGACGAAGAAGGATTAGTCTCCGGGAAATTAAATAGGGTTCTTAATGAATTATAAAATTGATCATAACAGAAAACAAAGAATTGGTTTCCCTGAAGTTGTTTATGGAGAGTCCAAAGATGTTGAAACGCTTCTCAATATTTTAAAAGAAATATTAAAACACCAGGAAAAAGCTTTAATAACCAAACTGCAAGAGCACAAAGCAATTGAAATTAAAAAGCATTACAAAAATGTTTTTTATGATTTTAAAAGCGGGATTTGTATCGTAGGGAAAATGTTAAAAGCTAAGAGAAAAAACCCGGATGTAGTAATTCTTTCAGGCGGCACTTCTGACGAGTTTATTGTTAATGAAGCTTTTTATACCGCAGAATTTTTAGGATTAAAAGCTCAAAAAATTGTGGACGTTGGCGTGGCGGGAGTTCATAGGTTATTAGATAGAAAAGATGAAATTAAAAAAGCAAAAGTTTTAATTGCTTGTGCCGGATTTGAAGGTGCGCTGCCCACAGTAGTCTCGGGGTTGTTTCCGCAGCCGGTTATAGGCGTTCCGGTCAGTGTTGGATATGGAGTTGCCAAAGGAGGCAATACCGCACTCAATTCAATGCTTTCAAGCTGTGCTAATGGTTTGGTAGTAACCAATATTGATAATGGATATGGAGCGGCTATTGCAGCATATCGTATAGTGAAAGGTTTAAAATAGATGTCGAAGATATTAAAGATAGAAGCCTTCTCGGGTGCAAGCGGAGATATGTTTTTAGGCGCCCTGGCTCAGTTATCAAACGGATTTGATGAACTGGAAAAGCTGCCTTCATTATTAAATTTTGATGACCAGGCGGAGATTAAAATTTCCGATGTGAAAAAAAACGGGATAGCGTGCAAGCATGTTAAAGTCGTGGAAAAAGTACATCAGCATCATCACAGGCATTTAACGGATATTATTTCATTAATAAATAAATCATCATTTACTGAGAGCGCAAAAAAAATTGCCATAGATATATTTCAAATTATCGGCAAAGCTGAAGCCGAAGTTCATAATATTCCCGTAGAAAAAATTCATTTCCATGAAATAGGTGCAGTTGATTCTATAATAGATATTTGCGGTGCAGCTTATTTCCTGGACAAATTAAATATTAAAGAATCATATTTAACTTCTTTAATAACCGGGAAAGGATTTGTCAATACAGCCCATGGGCAGCTTCCTGTTCCTTGTCCTGCAACAAAATTAATAATTGAAGGATTACCTTATACTTACGGCGATGAAGAAGGCGAGAGGTTAACCCCAACTGGTGCGGCAATAATAAAATATTTAAATCCAAGCATTGATCAGATTCCCACCACAGATATACTTACGGCTTACGGAGCAGGGGAAAAAGATTTTAAAGCTCCTAATGTATTACGGCTTTCTATTTCAGAACTTGCAGACACAAATAAAAAGTTAGTTGTAATTGAAACCAATATTGATGATGCCAATAATGAATATTTGGGTTTGGAATTTCAAAACAAATTATTCGAACACGGAGCAATTGATTTTTATTACACGCAAGTGATAATGAAAAAAGGCAGGCCGGGAATTTTGCTAAGTGTAATATGTAATAAAGATAACCTGGAAAAAGTTTCAAATCTAATTTTGAATTACACTACTACAATTGGAGTAAGATATTATCCGATAGATAGAATTGAACTTGAAAGAGAAACTAAAAAAATAAAAACCGATTATGGATTTTTTAATGTGAAAATTTCTAAAACACCGGATGGTAAAGAGAAAGTTAAACCGGAATCGGAAGAGATCTTAAAATATGCATCGGCAAATAATGCTAGTCCAAATGTTATTTCAAAAGCAATCCTGGATGCATATCAAAACAATAAATGAAATTTTCATCTAATAAATATTTATTAAAAAATACATCAGCTAAATAGTGCATATTTTGAAAAATAATGTGTACCGATTTGAATTTAAGAATGTTTTCATAAGGAATAACAATGAAAAATTTAATTTTCATTATTTCACTCTCATTAATATTTATTATATCTATGAAGTCTCAAACGAATGATTGCAATAAGGATATTATAGATCCGCGAGGTAAAATGAAGCCCTGGGATACCGGCGCTTGGGTAACAGGCAAGTATCGAAATGTATTTTTGGACGCCGGGTATAAAAAAGAAGATATTGATGCCAAGTTAGCTAAAGCTTACCATGATGTGTTTGAAGGGCCGAATAGGGTTTATTTTGAGGTAGGTGATTCAATGGGATATGTTTCCGATTTAAAAAATCATGATGCACGAACAGAAGGTTTGTCGTATGGAATGATGGTTGCCGTTCAACTGAATAAGAAAGATGTATTTGACCGTTTGTGGAGATGGACAAAAAAATATATGCAGCACCAGGGCGGGCCGCGCGACGCTTATTTTGCATGGAGTGTTAAACCGGATAGTGGAATTCATAACTCAGAAGGTTCTGCCTCAGATGGAGAATTGTATTTTATTACTGACCTATTATTTGCATCTAACCGCTGGGGTAATAAAACAGGAATAAATTATTATGCTGAAGCAAGAAGAATTCTTGATGCAATGTGGAGCAAAAACGGAAAAGATGGAATAACAAATATTATTAATGTTGAACAAAAAAAGATAACTTTTGTACCGGATAAATCTGGATATGATTGGACAGATCCTTCTTATTTCCTTCCGGCTTTTTATGAAGTATGGGCTGAATATGCCAAAGACGGACATGAACAGTTTTACAGGGACTGTGCTGATACAGCCCGCGTTTTTCTTCATAGGGCATGCTCTTCCCCAACCGGCTTGAATGCAGACGCCACTGAGTTTGACGGTACACCTAGAACTTTTCGAAAGTTTCATAGTAATTTCCGTTTTGATTCATGGAGAGTTCCAATGAACATTGCTATGGACTATTCATGGTTTGCAAAAGATAAAGAATGGCAGCAAGATTACTGTAAACGAATTCAAAATTTTCTTTTCTGCAGAGGCATCGATACTTTTGAGGATCAGTACAATTTAGATGGAACACTTCCTAAATTTATAATGCCGGCTGGCGGACATCAGAAATTGCGTCATTCGTTGGGACTTGTAGCAACTTCTGCAGCTGCTTCATTAATGGGAACTCAAGCAAAAAGCTGGAAGTTTGTGGATGCGGTTTGGAATGCCAAACTTGAACCTTATTCAGATGGGTACTTTGATCCTTATTATGATGGGCTTTTATATCTATTTAGTTTAATGCACTTAAGTGGGAATTATCGAATAATTACTCCTCAGGGAAATTAGTGGCGGACTGTAAAACAGTTTTAAAAATTATTTTAACCATAAATGAATTTTTATAATACTGTTTAACATTAAAACGAACAAATTTATTTTATAGAATAAAATACTTGGCTATGGGTAAAATGAACTCTATTCTATTATTGCCTCTATTATTTTCTTCACTATTCATCTGTTGCCAAGATTTCAATTCACTCGATTTAATTCGAAAGAGAATTAATATAAATCGCGAATCTATAAATAATCAAAACGAAGTAAGAGGAAGCGAAAGGTATTGTATATACCATACTTATGATAATTTCGTTGGACGTTCTCTTAGGATAAAATTTAAAGAATAAATCTTTTTCTTTTAACAAGGCCGAAGTATATGGAAAGGCCATTACTTAAAGAATGAATAAAAATGAATCAAAAATTTTTAAAATCGTAATAATACCGCTTTGAGAAAATAAATATTAAGAAAAAACAACAATAGGTTTTAAACACTTAAATTAAAATTAAGAATACTAAGCTCAAGATAAACTCAACGATTTCTGAATCTGGAATTTATAAATTGTCAAAATAACTAATTGTTAAATAGAAGATCTATTGGAAAGAGATCAATTTATCTATATATGAAAGAAAAATAATTTCATTTAACTAAACAATATAGGAGGGAAAATGTACTTTTTTAAAAGGTTATTGTTGGTGCTGGTTGCATTTAATATGATTTTATTAAATGCCGCGGATAATCCAAAAGTAATATCTAACCGGATCGTTGTAAATGTTGATCTCGGTAAAGATACAATAAGTAAATATATTTATGGTCATTTTGCTGAACATTTAGGGCATTGTATTTACGGTGGAATTTATGTGGGGGAAAATTCTAAAATTCCAAACACCCGCGGTATTAGAAATGATGTAGTCGCCGCACTTAAAGAAATCGGTCCAACCGTTGTACGTTGGCCTGGAGGATGTTTTGCTGATACCTATCACTGGAAGGACGGGATTGGTCCGAAAGATCAAAGGCCCTCTATTATTAATACCAACTGGGGTGGTGTAACTGAAGACAATAGTTTTGGGACACATGAATTTTTGGATTTTTGCGAAATGATCGGAGCGGAACCTTACATTTGCGTAAATGTCGGCAGCGGTACCGTTCAAGAAGCTTCAGAGTGGGTGGAGTATGTTAACTCAAGCGCAAAAAGTCCGATGACGGAATTGAGAAAGAAGAACGGAAGAGATAAACCCTGGAATGTAAAATTTTGGGCTGTCGGAAATGAAAGCTGGGGCTGTGGTGGAAATATGACACCGGATTACTATTCGGATTTGTATAAAAGATTTTCGACTTATATGCGTGGACGTGGATTGTATAAAGTTGCAAGTGGTGGTACCGATCCCGATTTTGATTGGACAGAAACAGTACTAAAGAAAACACAAAATTTCCGGAATCTAATTCAGGGATATTCATTTCATTACTATACATTCTGTCATGGATGGGATGACAAATCTTCGGCGACGAAATTCGATGAAAATGATTGGTTCTACACAATGAAAAATACTTTAGTAATGGAAGGTCGCCTCGAAAAACATATAGCATTAATGGATGAATATGATCCGCAAAATAAAATCGGCATCATGGCTGACGAGTGGGGAAACTGGTTCAACGTTGAACCGGGCACAAATCCAGGCTTTTTATTTCAACAAAATACTTTGCGAGATGCAGTAACTGCCGGATTATATCTTAATATTTTTAATAACCATGCCCGCCGGGTTAAGATGGCGAACATTGCACAATTGATAAATGTTTTGCAATCTATGATTCTTACAAAAGATGATCAAATAGTTAAGACTCCAACTTTTTACGTTTTCAAAATGTATAAAGTACATCAAGATGCAACTCTGTTACCAATTAATGTTTCTTGCGATGATTATACATTTGACAGTATGACTTTACCAAGTGTAAGCGCATCTGCTTCGAAAGATAGTCAAGGAAGAATTCACGTATCGCTTACTAATATTGATCCGCATAAAGATAGAAGTGTTGAAATTGATTTACGAGGCACGGACAATTTAGAAAATGCGACCGGCGAAATAATTACAGCGCCGAATGATAATGACTATAATGACTTTGGGCAGCCTGAAAAAGTTGATATCCAAAAGTTTTCGTCTTTTAGTATACAAAATAATATTCTGAAAGTTGATCTACCTTCAAAATCAGTTGTTACTATTGAGTTGAAGAAATAATTTCAAACTGGTTTTACTATCAGAGAAAATTAGGAAACAACTTATCTTCGAATAATTGTATATCTGATTTTCTCTGAATTAATATTCGAAGGAATAAGAGTAAAAAAGTTGCCTTCTGTATTTTCTATTACACAGATAACTAAAGGAGAATAACTTTTAGGATATGAAACCAATTCAATATTAGAGAGCGCTAAACTAAGAATAAGGACGTTACTAACTTTATGTTTTTTTTTACATGGACTCGCAGTTATCAGGCAGGACTTTTAAAATCAAAATTACCGCTTGATGTATAATAAATATTTATATCCATACTGTACGAATTATAACCCTTGGAGAAAACTCCTCAATTGGCAATTGAAGCAGTATACCTCAAAGACGGTAAGTTTTATATCAAAGGACCTACATGGATTGAATAAATTGTTGAAAATAAATAACTATTGGATGGATTTTTACTTTAAGAGGAAGAAGTAGATGTTGAGTAAATGTGTAATGCTTGGGTTATGTCTCACATTATCAATGGCGTTCTCACAACAAATTGATCGTTTGGATCTTGGTAAATTGCAGAACGGTACCACAATTTCATTCTTGCAGAACAATGATGGTAATTGGGGGATTAAAATATTCCGGTGGCGCTACTCCACAATTAATACAAAACAAACCAGTACAAATTGAGACATTTCAATCTAAAGATAACATTAAGGAGCTATCATCAGGTTATAGCTCTGTTAAAAAAATAGATTCTATTATTTATGCAACAGTTGAAATTAAATACGGTGATAATGTTGTCTTCAAGGTTAAGGATAGTTGGAGCTTAGATGGTTCAGTAATTTCAATGAAGCGAAAAGTTGAAGTAGTAGGAAAAGCTCCTGGAGGTTTTAACTCATCAATAACATTGAAGATTGATCCGGTGGTAAGTTGGGCTGAAGTAAATTGTATGGTGCCAAGTGCATTATATGGCGATCCGACTCATGATGGAGAATACGCTCAAGGCGGAACAATAAACTATAAGCAGCGGCGAATTATTATTCGGGAAGATGCATTGCCGGCTCCACTTTTTGCACTTTCTTTTAATAACGGTTCATCGGTTGCTATTTTAGATCCTTCGCCGAATGGAGAATCAACATTTGAAGAGACAAAAATTACTAAAGATGTAATGACCGATGAAAGGTTTAAGTTCGGTGCATTGGGCGCTTGGCAGAAGGGTGAAAATCCAATTGAATTTGGTTACTCTTTTCCCGGTACAGTGAGTTTATATCAGTATAAGGCAGAATCAGCTTTCGAACCAAGGTTGATAAGGCGTTATCATCCTATTGTTCAGGGAATTAATCACGGCTATGAAGTAGACTTTAGGTTTGGAAATAATGAATCATTTAGAATGTTAACTCGGAACGCATGGAGATGGGCATGGAATACGTTAAAGCCGACAACAAAACCAATTGATGTTGAACAGATGCGTCGAATTTTAACAGATCATTTGGCAGACCAGGCTTTAACAATTGATGGGCGTACTAACATTCCTTTTGCAGTTGCAACCTATGATACGACTGAACCTCAATGGAACCGCACGATGACTGTGATGGGTTTTGTAAGCAAGAACCTTGAGTGTGCAGATCAGCTATTACGTGAGAGTGATCGTGATGTTACAGAACGCGGAAAAAAAATGCGCAAGATTGGTTTGTCAATTATTAACTCAATGATTCAAGCACTGCATAAGATACCTCTTGAGGCAAGCGGTTATGATCTTGCAACAGGAAAACCATGGACCGGCGAACATCAAGAATGGCTTGCACATTGGCTGCGAAATCCTTCTGAAGGAATGCGTACACTTATCCGGGCATATAAACGTGAACGTGCCGAGGGCAGGCTGCATCCTGAATGGTTTAACTGGGTTAAGTCTTATGTCGATTGGCTTATACTTCAGCAAAGAGATGATGGTTCTTTCCCAAGAAGATGGAAGGGCGGAACAAGTGAAGTGGCGGAAGAAACAGGAACAACAAGTTATTGTCCTGTGCCTCTTTTAATTCTAATGACGGAAGAAACCGGAGATGAAAAGTATGAGGAAGCAGCAATAAAAGCAGCGGAATATATTTGGACAAACTATGGAAGCCGGGGATTGTATGTGGGAGGAACAAACGACAATCCTAACATTACTGATAAAGAAGCCGGTATGTTAAGTCTGGAAGCATTCTTAGCACTTTATGAATCAACTAAAGAAAACAAGTGGTTGGAACGTGCAAAAGCCGCAGCAGATTATGCGGAAAGCTGGATTTGGATTTGGAATTTACCGATGCCGGTTGATGCAGACAACGCCCAACTTCATTGGAAAAAAGGTGTCCCAACTATAGGACTTCAAGGGATTTCAGCTCGCGGAGTTGGAGGTGCAGATGAATATATGGATTGGTCTACTGCATCTTATGCAAAACTGTACAAGTATACAAATGACGAACATTACCTTGACGTAGCTCGAATTTTATTAAACGCTACAAAATCAATGGTTGCTATTCCAGGCCGTCAGTATGATATGAAAGCAATAGGATTTCAGCAGGAACATTGGCGTATGGGGCCTGGCGGAACAGGTCGCGGGAGAGGAAGTCACCGATTCTGGCTGCCCTGGATTTCAGCAAACCACTTATACAGTATCACCGGTTTGGAAGAAGCAGATCCGGTTCTTTTAAAAACTTTCTAAAGGAAATTAAACAAAGTTGTTGATAACTTATTTGGAATAGTTTATTCGAAATGATATTGATATAATATATACAATCTAATAAAGTAAAATTAGTTGATCGATTTAGTGACATTTTTAGACTTAAATTTTTTCGAACAGAAATAATTTGTTTGCTGTTCGTAAACGGAGTTTGAAATTGATAAAAAAAATTTTACTTGATATGTGCGTTTTTTGGGTACTATAATTTTTGCGCAGGATAAAACAGTTAATATTTCTGTTGATATGAACAAAGAAATAGGGCAGCTCAATCCTATCTGGGCATGGTTTGGTTATGATGAACCGAATTATACATACATGAAAAACGGAAAAAAACTTTTAGGTGAGCTTGCAGAATTAAGCCCGGTTCCTGTTCATATCCGAACACATAATTTAATGACTTCAGGAGACGGAACTCCTGCCCTTAAAATGGGGTTCAACAAATATGTATACTGAAGATAAGAACGGAAATCCCATTTATAATTGGAATATCGTTGACAGTATCTTTGATACTTATATGCAATTTAAAATGAAACCGTTGCTGAAATCGGATTTATGCCGGAAGCTCTTTCTTCTCATCCGAATCCATATAAACATAATTGGGATCCTGCTAATAAAAATTCAGTTTTATTTACCGGCTGGGCTTATCCTCCTAATAATTATAAAAAATGGTCGGAATTAATTTATCAATGGGTGAAGCACTGCGTAAAACGTTACGGAAAATCCGAAGTTGAAAGCTGGTACTGGGAACTTTGGAACGAACCGAATATCGGTTATCTGCAGGCTGATGATCAATTGAAAACATTTTGCAAGATGTATGACTATGCTTCGGATGCGGTTAAACGTGCACTGCCATCAGCAAGAATGGGCGGGCCGCATATGGCTGGCTTCTCATATGATTTTTTTACCGGATTCATTCATCATTGTTTAAATGGAGATAATGAAGCAACCGGTAAAAAAGGAGCCCCACTTGATTTCATTGCTTTCCATGCGAAAGGCTCTCCTAAAGTTGTTGATGGCGTTGTTATAATGGGAATAAAGAATCAGCTTGAAACTATAAATGAAGGCCTTAAAACAATTTCGTCTATTCCCGAAATTAAAAACCTTCCTATTATAATCGGTGAATCCGATCCTGAAGGTTGTGCTGCCTGCGGAACAAATACACACCCCGCAAATGCATATCGAAACGGGACAATGTATTCAAGTTACACCGCTGCATCTTTAGCGCGAATTTACGATTTGAATGATTACTACGGAACTCATATCATTAGTGCTTTAAACTGGTCATTTGAATTTGAAAACCATCCATGGTTTTATGGATTTCGTGATCTTGCAACAAATGGTGTTGATAAACCTGTATTAAATGTTTTTAGAATGCTTGGCATGATGGGTAATAGACGGTTGGCTGTCGATGGAGATCTTGATTATAATTTTAAATCAATTTGTGATTCAGGTGTTCGCGGTGAAAGAACCGATATCAATGCCTTAGCTTCAAAAAATAAAAATTCGGTAACAGTTCTGCTATGGAATTATTATGATAAAGATATTAAAGACAATGGATCTCCTGTGAATTTGTCAGATAAAAAATATTCCATCAAAAACCGCCGTGTTATATGAATATAGAATAGACGACAAGCATAGTAATTCTTATGAAGCATGGAAGAGAATGGGTTCTCCTCAAAATCCAACTTCAGAACAGGTAAAAGAACTTGAAAAATCCGGGCAGCTTGAGATGCTAAACAAACCATCAAATGTAAAAATTGAAAACAATCAGTTTAGCATTGATATGCAATTACCAAGGCAGGCAGTTGCATTAATAAAATTGGTTTTTGAATAGAAATAATTTTTTGATTAAAGTGAGTTGATATAATTAAAATGAAAAACCGATGAGTGAATTTCCAAACAAAAAGTTAACAGGAGAACAAAAAGGTATTAGCCGGCGACGCTTTGTACAAATAGCCGGAATTTCCGCTTTAGGTATAACTTCGCTTGGTAATTTTAATTTCAAATCAAAAGGAGTTTCAATTGTAATTAGTAATTCCGATGAAACAGCAAATTCGAAACCATGCACAATGGGCAGTAAAAGAACTTGAAAAATCTCTTTCGTTAGAAGCTATTAATGTGTATAGATGCGATAGTATTGATAAAGCAAGAGAAGGGGATTTTATTATTGTTGCAGCAGGTTCTGATTCTTCTATAGCACGAAAATTATTTAAAGATGTGATCTGTAAAAATTCCTTCTGTTGCGGAAGCACTTGGTTTATTACCAGCAAAATATGGGGATAAACAAATTTTATTAGCATGTGGATATGATGTGCGAGGACTTGTTTATGCGCTTCTCGAACTTGCTGATAGAGTTCAATATTCTGATGAACCTATTGGCTCAATTAATATTCGGAAACCAATTGTTGAACAGCCCGCTAATATTGTTCGCAGTGTAAATAGACTTTTTGTAAGTGAGATTGAAGATAAACCATGGTTCTATGATCGGGAAATGTGGAAAGAATATCTTACCATGTTAACTACACAGCGAATTAATCGATTTAATTTAAGCTTTGGAATCGGATATGATTTTCTTGAGAATGTAACCGATGCGTATTTTCTTTTTGCTTATCCATTTCTGTTATCTGTTCCTGGATACAATGTAAAGGTGCCGCAGCTTCCTGATTCGGAGCGAGATAAAAACCTGGAGATGTTAAAATTTATAAGCAACGAGACTGTTGCACGTGGTATTGAGTTTCAACTGGGGATATGGATGCACGGATATATATGGAAAGACAGTCCTAATGTAAACTATACAATTGAAGGATTAACACCCGAAACTCATGGCCCTTACTGTCGGGATGCCGTGCGGTTGCTGTTAAAAAAGTGTCCATCAATCAGCGGAATAACCTTCCGCATACACGGAGAGAGCGGTGTAAAAGAAGGCAGCTATAATTTTTGGGAAACTGTATTTGATGGTGTCGCTACTTGCGGACGTAAAGTTGAGATTGATATGCATGCTAAAGGTATAAGTCAGGAAATGATAGATACTGCTGTTGCCACCGGAATGCCTGTTAAAGTTTCTCCAAAGTTCTGGGCAGAGCATCTTGGTTTGCCTTATCATCAGGCGGATATAAGAGCATTTGAAATTCCAAAACCGGATCAAAAAGCTGAAGGGCTAATGAATTTAAGTGCCGGTTCGCGAAGTTTCATGCGTTATGGTTATGGAGATCTTTTCAAAAAAAATAGGCGTTACGATGTATTACATAGAATATGGCCAGGTACACAGCGACTTTTACTTTGGGGCAGTCCGGAAATGAGTGCCGCGTATTCAAAGGCTTTCAGTTTCTGCGGCAGTGTTGGAGCCGAGCTTATGGAGCCGCTATCATTCAAAGGCCGCCGGGGATCAGGTATTGCTGGCGGGCGGTGTGCTTATCTTGATGAATCATTAAAACCAAAATGGGATTGGGAAAAGTATCTTTACAGCTATAGAGTATTTGGAAGACTTGCTTACAATCCAGATACAGAACCGGATGTATGGAAACGATATCTATCTAAACAATTCGGCAAGGGAGCTAGTGCGGTTGAATCGACCTTGGCAAACACATTTCCTATACTTCCAATTGTGCTTACTGCTCACGGAGTTTCGGCGGCAAACAATTTATACTGGCCGGAGATATACACAAACCTTTCCATCGCCGATCCAGATAACAAAAATCCTTTTTTTGATACGCCATCTCCCAAAGTATTCGGTAATGTAAGTCCAATGGATCCTCAACTTTTTACGAGCATAAATGATTTTGCTGATGAACTGTTAAAAGGACATCGCAGTGGAAAATATTCTCCCATAGAATACGCACAATGGATAGAAGACTTTGCCGATACAACTGAAAAAAATCTTGAAGAGGCGAAAGCAAAATCAAAAGGAAAGAACAAACCGGAATTCCGGCGTATGGAAATTGATACGGCAATAGCTGCTGGTCTTGGGACGTTTCTTCGGAGCTAAATTCAGAGCTGGTGTTCTGTTTGGAATCTTTAAACAAAGCAGTGACCGGAAAGCATTGGAGTTATCAATTGAATACTATCATAAAGCAAGAAACTACTGGATTGAACTGGCTGAAATTGCAAAGGATGTTTATAAACATGACATTACAGTAAGCGAGCTTGATGTACTTCGTGGTCACTGGCTTGACAGACTGCCGGCAATAGATAGAGATATTGATTTCATGAGAAATATTTTTGACAAGACACCGGAATCAAGCAATGCTCAACCTGAAAATGTCGTTGCTGCAATAAAAGAAACTCTTGGACGCCCTCATAGAGATTCCGCTGTTTGTCATCATAATCATCCTGAAAATTTTAAAGCCGGTTCAGATATTAATTTGGAAATATCAGTTGAGAAAAAAGATGTTTTGGTAACGTTGTATTATCGTCATGTAAATCATGCAGAGAGATTTAAATCAGTTGAAATGAAGAAGACTGGTAAAAGTTTATAAGGCAACTATTCCGGCTGATTATACCAGAAACAGAGTATCCAATTCAATATTATTTTGAATTAAGAGATAAGCCGGATAACGCCTGGCTGTATCCTGGTTTATCCGCAAAGCTTACTCAGCAGCCTTACTTTGTAGTGAGAAATATATGATTACAATTTTTATAAGCAGTTGAACTGATGCAGATTTAAAATTATTAAAAATATATTGAATATAGTTAACACTTAATTTGATAGATTGGAAGAGTTCGATAGTGCAGAATAAAGTTTATAAATTAAATCAATATTCTATAAAGGATCAAATATGAAAATGTTCAACAAAATTATAGTGCTAATATTTAGTATCTTCGTATTATTAGCATTTCAATACAACTCTGGTTTGATAGATGATAGTGCTAATAGTACAATAGCCAGCGATACTACACACAGTATAGCTGCTTATTTTACTGAAGCTACACCATCTCCAAAATCTCCTGACGCTGAAGGTTTTCTACAGCGCTGGCTGCTTCTTGAGCCCATTAATAAACCAAACCGAAGCAATACTGTTTTTACAGACAGCTATATCAAGAAAGCATTCGATACCTTATACTTTCCAACTCAATTTACCGTTGTTCCAAAAGACGGTGATAAAGTTAAAGTTGGAGATCAGCAGCTTGCCTGGCATGCTCTTGACGCCACTAATTTTAATGTAAAGCTATTTCGTTTTGCCTATGGTTTAAATAAGAATATATATGGCGTCCTATTTTGGGCAGTTACTGTTGTAAATAGCCCGCGCGAAATGAAAGACGTTCGTTTGGCAGTTGGTTCAAATTCAGCATCAATGTGGTGGCTTAACGGTAAGGAAGCGGTGATGTTATCTGGTGACAGAAGGATGGTTATGGATGATTGTGTCTCAAAGCGCCTTACACTTAAGAAAGGTAAAAATATAATTAGAGGTGCTGTAATCAATGGCCCCGGCATGAGTGATTTTTGTGTTCGTTTCATCGATGAAAATGGTAAGCCAATTAAGGATCTAACCATGGACATTGAAAATAATGGTAAATAATGGATTATCTTTTTTTGATTTTAAATTTTTTGTTTTTGGAGGTATTATGAAGTTCCGTATTCTGACTGCGGTTTCCGCATTTCTCTTCTTAAGTTTATCCAGTTTGACATTAGCTCAGATTGGCAAACCTTATATACATGATCCATCAACTATAATAAAGTGCGATGGCAAATATTACACTTTCGGTACAGGCGGTGGAGGCTTGATCTCCGACGACGGCTGGGTTTGGAATAGTGGGGCTGTCCGTCCCGGCGGTGGAGTGGCTCCGGATGTTATTCATATCGGTGACAGGTATTATATGAGTTACGCTAAAGGCGGCGGCGGATTAGCAGGCGGTCATGCCAGCAATGTTTATGTTATGTGGACTAAAACACTTGATCCAAAATCACCAGATTTTGGATTTAAGGACGAAACCATTGTCGCTTCATCTGACGGCGTTGAGGACTGCGATGCAATTGATCCTGCTTTCCTTCTTGATCCGACTACAGGAAAGTTATGGCTTTCTTATGGAACTTACTTTGGTTATATCAGGATAGTTGAACTTGATCCAAAAACAGGAAAACGTGTCGAGGGTAATAAAGCTAAAAATATTGCTATTGATTGTGAAGCAACCGCGATGATGTATCGCGATGGCTGGTACTATCTGCTTGGTACCCACGGTACTTGCTGCGATGGTTCCAATTCTACATACAATATTCGTGTAGGACGTTCCAAGAAAGTAACCGGTCCTTATTTGGATAATATTGGCAGAGACATGTTAAAAGGCGGCGGTAAATTAGTAGTTGCTGCCAGCGGCACCTTTATGGGCCCTGGTCATTTTGGTTTGTTGGATCTGGGAGATGGAGTTGAGAAATTTTCCTGTCATTATGAATCGGATCTGGCCCAGGGGGGTAGGAGTGTGTTAGGTATTCGCCCGCTCCTTTGGAAAGATGGATGGCCTGTTGCCGGCGACAATTTCAAGGAAGGTACTTATGAAATTCAATCTGAACGAAGTGGCTATTCACTTGAACTGGCTGTAGATTTTGTAAGGATGACTCGTGGTACGATGCGATTTTTTGGGCAAAGAATGATGAACCTGTAAAACCAGTTTCACTGCAGACTTTAGCAGAAGATTCAAAGGATTGGCCGGCAGGTAACATTGAAGTTCGCATGGGTGATTTTATGGTTCGCCCACACCAAAAGTGGAGGATTACTCCGGTAGAAGGTGTTGGCGGCTATCCGGGTTCTCCATATTTCAAGATTACTATCGACAGTACTGATCGTGCATTAGCTGCAACAGCAGAAGCAGAAGTAATTACGGTTCCAAAATTTACAGGAGCTCCTGAACAGCTTTGGCGTATTGATGAGTTGACTGACGGTACTTACCGTATTATGCCTAAGGTTGTGCCCAATTCCAATGAGCATCTTGCTTTGGTTGCTGTAGGTGATTGCACACCAACACTGGCAAAGTTTGATCCAAAGAGCGACAATTCACGTTGGAATTTTAAATTACCATAAAGAAGATAAAGCAATTAATCTTTAATGAATTAAATAAAGAATAAATAATTTCTATCGGTTATAAAATAATTATTAAGTGGAGAAGAAAATGAAAACAGTTATTTCATTTCTATTGTTGTTAATATTTAGTACTGCAGTTAACGCTCAAGCATTAGATGGAAGCTGGAAAGGAAAAATGACCACACCTAATGGAGATTTTGAATTAGTTTTTACTTTTAAAGTTAATGCGGATAGTCTAAATGGAAATGTGGCATCGGAAATGGGAACCTATACCGATTGAAAACGGGAAAATAAATGGGAATAA
Organism: uncultured Ignavibacteriales bacterium; assembly: GCA_963746735.1. Taxonomy (GTDB): domain Bacteria; phylum Bacteroidota; class Ignavibacteria; order Ignavibacteriales; family Ignavibacteriaceae; genus CAVSWT01. The sequence goes on from CAVVCO010000037.1 coordinate 215,163, forward strand.
ATTTTCATTTGATGTAAATGTTAATGGACAGGTATTCAGCCATGAAGGAGTTCTGGATGGTGATACAGTCAAGCTAAGTTTTCCAATGATGGACGGCCAGCAAATGACATTAAGCAGAGTAAATGATGAATCCAAAATTAATGGTAAATGGATTGGGAAAGTTAGTGGTCCCCAGGGAGAGATAGAATTAACATTCACGTTTAAAGTAAACGGAGATACATTAACGGGAACCGATTCCTCCTCTATGGGCGTTATTGATTTAACAAACGGGAATGTAAAAGGAAATGAATTCACATTTGACGTTGATTTGCAGGGAATGGTTATAAATCATAAATGCAAATATCTTGATGATGATACAATTGATGTTGTTGCAGATATAATGGATCAAAAAACGGTTATGAAATTAACAAGAGCAGGATCAATGAAAATTAGTTCAGAATTATATTAGGAATAATATAAGGGAAATAATGATGAAATATATGTCTTTAATGATTCTGCTACTGGGGCTACTCTTAACAAGCACAAAAGGTTTTTCTCAAGATAAAAACTTTTATATTTTCCTTTGCTTTGGGCAGTCAAATATGGAGGGTTTTCCCGGGATTGAAGAGCAAGATAAGAAAAATGTTAATGATCGATTTCAGGTTCTTGCGGCAGTTGATTTTCCGAAATTAGGCAGAGAAAAAGGTAAGTGGTATACTGCTGTTCCTCCTTTATGCCGTCCTTCAACCGGTTTAAGCCCGGTAGATTACTTTGGCAGAACTATGGTTGCTAACCTGCCTGAAAATGTAAAAGTGGGAGTTGTGGTTGTTGCAGTAGCAGGATGCAAAATTGAATTGTTCGAAAAAGATAACTTCCAGGCATATGATTCAACGGCTCCATCATGGATGAAAAATATTATTAAGCAGTATAACGGTAACCCTTATCAGTATCTTGTTGAAATGGCAAAACTTGCTAAGAAAGGATGGTGTAATAAAAGGAATTCTTTTACATCAGGGTGAGTCAAATACTAATGACAGCACATGGTCTTTAAAGGTAAAGGGAATATATGACAATTTAATAAAGGATTTAAACCTTAAAGCTGAAGAAGTGCCTTTGCTAGCAGGCGAAGTTGTGAATGCTGATCAGCAGGGTGCATGCGCAAGTATGAATAAAATTATTGATGAGCTGCCGAAAAAAATTCCTAACTCTTATGTTATTTCTTCAGCAGGCTGCCCCGCAAGGCCGCCTGATCATTTACATTTTACAGCGGAAGGTTACAGAAAACTTGGGACAAGATATGCTGAAAAAATGTTATCGTTACTTGGTTATGAAGTTACAAAACCGGAGTTAAAGTAAATGTCTAAAGACGATGAATGTAGAATTAGTTTATGGGATTCAAAATATTAATAAATAATTATTAAAAAATGGAATCATCATTATGAAGAACATATCTTTTTTACTTATCCTAATTATTATGCTTGCTGCTGGGTTAAGCATTGCTCAACAGCCGGAGCCTGTTAAGGTTGAAGATGGATTATTACAGGGAATATTTGAAGATGGTTTAACAGTTTACAGAGGTATTCCATTTGCAGCTCCGCCCGTTCATGATCTTAGATGGAAAGCTCCTCAGCCAGCGGCAAAATGGGAAGGTGTAAGAGAAGCTGTCAAATTTGCGCCGGATCCCGTGCAAGCATGGGGAAACCCCTCCGGTCAAAGTGAAGATTGTCTTTATTTAAATGTTTGGACACCTGCTAAATCAGTTGGTGATAAGATCCCTGTTCTTGTATGGATCTACGGAGGAGGTTTCAACGGCGGCGCTACTTCAGTTCCAACTTACAGTGGTGAGAAGTTGGCTAAAAAAGGAGTAGTACTTGTTAGTATCGCATATCGTGTAGGCTATCTTGGTTTTTTTGCACATCCGGAATTAAGCGCTGAGAATCCACACCACGTTTCAGGAAATTATGGCATGTTAGATATGATTGCCGGACTTAAATGGATAAAGAAAAATATTGCAGCATTCGGTGGAGATCCTAACAAGGTAACTATTTTCGGTGAATCAGCAGGAGGAATTGCCGTAAGCATGTTGTGTGCTTCCCCTTTGGCTAAAGGATTATTTGAAGGCGCTATATCCGAAAGCGGCGGTTCATTCGGTCCCACCAGACCTACTACTTATCCCGGCGAAAACATGAAAACTTTGGCTGTTTCAGAAAAAGATGGGGAAGAGTTTCTTAATAAAGCTGGTGTTTCAACAATACAAGAATTAAGACAGATGCCAGCCGATAGCATCGTAAGAGGTAATTTTGGCAAAGGCCTCGCCTGGCCGATTGTTGATGGATATGTAATTCCTGATGATCAATATAAACTTTATGAAGCCGGTAAGTTCAATGATACACCAATCCTGGTTGGTTACAACTCAGATGAAGGTGCAAGTTTTATGAGAATAAAAGAACCTGAAGAATACATTAAAAGTGTAAAAGAACGATACGGGAAATTTGCTGATGAACTTATAAAAGCTTATCCAGTTGGTTCAAATTCAGTTCCTAAAACTGCTCGCGATTTGATGCGTGATGCAGCTTTCGGCTGGCAAACATGGAGCTGGGCTCGCCTTGAGTCGAAGTTAGGAAAGTCCAAAGTATTTTATTATTACTTTGATCAGCATCCGGACTATCCCAAGGATTCACCTCAATACGGATATGGCTCTCCTCACGGTCAGGAAGTTGCTTATGTTTTCGAACATCTTAATACAAAAGATCCCAATATCTCAAAATCTGATTTTGCCATTTCGGATGCGATGAGCACTTACTGGACAAACTTTGCAAAATACGGTGATCCAAATGGTGAAGGTGTTCCTGAATGGAAACCGTTTAGCGATGCACAGCCGGATGTCATGTACTTCAGTCAGAAACCACACATGGGTTCTGTGCCAAGTGCTAAATCACTTGAAGTGCTTGATGCTTATTTCAAATGGAGACGTTCTCCTGAAGGAGAAGCCTGGGCTAAATGATTATTATTACAATGAAAATGTTTTTATCAAGAATTTTATCAGTCGCATTAATTATTTTAATGTCACAGTCAATTTCTGCCCAAACTCAAAATGTTCAGGATAATCCGTTATTAATTATTTGCACTTCAATGCCACCGACAATAAATGGGATAGGGGATGATTCATGCTGGCAAGCCGCAAAGTGGCAATCAATTGGCAAGGTATGGATTCCATTTGACGGGTCCATCTCAAATAGCGATTATACCGGCAGATATAAAGTGATGTGGTCTTCGGTAACCAACTTGTTATACTTTTTAATTGAGATACATGATGATGTTTTTGTTGATGGATACGTGCCGTCTACAAACGGAGGATGTTACAATTATGATATCTCCGAAGTATTTATAGATGAGAACCATTCGGGCGGGGAGCACCGCTATGATGGATCAACAACAAATGCCGAAAACGCTTTTGCGTATCATATGTATGCCGCTTACCCAGCTGAAGGAGAAGAAAATACATCTCCTTACATTGAAGACATGGTAGGGATTCAGTCAAATTCAAAATGGGTTAATCAAGCCTCTCATTTCCCCGAATTTTCACTTAGAAAAACAGGCAATACTGCTGTTAGAGAATTTTCATTAATCGTATATAACGATACTTATACAGAAGAAAATAAAGAAGCCGCGAGGGTGAAATTACAGGCTGGAAAAGTAATGGGATTATCCGTTGCATATTGCGACAATGATCATCCTGAAAAAGATCCAAAAGTTAGAGATAATATGTATGGCTCCGTTGTAGAACCATCCCCGGGCAATTTACATTGGATGAATGCAGATTATTTTGGTACTGCGGAATTAACTGATGATTTAGGTACGGCGATTAATAGTCTAGAGATACTTCCGGTTAATTATAAACTACATCAAAACTATCCAAATCCTTTTAATCCAGGGACGGTTATAAGTTATCAAGTACCAATATTAAGCCATGTAACATTAAAAATATTTGATGCTCTTGGAAGGGAAATTACAACATTAGTTAGTGAAGAAAAAAATAAGGGAAGTTATAATATAAAATTTGATGGTAGTAAACTTACAAGTGGAATTTATTTTTATCGCATTGTGATCTATTCGGATATACTGAATCCAGGAAATTTTTCGCAAACTAAGAAGATGTTGTTATTGAAATAGTTTCATATGAGCATAGGCAATAGATATCAAACTGCATGAATTTGCACCGCTTCAGTTTAAAGATTGAAATATTTGATTAAGATGGTGTGTGATGATTTGATTTTAATCACCTTGTTATACACCCTATTATTTTAGCAGATAATGTTTTTTGAAAAATGAGTTTTGATAAATTCATTTCAGGATGTTGTAAATTGAAATTCAAGTCTTTAATTATGTTATTAATAGTATAAACAGCATGTGAAATTTGTTTTACTCAATCACTATCGGGCAACTTAGTTTCGGCAAAGGCACCTGGCGGTATTTCAACCTTTGAGAAAGTCTTGATAAAAGAAATCATCCCGATGATTGAAGGTTCTTGACCTACGCTTTCAGACTGAGAACGTAGAGCGGTGGCTGGCCTACCATTGGGCGTAAATCAAACCACACAAATCACAATGTATAAATTAGATAAGCAAATTAGGACACTACTAAAATAAATCAATCAAATGAATTAAATTAAAATTCACTAACTTTGAATGTTAATCTTAAATTAAGGAGAATAGAATGAAAAAAATTCATACAACTTTAAAGCTATATATATCAAAAAATTTGATTTTGTTTCTGATAATAGGTATTTCATTTTGCCTTTTTGATAATGCATATAGCCAGGAGAACAAGTTAAAATTGAATGATCTTGAATATTTCGAAACACCAGGCTTGAACGTATTTGTTTTTAGTAATCAATACAATGGATTTTTCTTCGATGAAAAAACCGCAGGGATCGAATTGATTCATCATGGAGTAAGAACTGCTACGGGCGGAGCTATAAGATTACGCTCCACACCTGAGCAATGGGATTTAGTTCCTGAGTTGGTTAATAGAAATGTTGATAGAAAAAATAACAGCATTGAAGTCACTCTCAGGTATAGAGATTATGATTTTAATTCTAAAGTTGTGGTTACTGCAAAAGATCAGGGAGTAATGATAGACGTTTATCTTGATAAACCGCTGCCTGAAAAATTAGTTGGCCACGCTGGCTTTAATTTAGAATTTTTACCTTCAGCATATTTTGAAAAAACATATTTGATGGACGACAGTCCTGGAATTTTCCCTTTGTATCCGGCAGGCCCAACAGAGGTTAAGCCTATTAAAGATAAGATTCCACAATTTGCAGGACATTCAACATTTGATGATAGAGGAAGAGGTGAATTTGTGGATCCTTTACCAATTGCCACAGGTTCAACATTTGTTTTAGCTCCGGAAGATCCTGAGAGACATGTTGAAATTCATTCTCTGGATGGTAAGTTGATGTTTTATGACGGCCGCAATGTTGCACAAAATGGATGGTTCGTTGTCAGAAGTTTAATTCCGGCAAATAAAACCGGCAAAGTTGTAGAGTGGTATCTAACCGCAAATACGATTAAGAATTGGATAAGGAAACCTGTAATTGGATTTTCACAAGTAGGTTATAATCCAGCTCAGAAAAAAGTTGCAGTAATTGAGCTTGATAAAAATGATACTCCTTTAAAAACTGCTGCTTTATATCATGTACTGCCCAACGGTAAATTTGTAGAAAAGTATACTGCAGATGTGAAAGACTGGGGAAAATTTCTTCGATATAATTATTTGAAATTTGACTTTTCGTCAGTAAAAGACAGCGGTTTGTATTTTATTAAATACGGCAATCAAAAAACTGAAGCTTTTCCAATTGACAATCATGTTTATGAAAACATTTGGCAAAAGACTCTTGATATTTATTTCCCGGTACAAATGGATCATATGTTTGTAAATGAAGCATACCGTGTTTGGCATGGTCATCCATATAAAGATGATGCTCTACAGGCACCTGTAAATGAAGTACATTTTGACAATTATAGTATGGGGCCAACAACTGATACAAAGTATAAACCCCTTGAACGTATCCCGGGGTTAGCAGTTGGCGGATGGTTTGATGCAGGTGATTTTGATATCCAGGACGGTTCGCATAATGCGGTTGTTACTAATTTTTCTAATCTATGGGAAAAGTTTAATGTTAAACATGATCAAACTTTCATAGATAGAAAAACAGATTATGTTGATATTCACCGTCCCGACGGAATACCTGATGTTCTTCAGCAGATTGAGCAAGGTACACTGCAATTAGTAGCTCAACAAAAAAATATAGGTCATGCAGTCCGTGGAATCATTGTTCCAAATCTTTATCAATATCATCATTTGGGAGATGCAATTAATGAAACGGATAACTTGCCATACAATCCAAAACTTAAACCATATGAGACTGATGGCAAATCCAGCGGAACTATGGATGATAGATGGGTATTTTCAAATAGAATACCTTATTTAAATTACGGATCGGCCGCTGCATTAGCTGCTGCAAGCCGTGCTTTGAAAGGTTACAATGATACACTTTCACAGCAGGCTTTAACTGCCGCAGTCGGTGCATGGAATTTGGAACATAACGAACCTGTAAAAGAAGATAGCACAGAAATGCATTGGTTTTTTAATAATGCAGAAATTCCGGCAGCATTGCAGCTTTATATTTCTACTAAAGATGAGCAGTATGCTAAGAAATTTAAAGAATTAATTTGGCCAGCACTTGATAAAGGTTTACCTTGGAATATGTTGACTGCAGTTGAAGCCGTTCCATATTTAGGGAAGGATTATAAAGATAAGTTGAAACCTTATGTTGAGAAATATAAAACCGGCCTCGAAGAATTAGATAAGCAGAATCCCTATGGTATGCCAATGATCTTTCGCGGATGGGGTGGTAATACTCTAGTTGTAAATTGGGCAATTACCAATTATTATTTAACTAAAGCTTTCCCAGAGATCATTAGCCCTGAATATACTTTCAAAGCATTAGATTATATTTTCGGATGCCATCCATATTCCAATATTTCTTTTGTTTCAGCAGTTGGAACACATTCCAAGAAAGTTGCATACGGAAATAACCGTGCTAATTTTACATTTATTGCTGGTGGAGTAGTTCCGGGTTTGTTAATGTTGAAACCGGATTTTCCTGAAAATAAAGAAGACTGGCCCTTTTTCTGGGGTGAGAATGAATATGTAATTGATATTGCTTCTGCTTATATATTTCTTTCCAACGCTGCGAATGATTTGTTGAATGGGCAAAAGTAAAAGATAAAATATTAATAAAAATAAGACTCATTTTGAAAAAAGATGAGTCTTGCTATTTAATATTATAACAGCCCGCAGCTATGAAGTAAATTTTATTGAAATAAAATTGCAAGCGGAATTTATTATTATTTAATTAAAATTGGTTACATTGTAAGTACGAAGAAGAAGATTCTTCTTAAATAGATTTCAATAATAGGAGAGTTGCCATGAAAATGAAGTTATTTATTTTGATTCTTACCGGTTTAGTTTTAAATAGTCTTCTTTACGGTAATGTTTTAGTTAATCAATTAGGCTATTACTCTAATTCGCCAAAATTTGTATATGTAACTGAACAAGCGGATAGTTTTTTTGTTGTGGATAAAGCGACAAGAAATATCTTATATAAAGATGCTTTGTCGCTTAATTCATCTGACGACCCTGGGACAGGGTTAACAATATACATGGGGGACTTTTCTACTTTCACTTCGAATGGAAATTATTTTATTAAAACTGATTTAGGAGATTCTTCATTCACTTTTACAATTTCCGACACTGTATTTAATTCTGGATATAAAATGGTTCAAAAGGCATTTTATTTTCAAAGATGCGGGACTTCTTTACTGCAGCAGTATGCCGGAGTTTACAAACATAATATTTGTCATACGGCAGATGGGTATTTTCATTCAACAACTGGAAAGACAGGAACAAAAGAAACAACCGGCGGCTGGCATGATGCAGGAGATTATGGTAAATATATTGTCAACGCCGGCATAACCGTAGGAACACTTTTAATGTCTTATGAACAATTCCCTGAAAGATTTCAATCCGACGATTTAAATATTCCTGAAAGTGGTAATTCAATACCGGATTTATTAGATGAAGTTCAATTTGAATTAGAATGGTTTTTAAAAATGCAAGACACAAGCGGCGGTGTATATTTTAAAGTAACAAGAGAAAATTTTTCTGGCTTTATTATGCCTAACAAGGACACTGAAAAAAGATACATTTACCAAATATCAACAACTGCAACTGGAGATTTCGCGGCAGTAATGGCAATGGCAGCACGGATATATAAATCATTTAATTCAAGTTTTTCAGATCAGTGTCTTTCCGCTTCAAAAAAAGCCTGGGATTATTTGCAAGCTAATTCTTCAATACAGCCTGCAGGTGGATTTAAAAATCCAACCGGGACCGTTACCGGCGAATATGGGGATGGAAACGACAGCGATGAAAGATTATGGGCAGCATCTGAACTTTTTGTTACAACCGGTGATTCAATCTATCATAATTATTTTTCAAAAAATTATAAGAACGGCGGACTTATTCAATCAATGTATTGGGGTTCGGTCAAAACTTTAGGACTACTGGATTATTTAAATACTAACCAATCAAGCAGCAGCTCATCGATTAAATTAGAAATAAAAAATTCATTGTTATCTTATTGTTCAAGTTTATATAATACTTCTTTACAATCTGGAATTAGAACTATAATAAAACCGGGAGAATACTATTGGGGTAGCAATTCAGGAGTTTTAAATAATGCTGTCCTGCTTATATTCGGGTATCAGCAGTCAGGAAATAAGTCTTACTATACAACTGCACTATCACAATTAGATTATATTTTGGGAGTCAACGGAAATAATATTTGTTATGTAACAGGATTAGGCACTAAGCGAGTAATGCATCCCCATCATCGTCCGTCCGGAGCAGATGGAATTGTTGAGCCTGTTCCCGGACTAATTGCAGGCGGACCTGATCAAAACCTTGAAGATGATGTTTTAAAAAGTCATTACACAATCAATACTCCACCGGCTTTATGTTATATTGATGATCAAGGAAGCTATGCATCAAACGAGATTGCAATTAACTGGAATGCTCCTTTAGTTTTTATACTTGGATATTTTAATTATGAAGGAAAGTTTACCGGGTTAAATGAAGTACCAAAGCAAATTCCTGCTACAATTAAACTATATCAAAATTATCCGAATCCATTTAACCCAACAACAAAAATAAAATATGAAGTCCCCGCAATTGATCATTCTTCACTTGGAGGGGCGAGGGGAGGATTTGTTTCATTAATTATTTATAATATTCAAGGAAAAGAAGTATCAACACTTGTAAAAAAAGAACAACAGCCGGGAACTTACGAAGTTCAATTTAATGGCAGTAAACTTCCAAGTGATGTTTATTTTTATCAACTAAAGGTTGGGGGTCTTTCTCAAACAAAGAAATTAGTTTTGTTAAAATAGTTACTTAAAATCCTAGAGAATGTCTAATTCCTGCTTCCAAACCTCGCAGTTCAGCTAATGCTCTCATTCTGCCATACAAAGAATAACCGGGATAAATATTTTTTTTAGGTAAATCTTCCAGCATTAATCTGCCATGGTCAGGACGCATCGGCATTCGAGAATTATTAATTCCGTTTTCAATCCTTCTGTTTTGTTCTTGAACTAATGCCTTCATAACTGAATACATATCGACATCTCCTTCCAGATGATTGTCTTCCATAAAATCACCGGCGGCATTTCTTTTCACATTTCTCAAATGAATAAAATTAATTCTTTCGGCAACACTTTGAGTAATTTCAACAAGATCGTTTTTATATCCTGCACCGAGTGAACCGGTACAAAGAGTAATTCCATTGGAAAGGGAATCGTAAGCATCCAAAATGTTTAGAAGATCGTTTTTATTACTTACAATTCGTGGAAGTCCAAGTAAAGGCATCGGAGGATCGTCAGGGTGAATGCCAAGAAATACTCCCGATTCTTCGGCAGCAGGTGTAATCTCTTTAATAAATTGATAGAGATTTTCTCTAAGTGCAGCATCGCCAATTTCATCATAAGTTTTTAAGACAGTTTTAAATTCATCAAGCGAATAAGCTTCAAGTGAACCTGGCAAACCATAAAGAACTGTTGCTTTCAATTCATTAATTTGTTCTTCATTCAACGACTCAAAATAGATTTTTGCATTATTAAAAACTTCAGAAGAATAATTTTCTTCAGCATTCTCTCGCTTTAAAATAAAAAGATCAAATGCAGCCATAACTTTGAATTCAAATCTTGTAGTTATTGACCCGTCACCAAAATTGTGTTTAAGATTTGTCCTGGACCAATCTAGCACGGGCATAAAATTATAGCAGACAGTATCAATTCCGCATTTACCTAAATTCCGAATTGATTGCTTATAGTTCTCAATATACTTTTTATAATTATTTGTTCTCTTTTTAATGTCTTCATGAACAGGAATGCTTTCTGCAACTGACCAATTAAAACCTCCAGCTTCGACAATATTTTTTCTTTTTAATATTTCATCTTCCGTCCAAGTTTCGCCGATTGGAATTTGGTGAAGAGCAGTTACAATGCCAGTAGCTCCTGTAGGTTTTATTTCATTTAAAGAGAATGGGATCGTTAGGCCCAAACCATCGCCAGGTATATTCTAACATAATTATTGCTCAAACTTTTTATTCGATAAAAATTCTGCTTATATGTTGTAAATATAAATATTATTTACTGATTGTAAATGGAATAAGAATTTGTATAAAATAATCTTTTGGGGATGAAATTTACTTTAGTTGTTGAGACTGGATGAAGATAATTTTAACCCGATGATCCCAGCAATTATCATTAAGATATAGATGACTTTAATAATATTGAAAGTCTTTTGAAAGAAGATGTATTCTACAATCGAAATACCTATTACAGCAATTCCAACCCAGATTGAATATGCGATTCCAACAGGGAAAGACTTTAAAGAATTAGAAAAAAAGAAAGCACTTAAAAATCCAAATAAGGCATAAAAAATAATCGGAATAAATTTGGTAAATCCTTCAGTGTATTTCAAACTGATGACCCATCCAATTTCCATTATTCCCGCAAGCACAATATATAACCAGTTCATAAATTTTATTTTTGTTGCAGCTGTATTTTATTAAAATAAAATTATAAACTGATTAAGTTAATGTTAAGTAATAATTAAATAATTGTTAGCAAACATTAGATATCTATAAAATATCCATCTACTTTTATTCAACGAATTTTTTATCTTTATGCACCAGATTCTAAACCCCAATCAAATTAGAATTCTTTTTTAATGAAAAAAATATTATTGTATTCAATTAATATTTTATTGCTTCAAACTTTTGCTTTTGGACAGCAGGTTAAACAAGATTCCATTAAATATCAGTTAGATACTATTTTTGTAAATACCGACCGATTTGAACAACCAATTAATCAAATTCCATTCTCAATTGATGTATTAGATTCCGAAAGTTTAAGGTTAAATGATGAAAGCCTATCCACAGAAGGACTCTTTAATTTAGTGCCAGGAATAATTGTTAACAATAGGAACAATCTTTCCGAAGGAGATAGAATTATAATCCGTGGAATTGGATCGCGCTCGCAATTTGGCGTAAGAGGAATTAAAATTTTGCTTGATGGAATTCCTTTAACTTTTCCTGATGGCCAATCTCAATTAAATAACCTTGATTTAAATTCAATTGGTCGAATTGAAATTATTCGCGGGCCAAGCTCATTTTTGTATGGTAACTCCGCAGGAGGAGTAATTTATATTACGAGTAAAAAAGTTTCTTCTTCCCATTTTACTTTTACTCCGGGCATTTCTATTGGCAGCTTTGGACTTCATAAATATTCATTAAGTTCTACTGGAATGATTGGAAATAATTCTTTGTTTATTAATCTGGATAAAATATCTTCAAATGGTTTTCGAGAAAATTCTGCATCGAGTAAAAGTTCAATTAATATTATTTCCACGCAGCAGTTCAATAATAAAATTTCTTTGCAGGCGGTTATAAATTATTATGATGCACCGTATCTTCTCAATCCAAGCTCTTTAAATAAAAGTGATGCACAGGATAATCCCGCACAGGCAAGACAATATGTAAAGCAGCAGGGAGCCGGTAAAAAAATAACCCAAACACAAACTGGGATTACCTTTTCTTTTATTCCCAAAGAAAATCAAAAATTAGAAACAACATCTTTATGGAATTTGGCGCTCAATGTTTAATCCCATTCCTGGAAATATTATTGATTTAAAAAGATTTTTTGGAGGAATACGAAGCAACTATTCATTTACTCTTCGTTTATTAAAGAATGATTTTAAATTTTTAACAGGTATTGATTATGAATTTCAGAATGACGACAGAAAAGAATATGAAAATAATGGGGTTGCTGATTATTCAAGTTTATCAAAAAGTGAAGTAATTAGTAACGTCAGTGTGGGTAATAATATTTTAAATCAAAAAGAAAAAGTAAATGGATTAGGTGCATTTTCTAAAATTGAATTTACTCCAATTAATGACCTTTCTATTTCTTTTGGTTTACGCTATGACAAATATAAATTTTCTGTGATTGATAATTTATTATCCGATGGTGTTAGATAATTCCGGTTCAATTCCGATGAAAAATTTAAGCGGTATGGCGGGATTGATATTTAGTATAAATAAAGATTTGCAGCTTTATTCAAATTTTTCCACATCCTTTCAAACGCCTACTACATCTGAATTAAGCAATAATGCAGATGGAAGCGGCGGGTTTAATACTTCATTAAAACCTGAACAACTGAAAAATATTGAGATTGGAATCAGAGGGAATAATTTAAATCATCATCTTTTTTATAGCCTTTCACTTTATAAATTAATTATAAGTCAGATGCTCATCCCATATCAGATTCCAAATTCACTGAATGATATAGTCTTTTTTAGAAATGCCGGGAAGGCTGACAATAATGGTATCGATCTTTCATTAAATTTTTTTCTAAACAACAATTTTAATTTTACTTTATCATATTCATTTATGGATTTCAAGTACACGGATTTTATTGAATCGATGATATTAGATGGCAATAGCCAAACATTTCAATTAAGTGGTAAATATGTTCCCGGCATTCCTAAAAATATTTTAGGATTGGGTATAACGCACACATTTCGTTTCGGATTAACTTCAGGAATAACTTACCACTGGAACAATAAATATTTCGCAAATGATTGGAATGGGCCTGATCCTAATTCGTCAGGAAATATTTCTGATTATATTAATGATGCTTATTCAACAATTACTTTGAATTTAAAATATAAGCTATCATTAAACTTTGCTCAATTTGATTTGTATCTTGGAATAATTAATTTGGCAAATTCAAAATTCAATGGTTCGATAATTTCAAATGCTGCCGGAAATAGATTCTTTGAGCCTGCCGCCCCAAGAAACTGGTACAGCGGTCTTACAATTAATTTCAATTAAAATTAAGAGGGATGAACATGAAAAGAAACTTATTATTTGAGTCATTCTTTTATCTTGTTTTATTTGCATGCTTGAATACTTATTCATACGCACAGGAAAAAGACAGAAAAGTTAATCCTGAAATTTGGGTCCGGCCTGGATATGAATTATCAGTTGCTGTAAGCTCAGATTTAAGGTGCCGCCACATGTCATTAGGGCCTGATGGAACACTCTATTATACAACAACTCCTGATAATGTAATTATGGCAGCAAAAGATAAAGATGGTGATGGATACTATGAAACACTTACAAAATTTTATACTTCTGAAAATTCGGTTTATTATCCTTTCTGGTACAAAGGGGAATTGTGGTATTCGGAAAGCGGTGCTATTTATAAATTAAAAGATAATAATAATGACGGTGTTGCAGATGAAAGACAAACAGTTTTTCCTGAAAACACGTTAGCTAATGGCGGAGGCCATTCGTGGAGGCCAATCTTAATACATAATAACAGAATATATACTGCTATTGGCGATCCTCAAAATTTAAGTGATCAGACAAATACGGATAGAGAAAAAATTTGGACATACACTTTGGATGGAAAAGATAAAAAACTATGGAGCTCAGGAATTCGTAACACAGAAAAACTTGTTGTTCGTCCGGGTACAGATGAAATTTGGGGAATGGATCACGGCAGCGATTGGTTTGGAAGAGAAGTAGGGGATGAAAGAGGAAACCAGCCGATTACTGATTACAATCCGCCTGCAGAAATGAATAAATATATAGAAGGTGGTTTTTATGGGCATCCATTTCTTGTTGGCAACAGGGTACCTCGTTATGAGTTCATGAATAGAAAAGATTTAATTGAGCTTGCTGCTAAAACAATTGTTCCGGAGTGGTGCGGCGGTGCTCACTGGGCTCCTTGCGGAATGATGTTCTACACAGGTGATCAATTTCCTAAAGAGATTAAAGGTGATGCATTTGTTGCCTATCATGGTTCATGGAATAGATCTGTTAAAGCTGGTTACCAGGTCACAAGAGTTTTATTTGAAAACGGAAAACCGTATGGCGAACTTTCTTATGTTAAATTTTTAACTGATGATCAAAAAGTTTTAGGCAGGCCGGTTGATGTAATTCAAGCACCTGACGGAACATTGTTAATAAGTGATGACGGTAATAGGGAAGTTGATGGTTACAGGATGAATAAAATTTATAGATTGAAATATATCGGAGACAAATGATACTTATTAAGATTTTAAAGCTTTTAATATTTCCATTTTTAATATTTTCTTATTCATTATTTGCGCAGTCTGAAATAAAAAAAATAGAAAATATTTCATTATCTCCTGTTCCTGCATTTCAAGAAAATTGTTCTCGCTGTCATGGTGATGAAGGATCTGCTTATGGAAAAAATTTTGGTAATTTAAGCGAAGACTCGCTTAAAATGGTTGTTGAAGATATGATGTTTGGTCCAGGTGCTTTAAATCCAGATGATGCAGAAATTGATGCAATGGTTAGTTACAATAAGTCACTAAAACAAAATAAACCATTTGCTTCAGTAATTAATTCTAAATCTTTTTTAGATGGAAAAGATAAGAGCTTAAAAATAAGTGCATCACCTAAAGCTGAAATTTAAAAGTTGATAACAACGATGTAAAATTTATTCCGGCAAATGGTATTTGGGGTTTAAATTATGATTCGAAAAAGATAAAAGAGATAAAAATTACTATAACAAGAGATAAAAATTCTTCAATACTTAAATTCCCTGAAAAGCTGTGGACTAATTAATCTTTTCAAATTTTATTAAGAATGATAATTCCATATAAATTTGGATTGATATGTGTTTCTATTTATTTTTATACCGACTTAGTTTTTGAGCAAAAATTCATCTGAAGTTTTTAATTCTTTTATTACTTATGGGGTTTAAAGGAATTAATATGTATTTATGTCCTATTACGTGTAGATTTTTTGCACCTGCCAAAGTCATAACAAATTTTAAAGAAAAAAAATGAAAAATATTTTTTTTATATCATTTGTTCTAATAATTATTATTTCAATTTATGGCTGCTCAAGCTCAAATATTAATACATCCCGGGATGAATATTTTGATAACTGGCCTGAAGGAAAATCTCCTCAAACAATTGGAAAGTTAGTAGCTGAGCATTTTATTGAAACTCCTCATTCGAAGATTAATAAACTAAATCCGGGAAAGACTATAACTTATCCTGAAGCTTGCACCTGGTTTGGAGCTTTAAAATTTGCTGAAGCAACTAGTGACTCGAAATTTGCTTAAACAATTGGAAGACCGTTTCGAGCCTTTATTTGGAAAAGACGATACTCTCATTCCCAAACCGAATCATGTTGATAATACTGTATTTGGTTCGGTTCCTTTTGAATTATATATTCAAACAAAAGATATGAGATATTTAAAAGTTGGAAAGATCATTGCTGATAAGCAATGGGAGCCTCCGATTGGTGAATATGAAACCGAAGAATCTCAAAAATTTTATGAACAGGGATTAACCTGGCAAACAGGCATGTGGATAGACGACATGTTTATGATTACTGCTGTTCAAACGGAAGCTTACAGAGCAACTAAGGATGAAAAATATTTGAATCGTGCAGCAAATGAAATGGTAGTATATCTTGATTCACTTCAGCAGCCTAATGGATTATTTTATCATGCTCCGGATGTCCCTTTTTTCTGGGGAAGGGGAGATGGATGGATGGCTTCGGGAATGTCTTTTCTTTTACAAGTTCTGCCCGATGATCATCCGGATTATCAAAGAATTCTTTCCGGTTATAAAAAGATGATGGCAACTTTATTAAAGTATCAAGATGAAAACGGGATGTGGCATCAACTAATTGATAAGCCGGAGTTATCTTGGCCGGAGACTTCTTGCTCGGCGATGTTTACTTTTGCCTTCATCACCGGAGTTAATAACGGCTGGCTTGAAAAAGATATTTATGGGCCAGCAGCAAGAAAAGGCTGGATTGGTTTGCAAAATTATATTGATGAAAATGGAGATACTCATAACGTTTGCGAAGGAACAGGGAAGAAAAATGATCTTGCAATATTATTTGACAGAAAACAGAAACATTGGCGATTTGCATGGACAAGCGCCGGTGTTATGGTGTGCAGCTGCTTTATTAGTGGAAAATTGATAGGGATTTTAGGATCTTTGCCCTTCAAATAAATTTTTAATGGAAGTTTATATTCATTTAGGATTCAATTATGAATAAAACAATTATTTTATCTTTTGCAATTGTGCTTCTTGCACTTTCTTTTTGTTACGCACAAGACAATACTTTTTATAATAAGAAAGATACTTGGATAGAGACTTTAATATCATCAAGAGAAACTTTTATAAAACAGCAAGAAGAAATTAATTCAAAATTCAAATTGATATTGGGAGAATGGTATAGCGTTGGTTTCTTTAAAAGTAAACAAGGGGAATCATTTGAAGAAATATTTCCTCCTGAACAAAATAGTGACCTAAGCGCTCAATATGATAATGGCAAATTTAAATGGGAAGCACGGCCTTCATGGAATGACGGCACTGTTAATTATTTCCCGGATTCTATTAACTCTTCTATGTATTTACAAAGAAATATTCATAGTGATCGTGATACTTCTATAAAAGCATACTTCGGCAGTGATGATGGAATTAAAGTATGGTTAAATGATTCACTTTTAATTAGCCATGATATTAATAGAGCATGCAGTGCCAATGAAGAAATCGCGGATTTAAAATTAGTAAAAGGTGATAATAAATTATTGATGAAGATAAATAATAATCAAGGGCAGTATGGTTTTTACTTTTCACTTCATAAATACGATCCTAAAGAATTAATTTGGAGTCTGATTGAAAGAGATTTTCCAGGCTTAAATGAAATTACAGAAATATCCTGGGTTCGTAATTCAAATATTTGGAACAAAGATTGGACACCTGGAAATTATTCTGAAATTGCAAAAAGATATGCGAATGAAGTTAAAAATATTTCGCCTGAAACTTCTGAATTAATTTTGAAACAATCTTCAGCAGCAAATAGTATTTTATCAATTGAACTTATAAACAATGAATTCATTCTAGCAAAAAAAAATCAGTATATAATTCTTACACCCAAACCTCCTCTTAACCCAAAAATCAATGGGCCGAATGTTTATGGTGTAAGGCCGCATAATCCTTTTTTATATAAAATACCAGCAACCGGTGAAAGGCCAATTCAGTTTTCTGCAGAAAACTTGCCTGACGGTTTAATCATAAATCAAACAGACGGAATTATTACCGGATCAATAAGTAAAAAAGGCCAATATATAATAACATTAAAAGCCTCAAATAAATTTGGTGTATCGGAGAAAAAATTCAGAATAGTCTGTGGGGATAAAATTGCATTGACCCCTCCGCTTGGCTGGAATAGCTGGAATTGTTTTGCTGGTTCAGTAAGCGATAAAAAAGTTCGTTCAGCTGCAGATGCAATGATTAAAAGCGGATTAGCTGATCACGGCTGGACTTATATTAATATAGATGATTTTTGGGAAACCCAACCAGGTTCGGATGATCCGACTCTGCAAGGGGAGCCGAGAGATTCAAACGGATTTATTAATCCTAATAAAAGATTTCCTGATATGAAAGCACTCGGCAATTTTATACATGATAAAGGATTAAAGATGGGAATTTATTCATCCCCGGGTCCATTAACATGCGGCGGATGCACTGCAAGTTTTCAGCATGAAAATCAAGACGCGCAAAAATATGGCGAATGGGGTGTTGATTATCTTAAGTATGATTGGTGTTCATACGATGGGGACAGAAATAATCTATCCGATTTAAAAAAACCTTATTTCGTGATGAGAAATGCATTGAATAAAGTTGATCGCGATATTGTAT
The DNA here is from genome assembly GCA_963746735.1 of uncultured Ignavibacteriales bacterium. GTDB lineage: Bacteria > Bacteroidota > Ignavibacteria > Ignavibacteriales > Ignavibacteriaceae > CAVSWT01. The sequence goes on from CAVVCO010000037.1 coordinate 233,536, forward strand.
ATAGCCTCTGTCAGTACGGAATGGGAGATGTATGGAAATGGGGGGCAAGTGTTGGCGGCAACTCCTGGAGAACGACAGGTGACATTACAGATACATGGCAGAGCATGAGCGGCATAGCATTTAGCCAGGCAGGACATGAAAAATATGCCGGGCCAGGACATTGGAATGATCCTGATATGCTTGTTGTTGGTTTGGTGGGTTGGGGAGAAAATCTTCATCCAACACGACTAACCCCTGATGAACAATATACTCATATCAGTATGTGGTGCTTGCTTGATTCTCCGTTGCTTATCGGATGTGATATGACAAGGCTTGATGAATTTACATTAAACCTACTTACCAATGATGAAGTGCTCGCAGTTAGTCAAGATTCTCTTGGCAAACAGGCAAGTCGAATTTCAAAAAATGGAGAGGCAGAAGTTTGGGCGAAAGATTTGGAAGACGGATCAAAAGCGGTGGGATTGTTCAACAGAGGAAATAATAAAATTGATGTAGCTGCAGATTTTAATTTACTAGGGTTAAAAGGAAAATGTTTGGTTAGAGATCTCTGGCGTCAAAAAGATGTTGGAGAATTTGAAAACAATTATAAAGTATCAGTACCATCACACGGTGTTGTACTCGTAAAAATAAAAAGCGAATAGAATTAATTTATTTTAGTTTGGTTAAATAAATATTTCTAAATTCAATTGGTTTTCCTTCTAATTGAAAGCCGATAAAACCTTTTTCAAAATTTGATTCGGAACCGCTGTTCAGCATTCTTTTATTTACATAAACAAGAATAGATTTCTTAGTACAAATAATATCACAGCTATTCCATTCTCCTTCTTTCTTTTCACTTGAAGGAGCCATCATTGGAGCCGTGTCTTTTGAGTTTATCTTTTGTCTCTTTGAGTTCGGCACCATTCATGGCAATAAAATCACCGGCTCTTCCATTTTTCAATTGTACCTGGATACACTCTGGCCAAACAGTATCCGGCAATTGAGTGTAAACTAAAACTCCGCTGTTTCCTTTTTCATTTTCTACTGGCCATCGCCACTCGGCGTGTAATTCATAATTAGAATATTCTTCTTTGGTGCGGAAATAACCATGTTCGATTCCATATAAATGTATGATTCCATCTTTAATTTCATATTTATTTTTCTCATCAGGATTTAACTTGTCCATGACGAAAACAAAGTTGTCCATATTTTTCCCATTGAATAGATAAAGCGTGTCTTTTTTTGATGGAGTTTTAGATATTTTGGTTAAGTGTTCATTTAAATTATTATTAACCTGTGCATGCAACGAACAATACATTGAAATCAGAGCTAAACTAATTATTGTTTTATAATTCACTATCTCAATTACTCCTTTTTATCCTTTGGGGGCGTTCTTTTGTAAGTAATTTTTTACTTCTTCTAGTTGATGTTTTGTTAAACTGCTTGAACTCTTTTTCAGAAGATTGACAAACGTTGTTATCTCTTCTTTCGCAGCAGGATAGCCTATGTTTTGTTCTTTAGGCATCGACTTTGAATTTACTATTTCTTTACCAGCAGAATTAAGAAAAACATAAAATGGCAGTCCTGCATTTTTGCCTCCTAAATCCTCCATGATTTTTTCTCCACCAGGATTTTCTAATTCTTCTTTTTTCTCTTTTCTTTCCAATACATCGATATGAACAATTACAAAATGATCTTCAAAAATTTTTTTTAATTCATTGCTTTCAATTGCGGTATCAAGACGTTTACACCAAATGCACCAAGAAGCATGAAAAATTACTAGAACACTTTTGTTTGATTTCTTAGCTAATGCAAGTGAATGATTCAAAATATTCTTAGCTGAATCAGGTTTGCTTGTTTGACTAAATATAAATGTAGTTGAAAAAATTATTAGCAAAAACAAAATAGAAAATTTATTACGCATTAATGTATCCTTATTCTTTTAATAAACAATAAAATTCAAACTCAATATTAATTATAATAAAAAGAAATTTTTCAAAAATATATGAAAAATAGCAGAGATTGAAATGCAAATAATAATGTAAGACGCTTTTTAATTAATATCGTAACTTAATTCAATAAAAAGGAAAGCCATTATTTGTTGATTGATGGAACTTTATCTTAAGTATTACTAATAAATATGTTTTACAAAAATCCGTTTTCTTTTAACCAATTAATACAATCATCCGGCCAATGAGATTCAGTCCCTCCATTTTTAGCAAGCCCAAAACCATGTCCGCCTCTTTCGTAAATATGAAGTTCAGAAGGTATTTTATATTTTTTTAATGCAAGAAAATAATCAATACTGTTTTCAACAGGGACTGTTTTATCATCTTCTGCACAAATTAAAAAAGCCGGGGGAGTATTTTTATCAACATGTAATTCAGTTGAAAAGTGGTTCAACTAATTTTGATCGGGATTTTCACCTAATAAATTTTCTCTTGAGCCGGCATGAGTAATCTCAGATTTCATTGATATTACAGGGTAAATTAAAATTGAGAAATCAGGTCGCGCACTTGTTGAATCTGATGGATAAACTTTATCCTTATAGAGAGTAGACGAGGATGCTGCTAAATGTCCGCCGGCAGAAAATCCCATAATGCCAATTTTGCTTGGATTGATATTCCAATCTTTAGCATTCCTTCTTACAATTCTTATTGATTCCTGAGCGTCCTGCAGTGGGCCGACACTTTTATCTTTCATTATTCTATCATCAGGCAATCTGTATTTTAAAATAAATACTGTAACACCAAATTGATTTAGCCAATTAGCAACCTCAATGCCTTCTTTATCAAAAGCTAAATGACTGTATCCTCCTCCTGGACAAATAATAATTGCTGTTCTATTTGCTTTCCCTACAGTAGGAGTAAAAACGGTTAAAGTTGGGTCAGTAACATTCCTGATTCTTGGGGCGCCATTTTTTAAGTAAAATATATTTCCCTTAACTGAATCATTTTTAATTGCGCCTGGCACCTTGCCATTCCAAATATCAATTACTTTATTTTGAGCAAATGAAAATGAAGAAATAAATAGAAGTAAGAGAATAAAAATATTTTTATAAAATATATTCAAAATAAAATTTACTTCTTCTTAGTTAATTTTGCGGACAGATGCTTTTGGAAAGCATGGTTTGTAGATATGCTCATTTTCAATTCATACTCTATAGCTGATTTAGAAAACGTAAAAACTCTGCCTGAGCGAATCATTTTTTCGTCATTAACAATTTTAATACTCACTAAATCAAGCTTAATATTTTCATTTATTCTTTCTGCTTTACCTCTTAATATTTCTACTCTACCGCTTTTTTGAGCACTAACTAATTCAAAAGAATCATTTCCAAGATCAATTATAAAACCGGATTCCCAAAATATCGGCTCTTCACTCTTTTTGTCAGATGAAATAATCCATGAAAGCTGCTCATAATGCATAACGGGATCTTTCCCGTTGTGTGAAAGAGTAAGCCGTTCACGATAATTGACAGGTTCTATTGTAGGATATTCCGCATGGCCGGTACCTTCCCATGTTCCTGCAAGATGAAATATATCTTTATGTGTTATACTCATTTAATTCTCCCTCATTGAGTTTATACTATATTATATTCGTTAAAATTATTAGATTTATTTTAAGAATTTCTTATATCTATGTTGCAATTTAATTAACTGACCTTTTAAAATCTTCATATTTCTTTTTCGCATAAGATAATACTTTATTAAATTCCTCATCGTTTCTAACTGGGTCTAAAAATGAATCTTTCAACATAAATGGGTAGCAATAAAAGCCGCCGTCAATAGCTCGCTTTAATAATCTAACACAATCATTCTTTTCTCCATATAATCCATATAAATTAGCGTAATTATAAAATTGTTCCGCGTCAAAAACATTTGATGTTTCTAAAGTTTTTATTGCTTTCAATCCATCTTCTTTATTTCCAATTATATAATCATACATAGCTTGAGACCACATTCCAAGCGACCCATTAGGTTCTTCTTTGATTATTCGTTTAAAATATATTTTTGCTGAATCTATCATTTTCATCCTAAAATAAATTTGGCCTTTAAATGCAATACTATAAGGAGAATCTTTATCAAGGTTTAATCCTTCGATAGCTTTTTTATATTCTTGCTTATATAGATATGTAACACCGATTGATCTAAATCTTGCATTAGATGGATCTAATTTAAGTGCTATTTCCATTTCTTTTATTGCTTTATCAAGCAGGCCGGTATACCTGAAAATATATCCAAGCCAAAAATGAGTGTCGGCATTATTCGGATTTATTTTTAAAGCCCGCTTTGTTAATTCAACAGCTTCAACTGTTTTTCCTGTTTCGGTATAGAGAGAGGAAAGATTTCCTAAAGCAGATAACGATTCATTATTAATTGATAATGCTTTTTTATATGCGGCTTCAGCATCAATTAATTTATTCCTTTGTGATGGATCATAAGTCGCAAGAGTATGATACCTATAACCTAATTCTGAATAAACAGGCGCAAAATTTGAATCAATTTGGATTGATTTTTTTAACAAATCTATGGCTAAAAGATTGCCTTCATTATTTACTGGAAATGAAACTGCACGTAAAAAATATTCATAAGCTAACGGATCATTTGATATATCTTTTGGTTTAGCATTATTCTCTCCGGATGAAAATTTGACATTTAAACCTTCCACAACATTTTGCGAAACAATATCCTGAATTTTAAAAGCATTTGTATACTTTTCTTCAATTGCTTTATGCCAAACCAGATCATTTGAACGAGTATCAACCAGTTCAAGATTAAGCCTTATTTCATTGGACTCTTTTTGATAGCTTCCCGATAAAATATAATCCACATTTAATTTTTTAGCAATGATAGAAGGATCAACTACTTTGTTTTGATATGGCCGAATAGCACTTGAAGGACGAACAAGTATATCTCTATTATACGCAAGCGAATTTATGATTTGATCGGCTAAAGCAAAGCTTAGAAAATTTACATCCGGATTATTGTTGATATTTGCGAAAGGAAGTACGGCGATTCTTTTTAAAGTGATATTTGTTGATGCATCCCCGGAATTTTTGTTTGATATAAGATTCCAAATTAATAAAGCAGCGATTAATATAGATAAGGTAACTAAAATTGGAGTCAATTTGGATTTTTTCTTAGTGTCATTTGCTAATTAAAATTTTCTTAGCAGTTTTATTTATTGTTAATTCTTCATTTAGTGAATTAAGTTCCGATATTACTTCTTCTATATCGTTGTATCTATCTTTTTTATCTTTTGACAAACATCTGTTAACAATAGAAATTAATTTTTCCGGTAAATCATTTCTATAATTAGAAAGTTGTTTTTGGCTTTCGTTTACAATTGAATAGGATATAGCCTGTTCATAATCTCCTGTGAATGGTAAATTGCCTGTTATCATTTCGTAAAGCACAACTCCAAATGACCATATATCTGATCTATGATCTACTTCTTCTCCTTTTAATTGTTCAGGGGACATATATGGTGTTGTCCCTGCTGTTGAGCCGATTTCAGCCGCGTACTTCACTCCTTTAATTTTTGCTAAACCAAAGTCCATGACTTTCACATTGCCGTTTTTTGTAACCATTATATTAGAAGATTTTATATCTCCATGCACAATACCTTTTTTGTGCGCCGCATCTAAGCCGTCTGCAATTTGGATTGCATAATTTAAAATATCGCTTAATGGAAAAGGCGTATCAATCCCCAGCACAATCATGGCTTTTAATTCCATGCCATCTATGTATTCCATTACAAGAAAAATTTCCCCATCTTTTTGAATGTCTGTGGTTTCTTCAATTGTGTGAATTGTAGCAATGTTGGGATGATTCAACGCAGCAGCAGCTTTTGCTTCTATTTTAAATCTTTCTCTTTCTTCCGGATTTGCTGCAACATGTTTTGGTAAAAATTTTATAGCAACTTTTCGTTCAAGCTTTGTATCTTCGGCAAGATATACGACACCCATTCCGCCTTCGCCGAGTTTTTGTAAAATTTTATAATGTAATATTGTTTTATCAATCATTTCTGTTTGCTCATAACTTCAGTTTCATTTTTTTCAGGAACTCTGAATATCGGGGATCCTTGAAAATATTTCTAAGCAGCGGGTCATCTACTATATTCCCAAGTCCTCCGTCATGCTGTTTGTAAGCTCTTTCAAGCCATTCGAATGCTTTGTCTTTTTCATTTCTGTATGCACATATTTCTGCAATTTGATATGCAGAATCATCCTGGTATTCTTTAATATATTCTGCAAGCATATCATCTGCTTCTTTCTTTCTGCCAAGGTCATAATAGACAAATGCTAACCCTTGTATTTGTAATGAAGGTTCTTTTTCTTTTTGTATTTCAGCTAAAGCCAATTCCGGTTTTCCTTTAAATAGATATGCAAACCCAATGAGCTGATGTGCCCCGGGATATTGCGGATTCAGCTCAAGACATTTTCTTGTAGCGGCTATAGATTTGTCAGGTGAATTAGCATAACAATACATAATACCAAGATCAAAATATCCTACAGTTTTCAAAGGGTCAATCTCAATTGAACGATTAATCAAATCTAATTGCTTCATTAAAACGGCCAAGTGTAAAGGCCAAACTAGCTGCGTTATTAATAACGCCGGCATTTTCGGGTTCCAGTTTAAGTGCTTTCTTAATTAATTTATCTGCTCCATTCCAATCCCATTCATAATACGACTTTATCCAGGCTAATCTTGCATAAGCATCAGCAATGTCAGGATTAATTTTTAGTGCTTTTTCAGCTTCACCTCGCGAAATGTTATAACCTTCATCAGAAGGTACATAGCCCATATCAGCCTGGGAACAGTGAACACCGGATAGTCCCACCCACGCCGGAGCGTAGTTGGAATCAATCGAAATTGCTTTCTCAAAATAGCCTATGGCTCTCTCGAAGTTTTCTTTGCCCCTCAGTTCATAAAAATGATTTCCAAGAAGGTAATTGTTGTAAGCTTCCGGATCTGTTTTTATTTCATGTACAACTGTTTCTTTTCCTAAAAGAGCTGCATTAAGTGCTTGAACAACAGAGCCTGAAATTGAATCCTGTAATTCAAAAATGTTTCCAAGTTTTCCGTCGTAAGTGTTTGACCAAAGAGTTGCATTGGTTTCTGCATTTACTAGGTCCGCTGATGATGCGGAAATATGTCACCGATTTTTACGTACGCTCCCTTCAAGTATATGTTTTACATTTAGCTTAACTGCTATAGTTTTAATATCAACATTTTTCTCTTTAAAATAAAATGATGAGGTACGTGCAATTACTCTTAAATTTCTGTTTCTGGAAAGTGTATTTATCAGTTCTTCAGATAGTCCGTCAGAAAAATATTCCTGGTTTTTTTGCGGGCTTAAATCAAGAAACGGCAGCACTGCAATTGATTTTATCATATTTGTATTCAGAACACTTTTTGAAGTTGACATAAAAAGATAGAATGCAGCAGAAATGATTATTAATATTACCGCCGATACTGTCCACAGCAGAGTTGAACGATTTGCCTTTATCTTTATAATTCCGCCGTTCTTTAAAGTGCGCAGTTCATTTGCTATTTCACCTGCCGACTTGTAGCGGTCATCCGGATTCTTTTCCAGAGATTTGCTAATTATGTGTTTTAGTCCTTCATTAATTTCAGATATATTTTCCGGTTCCTCATTAAGAATTGAATATATTACTGCCTGATCATAATCTCCTTTGAAAGGCATCTTTCCGGTTATCATTTCATAAAGCACAACTCCGAATGACCAGATATCTGTTCTGTGATCTACTTCGTCTCCCTTAGTTTGTTCAGGGGACATATAAGCAATAGTCCCAATCGTAGTTCCAATTTGAGTTAACTTTGAAGTACCGCTTACTTTAGCTAATCCAAAATCCATTATCTTAACTTTGCCATCATTGGTAATCATTATGTTTTGAGATTTAATATCTCTGTGTACAATTCCTTTTTTATGTGCGGCTTCCAAACCATCTGCTATTTGGATTGCATAATTGATTACATTATCAATTGGTAGAGACGGGGCATGCCCCGTCTCTACGAAATGTTTTAATTCTTTTCCATCTATATATTCCATCACAATAAATACTTGATCATCGGATTCTTCAATTGCATAAATAGTAGCAACATTTGGATGATTCAACGATGCTGCCGCCTGTGCTTCAATTTCAAACCGTTTTCTTTCTTCTTTATTCGCTGAAATTTGGTGGGGCAAAAATTTGATAGCAACATTTCTTTTTAATTTAGTATCCTCAGCAAGATAGACTACACCCATTCCACCTTCGCCGAGTTTTTTTAATATTTTATAATGTAGTATTGTTTTGCCGGTCATTTTATAGCCTTATTAAATTCTTATAAAGGCAATTTCATCTTTTTCAAAAATGCTGAGTAGCGTGGGTCTTTGACTATATTGCGCATCAGTGAATCGGATTTAATCTCCGGAAGACCGCTATCACGCTGCACGTATGCTCTTTCCAGCCATTCAAATGCCTTATCGGTCTCACCGAAGTGAGCATAAATTTCTGCAATCTGGTACGAAGCATCGTTCGCATTATCTTTAATTAATTCTGCTAGCTCAGTATCCGCATCATTCTTTCTGCCCAATGAATGATAAACCAGTGCTAACCCAAACGTTTGCCAGAATTGATCATTTTCCTTCATAATCACTCCAAGTGCCAAATCAAACTCTCCTTTTTCCAGATAGACACGACCTAACTGCATATACCCTCCTGGAAATTGCGGATTCAGTTCGAGGGTTTTCTTGAATGCTGTTTCAGATTCGTCAAATAACCCGGCATACAAAGTTAAGTAACCAAGATTATTGTATCTGGCAGTACTGAGAGGATTGAGCTTAATTGAACGACGGGTTAGTTTAATCGCTTCGTCTATTCTACCCAGAGCAGCAGCTAATACTGCTGAGTTCGTAATAATGCTAGCATTCCCTGGATCTAATTCAAGAGCATGTTTGTAAGATTCATCCGCGCCTATCCAATCCCAATCATATGCTCTCTTAATCCATCCCATTTGCGAATACGCCATAGCAAATTTTGAGTCAAGTTTAAGAGCCTTCGTTATTTCTTGACGTGCCTTAAGATAACCCTCATCTGTCGGCAAGTAGCCATTATCAGCCATATTGCTGTGGACTTTGGATAATTCCATCCAGGCGGGGGCATAGCTGGAATCAATCAATATCACCTTTTCAAAATAGCCCGCTGCTTTCTCCCAATTTTCCTTTCCGCGCAAATTAATAAAATGCTTCCCAAGCAGGTAATTGTCGTAAGCTTCCGGATTAATCTCATGCTTATGCGTTTGATGGGTTCCATCCAAAAGTGCTATGTTTAGTGCTTCTGCAACTGAATTTGATATAGAGTCCTGTAATGAAAATATATTCTCAAGATTTCCGTCATATATTTTAGACCATATATGTGTATCGGTAACAGTATTAATTAATTGTGCAGTGATTCTAAGTAAATTTCCAGCTTTGCGAATGCTGCCTTCCAGTATATAACTTACATTCAGCTTTGAGGCAATAGTTTTAATATCAACTTCTTTTCCTTTAAATGAAAATGAAGAGGTGCGTGAAGTGACTTGCAGCTTGGGGTTCTGTGCCAATACATTGAGTAATTCTTCTGATAATCCTTCTGATAAATATTCCTGGTCTTTTTTTGCACTCAAATCAAGGAATGGCAGAACTGCAATTGTTTTTACTACAGCCTTTTCTTCAAGATTTTTGGAAGAAGGTACAAAAAAGAAAGAACACCGCAGCAATAAGTATTATAGTAACACCACCAATTATCCATGGAAGTTTAGGCTGCTTTGGTTGGGTCCTTTTTACTTCTTTACCCTTTCTTATTGTACTCAGCTCTTCCGCTATTTCTCCTGCTGTCTGGTAACGGTCATCCGGATTCTTTTCTAGACATTTGCTAATTATGTGTTTTAGTCCTTCATTAATTTCGTTATCGGCTTCAGGTTCTTCATTAAGAATTGAATATATTACTGCCTGATCATATTCTCCTTTAAAAGGCATCTTACCTGTAACCATTTCATAAAGCACAACCCCGAAAGACCAGATATCTGTTCTGTTATCTATTGTTTCTCCTTGGGTTTGTTCAGGAGACATATATGCGATTGTCCCAACAGTAGAACCGAGCTTAGTTAATTGAGAATCTTTTCCAACTTTGGCCAATCCAAAATCCATAATTTTAACTTTGCCATCATTGGTAATCATTATATTCTGAGATTTTATATCTCTGTGTACAATTCCTTTCTTATGTGCGGCTTCCAATCCTTCGGCAATTTGAATTGCATAATTAATTATATCATCCATTTGTAAAGACGCATCACGATGCGTCTCTACGATATCTTTTAATTCTTTTCCATCTATATATTCCATAACAATGAACATTTGTTCTTCAACTTCTTCAATAGCATGAATCGTAGCAATGTTAGGATGATTTAAAGCGGCAGCAGCTTTAGCTTCTATCTTAAATCTTTCTCTTTCTTCCGAATCATTTGAAATGTGAGGGGGTAAAAATTTTATAGCAACTTTTCTTCAAGTTTAGTATCTTGGCAAGATAGACTACACCCATTCCGCCTTCGCCAAGTTTTTCCAAAATTTTATAATGAAATATTGTTTTACCAATCATGATTTAAATAAGGAAAGTAATTCAATAAAATGTAATTCCGACACTGATATTTAATTAAATAAAATTATTTAATGAAGTTTTTGCCTGCGACTAAATTATAACCCTCAACTTTTAAATCTTCAGTGGTCTGCACTTTTGCATTGTAATCTTTTTCAAGAGCCATTTTCCAAAGGTAAAATTGTGAAAATGTATGCTTAACTTTATTAACCAGTTCAGAATACTTCCCGCTGGCTTCATAATTTTCCGCAGCTTCTTTATCATCCCAGATTGTTAATGAAATAAATTCATCTTCTTCATTTGTGCTTTCTATTAAATACACATAGCGGCAGCCTTTTACTGATTTTAATTCCGGGATTAATTCTTCGGTGTAAAGTTTTTTAAATTCTTCAAGTTTACTTTTATGAATTTTTGCAGAAACAATTCTGACAAACATATTCGAACCGGAAATAGATAAATCCGCGTCATCATTTTTTTGAGCCTTAACAGAATATTTTTTAATTACTGGTTCCTCATCCACCGATGAATATTCTAATTCCATTTTATCTGAAAGATTTATTTTCCACTCAGTTGATTCAGATAGAAATGGTTTCGATTCTTCAAATAGATTTTTAAAAACACCAAGCTTCTCATAATTCTCTGCTTGAGCTGAAGTATCCCAAAAAGTAAGTGAAATGAATTCATTTTTTTGTGAACTTATAAGTCCGGCAAACCTGCACCCGGACATTTTTTGCAGCCCTGGAGAAATAGTTTCTTCGTAAAATTTTTTAAATTGATCAACTGAGCTGCTATTAATCTTCAATTGTAAAAAACGCATGAACATAACTTATCCCTCTCATTTTATGCAAAAGCAAAACTTCAATGCAAAGTTCAAATTTTAATTAGCTTATTTTTCTCGTTTAATAACCACTATAGTCATATCATCCATCTGGGGAGTATCGCCTGTAAAATTACCGACCTCTTTAAGTATTACTTCGATTAATTTTTCAGACGTTTCATGTCTGTTATTAATAATAACTTCTTCTAGTCTTTTTTCATTGAACTCGTCTTCATTGCTGTTCATTGCTTCGGTGATTCCATCAGAAAAAAGAATAAGCAATTCATCCTGGTTGAATGTTATTGTTTCTTCTTCAAATGAGAACAAGGGAATCACGCCGGCAACCGGGCCGCCGATTGATAATTTTATTAATTTATCTTCATTTGAAAAAAGGAAGGGTTCATTATGGCCGGCATTACAGTATGTAATCTTATTTGTTCTCTTATCAAGGATGGCGTAAAAAAGGGTTGCAAATTTATTTGCGGATGTGTTATGGAAAAGAATATCGTTGGTGAAAGAAACACAATCTTTACAAGTTCTGTCAAGTTTTGCTTGCCCTCTTAAAGAAGCCTGTACATTTGACATTAAGATTGCGGCAGGAATTCCTTTCCCGGAAATATCTGCAACACAAAAAGCAAGCTTATTTTCATCAATCTCTATAAAATCATAATAATCGCCGCCGACATCTTTGGCTGGAATACTTTTGCCTGCAATTTGATAACCTGAAATTTCAGGCTGTGATTTCGGTAAAAGATTTACCTGGATTTCATAAGCAAGATGCATTTCTTCCTGAAGATGCCGCAGGGCTTGTTCTTCTTGATACAGCCTGGCATTTTCTATAATCTGTGCGGACTGTGCTGCAATTATTCCCAGCAGCCTTTGATCATTATTTGTAAATCCAGATTCAGTTTTTTTATTGAACACAGTTAACAAGCCAATCATTTTTCCTTTTACAGTCATTGGAACACTTAGTAAAGAATGAATTGGAAAATCTTCATTAACCATATATTTAAATCTTGAATCGTCTTCAAGACTATTAATTAATAGCGGAGTTTTATTTTTAAGCATCCATCCTGTAAGCTGCGTATCAAAACGGAAGGGGAGAATGTTGGATACAGAATCTTGTTTGCGAATCATTGTACGGAAAGGTTTGTCCTGATCCTTTTCGTCAAGCAGCATCACAGCACCTTGTTCAACCTTTATATTCTTTACACATTTACGAACAATAAGTTCAATAATTTCTTCTAACGGCTGCGTTGAAGAAATTGCTGTTGAGATTTCATTGAGAACCGATAATTCTTCAATTGCAGTTCTAAGTCTTTTATTTTCTTCCTGAAGTTTTAAATTAGATTCAGAAAGATTCGATGAATCCATTTAGTTCCTTTATCTATGTTTAGGTTTAAGGGATAAGAGAAAGATAAATATATTTTAATAAAAATTAAGTGTATTGCAAATAAGAACAAAAAAAAATACAGAATTAATTAATGTGACTAAGCTAGTGTTGAAACAAAATATTGTAGAAGTTTTAATATGTGAACTGAATTTATTTAATTTAAAATGAAAAAAGTTTAGTAAAATATTCCTGAAAGTTGATTCATTCTATTTTAAACAATTGCATATTTAGTTCAAACAAAATACCTGGCAAAAATTATAACACCATACAGATAAGGGAAATCAATATTTAGTTTTATGGATTTGCATATAGCACATATTTAAGTTTATAATTCACATAAGTAATTTTAGCTTTGCTTAAGATACATTAAAGTTTTACTTTTTAATCATGTACTATTTAAAAGTAATATCAATAATATTAACCGCCTTCTTTTGCAGCTATTTTATAGCATGCTCAAAAAATGACGACAGCACTAATCCAATAAAAAATCCTCCTACCAGATATTTCATGGGAGCTTCAAGGTCTTGATAGTTGTATGGTTTTATCATTAGCTGTTTCACCAGACGGCAGCTTGCTTGCAGGAACTGATTATGGATTGTATAAATCAACAGATGATGGACTAAATTGGATTCACTCGGAACAATATCTATATAATTCAAATGTAACATGCTTTTATGTTAGTAAAGCCGGATATATTTTGGCTGGTACTTCATCAAAAGGAATTTTTATTTCTTCAGATGATGGAGACACCTGGCTGAATTTAGGATTATTGAATATATCAATTGCTTCAATTGCAGTTGATACACTTGATAGAATTTTTGCTGGTACAAGGGGAAGCGGCATTTATATTTCAAGCGCTTCTCATGATGAATGGGGAAAAGCAAACCCGGATTTTGATTTTCATACATTCTCTTCAATGTTAATTACAAGTGAAAATATAATTTTTGCCGGAGGAACTGGAATTTATCGTTCAACAAATGATGGCAAGGCATGGGAATTAAAAAATAATGGCTTGGGAAATTGGCCTGTGTACTCTCTAGTTTTAAATCAGAAGGGGAACATATATGCCGGGACAGACCTTGGCGGTTTTTTTATTAGTTCTGATAAAGGAGAAACGTGGAATAAATCCAATGAAGGGTTAACAAATATTGAACTCACTTCACTTGCTACTAACAGCAGCGCTCATATCTTTGCCGGAACTTGGAGAGGCGGAGTTTTTCGCTCTATAGATTATGGTATGAATTGGGCAGTTGTTGATTCAGGTTTAACAAATAATCAGATTTACTCATTAGTAGTGTCGTCAAATAATTATTTATTTGCCGGAACTTTGAGGGGAATTTTTAGGACTTCGAACAAATTGTAAATTTATTATTTTGTTCATGTCACTATCTTTAAAGATGATTTATATCATACTTCTTTAATCACAAAAGATTTATGTTTATCGCATTTCAATAAAATAAATATATATCAAGCCACGGTCGTAACTAATGTCCACTAAAATATTCTTCTGCATTCAGGCAATCTTTCTAATTATCTCTCCAAATATCTTTTCACAAAACACAATCTTTGCCGATAGTTTATTGAAAGCTGCAACTCTTCAAAATTGTATAACGTATGCAATTGATCATCAGCCTTCAATACAGCAGTCATTGTTAAATGAAAAGATTGCAAATCAGGAAGTAAAAAGTAAGCTTGCAGATTGGTTTCCGCAATTAAATTTAAATTTCAATTTTCAACATAACTATAAGCTTCAAACTTCCATTTTCCAGGGAAACCCGGTTCACTTTGGAGTAATAAATACTTCAACTGCTCAGTTAGAATTAACTCAAACTATTTTTGATAGAGATGTTCTTCTTGCTAGCAGCACCGCCGGAGATTTCCGTAAACAAGCTGAACAATCTACAACCGAGAACAAAATAAATGTAGTTGTGAATGTAAGCAAAGCTTTTTACGCTGCTTTACTTTCTCAAAATCAAATCGACCTGGTTAATGAAGATATTACAAGATTAACACAGAGTCAGAAGGATACTTACAATCAGTATAAAGGCGGGATGGTTGACAAAACAGATTATCTTAGAGCTACCGTTGCATTAAATAATGCAAATGCAGAAAAAAAACAGGATGAGGAATTGCTTAAGGCGAATCTTGCCAATTTAAAAAACCAGATGGGATATCCGATAAACAGTAATTTAAAATTAGACTATGATACAACTAAAATGGAAAATGATGTTTTTATTGATACTACTATTTCGGTTGAATTAAATAATAGGATTGAATATCAATTACTACAAACTCAAAAAAGTCTGCAGGAAGCTAATCTTCATTACTATGAATGGAGCTTTATTCCATCATTATCTGCATTCGGAGATTATAATTTTAACTTTTTGAATGACAATTTATCAAAACTCTATAATCAAAATTTCCCAAGCGAATATGTAGGGCTGAAATTATCTTTCCCCATTTTCCAGGGAGGGAAACGGTTCCAGGAAATTGAACAAGCTAAACTGGAACTTGAGCAGTACAATTATGATTTTGAATCTCTTGAAAATTCTATTAGTACTGAATACATAAGTGCAATGTCTAGTTATAAAAGTAATTTAAATTATTTCCTTACCCAGAAAAAAAATCTTGAACTGGCAAAAGAAGTTTATAATACAATTCAGCTTCAATATAAATCAGGTGTGAAGGCTTACCTGGATGTAATCACAGCAGAAACGGATTTAAGGGCAACTCAAGTGAATTATATAAATGCTCTTTACCAGGCGCTTAGCAGTAAATTAGATGTTCAAAAGGCGTTAGGTGAAGTTAAATATTAATTGAAACATTAAAAATTTACAAGATTATAAAATAGACTTTATTATGAAAAATAAATTATTCTTTTCAACTGTTTTAATTTTTATTTCCATCCTTCTTGTATCATGCGGCGGGAATAAAAATCAGCAGCCCCAATTTCCGCCAACACAGGTTTCTGCATATACTGTCATACAAGAAAAAGCATCATACTATACTGATTACCCTGGAACTGTGACAGCTTTAAATCAAGTTGAACTGCTGCCAGAAGTTTCAGGATATTTGACTGATATTTATTTCGAAGACGGCCAGCACGTAACAAAGGGAATGAAATTATATGGAATTGACCAGCAGCAATACAAAGCTGCTTATGATGCAGCAAAAGCAAACTTAAGCAGAGCCCAGCAAGATTATGACAGGTACAAGGAATTAGCAAAAAGTAATTCTATTGCTCAACAGGTTTTGGAACATTCTTCAACAGATTTAAAAGCGGCAGAAAGCAATCTAAGTGCAGTGGAGACTAATCTGCGCAACTCAACAATATATGCTCCATTTGACGGCACGATTGGAATATCTAAAGTGAAATTAGGTTCAGCTGTAACGGCAGGACAAACATTAATGAATACAATTTCTTCAGACAATCCTATTGCAGTTGATTTTTCTGTTGATGAAAAAGAAATTAACAAGTTTAATGAACTATTGCATAAAAAATCTAATCCTAACGATTCATCATTTACTCTTGTTTTACCGGATCAATCAATATATCCATTTCCCGGCCACCTTATTTTATTGGATCGTGCAGTTGATCCACAAACCGGGACTATAACCGCCAGATTAGAATTTAAGAATAAAGATAATTCTTTAAGGCCGGGCCTTACCTGTAATGTTAGGATTTTAAATGTTACAGCACAAGGAAGTATTCTAATACCGTATAAGGCTGTTGTTGTTCAGATGGGAGAATATTTTGTTTTTGTAGTTGACGGGAAAAAAGTTTTGCAGCGAAGAATTAATATTGGCTTTCCAATAAAAGATATGGTGATAGTAACAAATGGATTGAAGCCCGGTGAACAAGTTGTAACGGAAGGCGTTCAAAAGCTGAGAGATAATTCCCCAATTGTATTAGGATCGGCGAGCGATAATCCATCCTCTAAAAGTTCTACGACTGAATAATATGGAATTAAAAAGAAAATGATTTCAAATACTTTTATTAAAAGGCCTGTAACGGCAATTGTTATTTCGATTGTAATTGTTTTAATCGGTACGCTTTCACTATTTAATTTACCGGTAGGACAATATCCAAATATTACTCCGCCTACAGTCAGCATATCAGCGGCATTCACAGGCGCAGATGCTACTACAGTTGAACAAACAGTCACAACTCCAATCGAAACCCAAGTAAACGGGACTCCCGGGATGGATTATCTAACCAGCAACAGTACAAGTGATGGAAGATCATCTATTAATGTAATTCTAAAAACAGGAACTGACCCGGACGTAGCTACTATGGATATTCAAAACCGGGTAGGAATAGCAACACCGCAATTACCTGATATTGTTAAAAGATTGGGTGTGACAACCAGAAAGCGGACATCAAGCATATTAATGATTGTAGCAATTTATTCTCCTAAGCATACTCACGACATAACTTTCCTTGATAATTATACAAATATATTTGTTAGGGATGCTTTGTTACGCGTTAAGGGAGTTGGTGATATTTTGACTAGGGCTGATGATTTCAGCATGCGTATTTGGCTTGACCCCGATAAATTAGCACAGCTTGGTTTAACAACATCAGATGTAACCAGCGCGCTTGCTCAACAAAACCTTCAAGTTGCAGCAGGTACTATAGGTGCTCCTCCTCAGAATAGTAATCAAACTTTTGAGTATACTGTTTTTACTAACAGCAGATTAAGTTCGGTAAAAGAATTTGGAAATATAATTGTCAGAGTAAATCCTAAGGATGGTTCGGAAGTTCATTTAAAAGATGTTGCTAAAATACAGCTTGGTAAAGCCAATTATTCAAGCAATTCTTATGTAGATGGCGAACGTTCATCTTTTTTATTGATATTTCAGGCCCCGGGCAGCAATGCTTTGGAAGTTGCACAAGGTGTCTATGATCAAATGAAAGAGATAAGAAAATCTTTTCCGGAAGATATAGAATATGGTGTCCCTTTTGAGGCAGTGTCAGTTGTGCGTGAATCTATTAGTGAAGTTGTTGTAACTTTGCTTGAAGCATTAGGGCTTGTGGTACTAGTAGTATTTCTTTTTCTTCAAAACTGGCGGGCAACCATAATACCTATTTTAGCAATACCTGTTTCTATTATCGGTACATTTGCATTCTTCTTTCCGCTTGGCTTTACAATTAATACTCTTACTATGTTTGGTTTTGTTCTGGCAATTGGAATTGTGGTGGATGATGCCATAATTGTTGTGGAAGCAGTTCAACATCATATAGATGAAGAAAAACTTTCTCCCAAAGAAGCAACCAAAGCAGCAATGAAAGATATTTCGGGGCCTGTAATTGCGATTGCCTTAATATTAGCGTCTGTATTTATTCCAGTAGGATTTATTCCCGGAATAGTTGGTCAATTGTATCAGCAGTTTGCTATAACCATTGCAGTCTCCGTATTGATTTCTGCTTTTGTAGCTTTATCCTTAACCCCGGCTTTGTGCTCACTTATCTTAAAACCTACAAGTCTTAATAAAAGTTCAAAAGGACTAAATAAATTCTTTTACAATTTTGACAACTGGTTTAGAAAAACAACCGGGAAGTATTCTGAAGGAGTTAAAAAAAGCATTAAGGCCGCTCCATATTTTTTAATAATATTAGTTATGGTTTATGCCGGTACAATAATATTATTTATGAATAAGCCCACAGCATTTATTCCAAGTGAAGATGAAGGAAGGTTATATGTTACATACGAATTACCTGAAGCCGCTTCAACAACCAGATCTTTAGATGTGTTAAAAAGAATGATGACTATTTTGCAGAATACACCCGGCATAGGCCATTATGCTGCAATTAACGGATTGAATGTTGTAACGTTTGCAAGTAAATCCAATAGTGGAACTATATTCACACAGTTAAAGCCATGGGACGAACGCAAAAGTAAGGCTCTTCAATTAAATTCTATGATGGCTACTCTTAGAAGAAAATTTGCAGCAATTAAAAGTGCAAATGTGATTGTTATTTCGCCGCCTGCTATTCCAGGTTTGGGAAGAACCGGTGGATTCAGCTTTGAACTGGAACAGCAGGAAAGCACGAACAATATTCAACAGTTTGCTGAGGTTGTTCATGAATTTGTCGCGGCAGCAAACCAGCGTCCTGAACTTTCAAATGTGTATTCATTCTTTACTGCAAATACACCTGCATACAATTTAAATGTTGATAGAGAAAAATGTGCCAAGCTTGGAATCTCTGTCGCAGATGTATTTAGCACAATTCAAACGCTTCTCGGTAGCAGCTACGTAAATGATTTTACAATTTATGGTAGAGATTTTCATGTTATTGCTCAAGCAGATACAGACTATAGGGCTACTATACATAATCTTTCAAAATATTATGTGCGAAATTCTTTTGGTAAAATGATTCCTTTAAGTACAATAATAAATTACAATATCAGCGAAAGCGCACCTTTAATTTCTCACTATAATATGTTTCGCTCAACTGAAATAAATGGTGGTGCGGCTCCGGGTTATAGCAGCGGAGAGGCAATTGAAGCATTACGTCAGGTTGCAGCTAAAGTACTTCCTTCAGGATACGGTTATGAGTTTTCAGGATTAAGCAGGGAAGAAATAAATGCGGGCAGCAGTACTTTTGCAATCTTCGGATTATCCTTATTGTTTGTTTTTTTATTTCTCTCAGCTTTATATGAAAGCTGGTCTGTCCCATTTGCCGTCCTGCTTGCAGTTCCTATAGCAGCGTTTGGTGCAATCATAGCGCTTACTTTTTTACCTAGTCTTAGTAATAATGTTTATGCGCAAATTGGTTTGGTTGCGTTAATCGGACTCGCGGCAAAGAATGCAATACTTATTGTAGAATTTGCAAAGACAAGAGTCGACGATGGAGTGCCTTTATTAACTGCTACAATAAATGCTGTACGTCTTCGTTTACGCCCCATTATAATGACATCAATGGCTTTTATTTTTGGAGTTTCGCCTTTGATCTTTGCAAGCGGTGCAGGTGCTCAAGCAAGGCAAACAATTGGCTGGACAGTAATCGGCGGAATGCTGGCTGCAACAATGCTGGCAATTTTTATTGTGCCTGTTTTGTTTGTAACCATTACTAGAATTGCTTATGGCAAAAAGAAATTAGCTGAGCTGGAAGGTAAAGGAACAAATGGTGAAGATACTATTCCTGAAATATCTTAATACATTCTAAAGATTAATTAACTATAAAAATTCTTTCTTTTTCAGCAGCGTTTCTCCAAGCATATAAACTAATGCATGATGGATGATCGATAATCCGGCTAATATCCACGCCAATGCATGTTGGCCAGCTAAGTAAAATGCAGCGGTAGCCAGAAATGAAAGAATTAATTCTTGCAGTAATCTAAGTATTTCTGCTATGCTGCCTGCATTGTGAAAATCAACTAGTCCCCAAAAGCCAAAAATTAAAATCGGAGTACTGATTCCTAAAATAATTTTTGTTGATTCGCTTTTCCCAGTGTGAAGCCCCCAATAAACTGAAGCAAGTACGATTCCGAGTTCCATAATTGCTCGTAGTATAATGTTTAATTTGCTAAACGCATCTTTCATTTTAAAATCCAAATTGTTTACGTCTGATTTTTTAGAATATAATAAATTGAAATTAAAAATGTGAATGAAAGATGATGAAAAAAATGCAGCTGTTTAAAAATCTTTTTCAAGAAGTGAATAAATAATGCTGTCCAAAAATTTACCGTTGAATAAAAAGTTTTCTTTAAAATAAGCTTCTTTTTTGAAACCTATTTTTTCAAGAAGTTTGATAGAACTAATATTACCCGGGTTAACATTTGCTTCTATGCTGTGGAAATATATTTTGTCAAACCCGAATTTAATTAATGTCTTAAGTGTTTCAGTCATGAATCCGTTTCCCCAATATTTAGGATTTAAAGCATATCCAATTTCTGCTCTGCAATGTTCCGGAATAATTCTCCAAAATCCAAAATAACCTACCATCTTATTTGAGCTTTTTTCGATGATTGCCCAATTAATTCCAGATTTATTTTTGAAAGATTCATTGATTGATCTTATTAATTTTTCTGAATCTTCAAGTGACTCAAGTCTTTTTGTATCCATAAATTTCATGACTTTATCATTCGAGCGGATGAGAAATAATTCTTTTGCATCGCTTAATTTTATTTCGCGGAATAAAAGTCTTTCGCTTTCTAATTCGGGGAATGTTTCAAATATTTTTTTGTTTATTTCAATAATCATTCAATCGCTGCTTCAATAAATTAAAATGTTATACCGTTTCCTCTCCCTTTGGGAGAGGATTAAGGTGAGGCCATTTATTTTTAAAGTGTGATATTTCCTCATCTCATGCGAATAATTAATGTGTTCAAAATAAAATTTATTTCATGTTAATCAAAATAAATAGTTATAAACCCAGTTTCTTTAAGAAACTGGGTTTATTTAGGCTCCTTGTGCAAGGTGAACTATTAATTATTAAAACAGGATAGCTATGAATTATATAAAATGCTTTTGTTTATTGTTTACATTACTTTTTATTAAAACAATTCAATCTCAATCAAAATCTGATAACAATTTCAAATCAGATAGCGCTGAAACTTTTGAGCAAGCTTTAAAGCTTATTAATACACCTGAACCTTCATTTAATAAATCAATTCCGCAGAATTATATCATCACACAAAATGATACTCATAATTTTAAACAAATTTACAAGAGCGAGCCTCATAAGTTTTTAATGAGGGATGGAAAACATTTATTCGCTCAAAAGTTCCGAGCAAATTCTGACTTGATAATAATTATGCTTCATGGAGTGCTAAGCAGCAGTGAAGATATGTACGGCATTTCCGGTAATCTTAGTAAAACTTTAAATGCTGAAGTTTATGCAATTGATCTTCGAGGGCATGGAAAATCGGATGGAATTCCAGGAGATGTTGATTATATTAATCAGTACGAAGATGATCTGGCAGATGTGATTAAGAGTGTCAGAAAAGAAAAACCCGGAGCTAAAATAATTTTAGCAGGGCATTCAATGGGCGGCGGTATTGAATTGCGTTATGCTGTAAATAAAAATTATCCTGAAGTTGACGGCTATCTTTTATTAGCTCCACTGCTCGGACAAAATACTCCTACTTTTCCTGAACCGGGAAATGAGAATGATTCTTCACAGAATAATATTGAACCATTTATGAAAATAGATATTCAAAGAATTATTGGGCTAAAAATGTTTAACTCGATAGGTGTACATAAATATGATTATCTTCCTGTCTTATTTTTTAATCTGCCCGATAAAATGCCTTTAAGAGAATATACTTATAGAGGCGATCAAAGCATGGCGCCGGATGATTATAAGGGAGGGCTGCACGCAGTCCATCAGCCTCTGCTTGTACTGGTCGGAAGCAAAGATGAAGCATTTAATGCTCAAGCTTTTATTCCCGCAGTAAAAAATAATAGTTCAGGAGAAGTTTTCATTATTAAAGGAGCAACGCACGATGGTATTCTTCAAAACAAAGAAGCAATTAAGCATATAAAATCCTGGGCAGAAAAATTTTATTTCATTACAGATTTAAAATAGAAATGAATCAGGATATAGAATCACAAAAATTTCTTGAAATGCTGGAAGGCCACAAGGGAATCATTTATAAAATTGTGAATTCGTATTGCAAAGATGAAGAAGATAGGAAAGACCTTACTCAAGAAATTATAATACAATTGTGGAAATCCTTTGAAAAATATGACGACCGGTTTAAATATTCAACCTGGGTTTACCGCATAACTCTGAATGTATCAATTTCATTTTACAGGAAAGAAAAAAAGAGGGGAGAAATTTCAAATCCTCTGCCTGAAAATTTATTCTCGATTCAAGCCGACAATGAAACTGAAGAGAAAGATTATTTAAGCAAGCTTTTAAAAGAATTTATATCAGAACTTAAAGAATTGGACCGTGCTCTTATCATACTTTATCTAGATGAGAAAAGTCATAAAGAAATTTCAGAGATTTTAGGTTTAACGGAAACAAATGTCGCTACGAAGATTGGAAGGATTAAAAAATTATTAAAGCAAAAGTTCTCTAAGATCGAAAGGGAATAATTATTATGGAAGAACAAGAAATTTTTAGTTTATGGAAAAATCAGGATACTAAGCTCGAGCAATCATTGGCATTAAATAAAAAATTATTAATAGAGATTCTAAGTCAAAAAGCTCAATCAGCGCTGCAAACACTTGCCCGGTTTAAAACTAGAGGAATAATAGCTGCTGTTATATATCTTATAATTTTAGGTTTGGCATTGTTAATCGCTATCATTAATTATTCATCCGCGGCGAATTATTTTATTATTTCAATAGGGGCTATATTTTTAATCAACTTAAAAGCATTATATGATTATATAAAGCATTTGGTTTTAGTTAAAAGCATTGAATACGACGGCGATGTAATGGAGATACAATCAAAATTGGTTAAGTTAAAGCTTTCAATATTTGCACATAGCCGGATTATAATTTTACAATTACCTTTTTGGACAACGTTTTGTTTGAGCAATAAATGGTTCCCGCAAACTGTAGGATGGGGATATATAATTTTTCAAATTTTATTTACGGCATCATTTACTTACCTGGCTTATTGGCTTTATAAAAATCAAACAATTGAAAATGCAGATAAAAAATGGTTTAAATTTTTAATTGCCGGTTCAGGTGGAAGATCTTTAATGAAGGCTTTGGATTTATATAAGCAGTTGGAAGAATATAAGATTGATTAAATTCTCCAAGGTTTTCATAAATAAATGAAAATCGAGCGAATACATTTGTAGAGACGCATCGCGATGCGTCTTTACTAATTTAGCCTTGTCTTTATTATTAACCGTAATTGAATTAATATGATAAAAACCTTCAAGGTTAACCTTTTTCAAAAGAGATTTTTATTTTAAAATCTTTTCAATAGTTGTAATTTTTTAATCCAAGTAACCTTGAAGGTCAGTGATTACTAAAGGACATAAGATTTGAAAACTACTTTTATTTTAACGGCAGAGGAGCAATTTGGTATTGCTCTAATTTTCCATCCGGCACCTGGTAAGTCCATACACGTACCGTTTGATTTTGGAGTTCAACACGGAAAGACCTTGCTAACATTCCGCCTCTTTTGCGTTCTCCGGTTTGTTTAAACTTTTTAATACTGCCAAGCGTGTCTAAACTAGTTTTGAAATCTTGAAGTGCTTGTTCAGTGAAATATGCATTTGCATTTGAAGTAAACAATGAACGGTCGATAGTGCCATTTTGCAAGCCAATAAAAATCTTCTTTGCTTGTTCAATTCTAGCCGTAGTTTCTTCGTCTTCTGCTTTAAATAAGACATCAAATATCCCATCTCCAATAGCTTCTGTAGCCGGTGATGCATCCTGGTTGACAGTTACAACTATAGCTGCTTTGTCTTCGGGGAATACAGCGTTGTAAGCGGTAAATCCTGAAACTTCACCGCCATGGGATATTACATGGTGATTGTTCTTCATTTCTAAATGAACACCAAGACCATAATGAGTCCCAACTCCATTTTTTAAAAGCACTTCTGTTTCCAGTTCTTTATAAGATTTTGGTGTTAAAAGACTCTGATTAATAATTGAAATATCCCATTTCGCAAGGTCTTCAGGAGTCATTGCTAATTCTCCGGCTCCAGCCATCCAGCCAGATCCTTCTTGTGGTGCTAGTCTTAATGGCCCTAATCCATATTGCATATAAGCAGTTGGATCATCTTTTGTGAATTTCCCTTTATCAAAATTCACAGCACTTGATAATTTAAGCGGTTCTAAAATATTTTTTTGTAAAAAATCAAAGAATGATTCTTTAGTTATCTTTTCAACTATCTGTGCTGCAATTACGAAATTTGTATTGCTGTACTGCCAGCGAGTTCCCGGTTCAAAATCAAGTGGTATTTTTGCCCAGCGATTTAATATTTCTTCAGGCGGCATTGATTCCAACATCATTGGCGGGCACATAATCCTGCGGCCAAAAATCCTGGTAGCCTGAAGTATGTGAAAGAAGTTCTTTAATTGTTACATCATTTGCCTGAGTAAGATCAGGCAGCCATTTCGAAACCGGATCGTCAATTGACAATTTTCCTTCTTGCTCAAGTAATAATATTGCAGCAGCAGTAAACTGTTTGCTGATTGAACCAATGGCATATTTCATATTTGTTTCAGCAGCTCTTTTGGGATCTAGACTTGCATAGCCGTAAGCTTGGGTATATACAATTTTACTATCTTTAACAATCGCAATTGATGCACTTGGTGCTTTGGTTTCTTTCAATACTTTTAATGCAACTGAATCAATTTTACTTTTGAAAGAATCGTCTGGTCGTTGAAGGATTTAGTGCAGAAAATAATTGTTGGCTAAATAAAAATGTAATAAAAAGACTTAATAAAATTAGATGTTTAAATTTCATATTACTCACTCCATATTAGATTTTAATTTTTAATCCAAATAGCATATCATTTTTGTATTTCTAAAATTTACAGAATGGAATTGCCTGGCTATTTTATAATTAATTATTGAGTACTTTAATTTATCAATTTTTTATTTCAACTTAAATTTCTCTGTACGATTATAGAGATGCAGATATTATTATCTCTGCTATATTGATGCTGCCTTAACTACACTAAATACAAATGTATCGTTCCCTCCCGGGAGAGGAAGGGGTGGGACTATTGTAAAATTGCTTCAAGTATTTCATGCACAACTTCATTTGCTTTTTTGAAATTGAAGTGTAGGAATGATTATAACATTGATCTAATCATTCACCTCTCTCACACAATCTTTTAAAGTAGCCAGGTAAGACTGGTTTATTTATTTTTCAATAATTTGTCGAGCTAATTTTAAATTGTCTGAAAAGATATTTTTTGTTTGTAATACATTCGTATCAATACTGTATAAATAATAATCTTTTGTCCAATATTCTTTTTGAACATCTTTATTTGGAATTGAAACTTCAACTAATAGCAAGTTCTTATTAAATATATTTATAAGAATTAAAATCAGTTTTAGAATTGGTAACCTCTTTTAAATTTAATCCGTTTAAATCTGAAATAAGCAAAATCGAATTATCCTTTTCGCTCAATTGTCCGTCTTCATCCGTATCTTGAAGGATCGCTTGATATAATATAATCTTTCTTAAAGTGTCATTTGTAAAAGATGGATAATCCATTTTCTGAATCAAAGCTTTTCTATTTAGTAATAATTTTTCATACTGTTTACTACTATCATAAAACAATACATTAACAAGGTTTTCTTTATACAAACCAACTCTACTATACGTTTTAAGGCTTGAACCTCCGTATTTCAAATTGATTTTTAAAATTTTGATATGAGTTCCCTTAATTGAAAATGGTCCTGAATAATAAACTGAACTGCTGCCATCATTCACCGGTTTATTCATTTCTTCTTTTTTATTTTCATTTGCGGTTACTTGTATTCCGGCATTATTTGAACTATTCCCGGTTCCCAAATACAAGATTGTTGTTATCATTCCTATAACTGCAAGAACGATAACTATTAGAACTGCGATAAATTTCATAATTTTTTTCATGATTTTAACCACTGATAGTTTGTAATTGGAATAATTGCTTAACGATTATTAATAATATTTTTTTGATGACGCTTTGTATTTGCTCTCCCATTATGCAAAAGAATTATTTAAGAATTCCCCATAAATAAAAATTATAATGTCTAAACTTAATGAAATACTATATATGATTTAATACTAAATCAATAATTTTATGAACAACTTCATTTGCTTTTTCTGAGCTGTCATGGCCCGGTTCAAAAGCTGTAAATGCTATAGCGGCAATTTTAAAATTTTGTTTTACCGCTTTTATTATTTCAGTTAGCTTATTTAAAGTTAAACCATTTGGAGCAGCGAATTGATTTGCTTTGAATTCATCTTTATCCAGAACATCCAGATCAATATGCAAATAAACTTGTTCAACTTTTTTTGAAAGCGGCTGGAAGAATTTATCTGCAATATTTTCAATTGAATTTATTTCGGATGTCTTCTGTATTTATTCGTTATAATTTTTGATTTGTTTAAAAGAATTTCTTCTTCTTTGTCTAAGTCGCGGGCACCTATTAAAATTACATTTTCTTCATCAATAATTTTAAATCCATTCATCGATTCACTAAATGCATTCCAGCTATTGCCGGTTAAAACATTAAGTGCCATTCCATCAAAAAACCGGAAGATGAAGTTTCGGCGAGAATTAAAATCTCCGTGTGCATCAAACCAAAGAACCCCGGTTTTGTTTTGCGGCAAAGCAGACATTGTCCCGAATGCAGCATAGTTGCAGTTGCCTGCAAGTATGATAGGGAAGAAGGCTTTCTTTAATATTTGTTTCAACAATTTGTTTTACCTGGTTTTGAATATTTTTTAGCGGCACCAGTCTCAGATAAAAATTCTTCCGGCAGGCGGACTTTATTAAGCTGCACTCCATGTCCTTTGGATTTAAGCCAGTTGACAAGCCCGTGCTCAATTAAATGAATTGGGCCGCAGCCCATGCGTTTGTTAAATTGACCTGAGTCGTATGGGATTTGGATTAGGGAGAGATGCATAAAAATTTCTGTTAATTTTTTATTTTGTTTTTTACTATTTGAAGAAATTCTTCTTGTTCTTCCTGACTTTTGAAATATCTCTTTAGGAATAATATGCGCTATATTGCCGCTTATATAGATTACTATATATTTTCTATTTTCATATAGTTTTACAATTGATTCCCATTTATATTCATTTTTATTCAGTTCTGTCTCTTCTATAAATCTATCATCAAGTAATTCTATGGTATGAGCAGTAATAACTAATTTATTATTCTTTTTAGAACGAAAAAATATTGTAATTAAAATTAAAAAAATAATCATGGCAGCATATAAAATTATGATAGCAATTATCATGGTTACAACAATATTTATTGAGTTTGATTCTTTTGAAGTTATTGAGGGAAGCAAAATTAAAAAAGAAAGAATGATAATAAATACGAGATAAAATTTTGATTTCAAAAAATGATTAATTTGAAAATATAGAATATCACTTAGCTTATTTTTATAGTTTATTTTCAATTAGTTCTCTTCTAAATATTAATCAATTAAATTTTATTTTTTCAACATCGTTTGCTTTATTCTGGAGTGTTCCTTAGTTAAGACCTTGAGGGTTCACAAAAACCCTCAAGGTCATTGGGAAAAAGAAATAGAAATCTTCCTTGATATCGTTGTCAATCATATATCAACAATTGCAATTGCAGAATTCAAATTAAAGGAATATCGTTTAATGCACAAACAAAGCCATTACAAACTATTTTTTAATTAATGCACCAGTAACAGCACCAATTGCGCCCGCAGCAATCAATGCAGTAACCGAAGGCCACTCAATTTTGGGGGGATTTTTTAAAGTCTCAATATAGTCTTTCATTACATCCTGGTACTTTTCAAGGCCGTATTCCAATCCCTTTTTATATTCCTCCGCCTTTTGCTCTTTTAAAGTTATAATAGAATCTTTAAGCGCCACGAATGATTTATAAGTGAGGTTCTCTTCACCTAAAGCATCCATTTGCTTTTTGAAATTAGCAACCTCAAGATGGTCTTCAATTACATTAGAAACAAGCTGAACCGGCATTTGAAAAGTTGTAATCATAAACCCGGTTTCCGGGTGGCGAACTCTGGCAATACCCATTGGAGCTTCTTTCCATTGCGGGAAAACTTCTTTCATTTTATTTACCAATTCATCCGGCTGGAAAAGATTTGCTACTTCCATCTGCTGTTTTTCGTTAGCTTTTTTTAAATCACTCACAACGTTTTCAAGACTGTCGATATCTTTTTGATATTCATTTCCTTTTGTCTGTAAGGTTTGAACAACAGCTTCTATGCTGTCGCCTTTTTGAATTACCATAGAATATTTTTGCTGATATTCTGCCAGATCACCTTCAGCCTTTTTTATTTTGTCTTTTGAATTGCCCCAAAAGATGAATCCGTAAACCCAGCTTCCAATAAGGATTATAACGAGAACGATTATAACTTTCTTAAGCATTGAAAACCTCCAATCGATTTGAATCCCAGCTTTTAAATCCCAATGATTTTGCAGCTAACGGAATTAGCGAAGCATCTCCTTGAACCAAATCATAAGAAACAACAAATCCGTTTGCAGCAGCATCATGTAAACGGATATAAGTATTTCTATTATCATCCTGTAATTCCCACAGCAGTCCTTTAACCATATTTCCTGCGGGACGATCCATCTTGCTGAACTGCGCCACATTATCTGAAAATAATTTTTGTATTTCTTCCGAAGTTAATTGAGCAGTCGAAGATGCACCAAGTATGGGTGCTTGAGGAACTGTGCCGCCAATATCTACCTTTTGCAGATTGCATCCGTTGATAACTGCTTTCCAGTAATTATCATCCGGCAGAGGATCGGTTTTGTCATCCCTAACATTTACATGCCCGATTATCCCATTAAAATCTTTAAGCTTTATTCCGTAATAATCCATATAGTTTTTAGGAATCTTTCGTTCAATATTGAATCTCTGGATAAGATCGTTAACAAGTTGGATGACAGAATTAATTTGAGCAGGTTCATACTGATCAAAATATCTGTAACCGCGGTAAGATTTTCCGAAATCAAAAGTTTCATTTCTGTTTTTTAATGTACGCGGACTGACAGTATCGAAGCAATATAAATTCCCACCGGATTCAGTTAAACCACCTTCGCTGGCTACTTCAATTCCAATAAATCTTTTTTCGAAAGAAATCCTATCCTGCTGCGGCCATTTTAATCCGAACTGGTAAGCCCAGCCGCTTGGATTAAAAACCTGGTAAATAGTTCCGTCACGGTCAATAATAAAAGCTGTCCCAACCATTTGCTGGTCGCGCTTCCACCATTCAACACTCGATAAAGCCGAACCGCCGACCGTGTGGTGAAGGCATATCCCCGTTTTAGTACTTCCATTTGGAAACCATTGATCATCGGGCAGAGCAAGACTGTTATTTACAGTTAAAGCCATCTTAAACCTCAAATATATTTTAAATTTTAGTCTGTTAGGGGAGATAAAGTGAGAACGGAATAACTTATATAATTATTTTTAGAATTCAAAGAGAATAATTTAATATTGAAAGATTGAAAAATTGAATGAGTAAATTGAAGAATTATTAAAAGTAAGGTTGGAGGAATGGATGAATGATGGAATGTGTGAATGGGGAATTGGCGATTGATTGAATGAATGTTTGATTGATAGAATGATTTCAAGATTAAAAAATTCTATCCAAAAAAAACTTTTTGTATATTTTCAAACGTTAATTTCAATTTCTAATTAAGGGTAAGCAATTCAAATATGGATAATAAAAAAGTTTTTGTTACCGGCTGTTTTGACATGCTTCACAGCGGGCATGTTGCCTTTTTAAAAGAAGCTGCAGAGTATGGAAATGTATATGTTGGATTAGGCAGCGACGAAACTGTGAATAATTTAAAAGGGCGCTTCCCTGTCAATAATCAAGATGAAAGAAAATACATGCTTGATGCTTTGGGATGTGTTAAAGAATGCTTGATTAACAAAGGCAGCGGTATAATGGATTTTTTATCTGAAGTTGATACTGTTAAGCCGGATATTTTTATAGTCAATGAAGATGGCAATACTCCTGCGAAGGAAGAGTTATGTAAAAAGCTTGGAATTCAATACAAGGTTTTAAAAAGAATCCCTCATGGAAAATTACCGACCCGCTCAACTACTACTCTTCGAGAAGAATGCAATATGCCATACAGAATTGATATAGCCGGAGGATGGCTAGACCAGCCTTTTGTCGGGAAACTTTATGGCGGACCAGTACTTACTGTTTCAATTGAACCGACTGTCGAGTTTAATGAAAGAAGCGGAATGGCATCAAGCTCCCGGAGAAAAGCGATAGAGCTCTGGCATACAGACATTCCTTCCGGGAATAGAGAGAAGCTGGCAAAAATGCTTTTTAGTTTTGAAAATCCTCCGGGCACAAAAATAATTGCAGGCTCGCAGGATTCTATAGGGATTGTAATGCCGGGATTAAACAAATTGGATTATACTGGGGAATACTGGCCTGAAAAAATCATTTCTGTTCATGATGAAAAAGTATTAAGCTGGCTTGAAAAGCATTTGTTTTTAATTACACTCGGTCCGCGTGTTTCCGGTTATGATGTACTTGAGAATACTGATTTTAATGTCCCTAATGCTAAAGCATTAAGTGATGCCGCAGAAGGATGCTGGGACTCGATTTTAAAAACCGATTTAGAACAGTTTGGAAAATATTTTAGAGAATCATTTGAAGCACAAATAAAAATGTTTCCAAATATGGTTTATGATGAGATTTTTGAAATCATCCAGAAGTATAAAAAACTATCTTACGGCTGGAAGTTATCTGGTGCCGGCGGCGGCGGTTATATTATTTTTGTTGCCGATAAAGAAATTCCCGGTGCGATTCAAGTTAAGATTAGAAGGAAATCGCAATAACTTATTCTCTTAAGTTCAAGAAGTACTTTAATAAAAATTTAATTAAACCCACCCCTTTCAATCCCCTCCCAAGAGGGGACAATGCCATTATTAGGTAGTTAACATTACAAATAAAAATCGTACACTTTAACAAAAGTCTCCTTCCAGGAGGAGATTTAGAGGTGGGTTAATGAGAGAAAAATATAGCCACTAATTTGTTAGTAAAAATCATCAATTCTATCAAACAAAAAAAATTAGTAAATTAAACCTCCTAATAATTCAAAAAATCATGTCTAAAATTTTACTTTTATTTTAATGGCGAAAAAAAAAGAAACCTACATTGATTTAGGTGAGCGGGGAAGATTTAATCAAAACAATAAGCTAAACGATCTTACCGGAAAAGAATGGATTAAATTTTCTAAGTCGTGGTTTATTCATCGCCCGCCAAGAAGAAAAAAAGATGAAATACTTCATCCTGCAAAATTCCCTGAAACTTTAGTGGAAGAATTTATTTCATTTTTTACTAAAGAAGGTGATTGGGTTTTTGATCCCTTTATGGGAACCGGAAGTACTCTAATTGCTGCCGGCTGTTTGAAGAGAAATGCTGCTGCAGTTGAAATTTCTAAAGAGTATTTTAATATTGCGAAGAAAAGAGTAAACAAAGAAAATTATTCGTCAAAATTATTTGCATTACATGGTTCTTCTGAAAAATTAGAAAGAGTATTAGAAAAAAATGATCTTGGTAAAATAAAATTTAATTACATTATAACTTCTCCGCCTTACTGGAATCAACTTGAAAGAAATTCAATCAGGCAGAAAGCAAGAAGCGATAAAGGGCTGGCAACAAAATATTCTGAAAACAAAAACGATCTTGGAAATATTTTAGATTATGATGAATTTTTAGAACGGCAGGCAAAAATTTTTGATAACGTGTTTTCAATTACAAAGAAGAACAGTTACCTGACAATTATTACCAATAATGTTTATTATAAAGGAAGACTTTTCCCATTAGCTTATGACACAGCAGTTTCCTTAACTAGAAGAGGTGATAAAAGCTGGGTGTTAAAAGATGAAAAAATTTGGCTTCAGGATGATAAAGCATTAATTGCGTTGGGAGTAAATAATGCCTGGGTTTCAAATCGTCATCATCAGTATTGTTTGATATTCAGAAAAGAATCTTAAGCATGAATGATATAATTGAAGGTAAGAAAGTATTGATTCGAACTTATAATGAAAATGATACTGCATTAATATACGAAGCTGTGACCGAATCCATTTCCGAACTTTCCGAGTGGATGCCCTGGTGTAATGAAAATTATACTATTAACGAAAGCTTAGCTTGGGTTACTTCAAGAGAAAAAGCCTGGAAAAAAAAAGAAGAATATTCATTTATTATTGAACATAAAGGAAGTAAAAAATTTTTAGGCGCAGTTGGATTAAATCATATTGACGAATTTTATAGAATTGCAAATCTTGGATACTGGATGCGAACTTCTGAAACCGGCAAAGGCTACACCACTGAAGCTGCTTTGCTGGCAGCACAATTTGGATTTCAAGAATTGAACTTAAATCGAATTGAAATTGTTATTGGAGTAGGAAATATTAAAAGCCAAAAAGTAGCGGAGAAAGTCCACGCAATAAAAGAGTGCGTCGCAAGAAACAGAATAATAATAAATGATAAACCGGTTGATGCTTTTGTTTATTCATTAATAAGAGATGATTTGAAAAATGGCAGCAAAAATTGATGTGCTGAGTGTTACCGAACTTACCAAGCAGATTAAAATTTCTCTTGAAGAATCTTTTTCGGAATTAAGAGTTGAAGGAGAAATATCAAACTTCAAAGCGCACAACAGCGGACACTGGTACTTTAATTTAAAAGATGCAAATGCAGTAATTAGCTGTACTATGTGGAAGGGATTAAACAGCTACGTCTTTTTCACTCCCGAAGATGGAATGAAAGTAATTGTCAATGGGAAGATTTCAGTTTATCCTCCGCGCGGTTCTTACCAGATTGATGTTCGTTCTATGAAGCCTTCCGGTGTCGGGGAACTACAGGCAGCTTTTGAAAGACTAAAACAAAAATTAGCTGATGAAGGATTATTTGATTCGGAATTTAAAAAACCAATTCCAGCCTATTCAAAAAAGATTGGAATTGTAACTGCAATTGATGGGGCTGCATTTAAAGATATGATTAGTGTTGCTGAAAGAAGATTTCCTTTAGTCGAACTTGTTATTGCGCCAGCTAAAGTTCAGGGAAGCGGAGCGGCGCAATCAATTGTTCAAAGCATTAGGCAATTGAATAAAACAGATGTTGATTTAATTATAATTGGAAGAGGCGGCGGTTCGATAGAAGACCTTTGGGCATTTAATGAAGAAATTGTTGCTAGAGAAATATTTAAATCTAAAATACCTATTATATCCGGCGTTGGACATGAAATAGATTTTACTATTGCCGATTTTGTTTCAGACTTACGGGCACCAACTCCATCGGCAGCGATGGAATTAGCTACACCAAACCAGGAAGATTTCTTTGCCTTTATTGATGATTTTTCCTATAATTCAACACAAAAAATTATGGAAAATATAAATAATTCTAAAAGAGAAATTGGCCACATAATTAATTCGTATGTGTTTAGGGTTCCGCTTGATATGGTTAGAAGAAGAACACAGCAGATTGACAACCTCCATACCTGGCTTCATGAAAAAATTGATAAGCGTTTTTTAAAAAGTAAAAACCAGCTGAATTTACTTTCAAAAAACATTGAATCTTACGATGTTGAGAGAACATTAAAGAGGGGATTTGTTTTAGTTCAGCAGAATTCAAATTATATTTCAAGAGCAGCAAAATTTAAAAAGAATATTCAGGCTGATTTAATTTTTCATGATGGCAAGGTTGAAGTAAATAGTAAAATTGATGAAGAGTAGAAAAACACTTTATATTATGATATTATTTTTAAAGTGAAAATCTGTCAGTCAGAGCTTGTCGAAGACTGGCATTTTTAACTAAATTCACACTTCGAAAGGCTAAGTGAGACAATGAAAATTTTAATTTAAAATGGCAAAAAAAAATAACAAACAATCATTTGAACAAAGTATAACCAGGCTTGAAGAAATTTCTTCTTTGTTGGATAACGAAGGGCTTGGGCTCGAAGAAGCAATAAAGTTATATGAAGAAGGTATAAATCTTTCAAAGCAATGTACCGACATGCTTAAAAAAGCTGAGCTAAAAATAACTGAATTAAAAAAGGATCTTGATAGCCTTGAAGAAGATCCGGACATATTTGAAGCATAAAATTTTTGGAGCAATTATAAATGGCAGAAGATTCGAAGTACGAGATCTTATCAAAGATTGAATATCCGCAGGACATCAGGAAACTTGATGTTTCCGAATTAAAAATACTTTGTAAGGATATTCGCGAGTATATGATTGACACGATTTCGGAAATCGGCGGGCACTTTGGCGGCGGACTTGGAGCAGTAGAGCTTACGGTTGCAATTCATAAAACTTTTAATACTCCCGATGATTTAGTCGTGTGGGATACAGGCCATCAAGCTTATCCTCATAAAATTATAACAGGGAGAAAAGAAGCCTTAAAAAGAATAAGACAGCTCAATGGCATCAGCGGTTTCTTAAAAAGATCAGAAAGTGAATACGATACTTTTGGTGCCGGCCATGCATCCACTTCAATTTCTGCGGCGCTTGGAATGGCTGTGGCTAGAGATATTTATGACGGAGATAAAAAAGTTGTAGCTGTAATCGGTGATGGCGCGATGACAGGCGGAATGGCTTATGAGGCAATGAATAATTCCGGTTTTCTTAAATCAAATTTGATTGTAGTTTTGAATGACAATAATATGTCTATTGGCCCGAATGTTTGGCAGATTTCAAACTACTTTACTGAGATGATTGCTCACCCGGATTACAACAAATTTAAAGGACAAATCTGGGATCTTACTGGTAAACTTGATCAATTCGGCGACCGCTTAAGAAAAATAGCAGTTAGATTGGAAAATGGAATCAAGGCTGTCATCACTCCCGGTATGCTGTTCGAAGCTTTGGGATTTAGATATTTTGGTCCGGTAAACGGACATAATCTCCACCAGCTTTTAAAAATATTTGAACAGGTTAAAGGATTAAAAGGGCCGATTCTCGTTCATGCAATTACACAAAAGGGGAAAGGTTACAAACCTGCAGAAGGACATGAGCAAAAACTTCATGCTGCAACTCCTTTCGATAAAGTCACCGGGAAAGCAATTAAAAAATCCGGGGGTAAACCTTCGTACACTTCAATATTTGGTAATGCACTGACGGAGATAGTTAAAGAAAATTCTTCAGTTGTTGGAATAACTGCGGCAATGCCTGATGGAACCGGTATGGATATTCTACAAAAATCTTTTCCTAGGAATTTTATTGATGTTGGAATTGCTGAAGAGCATGCAGTTACTTTTTCTGCTGGACTGGCAACACAAGGTGTAATTCCTGTTGTTGCAGTTTATTCAACATTTTTACAAAGAGGTTTCGATCAAATCATTCACGATGTAGCACTTCAAAAACTTCATGTAGTTTTTGTTTTGGATCGTGCCGGCTTGGTTGGAGCAGACGGCCCAACTCATCACGGTGCTTTTGATCTTACTTATTTAAGAATGATTCCGGGTATGGTGGTAATGGCTCCAAAAGATGAATCTGAATTGCGTGACATGCTTTACACGGCTGTGAATTATAAAGATGGCCCGGTTGCATTGCGTTATCCGCGCGGCTCTGCTCTTGGGGTTCCTCTTAAAGAAAATTTTGATCTTATTGAAATTGGAAAGAGTGAAATTTTAAAAGAAGGCGATGATGTTGCACTTCTTGCTATAGGCTCTATGGTTAATTATGCTTTATTAGCTTGTGAAAAGCTTTCCTTCGAAGGAATAAATTGTGAAGTAATAAACATGCGTTTTGCAAAGCCGCTTGATGAAGATGCTTTAAATCGTGTTGCAGAAAAATATTCGAAAATTGTTACTCTTGAAGAGAATGCTTTAGCCGGAGGTTTTGGAAGTGCTGTAGTAGAATATTTTTCGGACAAAGGTTTTAAAAATGATATTTTAAGAATCGGCTTGCCGGATAAATTTATTGATCATGGAACACAAACAGAACTACACCAGCAGCTTGGTATTGATCCGGACAGCATTGTAGAAAAAGTAAAAACATTTTCGAAAAATCAAAAAATAAATCTTGAGGTTCCAATTTAATGGAAGAAAAAACGAAAGTCGGTGTTATTGGCCTTGGTGGAATTGCTCAATTAGTTCATCTTCCTAATTTAGCTAAGCTCAACAATGCAACTCTTACTTCGGTTGCCGAAATTAATAAAGGCCGGCTGACAACACTCGCAGATAAATTTAATGTTAAAGAACGTTACAAAGATCATAAAGAGCTTTTAGAAAAAAGTGATGTTGATGCAGTAATCATTTCTACTCCGACAGATTCACATAAAGATATAGCAATTGATTGTCTTAGAGCAAAGAAGGATATTTTAGTTGAAAAGCCATTGGCACGAAACTACGCGGAAGCAAAGCAGGTAATTGATGCAGCCAAGAAAAGCAAAAGTAAAATAATGGTAGGAATGAATTTAAGATACCGTCCCGATGCAATGCTGCTGCGGAGTTTGTTGGGAGCCGGTGAAATCGGGAATACTTTTTATATTAAATGCGGGTGGATTAGAAGGCAAAGCAGCGGCGAAAAATGGTTTACACAAAAAGAGCAAAGCGGCGGCGGAGTAATTATAGACCTTGGCATTCTCCTTCTTGATTTAGCTTTATGGCTTTTTGATTATCCTGACATTGCTTCTGTATCGACACAAAATTTTACTCACAATACAAAAAATGTTGAAGATACATCTATTACAATGTTGAAATGTAAAAGCTCATCATTAATTACTATGGAAACTAGCTGGTCGCTTCCTATTGACAGGGATTTATTTTACTTAAATGTTTACGGCTCAAAAGGATTTGCTACATTAAATCCATTTCGCGTTTACAGGAGATTTGATGACCAGGTTATGGATTTAACTCCTTCGCAAAAAGAAAGCAGTACAAGCTTGTTTAAGAAATCTTATTTAAATGAATTAAAAAGTTTTATCGGTGCTGTGCGCGGG
Source organism: uncultured Ignavibacteriales bacterium (assembly GCA_963746735.1). GTDB lineage: Bacteria > Bacteroidota > Ignavibacteria > Ignavibacteriales > Ignavibacteriaceae > CAVSWT01. The sequence continues at coordinate 270,942 of CAVVCO010000037.1, forward strand.
CTTAACCCGGTTTTTTCTTCAGGCGATGATGCATTGATGCGTATGAAAATTTTAGAGGCGATGTATCATTCTTCCCAAACTCAAAAAGAAATTAAATTGAAATAAAACATGAAAACAAAAATACTACTTGTAGATGACGAAAAAGATATTGTAGAATTCCTGGAATATAATCTGAAACAAGAAGGCTTCGAAGTGATCACCGCTTACGATGGTGATGAAGCTCTTAAAAAACTTTCTGAAAAGCCTGACCTGGTTCTGTTAGATATTATGATGCCAAAGTTAGACGGTTATGAAGTTTGTAGAAGGATTAGAGCTAAACAAGAATTTGCTACTACACCGATTGTTTTTCTCACTGCTAAATCTGCAGAGAAAGATGAAATATTGGGCTTGGAATTAGGGGCAAGTGATTTTATTCAAAAACCAATTTCACCCAAAAAATTAATTGCCAGAGTAAAATCAAATTTACGTAAAACTGAAGCTAGTGCTGCCAACAAAACTGAACCAAGTAAAATTACAATCGGGCCTTTGGTAATTGACAGGCATACATATACAGTTCAAGTTGATGGCGAAGAAAGAATTTTTCCACGTAAAGAATTTGAGGTGCTTTATTTTCTTGCAAATAATCCCGGCAGAGTTTTTTCAAGAGAGAATTTACTTAAAGATATTTGGGGTGCAGATGTTTTTGTAGTTGATAGAACTGTTGATGTTCATGTTAGAAAGATTCGTGAAAAGCTTGAAAACTATTCTGATTTAATTGAAACCGTGAAAGGGGTTGGGTACAAGTTCAAAAGTGTGGAATGAAATTAAAGCTAATTTATTTTCTTCACGTGTTTACCTAAAAGAATTTCTTCTTTTTGACATATCTGTTATCATAATAATCTTTTTAATTGTTGATGATCTTCATGCAATTATTCCGCTCATACTTCTTATAATCGGCTTAAGTTTATTCTTTTTAAATCTTATCGGTAAAAATAGAAATGATGAAATTAATGAGATAAAAACAATCATTCACAATATACGTAACAACTTATTTTTGTCTTCCGATGAAATAAAGTTAAGCCGTAATCTTCATGAACTGGAAGAAGAAATTAAGCAAATGTTTGAACGCGTTAGAGGCGACATTGAGTATTTGACAAAGCTGGAAAGAATGCGAACGGAATTTTTAGCTAATGTCAGTCATGAATTAAGAACTCCAATTTTTGCTATTCAAGGTTATGTTGAAACTTTGCTAAACGGTGCTATCAATGACAACATGGTTAATATGTCTTTTTTGGAAAAAGCGAACCAGCATACAATTAACTTAAGCAACTTGCTGAATGACTTGATTGATATTTCCATGATTGAATCCGGTGAGATGAGATTAAGTTACCGATATTTTAATATTGACGAATATCTCAGAACCATAGTTAAAGAACACGAATTGATGGCACAGGAAAAAAATCTTGAACTAATTTATCATCCGGTTAGAGAGAATCTTCAATTGTTTGGAGATAAGAATAAATTGCGGCAGGTGATTGCAAATCTATTACAGAATTCAATCAAGTATACAGAAAAAGGAAAGGTTGAAGTTTTAGTTGAAGAGGAAGAAAGATTCGGAAAAATAATAATTAGAGATACGGGCATTGGCATTTCTGAAGATGATGTGAACAGAATATTTGAAAGATTTTACCGTGTTGACAAAGCCAGGTCACGCGCTGTAGGCGGTACCGGCTTGGGATTAGCTATTGTAAAACACATCGTTGAAGCACACGGCTCAAAAATAGAAGTTAAAAGCGAATTTGGAAAGGGGAGTGAGTTTTCATTTAGATTGAAGAGGTGAGAGGTTATTTGTTGCAGTCGCACCGTGACAGCCAAGGAAACTAAAAATTTATTAACTAGACTATACTTTTAGCTTTTTATTCAGAATTTGGAAGATTAAAATAAAGATTAATGCAAGAATCGCTGCTTGAATAAAAAATGGCCTGAGTGTATCGCTGGCTGAGTGAGATTGAGAGTCAATCCTAATAAAATTTAACACTGATAAAACAAGAAATAAAATAATTGAAATCCATTTAGCAAAATTTTTATAGATATTATTTTTCATACCTTCCTCGATTCAACTTAATTTTTACATTTGTTCAAATTATTCGTTTTAATGTGTTTTATATTCCAAAATAAGCTAATTAAAATTAATCATCAATAAAAAAATGAAAATTGAATTAAACTATTAAAATAATCATTACGGAATTTCTTCCTCCTTCCATTTAAAAATTATTACTATATTTAACGCCATTAATAATATGGCTTTATGAAATTTGGGTAGTGTTTTGACATTCTATAATTTAATTACATTTCCTAAAAATACTAGTAGTAACTTATTCACTTATTACTCTTTAGTATTTCCTCATATAAGCCTTAAGTTAAACCAATAAAAGGAATAACAATCATGTATAGAGTTTTTAATAAAACAATTGTTTTAAGTATCTTATTGCTAAGTTTTATATCATATAATTGTACAAACAAAAATAATATGGATACATCAGCAAATATTAAAGACAACCCATTTTACAACCCAAGCAGCCTTCCATTCCAGGCTCCTCCTTTTGATAAAATAAAGGACAGTGATTATCAGCCTGCCATTGAAGAAGGGATGAAACAGGAAATAGAGGAAATTAATAAGATTGCCGATAACCCGGCAGAACCAACATTTGAGAATACTTTAGTTGCTCTTGAAAAAAGCGGTCAGTTACTGAATAGAGCATGGTTGACATTTAATGCTGTATCTAGTGCAAATACGGATTCTGTGCTTCAAAAAGTTAAAGAAGATGAAGCTCCAAAGCTTGCTGCACATTATGATGAGATTTATTTAAACCCAAAATTATTTAGCAGGGTTAAATCTATTTATGAAAAAAGAGATGAGCTTAAGCTTGATCCAGAATCTCAAAAATTGCTGGAATATTATTTTAAGAAATTTGAACATGCCGGCGCAAATTTAAATGATGAGGATAAAACTAAATTAAAAAAGATGAACGAAGAAGAAGCAACTTTGTTAGCTCAATTTACAACCAAGTTATTGGCAGGCACAAAAGCTGGAGCTTTGGTTGTAGATGATAAATCTGAACTTGCCGGACTAACACAAGAGGTAATTGATGCGGCATCCCAGGATGCTGAGGCTAGGGGACTTAAAGGCAAATGGTTGATTGCTTTACAGAATACAACCCAACAGCCGGATCTACAAAACCTTACTAACAGAGAAACACGTAAAAAACTTTTTGAACATTCATGGAACCGATGTGAACGAAATGATGAAAACGATACTCGTGCTGTTATTGAAAAAGTAGCTAAAATTCGTGCTGAAAGAGCTAAGCTGTTAGGTTTTAAAAATCATGCAGCCTGGCGTCTAGAAGATCAAATGGCTAAAACTCCAGAAGCAGTTGAAAAATTCCTCAAAGGATTAGTTCCCGCAACTGTAGCAAATGAGAAAAAGGAAGCTGTAGACTTGCAAAAAGTAATTGATAAATCCGGCGGAGATTTTAAACTAGAGCCATGGGACTGGAATTTCTACGCTGAAAAATTGCGTAAAGAACGTTATGATTTAGATGAGTCGCAAATTAAACCTTATTTCGAATTGGAAAACGTTCTTCAAAAAGGAGTGTTTTATGCAGCGAATCAACTTTACGGTTTAACATTCAAAGAAGTTCATAACATTCCTGTTTACCAAAAAGATGTTCGTGTGTTTGATGTGATTGACAAAGATGGTTCGTCACTTGCACTTTTTTATACCGATTATTTTAAACGTGACAATAAAGCAGGCGGTGCATGGATGGATAATTTTGTTCAGCAGTCTAAGCTGCTTGGTACTAAACCGGTTGTATACAACGTTTGTAATTTTACAAAGCCAGCCCCAGGCCAGCCTGCATTGTTAAGTTACGATGATGTAACAACTATGTTCCATGAGTTCGGACATGCTTTACATGGGATGTTTGCGAATCAGGAATATCCAAGCATATCCGGAACAAATGTTCCGCGTGACTTTGTAGAATTCCCTTCTCAGTTTAATGAGCATTGGGCACTCTATCCTAAAATTTTAAAGAACTATGCTTTGCACTATAAAACAGGCAAACCGATTCCACAAGAATTAGTTAACAAGATTAAAAAAGCATCTACTTTTAACCAGGGTTATGATTTTACAGAAATCCTGGAAGCTGCTGATTTAGATATGGCCTGGCATACGTTATCTGCAGAAATGCCTGAACAAAAATCAGATGCATTTGAAACAGCAAGCCTTAAAAAAGATAATCTATATATTCCTCAAGTTCCGCCGCGTTATCGTTCAAGTTATTTTCTTCACATTTGGGGTAATGGTTATTCAGCAGGATACTACGCATATATTTGGTCAGAGATGCTGGATGACGATGCATTTCAATGGTTTTTGGATAATGGCGGATTGACTAGAAAGAATGGAGACCGTTTTAGAGATATGATTCTTTCAAAAGGTGCAACTGAAGATTATAATAAAATGTATAGTGATTTTGCCGGCCATGAACCCAAGATAGAATCATTGCTGAAGAATCGCGGGCTGGAATAAGGAAGTTTAAAAATTTTATAGACAACAAGACTATATAATTTAGGAATGTTTTGGAAATAGATTTGGGAATGATGGAATACGGATATTTATTTCATCATTCTCAAATCAATAAATTTTTAACTGAATTAAAAAATTCCAATTAATTTATTATTAGCTTGATGAACTACCAATTACTAACCGGTAATTGAATTTACTGATTCATTTCCTTTGTTATTTACAAATCACACAAATTTAATTTTATTTTTATAATTCTGCTATTTAACTAAAAATATGTTAACTTAATTTTGACAACTACAGGATAAAAGAATTATAGAAATGAGAAATAGAAAGACTTGATAAGTTTTTATTCTAAGTATTTAAATAATTGATTGTTGTGTCAGATTTTAATTTAAACTTTTACGACAAGGGTGATATTATGGCTTTTTCTTATAAAATATTAAAAGATAAAAAATTGAACTATATTAAAGGTTCAGGCATCGCTTTAGGCAGTGAAATAATTGACACAACAAAAGCGATGTTTAATGATCCAGACTGGAAATATGTAAGAAAACAAATAAGCGATTTTAGAAACATTAAGGAGTTAGTAGTTACTTTTCAAGAATTTGATGAACTTATTAGAATTGAAGATGAATTCGGAGTAGAGCAGGCAAAAATTCATGCTGGAGAAATAGGTAAATTGGCAATAGTTGCTAAAAATGAACTTCATGATATCATTTTTAAATTGTACAAAGAAAAAACCAAAAAAGGCGCTCACGAAACTCAAATTTTTTATACAATCGAAGAAGCTGAAAATTGGTTAGAGTTAAATAAATCCGATCAAGAAAATGATATTGATAAGCATGATAATAAACTAAACGTTAATATAAATTAATCTATCATAATTTTTATCTCAAGTACTCTTCTTTTACACATCTTTTCTTATTCAATACATTTTACATCTGCCATAAAAAAATATCTAATCTGTATTTTCTATAATGGCAACCTTCGAATAAATATCTTGTCTTTTATCTAACAATGGAATCGTAGTTCCTTTAATTCTATTTTCATCTAACAGATCTAATTCTAAATCAGCAATAATGATTTGTTCGAGATTTGTAACTCCTTCGGCAGCTATTCCATCACGGGAAAACGGGAAATCAGACGGTGTAAAAATATTTGCCTGTCCATAATGAAGCCTGAGGTTTTCAACAGGTAAATTTCCGACAGTCCCCGTCATTACTACGAATACCTGGTTTTCAATTGCCCTTGCCTGACAACAGTATTTCACACGTAAGTAACCTTGCCTGTCGTCGGTATAAGATGGTACAAAAAGAATTTCTGCTCCTGCATCCGCAACAATTCTTGCCACTTCCGGAAATTCAATATCGTAACAAATTAAAATCGAAATAGGGCAATGCTTAGTTTTAAAAACTTTTAATTCATTTCCGTGCTCAAGTTCCCAGGGTGTTTTTTCCCATCTTGTTCTGTGCAGTTTGTCTTGAGTAAAAACATTTCCTTCCGGAGTAAATAAGTACGCACGATTATAAATTTTCCCATTATCCTCAGTCGGATGTGTTCCTCCAATTAAATAATAATTATATTTTGTTGAATATTTTTTTAGAAGATCTACATATTTATCTTTATAAGTACTCAGTTCTCTTATAGCTTTTACTGCATCGCTGGAATCTATAAATGACATAAGCTGAATTGTAAATAGTTCTGGTAAAATTACATAGTGAGGTTTATATTCAGAAGCAGCGGTTAAAACGTAATGTATTTGATCTTCAAATTCTGAAAAATCTTTTATTTTCCTAAGATTATACTGAATTGATGCAATTCTTACTCTCATCTAGTTCTCCTTTTTATCAAAATTAGGATTGTAATTTGGGTTAACCCAGACAATTAAAGAAGCAAATTCCATTGATTCGCTATCACCATGTAAATAATTTTCAACAATATCACAAAATTGAAAACCTTGTTTCAACTGAAACCTAAGCACGGGATCATAAATATCTCCCCAAATTACTTTTAAGCAATATGTGTGTGGGTCCATTTTATCCGCATGGAGATGATAATTTGGCAGCCTTCCGGCGGCAATAATCCTCTTTAAATTTAACCTGGTGCAAAGGGTTCTTCTTTCTTTATATAATTTTTGTCCGATTCCTTTTTTTCTGTAATCCGGGTCAACGCAAACTTCAGCACCATATAAAGTTTTTCCAATAGGGTTGTGAGTTGAAAATGTTCCTTTTCCAGTAACATCGCCCCAACTATGATCAGGCCCATACTCATCCCACATGATAATAAAAGAACTTGAAGTCCCAACAATTTTACCATCTAAATCTGCAACAAATTGGCCTTCTGCAAAAACTTTTAAATGATTTTCTAATTGTTCATACGACCATGGTTTTATGTCGGGATATACTTTTCTTTGCAGCGCTCTAATATCTTCAAAATGGGCAGGGGTAGTGTTTCTAATAATTACTTCAGAATTTTTTTTCATATAGCTAAAATTGTTTTATCGAACTACATTATAATAAAATAATTGTTAACTACAAGTATAGTGTAATTTTATTCTTAATACTTTTTAAGTATAAATATAATTAATACAATTGGTTTAATTTTAAATTATTTGAATGACTAAATATTAATTTTATTCCTTTTGATTTTGATAAATTTGAAATCGAAAATTGTGTGGCTTGATTTATTTCAATTTGTTTTTCTGAATTGAGTATGAGTTTGGATTAAATAAATTATTTCCAATGTTTTCGTCAATATTAAAATGTAAATGTAAAATTACTCTTTGAAAGCACCTTAAATATCAGATCTACTAAGATATTTGCTTAAAATTATTGCGGTTTTTGGGAATCTTTTTAGCTTAAAGTCGATTTTTGAAGACTATTTAAAGAAATGGTTTTATATAGTGAATAAATAAATTGACTTATTTGATGAAAACTTATAATTTTGTCTTCTTCAATAAAATATTTGAGGTTAAAATGTTCGCTGTGGTGGATATATTAGGACAACAATTCAAAGTTACTGAAAATACGAAGTACTATGTACCGAAATTAAAAAATGATATTGATTCGGAAGTAACCTTTGATAACGTATTAATACTTAGTGATGATAAGGCAACTAAAGTAGGAACTCCTAGTGTAAAAGGAGTTAAAGTTACTGCCAGGGTACTGGAACATGTAAAAGATGATAAGTTGATTGTTTTTAAAAGAAAAGAAGAACCGGGTATGATAAGAAAAACGGTCACAGGCAGCAATTAACAAGAATTGAAATTACCAAGATAGGTTAATAAAGGAGATTAAAAATGGCTCATAAAAAAGGTCAAGGCTCGTCAAGAAACGGACGTGATAGTAATTCCCAGAGGCTTGGTGTTAAAAGGTTCGGCGGTGAAAAAGTTATTGCCGGAAATATTTTAGTAAGACAAAGAGGGACAAAATTTCATCCCGGTATTAATGTAAAAATTGGTGGAGACGATACATTGTTTGCTGTTGCTGATGGTTTCGTAAAATTTGAAACCAAGCGTGGTGACAGGCAATACGTTAGTGTTTACCCGAATGTTTAACTATAAAGTGTAAGTTCAAGCCTGCCTGACCGGCAGGCAGGCTCAAGTAAATTTTAAATATTGAACTTACACATGAACTTGAACTTTACAGCCCCAGCCTTTCCATATCTGCAACTAATTTTTTTACAGCATCAATAGAATTATCAAGTGCCTTTTGTTCTTCTTCATCTAATGATAATTCCAAAACTTTTTCCACTCCATTGGCACCTAATACAGCCGGAACTCCGACATAATAGCCGTCAACTCCAAATTCACCTTTTAAAAACGCACATGCTGGTAAAACTCTTTTCTCGTCTCTCAATATTGCTTCAGCCATAGTGGTTGCGGCAGATGCAGGAGAATAAAAAGCAGAACCTGTCTTTAATAATTTAACTACCTCTCCGCCAGCCATTTTAGTTCTCTTTACCATTTGATCCATAACTTCTTTTGCTTTAGCAGTATCTTTATATTTTCTTTCAAGTAATTCCAACGCAGGAATTCCATTTACATTTGCATATCGAACCAGCGGCACCATGGTATCGCCATGCCCGCCAAGCACCATGGCATTAACATCTTTAACAGAAACTCCAAGTTCCCAGGCAATAAAAGTAGCAAACCTTGATGAATCTAATACACCAGCCTGACCTAATACTCTGTTTGCTGGGAAGCCTGTAACGTTCTTAAATAAAGTAACCATTGCATCAAGCGGGTTTGAGATAATTATTACAACAGCATTTGGTGCATTTTCTTTAACAGCTTCAGCAACCGAACGCATGATTTTTGAATTTGTGGTTAGCAAATCGTCTCTGCTCATTCCTGGTTTTCTTGGAAGACCAGCAGTAATTATAATTAAATCTGAATTACTAATATCTTTATAATTATTTGTGCCGGTCACAGAAACATCAAATCCGTCAATTCTTGCTGCTTCAGCGATATCTAAGGTTTTACCTTGAGGCATGTCTTCGACGATATCAAATAATACAACATCGCCTAATCTTTTCATTGCGATTAGCTGAGCCAAAACTCCGCCTATTTGTCCCCCTCCAATTAAAGCAATTTTTTTTCTTGACATTTTTTCACCTAGAATTTTTAAACAATATTTAATTTTAATGATAAACTTTTTTAAAATACTGATGTAGATTTCTATTTGCAAAGATTAATTTCAATTTAGTTTTGTATTTTGTTCCCCATCAATTCAAACATTAATAAACTGAAATAAAAATGAAAAAGATAACGGTAGTAGGTGCGGGAAATGTTGGTTCATCAACAGCACAAAAAATTGCTGAAAAACAATTATCAGAAGAAGTTGTTTTAATTGATATACTGGATGGGATACCACAGGGGAAAGCATTGGATATTTGGGAAAGCGGTCCAATTGAATTGTTTGATACAAAAGTAACTGGGACAAATGATTATAAAGATACAGCAAATTCCGGAGTAGTTGTTATAACTGCAGGACTGCCGCGTAAGCCTGGAATGTCGCGAGATGATCTTTTACTTACTAATGCTAAAATTGTTAAAAACGTAACAGAAAAAATAATTGAACATTCCCCACAAGCAATTATAATTATCGTTTCAAATCCTTTAGATGTTATGGCTTATGTTTCTTTGAAAACAAGTGGATTTGAAAAACACCGTGTAATAGGCATGGCGGGAATTTTAGACAGTTCCAGGTTCAGATTATTTGTTGCACGAGAATTAAATGTATCTGTGAATGATGTTCAAGCAATGGTGCTTGGTGGGCATGGAGATTCTATGGTTCCATTAATAAGGTATTCTACTGTAAGTGGGATTCCATTAAGCGAACTAATGCATGAAGATAAAATTGAGAAAATAATTACACGTACTAAAAACGGCGGAATTGAAATTGTAAATTACCTAAAAAGCGGCAGTGCTTTTTATTCACCGGCTTCTGCCGCAGTTGAAATGGTTGAATCAATTGTAAAAAATAAAAACAGAATTCTGCCTTGCTCAGCCTGGCTGGAAGGGGAGTATGGTTTGGATAAAGTTTATTGCGGAGTACCGATTAAATTAGGAAGCAGCGGCATCGAACAAATTTTAGAGTTAAAATTAACAAATGAAGAATTGATTCTTTTAAAAAAATCAGCAGACAATGTGAAGGCAAGTATAAAAAAAATTAGTAATTTATTTTTATAACTTTAATTTCAGTATAGTCTCAGTTCCGTTTGGAGTGTGATTATATTCTAGTGCGTCCATATAAGTGCGCATTAAATATAAACCCCGCCCTGAGTCTTTTAATAAATTTTCCGGTTCGGTAGGGTCAGGTACAGTTGTAGGGTCAAATCCTTTTCCCTCATCTTTAATAGTAATTTTCAAAACTCCGTCAACAAAATCAGCATCAATTTTTACGAGTTTCAACTTGATATTTTTATTTGCATGAATAATTGCGTTTGTAGTTGCTTCTGTAACCGCCAGCATTATCCCGGTCATTCTTTCTTCGTTGATGTTAAGCTCTTTACAAAAGAAATTAATAAATTCTTCAACGGTAATTAAATTGCGGGGGTCGCTTTCTATTTCGATATGAAAATGTTGTTCTGCCAATATTCGTCCAGATTTTTAATGTGAAAATAATAAAAATTTAGATTTTTTCAATTTAAAATTTCCAATTCATTTCAAAATTAAAATTTGCCATTTTCCTGTTCATGTTTCCGCTATCAGTTATAAATTCATACCAGCCATAAAAATTTAGAGATAATCTGCTTCTAATCAATAAATTTATTTCTGCTACTGGCCCTATGCTTAAATATTTTGACTCAGGAATTTTTTGTTGGCCGTTAAAATTAAAAGTATTGATTGCAAAATACCTTATTCCTGTTGAAAATAAAATTTCTTTTATTTGAACGGCTAATTTAGGTTCTGAATAAACCTCACTTAAAAATCTATTAGGATGAGTCGAGAATGCTTTCCATTGCAGATCTCCTTGCTCAGAAAGCTTTACATAGCTAAATACGCGAAATATAAGGCCTTTTGTAATTTTTATATTAGAAGAATCATTTGCTGAGAATTGACGAAAAGAATAACTATGAAAATTTGGATTCAATTCTTCAAAATCGTAAACAGTGTAATTTGCCGATACTTCAAATGTATTATATGACGAAATATTTTTTCCGACATAATTTCCGCCGGAGCTTAATCTTATTATCCTATTGAAATTATTATTTGAACTTTTTTCGGCAAAAATATAAACCGTATGATTAATCGTTCCTTCAAGACTCAGGAAAGTTTCGAAGAACGGAGTTAGTAATTTTGAATACTTTATTTTTAAAATAGATAGAACTTCGTCCCGGTCGTCAAAATTAATGTTGCTTGGAGTATCATATTTTAATTTATTCTGAAAAAAGCTGAAATACAATTTATCAGTTTGAGAGAGATTCAAATTGCCAAGGAAAGAAAGGGAGGCTCTTGCTGCGTTGTTGTTTTTAGAGTTCTCATCTCTTTGCCTTTCTTCATAAAGTATATCACTGACCCCAGCAAATCTTTTTGTTAAATGCTGTTCATCTCTTCCGGAAAAAATAACTTTAATTAGTCCATCAAAAAACGAGCTGCTGTAGCCGGCTGATGATTCTAATTCTAAATTAAGTTCGTTAATTCTAGTGTCAAAAATTGATTTTGTATTTAAGGGTAGGCGATAACGTGTATCTCTATCTATGTTTCTATATGACATTCGGCCAGTTATATCAAGCACAAATGCATTTAAAAAATTAGCATGCTGAAATTTATCTTGTATTATATAATTCGCTTCTGTTCTGCTTTGGATATTATTTGAGATGTCAAAACTTGCTGCCGTTAACGAATCAGCTTGAAAATAAAAATCCTTTTTATTTAGCACATAATCAAGCTGCACCTGGTTTTTAACTTGTGGAGTAAAATTATTTGTAAACTGAACGTCAAAAAAACGTAGAGCGTTTTTTCTTGGTGAAATATCCTCATTCCTAAATTTAAATTCCGAGTAAAGATTAAAATCAGGTGTGTTCAAATTATTTAAAATTGCTTCACCACCATATAATGCTCCATAGTCATTTTGCCCAATCTGTCTATTGTTCATATAACCTGCAAAAGGAGTTATTGTTAATTTATCCATAGGATTTATTTCCGAAAACAAAGCTGTATTGGTTACTGAAGCAGAATTTATTTCAATCTTCCTGCTGTCTGATAATATATTATTATGAACCAACAATCCAAGATTAAATAGGCTGGTTATCTTGTAAGCAGAAGAAAGAGAAAAAGATTGTTCATCACGGATACTTTTTTCAGCAGAGTTTACGAATGATGAGTTATATCCTTCGGATAATTTTAACTTAACTTTATTAAAAGCTTTATCAAATAAAAAGATTGAGTGAAGTGAATAAGTGTTTAACTGCTTTTCTAATTTTGTGGAAAGAAGATTAAATGGTTTTTCGACACTGATGAATTCAAGGCTGTCAACTTGTGTTTGTGAGAATACAGTAACTGTAGAAATGAAAAATAATAATATTAATAACCTAACAAATGATGGTATTGCATCGCTCTGAAAGGTCATTTCGAATGAGTTTATGAACGAGAAATCTCTTTTGTAATTATGAAAAAGATTTTTCCCGTTAGTTGAAATGACATCCGGATTTGTTATGCCGGAATTGTAATAAACAGTCAAGTTAATACTCTTCTCACTATATTACTTTCCAAATTACTTAATAGTAAATTGAAACTGTTTCGAAATACTATTTGGCTCAGAATTGCTTGTCGTGTATACCGCTACTCGCCAATAGTAAGTTTGTTTACTATACAAATACGGTGGATCAAAATTAACGCTGATAGTATCATTGGTTACATTTGAAGCAAATTGCTTGTCCCAAAAACTTCCGAAGAATTGATTTTCCTGAACAATGATTTCATAAGTAGCAGGGACTTTAATTGTTTTTATTTTAAATTCAGAAAATCCGTGTTCAGATTGTGACATTATCTAAAGGAAAAATAACTTCCGGAATTCCAACAATTTGATCGTTTACAATTTCACTTTCATCGCTTAGCAAATCTCCTTTATCTAGCGCTCTAACCTTATAATAATATATTGTGTACAAATTCAAATTAAAAGTGTCCGTGAATTCCGGTTCAATTGAAGATCCCACTAATGATGAACTGTCAGAGGAAAAATTAATATTGGTCCCTCTGTAGATATTATATTGCTTAATATCGCTGTCATAATTCGCTTGCCAGTTTAAATATATGGAACGATTATCTTCCCAATTTCTTGCACTTGTACTTAAGTATCTTGGGGTGCCTGGCTTATTTTTATTTACGGGCTGCGCCGATACAATTGATGTAGCTGCACTTTCTGTTCCCCAAATATCAACTGCCGTAATCTTGTAAAAATAAATGGTGTCATAACTTAAAGTGTCGTCATAAAAATAATTATTTTTTGTAAAAATGATTTTATTAAAAATGCTATCGTCTGTGCTTCTATAGATATTATAACCATCAAAATCCGGTTCGCTGTTATTCTGCCAGTCTAAAATGATTTCTCCATCTCCAGCGAAATAAACTGAAAGCCCCGAAGGCACTGCCGGAGGTATTCCATCATCAGCATTTGAAATATTTGTTGGGCGTTCGCAACTGTAAAAAAATAGTAGAATAGTAAAAGCGATAAAAGTTTTCTTCATAAAGAAATAAATTTCATAAACTGAAACAAAATATACAGATTATAAAAAATTAAAAAGTTATAAATCAATTTATTTTCAGTTACTTCTTAAAGATTATATTATCTAAGTTTAGAATGTCAAAAGGTGATTGTAAAAATTAAAGTTATACTAGATTTGTCAATCATTGATAAACTTAATTTGATATTTGATAATTTTTCACAAGGCTTTTTAATTTTATCCAGCTTTCAATATGTTTACTGTTTATTTTTTAGCTTTAAAAAATAATTTTTTATAAAAGTTATTTTAGTTACACATATTCCATTTCACAAATTTACGGTTTAATGAAGAAGTCGGATTTTTCAGTAAAAGAAAATATAAAAGCAATGGGATTGGTTTTTGGTGATATCGGCACCAGTCCTATTTACACTTTGACAATCATTTTTAGTTTAACCCTGCCAACAGAACGAAACATGTTTGGAATTCTCTCATTAATATTCTGGACAATGGTAATACTAGTTACAGTTGAATACGCATGGCTGGCAATGACGTTAAGTATGAAGGGGGAAGGCGGAATTATTGTCCTTAAAGAAATTTTGGCAAGCATTGTTAAAAAGGGAAGGAAGTATGCTTTTATTACTTTTTTAGGTTATCTCGGTGTTTCCCTTCTTTTTGGCGATGGTGTTATTACACCAGCTATTAGTATACTTTCAGCCGTCGAAGGCTTAACCTTAATTCCGGGGATTGCTGATATCTCAAGACATACCATAATTTTAATTACTGTTATCATTACGATTATCTTGTTTGCATTTCAATTTAAAGGAACAGATAAAGTATCCTCGTTCTTTGGACCGATAATGCTGCTATGGTTTCTGGCTCTATTTATTTTTGGAAGCTTGTCGCTTTTTGAAATGCCAAATATTTTGTTAGCGCTTAATCCATATTATGCAGATAAGATTTTTATTAAATCACGGTCTTGTGGGGTTTTTTGTTTTAAGCGAAGTTATTCTTTGTGCAACAGGAGGCGAAGCTCTTTATGCTGATATGGGACATATTGGGAGCAAGCCTATCAGGCAGGCCTGGGTTTTTGTGTTTTTTGCTTTAGTAATAAATTATTTTGGACAGGGTGCTTTCGTCATTCATCACTCAACCAGCAAATCTATTTTATTTGCGATGGTGAGAAATTACTCTTCATTTTTTTATATACCATTTTTGATTCTTACATTGTTTGCCACAATAATTGCATCACAAGCAATGATTAGTGCGGTGATGTCTTTGGTTTACCAGGGCATTACTACAAGAATTTTACCTTTAATGAAAATTAAATATACATCAACAGAACTGAAATCTCAGATATATATTGGAACTGTAAATTATGGATTACTTATTGCGGTTCTATTAATGATTTTCATTTTCCAGTCTTCTGATAATCTGGCAGCAGCATACGGTTTAGCAGTCACTGCAACAATGACGATCAGCGGTATGTTTATGATTTGGATATTTAATGCTCACAAAGATTATACAAAAATGTCTGCCGCAATAATTGTTTTTATTGTTGATTTACTTTTTCTAATTGCAGTATTTAATAAAATTCCTTCCGGCGGATTTTGGTCACTTATAATTGCTTCAATCCCTTTGCTTGTAATTTATATTTGGCATAATGGCAAAAAAGCAGTTAGAAAAATTCTTAGAGATTTAGATTTGGATACATTTTTAACCAGCTACGAACAGATTTATGCATTGAATAAAAATATTCAAGGCACTGCACTTTATTTAGTTTCCAATATAGGCAGAGTCCCGGCTTATATTACGCATTGCATCATTAAAGAAAATATTATTTATGAAAATAATATTTTTATATCTATAAAGATTTTAGATATTCCTTATGGAATAACTCACAAAAAAATAGAAAAGATTGGGACAGGTTTATCTGCTATTGAAATACATGTCGGATATATGGAATATTTAGTTTTATCCGATATTTTAAAAGAAGAAAATATTTCTGAAAAAGTTATCTTTTACGGTGATGAAGAAATTTTGACAAACAAAATTCAATATAAAATATTTTCAGTAATGAAGAGAATATCTCCTCGGTTTGTAAAATTTTATGATTTCCCTTATAATAGGCTTCATGGTGTTGTAACCAGGTTTGAATTATAAAAATCAATAAATCAATTTATCAAGAATACTATATAAATAATCAAATTTATTGCATACCAGAATTTCCTTGAATGTTGTTTAAATTGACAATAAACCTATTTTTGGATAACTTTGAAACTCAAAAAATGAACATAAAAATCTAATGATTGAGCAATATATTCCTATATTTTTAGTGATTGCAGTTGCAGCCGTGTTTGCAATCGGGACAGTTTTTTCATCAGGAATTTTCGGTCCGCAAAGGCCAAATTCAGAAAAAGAATCTACTTATGAAAGCGGTATGAAACCGGTTGGTTCAACGGATGAAAGAGTCTCGGTCAAATACTATTTGGTTGCAATGCTGTTTATAATTTTTGATATTGAAGTAATTTTTGTTTATCCCTGGGCGGTTCAATTTAAAAAAATGTTTGCGCAATTAGGGACGCCCGTATTTTTCTCGATGCTTATATTTTTGATTGTACTTGAATTAGGATATTTGTATGTGTATAAGAAAGGCGGATTCAAATGGGACTAGAAGCTAAATTAAATAAAGAAGGATTTTTAACATCAACTGTTGATGCGATGGTAGCATGGGCAAGAGAAAATTCTGTGTGGCCTATGCCGATGGGAATTTCATGCTGTGCTATTGAAATGATGGCTGTCGGCGGACCTAAATATGATATCGCACGTTTTGGGTCTGAAGTTATGAGATTTACGCCACGCCAATGCGATTTAATGATTGTTGCCGGAACTGTTACTTTTAAAATGTCTCACGTAGTCAGAAAAATTTATGATCAAATGCCTGATCCGAAATGGGTAATCGCTATGGGCGCCTGCACTTCTTCAGGAGGAATGTACAGATCATATCCGGTTGTGCAGGGTATTGATCAATTTTTACCGGTCGATATTTATCTTGCCGGATGTCCGCCGCGTCCTGACAACTTATTGAATGCACTTCTTCAAATTCAGGAAAAGATTAAAAGAACCAAAGCTCGAGATTTCCAGGATAGAAAACTTCCTGAACTTTCAGTCATTCAAAATAACTAAAACTAAAAATTGTAAACATGGATATTAAAGAATTAATCAGTAATAAATTGAAGGAAAAATTTCCTGAAATTAATTTTGAAGTTGTTGAATATAAAGGTGAATTGACTTATTCTTTCGATAAGAAATTTATAGTTGCTGTTTGTGATTTTTTAAAGAAAGATTCAGAACTTCAATTTGTATTTTGTGAAGATATAACTGCGGTTGATTGGGCAAAAAGGAAAAATAGATTCACAGTTGTGTATCACATTTTTTCACTGAAGAATAAATTTAGATTATGTCTTAAAGCTAATGTGGATGAAGAAGACTGCAAAATTGATACAGTAACTTCAGTCTGGAAAACAGCTAACTGGCATGAAAGAGAAACTTTTGATATGTACGGTATTACATTTAATAATCATCCTGATTTAAGAAGAATGTATATGCCTGAAGATTTTGAATATCACCCTTTAAGAAAAGATTTTCCTTTGATGGGAATTCCGGGTTCATTATCACTTCCAAAGAAATAGAATTTAGAAATAGAGTATTATGGAAAAATTGACAAAAGATGAAGTTCACCCAAAAATAATTGAAGCCTTATTAGGTGCGGATAGTGAGATCACGGTTGAAGATGCATTAGAAAATGAAATGATTTTGAATATGGGCCCGCAGCATCCTGCTACTCATGGCGTGCTTAGAGTGTTATTAAGACTCGATGGTGAAACTGTTATAGCAAGCGTTCCCGAACTCGGTTATCTTCACAGAGGTTATGAAAAACTTGCCGAGAATATGACTTATTATGAATTCATTCCTCACACCGACCGTCTAGATTATCTTTCTCCTTTATCAAATAATGTTGCCTATGTTTTAGCAGTTGAAAAGTTAGCTGGAATAGAAGCCCCGCCGCGAGCACAGTATATCAGGATGATCATTCATGAGCTATCACGTGTTGCTTCACATCTTATTGCAATCGGTGCTCTCGCTATGGATGTTGGCGCTCTAACTGTGTTTTTATGGACGCTTAGAGAAAGAGAAAAAATATTAAACATTTGGGATATTCTTTGCGGCGCAAGATTCACAACCAGCTACACTCGTATAGGCGGAGTAGCAAATGACATTCCTCCAGAAGCCATGTCGGAATTAAAATGGTTTGTAGACCAGTTTGATGATAACCTAACCGAATGTGAAGCACTTCTAAATAAAAATAGAATTTTTGTTGAACGTCTAGAGAATGTTGGTGTAATAAATAAAGAAGATGCAATTGACATGGGATTAACCGGCCCTAGTCTAAGAGGCAGTGGCGTTGAACATGATTTAAGAAGGTCAGATCCTTATTTGTTTTATAATGATATGGATTTTAAAATCCCGGTTTACACTGAAGGTGATTGTTTAGCAAGATATTTTGTTCGAGTTGATGAAGCAAGAGAAAGTATTAAAATTGTTAAGCAGGTTTTAAGTAAAATGCAGCCGGGCGAAGTTATTTTAAATCAGCCTAAAAAAGTCCTTCCGCATAAAACAGAAATTTATTCAAAGATGGAAGAGCTTATTCATGATTTTATGATAGTAAATTTTGGAATTAATCCTCCTGTTGGTGAAATTTATCATGCGGTTGAAAATCCGAAAGGAGAGCTTGGATTTTACCTAGTGAGTAATGGTGATGGCCACCCCTGGAAATGTAAAATCCGCAGTCCCAGTTTTGTTAATCTTCAATCTTTGCCGCACATGATAAAAGGACAAATGGTTTCAGATGTTGTTGCTATTATTGGAAGCATTGACCCGATTATGGGCGAAGCGGACAAGTAGAGTCAAAAAACATAAGTCAAAATTCAAAAATGTCACACTGAGCTAGTCGAAGTGTGAATTAGTTTTAATCTAAAATAAATTTTCAAGTAACAATGGATTTTAAATTTTCAGAAGAAAATCAAAAAAAAGTAGAACAGATATTAAATAAATATCCTGTTAAAAAACCTGCAGTTATGCCTTTACTCTGGCTTGCACAAGAACAGAACGGGTGGATTTCCGGTGAAGTGATGAGCGAAGTTGCGAATATTCTTGAAATGACTAAAGAGGAAGTTTTAGGAATTGTAACTTTTTATACCATGTATTTCCAAAAGCCGATGGGAAAGAATCATATTCAAGTTTGCACCAACGTATCTTGTATGCTTAGAGGCGGATATGAAATTTTTGATAAAGTTAAAGAAAAACTTGGTATAAATAACATGGAAGTTACCAAAGACCAGCAATTCTCTTTAGAGGAAGTTGAATGTATGGGCTCATGCGGAACAGCTCCCATGATTGCAGTTAATGAAGACTATTTTGAAAATCTCACCATGGAAAAAGTAGATAGCATTTTAGAATCACTAAAGAATAAAAATTAATGGAAAAGATTGTTCTTCCCGATATAAAAGACCTTCATTTAATCAATGTTTATGAAGAAAACGGCGGATACACAGCTATAAAAAAAGCATTGGGAATGTCGACCGATGATATAATTGACCAAGTAAAGAAATCTGGATTAAGAGGCAGAGGTGGAGCAGCATTCTCAGCTGGCTTAAAATGGAGTTTCATGCCGAAGAAAACCGATAAGCCCAAATATCTTTGTGTTAATGGCGATGAAAGCGAACCTGGTTCTTTTAAAGACAGACAGATTTTTGAATACAATCCTCATCAAATGATTGAAGGTATTTTAATTACATGCTATGCAATCGGTGCTAAGACAGCATACTTATATATTCGCGGTGAATATCATAAATGGGTTAAGTTAGCAGAAAAAGCTTTAGCAGATGCTTATGAAAATGGATATGTCGGTGAGAAGATGAAAGAGAAATACGGAACTGAATTTTCATTGTGATATTTATATTCATAAAGGTGCCGGTGCTTATATCTGCGGCGAAGAATCTTCTTTAATGAATTCAATTGAAGGTAAAAGAGGTTATCCAAGAGTAAAGCCGCCTTTTCCTGCACAGAATGGCTTATGGGGTAATCCAACAACAATTAATAATGTGGAAACATTAACAAACGTTCCGGCAATTATAAATAAAGGCTGGGAATGGTTCTCACAAATCGGTGAGCCAAAACATCCGGGAACAATTCTTTTCGGAGTTAGCGGACATGTAAATAAACCTGGTGTATTTGAATTACCTTCGGGCACATTGCTTACCGATATAATTTATAATTACGCAGGTGGAGTTCCGAATAATAAAAAAATTCTTTGTGTTATTCCCGGTGGTTCTTCAATGCCTCCATTAAGAGGAGACCAGCTTGAAGGCGTAAAGATGGACGCTGAATCTTTGAAAGCAGCGGGTTCTTCGATTGGTACCGGTGGAATAATGGTTATGGATGAAGACACTGATTTAGTAAAAGTTTTAGCTCGCATTGCTAAATTTTATTATCACGAAAGCTGTGGCCAGTGCACTCCTTGCCGTGAAGGAACCGGCTGGATGTTAAAAATATCTAAATAGAATTTTAGCAGGTAACGGCTCAACTCATGATTTAGATTTATTGATTACTGTCGCAAGTAATATTGAAGGAAATACGATTTGCGCGCTTGGTGAAGCTGCGGCATGGCCGGTTAGATTTATGGTTACAAGATTCAGAGATTATTTTGAAAAACGAGTCAGTCAGCAGGTTGATTTGCCTGTAATTAATAAAGTCCATTCCATGAGGCATACTTTTAACCCTCTTGCTGAAGTAAAAAATTAATAAAAAAATCCTCTTAAAATTAAGAGGATTTTTTGTTTTAAATATACTTAAAATTATTTTTTACCTTTCTTCGCAAATCTTGCTCTCATCCCCATTTCTCTATCTAACAAAAATAATCCGTTTTTATTATCGCCGACTAACTTCATTCTTTCTAATAATTTTATTGATGTAGCTTCTTCTTCAACCTGTTCACTAACAAACCACTGCAAAAAATTATTTGTTGCATAATCTTTTTCTGTCATCGAAATTTCAACTAATTCATCAATTGATTGAGTAACTTTTTGTTCCTGCTTTAGCATATCTTGAAAAACTTCCAGCGGTGTTTTCCAGGTTAATTTTGGTACATCAATCTTTTGGAGCGTTACTTTTCCGTTTACTTGATGAATGTAATCAAAAATTTTCATGGCGTGGCTTGTTTCCTCTTGCGATTGTAATCTCATCCAGCTTGCAAATCCTGATAAATTTTCTGCTTCAAAATAAGCCGCCATTGCTAAATAAGCATAAGAAGAATAAAGTTCTTCATTTAATTGTTTGTTCAAAGCTTTTAACATTTTTTCTTTAACCATAGCACACCTTCGTATGAAATTATTGGATAGTTTTATTAATTGGATTAATTGGCTTCAAATGTAGCTAATTGTTTGCTTTGCTTCAATGATTTATGCAATATTTCAAATAAATTTTTCATTTCGGCACATTTTAATCTATTTTTTCCCAAGTATATTTCAATACAACCATATTAATAGGAAAAGTGTTGGCATCACAATTTTCTAGCCTTTTAATTCGATTCATAATTCAGTATATTTGCCCACTAAAAATAGAATATTAATCACATATTAATTCAATAAAATAACCTATGCTAAGTTTAAAAAATCTAAATAACGAACAAAAAAATGCAGTAGAGTACATAGACGGCCCTTCAATGGTCGTTGCTGGTGCAGGTTCTGGTAAAACAAAGGTTTTAACTTATAAAGTTGCTTATTTGCTTGAAAACGGTTATGAGCCGGATAGTATTTTGGCTTTAACTTTTACAAATAAAGCCGCTAATGAAATGAAAGAAAGAATCGTTGAATTAGTTGGAACAAAAGCTAATTCTATCTGGATGGGAACTTTTCATTCAATTTTTGCTAGAATTTTAAGAACGGAAGCCTCAAGCATTAATTATAAAACTAACTTTTCAATTTATGATGCCGAGGATTCTCTTTCCATGGTTTCAAATATTCTATCTGAATTTAATATTGAGCTAGAAGGAGTAACTGCTAATTCAATTAGACATAGAATAAGTTTTTTAAAAAACCACATGATAATGCCGCCTGAATTTAAACAGCATCATATCAATAATTTTATTGATGAAAAAATTTCTGAAGTTTATGTTGAATACCAAAAAAGATTAGTTGTAAATAATTCAATGGATTTTGATGATTTGCTATTAAATCCAATCAAGCTTTTTAATGAGAATCCAAAAGTACATCAAAAATATCAAAAGAGATTTCAGTATTTATTGGTTGATGAATTCCAGGATACAAATAAAGCTCAATATGAATTATTAAAAATGCTGGTTAATAAAAAAGGGAATATTGTAGTAGTCGGTGATGATGCACAAAGTATTTACAGCTGGAGAGGTGCAAATATTGCTAACATGCTCGATTTCGAAAAAGATTTTCCAAAACATAAATTATTCAAACTTGAGCAAAATTACCGCTCAACAAAAGTTATTTTACAAGCTGCTGATTCTGTTATAAAGAATAATAAAGAGCAAATAGTAAAAACTCTTTGGACAGAAAACAATGACGGTGAACTTCTTACATTAGTAAAATGTTCTGATGAAAAAGATGAAGCGGCACAAATTGCAAAGTATATTAAGAAAGAAATTACTAAAAAGAAAATTTCATTAAAAGATTTTGCAATACTCTATAGGACAAATGCTCAATCCCGCGCTCTTGAAGATGCTTTTAGAAGAGAAAAAATGCCTTATAGAATTATCGGAGGAGTTGAATTTTATAAACGAAAAGAAGTGAAAGATATTGTTGCTTATTTAAGAGTTATTGCAAATCAAAATGACGAAGAAAGTTTACTGCGGATTATGAACTTTCCTCAAAGAGGAATTGGCAGCACAACAGTAACAAGGATGATTGCCTTTGCACGTAAACTAAATCTCACTCTATTCGATACAATGACTCGAGTGTTTGAGGTAATTGATATTAAAGAAAGAATTCAAAAGAATGTTAAAGGTTTCAAAGTTTTATTGGATAAATATATTGGTTTGAAAGATAAGCTTTCGGTTGGTGAATTATCGCGTGCGTTGGTTGATGAATTAGGTATTCTTCGAATGTTTAAACAAGAAAATACTCCCGAATCATTACAAAGATTGGAAAATATTAATGAACTTCTTTCAGCATTAAGCGAATTTTCAAATTCAAATAAGAATGCAAAACTTGAGCAATATCTTGAAGAGGTTTCATTAATTTCTGACATAGATCTTTATAAAGAAGGAAGCAATGTTGTTACATTATTAACAATTCACGCTTCAAAAGGATTAGAGTTTCCTATAGTTTTTATATCAGGTTGTGAAGAAGATATATTTCCTCTTTCAAATAAATTCAGCAGCGATGCTACCATAGAAGAGGAGAGAAGATTATTTTATGTCGCTGTAACACGCGCTCGAGAAAAAGTATATTTGTCTCATGCACGTTCAAGATACCGTTTCGGTGAAGTTGCTTATCAAAGCCGTTCAAGATTTATTGATGAATTAGATGAAAAAACTTATTCAGAAATAAACGGCAGCATCGGAAGAAAATCTAATCGTAAAACTAAAAAAGAACAGTACTACGAATATTTCGAAAAGGTTGAGTACGAAGATTTCAACCAGGACAATAAATCTCTTCGTCCGGGCAGCAGGGTAATGCATGATAAATTTGGGTTAGGAAAAGTTACGATGGTAACCGGTGCCGGCGAAATGCAGAAAGCTACAGTTGTGTTTGAAGGTAATAATGTTAAACAGTTGATGCTTAAATTTGCAAAGCTAAAAGTTCTATAATTTTAATGCTGAACAAACCCAATTTCTTTAAGAAATTGGGTTTGTCTAAGTTAGGTTTGTGTATGTCATGTTCTTAATTTTTAATTTGAAAATGCGTTCCTAAAAAAATAAATTAAATCTATCTATTGAGAATAGATGTAAAAAGTAACCAGGAGTAATAACATGTCTATTGCACCAAAAAAATTAGCGATCTTAGTCGGCGGCGGACCAGCGCCGGGAATAAATAGTGTTATAGGTGCGGCTACCATTCGTGCTGCACTTGAAGGTGTTGATGTGATTGGAATAAAAGACGGCTTTAAATGGATAATGCAGGGTGATATTTCACATACCAAAGAACTTACAATACACAATGTAAGCCGTATTCATTTTAGAGGCGGATCATACATTGGTATTGCAAGAAATAATCCTACTAAAGATAAAAAACATCTTGAAAATACAGTAACCTCACTTTTAAGATTAAATGTTGATAAGCTTATAACTATTGGCGGCGATGATACTGCTTTTAGTGCTTTAAAAGTGGAAGAAATGGCAGCAGGAAGAATTAAAGTTGTACACGTTCCAAAAACAATTGATAACGATCTTGACCTGCCTCATGGTATTCCGACTTTTGGATTTCAAACTGCCCGCCACATTGGAGTTGAAGTTGTAAAAAATTTAATGGTTGATGCACAAACTACTTCACGTTGGTATTTTGTTGTTTCAATGGGAAGAAAAGCCGGGCATTTAGCTTTGGGTATTGGAAAAGCAACCGGCGCAACATTAACTTTAATTCCGGAAGAGTTTAGTAAACAAACAATTGGTATTGGGCAAGTTGTTGATGTTTTAGTTGGTGCAATTATCAAGCGTTTGAGTTATGGCAGGACTGATGGTGTTGCAATACTTGCAGAAGGCCTCGTCGAACATCTTGATCCTAAAGATATGGAAAAACTTGTAAACGTTGAGAGAGATGCACATGATAATATCAGGATTGCAGAAGTAAATTTCGGAGAGATCCTAAAATATAAAGTTCAAGAAAGATTAAAAGATTTCAATCTTAAAGCTACAATCGTTGCAAAGAATATTGGGTATGAATTAAGATGTGCCGATCCTATTCCTTATGATATGGAATATACTAGAGATCTAGGATTTTCTGCTGCACAGTTTGTACTTTCCGGCGGGAACGGAGCTATGGTATCTATTCAGAACGGCCACTTTGTTCCAATGTTTTTTAAAGATATTATCGACCCGTTAACTAAAAGAACCAAGGTTAGAATGGTTGATCCAAGCTCCGAGTCATTTTATATAGCCAGAAGATATATGCTTCGATTAAATAAAGCTGATTTTGAAGATCCGCATGAACTTGCTAAATATGCTGCGACCTGCGGTATTTCTTTAGAAGAATTTAGAAAACAATTTTATTATTTAATAGAAAACGATTTGCTTTATAAAAATATTGAAGAGGGAAGCTTTAAGCTGGCTGCGGCAACTGAAACCAATGATGCATTTAAAACTGTCAATGCTAATGTTAATGATGATGAAGATAATCATGTGAATGGAATTCCTCATTAGGAATTAATTCAAATCAGAATAAATTAAAATGACATCTCATATGGGATGTCATTTTTTTTTACTGCTTACTCTTCAGTTTTATATATCTTTGAAGCTTTTTCCGCTGAGGTTACAATTCCTTTAATCATTGCAGAACTGAATCCGAAGTGTTCCATTTGATTTAAGCCTGAAATAGTAATACCGCGCGGGGTAGTAACTTTATCTACCTCACTTTCAGGATGGCTTTTACGCTGCAGTAAAAGTGATGCTGCTCCTTTTGCTGTCTGTGCAGCCATTTGCAAAGCTTCTTCAGAATGAAATCCTATTTCTATGCCGCCTTGAGAAGCAGCTCTAATTGCACGCAGAAAAAAAGCAATACCGCAGGCACATAATGCAGTTGCCGGCACTATTAAATCTTCATCAATCACCAAAGTTTTTCCAACTGAATCAAAAATTTCCTTTGATATTTTTAAAGCATCGTCAGATTTATTTTCTGAGGCAAGGCAAGTCATTGATTCTTGAATTGCAATTGCTGTATTTGGCATAGCGCGTACTATTGAAACATCTTTTCCCAATAATTCTTTGATGGCTTTTATACTAGCTCCGGATACGACTGAAATAATAATATGGTTTTGTGTGATTTCATTTTTTATTTCGCCAAGCAATTCATCAAGCTGTTTGGGCTGCACAGCAATTATAATGATGGTAGAGTTTTTAACAGCTTCAATATTATTGGCTGTGATTTTAAATCCTTTTGCTTCATATTCATTTAATAACTCAATGTGTTTTCTGGTAATATAAATATTGCCGGCTGGAAACAATTTTGAATTAAATAATCCGTTCGCAATTGATATCCCAATATTTCCTCCGCCAATTATAGCTGCGTTTTTATGACCTTCCATTATTTCCTCTTACGTAGTGATCGATTTATAAATTATTATTTGTTCAGTAAAAATTCTTTCAAATCTTCAAACTTGTTTGATATTATTATTGAATGTTTTTCTTTTTTCATACATTTATTTAATTCATCAGGAAGCGGTATATCAATACTTAATACTTTATCTACAATATCTTTAAACTTTGCCGGGTGAGCTGTTTCCAAAATTATTCCTGAAAACTCATCTCCATTTTCTTTATAGTATTTTTTTAATCCGAGATAGCCAACTGCACCATGCGGATCAATTAAATAACCATATTTATTTTTTACTTCTTTAATTGCTTCTTTTGTTTGATCATCATTAAAGCTGTAGCTTTTAATTAATGATTTTATTGTCGGATAATCCCCGCCAAATAATTTATAAAGTCTTGAAAAGTTGCTTGGATTGCCAACGTCCATTGCATTGGAAATTGTTTTTACTGAAGGTTTAGGTTCATAATTACCAGTTGAAATGTAATTCCTAAAAACATCGTTTGAATTAACCGACGCAATGAAATTCTTAACTGGTAATCCCATTTTGTATGCAAATAATCCGCCGGTTAAATTTCCAAAATTCCCACTCGGTACAGAAAAAACCATTTGAGCATTTTTATCTTTTAGTTGTGCATAAGCAGATATATAATAAAATGATTGGGGAATTAGTCGCGCAATATTTATGGAATTAGCCGAGGAAAGAATTAATTTAGTTTTAATCTCTTCATCAAGGAAAGCGGTTTTAACCAGCTTTTGGCAGTCATCAAAATTACCTTCCACTTCAAGAGCAGTGATATTTTCATCTAAAGTAGTAAGCTGCTGTTCTTGAATTTTACTAACTTTATTTTTCGGATAAAGAAGAACGACATTAATTCCATCAACTTTATAAAATCCATTGGCAACAGCACTTCCGGTATCACCGGAAGTAGCAACTAAAATAGTTATTTGTTTTCCATCATTTAAATGAGAGAGAGTCTTAGCCATAAATCTCGCGCCAAAATCTTTGAATGCAAGAGTTGGCCCGTGAAATAATTCAAGTATATAATTTGAATCATCAAGTTTCACTAAAGGGGCATTAAAATTAATTGAACTTGAAATGATATCTTTTATTTCATTGTCAGTCAGTTCATCTTCTAAGAAAAGTTTTGAAATATTATAACCAATTTCCGGTAAATCATATTCGCTTATATTATCCCAAAATTCTTTAGACAAAGATGGTATGGTTTCAGGCATGAATAATCCGCCGTCATCAGCAATTCCTTTTAGCACAGCTTCTTTAAATGAAACAGGTTCTGATTTTTTATTTGTACTGTAAAATTTCATATTAATTATTTAGCGGATTACCCTTGGGCCTATTTGGTTTATTTTTGAAATATATAAGTCGCTTTCAATTCCGATTTCAGTTAAGACTTTTTGCATGTTTTGTCCGGTTTTATCAGCAATTTTTTTTGAATCACTCAAAGCAAAGATGGAGGGACCGGAACCTGAAATGCTGCATCCAAGCGCGCCAGAATCTAATGCAGCCTGTTTTACTAAATCGAATCCGGGAATTAATATTGAACGAATTGGTTCAATAATTACATCTTCAAGAGAGCGTCCGATTAATTTATAATCTTTATTCATCAACCCGGCAACTAAAGCCGCAACATTTCCCCATTGCTGCACAGCATCTGAAAGCAGAATTTGTTTCTTTAAAACTTTTCTTGTATCAGCAGTATGAATTTCAATATCAGGATGGACAATGGTGCAGTAAAGATTTTCGGGAACGTCAATATTAATTACATCGAGAGGATTCAAGCTTCTGACAATAATAAATCCACCATAGAGAGAAGCGGATACATTATCCGCATGCGGAGTACCGCCGCAAGTTAATTTTTCACCTTCGAGAGCAAATGGAAGAAGCTCAGTTTTTGTTAATGGTTTTCCTAATATTTCATTTAATGCAAATACGCTTGCAACTGCGCTTGCTGCACTTGAGCCAAGTCCGCTGCCAAGAGACATTTTTTTACGAATTTCAATTTCAATTCCTTTATTAAAATTTAAATGTTCGGCAAGAGCTTTTAATGAAACACCAGCTGTATTTCTTTCTACCGATTTTGGAAGTTTCCCATGATCTCCTGTAATTTTTGAAATAGTTATCCCTGGCTTTTCTTTGATCCTCAAAACTAATTCATCTCCCGGCCATTCAATGGCAAATCCCATTACATCAAAGCCGCAGCTAACGTTTGTAACTGAAGCAGGAGCAAAAACTTTAATTTCTTTCTTCATAAAATATCTTATTATAAATCGAAATAGTTTTGAGCTTTTAATAATTCTCCACAAAGAATAGCTCCGCCTGCAGCACCTCTATTTGTGTTGTGGGATAGAATTACAAACTTGTAATCGAATAATGGATCTTCGCGTAATCTGCCGATAGATACCGCCATACCTTTGTCTAAATTTCTGTGAATGCGCGGCTGTGGATATTTATCTTCTTCAAAATAATAAATTGGTTTTAAGGGGCAGTTGGTAAATTTAATTTCTGCGGCTCACTTGAAAAATCATTCCATGCTTTTTTAATTTCTTCAATTGATGCTTTCTTTTTTAATTTAACTTGTACACATTCAAGATGACCATCAACAACAGCAACCCGATTGCATTGAGCACTTATTTTTATTTGCACATTTTCAATTGAATTTGTTTTTAAATTTCCCTAGAATTTTTAATGGTTCCGATTCAAGCTTTGGTTCTTCACCGGAAATAAAAGGAATAACATTATCAATAATATCGAGACTTGAAACTCCCGGATATCCGGCTCCCGACAATGCCTGCATAGTTACAACATTCACAGCTTCCAAGCCAAAATTATCCAGCCAGCGGTTTTAATGCAAGCACCATTCCGATAGTTGAACAATTTGGATTTGTAACAATACATCCGCCATTAAATTTTTGATGTTTCACTAATTGAAGATGTTCAGCAGTTTATTTCCGGAACAAGCAGAGGAACATCGGAATCCATACGGTGATTTTTTGAATTGGAAACAACAATATATCCTGCATTTGCAAAATCAGTTTCAACTCCTCCTGCAATGCTTGAATCCAATCCTGAAAAAACAATTTACAATCTAAACCTGGCTCGCAGTTTTTTACAATTAAATTTGCAACGGAAGAGGGAAGTGGAGAAGATAGAATCCAGTTAACAGCTTCTTTATATGGTTTCCCAGCAGACCTTTCAGAAGCAGCTACTTCAGCAATTTCAAACCAGGGGTGATTGGATAGAAGTTCAATAAATTTTTGTCCAACGCTTCCCGTCGCTCCAAGAATTCCAACTTTTATTTTTTTGTTTTCACTCATTTAATTGTTCCTCAATTATAAATACAAAAAATTTAATTTACATATTGTGAAGCCCGAATTATATCTGAGAAAACTCCAGCAGATGTAACTTCTGCGCCTGCACCAGGGCCTTTAACCACCACAGGCCTGTTAAGAGAATAAGTTGTTGTGAAAGCAATTATGTTGTCGCTTTCTTGAAGTGAATAGAAGGGATGTGTTGCATCAACTTCTTGAAGGGAAACTTTTGCTTTCCCATTTTCAAGTAAGGCAATATACCTTAAAACTTTTGAATGTTTTAGTGCTTCTTTGACTTTAGCATCAAATTCAACATCATATTTTTTTAGTTTTTCAAAAAACTCTTTTATTGTCTTTGCTTTCCGTGCACCTTCCGGAACAAGGTTTTCAACTTTGATATCTTTTAATTCTAAAGATAAGCCTAATTCACGGGCTAAAATTAATAATTTTCTGGCAACATCCACACCATTTAAATCGTCTCTTGGATCAGGTTCCGTATATCCTTTTTCTTTTGCTTCTAATACAAATTGGCTAAACGGCTTGCTTCCATCATAAGAATTAAAAATAAAACTAAGTGTTCCGGATAAAACTGCTTCTATTTTTGTAACTATATCACCAGTTGAAACAAGATCTTTTAAAGTGTTAATTACTGGAAGTCCTGCCCCAACATTTGTTTCGTATAAGAATTTCACATTGTGCTTTGAAGCCGCTTCTCTAAGCTGTAAATAATATTTATAACTAGCTGAGTTTGCTTTTTTATTTGGGGTTACAATTGAAATATTTGAATTTAAATATTTCAAGATATTTTTCAACTACTTCATCAGCTGCAGTGCAATCTACAAAAATACTATTCGGCAAATTCAGTTTTCTCATCTCATCAATAAATTTAATTAAATTTGTTTTTCTGGGAGACGACATTAGAATCTCTTTCCAATTGCCAGGTTTAATGCAATCAGAATTTATTAGCATTCTTCTGCTGTTTGCCAGTCCGATAATTTTAACTCCAAGTCCAAATTCTTTAGCCAGAAAATCAGTTTGATTATAAATCTGTTTGAGCAATGTTCCGCCAATCAAGCCGGTTCCAACAAGAAAAAGATTAATAGTTTTTTCTTTTGAAAGGAATAAAGCATCGTGCAAAGTATTTAATGCTTTGCTTTCATCAGCACTTGAGATAACCATGGATATATTTAGCTCTGATGAACCTTGTGCAATTGCAACAAGGTTAATTCCATTTCTTCCAAGAGCATGAAAAATTCTCCCGCGATATCCCATGAGTCTTTCGCATATTTTCGCCGACAACAGCAATAATCGATAAATTATTTTCAATAGTTATTTCATTTACATGTTTTTTAAGCATTTCATATTGTAAGTTCATTTGATATAGAATTTTTTGCCGCCTCAGCATGATGCGGAAGAACGGCAATACATAATGAATGTTCGGATGAAGCTTGCGTAATCATAATCACATTTATTCTTTCAAATGACAGTGCTTTAAATATTCTTTCAGCAATACCGGCAACACCTACCATACCGCTTCCTTCAACTCGAAGAAGTGAAATATGATCTATCGAAGAAAATGCCTTAACAGAAAAATTGTGTCCGTTTATTCTTTTACTTATCAATGTACCTTTGAATGAAGGATTAAAAGTATTTTTAATTACAATAGGAATATTTTTTTCAAGAGCCGGCTGCATTGTTGGCGGATGTATTACCTTAGCTCCAAAATGTGAAAGCTCCATTGCTTCTTCATAAGAAAGACTATTAATTGAAAAAGCATTTTTAACTTTGCGCGGGTCTGCAGTCATTACACCGTCAACATCGGTCCATATCTGAACTTCCTTGGCATTCAAAGCTGCGGCAAAGATAGAAGCCGAATAATCACTTCCGCCTCTTCCTAAAGTAGTGGTTTCGTTATTAATTGTTGAACCGATAAAGCCTGTTATGATTTGAGTTTTAGTATGATTTTTAAAATATGATTTAATGTTTTTATTGGTTTGATCAAAATTTACTTTAGCATTTACGAATGAATTATCTGTTTTAATTAATTCCCGGCTGTCAAGAAATTCTGCTTCTATATTTTTGTCAATCAATGCTTCTGAAATAGTATAAGCTGATAACCTTTCTCCAAAGCTTGCAACATAATCATTTATTTTAGGAGATAATTCTTTAATCAATGAAAGGCCGTGCAGCACATCTTCGAGCTCGTTAAAACGCAATTTTAAATTTGCTAAAACTTTGCTTTGATGTTTAACAGAAATTAATTCCCTGGCAATATTGATATGCAGGTCTTCAAGTTTTTTTAAGTCATCAAGATAATCCGAATTTCCTGAAGCTGCAGCTCTGCTTAAATAGAGAAGCTTATCTGTTACTCCTTGAAAAGCAGAAAAAATAACTGCAATAGATTTATTCTTATTCTAAAGAATTTGTAACAATTTTTATTACATCCTCAATTCGTTTTGAATTAGCGACTGAAGAACCTCCGAATTTCAATACCTTCATTCAATCCTCAAAAAAAATAGGTAAAAAAAAACCGGCTCATTTTACTGAAGCCGGTTTGATTAAGTTAAAAAATAATACACTACCGCGCTTCAGCCTCCAGGCTTAGTTGTGGGGGTACCGGTAGATGTGCACATGTTCTTGTAATGCATTATTTTTTAACTTTTATGTTTTTAGTTAAGAAAATTATTTTTCTTGAAGACAAACGTAATATATAAATTTTGTTTTGTCAATATAAATAAATGATAATCAAGAAATTTCACTATTTAAAATTTCTTTGAGAGCACTTATACCCGATTTCAATAATTGAATCATCTGGTAAAAATTTAGGGTGATGCAATCCAAATCTTTCACCTTGTGAAGTTCCAAGCCAAAACATGAATGAAGGATAAAGATGAGAAAAGTAACCAAAATCTTCGCCAGTCATTTTATATCCGCAATCAATAAAATTAAAATTATTAGAAAGAGACCTTAGAGTATTTTTCAAACAAATTATCATCAACAATTACTTCTTTGTAAAATGAACCTTTGCTAAAATTAAAATCAACTCCGGTTTTATCCTTAATTTTCTTTAAAATACTTTTTAGATGAATGATTAATTCTTCAGATACATAGGACTCAAGTGATCTTATCGTACCTTCAATAAATGCTGAAGAGGGGAGTATGTTTCTTGCAGTTCCCGAATAGATTTTTCCAAGGCCAAGTAAAAATGGATGGTCTTTATCTATGGGAATTCTGTCCGCTTCATCAAAAAATATTCTTAATGCATTAAAAGCATTTTTACCTTCTTCCGGGAAAGCAATGTGAGCACTTTTCCCGGTAAATTGAATATTAATTTCCAAAGCAGTGGCAAACAAAACTCCTGCCGTAGATGCAATAGTTCCAACTGAATATTCGTCAGTTACATGAAGAGCAAAAGCTTTTTCAATATTAAATTGATTTAGGATTTCACTTTCAATAATTTTTTCGGCACCGCCTCCGCCTTCTTCCGCAGGCTGAAAAATAAAAATTATAATTTTGATTTATTTTAGATTCAACAACATAATTTAATAAACCGTAAAGAATTGAAGTATGAACATCATGCCCGCAGGCATGCATATTTTGATTTGTAGAAGCAAAAGAAATCCCGGTTTCTTCTTTTATTGGAAGAGCATCAATGTCTGCCCGGAATAAAAGATAATTTCCTTCGTTTACCGTGTACTCAACAATTAATCCAGTTTCTAGCGGACGATGTATTTTAACTAACGGTAATTCATTTATTGCATCTAAAAGAAGTGATGTGGTTTGGAATTCCTTAAACATCAATTCAGGAATTTGATGAAGCTTATGTCTTAATTCTATTGGTGTCAGTTTCATAAACTACAACTCAAATTCTTTAACTAATGAATCAACTGCTTTTTGTTTAAACTTTCCTTCAAACAAACATGATATTTTAATTTCAGATGTAGTAACGAGTTTTATCGGAATATCCTGTAAAGCTTTGAAAAATCTTGATGCAACACCGACACTAGATTTCATACCAATACCGACAACTGAGAGTTTTACAAAATCTAAATGATATTCAATTTTAAATCCATCAAGGTCGCCCAAAACTTTTTTAAGAGTTTTATCCAGTTCTTTTTGTTTTGATTCAATAATTGTAAAAGAAACAGTAAGATTTTCATTTTGATTGATAATTGAAATCATATCAACATTAAATCCTGCTGTGGCGATTCTTTCAAATAGAGTTCTCACCAGACTAAAGTCAATCGGTAAATTCAATATTGTAACTTGAGTTTCGTTCTCGATAACACTTAATCCCGTAACTGCTGGCTGCTCAATTATTTCTTTTTCATCGACCACGTAACTACCCTCCTCGTTTGAGAATGTTGAACCACAATAAATTTTTATTCCAAATTTTTTAGCCACTTCAACTGAGCGGCTGTGTAAAACTTTTGCTCCTAACGCAGACATTTCAAGCATTTCGTCATAAGAAATCTGTTTGATTTTTTTTGCTTTAGGATGAAGCTTGGGGTCAACAGTAAAAATTCCGGCAACGTCGCTGTAAATTTCACAGTTGATTCTTAAAGCCGCTGCAAGCGCAACAGCAGAAGTATCTGAACCACCTCTGCCAAGTGTTGTTAATTCACCTTCTTCCGTAATTCCTTGAAAACCGGTTATTACAAGTACATCATATTTGTCAAGCAGATTAAGAATTTTTTTGTTATTAAAATTTTTAATCCTTGCTTCGCTGTAATTCTCTGTTGTAACTATTCCGGCTTGATAACCATTGAGTGAAATAGCTTTTATTCCAATACTATTTAAAGACATTGAAAGAAGTGAGGCAGAGACTTGCTCACCAGTGGAAAGAAGCATATCCATTTCTCTTGGCAAAGTTTCATTAGTAATTTCTTTTGCTAATGAAATTAATCCATCTGTCGTTTTTCCCATCGCAGAAACAACGATAAGTAATTTATTGCCTGATTTAATTTTATTAGAAATCTTTTCCGCAATTAATTTAATTTTTTCGGTTGTTGCAACTGAACTCCCGCCATATTTATGAACTGTTGCTTGCATAAGTTTTATTTTAGATTTTCCTTAATGTTTCTACTAATAAAGTTTTTTGTTCTGTTTTTGCATCTACTTTCTTGATAGCTTTTGCCGGTACTCCAGCTACCACCATATATTCTTCAACATCCGAAACAACTACGGAGCCTGCTGCAACTACAGCACCTTTTCCAACTTTCACTCCTTCAAGAATTACTGCATTTGCACCAACCAAAACATTATCACCAATTATAACAGGATCAGCACTTGGAGGTTCTATTACTCCAGCAACAACTGCTCCAGCACCAATATGACAATTATCTCCAATAACTGCTCTTCCGCCGACAACTACATTCATATCAATCATTGTTTTTTTACCGATGACAGCCCCAATATTAATTACGGCACCCATCATGATTACGCAGTTATCTCCAATCTCAACTAAGTCACGGATTATTGCGCCTGGCTCAATCCTGCAATTAAATTTTGAAAGATCAGCAAGAGGAATGGCAGAATTTCTTCTATCAATTTCAATTTTAAATTTAGAAATTAAATTAGAATTATCATTTTTAATTTTTCAAACTCACTTAATTCGCAAAATAAAATTCCAAAATTTCCATCACCGTAAAAATCCAATTTTTTGAAATCAACTTTAGAAAGCTACTCCGCTTAAATAAACTTTTAGCCGGAGTTTTTTTTGTTGAGTTGGAGATATAATCGATTATCTCGTAAGAATCCATTTTATCCTCATTTTTATTTAAGTGAATAAAACATCATGGAATGAATAGAAACCATTTTTCTTATTTAATAAAAAGTAAGCCGATTTTACGGCGCCTTCCGCAAATGTCCTTCTTGAAGTTGCGCTGTGCTTTAATGCTTATTACTTCTCCAAGTCCGCCAAAAGAAACTTCATGATCGCCAGGGACATTTCCTAATCTTAATGAAGAAATATTAACTTCTTTCCCAATAGCATTCTTTAACATGATTGCTGTGCCGGAAGGTTTATCTTTTTTGAATCGATGATGAGTTTCTGAAATTTCAATATCCCAATCAGTTAAATTTTGAGATAACATTTGAGCACACTTAATTAACATTTGAATGCCGACAGAATAATTAAAACTCTGCACAACGGCAATTTTTTGTGATGCGTTTTTTAATTTAGTTAATTGATTATCATTCAACCCGGTCGTTCCACAAACAAGAGGGCAATTAAATGAAAGTGCATATTGAATTGATTTTTCAAATGCAGTCGGTAATGAAAAATCAATTAACACATGTGGTAAATCTTTTTGCCATTCGCCGTCAATATCATATTTGAAAACAAGATCATTTTTATCTTCATTCATTACATTTATGATTTCAATTCCCATTCTGCCTGATGCACCGATTACTCCATATTTAATTTTCTGCATACATAATCCTTAACGATTTCATTTCAGATTCAACTAAGCTCATGGTATTTTCAGATGCTTTGATCAATGGAAGCCTTAAAGTATTTTTCGCAAGTCCTAACAAACTAACAGCATATTTAACCGGTATTGGATTTGCTTCAACAAAAAGTATATTCATAAACTTTAAATATTTATTATTAATTTTTTGAGCAGAAGAATAATCATTATTTAATATAGCTGAAGACAACTCCCTAATTTCTTTTGGAAAAACATTAGAAGCAACAGAAATAATTCCATCACCGCCCAAAGCCATTATCGGCAAGGTTTGATCATCATTGCCTGAATAAATTAAAAAGTTGTCAGGTTTCATCGAAATTAATTTTGCAATTTGTGAAATGTCGCCGCTTGCTTCTTTTATCCCCACAACATTTTTACATAATTGATTTATTTTTAAAGTTGTTTCCGGAAGGACATTCATTCCGGTTCTGCTTGGTACATTATAAAGAAGGATTGGCAGGGCAGTGCGCTCGGCAATATATTGGTAATGTTCAACTAATACTTTGCTGCGTACCTTTATTATAGTAAGGATTGACAATTAACAAACCGGAAACATTAAACTTTTCTGCTGATTTATTTAACTCAACAACATGGCGGGTATCATTTGTCCCAGTTCCGACAATGATTGGGACTTTCCCATTTACTTCATCAACTACTGTTTCAATAATTTTATTTCGCTCAGATTCATTTATGGTTGGAGCTTCTCCAGTAGTTCCGAGAACCACTAAAGAATCTACTCCTCCTTTAATTTGAAATCTCACAAAATTTTTTAAAGAAGGAAGATCGATACTGAGATCATCATTAAAAGGAGTGACTATTGCGGTGCCTGTTCCTTTGAACATTTTGTTTTCCTATTATGTTAAATAATTTCACTATAAAAAAATCAAAAAAAAACCGGCTCTATTGCTAAAGCCGGTTTATGAAAATTTTGTGTCTATATATTTAACCAACTTCAGCATATAAGCAGAATTTTTTCTTCGCCTTTATCTTTATTTCGTTGGTTATTTTCTTCATTAAAAATTTCTTGTGATTTTTTTATTAAGCGCAAAAGTAATGTGAAAAAATTTATATGTCAAATTTTAATTTGTAAAAAGTAAATCTGAAAATATGTAATTATATAAAAATTACATGAAAATTTTCGGAATATTTAAATTATTATCTTGACAATAAACCATTCGTACCTTATTTTGCAACACGATTTAAAATTATGTACAACAATAAAAAAAATATTATCCTCAAATTAAGTGCTATTAACAAAAAGAATAACACTAATGTTGTGGTGCATGATAACAACCTTTCTTTAGATATCATCATTGGAATTTCTATTATTATTAGCCTACTAGGAATACTTATTCTACGCTAATAAGCATAGTCAATCCCAAATCAAATCACAAAAATAAAGTTAAAAGATTCGGGGTTGGCCGAAACCCGAAGATCATATTTAAAGATTATTTAAATTGTGATTTATAAATTACGAGAGGCGATGTGAGATCGTATTTCAAAAACAAAGGTAAATTAAGTTGTGCTTCCAAAAGAGGTTTTAGAGATTTTACCTTTCTCACCACAAGTGTTGTTTCAAAACAACATCTCATCACCAGCTTCGCCATTGCTTTTTTATTGTTAATTCTAATCCCGGTTACCGGGATAAAACTTTACATATAAAACCAATTTCATTTAGACATATTAATTTATTGTTCTGAATTTTTTTGTCCTTCAAAAATTAAATTGATTTGAAGCTGAAAATTCTTTAGATAAACATTAAAGAAATTAAAATAGAAATTAGATTAACTGAAATAATTAAGTAGCTAGAAAGGACCTGTCTATGCAATCCAAGAAACCGTTAATGTCTGGTGCAGATATATTTTTTGAATGTTTAAAAAGAGAAAAAGTTGAATATATTTTCGGATACCCTGGCGGCGCTGTTCTTAAACTATATGAAAAGCTATATGATGTAGATTATATAAAACACATTCTTGTGCGGCACGAACAAGGTGCAACTCATATGGCAGAAGGCTACGCTAAAGCCAGCGGAAAAGTTGGTGTTGTGCTGGTAACTTCTGGTCCGGGTGCTACTAATACAGTAACGGGAATTGCAGATGCATATATGGATTCTGTTCCGATTGTGGTTTTTACCGGCCAGGTTCCAAGCAACTTAATTGGCAACGATGCTTTTCAAGAAGCAGATATAGTTGGAATAACTCGTCCGATTACCAAACATAATTTTCTTGTTAGAGATGTGAGAGAGCTTGCAACAATTATCAGAAAAGCTTTTTACATTGCGTCTACCGGAAGGCCGGGCCCTGTATTAGTTGATTTACCAAAAGATGTAGTTGCTGCCGAATGCGAATTTGAATATCCTGAAAAAATTGAAATGCGCGGTTATAAACCAAACTTCATCGGCCATCAGAACCAGATTAAAAAAGCAGCCGATATAATTAAAAACTCAAAACGTCCTTTGCTTTATGTTGGCGGCGGCGTAATTATGTCTGAAGGTTATCGTGAATTAAGATTGTTTGCAAAAGAAAATAATTTACCTGTTACAATGACACTTCAAGGTTTAGGTGCATTCCCGATGTCTGATTCTCAATCTTTAGGCATGCTTGGTATGCATGGAACTTATTGGGCAAACCAAGCTGTGAATAATTGCGATGTTCTTGTTTCTTTAGGTGCTAGGTTTGATGATCGTGTTACAGGTAAGATTGAAGAGTTTGCTACCAAAGCATATAAAATTCATGTTGATATCGATCCAACTTGTATTGATAAAAATGTTGTTGTTGATTTACCTATAGTCGGTGATGTTAAACATGTTCTTGCTGAGCTTGCTTCTGAAATGAATACTCCTCTTCCAATAAATGATTGGTGGGAACAGATTGAAAAATGGAGAAAGGAATGCCCGCTTCATTTTGAAAATGGTGATGGAAGGCTTCGTTCAGAGTATGTATTAAGTAGAATTTCTGAAAAGACCAAAGGTAATGCTGTAGTTGTTACAGATGTTGGACAGCATCAAATGTGGGCTACGCAATATTTTAATTTTAATCATCCGCGTTCTCACCTTACCAGCGGTGGTTTGGGAACGATGGGATTTTCAGTCCCAGCCTCTATTGGGGCTGCTTTTGCTGTAAAGGATAGGCCGATAATTTCAATCAGCGGCGATGGAGGTTTCCAAATGAATATGCAGGAGCTAATTACCGCAGCATATAATAAGCTGCCCATCAAATTTTTCATATTGAATAATAGTTTTCTTGGAATGGTTAGGCAATGGCAGGAATTATTTCACGCTGAAAAATTTAGCTTTACGGATCTTTCAGATAGTAATCCTGATTTCGTAAAAGTTGGTGAAGCTTTTGGTGTTAAATCATTTTCAACCAGCAGTCCTAAAAATGTAGATGACCTTTTAGATGAAGCTTTCAATTATAATGACGGCCCAGTGCTAATTGAATTTAAAACCGTTAAGGAAGATATGGTTTTCCCAATTATCCCGGCAGGCAAATCCGTAAATGAAATCATGACTAAACGTCTTGATCCAAAGGAGATGATGTAATTTATGAAACACACAATTTCTGTTCTTGTCGAAAATCAATTCGGAACTTTTAACCGCGTAGTAACCATGTTTAGTGGGAAAGGTTTCAACGTTCACAGCATGTCGATTGGTGAAACAGAAACCCCGGAGGTTTCAAGAATGACACTTGTAACTTCCGGCGATGACAAAATAATTGAGCAGGTTGTAAAACAGCTTAACCGTTTGATTGATACAATTAAAGTTGTTGATTTAACAGGGCAGCCTAAAACTGAAAGAGAACTTGCCTTGATAACGGTTTTTTATCAAAAAGGAACCAGGGCAGAGATTACAAATATTGCAAGCATTTTTAGAGGCAAAATAGTTGACATAAATAACAAAACAATTACTCTTGAAATAACCGGTCCGCCTGATAAGATTGAAGCAGCAGTAAATGTCCTTGATCCTTATGGTATCAAAGAGATGGCACGCTCAGGCACGGTTGCTCTAAAGAGAGGCGAGCAAACAAGAAAAGAAAAAGAAGAATCAGTACAAACACAATAAAATTAAAGGAAAATAATCATGAAAGTTTATTATGATGATGACGCATCATTAGATTTTTTACAGGATAAAAAAATAGCTGTTTTAGGATTTGGAAGCCAAGGACACGCACATGCGTTAAATTTGAAAGAAAGCGGATTAAATGTTTCAGTTGGTTTGCGAAAAGATAGCAGCAGGTGGGCAAAAGCAGAAGCAACCGGAATAGCAGTAAAATCAGTACCAGACGCGGTGGAATGGGCTGATGTTATTATGGTTCTTCTTCCTGATCAAAATCAAAAAGAAGTCTATGATAAAGATATTGCTCCAAATTTAAAACCTGGAAATACTCTTGCATTCGCACATGGATTTAATATTCATTATAAACAAATTGTGCCTCCCAAAGACGTAAATGTTATGATGATCGCTCCTAAAAGTCCTGGACATTTAGTTCGAAGAACTTATGTTGAAGGAGCAGGTGTTCCCTCATTGATTGCAATCTATCAAGATCCAAGTGGTGCAACAAAAGATTTAGCCTTAGCATGGGCAAAAGGAATCGGTTCAACAAAAGCTGGGGTGATCGAAACAAATTTTAAAGATGAAACAGAAACAGACTTATTTGGCGAGCAGGCTGTTCTTTGCGGCGGCTCCGCAGAATTAATTAAAGCTGGATTTGAAACTTTAGTTGATGCGGGTTATCCTCCGGAACTGGCTTATTTCGAATGCATGCATGAAATGAAATTAATTGTTGACCTATATTATGAAGGAGGCCTATCAAGAATGAATTATTCAGTTAGTGATACGGCGGAGTATGGCGGAATGACACGCGGCAGCAGATTGATAACACAGGAAACCAGGAAAGAAATGAAAAAAATTCTTTCCGAAGTCCAATCAGGTCAATTTGCAAAAGAATGGCTTGACGAATATCATTCCGGCCAAAAAAATATGGAAAAACTAAGACAAGAAAATAGAGACCATCCAATTGAAAAAGTAGGTTCAAAATTAAGAGAAATGATGAGCTGGTTATTTCAAAAGAATAAAAAGCATGAGGTGGGTGTATGAATTTAAAAATAACTTTACTGCCTGGTGATGGCATTGGTCCTGAAGTAGTTGACAGCGCAGTGAAAGTAATGAAAGTTGCAGCAGAAAAATTTAATGTCAATTTAATTTTTACAGAACGGTTGGTTGGAGGTGCTTCTTATGACAAATATAATACTCCTTTAACTGATGAAACCCTTCAGGTTTGTTATGATTCGGATGCAGTATTTTTAGGAGCAGTAGGTGGGCCTAAATGGGAAGGGCTTCAACACAACTTAAAACCCGAAGCAGCTTTGTTGAAATTAAGAAAAGCATTGGGACTTTATACAAATATTCGTCCTGCAAAAGTTTATAAATCCCTTTTATCTTCTTCAACATTAAAGCCTGAAGTTCTTGAAGGAACAGATTTAGTTATTCTTCGCGAATTAACAGGAGATGTTTATTTCTGCGAACCGCGTGGCTATGATGAAAAGTCCGGTTGGAATACTATGGCCTACACTTATGAAGAAGTTGAAAGAATTGCCAGGCGTGCATTTGAAATTGCCAGCAAAAGAAGCGGAAGAGTTACATCTGTTGATAAAGCAAATGTACTTGAAACATCTCAATTCTGGAGAAAAGTTGTTCACAAGATTCATGAAGATTATCCCGATATAGAATTGAATGATATGTACGTTGATAATGCCGCTATGCAATTGGTTAGAAATCCACGGCAGTTTGATGTTATCTTAACCCAAAATTTATTTGGAGATATTTTAAGTGATATTGCAGCAATGATAACAGGAAGTTTAGGAATGCTTCCTTCAGCAAGTACAGGCAGCAGGTACGCAATGTATGAGCCTGTTCACGGCAGTGCGCCCGACATTGCCGGGCAAAGCAAAGCAAATCCGCTTGCTACAATTGCTTCAGCAGCTATGATGTTTTCACTTTCTTTCCAGATGAGCAAGGCAGCAGATTTAATTGATATGGCAATTGATAAAACATTGCAGATAGGTTATAGGACTGCAGATATTTATACAAATGGAACAACATTGGTTTCAACAACAGAAATGACTTCAATGGTAATTGATAATTTTAATCAAATATATGATGAACAAGCACTAGGTGTTTTTACTCTATAATTAAAATATTCATTGGAATTATTCATAAATAAATTTTAAAAATGAGGAAATAAAAATGGAAGAAAATAGAGTAATAGTTTTTGACACAACTTTAAG
Source organism: uncultured Ignavibacteriales bacterium (assembly GCA_963746735.1). Taxonomy (GTDB): domain Bacteria; phylum Bacteroidota; class Ignavibacteria; order Ignavibacteriales; family Ignavibacteriaceae; genus CAVSWT01. The sequence goes on from CAVVCO010000037.1 coordinate 313,088, forward strand.
AGACGGTGAGCAATCACCAGGTGCTTCGTTAAACGTTTATGAAAAATTAGAAATAGCCAAGCAGCTTGTTAAGTTAAAAGTAGATGTTATTGAAGCAGGTTTTCCGGTTTCATCTCCCACACAATTTGATGCTGTTAAAAGAATAGCTAATGAAGTAGGAGGAGCCGTAATAGCTGGTTTAGCAAGAGCGAAAGAGATTGATGTTAAATCTGCTTACGATGCTTTGAAGGAAGCAAATAAATTTAGAATACATACATTCTCCAGCACCTCTGATATTCATATTCTTGGAAAGTTTGGAGACGATAGGTATGGGAAAACTTTGGAAGAAAAAAGAAAAACTATAATTAAAATGTCAATCGATGCAGTATCTTATGCAAAAACATTTACTAAAGACGTTGAATTCTCTGCTGAAGATGCCGGCAGAACGGATATCGGTTATCTTGCTGAAGTAATTGAAGCTGCTATTGAAGCCGGTGCTACCACTGTTAACATTCCCGATACAACTGGTTACACGTTTCCTTCAGAGTTCGGTGCTAAAATTACCGAGTTAAGACAGAGAGTTAAAAATATTAATAAAGCAATCATAAGCGTTCATTGCCATAATGATCTTGGGCTGGCAGTTGCCAATTCATTAAATGCAATTGAACATGGAGCAAGACAAGTAGAATGTACAATCAATGGAATAGGTGAGAGGGCTGGTAATGCTTCTCTCGAAGAAATCGTAATGGCTTTGAAGGTTCGCAGAGATATTAACAAATGCTATACGAATATTAAAACAGAAGAAATTTATAATACTAGTAAAATGGTCTCTTCATTTACCGGAATAATTGTTCAGCCGAATAAAGCTCTGGTAGGAGAAAATGCATTTGCTCATGAATCAGGTATTCATCAAGATGGAATGTTAAAGAACAGGCAGACTTATGAAATACTTTCACCTGAAACCGTTGGTGTGCCGAAGACTAAAATTGTATTAGGCCGTCATTCCGGAAGGCATGGCTTAAAATCTCGTTTACTTGAATTAGGATATTCATTGACTGAAAAAGAACTACAAGTTGTATATGATAAATTTGTCGAGCTTGCCGATAAAAAGAAAGAAGTGTTTGATGAAGATTTGAGAATTCTTATGGGCGATCATGCTCACGAAACAGAAGATGAACATTATGAATTAAATTACATCCATGTTATAATGGGTACTAATTCAATTCCATCTGCTACTGTTAAGATTACAACTAAAGCTGGTGAGATTCAGGAATCAGCAACCGGCGATGGGTCGGTAGATGCTTGTTTCAATGCGATTGAACGTGCTTTAAATATTAAACCCAGTCTGGAATCTTATAATGTCCGCTCAGTTACTTCCGGCCGTCAGGCAATGGGGGAAGTAATAGTAAGATTAAGAAGTGATGAGAGATCATTTACTGGAAGAGGTGTTTCAACTGATATCATTGAAGCAAGTGCTAAAGCGTATATTCAGGCTTTTAAATCATCAGCAGTCATTTTTAAAAAATAAAGAAGACGAAGAGTTTGTGAGCCATTCTTTATCGGAAGTATCACAAGCAGTATAATTGAAAGAATAAAGGAACAAAATTATGTCAATGACCATAACAGAAAAAATACTGGCAAAATCCGCTGGTAAAAAAATTGTTCAGCCGGGTGAAAATATCTGGCTTAACGTTGATGTGCTTATGACCCACGATGTCTGTGGCCCGCCGACTATAGGAATATGGAAAAGAGAATTTGGAGAGAAAGCAAAAATTTGGGATAAGGAAAAACTTGTAATCTTCCCTGATCATTATATTTTTACAAGTAATCCCCAGGCGAACAGGAATGTTTCTGTCTTGCAAAAATTTGCCGACGAATATAAAATAGATAATTATTATGATGTAGGAACTGATAGATACAAAGGAGTTTGTCATATCGCTTTGGCTGAAGAAGGATTCAATGTGCCCGGAACAGTTTTGTTTGGTACTGATTCTCATACTTGTACTTCAGGTGCATTTGGAATGTTTTCAACCGGAGTAGGAAATACAGATGCAGCCTTCATTTTGGGAACAGGGAAAATTTGGGAAAAAGTACCAGAGTCCATGAAATTTACATTTGAAGGTGAAATGCCTCCGTATCTTACTGCAAAAGATTTGATTCTCAGAGTGCTTGGTGAAATTACAACTGACGGTGGTACTTATAGAGCTTTGGAATTTGATGGTTCAGCAGTTTTTTCTTTATCTGTTGATGAAAGAATGACACTGACAAACATGGCAATTGAAGCCGGCGGAATGAATGGAATTATCGCTGCTGATTCTGTTATTGAAGAATATGTGAAGCAAAGAACCAATAAGCCTTATGAAATATTTCATAGTGACGCTGATGCAAAGTATAGAGCAAAATATACATTTAACGTAAACAATATTGAACCATTAGTTGCGAAACCTCATAGCCCGGATAATATGGGTACAGTAAGAAGTGTTCAAGGAACAAAATTAACAAAGTGTTATATAGGCTCATGTACTGGTGGAAAGCTAAGTGATTTTAAATCTGCGGCAAAATTTTTATTTGGAAATAAAGTTAAAGTCCCTACTTTCATTGTTCCTGCAAGTACTTCTATTGCGCAGCAATTGGAAGAGGAAACTATCAGCGGAGTTTCTTTAAGACAAATTTTTGAAAATGCAGGATGCGTTGTTGCACAATCATCTTGTGCAGCATGTCTTGGCGGTCCGATGGATACGATCGGTAGAGCAACAGACGGTGAAGTAATTATTTCAACAACAAACAGAAATTTCCCGGGAAGAATGGGAAGTAAAAAATCTGCTGTTTATTTGGCATCACCTTTAACAGTTGCTGCATCTGCATTAAATGGAGCTATTACAGATCCACGTGATCTAATGTAAAAAATCTCTTGCCCTTCCCACAAGGAAGGGCGATGAGATTGTTTTGATTAAAAAAGATTTTTATACAAAGGAAATATCATTACAATGGAAAAAATAATTCAAGGAAAAGCTTATGTTCTTGGAGATAATGTTGACACCGATCAGATTATTCCTGCAGAGCATTTAGTATACAGCTTAAGTGATCCTGAAGAATCAAAAAAATACGGACACTTTGCTTTATCAGGTGTGCCTATGCCGCAAGCCGGTTTACCTAGTGGAAATACTCCATTTATAGATGGAGATAAAAATGAATCTGAATTTAGTATCATAATCGGAGGATCAAATTTCGGATGCGGTTCTTCAAGAGAGCATGCACCTTTTGCATTAAAAGTTGCCGGAGCAAAAGCAGTTGTTGCTGAGTCGTTTGCAAGAATTTATTATAGGAATTCTGTGGATGGCGGATTTCTAATCCCGTATGAAACCCCTGTTAAGCTGAATGATAAAATTAAAACCGGTGATGAGCTGGAAATAAATTTGAAAGAAAATAAATTAAAAAATTTAAGCAATGGTGAGACTTACAATCTCCAGGATTTGGGTGAAGTTTTACCCATAATTGAAGCCGGTGATATTTTTGAATACGCCAGGCAGTCTGGAATGATAGCACAATAAAATAATTTTATTTTAAAATTATAATTTAAGTTGGTATAAAGCATGAAAACAAAAATAGAACTTTTTGACACAACTCTACGCGATGGTACACAAGGTGAAGGGATTAATCTTTCTGTTCAGGATAAATTAATTATTGCCCAGAGGCTTGATGAATTCGGAATTGATGTTATTGAAGGAGGATGGCCGGGAAGCAATCCCCGCGATGAAGAATTTTTTCAGAAAGCGAAGAGCTTGAATTTAAAAAATTCACAAATTTGTGCTTTCGGTTCTACAGCACGTTCTGTAAATAATATTGAAGGCGATGCTAACCTACTTGCATTGCTGCATGCTGAAACTCCGGCTGTTTCTTTATTTGGAAAAACCTGGCGTTTGCATTCATCAAAAGGTTTAGGTTTAAGTGATGAAGAAAACGAAGAGTTAATTTTTAAATCCGTTAAATTTATGGCTGATAATGGCAGGCGGGTAATCTATGACTGTGAGCATTTCTTCGATGGTTATAAAGATAATAAAGAGTTTGCATTAAAAATGATGAAGGCTGCTGAGCAAGGCGGTGCCGATGTTCTTGTTCTATGCGATACTAACGGTGGAACCATGCCGCATGAAGTATATGACATCATTTCAGAAATTAAATCGCAATTTTCAAAACCAATTGGTATTCATACGCATAATGATTCTGAACTTGCAGTTGCAAATTCATTGGCAGCTATACAGGCCGGTGCTGTTCATGTTCAAGGAACAATAAACGGTGTTGGCGAAAGATGCGGTAATGCAAATTTGTGCAGCATAATTCCAAATATAAAATTAAAACTGGGAAGAGAAACCATACAGAATATAAATCTTGATCACTTAACTTCAATCTCGAATTTTGTTTATGAGTTAATGAATCTTGTTCCAAATTCACGAGCAGCTTTTGTTGGTAAATCTGCTTTTGCTCATAAAGGCGGTGTGCATGTCAGTGCAGTTTTAAAAGATAGTAGAATGTATGAACATATTGATCCCGAAAAAGTAGGCAACAAGCAAAGAGTTTTGGTTTCTGATTTGAGCGGACAAAGTAACATTCGCTATAAAGCAAAAGAATTTGGAATTGATCTTTCAGACAAAAAAGAGCTAAGTAAAAAATTGGTCAGCTATATAAAAAGTCTGGAGCATGGCGGTTATCAATTTGATGGCGCAGAAGCTTCATTTGAATTGTTGTTGAATTCCGAGATAAATGAATTTTCTCCATTCTATAACGTCATAGATTCAAAAGTAAGTGTAATGTTTGATGACAAAGGGCATTCAACTTCTGAAGTTGTTTTGAAAGTTGAGGTTGACGGTGAAATTGAACATACTGCTGCAAACGGCGACGGGCCTGTAAATGCATTGGACAATGCCTTACGAAAAGCTTTAATAAGATTTTACCCAGAAATTTCTTTATTGAAACTTATTGACTATAAAGTTAGAGTTTTGGATGAGAAGGAAGGCACGATGGCAAAGGTTAGGGTTATGATTGAAACCAGTAATGGTACGGATGCCTGGTCAACAGTTGGTGTTTCAGAAAATATAATAGAAGCCAGCTTTCAAGCACTGAGTGACAGTATTAATTACGAATTATTTAAATACCATAACAAGAAAAAAAAACTTACAGCATAAATGAAAATAGGCTTAGTTCAGTATAATCCTGTTTGGGAAAATAAGGAAGAGAATAAAAGAAAGATATTAAATCTTGTAAGCAGCAATTTAGTTGACGTCTCATTGCTGGTTTTCCCCGAAATGACTTTGACAGGTTTCACCATGAAGTCATTAAAATACAGTGAGAACTTAGATGGAGATAGTTTTCAATTTTTTGCCGGACTTTCAAAAAATAAAAATGTTCATTGCCTGGCTGGAATAATTGAAAAAGATAACGGAAAATATTTTAACTCTTTGATTCATATAAATAACAAAGGCGAACTGGTAAGTAAATATCAAAAGGTTCATCCTTTCTCTTATGGAAATGAAGATAAAAATTATTCCAGGGGAGAAAAAGCTGTAACTACTCAAATTGAAGATTTTAAAATAGGATTATCAATCTGTTATGATTTACGTTTTCCGGAATTATACAGGCTATATGCAAAAGAAAGAGTTGATGTACTTGTTTCAATTGCAAACTGGCCTGATACAAGAATTGAACATTGGAGAACATTATTAAAAGCCCGCGCAATTGAAAACCAATGTTACATGGTTGGAGTAAATCGTGTGGGCAAAGATCCAAAACTAAATTATGTTGGTTACAGTGGTGTTTATGATCCGATGGGTAAAGAATTAGTATCTGTAAAAGATGAAGAAAAAGTGATTGTTGAAAATATTGATAAGATAAAAGTTTGTGAGACCAGGGATAATCTTCCCTTTTTAAATGATATTTCACTCATTTAAATTTATAAATTTCAAATAATATTTATTCGTTTAATTGTATAAAATTCGGAAAATCAGAATAATATACTTGATTATTTTAACAAAAAGTGTATATTTCTGAAGAATTTTTATTCATAATGTAAATAAACTTTAATAATTTAGGCTGCTGATTTTTAAGGAAAAGATAATTAAAGTTTATTAACAGAATACCGAAATTTATTGAGCTTTGAGAACTAATTGTAGCAGGAGATTTAATGCCGAATCAAAATAAAGAAAACCATAAAGAAGTTAAATTTGAAGATACAAATATGAATGAAGCTAAAGGTTTATACGATCCCGCGTTTGAGCATGATGCATGTGGTATGGGATTTTTGGTTGACATTAAAGGAAGAAAATCCCGTGAAATAATTGATAAAGCTTTAAATGTACTTTGCTGCCTGGAACATCGTGGTGCAGTTGGTGCCGATCCAAATACGGGCGATGGTGCGGGTGTACTAATTCAAATGCCTGATAAATTTATGAGGAAGGTTGCCGCTTCTGAATTAGATATCCAGCTTCCTCCTGAAGGACATTATTGCGTTGCGGTAATGTTTTTACCCCATGATGAAACCCTTAGAAACACAATTCAAAATTTGATTGAAAAAATTGTAATTGATGAAAACCAGGATTTCCTCGGATGGAGAGATGTCCCGGTTGATCCAGATGTCCCTGGTGAAGGTGCAAGGAGAACTCAGCCGTTCATTAAGCACTGCTTCATCGGTGCAAATAAAAAAATTAAAACTCACGATGAATTTGAGCGCAAGTTATATCTTATAAGAAGAATTATTGATCAAAGAGTTCGTGAAGAATTAAAATGCGATAGGAGCAAATATTATGTTCCTTCTTTTTCAAGTAAAACAATTGTGTACAAAGGAATGCTGCTCGCTCCGCAGCTCACTGATTATTACATAGATTTAAATGACCCTGATATGGAATCTGCACTTGTTATGCTTCATATGCGTTTTTCAACGAATACATTCCCCACATGGGATCTGGCTCATCCTTTTAGAATGATTGCACACAATGGTGAAATTAACACTCTTCGTGGAAATCAAAACTGGATGGCTGCGCGGCAAGCAGTTATGGAATCACCTTACTACGGTAAAGATTTAAAACGAATGCTGCCGATAATTATGGAAGGGCAGAGTGATTCAGCTACATTTGATACTGTATTAGAGCTTCTAACCATGAGCGGAAGAAGTCTTCCCCATGCAATGATGATGATGATACCGGAAGCCTGGTCGAAAAATGATTTAATGGATCCTGAGAGAAAAGCATTTTACGAATATCATGCTACTATGATGGAGCCGTGGGATGGTCCTGCCGCTGTAACATTTACAGACGGAACAATTGTCGGTGCAACATTAGATAGAAACGGACTAAGGCCGGCTAGATATGTTGTAACTAAAGATGATCTGGTTATATTAACTTCCGAAGCCGGAACTCTTGAACTTGAACCAGAGAATGTTGCATACAAGGGACGATTACAGCCAGGAAAAATGTTTATCATTGATTTGAATAAACAAAAAATTGTTACTGATGAAGAAGTTAAAAAAGAAATAATATCACGAAAACCATATAAGAAATGGGTAGAAGATAATTTATTAAATCTTTCCCGTCTGCCGGATCCTGAATTTATTCATAATGCTGATTTTGATTCCCTGCAAACACGTCAAAAAAATTATGGCTATACTAAAGAAGATTTATTTATTCTGATTCAGGGCATGGCAGAAAATGGTTCAGAGCCGACTGGATCAATGGGAACCGATGCAGCACTTGCAGTTCTTTCAGAAAAACCACAGATGTTATTCAGATATTTTAAACAGATGTTTGCGCAAGTTACAAATCCGCCGATTGATCCGATTAGGGAAGAACTTGTAATGGAGTTAACAACTTACATTGGGCCTGAACAAAATCTGCTTGATGAAACTCCCCAGCATGCACATAGAATTGAACTTGAGCATCCATTGATTACTAATGCCAGATTAGAAAAAATTAGAAATATTTCAAGAGGACACTTTAAATCTGTTACTTTGTCGCTTCTGTTTAGCACTTCAAATACACATAATATGAGAGAAAGATTATTTCAATTATGTGAAGAAGCAGTTAATGCTGTAAAAACCGGAGTAGGATTAATTATTCTTTCCGATAGAGGAGTTGAGGAGGAGATTGCAGCCATCCCTAGTTTGTTAGCAGTGTCAGGTGTTCATCATGCATTAATTAAAGCTGGATTACGAACAAAAACCGGGATCATTCTTGAAAGCGGCGAGCCGCGTGAAGTCTCACATTTTGCTCTGCTTTGCGGTTATGGAGCTAACGCTATTAATCCATATTTAGCGTATGAGACAATTGCAGATCTTTATCGAAAAGATTTTTTACCGGGTGTAAAAGATTATAAAGATTCTGAAAAAAATTATATGAAAGCTGTAAGCAAAGGTTTATTTAAAATTTTTAGTAAGATGGGAATAAGTACGCTGCAGTCATACTGCGGTGCTCAAATATTTGAAGCAGTTGGTTTAGATACTGAAATTGTCAATAAATATTTTACAGGTACAGCAAGCCGAATTGAAGGTATTAGCTTGGAAATACTTGAAGAAGAAACGGTGAGACGGCATAACAATGCTTTCAATTCAATTAATGAAGATATCGAATCACTCGAAGTTGGGGGATTATATCAATATAGAAGAGACGGTGAAAAACATTTATGGAATCCTTTAACTATTTCTAAGCTTCAGTTAAGCTCAAAGACAAATAATTATAAAACATATAAAGAATATTCAGAGTTAATAAATAATCAAAATAAAAATAGGGTTACACTTAGAAGTTTATTTGAATTTAAAAAAGGACGGAATCCAGTTTCAATTGATGAAGTTGAGCCTGTGTCGGAAATTGTAAAAAGATTTGCTACTGGAGCGATGAGTTTTGGTTCAATATCATGGGAAGCACATACTTCACTCGCAATTGCGATGAATAAAATTGGTGGTAAATCTAATACAGGCGAAGGTGGGGAAATGGAAGAAAGATTTACTCCGTTGCCTAACGGTGATAATATGCGTTCCGCAATTAAGCAGGTTGCTTCGGGAAGATTTGGAGTAACCGCACATTATTTAGTTAACGCAGACGAACTTCAAATTAAAATGGCTCAAGGTGCTAAACCCGGGGAAGGTGGACAGCTTCCAGGCTTTAAAGTTGATAAGATAATTGCGAAAGTAAGGCATAGTACACCTGGTGTAACTTTAATTAGTCCACCTCCACATCACGATATTTATTCGATAGAAGATTTAAAACAATTAATCTTTGATTTGAAAAATATAAATCCTAAAGCAAGAATAAGCGTTAAGCTTGTATCAGAAGTTGGAGTTGGAACTATTGCTGCAGGAGTTGCCAAAGCTCATGCCGATCATATTTTAATTAGCGGACATGATGGCGGTACCGGTGCCAGCCCTGTTAGTTCTATTCAACATGCTGGAACACCATGGGAATTAGGATTAAGTGAAACACATCAAACTTTAATGCTTAACGGATTAAGAGACCGGGTTTTTATTGCAACCGATGGACAAATGAAAACCGGTAAGGATGTAGTTGTCGCTGCACTATTAGGTGCCGAAGAATTTGGATTTGCAACTGCACCTTTGGTGACTCAGGGCTGTATTATGATGAGGAAATGCCATCTTAACACTTGCCCAGTTGGAGTTGCTACTCAAGATCCTGAACTTCGAGCAAAGTTTAATGGTAAACCTGAATATGTTATTAATTATTTATTTCACGTAGCAGAAGAAGTTCGTGAGTATATGGCAGATTTGGGATTTAAGACATTTAACGAGATGATTGGACAGACTGATAGAATAACTATTAAGCGACCATTTGATCATTGGAAGGCAAGGGGATTAGACTTAAGCAAAATTTTGTTCAAGCAAAAACCTTTATACAATACTGATTCATTCAGAACACGGGAACAAAATCATGCAATAGACACACAATTAGATAACGAGTTGATTAATCTTTCTCTACCAGCATTGGAAAATGCCGAAAAAGTTGAAATTAATTTACCAGTAAAAAATATAAATAGAACTGTAGGCACAATGCTTTCAGGTGAGGTTGCCAAGAAATACGGAAATGCTGGACTTCCTGACGGGACAATAAAAATATTGCTGAATGGAACTGCCGGGCAAAGTTTTGGAACATTTTTAGCGGGAGGAATTGAACTAAAATTAATTGGCGAATCAAATGATTATACAGGCAAAGGATTATCCGGCGGAAGATTAATAGTTAAAGTTCCTGACAAAGTTACCTATGATCCTTCGGAAAATATAATTATAGGTAATACATGCTTGTACGGTGCAACCAGCGGAGAAGCGTATTTTAATGGAGTTGCCGGTGAAAGATTCGCAGTAAGAAACTCCGGTGCTCTCACGGTAGTTGAAGGTGTTGGCGATCATGGATGCGAATACATGACAGGCGGCAGAGTTGCAGTACTTGGTAAAACTGGACGAAATTTTGCAGCTGGTATGTCGGGAGGAGTTGCTTATGTATGGGATACCGATAAACAATTCAAGAAATATTTAAATTCTCAGCTTGTGGATGTTGAACAGCCGTCTGAAGAAGATTATAATGAACTTTATGGTATGATAAACAATCATTTAAAATATACTGATTCAAAAAGAGCAGAATATATTTTGGATAATTGGAAGAACGAAAAATTAAACTTCTTAAAAATAATTCCATTTGAGTATAAAGCAGCCTTACAAAAGCTGAAAGAAGAAGAAAAGAAAAACAGTATTGTAGAAGTAGAAGATAAATTTGCGGAGGTTGCAAATGGGTAAACCAACAGGATTTAAAGAATTTAAACGCGGGACATTAAAAAAAGAAAAAGTTGAAGAAAGAAAACAGCACTTCAACGAATTTGAATTTCCTTTTGAAGAAAATGATGCCCGCACTCAAGGGGCAAGATGTATGGATTGCGGAATTCCATTTTGCCATGGTGATACAGGATGCCCGGTTCAAAATTATATTCCTGAATGGAATGATTTAATTTATAAAGGGCACTGGAAAGAAGCGCTTGATAATCTTCATTCTACAAATAATTTCCCTGAATTCACGGGAAGGCTTTGCCCTGCTCCATGTGAATCTGCCTGCGTACTTGGAATTAATAGTGATCCTGTTACAATTAAATCAATTGAACGCACTATAATCGACAGAGGTTTTGATGAAGGCTGGGTTGTACCTAAAACACCAAAACAAACTACTGGAAAATCAGTAGCTGTAGTTGGCTCAGGCCCGGCAGGATTAGCTGCAGCACAGCAGCTTGCCCGTGAAGGACATTTGGTTACTGTATATGAAAAGAATGATAGGATAGGTGGTTTACTGAGATACGGGATTCCCGATTTTAAAATGGAAAAGCAGCTGATTGATAGAAGAATGCAGCAGATGAAAGAAGAAGGAGTTGAATTCCAAACAGGGATAAACGTTGGCGTTGATATAAAAGCTAAAGAATTAATGGATATTTATGATGCTATTGTTCTCGCTGGTGGATCAGAAAAGCCAAGAGATATCTCAATTCCTGGAAGAGACTTGAAAGGAATTTATTTTGCGATGGAATTCTTGCCTTTGCAAAATAAAGTAAATGCCGGTGATGATTTAATAAATCAAATTACTGCAGAAGGAAAAGATGTTGTCATAATCGGTGGCGGTGATACAGGTTCTGATTGTGTTGGAACTTCAATTAGACAAGGAGCAAAATCTGTTACGCAAATAGAAATTTTCCCTAAACCTCCGGATGAAAGGCCGAATAATACGCCATGGCCATACTGGCCGATGATTCTTCGTACTTCCTCAAGTCATGAAGAAGGTGCTATCAGAAAATGGAGTATTAACACTACATCATTTAAAGATAACGGAAAAGGAAGTGTATCGGCGTTAATTTGTAATGAAGTAAAATTTGAAAATGGAAGGTTTGTTGATGTGCCTGATTCCGGTTTTGAAATCAAAGCTGATTTAGTTTTAATTGCTGCTGGATTTCTTCATCCGGTTAAAGAAGGCCTATTAAGTGAACTTGAACAATTAGGCTTAAAATTCGATCCACGCGGAAATGTTAAAGCAGATTTTGGTGATGAAGAAAATGCACATGCTACAAGTGTTCCGAAAGTTTTTGCATGTGGTGATATGAGAAGAGGCCAATCTTTAATCGTGTGGGCTATTGCAGAAGGCAGAAAATGTGCTGCCGCAGTTAATAATATGCTTATGCAAAAAGAAGATGAAGAATGGTCTAAAGCTTCTTAAAGTATGTCTAAAAATTAAAAGTAAACGCTTTTTATTTACTAGCCCGGCGTCTATAAGATTCCGGGTTTTTTATTGTTATCTCATTTTCACTAAATTTGTTGAAACAATTAACTAATCGTTCATAACATTCATTTAAATAAAATGTTTACTACAAAAAGAAAAATAAATTTTTATGACTGCGACCCTGCCGGAATATTATTTTTTGGAAGAGTTTATCGAACTATGCCATTCAGCTTATGAAGAAATGATAGACAGCTTTAAATTAGATTATGATTACTGGGCAAATCAAAATTTTATAGTACCGATAATTAAAAGTGAAGCATCATATCACAAACCAATTCAGTATAGAGAAGAAGTTTCAATTGAAATTACTGTTAAGCAGCTTAGGTCAACCTCATTTGAGTTAGAATATACATGTAAAAATTCAAAAGGGGAGAAGTGCGTCGTTGTAAATACAATTCATGTTTTTGTTGACAAAAATTCATGGAAGAAAAAAGAAATTAATTCTGAAATTAAGGATGGATTAAATGCACATTTAGTTGGTTAATTCATTTTAGAAGAATCTTTTTCAATTCCTCTTTTTTCACTTTCCCCAATGAAGTTTTAGGAAGTCCATCAACGAAGAAAAACTTCTGTGGAATTTTGTATCCAGCTAAACTTTTTCTTAAAAATTTTTTTATTTCATCAATTTCTATATCCTTATTTGCTACAATAGCCGCGGCAACTATTTGTCCCCATTCATTATCAGCAATTTCAAATACGCTTGATTCTTTAATCAAAGGATGTTTTGTTAATTCATTTTCAATTTCAACCGGATTAACATTTTCGCCGCCAGTAACAATTAAATCATTTCTTCTGGCTTGAACATGCAAGTAACCATCTTCATCAAGATAGCCTATATCGCTTGTATGATAAAAATCATCTTTTAATTTCTTATTTGTTTCTTCGAGATTATTCAAATATCCTTTCATCACAGAATGGCTTATAATTAATATTTCTCCAGATGCATTTGGTTGAAGATCATTTCCTCTTTCATCTATAATTTTAATTGAATTATTTATTAATGGTTTCCCGCTTGATTTATTTCCATTCAAAATTTCATCGAAAGATAAAGCAGTAACAAACGATGATGTTTCAGTAGAACCATAAACCTTTGAAACTTTCCAGCCTAATTTTATTGCAGCATTTATTAAATCGTCATTTATAAATCCGCCGCCTAAAAGAACATTTTTTAATTCTTTATTTGGACGGATTTTCAAATCAATTAATCTTTTTAATTGAGTTGAGACAAAAGAGGCGAGAGTTGGTTTATAATTTTGAATTGAATAAATAATATCTTCAGTCTGAAGTGATTTAGGAATTATAACACATGAAGAAAATAAAAAGGCTCTAATAAAAATTGAAAATCCACCGATATGGAAAAAGGGAAGACTCGCCAGCCAAACATCGTTTTCAGTTTGAGAAAGAATTTGATTCCCATTTGTCGCACTGAATAAAAGATTATTACAAGTTAATTGAACCGCTTTTGGTTTTCCTGCAGAACCAGATGTGAATAATATAACTGCGATGTTATCACTATTACAATCCCACTTTAGGCCCTTTTCTATTTTAACATAGTCTTTCGGTATTTCTACTTTTTCAATAAGCGTTGTATTTAAACCTCCGAGGTCTTGGAGACCTTGGAGTTTTTCATTCTCACCAATTTGAACTAAAATTTTACATCCGGCAAAATTTAATTGTTCCTTCAATTCAATTCTTGTTAGGCGAATATTTAAAGGAATTGGAATTGCCCCAATATTCCAAAGTGCAATTACAGCTATTATGAAATCGGAATTGTTAGAACTTAAAATACCGACGAAATCATTTTTCCTTAATCCCTTGATTTAAGAAAATGTCCGGCTAAAAAATTAATCTTATTTATCAGCTTTTCATAAGTGATGAAGTTATTGTTTTCAATAATTGCGGTCGATGAAGGATTAAAATTATTATTGAAGGGGAAATTAGATAATTGCATTTTGGAAATAAATATTTATAAAGTTAAACCAAGCGCAAACAGCAATCCGAATAATGCAGAGAACTTAGCTGTTAACTCTAAAGTTTTATTTAGCTGCATTCCATCAAAAGTATTTAACATTTTAATAAGTCGAAGCGCCAGTGGAAGTGATAAATATGGAAGAAAGATTATTATGTGAAATTTAAAGAACAGATATAAGACAGCTGGAACTATAAAAGATAAAACTAAAAGAAAAATAAATTGATACTTCGTAAAATCTTTACCTAGAATTACGGCTAGTGTTTTCTTGTTTGCGGCCCTGTCTTCTTCGATATCCCTGAAATTATTTACAACTAAAATATTTGTAATCAATGCCCCTACCGGAATAGAAGCAAGTACTGAAACCAAGGTTATTTCATGAGAATGAAGGTAGTAAGTAAAAACTGTTCCAACTAATCCAAAAAACAAGAATACAAACACATCACCAAGTCCGTTATAAGCCAAAGGGAATGGCCCTGCAGTGTATGCAATTCCCGCAATAATAGAAACAACACCGACAATCAAAATTACAATTCCTGCTTGGCTAACCAGGTATAATCCGAGAATAAATGCAAGGCCAAACACTCCAATGATTCCCAACCTCATTTCATTTACTGTTATTAATCCGGAAGCTAAAACACTTACAGGTCCCTTTCGTTGTTCATTGTCGGCGCCCTTGTGGAAATCATATAAGTCGTTAGTAAAGTTTGTCCCGACTTGAATTAACACCGAACAGAACAATGCAACTAACGAAAAAAGAAAAATAAATTTTCCTTCGCTAATTGCTAATGAAGAACCAACAACAACTGGCACAACAGCGGCCAATAATGTTTTTGGACGGCTTGCTAAAATCCAGCTTTGAAATTTGTTAGGTAATGCTATCTCATTTGTCATATATAAATAATTCGTTTATGGTAAAATGGTTTAAGGCAATTTTGGAAACTTATTAAACTCAGGTTTTCTTTTCTCTAGATATGCCTTTTTTCCCTTCCTGTGCTTCTTCACTCATATAGTAAAGAAGTGTTGCGTTGCCTGCTAGTTCTTGAATTCCTGCTTGTCCGTCTAGCTCGGCATTAAAAGCCGATTTCAATAATCGAATAGAAAGTGGGCTGTGCTGTAAAATTTCTTTTGCCCATTGTACTCCTTCTTCTTCCAATTTATCAATAGGAACAACTTTGTTGACAAGCCCCATTTTTTCTGCTTCTTTGGCATTGTATTGACGGCATAAAAACCAAATTTCTCTTGCCTTTTTTTGTCCAACAATTCTCGCAAGATAACTTGAACCGAATCCGCCATCAAAACTGCCGACTTTAGGACCGGTTTGTCCAAATATAGCATTGTCAGCTGCTATAGTTAAATCACAAATTACATGAAGCACATGCCCTCCCCCAATTGCATAACCGGCAACTAAGGCAATTACCGGTTTGGGAATGCTTCTAATTAATTTTTGAAGATCAAGCACATTTAATCTTGGGACTCCATCTTTCCCAACATATCCTTTATCGCCTCTAATTCGCTGGTCACCGCCGGAGCAAAAAGCATATTTGCCGTCTTTAGCAGGTCCGTAACCAGTTAATAAAACAACTCCTATTTCCTGGTCTTCACGGGCATCGGAAAAAGCATCGTACATTTCAATTACAGTTTCAGGACGAAATGCATTTCGAACTTCCGGACGATTGATTGTTATTTTTGCGATCCCATCCATTTTTTCATAAATGATATCAGAGTAATCTTTAACCTTTGTCCAATTAAATTTCATTATAATTCCTTGTTTTGATTTTAGTGCTACAAAAATATTGAAAAGTTAGGAAAGATAGGAATGAATGTAAATTGTTAAATTAAATTTGAATTTTTAACTTTACTTTAGATATTAAAAATATTAGTCTCTTTGTAAGTCATAGTAAAAAACAATGATAGATATTCTAAAATATAATTCTAAAAATTTATCAGCTTTTTGTAAAGAAAATAAGATTAGTAAACTTTTAGTGTTCGGCTCTTACGCAAAAAACACTTTTAATGATGATAGTGATTTAGATTTACTTATTGAGTTTGAAAGTAATAAAAAACCGGGATATCTTTCTATAGCCCGTATTCAAAGGGAACTTTCAGAAATGATGAATAAAAAAGTCGATCTGCATACTTCAGAAGAATTAAGCAAATATTTTCGCGATACAGTTATGCATGAAGCTATTGTGCAATATGCAGCAGAATGATAAAATAAGATTACAGCAGATGATTGAGGCAGCAAAAGAAGCTCTATCTTTTGCTGATGGTAAAGAAAAAGTAGACCTTGAAAAGGATCGTATGTTAGTCCTTTCTGTTGTTAAAGAAATTTAGATTATTGGAGAAGCTGCTTCGAAAATATCTCAAGAATTAAAGGATAACAATTTACAGATACCTTGGAAAGATATAGTAGGAATGAGAAACCATTTAATACATGGATATTTTGAAGTTGATCTTGATCTTGTTTGGAGCACCCTAATAGTTGATTTGCCAATTTTGATTAAATTACTTGAGGAGATTCATTAAAATTCAAACTACGATCTAAGATGACCTACTTTTATACAATTCATAAATTTAAAACTGCACTAAAAATCTATTCACACTTTCAATAAACTTTTTAGGTTCTTCAAGATGAGTATTGTGTCCGGCATTTTTAATTATTTCGTGAGTTGAGTTTGGAAGTAAAGAAGCCATTTCAATATTTATATCTGTGAATTTTGAATCTAGTTCTCCCGTAATTAATGAAGTTTCAGGTTGGAAGTTTTTCAAATCGCTGAAATAATTTGGCATCTTCCCGGTACAGAATCCTTTTAGAGAATTAGCTAATCCTATTTTATCATTGTTCAGTTTTGATTTTTTCATCTCATCAAGTCTCTGATTAGAAAATCTTTTTTGAGTTGCGAACATATCAAGGTTCATCCAGTAATCAATAAACTTTTCGATAGGATTATGCAAAATGAAATCAGCAAGGTCATTATCACTTTTTATTCTATTCAATCTTTCATTTTCATCTTTAATTCCTGCGCTTGTGCTTTCTAAAATTAGTGCTCTTATTTTTTGAGGATATTTCAAAGCAAAAGATAATGCCGCTCTTCCGCCCATGGAATAACCAAGAAGAAAGATCTTTCCATTTGTAAACTTTTCAATTATAATTTTTAATTGTTCTACAATAGAATCAGTTAAATAAAAATTAACATCATTTGGGGAATCTGAATTTCCATGTCCAATAAGATCGACAGCGATGGGGAAAACTTTCTTTGTAAGATCTTTATAAATGAAATTCCAGTCTAATAAAGAGCCGGTAAAACCATGAAGTAAGAATAAGGGGGTTTGCGATTTATCGAATTGTGTTTCATCAAAATTTACATTGAAAGATAACTCATTGACTTTTATTATCATTTCTTTCTAAGGTAAATTTTTATCAACTTCCGTCCAAAATTTTCTTCTTAGCTGCAAGGATTTTTGGGCACTGGTCTTTATTTCAAGAACTGTAAAATTCTTTTCTTGAATTGATTTATGAATTCTATTTTTGAAATCATTCCAGCTATTAATCAAATAATATTTACCGCTATAAGCTTCAACTAAAGGTTTGAAGTTCAAATTATGCTGGGCAATAAAGTAATCTTTAAATACTTTTCCGTAGTCTGATATCGGAAGGACTTCAAAAATTCCGCCTCCGTTGTTGTTTATTAAAATTACTGTGAGCGGCAGCGTATATTTTTTGGCAGCAAGCATTCCATTTAAATCATGATAAAAAGCCAGGTCGCCAGTTATAAGTATTGTCGGGAAATTATTGTTTGCAGTTATTCCAAGAGCTGTTGAAGTAATTCCGTCAATTCCGCTTGCACCACGATTATTGAATATAGTAAAAATTTTGTCAGTCTTAGTTGCGAAGTAATCAAAGTCCCTAATTGGCATACTATTGGAAATCATAATTTGAGAACGTTCCGGCAAAGCATTAAGCAATTCAATTATTGTTCTTGGCTCGTTTGCGAAATTTGATTTCTCGATAATTTCTTTTTTTGTTTTTGAAGCAATTTTATCTGCTTCAATAAAAATTTCCAGCCAATTATTTCTTTGCTTTAAAATGCTGCTGCTTCCTAATTTCTCTAACATTGTCTCGCAAAAAATGTAAGGCTTGCAAGCCAAAGCAGCAGTCGCTCTATTGGAAGGATCAAACCAATCGCCATATTCGTTAATCATAAATCTTACAGTATTAGTATTCTCAAAAAAAGTTTCAAGAGCTTTTGATGTTACTGTCCGGCCAAACTGCAAAATGATTTCCGGTTTATATTTTTTTGTAAACTTATTAGAGCGAAGAATTGCGTCATAATTTGAAATAATATTATGTCTTAGTTGAATTGCCGAATCTTAATTGAGAAGCCCCATCAGCAAAAATCGGGTAACCTAATTTTTCAGAAAGTAATTTACAATTCTCATGAAATCTTGAGTTGTAATTTTCCGGTCCGGCAATTATAATTCCTTTTTTCTTTTTCATTAAATGGTTTTTAACTTCCGAAAACCATTTTTCAGCAGTAATATTTTTTTCTTCTTCCTTAAATATATTCTTATGGTCAATTGAATTTGATTTTGCCAGTTCAATTAGCTTGTTATCAACTTCATCCGTGTATGATTCCGGTTCAAAAGGTTTTCTAAACGGAAAATTTATATGTACCGGTCCCCTTGACCTAATCGTGCTTTCATAAACTGCACGTTTTGCCAATGTTTTAATATGCTTAATTCTTTTAGCTATAGGTTCCGGAAGCCCGGCATCAAAAAACCAGCGGATATGATTTTTATATATATTATATTGATTAATAGTTTGATTTGCTCCCACGTCTAACAGTTCGGGGGGCCTATCCGCAGTACATACAATTAATGGAACTCTTTGCTGGTACGCTTCAATTATTGCAGGATAAAATTCGGCGGTAGCTGTTCCGGAAGTGCACACTAATGCAACCGGGGTATCTGAAGCCTTAGCGAGGCCAAGAGCAAAAAATCCGCCGCTTCTTTCATCGATATGAAGAAAAGATTTTATTTTTTTGTTATTTGCAAAAGCAAGGGTTAGCGGAGTATTTCGTGAGCCAGGAGATATACAAACATATTTAACACCCGATGAAACAAGTTCACTAACAAATGTATCAGTCCAAAAAATATTTCGATTAATTTTTATTTTCATTCTTCAGCAGATTCTGTATAGTTTTTAATTTTAATTCGGTTTCAGAGTACTCAAGATCCGGATTTGAATCTTGAACGATTCCACAGCCGGCATAAGCTGTAATTTTCTTTTTATTTAATATTGCAGAGCGAATTGCTACGGCAAATTCACCTTCGTTTTCAAAATTTAACCAGCCGATTAAACCGCCGTATAAGCCTCTGTTATGATTCTCAAGTTTTTTAATTAAATGAAGAGATTCATTTACCGGAATGCCGCACACTGCCGGTGTAGGGGAGATATCTCTCACGACTGATAATATTGAAGTTCCATTATTCAAATTTAAAGAGAATTTCGTTAAAAGATGCTGTATGTTTGCCAACTTTCGAATTGATGGTTGAGCAATTTTAACTTCATTAAGAGAATAGTTTGAAATTATTTTTTTGATATGATCAACAACAAAATTATGTTCTCTTAAATCTTTGTCACTTTTCTTCAAATTGTTTTCAAATAATTTATCTTCCATATCATCTTTGCCTCTTGGAGCAGAACCAGCTAACGCATCAATTTCAATTTTACCGTCAACAAAGTTAGCTAATCTTTCAGGAGTAGCACCAAAGAAAAAAGATTTATTATGATTGATGTTAAATATATAACAATGTGGATAGTGAATTTTTAATTGCGAAATTAAATTTTCAATGTCAGGCTCTTCTGAAAGTAGGTATTCAACTTTTCTGCTTAAAACAATCTTCTCAATTTTGTCTTCATGAATTTCATCAAGTGCTTTTCCTATTAGCTGCTTCCACTTCTTTTTATCTTTTGGTGTTGAACCGCTTTCACTTATAATAGAAAATTTTTTTGTTTCATTCTTTACTGATTTAATTACTTGCAAAATATATCGCAGTTTTGCTTCAAACTTCTCTGCCGCTTTGTGAGAACTTGAGCTGGCGGAAAAAATAAAATTATAAATTAAATAATTATTTGTTCCAATCTTAAGAAATAGAATTTCGGGAACAAACCAATCTGAATCCTCAAACTCTTTCCAATCTTCATCTGAATGTTCAACCATAAATTTCATTGAACCGATGAACAAAGGAATTCTTTTGCTGCTGATTTCGTCCCAATTATTTATAAAATTTTCTTTCCATTCATTTATTTTTTTTTCTGTAGCAGCAAACCTTCCTTCGCCTTTTTCTGAAATAGAAATAATTTCATCAATACCTGCAAATGAAAAATTTTCAGCAGGTATTTCAAAATAGAAAGCTTTATTAAATTTTGCTGCCAGTGAATGTGGTTCAAACTCTAAAATATTTTTTTCCAAAGGAAAGCAGTAACTTATTAAAAAGTTATTGGGATTATTTTTAAGAGTTGTTTTTTTTTCTGTAAGATATTTAGAAAAAGAACTAACTAATGTTTCTATCAAATCAGGCATTATGTTTATATTTTTATTGACTTAAATATAATTTATAATGAAAAAGTTTTCAATTTATATGGGATTAAGATTATTAAAATAATATATCTTCTTCAATGGTATCTAAAAGTTTCAAATAACTATCATATCGTTCTAAGGAAATATTTCCATTCTCAACCGCTCTTATAACAGCACAGTCCGGCTCATGATTATGCGTACATGTATTGAACTTACAATCATTTATATAGTCTGTAAATTCAATAAAATAGTGACTTAAATCCTCCTGTTTAATTCCATAAGGATCGATTTCTCTTATTCCAGGAGTATCAATAATATATGTATCATGATCTATTTTTGTCATTAAGCTTGTTACAGTAGTATGAATTCCTTTATTGGTTGCCAAACTTACAGCACCTACTGCTAAATCTAAATCAGGAAAAATTAAATTTATTAAAGAAGATTTACCAACACCCGATTGTCCCCATAATAAATTCTTTTTTCCCATCACAAGATTCCGGACTTCATCAATTCCTTCCTTTGTAATTTTACTTGTACTGATAACTGTGTATCCAATTTCAGAATATAATGAATTCCAGAAGTCGATTTCAGAATTTGTATCCAAATCTTTTTTATTTAAAATAATTATGATTTTAATGTGAGAGTTTTCACCGGTCACTAAAAGCCTGTCAAGTGCTCGATTATTAAATTCAGGTTTTTTAATACTGGTTATAATAAAAAAATTATCCACATTAGCCGCAATAACCTGTTCCAATCTTTCGCCGCGTTTACCGCTTCCTTTAATTTTTGGTGCTTTGCGTGCAATGTGGTTTTTCCTTTTTCCGATTGTATGAATTACACCACTTCCATCTTCATTTAAGTCATATTCAATTTCATCACCTACTGCAGCCATGTCAATAAGATAAAGTTTATCTTTTTTTAGGTTAAACTCTTTTTTAAACCTGCCTTTTAAGCTGCATCTTATTTCGTCAAATTCATTTATAGGCAGGACATAATAGTCTTTACTTTCTATGCGCGAAACAATTCCTAGTATGATTTTCTCCTATACTAATTAATTCATTTTAATTTATTTAAAAATAAAAAACGCCATAAAAAATATGGCGCTTTTAATTACTAAACAAATCAAATATTTAAAAACGGTAAGTAACTGTTAACATGAAATGATTATCCGAAATAGTCTGAAATGTTCGGGAAACATTAGTATCGTAATTGTCTCCAAAATCTTTCCACCATCCATGAGCAAATGCTGCATCTATTCCGATCGTTTCCTGTAAAAGAAATCCAAGTCCGGCAGTAAAATATTTTTTATTGTATTCCGATGGATCATTTTTATATGCGGACGGCATTGACATAAAACCGGTTCTAACTCTCAGGCCAACTACAGGGATTGTATATTCTAAACCCAAGTTATAATTCAAAACTGCGCCAAGCTGATCTTTAATGGTTTTGTTCTGTTGTTCAATATATTGGGAAGATATTCCATCACCATTGCTGAATTTAGCTTGTGAATAATCAATTAACGTTCCATCGGCACTAAAAATTAATCCCATAAAATTAGCAGAAAATCCTCCACCTAATTCGAATGGGGTAACTATATCATATTGTACCTGGTCACTGTAATCAGCACTGTTCAATGTATAAGTAACTCCCGATCCAAACTGGCTGCTTCCATTAACATCAAACTTTTCTTTGATTGTATATGATTTGGGGAATTGAATTGTAAAGCCAACACGTCCGTAATTTTCAAATTGATATAACATTCCTACCTTTGCATCCCAGCCTGAAATATCCCAGTTTAATATTCTGTTGAAATAGAATGTTTGAAAATCTCGTGTGTTAGGAGTGGCAGGATCTGTTAAACCCTGATAAATATTATGTGTGTCATCTTCGTAATAATCATTTACAGATTTAAAGCTGCCGGTATGAATATTTAAGTTACCGCCTAAAAATAAATTTCTTGCTGCTTCAACTGCACCGGAAAAAGTCCAATTGTCAAGTGAACCTTCATTAGTAATATTACCGCTTTGATTTAACATTCCATTAATTGAAGTAGAATAGGCCGAATCAGTTAAATATAAATCATATGGAATATTTCCTCCATTCAAGCTTTGTATCATTGAAGTGTTTCCACTATTAAATCCATCAAAGCTTAATCCGCCGTTAAAGTCTTTGGTTTTATTATATGATAGCCCAAATACTAAGCTTCCCTGCATAGTGGGGAAAGGAAAGGCAAAACTTATTCTGTTCAGATTTGTGCTGCTGTTATCAAAACTCGATGAACTATTCATAAAGTTAACATCATTTTTAAAGCTTGAATATTCTAAACCACCGGATAGTTCTAATCTTTTTAGTAAACCAAAACCGGCCGGGTTAAAATATGCCGCAGAAGCATCATCGCTTAATCCTATATATGCATTTCCCATTCCTAAAGCTCGTGCGTTTGAGCCAAGTCCGTTATATCCCAATCTTAAAACATCATTTAAGTTTTGAGAAAATGTATTCGTAAAAATTAAACAGCTAAATACTAAAGTAAGCTTTGCAATATTTGAATAAAAGCTTTTCATCATTTCCTCCCGCCGGAATTTCTGCCACCATTATTGTTGCGAACATTATTACTATCTGAACTACTACTACTGCTGTTCCTTCCTGAACTTGCAGAACTGCCTGATTTAGAAGAACTTTTTTCTACACTGCTATTCCCGCCGCTAGTACTGCCGCCTGAGTTTACAGCAGGAGGCGGGGTATTAATTATTTCGCCTCTATCTCTTGGCGTATCGCCTCTGCCGCCGTTATTATTTCTGACTGCTCCAGCAGCAGCATCTCTATTAGCTGGCTGTGCATTTGCAGCAGGCGGTGTAATATTTAACCACCATGGATAATTATAATAGTAACCGTAGTTTCCATAATACGGGCTGTTATAATATCCGTCATTATAACCTTGTTCATAATCTGATTGAGTAGGAAAATTATCTTGAGGGCTCCATACTACTGTGTAACAACCTGATAAAAATAATCCAACTGCCGCTAATATTATTATATTTAAAATTATTCGTTTCATTGTTTATTATCTCCTATGACTGCTACCGCCGCCAGATGATCTTCCGCCGCCGCTTGAGCCTGATGAATGTCCGCCACCTCCATTAGAACTGCCTCTTGAAGGTGCTGATGATCTCGCCGGTGGACTATAAGACCTTTGAGGAGGAGAATATGATCTTGGGGCGTTGTTTGAACTTGGTTTATGGTACGAACTGCTGCTGCCAGAATTACTATTATGTGATCTTGTTTCTTTTCTTACGTTTGTACTTCTACTGCTTGTTCCATTACTCTGCCCTGAAGTTCTTCCCGAACTTCTATATTCACGCCTTCCAGTAGAACTTCTACTGCTTTCAACTTTACGGTTTCTAGTTGAACTTCTAACAGTATTTTCACTCCTGGTTGCACTATTTTGTTTTTCTATGCTTCTATTGGTTCTTACATTTCTTTCGCTTGAAATATTTGAATTTCGATTTCTGCTGGACTCAGAGTTTCTTAAAGATGAATTTCTGCTTGCTCTTTCCAAAGATCTTGAAACTGCTGCTCTTTCATTTATACTAGTGGATGTACCTCCACGAACTAAAGTTCCTCTTCCACCTGAAGATCCGCCTCTAAGCCCATCATTATTTCTTATTCTATACCCATCATTATTTCTATATTTATACCTAGTATTTGAATCATAGCTCCAATATCCGCCGTATCCGTAATTATTATAAGGGTAATATCCGTAGTAATTGCCATAATACCATGATGAATAAGCGTATGGATAATAAAGATAAGGAGTTGCACACCAGTTCCAATAAGAATATGGGTCATTCCAAACTGTTGGATACCAGAATGGATCATAGTAATTTCCGAAACCTACTCCCATACTGAATGAAGGATAATAGTAAGAATAGTATCTTCTATGAGACGGAAAGCCATCAAAATAATAATTATTATTGATGGCTCCATCTTCATCAGAATCGTAATAAGTGCTGTCATTATCAGAATAGTAATTGGTATCACTTACCGCTTCATCACCATCTTCAGCTCTATATGCCGAGTTATTTTTTTGCTCGGTATAATTTCTATCTTTGTCTCTGTCACGCGTCGCCATTTGAGTATAGCAGCCGCCTAAGAAAGAAGCGATAAAAATTGTTAATGCAATATTTAAATAATTTATTTTTTTCATTGTGTACCTCTTACTATTTACTAAGCAAATATGTGCAAAAATTAAGCCGGATAAAAGGTCTTAATAAGGTATCAAATACCCTTGTTGATGCAGATAACTTAATATTGATGTATAGGTTTGTAAACATTCCCGTATAAAATAAAATACATCTATTGATTTGTGATATAAACCACTAAGAATAGCTTACTTAAAAATGTTCTTTATATATTCGATTTTGAATGCTCTATCAGCTGTACTTGGGCTTAATTTTTTATTATCCAATAGATCTCTTAAATCAAATCCAAATGTTAAACCAGATCCAACAGACCATCTTATTCCCATATTTAAATAACCGTTGCCATTTCCAAAAACATGACTGTTGTTATCGTTCAATGCAAAATCATATTCCCCAATGAAAGAAAAACTGCTGCCAAGAGTTTTTTCAAATCCCAGGTGCAAATCCATGAAATTATCGCCGTCTTTTGTTTCAAGTGAATAATTAACAGAACCATGAATACTTAAATATCCAAGCATAGCGAAATTTTTGCTTGTCGCTGCAAAAAATCCGGGAGATTTAATTGCATACCTATTTAATGAATCCGAATATTCTCCTTTCCCTTGTGAATCGAAACCCAATGTTATAGCCGGCATGAATATAGTCTCATTGAAAAGTCTGAATCTTAGATTAATTGCCGGAACTTTATACCAGTTAGGGGTACCGGTTCCGATAATATTTGATCCACCGTAAGAAATACCGAAACTTACATTATCAAAAACACCAACTTCAAGCTTTTCAATTAAAACTCCATGAGGCATTATGTCAGATGTTACTCCTACAAATCCTTTTTCAAGAATGCCGGCAGTCTGCATATCAATTAAAGATCTGTACTCATACTTAGCGTTTTCACCGGCCGAGCCTTGAGCAAAAATATTAAAGCTTAATGTAAATATTAAAAATATAATAAAGTGAACGTAAAAATTTTTCATAGAATTAAATTGATTTTACATATTTAAAAAATATTCATAGCAAAGTTAAAAATAATTTATCATTATTATTTGTTATTCAAAGCAAAATTCGGATAAATTGTAATTTCAATTGATGAGGGGAGAAGTGCATATTTAGAATGGATCAAAACAACAACTTTTCCCGTATTATTTTTTGCTTGTAAAACTAAAATACCTGCTGCAAAATCTTCGGAAACAATATTAACCAAATCTTGACCTTCCGTAATCTCAAATTTTGTATGAGCATTTCTAAAGGGGGCTTCCCATCCAAAAGAATTAATAGGAATTGCTTTTAAAGTAACAGTGGATTGATTATCAGCAAATAATTTTTCGGGTGTCAAAGTGTACGTAACTTCATAAATACCAAAAACGTATTGATACAATGCGAATGAAATAATTAATAATACAAGGAAAGAAATTATCAGAATATTAATGTTTAAGGCTTTCATCTGTATTTAAAATTTCTATTACCCTGCTTTTAGGCTTTTAATAATGTAACGTTTTAAATTTAATATTATCTGTTGAACAACCATATCAGGCACTCCGTCAATGTGCTTTGATTTAAATCTCATATCACATTGATCATTTACATAATCGATTACAACAAATTTATCATCTTCCGTCAGGACAATTTCAGTTGAAAAAAAATCGAGTTGAATTATATTTGCTATTTTTCGAGTTATCCGTTTAAGCTGCATTAGATTAAATTCATTAATTTCGTTATCATTTAATACTTCATAGAGATGGGTTATATCATCCCACCAAACGGGAATTGCTTTGCCGAAAGCCCAAAAACATCTAAACCAGGCGCGTTTCCCATTCAGATTTTTGGGATAAATTTTTTCCTGTAATAGATATTTGTCATCGCAATGAGTAATTCTTTCATCCAAAATATCTTTTAAAGTTTCAGCACCGGTAACAACACCAATTCCTCCGCCTGTCGTATTACATGGCTTAATAATGAAAGGACGGTCAAGTTTTGCTAAATCTTCTATTGAGATATAAATATTCTCAATTTCAGAATGGGGAGGAATTATAATTGAGTAAGGGACGTGAACACCATTTGATATAAATTCCAGGTGCATACTTGCTTTATCAATTGCATGCAGAACATTTTTGTATGGATTGAATATAACCGTCTTTCTTCTGCTTATCGTTTTCCCCATCTCTTCAAAAGTTTCGTCAACATCCCACGCTCTATCCAAGTAAAATTTGAAAGCAAGCTTTCTATCCAAAAGCAAATCGTAAGTTTCTTTTAAATTGTGGTAACCAATCCGGTAAGTAGTCAACCCATCCTTTTGGAGATGTTTTTCCAGAAGGTTGATGAAGTCCTCATCGTATTCCCAAACAAAAGCGAGTCCTAAGTCAAAAGAGGTCATTTAAGATTGATGTTTTTACAAAGATACAGTTTAGTATATTTGTATTCAAGAAATCCATTATTTTAACAGTAAATAAATATACTTCAAGATATTTATGCAATAAAGTTTTGCGAAAAATTCGGAAGTAAATTCCCTTGTTATTATTTTGGTATAATAATATATTTCACAAATTTTTTTTGATTATATGTATAGACTACTTTTATTACTTGTGTCGGCGTTCATTTTTGTTCAGTGTTCTTCGAATGAAGTTGTAAATAAAAATGAAAATAAAAATTCTTCCCAAGAAATTATTAAAAAGACCGTAACTAAAGAAAATTCTCAAAAAGCATTGAGTCATTTTATTGATGGTTCCGTTGCAGAAGCTAAAGGAGATTATGCTAGTGCAATTCTCGAATACCAGGATGCATTAAGATTGGACCCGAATGCAGGTGTTTATTATGGTCTTGCTAAGAATTACTACGCATTAAATAAACTTTCATTAGCACTTCAAAATTCTAAAAAGTCTGTCGAACTAGATTCACAAAAAGTTGATTATTATGAACTGATGGCAGATATTTATACTTCCGCAAATCAGCCAGATTCATCAGCTTTAGTTTTAAATAAAATTATTGGAATTGATTCTACTAATATTGAAGCCTATTACCAGCTTGCAAGAATTTATGAAAAGAACCGCCCGTCGGATGCAATAAAAATTTATAATGAGCTAACTAAAAGAATTGGGCCTGAATGGAGCGTGCTGTCAAGAGTTGCGGAAATGTATGAAAAGCTTGGTGATTTTGATAAAGCTTCCGAAACAATTCAGAAGCTATTAACACTTGATCCCGCAAACAGTTCTTTGCAAAAGCTGTTAGTTCAAACGTATGTAAGTGCAAAAAAATATGATAAAGCTTTAAGCCTGGTTAATGATATTTTGGAGCTTACTCCGGATGATCTTGAAGCCCACGAAACAAAAGCACAAATTTATCTTGCCCAGGATGATTGGACATCAGCATCAAAAGAATATTCTTATATATTAAACCAAAAAGATGTTCCGCTTGATGCAAAATTAAGGATAGGTGCTTCATACTTTGCACAATCATTAAAGGATAGTACTTTGCTGCCTATAGCAAAAGATTTTTTCGAGAAGATGGATAAAGACACTACTGACTGGCAGGTTAAAATGTACCTCGGAGCTATTGCACTTAACGAAGGCCAGGATTCTGTTGCTATTGAAAATTTCAAATATGTGACAGAAAAAGCAAGATGGAATAATCAAGCTTGGATAAGATTGGGCGGGCTTTATTTTGATAATCAGAAATATTCCGAAGCAATAAAAGTAATGAATGAAGCAGTTGGATATTTCCCGGAAGATTTTTCTGTTAATTTGATATTAGGACTCTCACTATCTCAAAGCAGTAAGTATGAAGAAGCAAAACCATATTTGAAAAAAGCAGTTGATCTTAATCCTTCGGATATTACTGCATTGTCTGCTTATGGATTTACTTTAAATCAATTAAAAGAGTATGATTCAGCAATTGATTATTTAAATAAAGCATTGACAATAAAACCGGATGATATTAATCTTCTTGGGACACTGGGGTTAATTTATGATTCAAAAAAAATGTGGGCAGAATGTGACAGTGTTTATGAAAAAGCTTTATCAATCGATTCAACTAATGCGTTAGTAAATAACAATTATGCTTATTCACTTTCGGAAAGAGGAGTGAAGCTGGAAGAAGCTTTGAAAATGATAAAGGTTGCAATTAAAGCGGATTCGACAAACTCATCATACCTTGATACGTATGGTTGGGTATTTTATCAGTTAGGTGATTATAAATCAGCAAAAGTTTATGTTGAAAAATCAATTGATAAAGGCGGAGCTAGTTCGGTAGTTTATGAGCATCTTGGAGACATTCTATTCAAATCGGGTAATAAAGACTCTGCAAAAGAAATGTGGCAGAAAGCTTTAAATTTGGATAGTTCGAATAATGAACTTAAATCAAAAATTGAAAAGGGTGAAATTTGAAAAAAATATTCCTGCTGTTCTTTTTTTTAATTGCTGCATCAATTTATTTCATTAGCTGTGTTCCTGCAAAACCAAATGAAGAAGTTGAAATTTTACCATCGGAAAGATTAATTAACAAGCTTGAAGCAAATAGAAGAAGAATAAGAACCTTCGAAGGGAATGGGGTTATAAAAATAAAAAGCAGCCGCTTTAATAACAGTGCCACATTTAAAGTGATTTTATCAAAACCGGATTCTATCTATTTGACAATTATGGGACCTTTCGGAATTGAATTAGCCCAGGCTGTTGTAACTAATAAAGATTTTGTTTTTTATGACGCGCTCCAAAATACAGCATACAAAGGTTCTGTTAATGATGACATTCTTAAAGATATTTTTAAAGTGAATTTAACTTTCGATGAATTAACCGATGCCTTTGTGGGCTCAGTTAATCTTACAAATAATCTTTATACTACTCCTGCTACGTATAATGTTGAAGGTGATCAATATGTGCTTACATATATTGATTCGCTTACGAATAAGGAAACAAAATATAGAGTTGACATCCGTCAATTAGGGATAACAAATTATTTACTCTCCGATGATCAAGGGAATGAATTGCTTCAAGGTGAATATTCAGATTTTGAATTGCATGATGGAGTTGCAGTTCCCAATAAAATTGAGATTCAAAATAAAAAAGATGACCAGGTTGTTGATATCGAGTACAGGAATATGTCAACAAATAAGAAAGATATCTTCATAGATTTTAAAATACCTGAAGATGCCACTGTAATTAAATGGTGATTAAAAAAAAATATCTAATAATATTTTTTACAATTCTATTAGCTTTTACAGCCTACCTGCAGCAGAAACCCCAAATTGAAGCAAAAAAAAATCAGCTTGAAAAAATTCATGATGAAATTAGTGATCTTGAAAAAGAAATAGCAGCTAAGTCAGCAAAAGAAAAAAAGACTTATAGTGTGTTTGAAAATTATAACAAGCAAAATTATCTGCTTGATAAAATCATTCAAAGAATGAAGAGTGAAGAAAATAGCATACAGAAAAAAATAAAAATAAGTGAAAGAAAAATATCATCGCTGGAAGATGAAATAAATACTCTTCAAAAAAATTATTCAAAATATGTTGTAGCTGTTTATAAATACGGTGAGCAAAATGAACTTGCAAGCTTATTCGATGCTGAATCTATGCAGCAGGCTTTGCTTCGTTATAAGTATCTTCAAAAGTTTTCGGAGAGGCGCCGAGCTGATTTAAAAAAATATGAAGATAATAAGAATGAACTTCAGGCTGCAAAACTTAGTCTTGAAAATGAAAAGCAGCAGAAAGCAATAGTTGTAAATCAAAAAGTGAAAGAAGAAAAATCGTTAATTGCAAAAATTGATGAACGAAAAAAAATATTAAAAGCTATTAGGCATGACAAGGCATCGCTTAAAAAAGAGCTGACTGCAAAAAAATCTGCGGAAGAACAAATCAAAAACCTGATTACAAAACTTATCGAAGATGAAGAAAATAGAAAAAAAGAAGAAGCGGAAAGATTAGCAACTCTTGCCAATAAAAAAGCAAACAAGGTTGCTATTGAAAATACAAATACGATTGAAAAAACCAACGATGCAACTGTTGAGGCAGATAATACAAATTATAATTTTGATCTTTCAAATTCGGATTTTAGTTCGTTCTCTAAATTGCGCGGGAACTTAAACTGGCCAATACTTCATGGAAGAGTTGTTAATGAGTTTGGAGAGAATGTAAATTCAAAATTAAATACTGTTACTCTGAATTACGGCATTGATATAAAAGCAACTTCCGATCTTAATGTAAAAGCAGTAGCCGATGGAATTGTGTCTGTAATAGATTGGATCCCCGGGTATGGCAGCGTGGTTATAGTTACTCACAAAGATAATTATCGGACAGTGTACAGCCATCTTGATGAAATTTATGTTAAAGAAGGGGACAAAGTAAAAACAGGAAATTTAATTGCGAAAGTCGGTGAAAGTTTAGACGGCAGCATATTGCATTTTGAAATTTGGAATGCAAGAAAAAACCAAAACCCCGAAGTATGGCTGGCAAAAAGATAAAGGGGGAAATAGTCTCTCATTTTAAAAGTGTATTGCCAAATCTAACTGCACTCACACTTGCAGAAATAGTTTTCCGTTCTGTAAACTTTATTTCAAATGTTTTTATTGCAAGATATTTTGCTGTAAATGAATTTGGTAAGATTGGTTTTATAACTTCAATTATAGCATGCTTCAATATTATAATAGACTTTGGCTTTGATATTTATGGAATTCGTGAAATAGCTAAATCTCCATCAACCAGTAAGTTTGTTTTTAATCAAATAAATAGTGTTAAACTATTTTTAGCCTTAATAACTTTCGGGTTAGTAGTAGTAACATCTATATTTTTCTCTTCAGGAGAAGAAAAGTATTTATATCTGCTTTATGGACTAACAATTATCTCCACATCAATTAATTTTAGTTGGTATTTTAAAGCAATTGAAAAAATGAACATAATTTTTAAGGCGAAAGCTTTTTCAAGCTTAATTTTTCTGTCTCTTATCTTATTGTTGACAGTTACAATAAGATCAATTTTAATTATACCAATTGCTTTACTGGTTTCACAATTAACAGAATTTTTTATTTATAAAAATGATTTTAGTGAAAAGTTTAAAATAAACTTCAGAAATATTTTCGATAAAGTTAAAAGCTTATTTGCTGAAACCTTTTTAATAGGGCTATCATCTTTTTTTATTTTAGTGTACTATAATCTTGATATGATAATGTTAGGATATTATAAAGGACATTCTGAAGTGGGGATTTATAATGCTGCTTACAAGATATTTCTAATTTTTATTGTTCCATTTCAATTAATCATAACGGCTTTCTTCCCAAGATTATCACGAAACAAACCTTCAAAAACAAAGAGTTTCAAATCATTATTTTACACTTATTCATTAAGCTTATTTATATCATCCTTAATACTATTTATTGTTTTGTTTTATTTTCCAAATGAAATTATTCACATTGTCTTTGGATTAAAGTATGCTGAAGCTTACAAACCATTATCAATTTTAAGCTTAAATGTGCTGGTTATAGCAATAAATATTATCTTTGGAAATCCCCTTATAGCTTGGGGACAGCAAAAAAAATATATCATCCCAATTGGTATTGGTGCAATAATAAATATTATATTAAACATAATTCTTATCCCTAAATATTCATACAACGGCGCGGCCCTAGCTACATTATTTTCAGAAGTGGCTGTATCTATTGGAATAATATTTTATTTCAGCATCTATTACTCAAAAAATATAAAGCTTGAATCATGAAATATGATTTTATGATTGTCGGTGCTGGATTTGCCGGCTCAGTTATGGCTGAAAGAATAGCATCTCAACTAAATAAAAAAGTTTTAATAGTTGAAAAGAGAAATCATATAGGAGGTAATGCTTACGATGAATATGATGAACATGGCATTTTAGTTCACAGATATGGCCCGCATATATTTCATACAAATAGTAAAAAAGTCTTTGATTATTTATCACAATTTACCGAGTGGAGATTTTATGAACACAAAGTTCTTGCAAATCATAATGGAAAGTTATATCCAATACCAATTAATAAATTGACTTTAAATTCTTTATACAATTTGAATTTAAAAAATGAAAACGAAGTTGAAGAATATTTTAATAAAGTTAAAGGGAATAAACATCCAATAAAAAATTCAGAAGATATAATTATAAACCAGGTCGGGAAGGATTTATTTGAAAAATTTTTTCTTCACTACACAAAAAAGCAATGGAACTTAGAACCGAATGAACTTTCACCTAACGTTTGTGGAAGAATTCCTGTCAGATTAAATGAGGACTGTAGGTATTTTACGGATAAGTATCAATACATGCCGAAAGACGGCTATACCAAAATGTTTGAAAATATGATTTCAAACAAAAATATTGACGCGATTTTAGAAACTGATTATAAAAATATTATTGACGATATTAATTTTGAAAAATTAATTTATACCGGTCCTATAGATTATTTTTTTGATTATAAGTTTGGAAAATTGCCCTATAGATCGATTAGGTTTGAATTCGAAAATTATAGTCAAAAGAAATTTCAGGAAACCGCGCAAATAAATTATGTTGATGATAATGTTCTTTATACAAGGGTTGTCGAACATAAACAATTAAGTGGGCAAAAATTAGAAACAACTACAATATCAAAAGAGTTCCCACAATCAGAAGGGGAACCTTTTTATCCTATTCCAAATGAAAGAAATAAAAACTTATATAATAAATATAAAAGTGAAACTGAAAAATTATCGAATACTATTTTCTGCGGAAGACTTGCGGAGTACAAGTATTTTAATATGGATCAGGTTGTGGCAAACACTCTCACAATATTTGAGAAGCATGTAAATGGAAAATGATCCGTTAGTTTCAATAAACATTTTATCGTTTAATAGAAAAGATGAACTAAGAAAATATTTGTTTTTTACAGCTTTGCTTTTGAGTTTTTCATCGTTTCATTTCGAAAAAACATTGGGAGTGATTGGCTTATTTTTATATCCAATGATTTCTTTTGTTATTTTATCATTAGTTGAAAGGCATCTAATAAAAATTTTACAACTAATTGATAAAATTAACCCTAAAAAAATTTATGTACTTTTTTTACTGCTCTTAGTTATTTCATTTTCAATTTGGTACCCTTATGAAAATATCCGCAGCAAAGGTACTGATAGAGATGAAGCATTAAATCAAGCTGGACAAGAAATATTATCATTAAAGTATCCTTATTATGTTCATACTTTTGTTGAGGGCAAACCACATAAATTAGGCCGGGATAATAACCCTATAACAGTTTTACCAGGAAGTATTTTCTTTGCATTACCTTTTGTTATTTTAGGGAATAGTGCTTATCAGAATTTCTTTTGGTTAACAATATTATTCATTTTTCTATCAAAATATTTTAACTCCTATAGTAAAAGTCTACTTTTCCTAATATTGAATATTCTCATATGTGGGACATTTTTATTCCAAGTTTTGATTGGTTCGGATTATATAGCGAACTCTATTTGGGTTTTAATTGCAACTATTCTAATCATTGATCATTCCAAAGAATATAATTTAAAAATTTTTTTATATGATGCATTTCTTGGGATCGGCCTATCCTCTCGATTCAATTTTTTAATCATTTTAATCCCACTATTATTTTATATTATTTTTGTTTCATCTTTCAAAAATGTTATAATGCACTTAAGTAGTATTTTACTAGTTTTTTTTGTTGTTACTATGCCATTTATAATGTACGATTATAATAATTTTACACCAATTCATTTTTCAAATTTATTTTTTGAATACGACGGAATACTACCTTATGCACATGTAATAATTCCTTCTATCGTAATAATAATAGTAATAATTTTGTCCTATTCATTAAAGAAAAACTTATATAGAGTTATGACTCTAATTGCTATGAGCTTTTTAATTCCAGTCGTATTTTTAATAATTTTATTTGATATTAAAGAGGGGAAAATTTCTTTTGAATTAAGTCACTATGCATTCCCTTCTGCTTTGTTTTTTAGTTTTTTTACATTTAAAAAATTCATTTTCTCTGATTAGGATAAGTAATGTGTCATGATAATTTTTATATTTAAAATGATAGGGATACTAATTGTCTGATATGAAAATTGTAGCAGTAATAGTGACGTATAATCGATTAACTCAATTAAAAAAATGTATAGACTCATTGAGAAATCAGACAATCAAGCTTGATAAGATTATCGTTATAAATAATTCAAGTACGGATGAGACATTAAATTGGTTAAATAAAATAAATGATTTAATCCTTATCACACAAGAGAACTTAGGAAGTTCGGGGGGGCAATTCTCTGGTATAAAGGCAGCGCTTGATAATGGGTATGATTGGATTTGGTGTTTGGAGGATGAAATCGCTGCCAAAAAGCACAGTCTTGAAGAATTAATTAATTTAATTAATAGTAATGATAGTAAAGTATCTGCAGTTTCAGCAATTAGAAAAAACAGAGATGAAAGCATAAATATAGGGGAAGTATATAAATTTGATCCTAAAAGTATTATACATTCCAAAAGGTATTCGAAAATTGGTGCAGATTTATATCATGAAGATAAACCTATTGAAATATATTCAGCAACATTTGAATGGCTATTTATAAATTCAAAAGTAGTAAGCAAATCCGAACTCCCAAATAAATTATGTTGATGATAATGTGCCTTATACAAGGGTTTTCGAACATAAACAACTAAGTGGACAAGATTTTCATACAACTACAATATCAAAAGAGTTTCCACAATCGGAAGGAGAACCTTTTTATCCTATTCCAAATGAAAGAAATAAAATCTTATATAATAATTATAAAAGTGAAACTGATAAATTATCGAATACTATTTTTTGCGGAAGGTTGGCAGGATATCAGTATTTTAATATGGACCAAGTTGTAGCGGATAGCCTTAAGAAATTTACCAGTTTATTTTGAATAGATTATAAATATATTCAACCCGGTATAATAGAAAATAAAATTTAAAATATTTATTTGAATAAACTTGTTAAGTTAAAATATAATTTGAATATCAATAGTTCAAAATATTCGGCAGTGTTATTACTTGTACTTATAAATGTTATAGTTTTCGTGCCGGTTATTGTTTTACATCATTCTTTTTTACTTGATGACTATTTAATATTTACTAAAATAAAACAAAATATTCATTCTCCGATCTCATTAAACCCTTCAGAAGAGTTTTTCCTTTTTTTACGTCCTCTAGTCTACTTTTACTTTTGGTTGAATTACAATTTATGGCACACTTCTGCAATTGGTATGAAGGTAACGTCTTTAATATTTCATTTAATTTATGTTACGATCTTCTTCCTTTCAATTTTAAGATTAAGAAATTATTTGAAATTGGATATTCCAAATTTTGTACTTTTGCTGATTGCTACGGCATTCTCTTTATATCCTGATCACCTAATCTCAATTGTTTGGATTTCAAACGCTACTGAATTATTAAGCTCATTATTCTACGCTACTTCCATATATTTTGTTTTTGTGTATTTAACCGCTGAATCGGATAAAAAATTTTTGCTTTATGGATATATTATATTTTTCATATTTTCAATTTTATCAAAACAGCAGGGCCTCCATCTTCCCTTTCTGATTTTAGCGCTCCTATATTTATTTAAAAATAGATTCTCTCCAAATAGGTTTAATAAAGTTTTGAAGTTTTCTTTTATTGGAATATTATTAGCAATATTATTTTCATTTCTTAATTATGCTTTATATAATAATGATATTATTAGTTTTTCTGGATTTCCTTTAAAAAAACCTTTTTCATTTATTGGCATTACTGCTTATGTATTTAATCCAATTATTGGGGCTCAATTATATTCTTATTTTATATTACACAAAACATTCGCTTTAATTCTCTTAGTTATACTTATAATATTCATTCTTGTTATTATTAGAATAAAGAATATTAAATCTAAATACATATTCATATTATTAATATTAATTTCAATTATTTATTATCCTAGAATTTTTGCCGAAGGTGGGAATAGACTTAATTCGTTATTGATTTATTGGTCTTATATTACACTAACACTTATAGTGTTGTTAAAATATTCCAAAGGAATAATTTTATTTGTTATCTTTTTAATTTTTATAAATTTAAGCAGCTTAACATTCGTGTTTAATAATAATTTGAATATTTTAAAAATACAGAAAGAGAAAATAGAAAATTTGATAAAGCAAAAGGAAAAATATAATAATGAACTTTATGTTTTTATATCTCCTGACATCGTATTACTTCCATATCAAATGTATTTTTACAAAAATAACGATTTTGGAAAAATTAATTTAAATTATTTCCCTTTTCATTATCGAGCCTTAGTTTCATATTTAGATGGAATTAGAGATAATAAAATTGACTGTTCTTTAAGCGGCAATGATATTAAAGTATCAGTAAAAATGAAAAATATTTTTCTTAAAGTTGATAATAGAGAAGTAAATGAGATAAAATCAAAATATAAGATATTAAATACAGTTGAGAGTAATGAAGAAAGAATTGATACATATAAAACATTGACAGTTAGACTACCAGAAGATTTTTATTCCAATTACAAACTTATATTTTTTGATGGAGAAAGCTGGAAATTTATAAATTAAATAATTATAAATGGTTGAATTGTGAAAGAAAATTATTTAGTCACTATCAATATCTTATCTTATAATCGTAAAGATGAACTTAGAAATACTTTAAATAAAGTTTTTGAACAGGATTATAAAAATATTGAAGTAATAGTAGTTGATAATGCATCTAAAGATGGAACAAGCAGTATGGTTGAAACAGAATTTCCAAATGTTATTTTAATTAAACTTAATAAAAACATTGGCATTTCTGGTTGGAATAAAGGGTTTGAAACTGCAAAAGGTGAATTTATTTTAGTTTTAGACGATGATAGTTATCCTGATAAAAAATCTGTCTTTGAAGGTATTCGATATTTTAATAATTACAATAATTTAGGTATAGTTGCCTTTAATATTTTTAATAATAGGATTAAAAAGTCTGAGACAATAGATTATAAACCTAACCCAAGATCTTTTGTAGGTTGCGGGGCGTTAATTAGGAAAGAGGTTCTGCTGAAAATTGGTTTCTACAATCCATTGTATTTTATTTACTATCACGAATTAGATTTTAGTGCCAGATGTTATAATGCAGATTATGACATAAAATATATTTCTAATACTTTTATATTCCACAATCAGAACTCATCTTCACGAGGGAAGGGTAATGAAGACCCATACCTTTCAGAGTATAGATTCAAAAATCATTTTATTAGTTACTCTATTTTTTTAATTCAAAACTTCGATTTCAATTTTTCGATAAAATATTTCCTTAAATGGTTTATAAATAGAGCGCTCATTTGTTTAAGATATTCCTTTTTCGAAGGTTTTTTTCAAGCAATATTTCATTTAATAAAAGTTTTTCCAAAAATTATTAAAAATAGAAAACCTCTGGGGGTTAATATTCAAAAGTTTTATGAATTTGGTAACGTGCCATTTATTGACAAATCCTATTTCCCTAATATATAGATGAAAGAAAAAGCAGCTTGGCGTATTTACTTAAATAATTTTGTCGCTTATTTAATATTTAATCTTCTTAAAATTATTTTTAAAAAGGTTAATCCAAATTCGAATAACATATTATTTATAAATACAGGACAGATAGGCGACTTAACTATATCCAGCGTAATTTTTAATAATTCTCACTTGTTCGAAGATGAATCAAACATATATTTTATAATAAAAGAGAAATATCTTAATTTATTTCATGATTATGCTGGCCCGATAAAAGTTATCGTATGGAATTACAATCTTTATAAATATAATCCTATTTACCGGATATCGTTTTTGCTGAAATTGAGGAAGATAGGTTTTAAAAAAACAATAAATCTAACTGCCGCCAGAGGGATCACCAACGATGAAATTGCATTACTTAGTGGTGCTGAAGAAGTTACATGCTTAAATTCTAATTGGAAATATTTAAAGAAACTGTTTGGACGAAAGATGGATGCAAGATATAGCAAAATTTTAAACATTAATTCGGATAACGAATATGAAAAGCACATTTATGCAATTAAAATGCTAACTTCGAAAACACCAAAATTAGGCACTTCAATTTTCATAAATCATGATACCGAAAAAAAAGTTGAGGAGTTATTAAAAATAATTTTGTCTGTTAAAAATTTACCTCCTTTCCTAACCATTGCCCCAATGACGGATATACCCGTTAAGAACTGGGGAATAATAAAATATGAGGAGTTAATAATTAATTTAGTAAATAAATTTAATATAATGACTCTAATAATTGGTGATAAAACACAGTATAAAGTTTTTGAAAATATTAAAAACTTTAATAGTGAAAAAGTATTCAATCTCGCAGGAAAATTTTCAATAATAGAGAGTGCTGCTTTAGTTAAGATGTCTTTACTTTTTATAGGTAATGATTCTGGATTTACTCATATAGCAAAATCTTTGAATAAAAAACTTGTCGGCATAATTGGTGGTGGATCATTTAACCATTTTTTCCCATATAATTCTTCTCCGAATGATATACTTTTATATAATAAGATGGATTGCTTCGGCTGCGAATGGAGATGTATTTTTGATAAACCTTATTGCCATCAAAACGTATCAGTTGAAGATGTTATAGTTGCAATTGAAAAATTCCTTCTAAATTAAATGAAAATTTTAGAACTTACCCGGGCTTTTTATCCATCAGTAGGTGGATTGGAAAAATTCGTATCTGACAGATTGAAGATTTATAAAGATTTGGGAATTGAGTACAATTTAATTACTACAAATTTCTCTTCTAATAAAATTGATTCATCGATAACTCAAGAAATTCCAGTTATATTAAATCAATATACACCATATAACATAACACCAGGATTGAAAAAATATTTAGAAGGAGATTATGATGTTTTGAGCGTCAATTTGCTCGGAAGATATTACAGTGATTACGCTATACTATACGCTAAACGAAAAAAGAAAAAAATTATTTTAACTCCGCATTTTACTTTTCATACTAAAAATTTTAATCTATTTAAAAAATTTCACAGGAGTATACTGGTATCAAAACTTTTAAATACAGTGGATAAAATAATTTGTTTTACTCTGGTTGAAAAAATGTTCTGGATTGATAACTTTAATATCACAGAAAATAAGATTGAAATTATACCACATTATATAAAAGATGCAAGTGTTTCTAAATTAAATATGAATCCTATTCCAGAAAAATTTCTCCTATATTTAGGTCGATATGATAAAAATAAGCGGGTTGATATTTTAATAGAAGCATTTACCCAAATAAAAGATAAGGACTTAAACTTATATTTAACTATTGAAGCAAAAAATTTAACTAATTCTCTGAATAAAAAGGTAAAACAAGATCACAGAATTAAATTATTAGGGAGGATTTCTGAGGAACAAAAAACAGAATATCTCTCATCCAGCGAAGCAATTATTTTCCCTTCTTCTTTTGAAGCGTTTGGTACGGTATTATTAGAAGCGTCAGTTTATTCAAAGCCAATTTTATGCAGTTCTTTGCCAGTGTTTAAAGAAATTCTTACTTCCGAAGGAGCAATTTTTTTCCAAAACAATACTTCTTCGATTAAAGAATCAATAGTAAAGTTTATTGAGAAATCCGATTTCGATAAAAATCAAATGGGTAAAATTAACTTTATGAATTGCGAAAAATATGAATATCAAAAAATCAAAAGAAGCTACGAAAATTTATATAATAACCTATTAAATTGTTAGATGGAAATTGACTTAGGAGCACCGATTGAATTCGGTGTTTCAGGAATCGTTAGACGAATTGAGAAGCTAAATAAAATTCAGCCTTTTAATTTTAAAAGATGTGTCGATTTTGGCGCCGGTAAAGGAGCCTACTCTTTAGCACTAGCAAGTAATAATTTTGATGTCGTTTCTTTTGATTTAAATTATGAAAATTTAAGTAAGGTTAAAGATCTGATAAATGGTAATAAAATAAAGCTGACAGTTACATCTGCGATGGAAATCGGATTCAAAAAAGAAATTTTTGATGCGGCATTTATCATTGAAGTTTTAGAGCATTTAAACTGTCCTGATAAAAGTTTAAAGGAACTTAACAGAATAATGATACCGGGATCTTTTATTTATGTAACAGTTCCCAATAAATATTTTTTTCTAGAAACCCATTTAATAAAAATTTTAGGAAAGAAGTTTAAAGGAAAATACTTTCCTTTCATTTCCATGTTTGATTTTATACATAATAAAATCGGAACAGCCAGAAGGTATTCTAAAAAAAGTCTAATTGAAGTATTTGAGAAAAATGGATTCAGTCCGGTTGGTTTCGATTATATGATGCCTCCTTTCGATTATTTTAAATTGGGAAAATTAATTTTCGGAATGATTGCCGACATGTTTGAAAAGAGTTCACTTAATTTTTTAAGCACAACTCTTGTGGCGGTTTTCAAAAAGGATTAGAACTTAAAAGATTTTTTTATCTTTTTAATCCTATTTACGCCTCTTTTATTATTTGAGAGAGCATTTTAAGGTAGAAAGGGTATATCATTCAATACATATCTTTTAAATAATCGTTTTGGCTCGGCAAGTAATCGCCAAAACCACTCAAGCCCGATGGCTTGAAAAATTTTTGGCGCACGCCTTTTCTCTCCTGAAAAATAATTAAATACAGCCCCGACCCCTACATTTATTTTTGCTCCAATTGATTCTTTATATTTCTCAAGCCAATACTCCTGCCTGGGAGAACCTAACGCAATAAAGAGCACATCGGGTTTTGCCGAGATTAATTCATCGATAACTTTTTTATTTTCAATTTCATTATTTTCAAATAAAAAAGGCGGAGATAAAGTTGAAACTATTTTAATATTCGGGAATTCTTCATTTAATTTATTAATTATTTTTTTTTGTACTGATATTGATGATCCCACTAAAGCAATTTTCAATTGCCTTTCATCAGCAATTGTTAAAATTATCTTAAAAATATCTGTTCCGGTAATTCTTCGTATTATTTTTCCATACTTCAAATAGATTAATGAAGTAACCCCAACTCCATCGGGGACTACAAGCTGCGCATTTTTACAAATCTCTTTAAAATTAATATCAACTGTGGTGCTTCTTAAAAAATCTAAATTGAAAGTAACGGTCAAGTTATTTTTCCCTTCATCCAGCAGCTCATTTAAGAAAAAAACTTTAAGAGATTCTTTTGTCATGGAGGAAATTGGTATTCCATTTAGACTGAAAATTTTGGATAAATTCATTCTTGATTGTGAATAATGTGTAAGGTAACTTTGTTGAAATTTATATTTAATATTATATTTTTATACGAAATATTACTGCTGGCATATGAATAAAATTTACCAACTGACTATCATACTAATCTTTTCTTTAACAATAAGCTCTTTCCCACAGGTTTCAAACATAGTTGAAAAAGTCGAGAACGAAAAATACAAAATTAGTTTTGATGCCCCATCAATAATTTACACCATTAAACAACTTAATAATCGGAAGGAAATATATTTCCCGGGATTTATGGATGAAGATACACCAGGTACATTTGTTCTTCCAAGAAAAGATTTGTTCATCGCAATTCCACCTAACAGTAATCCAATTATAAATTTGAAAATTTTAAGCAGCGAAACCATCGATGCTATTCCGGCTATTAATCCATCTGTAAAATCATTAGACGACTCTATTGTAGCTTATGAAGCGATAGAGAAACCTGTTAAAAATATTATTGAAAGTGATTTAGAAATAAAAGGCAAATTATGGATTGGAAATAATTATTGTGTTCATGTTAGTATTAAATTATTTGATTTTGATAGTTACAATAGAAGAGTTTCGAAATATGATAAGTTTGAAATCAACTTAAATTTTAAATCAAATCTTTCACCTTTACAAAAACAATTAAATAGAAATTCAGAGGTCAGCCCATTAATTATTAATCCCGAATTAGCTGCAAATTATTTTGGGACTCCTAAATTCCCGGTAGCTGATTCAGATAGCTGGATTGATTATACAAAAGATTATTTAAAAATCGGAACTGCGCTAAATTCTATTTATAAAATAACTCCTAAAGAACTTGCTTCTTTTAATGTGAGTGTTAATTCAATAGACCCCAAGACTTTTAAGATGTATAAAAACGGAAACGAAATACCTATTTATGTAAAAGGTGAAGATGACGGCGTTTTTGATGATAGCGATTATGTAGAGTTTGTAGGTGAAAGAAATTATGGCGGGCATCATAGAGAGTTGAGCCCATACGGTAAACCTTATAATGAATATTTAGGAAGATACACTGATACGACGGTTTATTGGCTTACATGGACCGGTGAAAATGGTAAGAGAGTTAAACTAGTTACTTCAAATAATTCAAGCACAGCTGATACATTAAAATATTATGATGAAATAATTCATCTTGAATTTAATAATTGGTTTGATTTTTCAATGGAAGATTTGGTGAGAAGAGAAAGTCCGTTTTGGTATGAAAATAATACCTGGGGTGAAGGTGGTTTAGGGGTAGGAACTAGAAATAAAAATTTTACTCTTACCGATGTTTATCCCGGTAAGCCGGTTCAAGTTTTTGA
Organism: uncultured Ignavibacteriales bacterium; assembly: GCA_963746735.1. Taxonomy (GTDB): domain Bacteria; phylum Bacteroidota; class Ignavibacteria; order Ignavibacteriales; family Ignavibacteriaceae; genus CAVSWT01. The sequence goes on from CAVVCO010000037.1 coordinate 356,679, forward strand.
AAAACTTCAAGACTATGCTTCAAATATAAGTGCAGACGCGCATCTATTAAGTATTTCATTAAATAACGAACTTGTTCAAGATTCCGGTTATATCGACAAATATCAAAAAACTGTTTTGACTGGCCAATATAATTCTAATGTTTTAACAGAAGGGACAAACACCGTAAAAATTCATTCTTATGCAACAAGTGCGAATCCAAACCTCTGTATTCTAGATTGGACTGAAATAGAATATCCCCGTTATATAAAAGCAATAAACGATTCGCTACTTTTTTTCTTCCCGTTTTTAACTTCAAAAAAAAATATTTCTGTAAAAATTCAAAATCTATCGGGTGACAATTTTTCAATCTGGAAATATGGTGATACATATGCTAAATATTTTTCAACAAAAGTTAATAATGAAATTATTTTTAAAGATACAATAGGAGCAGCTGATAAATTTGTAATTATTAATGAAAATAATTTACAAACACCAAAATTATATTATGTTAAAAAGTTTCGTAATCTAAGAAGCAGTCAAAACAAAGCAGATTACATTGCTATAACACATAAAAAATTTATCCAGCAGGTTAATCAATATGCTAATTTCATAGCTCAAAATTATAACGTTACTGCTGATGTAGTAGATGTCGATGATATTTATGATGAGTTTTCATATGGGCAGTTCAATCCAGAAGTAATTAAAGATTTTTTAAAAATCACGCATGACAACTGGCAGCAGCCACTCCCCAAATATGTAGCATTAATAGGAGGAGCTAATTACGATTATCATAGAAATAAAACAATATTTCAAAAAACTCCGCCAGTAGATAATTATGTGCCTTCTTTTGGAACTTCGGTCAGTGATAATTGGTTTGTTACCTGGGACACCACACAAGCTTATGTTCCAGAGATGAATGTTGGACGAATACCTGTAACAACCAATGATGAGTTTCAAAGATATTTTGATAAGCATCAAAAATTATTTAAGCCAAAAAATTAATGATTGGAATAAAAGATTCATTTTTTTTTCAGGGGGAACTGGCGACAACCAAAGTCAGTTAGATCAGCTTAGAGAAGTTAATGAATATGTAATAAATAATTATGTAGTTCCTCCTCCCATTAGCGGCAGTTATACTCATTTTTACAAAACAATAAATCCTACCACAAACTTTGGCCCATATACTTCCGAAGAAGTTCAATCGGCAATTCAAAAAGGTGGGTTATTTATTTCATATCTGGGTCATAGCGGAACTCAAACCTGGGACAACTCTATAACCCAGCCTTCACAATTAAGGAATAATCTAAATAAGAATCCTTTAATATCAGATTTTGGATGCTCTACAGCGCGTTTTGCTGAGCCGGATATTAAATCTTTTTCACAATTATTTGTGCTGGACCCGGAAGGGCAGGCAATTGGTTATATTGGAAATACATCTTTGGGGTTCATTTCAACAGCGACTACAGTTCCAAAATTATTTTATAAACAATTATTAGCTGATTCAGTATACAATATTAGTGAAGCTTTAAAACGTGCAAAACTTGATATGCTTCAGAAATACGGCAGCAGCGGTGTTTACCAGCTTTTTGCTTTAACTAACACTTTAATAGGTGACCCCATAATCAGTTTGCAGCTGCCAGGCAAGCCTGATCTTTCAATTTCTTCAAGCGATGTTTCATATAACACATCTCAGCTTACAGATCAAGTTGATTCTATTGATATTAAAATTGATTATCATAATTACGGCTCTACTAATTCAGATTCAATAAGAATTTTAGTTAAAGATGTGTTTAATGGTGCAATTAATTTTTCAAAAACATTTAAAAGAAAAATGCCTGTTCTTAATGATTCTATCTTTGTTACTATTCCTACAAATAAATTACCGGGGGAACACGACATCACAATTAGTTTGGATACGGATAATTTAATAGATGAATTAAATGAAGACAATAATTCTATCACACTTAAATTAAATGTTGCGAGTTCTACTTTAAGGTCATACTATGATTATTCTGTTGATATGGAATCTGATGGGAAAATTAAAATCCTCAATCCGACACTAAACCCTCTGAGTGAAAAGATTGTGCTGCAATTAAGCAAGTCAAAGGATTTTACAAGTCCGCAGGAAATCACCAAAGATTTTGATACCCTGGTTACATCAATTGATGTTAATTCACTTTTAAATGCCGGGAGATATTATTTTAGAGGGAAAATATTAGGCGCCAATGATTTTAATTCCGAGCAATCTTTTTATTTAGGGACTCGGAACAGATATCTTCTAAAGGATAGTTTAAGTTTCGCTACTTCATATATGACAAATCTTAAATATTTGAACAATGCAGTCCAACTTGATTCAGCGCGAACTACAATTACTGTTTTATCTGCCGGCTGAAAGTGATGGTAATTCGGCAATCATTACAAAGAATGGTGAAAACTTTATACCGGAGAATACCCTCCCCGGGCATCATGTTTGTGTGTTTGAAGATTCAACCTATAAATTTATTCTTATACAAAAGATTTGATGTACAGGAAGGGGCACAAGTTATTACCGATTATATTAATTTCTTGGATACACTTCCAAGTAATTATATAATAGCAGTAGGAATCAGTGACAATGGGCCTACATCTAATCAAGATTTAAAGAATGAATTAAAATCGTTCGGCAGCATTTATATTGACAGCCTCGTTTTCCGCAGCTCATGGGCATTCATAGGGAAACGTGGCGCTAAACCAGGAAGCATGCCTGAAGCATATTCCAAACCTTTCGGCGGAAGAGTTAAGGCAGATACAACCATATCTAAAACAGTGGATAAAGGATATTTTGTTACCTCCAAAATAGGGCCTTCGTCATCCTGGGAAAATATTGAAATTCAAAGCAGCACACCCGGAAATAGTAAAATTACTCTTAAGCCATTGGGTATTAAAAATGACGGAACGGTTGATTCACTTAACAATTTAACATTAATAAATAATCAAGCTGATCTAAGTTCAATCAGTAGTAAACTGTATCCTTACTTAAAATTTATTTCTGAAATTGATGCTTCAACAGATCATCAAACGCCGCTTCTTAATAGTCTTGGTGTTGAATATAAAAAATCAGCAGAGCTTGCTTTAAATTATCAAACAGTATCGGTTTCAAGCGATTCAATCAATGCGGGCGGAGATATCAATTTAAATTTTAATACGTATAATATCGGGGAGCTTCCCGCAGACAGTTTTAAGGTAACAGTTGAAGTTAAAAAGCCTGATCAATCAACAGAAGTTGTTTTGAATAACCTGGTCCCTCAGTTAAATCCCGGCGGTAAACTTTCTTATAATGTAAAATATAATTCAGGAACAAAATTCGGAAACCATCAATTTTTAATTAATGTAGATCCGGATAAAAAAGTTGATGAACTTTATAAAGACAATAATAATTTTGAAATACCATTTTATGTTATTCCCGATACAACAAATTTATTAATATCAGATAAATCTTTCACAGTTAAATATGACGGCAAGGACATAGTTGATGGAGATTATATTTCATCGCTGCCGGAAATTACAATGACTTTAAATTATCCTGTTTGGTTTTCTCCTGAAGATACTTCGGTAATTCAATTCTGGCTTGATGATCAAAAAATTTATGCCGGGGAAATGACAACTTCGATTGATGCGGTAAATAAAAAAGAAACTTTTATTTATAAACCGGTATTTAAAGAAGGCGATCATAACTTTAAAGTTTTTGGTAATGATATTAATGGGCAGCTTGAATCATCTCCCGGATATCAAAAATCATTTCTTGTTTCTAACGAAATGAATTTGTTGCAGGTTTACAATTTTCCTAATCCATTTACGGATAAAACATTTTTTACTTTTAAGCTGACTCAAATACCAGACAATTTAAAAATAAATATTTACACAATCGCCGGTAGACTTATAAAGCAGATCGAGAAAAATTCAGCTCAATTGAATTATGATTTCAACAAAATTGAATGGGATGGAAAAGACGCTGACGGCGATATGATTGCTAATGGGACTTATCTTTACAAAGTTATAATTCAGAAGGGAGAAAAGTCGCAAAATATCACTCAGAAACTTTCAATAATTAGGTAAATAGACTAACTTAATACATTAATTTTATTTCTCACTAAACTTAGTTGTATTATGAAAACAAAATTACTAACCATCGGCTTTATATTAATCTTTACAATTTCCGGCTTTTCGCAAATTCGTGAATACCCAAGGCCAAACCAGGGAAACATTTCAGGCGGGTTAGGTATGAATTGGATTGACGGAGAATTATTTTATTCATTTTATTTTACACCGGAAGTTTCTTATGGAAACTTTGGTGTAGGCCTTGGACTTCAGCTTGATTTTAATCAACAAGGGAAACTGCGTTCGCAAAATTTTGATGAAACATCCGATTACATAAGCTTGATTAGATATGTTAGATATGGAATGAAAAACGATCCGCTTTATGTTAAGCTCGGAGCGTTGGATTATTACACTTTGGGATATGGAAATATTATTTATGATTATAATAACACTCCAAGTTTTGATTCTAGAAAAAATGGTTTAGTGTTTGACATCGATTTTGGAAAATTCGGACTTGAATCAATTTACAGTCAATTCGGAGAAGCAGGGCTGGTTGGATTACGGGGTTATGTTAGGCCTTTACAATATACCACAGCCGGTGAAATACCTATAATCGGGATGGCAGAAATAGGTGCGACTTACGCAACAGATTTTAATCAATATTCGGGAGTAGTTTCCGGTAGTTTTGATAAGACTACAAAAAAGTTCAATCCAACCGATAACACAGGAAATATGAGCATTATTGGTTTTGATATTGGATTTCCGTTATTAGCTACAAGTCAAGTTGATCTAAAACTTTATACAGCGTATAGTAAAATCATTGATTTTGGAAGCGGAGTTGCAACTGGCTTAATGCTAAATTTAAATGGATTAGGAATTTTTTCAGCATCAGCAAGATTAGAGCGAAGATTTAATAATGATCAGTATCTTCCAGCTTATTTTAATTCTTTATACGAAGTTGAAAGATTTCGTGTTGATACATCTTCATCAAGCTTTTCAAGTAAGGCCAAGAGACTTTCCGAAGCTATCAATCAAAGTAATGGATATTTTGGCGAGTTAAGAGTAAGTATTTTAAATACATTTGATATATTGGGAAGTTATCAAAGGCTTGACAAAAAAAGTGACAGCGGAATACTTCATTTAGAGACTGATATTTCACCGCAAGACTTGTCTTTCATTGCACGGGCAGGTTACGATAAAATAAATATTAGAGATGAAAAAGATTTATTTAAGCTTGACGATAGATCATACCTGTATGCAGAATTAGGTTACAAACCAATTCCGTATATAATTGTATCAATGGTTTATAGCTGGACATTTTCGGCTGTGAAAGATAAAGATAAGAATGTAATTAATTATGTCCCTCAAAAAAGAATAGAACCCAGAGTTTATTTTGTAGTTCCATTTGATTTTGGTGGAAGCGGTGAAGGGAATTAAATATTTGCTGAAATAAAATTTGTTAGTTCATCAACAGTATAAAAAATGTAATCGCTGTTAAATGTCAGAACTTCATTTTTTGCATAGCTGTCCCAAATTACCGAGGCTACTTCAACACCTGCTGAACGTGCAGCTTTTATATCTGCTGGTGCATCTCCAATCATTAAAACATTTTCTTTGTGCAGATTAAATTTCTCAACAAACTTAAGTATTCCTTCTGCAGAGGGTTTGTGCTCTTTTATATCATCACCTGTAATAATCAAATCAAAGTAATAAAATATATCTAATTTTTTTAAGGTGATTTCCGCAGCAGTTCTGCCTTTGCCGGTATAGATTGAGAGCAGAATATTTCTGGATTTTATTAATTCAAGAAGTTCTTTTATACCCGGGTATAAATCTGCTAAGTGATGATTGTCGGAATAAAAATTATAATAATCTTTTCTTGCCGATTCATATTCGTCGCCTGTCCAATCTTTTATAATTACATCTTCTGTCGGTCCGAATAAATCGATTATTTCTTCATTCGTAAATTTCTTGTTTAAATATTTTCCGCTGATGTGATTGAACGAAGCAAAGATTAAATCATTTGTTGAAGTCAGCGTTCCATCAATATCGAATATAATTCCCTTGTATTTATTCATGTCTCTTTTTATAATTAATAAATTTTACATTTCTAATTTACCGTAAAAATAAAAATCTTTCCATCCATGTTTGACGCAGCGAACATATTATCTTTTATGTGTTGAACAGAATGAGTCCTGGCTGTACCGGTAAAAAATAAAAGCTCCCATGAATAATCTTTATTAATTAAAAATATTTTACCATCTGCTCCGCCGAAAATAATTTTCCCATTCCATTCAATTGGCTCGCACGGCATTGTATCTTCTCCAAACTTCATATCAATCTCTTTAATTGTTTTCCCATTCTTTGCTGAAGTAATATAAAATTTATCTAGTAGACTTTTGATGAATAAATTATTTTTGTCATTGCTTATTCCAATTGATTCCCAGCTCGAAAAATCTTTCTTTCTCCAAACAGTTGTGCCTTGAAGCAGATCAATTGCAGAAACAAATTTATCAGGGGTTGAGATATAAATATTTTTTCCATCGGTTACAGGCCAGCAGGCAGCGGGGGAGTAATAGAAATTTTTATTCTCCGTCCATTTCCAGATTAATGTACCTGCCGCGGCATCGATGCAGTAAAGATAATTATCCCAACTTCCATAGATAAGTTTTCCATTTATAAAAAGCGGCTGGTCTTCAATCATCATACCTGCAGAATGATTTTCCCAAATTTGTTCCAGGGAATATAGATCGTAGCAATATAAATTCCCGTTAGACGAACCGGCAATTATAGCTGTAGTTTTAGTTCCATTATATTGAATTCCTATTTTGATTAATTGAGATGTTAAAGGTTCGCCAAGCCCGATTACTTGAATTAATTCTCCATTGTTAACATTAATTGTAAAAAGATCTCCTGCAATAGTAGCTACTGCTAAGATGTCTTTGTCTCTAACAGGTTTGCTGAAAATTGTTTCTTTGGTGTCATATTTCCAAAGAAGCCTTCCTTCTAAATTATAACAATAAATTATCCCATCTATTGTAGAAGCAAAAATTTTATCACCGTCTGTAAGCAGTGATGTCGACATCGAAGTATTTAAATCTTTCTGCCATAAGACTGAAACACTATCTGAATATTTTATAAATTGAAGCGAATCTATTAATGGAATATCCTTTGTAAAATTTTTTGCCCAGCCTCCCCAAATTTTTTCTGATATTGTTCCTGATGTGTCAACTTGAATTTCTGATAACAAAATAGAATCGGGTTTATTCTCCACTATTGTGTAGCCGGCATATTTCGGCCTGCTTAAAGTTGACCTTCCCATGGCTGCCGGGATTCCATCAAAATCTAGCATTTTATTTGCATGTCCATGTCCGACAAATATTCCTTTTATATTATAATTTCGTAAAAGATTTGTTACTTTAAACCAATTATCAATATCGCCGTCAAGCGGATGATGCACATAAAAATAAATTTCTTCATTCTTTTTTGTTTTCTTTAATTGATTTGCGAGCCACTGTAAATCTTGCGGATCAATGTGCCCGCCTCCGCCCCGCCATGGGATTCCGCTTCTCAAACCAATATGCTTTTGATGATTTATTTCATAAGAAAATTTATCGTCATGCCATAAATCAATGAATTTAGTTAAACCGCTTTCGCTCCATTTTGTATCATGATTACCGGGAATTATTAAGTAAGGAATTTTTAATTGATCAAGAATCTTGTTTTGCCGAATCTAATTCATCATCTCTTCCTTTTTCAGTAATATCTCCTGTTACAACTGCGAATGACAAACTATCTCTTTCATTTATGTCATCAACAACATTTTGCAAATCTAACTCAGCTTTAGGCGCTCCGACATGTGTATCTGAAAGCCATGCATATTTATAAGTTTGAGATTGAATTGAACTGTTAATGAAAAGAATTATAACAATTTGAAATATTAACTTTTTCATTAATGATTACCTTCTGAAGAAATAGAAAATTGATTACATAAAATTAACAAAATTAAAAGACTTAAAGATTAAAAAATTAAAAAAGTTCAAGCTTAAGATTAAGAACAAGTAGGTTTAAGGATTATCAATCATTCAGAAATGCGATTAAACCGAAATGAACTTAAATTAAATGTATAAAATATTATTTCTTAATTATTTAATCCGTACTTTTAAGTTGTGATGTTTGTGTATTTCACCACTTGAAGATTTCAAATTTAAGTTTATTTTTGTACTATAAATTCAACTTTATTACTATTAGAATTATTAAAAAATTAACTATAAAATTTAGGTGTTACAATGGCAAAGAATTTTGTTTCAAATAAAGATGAAACAGTCAGAATGTTTAAGAGCGACTTTTTTGAAGCGCTCTCAAAGGTTCATTTTACTGTCCCATTGTATATTTATGTGCCTGTGATAATTTTCTTTCTTTATAAATCGATTGGACAGTTTCATCTTAGCTTTATTAATATAGTCGTTTATATTTTGTTTGGAGCTTTTATCTGGACAATTACCGAATATACTTTACATAGATTCATATTTCACTTCCCGGCAAAATCTGAATTTGGGAAGAAAATTCATTTTATATTTCACGGCGTACATCATGATTATCCCAGCGATTCAAAAAGACTGGTGATGCCTCCTTCAGTAAGTATTCCGTTGGCTCTTTTGTTTTATTATTTGTTTAACGCAATTTTAGGTGAAATACTTGTTGCTCCATTTTTTATAGGATTTATTTTCGGCTATCTTGTTTACGACTTATCACATTATGCAATACATCATTATAATATGCATAGCAAGCTTTTGTTAGCAATAAAGAATCATCACATGCGGCATCATTTCCAGGATTCTGAAAAAGGTTTTGGCGTAAGTTCTCCTTTATGGGATAAAATAATAGGGACTGATTTTCCTAAAAAGGAAAGTAATTAAGTATTGAATTAGATGAGCATTTTGTTTAGCTGGTTTGTATAAACAATGATATGAATAAATATTTTAACTCAAATGGGTATGTGTGCTTTTACCTTTATTAAATATAAATTCCGGCGTTAACGTCCTCCGAAAAAAAATTCTTATAATTGAAGATAATCTTGAAACTCAATTAATTTTTAAGGTTTACCTTCGTGATTATTATGATGTTGATTTAACAGAAGAAGCAGATAGCGGTTTAGAATTAATTAATAAAAACAATTACGATTTAATACTTTTAGACATACATCTGCCTGGGAAATTTGATGGAGTTCATGTTTTAAAGGAAGTTAGAAATCAATTAAAATTAAAAATTCCGATTATTGTTGTAACAGCTTATGCAATGAAAGGTGATAGAGAAAAATTTATAGAGATGGGGGCAAACGAATATATAGCTAAACCCGTTTCAAAAGAAACTTTATTAACCAAAGTCGATACAATTCTAAAACATAAAACTTTCCGTAGTTAGAAAAATTTTGGCTATTTCTAATTTAGAATTGGCAGCCAGTTAATTTTCCTTTTAATAATTTTTCAAATAATGATAATTAACAAATAATATTTTATCTTAACCTTAGGTTATATAAAGATTTTACCACCTGCCCTCATTCAATTAAAATATTTTGAAATGTTCCAGATATGAGCTGAATAACCAAATTATTATTCATTTTTGCTTGTCGCATTTTAGTACACTAACGGAATAATGTCTCTTTAAAGTTGGTGTAAGTGTTTGATATTATTACATTAAAATAAATTTTTATTAACGGCATAAATATTGGCTTTTTATGATAACTCATAATATTGACAGGGCAATGAAGAAAAAAATACAACTTATTCCATCCGGTATTTCATTTATAGATAATGCATGGGGTGGATTATATAGTGGAGGAACTTATCTTCTAATCGGCCCCCATAAATCGGGGAGAACATTACTTTCATTACAATTTGCAATGGAGTGTGCACGCCAGGATGAAGTATGTTTGTTCTTTACAACCATGCGGCCAAAAGATTTAATGATTCAAGCTGCATCAATTAATTTTGATTTAGAAACTTATATGAATCAGAATTCTGTTGTGGTTGTAAGAGTGTCGCCGCCGACAGAATTATACCAGGAAGCAAACCCGGATGAGTTTTTGTCTGAATATATGGAAGATGTTGCTGCGATAGTTCAGCAGTACAAACCATCTAAAATAGTATTTGACGAACTTACACCGTTTGTAGGTTATAAAAATTTAAATGTACTGCAGCAGGTTTTTCTGCATACTACAGATTTAATTGAAGAAACAGGAATTACTTCTTTATTTGTTTTGGGTGAACCCGTTAGCCCTGATACTAATAGAATAGTTGATAAATTAACTTACTTTGCAACAGGAGTTATTTCACTTCAAAAAGAACCAAGTTTACCCGGCAAATTTCAAAGCGGCGAAATTGTAATTACTCCAAATATCGGCCACGCTGAAGGGCAGTTTAGATCCGAATACTTTATTGTTCCGCAAAAAGGTGTTACTACTTCTTCTGCGGAAATAAAAATAAAAGAAATAGAACCAAGGCAGTATGAAACTGAACTTAAATATAAAAAACTGACAGATATAGATTTATCCGATGAAAATTATTCATTTTTGAATCTGTATTCGGTTAATGATTTTAAATTACTTATCAATAATCAAATAGCTTTGTTTAAAAGTACAGGGCAGATATTTACCGTAATTTCATTTCGTTTAGATAATCTTGCTGAAAAAAAAGGTTTACTGACTATTAACCAGCTGCAAAATGTAATTCGTTTGTCAATTGAAAAGAAAGATAAAATTTGTGTACTTGGAAATAAAGTAATAGTGCTTGTAATTCAAGGTGATCCCAAAGCATTGAATAGGGTTATATCAAGAATAAAAAGTAATTTGCCGGTGAAGAGTGAAGATTTAATCAATCAAATACTTCCTTTAATTTCGGTTTATTCAGTAAAAGTTGATGACAACTATTACTAACGTTGAGGATATATTTAACACTTTTAGTTTCAGAAAGAACTGTTGAAAGGAATAATTTAGATTACTATTAAAAAATTATGTGATGACTAATTCATCTTCTGTGCTTAAAACTGTTTTTCTATTTCTATTTATTTTTATAAATATTTTTGCGCAGAATAACGCCGACGCTTTCAAAAAGGATGCATTGAAAGAAATGGAGTCAGGCAGGTACGGGGAAGCAATAGACCTTTTAAACAAATACATTTCAGCAAAACCACAACAAGCAGAAGGCTACAATCTTAGAGGTCTTTGTTATGAAAGAAGAGCACAGTACGAATACGCAGTTTATGATTTCCGCTCCGCCAGAAAATTAGATTCAAAAAATCCTGATATAAACTCAAACCTAAAACGCACAACTGATACCTGGTATTCAATCCTTTATAATAATATTGAAGGATACAGGCGAGAGATTGCAATTAATCCAAATGACCCGCAAAACTATTTACAGATAGGTAAAGCATATAAAAATCTTGGTGAGTGGTTAACTGCCGAAGAATGGTATGATAAATATCTTAGCCGCGAAGAGGCATCACCGGATGAAATAATTCGCTATACTGAAATTTTAGCAAAGGATAATCATCTAAGTAAAGGCGAACCGATTTTAAAAAGATATACTGAAAAATATCCTGATGACCATCGACTTTGGTCGCGTTTCGGTTATTTCAGCATGTGGCTTGGTAAAAAGAAAACAGCAATTAATGCATTTGAAAAAGCATTGGAGCTTCGTCCGTTTTTTAAAGAAGCGATGGATGGCTTAGACAGGGCTCAAGGGAAAGGATATATTTACACGGTTAATGATACTTCTCACCGCTATTATAGATATTCATCAAGGGGTAAGGTTTATCCGATTGACAGATATTATAGAATATTAAAAAGAGATTCTTCAAACAATGAAATTCGTATTTCTTTAATAAAAGAATTAATGAAAGCTAAAAGAGTTGAAGAAGCGTATAACCAGGTTCAAATTTTATTGAGAGATAATCCAAATAATTCCGTTTATGATTCTCTTTCAAATGAAGTAATAGCTTTTAGAGAAAATTATTATCAGGATAGAATTGAACAGCTTGAAGCAAAGCTGAAAAAAAATCCTTCCGATAAAAGCGCTATGAATAAGCTGGGTGAATACTATGCCGTAACAAAACAATATGACAAAGCCATTAAGATGTACGGAAATTATTTAGTTTATAATCCGAATGATTCCGCAATAAGGTTTAAGCTTGCGCAAAATTATTCTTATAATAAAGATTTTAAAAATGCTTTGGCGCAAACAGATATTATTATTTCTGAAGAACCAAATAATTTAGGTGCAAAATTATTAAATGCGCAATTATCTGTCTGGTTAAATCAAAACCTAAATGAAGCTGAAAAAAATCTTCTTTTTGTTTTGAATAAAGAACCAAATAATATTCAGGCTTTAGTGACACTTGGTACTTTAAAATTTCAGAAAAAGGAATATGAAAAAGCCCGCTATTATGCTTCATTAGCTGAAAAAATAAATCCGGATAATTTTGATGTCGAAAGATTGAAATATATCCTTGCACTTCAAGTGAAGCGTGATAAAGAAGCTGCAAGGTTTAATATACTGCAGCAGGCAAGGGCACTTTCGTCAAACGAGAAGTGCGATGAATCAGTTGGAAAATATCACCAGTACATTGTTGAATCTGAAAATGAAGGCATAACATTAAATAATCAGATTCCGCTTGAGTTAGCAAACGCATATATCTGTGCAAAAAATTATAAGGCTGCTATTTCAATATATGACAGTTTAATCAACAAAGCTTATGATTATGATATAGATAAACAAAGAGCAAAGGTTTATTATTGGAGCGGTGATTCAGTCCAAGCACTTATACATTTAAGAGATGTTGCTTCTAAAAATCCTGATGATGCAGAAATAAAATTGCTGCTCGGTGATTCGTATGCGCAAAATAAGCAATACGATAGTGCAGAAAAAGTTTATAATGAGCTGCTTGCCAAGGCGCCAAATTCATATATTATTAAACAAAGACTAAGCTGGCTGCCAACTAGAGAAGGAACTTCAAGTTTTAATATCCCAACTTATTTCTTAGTGTCACCTGAATTTAATGCATTTTCAGATAACCAAAGTTTCAATTATAATATTGAAGGTTTGAAGCTTGAAATGGGAATTACAAAATTTCTTTCCATTGCCGGATGTGCATATAGAGGCAGTTTGAATTCCGATTCTGCAGCAAATAATTTGAATTTTAATTTATACAAAGGACTACTTTATTTAAGATTTGCAGATGTTTTTACTTTTAGTACTGGTTATGGCAAAACATTTTTTACGGACTCACAAAGCAGAGAAGTTTTTCAAGCATCATTAAAAGCAGAAAATGAAAATGAATATTACGTGGAGGCAAGCTACAACTCAATGGATGCGGCTCAACTCCTTTATTCTACTAATCTTGTAAAAAACAGGCTAAAAGTTGATGATTACAGTTTTGAAGCAAGGTACCAAAAATTTAACGGTGTAATTGCTTCAGGAAAATATTCGTACATTTATGTTTATGATAAGAATTATGGAAATGAAATTGAGTTTAGGTTAGGGAAGAAAATTTTTTCTGATTTCACTTTAGGTTATGAATACTATTATGATAACTATAAAGTAGTTTCTCCGCTTTATTATTCCCCATCAAATTTTGAATCGCATAGTTTGTGGAGCGATTTAAATCTATTTAAAAATGAAAAATTAAATTTTACTATAGGCGGAAAAGTTGGGTGGATAACAGGGACTAATTTTGTTTTGAGAGAAGCTTATGGTGAAGTAGAATACAAAATCTTAAATAATTTAACTTTACAAAGTAGCATTAGAGCAGGAAGCACAAGAAGAAACGAAGAGGGTTATAGTTCAGTATCGTTTTTTGCCGCTGTTTTTTGGGGATTTTAGTTTTTCAATATTAAGTTGTTAAACAATAATATTTAAAAGTAACTTTCAACAAGTTATTTTTTTTACCATCTTTATAGCAGATTAAGTCTTCCACTTTTTATTGATCTTGTTTTAATTCGATACAGAATAACACAACTCCCTCTTTTTGTTGCATTCTGAGAAGTACATAACTGACTATTTTTCAAAATCATGTTGATTTATATGGCACCATTATTGGCAAAATTAAATAAAATGCTGTAAATACGGATTCGCTATGCGGTTTGAAACTAAAATAAAAAAACAAAAAATATTAATTGAAGATATTTATAAAACATCTTCACGCGAAAATCTTGGCAAAAAATATTTAAGAAGAATTCTTGTCAGCGGAATTTTATCTGCAATTTTCCTTTACCTGATTATTTACACTTTGCCTTTGACAATTCTTTCTGTTAGTTCTTTGTTAGAATATGCTGCAATTGTTGCTTTAGTGATTTTTCTTTTTGTTTTATTAGTTAGATACTTCGTTATTTTGGTTTTAGCATATCTCTATTTAAATGAATATACGTATAAGCCAATAAATGAATTTGCGCCTTTTGTTTCAATAATTGTCCCGGTGTACAATGAAGAAAAAGTTGTTAAGCAATCAATCAATTCTTTACTTGAATTAGATTATGCAAATTATGAAATCATTATTGTGAATGATGGTTCAACCGATGGAACTTCTGAAGCAGCAGAACAACTGGTTGGGTATCAAAATGGTTTAAATTCAAAAATAAAAGTTTCTTTAATCAATCGTCCAAACGGCGGAAAAGCTCAAGCTTTAAATGCCGGAATTAATTATTCTAATTCAGATTTTATTTTATGTATGGATGGTGATTCACAGCTCTCTCCTGATTCATTGAAACTTGCAGTTCGGCATTTAGTTGATCCTAAAATTGGTGCAGTTGCCGGAAATGTAAAAGTATTAAACCGTAAAAAGTTTTTTACTGACTTACAGGCATTGGAGTACATTGAGGGATTAAATATGGCACGCAGTGCTCAAAGTTATGTAAAGCTGGTTAATATTATTCCAGGCCCGATTGGATTGTTCCGTAAACAGGCCATAATTGACGCCGGTTATTATTCAAGTGAAACTTTTGCGGAAGATGCAGATTTAACACTAAAAATATTAGCCCGCGGCTGGAAAATTTATTACGAACCAAAATCTATTTCATTTACAGAGGCCCCGGAAAAACTGCAGCAATTACTAAAACAAAGATATCGATGGACAAGAGGAATAATTCAATCAATACGGAAACACAAAAACTTAATGCTTAACCCAACTTTAAATTTTGGAGACACATTTGTTTTGTGGGCTATGTTTTATGAAGCATTAATTTGGCCGACTATGAATATCGCCGCAAATATTTTTTTCATTTTTGCCGCACTTGTTTTCGGACTGTCAAAATTGATATTCTTTTGGTGGGCAGGTTTAGCACTTCTTGACATTGCAACAGCTCTTTATTGTGTGGCAGTTGAAAAAGAAGAATTCAGGCTTGTGGGGTATGCTATAATCTATAGAATGTTTTTTATCCTGATAATCGATATTTGCAAAGCGATGTCAACTATCGAAGAATTCTTGGGTATCAAAATGAGCTGGGGTAAATTAGAACGTGTAGGAACTATTAAAGCTTAAAACAATTTTTATTTCAAGAGGGTCAAAATGGAATTAATACCGATACTAGCAACTATAATACTTGTAGCTACTATTTGCACATTTATTCTGGCAATAGGAGCTTACATTCTCTATAAAATTAGAGAGCGGAAAGGTGAAGCAGCAGTTGCGAAAAAGCCTGCTGCGGTGGAAGGTGAGCTTTTAACACCTTTAGAGCAGCTTAAATATGAAAATGAAACCGACAAAGTTAAAATAGCAAAAAGAATTGAAGAGGTTTATGCCAGCGATAATAAACAAGAAATTCAGAAACAAACAGTTGTACAAAAGGGTAAACCCGGGCCGTTACCAAAACCCAGAATTAATGAAGAATCAATTAGGGCAAAAAGAGAGTTGAGATTAAATAAAGAAGATAAATTTTTAAAATACACTAATGAAGGTTATGTTCCTCCAATAGAGGATGAAACTACTAAAATTAGATGGCGGTAGAAAAAACCAAATATCGCAGCATAAATCAAGCACTTATAATTCTAACCGGGTTGGTCATAGTTATTTGTGCTGTTTTCATTTACTTGTATGTACTACGAGGTGTTTATGGTAGATTTTCAACTAGCGACTTTGTTCCAGATGCCAACTTATTCAAAAAAGCCTTTCAAGGGAAGAAAGCGAAGATTGGAATTTTATACTCGCAGTACACTAAAAATTTGCTGCCAAACAACGGTAAATGGCTGGACGATAATTTACTGACATGGGAAAAATATGTAAAAGCAATCGGCTTCAACTATGAAGTAATTAAGGACAGCACCATTGAATTAGGAAGACATACCCAATATGATTTAATCGTTCTTCCGGGTACAAAATCTTTAAGCGACAAAGAAATAATTCAGTTAAAAATTTATTTGAATAGAGGAGGAAGTATTTATGCAACCGGTGGCACAGCTTCTTATTCCGAGGATGGAAAATGGCGCGGCTGGGATTTCTTTTCCGAAGTATTTGGAATAAAGTTCACAAAAGAAATTTCTAATGATGGAGTTTCTCTCAAAACCACCGATTCCGAAAAAATTCATACTATTAGAAGCGGGCTTCCAATAACCGCAAATGTTCCAACCGGATTTCCTCTTCGTGTTGCTACCTGGGATCGCCCTATGGCTGTTGAAGTTTTGGATCCTCGAACAACACAAGTAAGCTTTTGGTATAATTATAGACTACAAAAAGGATTAGTTCGTAATGAAATACGAAAAAGTGCTGGAATTGTTTTCGGGAAATATGGTGAAGGAAGATTTGTTTGGATGGGTTTTGAAATAAATTCTGTATTAGGCAGTCATGACGACTACTTGTATTTTGACAGGCTATTTCAAAACTCAGTTCACTGGCTAACTTACACTCCAATTGCTTACGTAAGAGATTGGCCGGCTGGTTATAGCGCTGCTGCAGTTATTACCCCGGTGTTAACTAAGGAGCCAAATAATTTAGACAGTTTGCTTAAAATATTGAAAAATGAAAAAGTTAATTCAACTTTTTTGATTGAGCCTAAAAACATAAATCAGTATTCCAAAACTATTAGTCAACTTAAAAATTATGGTGAGGTTGCAGCCATTGTTAACATAGGTTATTTATCATCTAATAATGATACTATAAACAAATTGAACAGCTTAAATACTCAAACTCAAAAGCTGATTGATGCAAAAAGAAAATTAGAATCTGCTGCAAGAACAAAAATTATAGGAGCATTGCCTTATTATGGTTTGTATGATCAAAACACTTTGAAAGCATTAGTAAAAGCCGGCTACAAATATATTTTGAGCGACTCATTATCAGATAGGTCAGTTCCTAAAACCATAATTAGAGGGAATGCGAGAATTTTCTCGATGGCAAAAACTTCTAAAGATGATTATGAAATTATAAGAGATTTTGGTTTAAAAGATACCGGTTTTCAAAAATATACTTACCAGGAAGATATAGATAGAGTTTTATTTGAAAGCGGAATGTATATATTTAAAATTCATACCGACTATCAAGATAAGCCTGAATATATAGGCGTTGTTAAAGATGTAATCGATAATCTTAAGCAGAAAAGATTTTGGATAACTACTTGCGAAGAAATACAGAAATGGTATGCTAAAAGAAGTTATGTTGAAATAAGAGTTGATAAAAGAGGTGACAGAAGAGTTGCGGTAACTATATCAAATCCCGGCAAAGAAACTATAAATGATTTAGTTGTTGAGGTTGATATGGTTGTTGATGCAAAAAATATTTCTTTAAGCACTGAGTTAATTGGTTCTAAGCCGGCAAAATATCAGTACAACCCGGGCACAAGAATTCTTTATTTGTACATCAACGGTTTGACGGAAAGTGAATCAAGAACTTATTATGTGGATTATGATATCCCCAACGTATGAGTAAAAATTAATTGAAAAAAATAATTCAAATATCGTTTACAATAATTTTAATTTTTAACGGACTGCAGTTTGCCAAAAGCAGTGAAGCTAAAGTTGCATTATTGTATTCAAATTACACAGAAAAGTTGCTGCCAAAAAATTCCACATTTGTTCATGATCAAATTACTTTTTGGGAATTATTTTTCATCCAGAATAAAATCAATTATGCAGTTATTACAGATGGTGATTTAGAGTCCGGATTATCTGATGATTATTCTGTCTTAGTTCTTCCTAACTCAGTCGTTCTTAGTGATAATGAGTTAAATAATGTTGATCGATTTTTACGAGAAGGCAATTCTGTTTTTGCTAACAAAATTGTTGGTGAAAAAGATCAAAACGGTAAAGAAAGAAGTAAAGAAATTTTAAATACTTTATTTGGACTTTCCTATCAAGGTACAATTGATAAATTAGAATTAAGCAAGGTTCATTCCATTAAAGGTGACACACCATTGTCAATAAACATTCCTGCTGGATTCAGATTAAGAGTTGATGCTTCCAATCTCCCAATTCAAGCAAAGGTTAACTCAATATACACTAACGCACTGGGTTACTGGTATAATGATGATTTCCCTTATGCAGGTTTGCCG
This sequence comes from uncultured Ignavibacteriales bacterium, assembly GCA_963746735.1. Classification (GTDB taxonomy): domain Bacteria; phylum Bacteroidota; class Ignavibacteria; order Ignavibacteriales; family Ignavibacteriaceae; genus CAVSWT01. The sequence continues at coordinate 375,272 of CAVVCO010000037.1, forward strand.
GATGATTCGCTGACAACATCAATTGCTTATGGGGAAAAAGATAATGGAAAATTTGTTTGGATTGGTTTTGATTTCTCTGAAGTTGTTGGTTCCAAAACTCATCAGGATGCTTTCAATAATTTATTGTGTAATTCAATTTTATGGCTGGAAGGGAAGAATTCTGTTTGGGTTGAAACCTGGCCTGAAGGCAAAAGCTCGTCAGTAATAGTTTCTTGCGATGTCGAATTTGAATTTGATAACATAATTAATGCTGTTAAAATTCTTAACCAGGAAAAAATTGAAGGCCAATATTATATTTTAACGGATGTGATGAAGCCTGATGCATTGAATCAAATTTTGAAAAACGGTGATATTGGATTGCATGGTGATAATCACGATGTCTTTCAATTTCAACCTTACAACCAGCAATATCAAAGACTTAAAGATGCAAGGTATCTCCTTGAACAGAAGAGCGGAAGAAAAATTATCGGCTTCCGTCCGCCTGAGACTGTTTATGATGATAAAACAGTTGAAGCATTAAAAAACCTTCACTTTACAATTTTAGCTTCAGATAATTTTGAAGACAGATCCGTTCCACAATTTTATGATACTGATAAAGATTTACTTGTAATTCCTGAAACGGGTTATGATGATTACGACATTTTAATAAGATTTAAAATTGAAGATTTTCACAAGCAGGCAGAACGATATTTGCTCGATTATAAAAGGGTAAATGATGAAGGCGGTTTATATGTTTTAAACTATCATTCCCAGCTTCAATGCCTAAAAGATAATGTTGATGCGCTGAAAATTTGTATTGATAAGTTCAAAGAAAATGATTCATGGATTACAACAGCAAATAAAGTTAGTGAATGGTGGAGAGAAAAAAATAATTTATCAGCTTCAATAAAAAAACAATTTGAAGATTCGTTGCAAGTAGAAATAAAAAACTCAGGCAGCAAAAATATTGCAAATGCTGCGCTTGCATTATACTTAGGGAAATCAAAATTAGCTAGTAACTTAAGTGTATTAGAAAAAGATAAAAACTTAAAATATGACTTTGATAAAGAAAAAAATCAGCTTAAAATTTATGTTGATGAACTAAAGCCTTTTGAAACTAAAGCATTAACAATAAAAACTAAAAATATTCAATAAAAATTACCGGATATAATTGCAGTGAAACACGAAAATCAAATAAACTTTGCGGTATTTAATTCCATAAAAGAAACTATCAAAACTCCTTTCATGGTTTTAGATCAGAATGGAAATATTATAACTTTTAATGATGAAGCATCATCACTTTTGGAATTCGATTCATCCATTACAAATATTTATGATGTTTTAAGTTTCCAATCAGCAGAAAATTTTAATGAAGAGTTTAGCGAAGTTTTATCCCAAGGAAATAAGCTTGAAAAAAATATAGAAATAATATTAAAAAACGGAAAAAGTATATCAACAAAAGTAGTAATTAATACTTTTTATGATGAAGATACCTCTTATTTATTTTGCAGTTTCTACCCGGTTGAAAATAAGTTAACCATAAGAGGATTAACTAATATCAACCTTGTTACTGAAAAGTTGAAAGAAATTTTTAACAATAAAGATATTGTCAGCATTGTTCAGGAAATTGCTTCATCATATCCATTTACATTTTTAACTAAAGAAAAGATAAGAAATAAAATTGATGCGTTTACCGAAATGATCTGGGTGATCAACAAAGAGGGTAATTATGTTTTGGTGAATAACAAATTGTCAAAAAGTCTTGGACTTAAAAATTCACAGCTTGAAGGCAAATCTGAAAGAGATTTTATACTGCCTCATCTTATTGATTTTAGAATTGCAGTTGAAGATTATATTAAAAAAACAACTAATTCAATTTTGCTGGAGGGAATACCATTTAAAGGTATTCCAAATATCGACAGCTTCCAACTAATTGAAATCCCTATTACAGATTCTGAAAATAATGCTATTGCAGTGGTGGGAGTTGCTCAGAAAAAAATCAATAAAATATTCCCGGGATTAAAAAACGGCAATCAAAAAGACTTCAATGAAGTTATCTATAATTTACCAAAAGCTTTTGCAGTATTCGATAAGAAGGGAATTTTTATTACTGGCTCAGAAAAATTTTACAGTTTAATTAATTTAGATTTGAAGCCAATTGCGGAAATCAATTTTAAGCAAATTTTTCATGAAGATTTATCATTCAAGTTAGAGCAGTTCATTTCTTCTAATCTTCATGAGCAATCTTTTAATTATAAAATTCAATTAGATAAAAACGCTGTATCTTCAATTTCGGAATCGACCACTATGTGGGAAGATGTAAAAATATTTTTAAGTAAAATATTTGATGCAGAAAAACAGTTAGAAGGAGTTATTATGCAAATTGACGAAACTTCATTGTCGGATGATTTTGAAGCGCTGCTAAACAATAAAGGCAAAATGTTTGATCTTCTTATCAAAGATAATCCGGAGCCGATATTTGTTTACAACAAAGATGATTTAATGTTTCTTGAAGTAAATAACGCAGCTTTGGAATTGTACGGCTATAGTAAAGATGAATTTCTAAAGATGGATTTAACAGATCTTTATACTACAGAAGACATACAAAATTTGTTGGATTCGAATAATCAAACAAAAGAAGGAAAATTCAGCAAGCCTTTTAAACATAGGAAAAAAGATGGCTCATTTGTATTTGTTGAGATAAGTAAAATGAGTTTTAAGTTTGGCGAAAAGGACGCTCATTTTAATATTATTAAAGATGTAACCGGAAGATTTGAACTTAAGCAGAAACAACAACAGCTGCATGCTTCTTTCAATAATTCAGATAATCCTCAATTCATTACTGATTCAACTGGATTTATTTTAGAGGTAAATAAAAAAGCAATTGAAGTATTAAATCGTAATGAAGAAGAATTAATAAATTCTTCATTCACATCATTAGTAGAAGATGAAAATAGAGGAAAAATAAACACAGGTATATTCCAGGCAAATATAAAAGATGCTCAATCGTTTATTTGTAAGTTGAAAAATTTCAGAAATGAGTTGTTTGAAACTGAAATAATTTCTGTCCCGATTTTAGATTTTGAAAATGAAATAAACAGCTTTAATATTCTACTTAAATTGAAAGCAGAAAAGGATACATTAACTGAAAGCGAAGTTGAAAGTGAATCAGTAACTTTAGCCTCAAAAGATTTGCCGGAACCAGATGTTTCTTCTGCATCACTTTCTAATATTTTTCATGAGATATTAACTCCAATAAATGTTATACTCGGATTCACTCAAGAAATTATGGAGAGTATAAAAAACCCGACTGATGAACAAAAAGAATCAATTGATATAATAAATCATAATAAAGAAGTTTTGATGAACAGCATAAACACAGCTGCAGAATACTCAAAAATTAAGGAGACAGTAAGTAACCTTAAAATTGAAAAAATTAGTATGCCTGAAGTTGTGGATGAAATTTATAATAATTTTTATAGTATTATAGGTACAGATGTAGTTGATTTTGCATACGGGAAAATTTCTTCTTCACTTACTTTCAATTCCGATAAAGAAAATTTTATAAAGTTAATAAACTTACTAGTTAAAACTACTACAAAGATAATCGGTGGGAATAAGTTATATCTATCTGCATCACAGTTTGATGATAATAATTTTTTAATTTCATTTAAAGATAATTATTCATCGATGTCTTCACACATTGCTGATACATTAAATAATTTATTTACAACTACAAATTCCTCTGTAAGAAAGAAATATGGTATTTCTAAAATTTCGCTTGACCTTGCAAAATCTTTGCTGCAAATGTTAGGCGGTAAATTTTATTTAAATGAAGATGAGAAGAAAGATTCAGGTTTTATTTTCCCTCTTATACTAAATGAAGTACAAGAAAATGCTTCTCCGATTGTTGACAGTATTGAAGAAAATGATTCTGAGTTTTCGGAGGGAGAAAATAAAGATTATTCATTTACATCAGATTTAGATGTAAATATTGTAACAAAAGAAACTGAAAAAAACGAAAATACTTTATTAGATCATTCAGCTTCGAAAGAACAAAATATTTTACCTTCTCAGTCAACGGAAGCAAGTTTTGATAATAAAAAAGAGGAAGTTGTTTTTACTAATTACGGTACCTATAATCAAGAATATAATATCGACCTGCCTCAATTGACCTGTCTTTATATTGAAGATCAAATTGATTCGCAGATATTATATGGCCTACAAATGAAAGATTTAAAAGATATTCAATATGCAGTTAGTTTTGAAGAAGCCTTACCATTACTTGATAAGTTTAGTTTTGATTTTATTCTAATTGATATAAATATTCTCGGTGAATATAATGGCCTTGATGCACTTAGAATGATTCACAGGCTTCCCGGTTATGAAAAGCTTCCAATAATTGCAGTTACTTCTTATGTTTTGCCCGGGGATAGCAGCAAATTTATCGCTGCAGGTTTTAATGATTTTATTTCCAAACCAATTTTCCGTGAAAAAGTAATTGCTTCGTTGGAAAAAATATTTTTAATGCAGATGTAATTTGCATTAAAAATTCTGTTTAATATTCATTTAATACAATTAGACATTTCAAATTGTAAATTTAATTGTTGATCCTGACGCACGTTCTTCTACTAAGTAAGGAGAAGAAGTGAAATTTGTTAAAATTGTTAGTTTATAATATCTCTTTTTTAGTCCTCTCCTAAAAAATTCTTCATAAAAATTTTGTATTTTTTCATTCCAAAATTCATTTTCAAATCAAGGATTTAATGAAACACATTTTGTTTTGTATATCGCTTTCTATATCATTATTAACAATTGAAAATATAAATGCTCAAACTATTAATCATCAACTTCAAGATGTAGTTGTAACCGCCAGCCGTACTCCAATTTCATTTTCGGATTTAACTCGAAGTGTTATTGTAATTGATTCTTCTGAAATAAAGGAAGCGCCTGTAAACAGTATACAAGATTTACTGCAATATATAGCAGGGGTAGATATAAAGCAGAGAGGAGTGGACGGAGTTCAAGCAGATGCAAGCATTCGCGGCGGAACTTTTGAGGAAACTTTAATATTGATTGACGGCGTAAAAATGAGCGACCCTCAAACTGGGCATCATAATTTGAATTTGCCAATTTCACTTGATAACGTTGAACGAATTGAAATATTAAAGGGGCAAGGTTCAAAAACATTTGGGCCGAATGCATTCAGCGGAGTTATAAATATTATTACAAAAAAAAATCTTACCCGCTCATTATCAGTTGAAGCATTAGGAGGCCAGAATTCATATTACAAAACATCGTTGAGCGCTTCTTTGCCGTTATGGAAAATCAGTAATAATCTTTCAATTAGCAAAGATAAATCTGATGGATACCGTTATAATACTAATTTTGATATAAATAATATTTCATTAGGTTCATCTCTAAATTCAAAAACAACAAACATAAATTTATTGTTAGGCTATAATGATAAAAAATTCGGGGCAAGCGGATTCTATACATCTACATTTAAAAATGAATGGGAACACACCACCACGAAAATTGCAAATTTAAGTTCGGAAATTAAATTCAACAATTTTACAATCTCTCCTAAAATAAATTATAGAAGAAATGATGATAGGTACTTACTCGATTATACTAATCCATCATTCTATGAAAATATCCATCATACTGATGTTTATGGATTTGAAATTCAATCATCACTTACTACTAATTTAGGAGTGACTTCTATTGGCGGTGAATTTGGTCATGATAAAATAACCAGTACAAATCTTGGCGATCATTCTCGAGATAATAAAGGACTATTTGCCGAACAAAAATTTTCTCCTTTTGAAAAATTAAATATTATTTTAGGCGGCTTTGCTTACGATTATGCTTCAATCGGCTGGAAAATCTGGCCGGGTATTGATGCGAGCTATAACATAACACCAAGCATTAGATTATTTGGTTCTGCCGGTAAGGCATTTAGAATCCCAAGTTATACAGAACTATATTACAATGATCCAGTTACTCAAGGTGACCCAAATCTGCTATATGAAGAAACTACAAATTTTGAAATGGGAATAAACCTAACTCAAAATTTTTTCAATGCAGAAATAAGTCTTTTTAGAAAAGAAGGAAAGAATATAATTGATTGGTTTAAATTAAATTCAAGTGAAACTAAATGGACAGTTAGGAATATTGCCAAAGTAAATACAAATGGTTTTGAAATTAATTTTTATTCAAATCCGCAAATTATTTTTCGTAACTTGCCATTTACGAAATTTAGTATCGGCTATACATATCTTGATTCAGACAGAAAAACTTCTGAATTTATATCACGATATGCTCTAGATTACTTAAGGCATCAATTGGTTATAATAGTTTCAAATAATTTCTTTTGGAACATAAAACAAACGTGGGCATTTAGATATGAAAATAGAGTTAACTTTGAAGATCATTTTTTAGCTGATGCGAATTTCTACCGTGATATAAATATGATTACACTTTTTCTAAAAGCCACTAACTTGTTTAACAAAACTTATCATGATATTGATACTGCTCCATTGCCCGGCAGATGGATAATTGGTGGTATAAAATTAAAAATTTAATACAAATTTAATGAAAGAAACTTCCGTTAATATTGAAGCAGCTTATGAAGCCGCTGTAAAATTTGCTCAGGCACATTATGAAAACTTTCCTGTAATTTCTTTCTTAATTCCCAAACATCTTCAAAAACATATAGCAATTATTTATTGGTTTGCACGGACTGCAGATGATCTTGCAGATGAAGGAAATTTCCAGGAAGATGAAAGAATCAATAAACTTAATGATTTTGAAAATAGACTAACTAAATTATTAAATGGGAATTCCGATGATTATTATGAAGCTGCTCTTAAAAATACAATTGAAGAAAGAAAATTAAATCCGGAACATTTTTATAATTTACTTAAAGCGTTTAAGCAGGATGTAACTAAAAAGCAATATCAAAATTATAAAGAGCTCTTATGTTATTGTGAAAATTCTGCAAACCCGGTTGGAAGATTAATCCTCGAGCTATTTGATATCCGTGATGAAAATGCTTTTTTACTTTCAGATAAAATTTGTACGGCACTTCAACTCACAAACTTTTACCAGGATGTTCCAATTGATTGGGAAAAAGGGAGAATTTACATTCCACTAGATGAGCTAAAAAAATACGAAGTTGAAAGAATTGTGTTTGAGTTAAAGGAAATTAATCTTAATTTTAAGCTGGTTTTAGAGGCTAATGTTAAAAGAACCGAAATACTTTTTACAGAAGGAAGAGGACTTCTAAAATATTTGCATGGAAGATTGAAATACGAAATTGCTTGGACCATATTAGGCGGTGAAAAAATTCTGAATAAAATTAAAAAAATAGATTACGATGTTCTAAATCAACGACCGGAATTAACTAAATTTGATTTAATTATTTTATTTATTAGGTCATTTTTTATATAATGAATGACAATCCAAAAGATATAGCCAAAGGCAGTAAGAGTAGTTTTTATTACGCTTTTAATTTACTTCCGACAGAAAAGCGGGATGCAATGAATACCGTGTATGCATTCTGCCGGCAGACTGACGATATTATTGATGAAGGAAATGAAGCAGATGATATTAAGTATGAGCAATTGCGTAAATGGCGGATTGAATTGGAAAAGGCATTCCGCGGGCATTCCGAATATCCTCTTTTAAATAAGCTTGCAAAAACTATTTCTCAATTTAACATTCCTTACGAACCGTTTTTCGAGTTGATAATTGGAATGGAAATGGATCTACAGAAAAAGCGCTATTTAACTTTTTCTGATTTGCAATTGTATTGCTACCGGGTTGCATCAACTGTTGGATTGATGTGCATTGAGATATTTGGATACAAACATAAAACGGCAAAGGACTTTGCAATTAATTTGGGAATTGCATTGCAGCTGACTAATATTTTAAGAGATATTAAAAAAGATTCTCAAAAAGGTAGAATATATTTACCGCAGGAAGATTTAGCTAAATTTAATTACACTGAAGATGACTTAATGCAAAATAAGTACGATCCTAATTTTATAGCTTTGATGGAATATGAAACAGCACGAGCCAATAAATACTTTGAATTGGCAACTCAAAATTTGAATCTCGATGATAAATCTTCAATGTTTGCTGCTAGAGCAATGCAGCATATATATAAAAAGCTTTTGGATAAAATTATTGAAGCCGATTATAACATTTATCAAAATAATATTAAAGTTCCTACTTTCGAAAAAATTGGAATTTCAATCGGTGTTTGGGCAAAGTATAGTTTAGTTTATTAATGAAAAAATGCATAGTTGTTGGGGCAGGATTTTCAGGCCTAACTTCCGCAGTTTATCTCTCCAAAGCCGGTTATCAAGTTGAAGTAATAGAAGCATCAAAAAAGTTAGGCGGCAGGGCTTACTCTCTTATCGATAAAGACACTCAAACAATAATTGATAACGGCCAGCATATTTTAATGGGCTGCTATACAGAAACTTTAAAATTCCTAAAATTAATTAATGCCTACCGTAATTTAACTGTACAAAAAAAACTTCGAGTAAATTTTTTAAAAGTGAACTTTAATCTTTTGTCTCTTGATTGTTCTCCACTTTTTTACCCTTTCAATTTGCTAACTGGATTACTTAATTATAAAGCAATCTCTCTAAAAGAAAGATTCCAATTATTAAAATTCTATTTTGAAATATTTATTTTTATACTGAAAGCGAATTAAGTAATCTTACAGTGCATCAATGGTTAATACTTGAAAATCAAAATGAAAATATTCAAAAAGCATTTTGGGATATTTTAGCCGTTGGGGCATTAAATACAAATACAAAAAATTCTTCTGCAAAAACATTTGCCGGTATTTTAAAGAAGATTTTTTTTAGAGGAAACAAAGCAGCTTCAATTATTCTTCCTAAAGAAGGATTAACTGAAACATATTGTTTGGATGCAAAAAGGTTTATTGAAGAAAATAATGGAATTGTCGCGACTTCCGAGCAAGTAAATAAGTTTGTTTTCGAAAATAATAAAATCAAAAAAATTATAACTTCAAAAAGAATAATTGATAATTTCGATTTTGTTATTTCTGCAATTCCTTTGTATTCTTTAGAAAGACTGGCAGATGATAGTTCCTTATACAACAATTTGAAACTTGAATATTCATCAATACTTTCAATTCACGTTTGGCTTCATAAAAATAATTTGGATAAAACATTTTATGGGCTAATTGATTCCAAGCTTCATTGGATATTCAATCATGGTTCTCATTTAACTTTAGTAATAAGCGATGCGAATGAGCTAATTGAAAAACCTAAAGAAGAAATATTTGAAATGGTAAGCCGCGAACTGAAGAGATTTGTAAATATTAATGAAAATGAAATTAAATCTTACAAAATCATTAAAGAAAAAAGGTCTACTTTCATTCCATCAAATGATATATTAAAAGCCCGTCCATCAAATAAAACTAAATATTCAAATTTTTTTCTTGCTGGAGATTGGACTGATACAGGACTACCCTCCACAATCGAGAGTGCTGTACAAAGTGGAAGGCTAGCTGCAGAATATATAATTAATTATTAACTAGGCATTTAATTCTTCAATAGTCTGCTGTAATTATTTTGGTAAATTCTTTACACATCCTAATCGAATTTTGTTGAATCTTAAAACACGTTTATTTAAGTTGAATTCATAAATAATAAATTAAGGGATAATTAATAAAAATATTAGTCCCTTAATAAAAAGTTTTTGTATTAATAACAATAAATCAGAAAGGGGATTTAGAGTTATGAAATCCGCTAAGTTAATTGTCGAAGACAAGGAATATGACCTTCCTTTGGTCATCGGTTCTGAAAAAGAAGTTGGAATTGATATTTCTAAATTACGAGGATTATCAGGAGTAATTACTTCTGATAACGGATATGGAAATACCGGTTCTTGCCAGAGTGCTGTCACCTTCATTGATGGAGAAAAAGGAATTCTTAGGTACAGAGGTTACCCCATAGAAGAACTAGCCGAGAATTCAAACTTCATTGAAGTTTGCTATCTGTTGATACATGGAAATCTTCCTACAAAACAAGAATTAGAAAATTTTCATTATGGGCTTACACATCACAGCCTTATTCATGAAGACATGAAAAAGTTTTTTGAAGGGTATCCACCTTCAGCTCATCCTATGGGAATACTTGCTTCAATGGTTGCTTCTCTATCAGCTTTTTATCCTGAATCAAAATTTGAAGATGATAAAAATTTAAATATCATCAGGTTAATTGCCAAGCTGAAAACTATCGCAGCTTTTTCATATAAAAAATCAATTGGCCAGCCTTATATTTATCCGCGTAACGACATGAATTATGCTGCCGATTTCATTCACATGATGTTTGCTGTTCCGGCAGAAGAATATGAAGTAACAAATGAACTTGAAGAAGCCCTTGATCTTTTATTAATCCTTCATGCTGATCACGAACAAAATTGCAGTACTTCAACAGTAAGAATGGTGGGCAGCAGTGAAGCAAATTTATTTGCAGCTATCTCAGCCGGTATAAGCGCTCTTTGGGGCCCTTTACACGGCGGTGCAAATCAAAAAGTAATTCAAATGTTAAATCAAATTAAGGCTGACGGCGGTGGTTATAAAAAATATATCGGCATGGCTAAAGATAAATCTTCTGAATTTAAATTAATGGGATTTGGCCATCGTGTTTATAAAAATTTTGATCCGCGAGCTAGGATTCTGAAAAAAGCTGCTGATAAAGTTTTAAGCAAGCTTGGTAAAAATGATCCTCTGCTTGACATTGCAAAAGGATTGGAAGATGCAGCTTTAAATGATGATTATTTTGTTGAAAGAAAACTTTATCCAAATGTAGATTTTTATAGCGGCATTATTTATAGAGCAATGGGAATACCAACAAATATGTTCACAGTTATGTTTGCTCTTGGTAGATTACCTGGCTGGATAGCTCAATGGAAAGAGATGAGAGAAACTCCGGGTGGAAGAATTTATCGTCCGCGACAAATTTATACTGGAGAAACAAAGAGAGGATATACCTTTATTGATAAAAGGTAATCATAAAAACATTTAATCAAAAAGAAATGAAAAGCGCACAAATTTACTTGTGCGCTTTTTTATATTTTACATTAATTTTATGTAGTATTTATAAACCCAATTTCTTAAAGAAATTGGGTTTATTATAAAGTGTAATAAATTTTATAAATAGGTATCCTTTTATTTTATGAATAAAAAAGCTCATTACTACATTGAAAAGCTAAATCTAATTGCTCATCCTGAGGGAGGATATTTCAAAGAAGTTTATCGCTCAACAGAAATTATTGATGCTGGACATTTGCCGGATAGATATTCAAAGAAAAGAAATTTTTCTACTTCAATTTATTTTTTACTGGAAGGTAATCAATTTTCAAAATTTCATAAATTAAAATCTGATGAGATTTGGCATTTTTATGATGGAAGTCCAATTCATTTATTCATAATAAGTCCAGACGGAAAACTTCAAGAGAAAATTTTAGGAAGAAATTTAGAAACTGGTGCATTACCACAAATAGTAATTGAAAAAGGAAACTGGTTTGGTGCAAAAATTCAAGAAAAGGAATCATTCACATTAATTGGCTGCACTGTTTCGCCTGGTTTTGATTTTGAAGATTTTGAACTTGCTGAAAGACAAAAATTATTAAATGAATATCCCCGGCATAAAACATTAATTGAAGAATTAACCTGATTTCAAGACGAAGTTTTATATCAAAAAATATCCCAAATTTTATGAGTGATTAAAAATTACCTTAATTCAGTAAAAATTTAGCTTTAGATTAAATTTCAAAATTAAATGGAGTTTTGAAGTTATTGAAATTAAACCGTTTATTGCCTAATTTTTCCCGTCATTTTTTATAAAAATATCCTAAAGGAGAATAATCTATAGAATATATTTTTACTGTTTGATTAATTAGTAATTATTCTCATAAAGGGCCCTATATCAGACAAAAGAAAATAAATTTTATTAGGGAAAGCCTTCGCATCGCATTCGTTTATTTAGTTGTTTTTTATGCGGTAAGCGGCTTAGGGTTTAGTTCTCCGTATAATTCCCAGGTAAATAAAAATTTTTGGATTGATGCTTTTTTCAATTACAGCAGGGATAATTTTAAAATTAAAATCCCTACAGCCAATAATAATGTCCGATCTGTAAAAGATATTAAACCAAATTCTACTGCTTTAGCTTCTCTTTCAGGAATCGATTTTTCAGCACCAGCACCGCCGGATACAAACGGTCAGTGGAGAGATCCGAATGCATTTGTAAACCCCAATGATACTGCAAGTAATACCGGACTAGTAGGTTTTGCAAGCCGTTATGATTCATTATTACACGATCCAATGGCAATGGATTCTACTGCCAGATTAAAATTCTTTTCTCATAGTCGTGAAGATATCCCTTATGTAAGATTATCGAATCCAAGGCAATCGAAATTTTTTATTCCATTAGGGCCTCTTCGAACAAAGAAAATTGAAATTGATTCTACAGGCAAATATGTTTTGGTGAAGGAATATATAGCCGGGCAAGAATCAAAAATTTTATTAAGGATGCCTATAGATGAATACATTAAGCAGCGGATAGATAATGAAGAAAGAAAATTGTGGGAAGACCAGGCATACCAGTATGAATTAAAAACCGGTAAAAAAGATTTATCGAAATTAATTACTGATATTACAAATTTTGAAATTCCGCTTCCAAGTGTTGGAGTATTGAGTATTTTTGGTGAACCAAAGATTAGCTTAAAAATTGGAGGTGCTGTTGATATTCATGGAGCCTGGCGAAGTGAAACAACTCAAGGCGTAACTGCATCCTTACTTGGAAACACCCGTAATGAACCGGACTTTAAACAACAGGTGCAAATAAATGTCAACGGTACTATCGGTGACAAGCTTAATATTGCCGCTGACTGGAATACCGAAAGAACATTTGAGTACGAGAACCAATTAAAAATAAAGTATACAGGTTATGAAGATGAAATAGTCCAAAGTGTTGAAGCCGGTAACGTTTCTCTTCAAACATCTCCCTTGGTTGGTGGAAGTGAAGCATTATTTGGCATTAAAGCAAATTTCAAATTAGGGCCTTTAAGTTTAACTACAATTGCCAGCCAGAAAAAAAGTGAAGTGAAAGAAGTTGCTGTTTCCGGCGGTTCAACTTCCTCGGACTTTGAAATACGTTCTTATGATTATTCGAGGAACCATTTCTTTGTTGATAAAGTTTATGCAGACACATCTTCCAATTTAAATATTTTTAATAAATATTATGGAAATTCCCCTTCCCAAATCGTTGAAAATCACAAGTATAACATATTAAAAATTGAAGTTTGGAAATCAACGCAGACTTATGTTCAGGATAAATCAAAAGAAAGAAGGGCTAATGCATATCTTAATCTTGATCCACTTCCTGCAGCAAATTCACAATATTCAAGTGATTTGAGGGCTGACAGTGTAAATCCAAAACCTGGTCAGATAGAGACAGGAAGATTTATTTTGTTAAGTGAAGAAGATGGAGATTATACTTTAAATAGTGAAACTGGCGAATTAACATTTAAAACATCAATTAATGATGAGGATGTAATTGCAGTTGCATACCAGACTCAAGGTAGCGCGTATTATGGAGAATTTTTATCTACTACTGCACAAAATGATACTTCTGCAAAATTAGTTTTAAAATTAGTTAAGCCTTCTTATTTACAACCAAGTTATAAAACTGCCTGGTCGCTAATGCTTAAAAATATTTATCCGGTTGGTGGTAGAAATATTAAAGCTGAAGGATTTGATTTTAAAATAAAATATGAATTGGAAGGGCAGGATCCCGCCACAGAACTTCCAGGTAAAAATGGTGTCGTTAAACTTCTGCAAGCTTTTGGACTTGATAAAATAAATACAAGCGGTTCACCAAATCCGGATGATATTTTTGATTTCCAGCCCGGCCTAACCGTGGATAAAGAAACCGGTGAAATTATTTTTCCAACTTTACAACCGTTTGGATATAATCTGCCTGCTGACCTTGATACAGCTAAATATAAATTCGAAGACATTTATGATACTACGCGAACTGCAGCAAGTTATAACAAGACTAAAGATAAGTGGGTAATGACGGGAAAATATTCTGGCGATGTATCTTCTACTTATAATCTTGGCTTTAACGTAGTTGAAAATTCTGTTAAAGTTACTTTAGATGGAAGGCTTCTAACTCAAGGGGTGGACTATGTCGTTGATTATAATATCGGACAGTTAACAATCCGAAATGATGCAGCTCTCGTTCCGGGTGCAAATTTAAAAATTACATTTGAACAAAATGATTTATTCCAGCTTGCTTCCAAAACCCTTTTAGGTGCCCGCGGTATTTTTGATATTTCTAATAAAACAAAGCTGGGTTTCTCCATCTTAAATCTAAATCAGCAAACTTTAAGCGATAAGGTTAGAATTGGAGAAGAGCCGTTAAGCAATACTATTTATGGAATAGATATGCAAACAGGAGGTGATTTACCATTTCTCACAAAGGCTATAGATAAATTTACTTCTACAAGAGAAATGTCTTCATTTTCTTTATCGGGTGAAGTTGCTTATATGAATCCCGATCCTAATACAAAGAAAAGCACTATTACATCAGATCAAAATCAAAGTATTGCGTATATAGACGACTTTGAAGGAGCAAAGAGAACTATACCAATTGGCTTATCTTATACAGCCTGGAAAGATTTAAGCGCTCCTGATAATCTACCTGAACTGCCAGGTTTAACTCCAGTTCAAAAAATGCCTTTCAAAGGGAAAAGCTGGTGGGTTGCAATAAACCCTTCTGGTGTACAAGTTAAAGATCTTTATGGTGTTGATCCGAAAACAGGCCAGCCTAAAAAGCAGGTTGCTACCTCAGATCAGAATGTTACTGTAATGGATTATGTTTTTGATCCAACATTACCAGGTTCATACAATCACTACCCTAATCTGACTGATCCGAAAAAAAGCTGGGGTGGTATGATGAAATTACTTTCATCTACTGCAAATAATTTAGTAGATGAAAATATTGAGTACATAGAATTCTGGATGAATATAGCTCAAGTTCCTACAAACGCAGACATGTATATTGATCTTGGCAGAATAAGCGAAGACGTTATACCTGATGGGAAATTAAATACGGAAGATTTAAATCAAAATACAGCTATTGATGAAGGTGAAGATGTAGGATTGGATACATTATCAGATGCAAGAGAAAGGCAATTATATGGAAGTACTGAGAACGATCCTAATCATGATGACTTTTCATTTAACGGCACTTCAAACCCGGATATTTTAAGTTATAAGAATATAAATGGAACTGAAGGAAATGCAACTTTAACGGACAACGGAAGAATTCCGGATACAGAAGATTTAAATAGAAATGGAAATCTTGATAGAGTAAATAGTTATTTTAGATATAAGATACCACTAGATACAAATTCAACTACAAATAAATTTATTGTTAGCCAGGGAGGCCCGGGATGGTATTTATATCGAATACCATTGAAAGATACATCCGGTGTTGTTGGTAATCCATCCTTCTCAAACGTTGAAACTATTAGATTATTTGTTAATGGAATAGACCCGACCGGTCTTAAAGATAATTATATGAGATTAAGATTTGCGGAGTTTAATCTTGTCGGAAGTGAATGGCAAAAGCTTCAGAAGGAAGATACTACATTGTCTGTCTCAGTTATCAGTTATGAAGAAGATCAAAATTATACTATTCCACCTGGTATATCAAGGGAACGTGACAATACCAGGCCTGATCAAACAATTTATAAGAACGAGCAGTCTTTAAATTTAATTTTAAATAGTCTTCCGGCAGGGCAATCAAGACAGGCCGTAAGATACTTATCACGGCCACTTGATGTATTTAGCTATAAGCAGATGAAATTATTTATTCATGGTGATACGCATACCGGGCCAACATCTGTTTCAACCGAACCTATCGATCCGCCGAATGCAGAAGTGTTTTTTAGATTTGGGACGGATCCAAATAATTTCTATGAATACCGCCAGCCGGTTAGGCCGGATTGGAATGAGATATCTATTAATTTTAGCGACTTAACAAGTATTAAGCAGGCAAGTCCAAATGACACGTCTTTATTTCAGGAACCGGTTCCTGGAAAAGCAGGGCATTTTTATGGTGTTAAAGGTAAGCCAACTCTTACATCTGTGAAATTTTTAAGTGTTGGAATTTATAATATTCCAGGGACAAAAATTAAAAATACTACTATTTACAAGCCTGATATTTCCGGACAAGTGTGGGTAAATGAATTAAGAGTTGTCGGAGCTGATGACCACCCTGGCTGGGCATATAGTGTTGCTTCATCTTTAAAAATGGCTGACTTGCTAACTCTTAATTTTAACATGAGCCGGACGGATCCGTATTTCCACAGGTTGGCTGATCGATTCGGTTCAAGAGTTGAATCGAGGAATTGGAGTGTATCTTCTGATTTAAATGTTTTAAAATTGCTTCCAATAAATCTGCCTGGCAGCAATTTAAAATTAAATTATTCACATACTGAATCCATTGGTAAACCACAATATTTACCAGGCACAGATATAAAGGTATCACAGGCAATGGAAGCAGAACAACAACTTCCTGATTCTCTAAAAAGAAACCTTGAATTGGAATCTCAATCGGTTAATGTATCCGACTCTTGGTCAGCTTCTAATATAAAATTAAGGATTCCTTCTTCGTACTGGCTTATTCGTGATACATGGAATGCTATTAGCTTAGGGTTTAATTATAATAAAACATTTAGCAGAAGCCCTACGGTACTAAGTAATAAAAGCTGGGTTTGGAATGCTAACTTTGGTTATGGGTTAAATTTAAGCCAGGACTATTTTTTCTATCCCGCTGATATTCCAATTTTGGGAAGCGTAATTTCTTTATTCTCTGATTACAGGAATGCTAAGGTTTATTTTACACCGCAGTCCTTTTCGCTTAATATGACTGCAAGAAGAAATAGGAATATTAATATTACCAGGGATCGAGATAATACTCCATCTCAGACTTCATTTGCTAGAGACTTCACGGTTTCACGAGGCTTTAATTATTCGTGGAAACTTACAGAAGGCGGTTTAATTAATATTAGTAATGCATATAATGTTAACATATCTTCGTCTTTAGCTTATCTGGAAACAGATCAGTTTAATAATCAAAGGCCCGAAAACCAAATATGGCATGATATATTTGCTGGCAATTTCTTCGGAAAAAATTATCAATATCAGCAGACTTTTGATATAAGAACTGCTCCAAAACTGCCGACTCTTTGGGATATAGATAAATATTTTACAATTACAGGCGGTTATTCAGCAAGCTATCAATGGAATAATGATTTCAGAAATGAAGTAAGCGGAAGAAGCGCTGGTTATGCAAGCAAAGCTACAGCAGGATTAACTTTAAAATTGAAATCTTTAACGGCGCCATTATTTGAATCATCCAAAGAAGAAGAGCAGCAAAATAACCAGGGGCAAGCTCAAGCAACTAGGGGAAGAGCAGCTAACAGAAGCTTTAATCCTAGTGAGGCTAAACGTCCGGATGTAAATGAAGTTCCGCAAAATCGGCTTTTAGAGAATGACTCAACATCAATAGCAGCAGATTCTTTGCATCAAACAGATTCATTGCAAACCCAAATTGTTATTAAAAAAAATCCGCTTAAGAATGCATTCTTATTTTTAAGGTCCATTGCTAAATCATTATTATTTGACTACGAATCTATTTCATTTAACTTTAGCTCCAGCAACAATCTTTCTAAATCTGGAATTAAAGGTAAGGGAACCGGGTTTAATAATTTTTGGGGGCTTTCATTTGATGAAAACAATGGGCCATCACGTGGATTTATGTTTGGGCTAAGTCAAGACGTAGGAAGCAGAGCTCCAAACAGCTCACTATCGGATAACTATTCTCAAAAAAATAATTTTGATTTTAAAACATCAAGGCCTTTGTGGGAAGGAGCTAAGATTGATCTTAATTGGAATGTGGGCTGGTCTATAAATAAAAGTACTCAAATTAATACTGATCCATTAGGGATAGTATCAATTGGAAATATTTCTTCTACCGGTTCTATATCAAGATCATTTTTTACTATGCCGCCGGTATTATTTTTAAGTGTATTTAAAAGCGGGATTAAAAAGGTTAGTGAACTTTATGATCCGAATTCGGCAAATCCTCATCAAAACTTGTCTGATGCGTTCATCAAAGGATTTGAAAGTTTACCTCTGCTTTCGAATTTAAGCTTTTTATCTCAAGTTGCTAAGTATATCCCTAGGCCGAATTGGAGATTAAGCTGGGATGGATTGGAGAAGTTTCCACTTTTTAAATCATTTGCAAAAAGAGTTACACTTGATCACGCTTATACATCTACATACACAGAAGGATGGAAAATTAATCCTGATGGCAACAAGGAAGTTCAGACGCAGAGAATTGAATATGGGTTTGCTCCATTAGTGGGTTTGAATTTTACTTTCGGAGAAGTGTGGGGCGGGAACTTAATCAGCAGTGTTAAATATTCAACCCGTACAGGCTATGACCTTGGTTTATCAACAACCAGTATAAACGAGACTTTTTCGAGAGACATAGGCATCACTGCCAGTTATTCCAAGTCTGGATTTGAACTTCCAATATTCGGTGTATCATTAAAGAATGATATTGAATTCAGTCTTTCATACACTAGTACAAAAAATTCAACTGTAATATATGACTTTACAGATTTTAAAGAAGCAGGAACGCCGCAGGATGGAACTACAAGAACCACTTTGGAGCCGCGAATCAAATATACTATCAGTTCGCGTGTTACATTGTCATTATTTTACAGAAGATCTTCAGTAGAGCCGGAAGGTGCAGCAAGGATTCCTCCCACAACTACAAATGAAGCTGGTCTGGATGTTCATATATCCATTCAGCAGTAATTTTACGATTTAAAATTGATATTGTTAATTCTAATTGTAAACAATTTATTGGTGATGATTAATACTGAATGATAATTATTATTATAATATTTTTATAATTTAATAATGCAAATAAAATTGTTAATCTCAAATTTATAAGAAGAATGTTGATTCTTTAATAAAAGGAAACTTGAATGAAATCAAAAAAAATATTATGGGTAGATGACGAAATTGAATTATTAAGGTCGCATATAATTTTTCTAAGCGAGAAAGGTTATGAAGTTGATACTTCAACAAATGGGGAGGATGCCATATCAAATGTAAAGCAAAACACGTACGATTTAATTTTTTTAGATGAAAATATGGCAGGAATGGGAGGGCTTGAAACACTTGCTCAAATTAAAGAATATGATTCAAATATACCGGTGGTAATGATTACTAAAAGCGAAGAAGAAGCTTTAATGAATGAAGCCATTGGCAGCAAAATAAATGATTATTTAACAAAGCCGGTGAATCCCAGCCAGGTTTTATTGGTTTGCAAAAAATTTCTTGAAAGTAAAAAAATTACCGGCGAGCATGCTGCAAAAGATTATTTACAAGACTTCAATCAAATTTCACAATCATTATTAAATAATCTCGATTTTGAAGAGTGGATAGATATTTATCTTAAGATGGTAAATTGGGATATGGAACTGGATCTTCATTCCGAAATCGGATTGCGCCAAACACTTAATGATCAAAAAAGAGAAGCAAATAAAGAGTTTTCAAAATTTGTAGAAAAAAAATATAAAAATTGGATCAACGAGCAGGACGATCCTTATACACCAATGCTAACCACTGAGATAGTAAACAAATTTGTTTTGCCTCATGTTGAAGATGGAAAATCCTCTGTATTCTTTTTTGTACTTGATTGTATGCGAATTGATCAATGGTTAATAATGGAAAAGTTGTTAAATGAATATTTTAAAATCAGTAAAAGCTATTACTATTCCATATTACCAACTGCAACTCCATATGCACGTAATGCGTTATTTGCAGGATTATTTCCTTCAGAAATTGAAAAACATTATCCCACACTTTGGTCATCAGGCAATGATGACGAACGAAGCATGAACAAATATGAAAAAGAATTGCTTCAGCTTTTAATTGATAGGAAGAGAATTAAACTTCATAATGAATTAAAATATATTAAGATAATTGATCCTGAAGTCGGAAGAAATTTTGAACAGAATATTTTATCATACCAAAACACACATTTGACAGCAGTGGTAGTAAACTTCTTAGATATGATTGCACATGGTCGATCAGATTCAGATTTATTGAAGGAAATAGCTCCTGATGAACCTGCTTATAGATCGCTTACAAATAGCTGGTTCAAACATTCATCTTTGTTCTCTACGCTAATTACTTTATCAAAAATTAATAATGTTAAAATTGTCATTACCACAGATCACGGCAGCATCCGCTCATTACGGGGTGCCAAAGTATTGGGAGACAAAGAAGCATCAACTAATTTAAGATTTAAGTATGGAAGAAATTTAAAAGTTGACGATAAGCATGCTATTTTTGTAAAAAACCCTGCTGACTATAAGCTGCCTAAACGCGGCGTAACAATAAATTACATAATTGCAAAAGAAGACTATTATTTTGTTTATCCAACTGATTATCATAAATTTTTAACCTATTATAAAGATACATTTCAGCATGGCGGAATAAGTATGGAAGAAATGATTTTACCGGTGATAACAATGGAGCCAAGATAATTTTGGAATTTCAAAATCCAATTTTAGTTAACTCAGAAGGTGAAACAACAAGTTTAGCTGAAAGATTTTCTGCTGCATTAGAAGGCAGTGAAGTTATAGTTTTAAATGGCAATCTTGGGGCGGGCAAAACTTTTTTCATAAAAAAAATATTAAACAATTTTGAAATTGAAAATACAACCAGTCCGTCATTCGCTATTGTTAATGAATATCTTGGAAAATTTAAAATTTATCATTTCGATTTTTATAGAATTGAAAAAATTAATGAATTATATGACATAGGATTTAATGATTATTTAAATGATTCAGAAGCAATAACTTTCATAGAGTGGGGAAATTTATTCCCTCAAATTCTTCCCACTAAAAGAATAGAAATTGAAATTGAAATTATAGATGATACAAAAAGAGAATTTAAAATAAATTATCATGAGTGAAGACAAGCCAATTCTTTCTATTGAAACTTCAGGAAATTTATGCGGTGCCTGCGTCTATTTTTCTGATGAAAAATATTTTGAAGCAAGTCTTAACTTGAAAAATTCTCACTCAGAAAAGCTTTTTGAGCAGATTGATTTTGTTATTAAATCTTCCGGTGTAAAAATATCAGAATTAAAATGTATAGCAGTTTCATCCGGCCCTGGTTCATTTACAGGTTTGAGAATTGGAATGTCTGCTGCAAAAGGGTTCGCATTTGGCGCGGGCTTACCAATAGTTCCTGTTCCGACTTTTGAAGCACTTGCACTTCAAATATCAAAATATCTTAATGACGAAGAAGTATTTTCTGTTGCAAATAATGTTAATGTGGAAGAACTATATTTTGCAAAGTTTAAAATTAAAGGCAATAGTTATATATTTGTAGAAAATTTACAGATATTAAATAAGAAGGATTTTGTAACCCATAATCTAGGTACTATTACTTTCGGAAATTCTTTAGTAAATTCTCAAAGTAATTATCATAATGTTTTAAGTTCTCCTAATCCATTTTATGTAGCTAAATGGTGCAAACTGTTAGGAGAAAAATTACTTACATATGATTACGATTATTTAGAACCAAATTATTTTAAAAATTTTATTGTTAAAGGACAGAAAAATGTTTAAGAAAATATTCTATTTAATCATTGCTGCTTCGTCAATAACTTTTGCACAGATGATTTCCCCCAAAATGGTAGTTCAGCCCATGAAATATGATTTTGGAAATATAGTTCAAGGTGAGAAAGTAAGCCATATTTTTACTATTACAAATACCGGTGGTGCAGAGTTAGATATACTTAATGTTCACGCATCATGCGGATGCACTGCTGTAAAGCCGGAAAAAAATAAATTAGCCCCAAATGAATCAACTCAATTAAATGTGGAATTTAATTCGGCTTATAAATCGGGTAAGCAGATAAAATACGTTTATATAGAATCAAATGATCCTGAAAACAGGCAATTAAAGATTCAGTTTGATGGTAATGTAGTAGATAAAAAAGATTCTGAAGTGGTTAGTACCGTTCCTAAGATATTTTTTCCTATAAGCGAACATGACTTTGGTAAAGTTAAAGAAGGAAAAGCTGTTGATTATACATTTAAATTAATTAATCGCGGGAAAGGTCTTCTGGAAATAAAGAGTGTAAATACTTCTTGCGGTTGTACTGCAGCAATTTTAAGTGATAAGAATATTGAGCCCGGTAAAGAAGGAACAATTAAGGTAGAATTTGATACTAAAAATAGATCCGGCGAAGTAACTAGAACGATTGCTGTTACTTCAAACGATCCCGAAGAGCCGAATAAAATCCTCATAATTAAAGCTGATGTAGAAAAAGATTAATTAAAATTGAGTTAACTCTATGCCTTGGTTTAAAAGAACAAAAGAAAACATTTCACCTGACACACAGAAAAAAGATTTGCCGGACGGGCTTTGGGAAAAATGCCCGAGCTGTAATGAAATAATTCATAAGAAACAGTTAGAAGCAAATCTTTGGACTTGTTTAAAATGCGGTTATCATTTTAGGATTGGCAGTACAGAATACATTTCAATTATTCTTGATGAAGGTAGTTTCAAAGAGATTGAAAAGAAAATGAAATCTGCTGATCCGCTGCAATTTGTTGATACAAAAAAATATTCAGCTAGAATTCCGGATACGATTAAAAAGACTGGATTGAATGATGCGGTAAAAACCGGTACAGGAAAGATTAATGGGCTGGATGTTGCATTTGGCTGCATGGATTTTTCATTTATCGGCGGAAGTATGGGTTCGGTTGTAGGTGAAAAAATTGCGAGACTTACAGACAAGGCTTACAAAAGTAAAATACCTTTAATAATAATTTCTGCCAGCGGCGGTGCCAGGATGATGGAAGGCGCTTTTTCATTAATGCAGATGGCTAAAACAAGTGCCAGGCTGGCGCGTTTAGCAGAAGCAAAAATTCCATATATCTCTGTACTCACCGATCCAACAACGGGCGGTACAACAGCAAGCTACGCAATGCTTGGTGATATTCATATTGCAGAGCCTCAAGCTCTTATCGGGTTCGCAGGCCCGCGTGTTATTAAGCAGACAATCGGAAAGGATCTTCCTGCCGGTTTTCAGAGATCCGAATTTTTGTTAGAACACGGTTTCATTGATATCATTTCACCAAGAAAAGATTTAAAAGATAATCTATTTAATTTATTGTCTTTGATGAATTGAGGATTCATATTAAGACTATAGCAACTGTTGAGGAGATGCATAAGCTTTCCTCAAGATTTAGAAAAGAAGGGAAGTTAATCGGCTTAGTTCCCACCATGGGCTTTCTGCATGAAGGTCATCTCTCTTTAGTAGATAAATCCAAATCTATTTGTGATATAACGGTTGTTACAATATTTGTTAATCCCACTCAATTTGCCCCAAATGAAGATTTAAAATCATACCCGCGCGATTTTGAAAGGGATAAAAAACTACTGTCAGAAAAAGGAGTTGATGTAATTTTTTATCCGGCAGTTGAAGAAATTTATCCTGATAATTTTCAGACTAATGTGGAAGTGACTAACATTTCCAAATTGCTTGAAGGTGAATCACGTCCTTCTCATTTTAAAGGTGTAACTACAATAGTATCAATATTATTTAATAGTGTTTCTCCGCATTATGCTTTTTTCGGACAGAAAGATGCCCAGCAGGTCTCTGTTATTCAGCAAATGGTAAATGATTTAAAGTTTGATTTAAAAATTGTTGTATGTCCAATTGTACGTGAGAAAGATGGACTGGCAATGAGTTCAAGAAATGTATACCTTTCTAAGCAGGAGAGAGTAGACGCACTTGTACTTTCAAAATCATTAAAGATTGCTGAAGATATTATTAAACAAGGAATAAGGGACAAAGAAAGAATCATTTCTAAAATGAAAGATTTAATTCAGCAAGTAAAATCATCAAATTTAGATTATATACAAATTGTGGATGCAATTACTTTTAATTTAATTGATGAACTGGTTGATGGGAAAGAATACTACATCCTAATAGCATGTAAAATTGGTAGTACAAGGTTGATTGATAATCTAAAAATAAAGATTTGAAACACTTCTAATTCTTATTTAATTCCCAAACAGCTTTTATGCCTAATAATACCAATGATTCTTTAAATATATAGTCGAATTTAACATACTTTAAAATCTCATCAGCATTCCCGCCGGTGATATAAATAAAAATATTTTTAGCTTGATAGTCTTGTTTAAGATTAGTAATTGCTTTTTCAATTAATCCTAGAGTAGAATTTAAAACTCCGCTGGCAATTGATTCTTTAGTATCAGAACCGATAAAATTATTGAAATCTTTTAAGTTAACTTCAGGAAGCTGTGCAGTATTTGTTCTTAAAGAATCAAACATCGTTTTTACACCGGGAGCTATAATTCCGCCTAAAAAGACACCCGGGTATCTTACAAAGTTAATTGTTGTTGCAGTCCCAAAATCAATTGTGATAATAAAATCTTTATCAGAATAATTTTTAAACTTTTGTGATTGTTTAAATAAAAAGAAGGCACCTTCAGCCGAACACAATCTATCAATTCCAAGTGTGTTGGGTGATTTATATTCATTCTTCAAGCTGAATTTTGAATTCGAATTAATAATGAAAGGTTCAACTCTCAAATATTTATTTAAATGCTCGCTTAAAGAATTGGCAGTAGATGGCACGACTGAAGAAATTGCAATGTCTAGAATATTTTTTTTTGTTGAGGAGTAATTTAGCAATGATCCGACATCTGTAAAAGAATGAATCTCATGAATATCATTATCTTCAAATAAAGCAGATTTAATTCTTGTATTTCCAATGTCGATTGCTAAAAACATATTCTTAAATTTAATTTGTTCTAACCTAAACTGACTTCGCCGAAATGGATTTTTTCTATTTTACTTCCAACTCTCAGTAGAAGAAAACCATTCTCATCAATGTCATTAAAAATTCCGTACTTAGATTTCTCTCCATCTGTAATTGAAATTTTTTCACCAATCATTCTACAACGGGCTTTCCAATCATTCATTATCTCTTCCGGTTTTCTTTCAATATTAAATAAAGTATCTTCAAAAATATTTAATAATTCTGAAAGAAGTTTTTCTCTTTCCACAGTTTCATTTGTTTCTAGTTTTATGGAAGTTGGGGGATAATTAAAGCTTCCTTGGAATAAAGTTTGATTTACATTCAAGCCAACTCCTATAACAAGTCTTTCAATAGTACTCCCTTGAGAATAAGATTCCAATAAAATTCCTGCAGTTTTTTTCCCATTGATTAAAATATCATTCGGCCATTTTAATTCGGTTTTAAGCTGAAATAAATTTTCAATTGCCATTGCTACTGAAAGTGAAGCTGCAAAGTTAATTAAGTTTACAAGTTTCTTTAAATATTTTTTATCAGTTAATAAAATAGAGAAAGTTAAATTTTGATCTTTTGCACTATACCAGATTCTTTGCATTCTCCCTTTTCCTTTAGATTGTTTTTCGGCAAGTGCAACTGTTCCATTAATATTAAATTTATTCTCCTTATTCATCAATAATGAATTAGTTGATTCAACTTCATCACAATAAATAAAATTTCTTCCGATATAATCAGTATCAAGCTTTATATCGAAGTCTTCCAAATTAAACAATTTATACCTCAGGAAAATTTTAACTACAAATATAAAATATTTGCAATATTGTCAGCATTAATAGGCAATAAATATTTGGCTGTGACATATAGGCGCATTGACTGCCATTTTCTGCCTGGCACTAAATATAAATATATATAGATATAACTCCTTAATATAAAAGAGATTAGCTCGTGATTTTATCATTGGTACGACGGTTGATACTGTAAGAACAAGTTTGAAAATGAAACGCTTAACCAATAAATAATTTTAAAAGGAGATGAGAAAATGACATTAATTAAATTTGAGCCCTTAAGAGAACTGGAAAATTTTAACGACAGACTACAAAAATTTTTTAACGGTTTTCCAAATTTCGGTTTGGATATGGAAAGTTCGTTTAACCCCAGAATAGACATTTCTGAAGATGACAATAACATTTTTATTGAAGCAGAAATTCCCGGAGTTAAAAAAGGTGATATAAATATTTCTCTTCAAGATAATATTTTAACCATTAAAGGTGAAAAGAAATCTTCAAAAGAAGAAACGAAAGAAAAAAGTTTTTACAGAAGTGAAAGATCTTACGGCTCATTTACAAGAAGCTTCACTTTGCCGGCAGAAGTTAATCCGGATAAAGTTGAAGCCAAATTTGAAGATGGAATTTTAAATGTAACCTTAGCTAAAATCCATCCTCAGCCAAAGAAAGAAAAATTGATAGATATAAAATAAGTTAAATTTAATTTGAAACTAAAAGCGGCATTATATGCCGCTGTCTTTTAAAACATAAGGAGTGAACTATAATGGGAAAAATAATTGGAATTGACCTGGGAACAACAAACTCATGCGTAGCGGTGATGGAAGGTAATGATCCGGTGGTTATACCAAATTCTGAAGGTGGTAGAACTACTCCTTCAGTTGTTGCATTTACAAAAAATGGAGAAAGATTAGTCGGACAGCCCGCAAAAAGACAGGCAATAACTAATCCTAAGAATACTATCTTCTCAATAAAAAGATTTATGGGCAGGTTGATAAATGAAGTTGGAGACGAAAAGCAAAAAGTTCCTTACGAAGTCATTTCCGGTGATGGAAACTCGGCTAGAGTTAAGATAGATGATAGAGTATATTCTCCTCCTGAAATTAGTGCAATGATCTTACAGAAGATGAAAAAAACTGCTGAAGAATATTTAGGCCAGGAAGTTACCGAAGCTGTTATTACTGTCCCGGCTTACTTCAATGATTCTCAGAGACAGGCTACAAAAGATGCAGGTGAAATTGCCGGGCTGCAGGTTAGAAGAATTATAAATGAACCAACTGCCGCAGCTTTAGCTTATGGTTTGGATAAGAAAGGAAAAGATCATACGGTTGCTGTTTATGATTTAGGTGGCGGTACTTTTGATGTTTCTATTCTCCAATTAGGTGACGGTGTTTTTGAAGTTAAATCTTCAAACGGTGACGGGCATCTTGGCGGTGATGATTTTGATCAAAGATTAATAGACTACTTAGCTGATGAATTTAAGAAACAGGAGAGTATTGATTTACGTAAAGACCCAATGGCATTGCAGAGATTAAAAGAAGCTGCTGAGAAAGCTAAAATCGAGTTGTCTTCTTCAGCTTCTACAGATGTTAATTTACCTTTTATAACTGCAACTCAGGATGGGCCGAAACACTTAAACATAAATATATCACGAGCTAAGTTTGAACAAATGATTGATGATTTGGTTCAGCGAACTAAGGCTCCATGTGAAAAGGCATTGAAGGATGCTAATGTTTCAGCTTCAAATATCGACGAAGTTATACTTGTTGGTGGTTCTTCAAGAATACCAATGGTTCAAGAATTAGTAAAAAATATATTTGGAAGAGAACCACACAAAGGTGTAAACCCCGATGAAGTTGTAGCAATTGGTGCTGGAATTCAAGGTGGTGTTTTAGCTGGTGATGTAAAGGATGTTCTGCTTTTGGATGTTACTCCACTTGCTCTTGGAATCGAAACCCTCGGCGGTGTTATGACAAGATTAATCGAATCGAATACAACTATTCCCACTAAGAAGAGTGAAGTATTTTCAACAGCATCGGATAGTCAGCCTTCTGTTGAAATTCATGTTCTTCAGGGTGAAAGGCCGATGGCAGCAGATAATAGGACTTTGGGAAGATTTCATTTGGATGGAATTCCTCCTGCTCCAAGAGGTATCCCTCAGATTGAAGTGACATTTGATATCGATGCAAACGGAATTATGCATGTCAGTGCTAAAGACAAAGCTACCAGCAAGGAGCAGAGTATTAGAATTACTTCATCCAGCGGATTGAATAAAGACGATATTGAAAAAATGAAAAACGATGCTAAAGAGCATGCTGCTGAAGATAAGAAGAAAAAAGAATCTGTTGAAGTTAAAAATCAAGCTGACAGCCTAGTTTTCCAAACTAAGAAGCAAATTGAAGAAATGAAAGATAAAATTCCTGCAGATTCAAAATCAAAGCTGGAAGCAGAAATAAAGAAAGTTGAAGATGCAATTGCTTCAAATAATACTGATCAGATAAAATCTGCCACTGAATCATTGAATAAATCATGGAGTGAAATTGCTTCAACTCTTTATTCACAAGCTGGAGGTGCTGACGGACAAGGCCCGCAGGCAGAACAGCAGCAGCAGTCAGCTTCTTCAAATGATGGGGCAAAAGAAAAAGACGATGTTCAGGATGCATCTTATGAAGTAGTTGATGATGATGAAAAGAAAGATAAAAAATAATTAAAATTTACGCCGGATTTTTATCCGGCAGTTAATTCAATAAAATTTGAATTCATTAAAAAATAAAATAATCGGAGGAATAAAAAATGAGCGACAATAAAGATGTATTAAATGTTGAGAATAAAAAAGAAACTCAAGATTGGGAAGCAGTGCTGGAAAATGAAAGTACAGTCGCACCTTTTGTTGACATATATGAAACAGAAGATGACTTTACAATTGTAGCCAATATGCCTGGAGTTGCTAAAGAAAATGTAAAGCTAAAATTGGAAGAGGAATCTCTGACCATATTTGGAAAAATAAATTATGATGAAGCTGTTAGCCGCAAATATGTTTTGAATGAAAACGCAATAGGAAATTTTTATAGAAAATTCAGAATTTCCAACAGCATAGATGAAACAAAAATATCTGCCAAATATGAAAATGGACAGCTTGTTGTAAATCTTCCAAAGCATGACAGGTTGAAACCCAGGACAATCAATATCCAATAATAGATTACGTATGATTAACAAAAGCCCATCAGTTTTGATGGGCTTTTTTAATTTAAAATAAATTGTTAATTAAAATTTAACTTTATTAAAAATAATGTGCTTTTTAGCAATATTTCTTAATAAGATATTATTTTAATTATTATTAAGTAATGATTATCTTTTGCTCATTAAATTTTATTTCGTTGAATAGATTTGACTCATAGTTCCAAAAAAAATAGAATCATTTTTATTGATTTAATGAGAGCGTTTGCCGTTCTTCAAATGGTGCAAGGGCATACTACAGATGTCCTTTTAGCAAACGATTACCGTAACCTTGATAATCCTTTTTTTGCTGTATGGTTTTTTATGCGCGGCATGACTGCCCCTATTTTTATGTTTACTGCTGGGACCGTGTTTACATATTTATTTAGACTATCCAAAGAACCATTTGAAATAAACCCCCGAGTTTCTAAAGGCATAAAAAGATTTTTACTTTTAATTAGTCTTGGTTATTTATTGCGATATCCAACTGCTACAATTATAAGTTTTAAGCCTATCACTCAGGAAAGTTGGAACACATTTTTTGTTGTCGATGTTTTACACTCAATCGGATTTGGAATACTTTTTTTACTATCACTTGCTTACATCGCTGAAAAACTTAAAATGAATGATTACTATATTTTTGGTATTGGTGGAGCACTGTTTTTTATTCTTGCACCTTTCTTTGAAAAGATTGATTGGCTTCATTATTTACCAAGATTTTTAGCCGGCTA
Source organism: uncultured Ignavibacteriales bacterium (assembly GCA_963746735.1). GTDB lineage: Bacteria > Bacteroidota > Ignavibacteria > Ignavibacteriales > Ignavibacteriaceae > CAVSWT01. Next base: position 404,988 of record CAVVCO010000037.1, read on the forward strand.
TTTTTATTCCGGAACGGGCTCACTATTTCCTTTGTTCCCATGGTGCGGATACGTAATTATAGGCGGAGTTTTGGGTAGTTATCTTGCTAAACATCCCAATGTATTTAAGACTAAGCAATTCAGTTTTAGATTGGGAACAGCAGGTGTAATAATACTTTCTGCCTTTCTAATATGCACTTTGGTTTATAATAATTTTTATCATGAAAGTTTATATTGGTTAAATGCGTACAGCATCATTTTGCTTAGAGTTGGATTTGTGTTAATATTGAATTCAATTGTTTCATTTATATCTTTGTCTCTTGAATCTATTCCAAGATTTTTAATTTTAGTTGGCAGAAATACTCTGTTAATTTATATTGTACATTTAATAATATTATATGGCAGTGCATGGAATCCAGGTTTAAGCAATCTGTTTGATAAATCATTTACGGCATGGCAGACTTTTGCAACCGCAATAACTATGATTCTTTTGATGTCTTTAATGGTATTAGTAATTCATAAATTTAAAATTAAGAATAAACAATTAGTAACTTAAAATTGAATTAATCTAAATGAGAAAATCCGATTCAACAACTCCAGATCCCTTAATTGAAGATAAAGTATTCGAGCAGTCATTAAGGCCTGAAACAATTACTGAATTTTTTGGACAATCAAGAATCACGGATAATTTAAAAGTTTTCATTTCTGCAGCGATTAAAAGAGGTGAAGCTCTTGATCATGTATTATTAACAGGGCCTCCCGGATTAGGCAAAACAACTTTAGCCCATATCATTGCAAAAGAAATGGGAGTTAGGTTGAAGATTACTTCAGGGCCGGTTTTAGAAAAGCCTGGCGACTTAGCTGGATTGTTAACTACTCTTGAAGAAAATTCTGTTTTATTTATTGATGAGATTCACAGACTTAGTCCTGTTGTTGAAGAGTATTTATATTCGGCAATGGAAGATTATAAACTTGATATAATGATTGACAGCGGCCCAAATGCTAGAACCGTTCAAATTAAATTACCTCAATATACTTTGGTTGGCGCAACTACTCGTGCCGGTATGCTTACTTCACCACTGCGTGATAGGTTCGGTATAAAATTTAGATTTGATTATTATGATTCTGAAATTTTAAATAGAATAATTTCCCGCTCATCAAAAATTTTAAATGTTAAGATTGATAAAGATGCTTCATTGGAAATTGCAAAACGTTCAAGAGGCACTCCAAGAATAGCAAACAGGTTATTAAGAAGAACGCGCGACTTTGCAGACTATGAGGATAAAAAAGTTATAGATTTAAATATTGCGAAGAAAGCACTCAATGCTTTGGAAGTTGATGAATTCGGACTTGATGAAATGGATAAGGATATTATTCTGACTATAATTGAAAAATATAAAGGCGGACCGGTAGGCCTTAGCACTATTGCTGTTGCTGTAAATGAAGATCCGGGTACTATCGAAGAAGTGTATGAACCATTTTTAATTCAGCAGGGCTTTATACACCGTACTCCCAGGGGAAGAGAGGCAACTCATCTCGCTTATAAAAGATTTGGAAAAGTAAAATTTGAAAACGAAAAAGGGGAATCATTATTTGATAAATAATGTTTAACATAAAGGTAATTACTGTAATGAAAAATCTATTCACATTCTATTTAATATTTGTTTTATCAATTTTGTATTCAATTTCTATATTCTCACAATCAAAACTTTTTATCCCCACTAACATTCAAAAGGCTTATGAAAATGGAACTCGTTCTCTTGACGGTAAGCCGGGAAAAAACTATTGGATAAACTCAGCCGATTATAATATTAGAGTTAGTGTTGATCCTCCAACTAGGCTTGTAAAAGGAAGTGAGCATATAACTTATTATAATAACAGTCCTGATACTCTTAAAAAAATTGTTTTGAGGTTATATCAAAACTTAAATAAAGTTGGTGCACAAAGGAATATTACGTTAAATAAAGAAGCGATTACAGATGGAATCACGATTGATAAAATTAAAGTTAATGAAAGAGATTTTAATTTGGATTCATCATCTGATTATGAGGGAACTGTACAAACTTTAAAATTAAAAAATTATTTAAATCCTAATAGCAAATTTAACTTTGATATTGATTGGCATTTTACTATTCCTCAAGGTAGTAACCCCAGAATGGGTAGATATGATTCTACTTCTTTCTTAGTTGGATACTGGTATCCGCAAATTTCGGTTTATGATGATATTGACGGCTGGGATATATACCCTTACAATGGCTTGTACGAGTTCTATAATGATTTTAATAATTTTGATGTGGAAATAACTGTCCCAAATACTTTTGCAGTTTGGTCAACGGGTGAATTACAGAACAGCAAATCAATCTTTACAGATAAATATTTAGATAGATATAATGAAGCTCATCATTCAAATGATATTGTACATATTATTGACAGCAATGATGTTAAGGTGGGACATATTTTTAATTCAGCAACTTTAACAAATACCTGGCATTACAAAGCAGCACATGTTCCCGATTTTTGTTTTGGTTTAAGTGATCATTATTTATGGGACGCAACAAGTTTGGTGGTTGATGATAAAACGGAGAGAAGAGTTTTTATAGCTGCAGCTTATAAAAAACAATCAAAAAATTTTTTTGAAGTTGATAAGATTGCAAGAGATGCCATCAATTATCTTTCGAGAGAATTGCCCGGCGTCCCATTCCCATATCCTTCAATGACTGTTTTTAATGGCGGCGGGGGAATGGAATATCCAATGATGGTTAATGACGGTACTGAAGATAGTTATGGTGCCGATGCACAACTTACATCACATGAAATTACGCATAGTTATTTCCCATTTTATATGGGGATAAATGAGAAGAAATATGCATGGATGGATGAAGGAATGGCAGTGTTTCTCCCGCTTGGCTACCAGGAAGCAGCGGATCCGACTTACGACCCAAGGGGAAGAAGATTTATTCATTATGAAAAATTGATGGGTAATGAAACAGAAATGCCGATGATGATCCCATCGGTACTATTAGGTGTTTACCAGGATTATAGGAATGCTTCTTATAATAGATCTGCATATGCTTATGTAACCTTAGAAGAATTATTAGGTAAAACAAAATTCAAAAAAGCTTTACATGAGTATATGGATAGATGGAATGGCAAACATCCAATACCATACGATTTCTTTTTTACATTTAATGATGCAGCGGGTGAGGATTTAAGCTGGTTCTGGAAGCCGTGGTTTTTTGATAGGGGAGTCGTTGATCTAGGAATAAAATCAGCAAGCTATTCAAACGGCAATTTAAAAATAGTGATCGAAAATCTCGGTCAAATTCCTGCTTCGGCTCCTTTAAAAATTATTACAGTTAAAGATACGATTTCATTTACAACAACTGCTGAAGTTTGGAGGGATGGTAAAAAAGAATATACCATCAATAAAAAAGTTGATTCACCTGTTGTGAAAATTATCCTAGGCAACAAAGATTATTCTGATGTAAACAGAAAAAACAATGAATATGTTTTAAGCAGAACTCAAACGAGTAATTAGAATTGTGATATAAATTATTAAAATTTATTTTTGTGATAGTTATAACGATGAATGTATCCTGAATTTATTATAATTGTTTTGTGAATTAACAAAATGCTATTATAATAAAAACAAGGAGCACTTATGGATAAGCTAGAAGTAAAAGGTAATTGGAATGAATTGAAAGGTAAGTTAAAATCAAAATGGGGAATGCTAAATGATGATGATTTGACTTATGAAGAAGGTCAAGACGATCAATTGATCGGAAGAATCCAGAAAAAAACTGGGCAGACACGCGAAGCAATTCGTGATTTTATAAATAAATTAAATAAAAATTAATCAATTAGAGAATTATTTTTATTAAGTAACAAAGAAGGCATATACTTGTATATGCCTTCTTTATTTAACAAGGTTCATTTTCTTCGTTATAAAAATGTCATTTGCTTTCAATTGATAAAAATAAATTCCGCTTGCTAAATTGTAGCTATGAGTATCGAAAACAATTTCATGAATCCCTACGCTGTACTCGTCATCAACCAATAGAGCAACTTGTTCTCCAATTGTGTTATAGATTGTCAATCTTACTTTTGCAGAATTCTTTAATTGAAATCTTATCGTAGTTGAAGGATTAAATGGATTAGGATAGTTTTGATACAATACAAAATTTTCAGGATGAGTTGCATCAGCAACTACAGAAGTTACCGGCTCTCTATAAATAATTCTAAAAGCGTCTGCTGCAACTTTACCGGTAACATTGTCATCCATAGAAATTGTGATTTTTCCATCTTGATTTAACACAGCTTGAGATAAGAAATTCCATTCCCCGCCATTTATTTGATGAGTCTTAATTACTTCTTCATCTTCACTGGCTGAGATTTTAAATTTTGTATCATAAGCAAAATCAGCGCTGGAAGGCCACCAGCCCCAAACATCATATTTACCTGAACTAAGTTCATCTGTTTGATAAGTAATTGAATTACTCCCGGAACCTCCTTCAGCAGTTAAATAATCATCACCAAAATAAAGCAAGCCGGATGTTTCTGAACTCCAGTTTCCGGTTAATTGTGCATCTTTGTTATCAAGTATAATATATTTTGGACTCGACAATTGTAAGTACTCCGCAATAGAATAAACAGTCCTTCTTCCAAGCTCAATTAAATTCTCGTTTGTTACCCATTCGCCATCTGAATATTGATCATAAGGTGTTTCATAAGTAAGAGCCATTACTTTATCACCATAATTATTCCACAACCAGCCTTCTGGAAAATATGGCTGCAAATTAGAAAAACTGTAATCGCTCATTGCAAAGTAGGGAATATCAGAAACATTAATATTTGCAAATTGATTTTCCCTTGTATAGTAGTCGATTGAAGTTGATGGTGCAAGATGAATCCAGAATGTACAGAACTGTGATGCTTGCGAATGCAGATTAAGAAAAACATTAATCACTTTTTGAGAATTAATTTCTATCATTCTTTGCTTTAAAATTGATATTTCTTTTGTAGTTTGTGCCGGTTCATAATTCCAGTCTTGTTCAAGGTCAATACCAGCATAATTGGTTCTTGATCTACCGTAATAAACTCCATCCGGATTATCGAAAGGAATTAAATGAAAAATAATTTTCTTCCTGTAATAATCGATGACATCGTCATCTTTAAGTAAAGTTTGAACAATGCCGTCAAAATGAAATGAGCTAGGTGTTTCTCCCGGATGAGTTCGTGCATGAATCCATACTGCATATTTCAAACTATCAGGTACAGAGAAATCAGTTAAGATTATTTCCTGCATAGGAAGATTGTGAGGAGTATAACCAAGTGTATCAACTTTTACATAAGAGCTCTGTTTCCACTCATCAATTCTTTCCATCAAGTAAGTGAAAGTGTATGGATTATAATAAGCGACAAACACTGTATCTTCTTCAAATGTTTTTTGAAACACATCTTTCTTGGGACTTTCATCAGCACTGAAGCGAGTAAAATTTCTATTGTCATAAGAATAAACTGCACGTGTTACATCACTGTTAGTTATTGTTACTTTGATAAATTTATCTTTTACACCTGATATTCTAAAATAAAACCAGCGCCCGCCAATGTCTTCTCTTGTTTTGGCTGTATAGTTAATTGAATCGGTAGTAGAAACACTAAGTAAATTTCCGCTTTCAAAAGCAGAAAAGAATTTAACTTGAGCAAAATTTAGAGTTGATAAAAATGTCAAAAAAAGTAAGAGTTTTTTCATTCGCACTATTTCGTATTATTCAATTATTGTAATAGTTATTTTAAGTTTATAGTATTTTATAATTTCTTCCTTTAATTCATCATCTGTCAAAACATATTTAAGAATCTTTGGATTGTTTTTCCAATCAGTAAGTATTGTCCCAAAGTTAATACTATCCCGGTTAACATTTATGCTTGAATCAATATCATATTTAATTACAATATTTCTATCGGATAAGTATTTTGATTTAATATTATTTTGTTTTAGAAATGGAATAACTTTAGCTGCATAATAATTAAAATCATCAATAGCATCTAAATCATTTTCAGTTAAAGAATCTGATTCTGAATTCGAAGGTCCGAAAAAATAAACTGCCTTTTCTGTATCAGCTGAATTCTCTTGTGCAAATAATGAATTACCTAATAGCAGAAAAAATAAAAATATAAAACACGTGTTATTTGCTGTGATCTTTATGCTCATTTATTATCAAGTAATGTTAATGTTTTTGTCTTTCATCTAAAGTTAAGAAAATTATTAAATGTCATCATTATTGATGAAGCTCTATATTATTAGATTTATGAAAACAATGGTTATTATCACTAAGAGCAAAAAATTAAATTTATTCTTTTGGGGTAATAAGTCCATTTAGCATCGTTTCAAGCTCATCTTTATAATCATCAAATAAATTTTGCAATGTATAAGTAGTTAACTGAATTGTGCAATTTTCATCGGTGTAGTAATAGCTATCATATGTAAATTTAATTTTTTGTAATTCTCCTTTTAATATCATCTTGCAAACATAACTGTTATTAACTTTTCTCATTTCCTTGTCGATTACTCTAACATTCTTTGCTACTTTTTTAACATTATTAATAGCTATATTGATAATATCTTCAGTAGTTAAAGCAAGTCTTTCAGGTATGATCATACAATATGCTTCACCATGTTTATACTTAAAAATATATTCCGCAGAAGGATTACTTGCTGTATTTGTTAATTCCCATTTATTGCTGTCATACCACAATTCATAATTTACATTTTGTCCTTTAACAACTTTTCTGGCTAAATCACTTTTAAAAAATGGCGTATAATTTGTGTCAACTGTAAATTCACTATTTGAATCTAATTCAGAATATTCTGTTTTAAACTCCCAAGTACCGTCATTTTTAAGTAATACTGTATCTCCGTTTTCAGTGATTGCATTGATTTGTGCAAAGGAAAGTGTATTTATAATAATTATAAAAAAAATAATGATTGTTTTCATGATAACTCCCTATTAAAATATTCAATAGAATAAAAGAAAAGCTCCACCTATTTACTGTGAAAAACTTAATTATATATTTATTATCGTTAGAAGATTAAAAATTTAAAATTATTAGCTTAGAATTATGATTAACTAATCTAATCCGTATTTACTAAATTGAATTCTGTAAGAAATTAATATTATTAAAATTTCTAAGCTTAATAAAAATAAGAATTCAGTTGCATAAATTCACACATCTCCCCAATAAACTTCGGATTTATAATTAAATCTTACAAGATTGTTTAACGAATGTTTATTAAAAGCATCGTATAATACTTTCTCTAACTCTAGATAATTCTCCGTTCCTTCCAAAGGAGCATAAGAACTTGATAATAATCTTCCCATCACACCTTCAAAATTAAACTCCTGGAAATTTTCAAATTCAACTTTTATATAGCCAGGAGAAAAACATTTCTGGAAATCAGTATCATTTAAGTTTTGATGATTCACTTTATTATAATCAGTTGCGTAAGTTTTTAATGCATCGTCAAATACTCTTAAAAATTCTGTATCATTTACACGACTGTTCCAGACTAAAATTAATTTCCCATCCGGTTTTAATATCCGCTTAAATTCAATTTTTGATTTGGGAATATCAAACCAATGAAATGCCTGTGCTGAAGTTAAAAAGTCAATTGAATTGTTTTGCAAAGTTGTATTTTCTGCAGTTCCGTTTATTGTAAAACAATTTTTATATGTATCAAGTCCTCTAACCGCGGCATTACGCATTTCGTTATTTGGTTCAACTGCGTAAATAGTTTTTACTTTATCAACTAATAATTTTGTAAATATTCCTGTGCCGGAACCAATGTCTGCAACGATTGAATTTTTATTTAAGCCTACGACTTCTACCAGATAATTAATTAATTTTTCCGGGTATGAAGGCCTGTACTTTATATAATTATCTACTCTATCAGAGAATCGTTTGGTAGTATCTTTCATTTAAATTTTATAATAATTTAATGCAAAAATAATCGAATTAATAATACTAAAGACTAATTTGTTCCATTCCTTCAAAAATATATACCTTTTTTGAGAGAAAAAATCTAAAAATATTTGAAATAGAAAGAATTATCTAATTTCAAAAAAAACAATAATTATTTAACACAAAATTATTTGTGTGCAAAGCAACTTATTCACATATTTAAAAATCGAAAAAATTATTTGTTATGAAGATATTAAAATTTTTATTATTCACATCACCGCTGCTTTTATTCATAATCATAGCTTCATATAGAGATTTAAATGAAGGTAAACTTGGAACCCGTACAAATCCAATAAGAATATATTTTACACCTTCAGTAGACGCCAAACGAATTACAACCAATGCCCGTGAATTAATAAGCTATCTTGAAGAGCAAACTGGATATTATTTTGTCAGTGCTGTCCCCGCAAGCTTTGTGGCAGTTGTGGAAGCTTTCGGAACAAAGAAAGCTGATATTGCCGGGCTGAATACTTTTTCCTATTTAATGGCAAACGCTAAATACGGAGTTGAAGCGAAATTAAGAATTGTTCGTGATGGAGGAGAGACTTCTTACCGCGGGCAATTTATTACTCGGGTAGATTCTGGAATTGACAGCTTAAAAGATATTGAAGGAAGAACCATGGCTTATGTTGATCCTTCATCAACTTCCGGTTACATTCTGCCAAAAGCAAAATTAGATGCTATGGGAATCCATCCCAGCGAAACAGTTTTTGCCATGCGTCATGATAACGTTGTTACTATGGTTTATCAAGGTCAAGCAGCTGCTGGGGCAACATATTATTCGCCGCCGGATTCTAAAACCGGTCAAATATTAGATGCCCGTATGCGGGTTGAAAAGCAATTTCCGGATGTAGAAAAGAAAGTAAAAATTATTGGGTTCACCCAGCCAATTCCAAATGATCCATGGGTATTTAGAAAAGATTTACCTGAAGAAATGAAAAATAAAGTTATTAAAGCATTGATAGATTATGTTAAAACCCCTCAAGGGAAAAAGGCAATGTTTGATATTTATGATATAGTTGGGTTAATTCCTACAAAGGACAGTGATTACGATCCGCTCCGCAAATTATTAAGAGAGCAGCATGTTTCATTTGAAGACCTGGTAAAAAAATAATGTTATTAAAAGTAGATAATCTCCATAAAATTTATCCTAACGGAACACACGCATTAAAAGGTGTTAGCTTTGAAGTTAATGCCGGTGAATTTTTAATTGTAATTGGTTTATCTGGTTCAGGCAAATCAACTTTGCTGCGATGCATTAACAGACTAATTGAACCAACATCAGGGACAGTAGAATTTCTCGGGAAAAATATAACACATGTTAAAGGCGAAGAATTAAGAAAAGCTAAAAGCCAGATTGGAATGGTTTTTCAGCAATTCAATTTAATAAAAAGAAGATCTGTGTTAACGAATGTTCTTACTGGAAAGTTAGGTTCATTAGGAACTTTGAATTCAATTCTTGAGAAATTTTCAAAAGAAACTATTGACGAAGCATATCGAAGTTTGGAAACAGTTGGCATTACAGAAAAAGCAAACATACGTGCTGATTCTTTAAGCGGCGGCCAGCAGCAGCGTGTTGCAATTGCAAGAAGTTTGATGCAGAATCCAAAATTACTTTTAGCAGATGAACCTGTTGCTTCATTGGATCCTGCAACATCAAATTCTGTTATGCAGTATTTTGAAAAAATTAATAAAGAACTTGGCACAACGGTTATCTGCAACCTTCATTTTTTAAGTTTAGTAAGAAGATATGCATCGCGTGTAATTGCATTAAAGGGCGGGGAAATAGTATATGAGGGTTTGCCAGGTGACATTGACGAACAGTGGTTTAGAACTATTTACGGAGAAGAAGCAGAAGAGGTGGAAATTAGATGACAATTCAAAATCCAGAGATAGAATTAACTCCGCATCAAATTATTAATCAGAATAAAAAGAGAGAAGAGAAATTTAATTTTTTAAAATCTGCTCTGCTCGATATCTTTCTTGTCTTTTATTCTCTTATTGTTTTAGAAAGAGCGATTTATTACAAGTTCATTTTAGAATTGCGTGACCTTCCTTTTTCATGGAGAGAAATTGGAATTATATATGTTATCAGTGTCGTTCTTGGAATTCTATGGACAGCTTCAAGAACTTCTCTTTCATGCAAGCTATTTGGAATTGCCAAAGATAATAAAGTAACTAAATGGACTGTCGAAATTTTCGGATGGTTCTTATTCAATATTACTTTTATTGCAGGCTGGATAGTAACAAAAATTTCAATCGTCGGCTTGTTCAGCAGCGAAGGAATGCAAGGAGCGGAAAGAATTTTCAGTGCAATGTTCCAGCCTAACATGGGAATTTTTGATGATGCATTATTTGCGATGATTGAAACCATTTATATTGCCTTACTTGCAACTCTTATTTCAATTCCACTTACACTTGTATTAAGTTTTTTTACTGCACGAAATTTAATGAAGACCAATAAAATTTCGTTTGCAGTTTACTACGTTTTAAGAATATTTTTGAATTTTATTCGGTCTATTGAGCCTTTAATTTGGGCAATTATATTTTCAGTTTGGGTTGGTATCGGCCCATTTGCCGGGATGATAGCTTTGCTGGTTCATACTATCGCATCAAATGCAAAATTATATTCTGAAGCTATAGAAAATATTGAGGAAGGGCCGATAGAAGCTATTTCAGCAACTGGGGCAAATAAAATCCAGGTCGTTTGGTATGCGGTTGTTCCTCAAATTGTGTTGCCGTTTCTCTCATTCACAATTTACCGTTGGGACATAAACGTAAGAATGGCTACTGTAATTGGTTTGGTAGGCGGCGGCGGTATTGGCACATTGCTAATGCAGTATCAAGGTCTTGCCCGCTGGCATGAAGTTGGGCTTATTGTTTTAATGATTGCTTTTGTAGTTTGGGTAATGGATTACATCAGCGCTAAAATTAGAGAAGCGATTTATTAAACTTGGACTTATTTATTTTCTTGTTCATTATGTTTTAAACTATCTTCGGCGATGTGTTAGCCTAACATTCAAATTCATTATATGAATCTCTTTCATTAAATATTTACTCGTTATTTTTTTAAAATTAGATTGACCTGTTTTATTTAAAACCATCACAATCGCTGGTAGAAATTATTATCCCCGATTGTTAATATACAGACCATTAAAAACCATCCAGAAAATCATTCCTTAACAATTTGTTAACATTTCCTTAACGCTGGCTTAACATGGAAGTGCAAAGTTTACAATAAGTTAGCTACGTCATTTTTAATTAACTATTTAAATAATAATTTTTAGAGATTAAAGTAATATGAAAAAACTGACTTTACTTTTAACCGCAGTTTTACTTTTTGCTGGTGCTACTTTTGCACAAGATTTACCTAAATTCAGCGGCTTAATGTTTGGTGATTTATTCTATAACGCTAATTCAATAGATTCTTCTATGAAAGATATAAATGGGTTTCAATTTAGAAGAATTTATATCACAACCGACTATTCAATTAATGACCATTTTTCGACTAGATTCAGAATGGAATCTTCTATTACTAACGGATCAAATGTAGGAGTTTTTGTAAAAGATGCCTGGTTAAAATGGAAAGATGTTTTTAATGGCTCTGATTTGATTGTTGGTATGTCACCGACACCTGCTTTCGATGTTTCAGAAGGTGCCTGGGGATACCGTTCATTAGAAAAAACTATAATGGATTATTTTGGAATAGTTTCCTCAAGAGATATTGGTATTGACTTAAAAGGTAAAATAGATGAATCGGGTACTGCAAAATACTGGTTAAAAATTGGAGATGGTGCTGGTAATAAACCTGAAACAGATAAATACAAAAGATATTATGGCCAATTACAATTTGCTCCAAGTAAAAGTTTACTTATAACTGTTTATGGAGATTATGCATCCAAACCACAAAAAAAAGATCCTTTTGACGGACAGATGAAAAGTAATTCTGCTTTTGTAGCCGCTGGATTTATAAATTATAAATATGAAAAAACTTTTGCTTTGGGTGTTGAAGCGTTTTTAAAAAGTCAGCAGAATAATTATTCACCAACTGGTGCTGCTGCTTCATTGGGCTCTCAATCAGGTTTTGGACTTTCAGTATGGGCTAAGGCAGCTCTTTCTGATAATGTTGGAATTGTCGGACGTTATGATACTTATGATCCAAATACAGATAATGCAGCTAAAAATGATAAGCAGGGTTTGATTATCGGTGCAGTTGATTTTAAAGTTGGCCCGAAGGTTAGTGTTATGCCAGGTGTAGAGGTTCACACTTTGGAAGGTGCAAAAAACAGTGATGTAACTCCAAGAGTAACTTTCTTTTGGGAATTTTAGTTTAGTTAATATTTTGTGTTAAATCATTTTTATATAAATTTAAGAAAGGTAATAATTATGAAATCTAAATTGTTTTTAACTGCTGCACTTTTTCTTGCGGTATTAACCGGAGTAGGCAGCGCACAATTAAAATTGAATGGTGCCGGTGCAACATTCCCTTATGTAATATATTCAAAGTGGTTTGATGTTTATCATCAGAAAACCGGTATAGAATTTAATTATCAATCAATAGGCAGCGGCGGCGGAATTAAACAGGTCATTGAAGGAACAGTTGATTTTGGTGCTTCAGATGCTCCAATGTCTGAAGAGCAAATGAAACAAGTAAAAGATAAACAAGGAACAGAAATTTTACATATTCCTACAGTTATGGGTGCTGTTGTTGTTACATACAATTTACCGGGAGTAGCAAAGGGTTTAAAGATTACACCAGAAGTTTTAGCTGATATATATCTTGGTAAAATTACAAAATGGAATGATTCAAAAATTACCTCAGATAACAAAGGGATCAAACTTCCTAATGAAGCAATATTTGTTACACATCGTTCTGACGGCAGCGGAACAACAAATATCTTTACAGGTTATCTTTCAAAAGTTAGTAATAGCTGGCAAAAGAAAGTTGGACAAGGAACAGCAGTGGATTGGCCTGTAGGTTTAGGCGGCAAAGGTAATGAAGGAGTTGCAGGACTTGTTAAGCAAACCGAAGGTTCAATTGGTTATGTGGAATTAGCTTATGCTGAAAAAAATAATCTTCCCTATGCTGCATTGAAAAATAAAGCTGGCAATTTTGTAATGCCTACATTTGATGCTGTATCAGCTGCCGCAGCTGGTTTCATTAAAGATATGCCTGAAGATTTAAGAGTTGAAATTACAAACGCAGACGGTAAAGATTCATACCCAATTTCAGGATTTACCTGGCTGCTGGTTTATCAAAACATGAAAGATAAAACAAAAGCTAAAGCCATTGTTGATTTCTTAAAATGGGCTGTAACAGATGGCGAAAAATATGCAAAAGACTTATATTACGCTCCTCTTCCAAAAGAAGTTGTAAAACTAGATCAAAAAAAGATTTCGCAAATATCAGTTAAATAATGAATTTTCTTAAGCGGATTTTAAATACAAAGCAAGCGGATGGCAATAGCGCTGCTCCGCTTGTTTCATCTTATACAGGGCTTAGAATTGCCGGGAAAAATATTGGGGATTTTGTTTTTGAAAATATCACCCGTTTTTTTGCTTTTATAATACTGGCGCTGGTAGTCGTTATGGTTTTTGAAATGACACGCCAGTCTATGGCTTCTATACAAAAGTTTGGCTGGGGTTTTATTATAAGCACTGATTGGGATCCGGTACATGATAAATTTGGCGCGCTTCCCTTTATTTTTGGAACTTTATTTTCTTCATTGCTAGCGCTGCTTATAGCTCTTCCTTTAAGTGTAGGCATTGCAATTTTTCTTTCGGAGTTTTGTCCAAAATGGCTTGAACAGCCTGTTTCATTGTTAGTTGAATTATTAGCTGCAATTCCAAGTATAGTTTATGGTTTGTTTGGAATGTTTGTAATGGCTCCATGGCTGCGAAAAACTATAGAGCCATTTCTTGGTGATCACTTTGGTTTCATACCGCTTTTTACCGGTCCTCCTTATGGTTTAGGAATGCTGGCTGCAGCTTTGATATTAACAATTATGATTTTACCTATAATTACATCTATCTCTCGCGATATAATGAAATCAATTCCGGATACTCAAAGAGAAGCAGCTTTTGCTCTCGGCTCTACAAAATGGGAAGCTGTTAAAGTTGTTCTCACAGGAGCTAAGTCAGGAATTCTTGGTGCTACATTATTGGGATTAGGTAGAGCAATTGGTGAAACAATGGCAGTAACAATGGTTATCGGAAATAGGCCTGACATTTCAGTATCTTTATTTGCCCCCGGTTATACCATGGCAAGTGTTCTCGCTAATGAGTTTACAGAAGCAACATCTGATTTATATTTAAGTTCATTAATTGAAATCGCATTACTGCTTTTTGTATTGACTGTGATATTGAATGGAATAGCTCGCTTCATTGTTTGGAGCGTGACTAAAAAATATTATAAGAGCGAATAATGGCAGACAACTTTTATTATAAATGGAGAAAAATAAAAAGTACAATTATGATTGTACTAAGTGTAATTTGTGCCATCATTGCAATAATTCCATTGTTCATAATTTTTTTCTATACTTTGTCTCAAGGTTTATCATCAATTAATTGGGCATTCTTTACTCAGATGCCTAAACCTGCAGGAGAAGCGGGCGGCGGAATGGCAAATGCATTAGCCGGAACAGGAATATTAATTGGTATAGGCAGCTTAATCGGCTTGCCGGTTGGTATTTTTTCTGGAATATTTCTTTCACAAAACCAAACATCCCTTTTTGCAAAAACTGTAAGATTTTTGGCAGAGGTGTTGAATGGAATTCCCTCAATTGTAGTTGGTGTTGTTGCTTATATTCTTGTTGTACTGCCAATGAAACATTTTAGTGCTTTTGCCGGTGGGGTCGCAATTGGAATTTTAATGATGCCGCTTGTTACCAGGACAACTGAAGAGATGATGAATTTAATTCCAAATTCAGTTCGGGAAGCAGCACTTGGACTTGGGATACCTCGCTGGAAAGCCACACTTTTCGTAATTGTTCCAGCAGCATTTAAAGGAATTTTTACGGGTATACTTTTATCCGTTGCACGTGCTGCGGGCGAAACAGCACCATTGTTATTTACTGCTCTTGGAAACCGTTTTTGGTCAACTGATTTAGGCCAACCCATTGCGTCTTTAACTGTGTTCATTTATGATTATTCAAAATCTCCTTTTGAAGATTGGATTAGGCAGGCCTGGGCAGCTGCTTTAGTTTTAATATGTTTAATTATGATAATTAATATTTCATTCAGGTTGGTAACACATAAGAAAAAATATGCTTAATAATAGTGAAAATAATAATGAAGTAATATTGCAAAACGAATCTGTCAATCAGAACAGTGGACCTTTGAACCGAATGGAAGCCGTATCGTTGAATGCTTTTTTTGGAAAAATACAAGCATTAAAAAATATTTCTTTAAAAATTCCAAAGAATAAAGTTCTTGCAATTATAGGACCGTCTGGCTGCGGTAAATCAACTTTTTTAAGAAGCTTAAATAGGATGCATGAAGAAGTCGGCGGAACTATAAAAGGAAAGATATTGCTTGATGGTGAAAATGTCATGGATCATGATCCAGTGTTCTTAAGAAAAAAAGTTGGAATGATATTTCAAAAACCAAACCCTTTTCCAACTATGTCTATCGAAGACAATGTAACGGCTGGTTTAAGATTAAATGGTTTTCACAACAGGAACAAACTGAAAGAGATAACTGAAAAAAGTTTAAAGCAGGCTGCACTTTGGGATGAAGTAAAAGATATTTTGAAGCATCCGGGAACAAATCTTTCAGGAGGTCAGCAGCAAAGACTTTGTATAGCACGCACGCTTGCTGTTGAACCAGAAGTAATTTTAATGGATGAACCGGCAAGTGCTCTCGATCCTATTTCAACGGGTAAAATTGAAGAGTTGATTTTTGAAATGAAAGAGAGATATACGATAATTATAGTAACACATAATTTGCAGCAAGCCGCAAGGGTGAGTGACCATACCGCCTTTTTTTATATGGGAGAATTAATTGAACATTCTTCTACAAAACAAATGTTTTTATCTCCGGCAAAAAAACAAACTGAAGATTATATAACTGGAAGATTCGGTTGATGGAAATTTATAAAATTACATATTCAATTATTTTTCGTAGAAATATGCTGAATTATTTTAGGAGTCAGGGGCAATAGATGAAAGATGTAAAAATATCAGTTAAGGATTTAAATTTATTCTACGGGAAAAAACAAGCTCTGACAAATGTTTCCTTAGATATTCCTGTCCGGAAAGTGACAGCTTTTATTGGGCCATCCGGATGCGGTAAATCTACTTTCTTAAGAACTTTAAATAGAATGAATGACTTGATCGAAAATGTTTCAATTTCAGGAAATGTAGTTATTGATAAAAGTGATATTTATAAAGATAACATTGATGTAGTGAAGTTAAGAAAAAGGGTAGGAATGGTTTTTCAAAAATCAAATCTATTTCCCAAATCGATTTATGATAATATAGTATACGGGCCAAAGTTAAATGGAATTAGAAATAAAAAAGTTTTAAATGAGATCGCAGAGAAGTCGTTAAAACAAGCAGCAATTTGGGATGAAGTTAAAGATAGAATGGATCATCCTGCATTAAGTTTATCAGGCGGACAGCAGCAGCGCGTTTGCATTGCTCGTACTCTTGCCGTTGAACCGGAAATTATTTTGATGGATGAACCTGCCAGCGCACTTGATCCTATATCCACTGCAAAAGTTGAAGAATTAATTCACGAGCTAAAAACTGAATACACTGTTGTTATTGTTACTCACAATATGCAGCAAGCAGCACGGGTAAGTGATTTCACTGCTTTCTTTTATCTTGGTGAATTAATCGAATATGATAAAACAACAAAAATGTTTACAAGTCCTTCAAAGAAGCAGACTGAAGATTATATAACAGGAAGATTTGGTTAAATTATTTTTGTAATTTCACGAATTGTTAAATTAAAGTTTAAGGAAGATTAATGGAACGGCAATTTGATCAGCAAATGGAAAAGCTTAAAAAACGAATTCTTAAAATGTGCAGCCTTGTGGATGAGCAGGTAGAAAATGCAATTAAGTGCATTGAAGAAGAAGATCATGAGCTTGCAAAATTAGTAATTCAGCGGGATGATAAAGTTGATAAATATGATTTGAAGATCGATAAAATCTGCCAGAAAATAATTGCGCTTAATCAGCCGGTCGCCATGGATTTACGATTAATTATGTCTGCTTTAACAATAAATAATAATCTTGAAAGAATTGGTGATATAGCTGTAAACATTGCCGAAAACTTTTTAATCTTAAAAAAGAAGCCTGCATTTTTAGACAGAACCCACGTTGTTCAAATGTTTAAAGTCGGAAAAGAAATGATAAGGAATTCCATAGATTCTTTTGTCAATAATGATCCGAAGCTTGCACAAAAAGTAATTGAAACTGATAATATAATGGATAATTACAATATTGAAAATCATCAAATCTTAATCAGCATAATGAAAGAATCAAATGACAACATTGAACCTGCAGTTGCTGTGCTGGTTATTTCGCGTATGCTGGAAAGAATGGGCGATCACGCTACTAATATTGCCGAAGATGTATTTTTCATAGTTGAAGCTCAATTAATAAAACATAAATATGAAAAGTTTTTGTTTAGTGAAGATGCCGATGAAGATGAGGATGAATGAAGGGTTGGTTGAATGACTGAATGATCGAATGTTTTTTATTTCTAATCTAAAATATTTCCTAAAGCTTTCATAAATAAATCATGAGTAGCTTCAGCGTTGCCTTGCCTGGAAATAGTTAATAACCTTCCACTAAAAAATATTCCCCAGCTTTGCATTACTAAAAATGAAGGTAAGGTTTCATTAAAGGTTTCCTTTTTATTGTTATAAATGGGAGTTAAGATATTGCTTATGGTTTTCTCTTCCTCTGCCAGAAGTTCTTTTAAGATGCTTAACTCTTTTTCAAAACTTTCGTCTTTTAGCAAAAGAAGAAATAGCTCATACAGCAGTCTAAATTTTTGAGCAGTTGTTTCTTTGTAAATAACATACTCAAGGAATTTTTGGCTGGCAGATATTTGTTCATTATTAAAAATTACATTTATTTCATCAATATACTGCGCAGCTTCCCATTTAA
This sequence comes from uncultured Ignavibacteriales bacterium, assembly GCA_963746735.1. Classification (GTDB taxonomy): domain Bacteria; phylum Bacteroidota; class Ignavibacteria; order Ignavibacteriales; family Ignavibacteriaceae; genus CAVSWT01. The sequence continues at coordinate 423,106 of CAVVCO010000037.1, forward strand.
TAGTTTCATAAAACAATTCTTCCTTTGAATTGAAGTAATGATATATAGTAGCTTTTCCTATCCTCAAATCGCGGGCAATTTCATCCAGGGTAGTTTTATTTAAGCCGTGCTTTGCAAACCTTTTAACAGCGGCTTTTAGTATTTGTATTTTTCTTTCTTTATCAGCCAAAAAATAATCCTATAAACCAATAAATATATTTGAAAAATAACGATTATAAAATTTAAAACTAAGCAAGTGGACTAATTTTTATTAACGCTGCAATTGAGTTTCTGTCAGATTACAGCCTTGCCGATATTTTGGCGTTGATTGTTGTTTAAGGAATAAATTATTTTTAGATCAGTTCCACCAAAGATGGACGAGTTTTCAATGAAATTTATTCCACTTAATCGAATTGCTGCATTTTATTTTCTTCTGCTCTATTGACTTTTTACTTATTAAAGAGGTTAGGCATTACTTTAGTACAATTAATTTTTTCGTTTCAACAAAATTTCCTGCTTGCATTCTGTAAAAATAAATTCCGCTTGTAAGTATGCTTGCGTTAAATTTAACATTATAATTCCCAATTGATTTTACTTCATTCACCAAAATTGCCACTTCCTTCCCCAACACATCATAAACTTTTATTGTTACAAAATTTGCCTGAGGAATTGAATAGGATATTGTTGTTGCTGGATTAAAAGGATTGGGGAAATTTTGTGATAAGATGAATCCCGATGGCGTCTCATGGACTGTCCTTTCATTTTTCACAGAAGTTATTTCCGACAAGGAGAACTTCCATATGCCGCTTGAGGTAGCTACGTATAAATAAGAGCCGTTTATAACCATCGATGTTACATTTTTATCAAGCAATCCTGAGTTCATCTCTGACCAGGTTGTTCCATAATCACTTGAGTGAAAGATACCCGTGGTTGTTGCCGCAAAAACATCCTTGCCTATTCCTGTCAAGCAGAATACCTGTTTACCGCTTAATGCAGAATCAGCAACTACCCAATTAGAATCCTTATCGACTAAATGATATATACATCCTCCGGCGGGTTTATACGCTGAATAGTAATTATAAGCCCGCATACCTACAATAAGGTGTGGGCTATCAGCGTATAAGCATGTAAGAATTGATACGGTATCAGAATAATTTATGCCGTATATGCCAGAAGGTATTGGGGAATCTACTTTTGACCAGCTTATTCCATTATCAGATGATACTGCAATCCTATTGGAAATTACTGTAGTCAAACCGTGGCCTGGGATATATTCTTGTGGATAATCCCCTTCCGCTGCAAAGATTTTATTATTATCAAAAGAAAATGCATTTACGTTAAGCCACTTATAGGTATTTCCCACTAAAGGTAAGTACATGTCTGAGTCATTTTCAGTCCATGAGCTGCCATTATCGGAAGAGTAAATTACACCGCCATATGAACCGGCAAAAATCATATTGTTGTTGAAGGCAACTGTGCTAACCAATGAATAAGAAGAGTCCTCAAATATATTTGTCCAGGATGTACCGTCCTTACTTGATTTAAAGATGGTACCTTTAGATTTTGTCCTATATTCTGCGCTTACGAAAATATTATTAGCTCCGGGTTCACCATTTGCCGCAATTGAAGAAATTTGAACATTTTGATCGGATAAACCCTCATCAGATCTTATCCATTCCATACCTCCGTCAGTTGAATAATAAATTTCGGGATGCGCGCCCATTTGATTATTGTCGTATGCGTTCAGTCCTACACTAAATTGAATTGATGTTCCCGTGTACAAAATATTGTTGGAAGAAGCAAGGAACCAATTTCCTGACGGAACTCCTACAACATTCCAGGTTTCACCATAATCAGATGAGCGGTAGAGTCCTTCTCCTGTTCCCGCATACAAAACCGGAATTTCTTCTGTCCCCCAAATCTTAAATCCTAATGAGAAAATAAGTTTGGAATTAATACCATTATTCATCGGTAACCAAGTAGCTCCATCGTCGGATGAACGATAAATCCCCGAATCTGTCGCAGCAAAAACAAAACTAAACCCTGATCCTGCCGGACTAAACACGATAGAGTTTATAGCTTTACAATTTAACGCTGTACTGTCCGGTCCCCAAGTTACACCTTTATCGGTAGATGATAATATATAATTATTTATGCCGGCAAAGAGTCTTGAGTCGGAGATTGCAAAGCATGAAGAATAAAAATATTGGGTATTAATAAAATTCCATGTGGTTCCATAGTTTGTTGAAATCGATATACCTTGAGATGTTCCTATTAAACCTATTGAATCCTTGAGAAGAACAGATATTCCAGCATTGGAAAGTTTCGCCCATTCAGCACCACCATCCGTCGATTGGTAAAACGCACTTCCACCGTGACTACCCGCGATAATCCAATCCCGACTTGCATCTACAATTTCAAAATTGCCCTCAAATGCCGAGGGTTGCTTTAATAAAGTCCAACTCATACCTTCGTCTGAAGATTTAAAAACTCCGCTATATGTTGCAAAAATATTCTCTTTGTTGGCAGCAACATATTTGCTTTCAGAAACTGATAGGTTTAATGACAAATCTTTTGGTTTATTAATCTTTAACCAGGTTTTGGCATTATTTTTTGTAAGGTAAATGCCTCCGTTAGTGGCAACAAACATATTTGAATCTTGAAAACAAATAGAATAAACAGCGCCGCCATGACCAGAGGGTCCATTAGTTTGTACCCACTGGGCATTGATAGTTTGCTTTGCAAAAAATATAATTAAAATAACGAAAAACAACAATAAAGAATGTTTCATAATTTATATCACTGATTTTTGTTAATAATATATTGTTAATAAAAGTTGATCATAATCTTCTACTGCCTAACTATTAATTAGAGCGCAATAATAGTTTCCTTATTGGAATGTTATTATGCACGTTTTGCATAAATATGTTCCGCTGTTCTAATGCATTTTTGCTCTTATTAGATAGTTTATAACTTCCTTAAGTCACGCACATCGACAATTATAATATAGAATGATTTTTCATTTGTACAGGAATGTTTTTATAGATTCTCACCCTATTTTAAAATTCCCATTGTGTAAATACTAAAAATTAATTTAATATAAAATATTTTATTAAAATTAACAATAGGGAAATAGATTATTAAATAATTGAAATCATTTTTTTACAAGTATTTCTCTTTGCATAAACTAAGGCGGATTAATAAACTATTTTAAAGTTGGTTACATTAACGGAACTTAATAATCATAATGATTTCGCAAATTTTTCTCTGGAAGTCTTGTAAATGTAAAAGCCAAAATTAGTAAAGCTTTATATAGTCAATTTCTGCTATAAAATTACCTTCTTGCTTATCGCTTACTAATAATGAAATTTGTTTGATTTTATCTAATGGTATGCTTTTATTTGAAATGATTTCCTTACCGAAGTAAAAAAGCTTGAATTGATTGAAAGGAAGTGTTAAAGTAGTATATTTTTTTATTTCAGTTGCAAATTGAATTCTATAAAAGTAGCCTGTAAAATTAACAGTCTCTTTCATTGAAATATTATATTGTTTTCCATTTCCATTGATCCTTATTTCAATACCTGAAAATTTTTCAAAGTTGAAGTTGTTTATTGGGCTTCTTAAAGATGCAAAACCCCCGTTATTTTTTAAAGAAATTTCCCCTTCAAAAACAATTTTTTCGTTTTCATTTACAAAAGCTTCCGAAGAACTTAATCCACCCATTACTCCATCATTTACAGTCTTCCACCTTTTTTCGGTTTCCATTATTGATGAGTCAAGTAAAATTTTCTCATTCATAGTTTATTATTAGATCTTAATTTTTATTTTGAAAATAAACCTATCTGCTATGATAGTTTACAAGATTTTCTGCCATTCCATTAAAAACGAAATAATGAAAAGGTAATGCGGAATACCAATATAACCTTCCCAATAATCCTTTGGGACGGAAGGTTGCGGTTTGCTGTAGAAATTGTTTGCCGCTTTTATTTATAATTTTAAACTCAAGCCATGCTTCACCTGGAAGTTTCATTTCAGCATAGAGTAATAATCTTCTATCTTTTTTATCAGCAGCAAGTACCCGCCAAAAATCAAGTGAATCTCCTGTATTAATTATGTTCGCATTTGTTCTTCCGCGGCGTAAACCAACTCCTCCGAAAATCTTATCCAATATTCCACGCAAGTGCCATAACCAATTTGCATAATACCAGCCCCGTTCACCTCCAATTGACCAAATATTTTCAAGTATTCGTTCAACCTTATCACCGATAAATTTTTCTCGTTTATCCAAAAAGCAGCCATTGGTGGGGACATTAATATGACTTAGAAGAGAATTATCGTCATAGCTTGAAACTAGTGCATCTTTCCAGCTTGATATAACATTATTTTGTTCAATTTTTTGAAAAGCTAATTGCACAGCTTCTTTGTATGAAATTGGATTAATTCCAAGATTCTTTTCAAGTTCGTTATTCTTTGCCACGACTTCTATTTTCATACTGTTAACAAGATTTATCGCAAGTTTATAAGAAGTTGACGTGACAAAATAAAGCCAGTAAGAGGAAAGTCGGGGAGTCATAACAGGAACTGTAAAAATGTATCGTTTAAGTCCGCGAACTTCTGCAAATTGAAGCAGCATCTTTTTGTATGATAGAACATCCGGCCCGCCAATATCGAAAGATTTATTAAAAGTATTTTTATTAAAAAGAACTCCGGTTAAATATTGAACTACGTTTCTAATTGCTATAGGCTGATGTTTTGTATTAAGCCACTTGGGAGTAATCATTACTGGAAGTTTTTCCACAAGATCGCGAATGATTTCGAAAGATGCACTTCCAGAACCAACAATTATCCCGGCTTTCAGGGATGTTAATGGTATTCCGCTTGTTTCTAATATTTCTCCAACTTTTTTTCTGGATGCAAGATGTTTAGAGAGATTGTCTTCATTTGTAATTCCGCCGAGATAAATAATTTGCTTTATAGAAGTTTGTTTAACAAGATTTATGAAATTATTAGCAGTAATTTCTTCAAGCTTTGCAAAATCTTTTATATTTGAACTCATCGAATGAATTAGATAGTAAGCTGCATCAATATCTTTTATAGAATTTATTTCGGGAATATTTTTTAAAAAATCAACTTCAAATAAAGAAATCTTTGGATGTTTGTAGATACCTTCAACAGGAAATCTATTTTTGTTTCTTACACAGCATATAATTTCATGTCCTTGCTCAATAAGAGCGGGGAGTAGTCTTTTCCCAATATACCCTGTTGCACCTGTTAGTAATATTTTCATAGGAATAATTTTTACAAAAAAAGCCTGATGATCTCACCAGGCTTTAAAGAAGTTAATTTCGGAAAATCTTTAATTAGAAACAATTTTTTTTGCTTCATCAATAAGTGAACTTGCTTTTTTCTTCCCGTCTTTGATCAATTCATCGGCTTTTTTCTTTCCATCTGTAAATATTTCATCAGCTTTATCCTTACTTGTTTCAATATAATCATTTACATCATCAAGCAAATTGCCAGTAGTTTTTGAAATATTTCTTCTTAATTTTTTACCGGTGAACGGCGTATAAAGCATGGCTAAAACACTTCCAAGCACACCGCCTACTAATAACCCTGTAAAAAACATACTTACTTTATTCGATTCTTTTTCCATTTTATTCTCCTTATGAATTTATTTTCAAATGAAGCATTTATATTCTGAATTCAATTATTACAACATCAATGTATAAAAAATAGGGGACATATGACTTGTTTTAACATACATATTTTTTTGTACCAATAGTAAAGAAATTTATTAATATTAAGCCGGCAATAAAACCGCCAATGTGAGCTGCATATGCCACTCCGCCAAGTTGTGTTCCACCACTTAATAATCCAGCACCGCTAATTAATTGAAATACAAACCATAGTCCAATTGCCAGTATTGCTGGAACATCAGTAATAAAATAAAATATGATAACTTTTACTCTTCTTTTGGGATATAGCAGCATATAAGCTCCTAAAACACCTGAAATAGCGCCTGAAGCGCCCAAAGTGGGAACTAAAAGATTTCCATTCAATATTAAAGTTGTAAAAACATGAGCTAAAGAGGCAAGTACTCCGCAGACCAAATAAAAAATTAGATATTTAAAATGCCCGATTCTATTTTCAATATTATCACCAAAGACTAGCAAAAAAATCATGTTTCCTAAAATGTGTGCAACCCCGCCATGCATAAATAAAGAAGTGATTAAAGTTTCATAA
>CAVVCO010000038.1:0-64437 GCA_963746735.1 uncultured Ignavibacteriales bacterium
TGATCTTCAGATTCCTTAAGTTTTTCATTTATTTTTTGCAATTGTTGATCTATAAAATTATAAGAATATCTTATTGATTCTTTCTGCTGGTCTATTCTGGTTTCTCTAAATTTGTCAGCAATTGTATTTGCTAATGTAACAGCCGCCGATTGCGTTAAAGCTGAAGATGTAATTGAAAAAATATCAGTTAATTGATTATGATCTGTTGTAATTTTGTCTTTAAGCGCATCTATAACATCATTTATACTAGCAAAATCTAAATATAATTTACTCCCTATTTTTGCGTTAGGCCAGTATAACAATACTCGGGCTTTCTCAAAATTAATATCTGCGGTAGAAGGATCATTAATTTTTTGAATTAATTTACCTGAATTTTCATCGTAAACTTCGAAAGAATTTGTAGATGTTTTTCTAATTGAATAAGAATAATTATAATTTGAAGGTTTAGTTTCAACTTCTAAAAATTCTGGTAATTTTTTATCTGAGTTATTATTCCCACCATATATATCATTATAATCCAAAATATTTCTATTTATTTGGATTGGATCGGAGTTGGGAACTTCAATTCTATTTACATTTAAAGTCAGATTTAATTCTGTAACAACTTTTTCGAGTACTCCACGAGTTGTAACTAGTTCCATCTCAGTTTCGATTTGATCTTTCGTATCAATTGCTAAAATTCTATTAAGATCATCTTTGGCAGATTTTTCATTATTTTCTTTTTTTAAAAGCACAGTGGCAGAATAATAAGATTTTCTAGTATAATTAAAAGCAAAGACACCTAAAACTGCTATTAATGCAGCGATAATGACTATTTTCTTTCGACGGTTTATCATCTGAACGAAATCTCCAATACTACGTTCAGGCTTATTCTCACCACCTTTTAAAAGATTTATTAAATCATCACTATTCATTTTATATTCCTATTACTAATCAATTTCAAAATTAGTTTAAACATCATCATCAATTCATTTTTTAATTATTAAGCTTATAATAGTTACAAGAACTGCAATTCCGGAAAATATAAAAGCAGTATTTCTAGCATCTACCCACCAGCTTTTTGTTACATAAATTTGATCACCAGATTTAAGTCCAGTATCGATTAACCTATTCCCTTCCTGAATAATCTCTTCACCATCTAACTCAATTTTTTCATTATCTCTTATTAGATAGATATCACCTAAATCAGCGTTCTCAGTCTGCCCGCCGGCTAATGCTAAAATATCTGAAAATTTTTCTATCCCGGTAGCGTAATAAAATCCTGGATTTCTTACTTCTCCAAAAATATTAATTCTGTACAATGGTAAAATTTTTAATTCAGGATCTTTATATAGGCTATCGTATCTAGTTTCAATCTCCCGTTTTATATCATCAAATTTTCTATTTCTAGATTGAAGAGTCCCGATAAATGGAAATTGTATATTTCCATTTTGCTGAACAAAATAATCACCTGAAATTTGATCTTCTAAATTGTAAAATGTCAATCTTACACCATCCCCAGGGTTTAAGTCCTGAGCTAATAATGGGATACTACTAATAAAAAGAATAATAAAAATAACTATCGACTTTAATTTCATTCTTCCTCAATTATAATATATTGATAACTGTAAAATAGTATCACCATTTTCAAAGTGCAATGTAAATCTTTAACTTATAATTTTATAAAGGTTAATTAAAATTTATTCTGCTTGAGAATGTATTGCTGCTCTAATGACTTTAGCCGGAACTCCTGCAACAACGGAATTAGCAGGAACATCTTTAGTTACTACAGCGCCGGCACCAACAATTGCATTTTCACCAATTGTTACACCACATAATATAGTAACTGATGAACCTATTGAAGCACCTTTATTAACAAAAGTTTCAATTACTGACCAATCTTTTTCCGTTTGTAATTGACCGTCATTAACAGTAGCGCGGGGGTACAAATCATTAATAAATGTCACATTATGGCCAATAAAAACATTGTCTTCTATATGCACACCTTCGCAAATAAATGTATGCGAAGATATTTTGCAATTTTTACCAATAAAGGAATTTTTTTGTATTTCAACAAATGTTCCTATTTTAGTTCCGTCATCTATCGAGCATCCGTACAAATTAACGAAATCAAAGATCTTAACGTCTTTACCTAAACTTACATTATTTATATTTTGTTTTTCAGACATAATGATTAATTCTCAAAGTTTTAATTAATTTTCAATTAGAACAGTTTTTTCTTTATAGACCTCTTTAGACAAACCATTCTTCAATGCCACAAATAAACCTAAATTCTTAATAGATTCGTTGGAAGCTTCCAGTATTCTAACTACATCAAGCCCGTCATTACCAGATGTTAATGGTTGATTATTATTATTTATAGCATTAATAAATTCAGTTGCACCTAAAGCTAATGCTTCAGTCTGAATTATCTTTGGAGAATACATATCTCCGGTTCTGTATTGAACAAGAGTTTTATGAATGTTTTCCTTGGTATCAACCTGGACACTACAATCATAGACTTTAATTTTTTCAAAGTTCTCCATATCATCAAATACAAGCATTTTTTTATTACCAGCAACAATCATCCTTCTAATTTTTACAGGAGAAGTCCAGTTTACATGGAAATGAGCTAAACATGAATTATTTTCGAAATGTAATGAAAGATGAGCAATGTTTTCCTGATCTGTTTGATAATTTGAAATGCCAGTTGCTGTTACACCCAATATTTTTTTATCAGGTAAAATATATTTCATTATAGATAGATCGTGAGGAGCAAGATCCCAAATAACATTTACGTCATGCTGAAATAATCCTAAATTTATCCTAACGGAATCGAAATAAATTATATCTCCTAATTCACCGTTATCAACCAACTCTTTAATTTTTTGAACTGCACCAGTATAAATAAATGTATGATCAACAAAAATTTTCAAACCTTTTTTATCAGCCAGTTCTATTAATTCTTCTCCTTGTGTGGAAGTAGTAGTAAATGGTTTTTCTACCCAGATATGTTTGCCGGCTTCCAAAGCTTTTTTAGCTAAATTGTAATGTGTAAAAACTGGCGTAGCAATAATTATAGCATCAACATCACTATTTAAAAGATCATTATAATCATCAGTTAAATATGCACTTGGAAATTTGGATTTTATATAATTTAACCTATTAACATCTTTATCACAGCCAATTACTTTTGTTACATCTTTGTGTGCAAGGAAATTTCGAATTAAATTCGGCCCCCAATAACCTAGTCCTACAATCCCTACTTTCATTTATGCCTCCGTTTTATCTTTATGATGAATCATTATTCAATAATAATCTAAATTATTTTCCGCCTCTGGCAAAAATCATTACTGGTAAAGTCTTAAGAATTAACTTTAGATCTAACCAGGGTGACATATTATTTACATAGTAAAGGTCTAATACTATTGAATCTATGAATGACACTGAACTACGGCCAGATACTTGCCAAACACCTGTACAACCAGGTAATACACTTACTCTTCTCTTTTGCCAGTTGTCATAATTTTTATATTCATAAGGTAAACATGGCCTAGGACCAACAAGACTCATATCTCCCAATAATACATTAAATAATTGAGGCAATTCGTCTAGAGAAGTTTTACGAATTATTTTACCGATTTCTGTTAGCCTACTATCATTAATAATCTTTGTATTTTCCTGATTTGTTTTCATAAACTCGAGCATCTGTTTTTTACGTTCCTCATCTTCACCGTTTGATACATACATAGATCTAAATTTATAAAACTGAAAGGGTTTCCCATTTTTACCTATTCTTGTTTGCCTGAAAAACACAGGGCCTTTTGAAGTAGTTTTTATTACAAATGCGATCATCATGAATAATGGAGACAGAATAATTAATGCCATCAATGAAGCAAATACATCAGATATTCTCTTTAAAGACATTACAAATTTTGTATTATAAAGAGGAGAAGATTCTATAACAGGTATGGAAGCGTATTTTTCTGTTGAGATTTTTTTATGAACAATATCAAATAGTTGTGAAGTTACTTTCACATCTATATCAAATCTCTGACAGTGGTCTATAATAGATAATAACCTTTCGTAGTCATCGTCATCGCTCGCTATTAGAATTTCATGAATTTTATTATTCATAATTATTTTTTCTAAATCATACAAACCGCCTAAAACTTTTTTACCTTCAACAACTTCGTCATTTATTTCACGAGAGTCATCTAAAAACCCAATTATATTAATACCTATCGGGTTTTCAAATAATAATTTAGTGGCTAAAATTTGTCCAGATTTTCCATTACCAATAATTACAACATTTCTCCGAAATTGTTTATTATTAAGCTTTATATAAACATTTCTAAGAACAATTATTCGCCCAATAAATAGTAATAATAAAGAACTTACTGAGAATACAAATATTACTAAAGTTGAATCAATTATATTAGATGATTTTAAAAGAAATGAAAAAATGATTACATATATAATTCCAAAAAACAGTGACTTAACTAAAGCAGTTAGATGTGCTGCTTGACTTAGTATCAAATGTATTTTGTATAAATTGTTAAATTCAAAAATTAAAATAAAAGAAAGCACTAAAAATAAAATTATTATTGTCTGAGCAGTATAAATATTTTGTCCATGAGAAACTTTATTTAATACCTCAAAAATGTAACCTGCAAATAAGAAAGAAACAGTAAGTAATATTATATCAGATAGAGCAAAATAATACTTATACTTTGGTAACTTAAACATTACAAAATTCCTTAATTCTTATTTTTTTATCGTTAAACATTGATTTACAAAGATCTGAATTATTTATCAAAATAACTTTTAATTGTATCACAAACATATTCTATCATTGAATTATCAAGTTCAGCATACATAGGTAATGATAAACCACATTGTGCTAATTTTTCCGTAACAGGAAATGCGCCTTTTTGATAGCCTAAATTTTTAAAACACTTTTGTTCGTGAAGTGGAATTGGATAATGAAATCCTGTGGATACACCGTTATCATTAAGATACTTAGCTAATTTGTTTCTTTCATCTTCACCACCCTCTTTAACCTGAATAACAAATAAATGATATACATGTTTTGCATAATCGGCTTCTTTAGGTAAAATAATTCCTTCTACATCTGCTAACAATTGATTATACTTTTTTGCAACATTTCTTCTGGCATCAGTCCATGAATTTAAATACTTTAACTTAACACCTAATACGGCACCTTGAATACCATCCATTCTATAGTTATGTCCAAATATTTCGTGATCATACTTTTGTATGGCACCATGATCACGAATCATTTTAACTTTCTTAGCTAAAGAATCGTCGTTAGTTGTAAAGGCTCCTCCTTCACCATAAGCACCTAAATTTTTACCAGGATAAAAACTAAATGAAGCTGCAGTTCCAATCCCACCAACTTTTTTCCCTTTATATTCTGCAATATGTGCTTGCGCGCAATCTTCAACTAAAAATAAATTATGTTTTTTTGCTATTTCAATTAATGGATCCATATCTGCAGGCTGTCCATACAAATGTACTGCAACAATAGCTTTAGTTTTGGCAGTAATTGCTTGTTCAACTTTTTTAGAGTCTATATTATAAGTTTCTTCATCCACATCTACAAAAACTGGTGTAGCACCACATAGTGTAGCACCCCAAGCCGTTGCAATAAAAGTATTAGCGGGAATTATCACTTCGTCACCAGGTCCAATACCTAAAGCCCACAGCACTAGATGATTTCCATCAGTACCTGAGCTTACGCCAAGACAATTTTTAACATCATGCGCTTTGGCAAATTGGTCTTCGAAATCAAATACTGATTTACCCAATACAAATGCTGAATTTTCAATTACATTTTGGATAGATGGTGAGACTTCATCTTTTATAGTTTTATACTGCGCTTTAAGATCTAAAAAAGGTACCTGCATATTATTATTTCTTACCTTTATATTTTTTATTAATTAGCAACTAAGCCAATTCTGACTTATTTAATTTAATAACTGGTTTGTTAAAACTTTCAATTGCTTCTTCATGCGAATTATAAGTTTCAAATATTCTAAATAGTCTTGCTAACTCGAACAAAGCTCTAGCTGAAGGATGCAATTCAACTAATTTTAGATCGCCATTTAAGGCGCTGACCTTTCTTAATGACACTACTAATGTACCCATAAAGGTTGAATCAACAAATTCACACATTGATAAATCTACGATGATTTTTCTTTCACCGATGTCGATTCCATCAAATAAAATGTTTTTTAATTCTTTTGATTCTTTTAATGTTGCCCTTGAAAAGTTGACTTTTACAACCATTATGTCTTTAACTCGTTCTACCGTAAAATCCATTTGAAAACTCCACTTTGTTTTAGTTTTAAGCTATTAAAAATGCTCAAAAATTTCTTTAACTTATTTAGTTAGTGCCAATTCAAATGCCAAGTACTTAAAACTTCGAAAAATTGATATAAATTAACTTTTTACAAAACTTTTATTGTTTATCAATTTTATATTTGTTTCATAATAGGACATAATTTAATTAAAAATGCAACAATCAATCTTTTGTCTCTTCAATATCTTTATAATAATCAATTATCAAATGTATTTCATTTACTAATCGTTTATTAAGATTTTCAATACTATCTATATATGATATTAAATCATCCGGAAGCTTTTCTTTTTTAAGCAGAGAAAGGTATCCTAAAATTTCAAATATTCTTGAATGAATACTATGCGAAATTGCTTCATCAAATTTTAAGTTTTTGATCAATTTTAACAGGTCATCTTCTGTTGAATTCATTATAATTTTATGCTAGTTAGCAGATTCTGATATAATTCTGTTCAAGTCTGGAAAATTTAACTGCCGGCCCTCATACTTCAGCTTACCAATAAGGTATGAATTATCTTTTTCAGGCAAGAATTTTAGAGTATTTGTTTTGAATTCAACATCTATGGTTATTATTTCCTTAATCTTATCAACAAAAAAACCTATTTTCTTATCAACAATCTCAATTATTAATATTCTCGTATCTTTATTCAAATTCAAACCAACTTGCCCTATATTACCAAATTTATAAAGATCGATTATTGGAACTAATAGTTCATCAACTTGTATTTTCTTTGTTTCAACTGGATTTAGATTTATCCCCTCTTCTAATTCATTTGGATTTATAATTGCTGAAACATCATTAATATCTATACAATATTCGTTATCGCCAATTTCAAAAATAACCAAACCCGTTAAATTGTCTACTAGAGTGGTATGGCTTACCATATTCAACCCTTACTGTAGTTTTTAATTATTAATTTATTAAGCATGAATTGCTTGTAATCATTAAGCAATCGACAATTAAAGTGCCAATAAATTATAACAAAAAAACGCTGGATATTAAACAATTTTAATATTGGTATTAAAAAAAGGTTAAATTTCTTAACGGGCAACTAAAAATAATAATATCAAAAATTAAATTATTTTATATTCACAAGCAGTGAGCTATAAATTAAGAAAAGGTTAAATTAGAAGGAATTATTCACTTTTTTCAACTAGACCATAAGTGTGAATTTTATTATATAAAGTAGGTTTTGAAATTCCTAGAACTTTACAAGCGGCCTGTTTATCCCATTTTAAATGGTCCAAAACTTTTTGAATGTGATTTTTTTCTATATCTGCCAGGGTTAAATTAAAAACATCTTCATTTTCCTCAATATCTTTCAGAACAGTTTTATTTCTTAGTAGGATATTTTCTTTTTCAAGTACATCTCCTTTTGAAAGAACAACAGCCTGAAGTAATATATTTTCAAGTTCTCTAACATTCCCAACCCATTCATTATTTTGAAGCATTTCCATTACTTCGTAAGGAATTTTTTTAACATTCTTATGAAGATTTTTGTTGATTTTTCTCAAGAAATGAATGACTAAACTTGGAATATCATCCTTTCTTTCTCTTAATGGCGGAACATCAATTGTAAAAACTTTAAGTCGATAATATAAATCTTCACGAAATTTCCCTTCTTTTACTAGTTCATTCAAATTTCTATTAGTTGCAGCCACAACTCTTGCGTTCATCGGAATTGTCATTTCGCCACCAACCTTTTCAAATTCTCTTTCCTGTAAAACACGTAATAATTTAACCTGCAAGTTGGGGGAAATTTCTGAAATTTCATCAAGGAATATGGTGCCTTCTGCAGCTAATTCAAATTTACCTTTTTTGTCTCTAACTGCCCCGGTAAAAGAACCTTTAACATGGCCAAATAATTCACTCTCCAATAATGATTCTGATAGCGCAGTACAATTAACTGCAATGAAAGGATGACTTTTTGTAATACCCGTAAAGTGAATAACTTTTGTAATCAATTCTTTACCTGTTCCGCTTTCACCTTCTATTAAAACGTTAACGCGAGTTGAAGAAATTTTTCCAATTTTTTTGAAAATCTCCCTCATTGATTGAGTTTTTCCAATTAAACTCTCTTCATAGTTTATATCAGAATCATCTTCAGAAATGGCTGTAACAAGTCTGTCGCTTAATCTTCTGCTTTCTAAAGCTCTTTTTACAACTGAATTGAACCTGGATAATTCAAGTGGTTTTTCTATATAATCATAAGCACCTAGCTGCATAGCAACAATAGTTGACTGCATATCTTCAAATGCAGTCATAAGCACTACCTGGTTTTTAGTATCTATTTCTTTAGCCCTTTTTAGAACATCTATTCCGGTTAAACCAGCCATCTTCAAATCAGATAGTATTAAATCAGGTTTATGCTGATCAATTAATTTTATACCAGTTTCTCCGTTATTTGCTGTAATAACTTCATAGCCAATTTCAGAAAGATATAATTGTAAAGTCTCGCGAATAGAATCGTCATCATCGATAACTAAAATTTTTTCCATAATTAATTTTCTAAGTTAAAAGTGATTTCAAAAATTGTAGAGCCAGGTTTTGAAGATACTAATCTTAACTTACCTTTATGTTGTTCTATTATTTTTTGAGCAATTGGTAAACCTAAACCTGTACCTGAAGATTTGGTAGTAAAAAATGGTTCAAAAATTTTTATATTGTCGTCAAAGCCGGGCCCATCATCTTTAATTAATACGGATGCTGCCCCAATTTCTTCATCAAGTAATAATGATATTGTAATGCAGCCATCCTCATTAATTGCCTCAATAGCATTTTCAATTAAATGTAGAAAAGCCGACTGTAATTTTTGGTAATCACCCATAATTATACAATCATTTAATTCAGTAACGAATTTTATTTTTCGTTCTGTTAATATGGGTTCTAAAAAGTCTTTAATATTTTGTATTAGGTTTGCAAGGTTTACATTTGAATTAATCAATTCAACCTGACGTGAAAATTGAAGAACATTCCTTAACAGCCTATCAAGTCGTTTAACCTCTTTTTGTATTATAGAAAATGATTTCCTCTTTGAATCAGGCAAATCCAAGCTTTTGGAAAGCATATCAATATTCATA
Source organism: uncultured Ignavibacteriales bacterium (assembly GCA_963746735.1). Lineage (GTDB taxonomy): Bacteria > Bacteroidota > Ignavibacteria > Ignavibacteriales > Ignavibacteriaceae > CAVSWT01. The sequence goes on from CAVVCO010000038.1 coordinate 9,443, forward strand.
TTAATAGAAACTAGAGGTGTTTTTATTTCATGAGATAAAAATGCAGTCATCTTTCCAATTGCAGCAAGTTTTTCAGAATTTCTCAAATCCTCTTCAGCTTTAATTTGATCTGATATATCCCTGAATATTCCCAAAAGAAGCGATTTTCCATTTTCAAATTGGATAATATTATAAGCTATATCAAGAGTTAAAGTTTTACCAGATCTTAAAGTTCTTCTAGATTTTTTATTTGCAACAAAGCTCTTGTTAAAGAAGTTCTTTTGATAATCCAGAAGCATCAAAGCTGCCTCTTTATTAGTTTTTTCTGAATATACTTCATAATAAGGCTTCCCAATAACTTCCTCTTTCATCGTATCAAATATTTTACAAAATGCTGTATTAACGGTAATAACAATTCCTTTTGAATCTGTAAGTCTCATGCCATCATTAGAATTTTCCCATATTGATCTAAACTGCATTTCAGAAAACCGAAGTGCTTCTTCAGCAAATTTTCTATTTGATATATCTCTAACCAAACCAACAAGTGCTTTTGGTTTTTTACTATAGTCATAAATTATGGATGCACTTAATTCTGCTGGAAAAGTTTCCTTATTTTTTTTAATTAAAATATATTCTTTGTTTCTAATATTTTGGTTATTCAATAAATGATACGTCTCAGTTTTAAATTCCCACCTATTATCCGGAGAAACAAAATTAATCACATTTTGTCCAATTGTTTCGTCAGGATGATTAAAACCGAATAATGTAGCTACATGATTATTACTCATTAATATATTACCCTTAAGGTCCATTAGTACAATACCATCCGGTGATGTTTCGACAAGGCTTCTATACAATTCAACACTTTGCCTTCTTTCTTCTTCAACTAATTTTGTTTCTGTTATATCTTCAGCAAGACCAACAATTTGGGAAACTTTATTACTACTATCTTTTACAGGAAATCCTCTATCCCTAATCCATTTTAATTGTCCATCATCACGGATAATTCTATATTCAATAAAATAACCTGATTCACGCTGATTCTTAATTGCTTGATTGACTTTCTGAATATCTTCCGGATGAATTATTTCCATCCATGAATCCGGGTTATCATATAAGCTTTGACACGTTCTCCCCCAAATTTCTTCATAAGTATGACTTACATAGATTCTTTCTTTCTTGTTTTCACCAAGTGTAATGATGTGAAAGACTTCACTAATATTTTCAATTAAGCTGCGGAATCTTTCTTCGCTATTCCTTAATGCTTCTTCCGTTTTTTTTCTTTCGGTAATATCTCTGAATATTGTTAAAAGAAGAGGTTCTTCTTTTAGTTTTATATTGTCATCGCTGTATGAATCAATAAAATTATTAATAACTTCGACATAGATATTCTTTCCATTCCTAAGTTTAATTTCAACTTCAAAAACTGAATCCATTTCCTTTTTTTGAAACTTATTTTTATAATTTTCTAAATCTTCTTCTTTACTTGCTCCATTACTACTTTTATAAATAAAGTTAAAAGATTTTCCAATCAAATCTTTCTCTTTTTCATCAACAAGATTACAGTATGCATTGTTAACAGCTATAATTTTTCCTTGCTCATTAGTTAAGCGCATTCCCTCCAAAGAATTTTCCCAAACTGATCTAAATCTAAGCTCAGATTTTTTAATTTCATTGTGAGCTTGTTGGATATCAGTAACGTCTCTAATTACAGTTACAATTTTATCATCCAGGTAGGGAATTAACCTGGCTTCATAAAAGTTTGTTATATTTTCTTTGGAAATTGAATATTCGATGATCGATAGTTTTTTTGATTTAGCTGAGTCAAAAACTGCTTTGTGAAATTTTTTGCTTATTTCTAAAGGAAGAATATCTTCAATTTTTTTCCCTGCTATATCTTTGTGGGAAAAATTAAAATCATTAAGTGAATTAGATTTAAAATCTACAATGGTACCATCATAACTTAAGATAATTAATACATTTGGAAATACTTGAAAGATTGCTTCAAGCTTAGCATTTGCTTTAATAAAATCATTATCAATATTTTGAGCAGTAATATTCTTAAATTTTAAATGCGCAACATTTAAATTATTTTTCGTTGTCTTATTTTGTTCTTTCATTACAATGATATTTGTATTAAACCCTTCTTAAATAACACTAGTTAAAAAAATAATTAAAACAATTGGTAATTAGATTTCTGGAAATGATTTTCTTTTTTTTGAATCAAATGTAATTTAATAAAAATTAGAATTGTTTACATGCTATATTTCATGAATAATCGGAAAAATAATAATGAATTTTGCTTTTTGTTAAAGAAATGTTTTTAGAGATTAAAATGTAAGCGTCAATAATGATTTCTTAAAGTATACTTTCAAGTGGGCGCTATCTAGTTTATACTTTGCGGTAATGAGGGGAACAGAAATCTTATATGACGCCTACAATTAAATGGAGTAGTAAATTTGACACGCAAGAGCATTGTGAAAATAGCATGTATGAAAAATGAAGAGAAATAAATCTATGAAATTTTATTTATTGTTTTAACGATAGTTAAAATAGTATTTTGGCGTAAATAAATAAAGCATAAAAATATTGCCATAATCAATTTTTACCACTAAAATTAAATTTAGTTTATACTGCTTTCTATATTAACCTGCCACTGCTTTTGGATAGTAATGTCTTTTATAAGAACAACTCTTACGTCTCTTTCTGCTAAAGTTAGAGAATAACTTGTTATCTGCATTTCATAAAAATTACCGCTTTGATCGAAATGTTTCCATGAACTAATATAATCGACATATTGGGTAAGCTTTGGAAGAATTTTAACCATATTACTTTTTTTGCATGTTGAATTTTCTTTATTAGAATTATTCAACAAATCATTTCGTGAAAGTCCATAAAACCTAAGAGCTGAATTATTTGCACCTAATATTTCTAAAGTCTCTTCGTCATAAATAATTGTAGGAGTATTAATACTGCCATAAACAATATTAAATTTTCTAATTAAATCTTTGGCTAAATATGAATCGAATTTGGTTTTATTGCTTAACCTTTGGCCATTCATTGAGATTTTTCTCCTAAGCGAATTGTTTATTACAAAGATTACTAATTAAAGGGACTAATCTTGTACCAAACTCAGATTTTGGTAAAAATCCATCTGCACCTGCAGTTTTAGCAAGATTTGAATATTCAGGCGTGTCGTATAATGTGACGATAATAATTTTAACTGATACGTTTTGAGATTTTAATATCCTTGTTACTTGAAGACCACCAATTCCAGACATTGATAAATCTAAAAGAATAATATCAGGTTCTAATTCGTAATATTTTTGAAGTGCTTCCTCTCCCGACATTGCCATTCCAACAATTTTAACTTCAGTGTGGGAATTTAAAAAATTAACCGCTGATTGTAGAAATGCTTTGTTATCATCAACTAACAGAATTTTGGGCTTAATGATATTCCTCTCAGTCTCATTTTTTCTAATAATAAATTCACTATTAATTAAAATGAAACTATTGTAACTATAAAGGAATTGCAATCGGGGTTTTCCTGAAATTATTTTTACTTAAAGATTTAAATATTCTTTAATGATTATTAGGCTTGCTTATATTTTAAGCCAATAACATATTAAAAAAATTATATCTCTGAAGAAACCATTCCCATTCTTATTGCATATCTAACTAAGCCAGCTACATCATGTATTGCAACTCTGTTCATCAATTGAATTCTATGTGTCTCAACAGTTTTAACACTTACGTTTAATTTACTCGCAATTTCTTTAGTAGAATTTCCTTCTGCAATTAACTGAAGAATTTCTCTTTGCCTTGGAGTTAATTGAGTATACATATTAGGCGCTTCTTCTGTTTCAAGATCCAAATGGCTAACTCTTCTCAAATAATCATGAACAACATGTTTTGAAATCGCAGGACTCAAATAAGTTTCGCCGCGTGCAACTGCATTAACAGCAATTTCTAGTTCATTTGGTGCTGAATCTTTCAGCAAATAACCCGAAGCACCAGCTTTCAATGCTTGCACCACATATTCTTCATTCGCATGCATAGATAGAATCATTACATCAACATCCGGCTGCTCTTTCGATAATCTGGCTGCCACTTCAAGTCCGTTTAATTCAGGCATAGCAATATCAAGTAATACCATGTCTGGTTTTTTTTCTTCTACAATTCTCAAAGTTTCTCTGCCATTATCTGCTTCAGCAATTACCTCAATGTTGTTCAGATTTTGCAGAAGGTTTTTTATCCCTGCTCTAACTAATGTATGATCATCTGCTAATACTATTCTAATTGGTTTCATTATATCACCTTTCATTTATTTTTCACTTAGAGGGAAACAAGCAATTACTTTTGTACCATTTTCAGGTGAAGAATAAATTGACAGTTCTCCCCCTGCTAATTCTACACGTTCTTGCATTCCTAAAACACCAATACTATTTCCGTTCAATGCTCGTTTCCTCATTTCCATTACATCAAAACCTTTTCCGTCGTCTTTTATCTCAATTCTTAATTGATAATCGATAATATTTATCTCAACTTTAACATTTTTAGCTCCGGAGTGCCTTAAAACATTATTTATGGCTTCTTGAGTCACTCTATAGCAAGTAACTTCAATTTCTGGAGAAAGCTTCTTGTCCAGATCTATAGAATTCATTTTAATGTTAATGCCGGAACGTTGGGATTGTTTATTTATATACCAGCCAAGAGTCGGCATTAAACCTAAATCATCTAGCATAGAAGGCCTTAGATCTAAAGAAAGATTTCGAACTAATTGTAATGAATGTTCAACTAGTTCAACACTATCCACAAGGTGTGATTTAAGTTTTGAAGACCTGGTAACTTTATTTACAGCTTGAAGATTAATTTTAATTGCAGTTAATGTTTGGCCAATTTCATCATGAAGCTCACGGGCTATAACTCTTCTTTCACTCTCCTGCGCTTCAATTAATCTTCTTGATAATATTTTTAGCCTATCCTGGGCAACTTGTATTTTGTTAAATAATCTCTCCCTCTCTTCTTCAACTTTTTTTCTCTCAGTTATATCACTGCAGATAAATTGAACTGCGTTTTCACCTTTATAAATGAAAGGCATTGCAGTCGCTTCGAGATAAATCATTGTTCCGTCTAATTTTTGAGCCTTAAGTTCCATTACAGGAGTTTTTTCATTTGGGCCTAACTGCTTTAAATTATCCGAAATAGTTTGATAGTTATCTGAATGAATAAAATCATTTAATGATTTACCAATCATCTGTTCAGGTTTTTCAGACCCAAATAAAGATGCTCCAGCTGCATTTATAAAAATAAGTTTTTCATCTTTTAAAATTCCGACTGTGTTTGGTGATAACTCAACAAGTTTTCTGTATCTTTCTTCGCTTTCCTTAATAGCTTCATCTGCTTGCTTTCTTTCTGTTATATCATCAAATGTGGTATAAACCTGGTAAGGTTTATCTTCCCCGCTTTTGAATAATGGAATTGCATTTACACTAATCCACCTGTATTGTTCATCATACGGAGTTAAAATACCCATCACAAAATTTTTAACTTCCTTGCCCATATTTAAAGCAACCATTGCAGGATGAATATCATCGATAACTTCTGTACCATCTTCCAGAATTGATTTGTAGCCGGAACCTAATAAAGATTTGTCTTGAATTTGTTCTAAAGTTAAACCTAAGATTTTTTGTGCTGCGGGATTAGCAGATATTATTCCTTTTCCAACCGCTTCATAAATAACTCCCTGAGTCATTGTCTCAAATAAAGTACGGTGCTTTTGTTCGGAATATTTTAATGTATCATCATATTTCTTTCTTTCAGAAATATCCCTGCCTATCGCATAAAAATGACCAAAATCAGTTGAAGGAGAAATGCTCCATTCAGTCCAGAGATATTTTCCATTGTTACATCTTAATCTTCCCTCAAACGATTTAACATTATCTCCCGCTTGCAAATTCATCAATTTAATTTGTGCTGAATTTTGATCATCATAATGAAATAGGTCAGAAAAGGTAATTGATAAAATTGATGAAGAATCAAAGCCAGTAATTTTTAACAGTGATTTGCTTGCATTTTCTAAAATTCCTTGAAAATTTATAACTAGAAGAAGATCTGACGACAATCTAAAGAAATTATTTAGATCAGCTTCTACGGCAACTATCTCAGAAATTGGTTTGTTAATATTTATTTTTTCATTATAAAACATCATATATTCATTAAGTGAAACAAAACATCATATAATTCCATTTAAATTATTGGATTTACAGAGTATCCCACCAAGTAATTACAAATATCTTACCAATATTAACAAAATCAACACTTTTCATAATTCATCTTTGAAACTGTAAAAAGATTTGAATATGTACAATAATGCAAATTTATACTTTATTACTTTTGAATAAGTAAGGTTAGACGAGATGGGACCTCAGGGAGAAATTACTTGTTTATTCGATTTCCCCTAGATAATTCTACCGAAATCCTATGACAAAATAATCTAGTAATTTTGAGGTTTGAATTTTAACTTTTGACTTCTAAAAGCCCTATTCACTTTTTCCTTTTTTAGGTGGTAATTTATCGATTACTTCCAAAGCCAAGGATTCATCATGGTATTTCATAAAATGTTTTCTTGGTTTTATCCCCTCCCCTAATTTTTCAGCGTAAACTTGTGTAAATTCTGCACCCAAGAAAAGAATTTGCGCAGAATAATAAACCCACAATAATAATATTACTAAAGAACTTGCTGCACCATATGTAGAGCCTAATGTACTTTGTCCGATATACAAACCGATTAAATATTTACCAATTACAAAAAGAACTGCTGTAACAATGGAACCAAACCAAACATGCCTCCATTCTAGTTCGACATCCGGCAGGCCTTTAAAAATCATTCCGAACAAAATAAAAATTATTCCCACTGAAATGATAATATCAATTGAGTCAAGTAGAATCACAGGTATTGAAACTAATTTTTCATTTATATAGGAGCTTAAAGCGGAAATAAGTGAACTAACGATTAATGAAACTAATAATAAAAAACCTGTTCCTAAAACAATACTAAAGGATTTTATCCGGTCCATCAGTAACCCTTTAATCAAACTTCTCCCAGGTTTTGGTTTTACTTTCCATACCATATCCAGTGAATCTTGAAGCTCAACAAATACAACTGTTGATCCAATTATCATGGTTACTAAGCTCACTATAATTGCAATTATGTTTGCTGTGGAAAAACTAATCTTTCTAAGAGCATTTTGTATTAGTATCGCACTTTCATTGCCGACCATATCTTTTATTTCTCCAACAATTTGTCCACTAGCAGCTTTTTCGCCGAAGATTAATCCAGCAACACTTATCGCAATTATTAATAATGGGGCTAATGAAAATATGGTATAAAATGATAAAGCAGCACCGAGCTTTGGGCATTTATCATCAATAAATTTATTAATTACATCAACTAAGAATTCCCAAATAAATTTGAATTTTTTTTTCATAATCCGCCTATTAAATTTTTAACTGGTCCACAAATAGCAAAAAATAAATTTGAAAAGTTAACTCTATAAAATCACATAATCATAAATTATTTTTGAAATCTTCGCTTGTAATTTTATAACGCCCTCTGAATCTTTAACATTTTTGGAAAGCAAAACTAATACATATTTTCTTCCATCTGGTAAATAAACAATCCCTGAATCATGCCCCACTCCGGTAATTGAACCGGTTTTGTGTGCTACTTTAACATCTTCGGGAAGATTTGCTGGTATTCTTTCATTAAATTTTTGTTGAAGTAAAATATTAATCATATCATTACAAGATGAATCTGATAAAATTTTATGTTCAGCAATTGCTTTAAATATTAACATTAAATCATAAGCCGTTGTAGTATTATTTAATCCAAGGTCGAAAGCTTTTATATCCTCTACCCCTCTTAATACTTTAATATCGTTTGCGCCGATTTGTTTCATTGTCTTCATTACATTTTTTGCATCAACCAAATCGATTAAAATATTTGTAGAAAGATTGCTGCTTACAGTTATCATTTCATAAACCAAATCATAGATAGTCTTTTTGTGCCCGATATATTTATAAAATCCTTCACCTGAATCTTCTCCAATATCCATTGAGTAAGCGGAACTATCAACAATACTTTTAAATTCATTTTTAATTAATATGGAATCACTAAGATTAAACTTCCCTTCTTCTGCCTGCTTAAATACTTCTATCATAACCGGAGTTTTCATTGTGCTGGCTGCATGGAATTCTTCTTTTTCATTTATAAAAAGATGGTCTGATTCATTATCTAGATTTAAATAAGCAACCGCAAAATCTCCTTCAAACTTTTTACACTCGGTTAATATTTTTTGCTTTAATGAATCTAATTGATTTTGGTTTGGAACTTTTGCCATTAAGAAACTCCCGAATAGAAATGGAATGAATATTAATCTCTTCATTTGTTTTCCATAATTAATATTGATATAATCTTAATATCATTTCGAAATTGAACATTTTTACTTATTTTCACGCATCCAAAATTACGAAATGTTTTTTGAGTATAAAAAGCTGTTACAATTTATTAATCAACACGGAGTGTTAGTGCAATCATCCGATAAAGACTTTGAAAAATTTGTTTATGTAAAAGAATCCGGGATACATGGCAAAGGCTTATTTTCTTCAGTTAAGATAGAAGAAGGTAAAACGATAATGATAATTAAGGGCCAAGTAATTTCAGGCAACGAATGCGAACGACGAGAAGATGAAGAGGATAATGTTTACATATTTTGGAACGGTGATGATTGTTATATAGATACTGCAATGACAGAAAAAATAAAATTTATTAATCATAAGTGTGATTACAACTGTGAAGTTGCTGATAATGATGAAACCTCACTTTTACTTGTTGCAGACCGCGATATCGAACCCCACGAAGAATTAACAATTGATTATGGTTATGAAGAAATATATGAATATTGCAGATGCGAAAAATGTATTATTAAAATTGCAGTTTAGTTTAAATTGAAGATAACATCTTTTAAAAAGATTTCATCTTTAATGGGGAAAATTCAAAATAACTCGCTGTGTTTTTTGCCATTCAAAATTTTTTATAACATTTATTTAACTTGCAATTTAACTTTATTCTGCTTACACTTTATCTGTCATTTTTTCGGGGTCATGCGTTAGTTTATGTTTTCAATAAGCAAATAAAAAAGTTATAAAGTTCCAGTTCATTTTTATAATAGTTTTTCAAGGTTCTAATTTAGTTTTATAAAACTTATAAGGGAAATGAGAACCAATTTATTACATAATTACGGCATGATTTTTACCCCCCCCCCAATTTATATTCTTTTCAAAAACCTTTCTTCTGTTAAATGAAGAAAGTATTCCTAAAACCGGTTATCATTTTAAATGGTACTACTGCGGTTTTGTTTGATTCAAAAATATCATTCAACTATTTCTTTCCCTAATTATTTGTTTAAGGCAAAATGAAATGAATAAAATATTTATATGCTGCATCATAATTTTAATAAGTACTTCAACAATTGCACAGAGCAAACTAAAAAAAATTGAATTGTTAAAAAGCAGAGCTGACTTAAAAGTTTCAGAGGATTCAAAAGACATACTGCAAATCGAATATCCTAATGGGAAGACTGTTCTGAAAAACGTTTCTGATTATAATCCATCTTTATCAAAGCAATCTTATGCATCGACATTTGACAGCACAATAATAGATTTAACTACGATTGATACATCAAAGTACAATGACAAGTTTAAATTTTGGAAAGAGTTGTTTATAGCAGACTTTCCATATCTTTTGATTGGAGATGTTAATAATAATGGAAGACCAGAATTATATGGATTTAGAAAAAACTATACTGATAAGGAAGTTTCTAATATTTTTATTTATGAATATAATGGTTCAAGCTTTGATTCTGTTTATAGTTATCCTCAAACATTAACATTAAACGCAAGAGGGATTTTTGATATTGATGGCGATGGAAATGATGAACTGCATTTAAGAAGAGTAGTACTTGAGCCAATTGATTCTGTTACATCAATGGTTACTCATAAACAATTATTTTACAAAAAATCATCGTACAATAGTTTCGCGGATAGTTTGCTTTTTCAGGTAGGCTATTACAATCCCATTACTCAAATAAATGATGTGTATTATGGTGATTTTGATAATGATAAAAATTCAGATATAATTTTTATATATCCTATGTATAGTGTTAGGATATGCGAATATAATCCATTCACTACCACTTATGATTCTGTTTATGATTTTAATTTTAGGCAGATAGATTCTTATTTTGGCGGATTTGCAGTTGGTGATTTTGATGATGATGGTAAATTGGAATTTGTATTGTCAAGTGTAGATGGAAAGGTTGTAGTAATTGAGAATAACGGGGATAATAAATACAAAGTTACCTGGATTGGAGAAGTACCCACGCATAATGCTTATATGCTTTTCACTACAAATGATATTGATAAAAATGGGAAAAAGGAGTTTTGGATTGGAGGAGATTCTTATTATAAGGGAATTGGTGTCACCAGGTTTACTTGCTTTGAGGCTGCTGCTGATAATCAGTACCAAGAAGTTGGCAGAATAGATTTAGAAGGAGTCTTTTCATTCTCTGCGGGAAATGCTTCTGCAGTAGATTTTGATAATGATGGTGTTGAAGAACTATTTATTTGTATAGACCAGCATGTTTTAATATTCAAATTTGCAGGAACCGAAAATCAACAGCTATATAATCTTTTTTATATAAAGGTAAACGAGCTAAGTGAACAAAATAGTGATTATTATGGAGCTACTGTTTATCAGATTAATAATAAGAAAGAAATATTTATCACAATGGATCTTGTAAAGGAAAACATAGGCATTAAATTTTTCAACCATATTTATGTTCCTAACTTTACATCAGATATTAGTGAAAAACCAATAATTTTAAATAACTTTATATTAAAACAAAATTATCCAAACCCTTTTAACCCAGGCACCACAATAGAATTTTATCTACCTAAAGAATCTTCAATAAAATTAAAAACATATAATTATTTGGGGAAAGAAATAAAAACATTAATTAATGGAACACTTTCTTCCGGTAAACATACTTATTACTGGAACGCTTTTGATGAAAAATCAAACTTATTACCCAGCGGTGTTTATTTTATCCAACTAGCTAATGGGAATTATACGAAAACCATAAAAGCACTTTTACTAAAATAATTTTTAAGGTAAATATTTTTATGAAAAAATTTTTAATTCTGTTGTTAAGTATTACTTCATACCTTTCAGCACAATCCTGGAAGGGTATAGTAACAACTTCGATAAATGTACCTCTTTTACAAGACATGGAATTATTCAGTAATAAAGATGGCAATCATCTAATTATCCAGACATTTAATCCTTCTTCTATTAAATATTATCTTCTAAACAGCAGCGGTAATGTTATTAGAAGTTCTACAATTGTCACAGGGGATGTTAGTTATCCTAATATATCAGGTAGTAATGAAAAAGTTCACATGACATACAAAAATGGGAATTATATTGTAACAAAATATTCAACAAATGCTGGCCAAAGCTGGCAAGATGCGACTCCAATTCAATTAACTCAAGCAATAAATGGAGTAGATGCGGTGTACGATTATAGAGGTCTTCATGTCGTATGGTCGGAATACAGCCCTTCTACTTACGGCGATGAAGTGAAATATTATAAATATAACCCATCAAGCTATGCTTTAGAGGATTTTAAAAATGTTACAGATGCTACTGATGAATTTGGAGATGAATATGGGAGGTGGCCTTCGGTAACTGTTTCAAGTAATAAAGTTCATGTTGGATATAATTATGGCAATATGGCAGGCATCGGCAAGCCTAAAACTAGAGATAAAGAATTTACTACTGGATGGCAAACCGCTCAGTTCGTTTTAGATGATGCAAACTATTCAATGACAGAAAAAGTATTTTCAAATGGAAGTATATTATTTAATTTTTATTATCAGTACTTTGATGACTTTGGTGGTGCACATTCTGATCTTTATGTTAGAAAAAGAGCAGTAAATGATAATTCGTGGTCATCACCGGTATTCTTAAAATCTTTTATAAATTATCAAGACCCAGTTTCAGTTACAAAATCGGCTGACTCTAAAACCCATATTGTTTATGAGGGGGTGGGTTCAACGGTTTATAGAAACTTTAATGGCAGCACATGGAGTAATGAATTAACTATAGGAGACAACTATTATACACCTCGTATGTCCAGTGTTTCAAACGATTTATTTGTTGTTTATAAGGGTAGTAATAATTACATAAAATACCGCCAATATGATGCAAATCCTTTAGCTCCACAGAATCTAACTTTTAGCCTAAACCCAGGCGATAACCATATTAGGTTGCAATGGGACGCAAACTCTGAACCTGATTTAAGTTTATATGAAATTTCCAGAAAAGTTAATGAAGGAAGCTGGTCTGTTGTAACAACTACAACAAATACTTATTGGGTTGATCCCAATTGGGCTTATAATGGCAGTGCTTTTGACGTTAGTTATAGATTAAGAGCAAAAGATGTAAACAATCATTATTCTGGTTTTAGTAACACTGTAACCTGTCATCCCTATCCTATGGGCAAAGAAAGTCCTAATCTAGCTTCATCAAATACGCCTAAGGAATTTTTAATTCAGCAAAATTTTCCCAATCCTTTTAATCCATCAACAAGAATTCAATATACTGTTCCACAAGATTCGAGAATTCAATTGAAAGTATATAATATATTAGGTTCGGAAGTTGTTGAACTGGTTAATGAGTTTAAATCAGCTGGGATATATGAAGCTGACTTTGACGCTTCTAAGTTTAGCAGCGGAGTTTACATATACCGAATCACAGCCATAAGCAATGACAGGGTTCTTTTTAATTCATCAAAACAAATGATATTGATGAAATAATTCTATTAATAAATTCAAGGGCACCTTAGTGGTGTCCTTTATATTAAATATATATAAAAAAATTTTCCATGATGAAATAATTTTAAATTAATTATTTTGTTGGATATGAAATAGTAAAATGAAAGATGATAAAACAATAATATCACTAGCTATATAAGCAACTTTTCTTCACAAAGTGGGAGTGTGATGTGATAAATATGAGAAACAAGATTTACTTTTTTCATTCTATTTACTTAAAATATAAAAGAACAATATCATATCTTTTATATTTAACCTCTTTAATATTTTTTTTGATTTTGACTCTCAATTTAATAAGCTGTGAAAATCCAGTCTATGATAACATTATACCCCCGAATAATGATACTACGGAAGTTTGCAAAGATACTACTTTAAAACCTCTTCTTCGAGATTGGCTAATTCCACTAACCCCTGGTAATTACTGGGAATATAAAGTTGAAAGTCTTTTTGATGAAGATACAATTCCTTTGATTACCACTTATAACACACAGAGAATCCTAGAAAATTATAGTGTATTCGCAAAATGCAATATGTACGAAACAATAGTTTATGATAGAGGGATAGGAGCAGACTATAAATGGTTATATTGGCAGGATTCAACTGGGTTTTATTCATTAGGAGGAATTTCAAATAATGATACTTTGATAAATATAGGCCTTGTTTCTAAATACCCAGTAAATACTAGCGATAAATGGATAGTTCGGGACTTAATTTACGATCCAGGGACTAAATCGTTTCTTCTTGAAGATACTACTTATATTTATTATTGCATAGCAACTGATAAAAAACTATCAACTCCGGCAGGAGTTTTTAATTGTTATGTTTATTATCACCGTAAAGATATTGCAAAAGATGTAGTCGGGGTTTATGATATCTATGATTATGTTACCCCACATATAGGTTTAATTATGCAAGAAGAATTTATTACAGTTGAAGAACCTGGTGATTCTACAAGCTATCTATACGGTAGATCTACTTTAAATAATTACCATATTATAAAATAAAAGGGAGATTCCTAATGGAAAAGTTATATTCAAAATCCATTGTAATAGTTTTTTTTATATTAAGCATTACACAAAATTATTTACACTCCTCTAATTAATTTTAATATGAATCGTTATTTTTTTACTCTTGTTCAGCTAACTCTTTTAAAATTCCTTTCAGTAAATCATAAAACTTTTCAACTGTTTCAATATTTACTCTTTCATTTGGTGAATGTGCACCTTCAATTGTTGGCCCAAATGAAATCATATCTAGTCCAGGATTTTTATCACCTAATATTCCGCACTCAAGTCCTGCGTGAATTGCTTTTATTTCCGGCTCTTTATTGAAAAGTTCTTTAAAGACTTTTTTTGATGTTTTAAGAATTGCAGAATCCATATCAGGTTTCCAACCTGGGTAACCATCAGTTGCGCTTATTTTAGCTCCTGCTAATCCAAAAACTGCTTTAACATTATTGGCAATATTCTTTTTCGCACTATCAATAGAACTTCTCTGGCTTGTACCAAAACTTAAATTATCCCCATTCATCTTTACAGTTGCAACGTTAGTTGAAGTTTCAACTAAATCTGGAATATCCTGGCTCATAGTAATTATACCATGCGGCAATGCAAGCAAAGTATTGATTATTTTTTTCGTAAATGCTTTTGTGAAAGTTTTATCCGATTTATAGTCAGATTTCTTAAATTCAATTTTTAATCCGCCATCAGAAGTTTTAAATTCATTTAAAACTTTTTTCTCAAAATCGGAAATTTTATTAGATATTTCTTTTTCATCTTTACTATTAATTAATATTACTGCCTCAGCTTCACGCGGTATTGCATTGCGCAAGCTTCCGCCTTCTAATTTGGAAATAGTGAAATCAAACTCTTCTATTTCTTTTAAAGCTCTACCTAAAATTTTAATTGCGTTTCCTCTTCCAGCTTTTATATCTAGGCCCGAGTGGCCGCCTTTAAGGCCTGTAACCATTATTTCGAAAGGGACAGAATCAGCCTTTGCTTTTTCCCATTCAATATTAAAATCGGCAAGAGTATCAACTCCGCCTGAGCATCCCACATAAAAAGCGCCGTCTTCTTCGGAATCTAAATTCAATAAAGTCTTACCGGAAATAAAACCAGGCTCAAGATTAGTAGCGCCGGTTAAACCAGTTTCTTCATCGACAGTTAATAAAACTTCAATTGGCCCATGAATTACATCTTTATCAGTTGCAACTGCCAATCCAGCAGCAACTCCAATTCCATTGTCACTCCCTAAAGTAGTTCCATCCGCAGTTATCCATCCATCTTCTTTTATAACTTTTATAGGATCGTTATCAAAATCATGGTTCGTCCCTTTATTTTTTTCACAAACCATATCTACGTGCCCTTGCAAAACAACTGTTTGAGAATTCTCGTAACCTTTTGTGGCTGGAATATAAAAGACAAGATTTCCGACTTTGTCTTCTTTGAATTTTATATCTAATTCCTTTGCAAGATTTTTTAAATGTTGTAGAATCTTTCCTTCTTTTTTTGATGGACGCGGCACCTGTGTTATTTCATAAAATCTTTTCCATAAGATTTCCGGTTTGAGTCCATGTATTGCTGATTCAGCCATATTATTCCTCCATATACATTATTTTATTTTTAACTTGTATGTCGTCAAGACAATAAAAAAGACGCCTTTTGAGCGTCCCTTTATTTGATTAATTTTAAGCTACTTGTTCAACTTTTTGCTTTGCTGCTATGCGTGCATTTTTTCTATCCATCTCAGTCAAATATCTCTTTCTAACTCGTATGCTTTCAGGTGTAACCTCAACAAATTCGTCATCAGTAATCCATTCGATGGCTTGCTCAAGAGTAAGTAAAGTAGCCGGTTCAAGTCTAATTGCTTCATCTGCACCTGATGAACGCATATTAGTAAGCTGTTTAGTTTTAGTAACATTAACACGCATATCAATATCGCGAGAGTTCTCACCAACAACCATTCCTTCATAAACCTTTGTACCCGGGTCAATAAAAAAGATTGATCTTTCCTGCAGCTTGAACATTGCGTATGCTGATGAATTACCTGTTTCCATGGCCACTAACGCGCCTTTACTGCGATGACTAATTTCACCTTTATACGGTTCATAACCATGAAAGTTGTGATGAAGAATTCCTGTTCCTTTAGTGTCGGTCATAAATTCACCGCGGTATCCAATTAATCCTCTTGCGGGAATTAAAAATTCCACTCTAGTATTTTGATTAAAGGTTACCATGTTTTTCATCTCACCTTTTCTTTTCCCAAGCTTTTCTATCACTATTCCAATATGTTCTTCAGGTACATCAATTATCACATGTTCAATCGGCTCGCATAAAACATCATCAATTCTTTTAGTTATAACTTCCGGCTTGCTTAATTGAATTTCAAATCCTTCACGCCTCATATTTTCAATAAGTATTGCGAGATGAAGTTCTCCTCTTCCGCTTACTTTGAAGCTATCAGGGGAATCAGTCATTTCAACTTTTAAACTTACATTTGATTTTAATTCTTTAGACAATCGCTCGCTAATATTTCTGGTGGTTACATATTTACCTTCAAGTCCTGCAAACGGCGCATTATTAACCATGAAATTCATAGTGATGGTTGGTTCATCAATAGCAGTAAACGGAAGAGCTTCAGGTTTTTTAGGATCAGCAATTGTGTCTCCAATATCAACATCTTCTAGACCAGCAATTGCTCCAATGTCACCAGCAAACAATTCATCTATTTCAATTCTTTTTATATTTTCAAAAGTATAGAGTTTAGTAATTTTTGAATTTAATTTTTCACCCTCTTTTGTAATATGAACTATATTATCACCTAATTTTATTTTGCCTTTAAGTATTCTGCCAATCCCAATTCTGCCAAGATAATCATTATAATCTATTGCTGAAATTAGCATTTGCAATGGTTCCCCGATTTCTGCCTTAGGAGCTGGAACAGAATTAATGATTGCATCAAACAAAGGAATTAAATTATCACTTTCATCTTCAAGATTCGTTTTTGCTATACCTTGTTTTGCAATAGCGTATATAAAAGGGAAATCTAATTGTTCATCTGTCGCACCTAAAGAAACAAATAAATCAAATACTTCGTTCAATACCTCATTGGGACGAGCATCTTTTCTATCAATTTTATTTATTACAACAATAGGTTTTAATTTCAACTCCAATGATTTTTTAAGAACGAATTTTGTTTGCGGCAATGGACCTTCAGCCGCGTCAACTAAGAGAAGAACTCCGTCAACCATCTTCAAAGTTCGTTCAACTTCCCCACCAAAATCTGCGTGACCAGGTGTATCAACTATATTTATTTTGATATTTTTATAATGAATGCTGCAATTCTTCGCGAGTATGGTAATTCCTCTTTCCTTCTCAAGCGTATTGGAATCCATTATCCTTTTTTCAACTTGCTGATTCTCTCGCCAGGCTCCGGTTTGTTTAAGCATGTAGTCAACTAAGGTGGTTTTTCCGTGGTCAACATGAGCTATAATTGCAATATTTCGAATATCGTTTCTAAGGCTATTCACATTTTTCCTTTAAATTTATTTGAAGATTGTAAATATAAAAATATGCGGGTGTATAAACAATTAAAATGGGTAGTAAAAATCACAAGAAATCTAATAATTAAGTAACAACTTGAGTATTTAAAGCTATCTCCTCAAGGATGGAAGAAACTTTTAAACATTTATCCAACTGCCCGTTAAATACAATGCTTTTTCCTTTTACATGCACTTCAAATGCAAAACCTCGAGCTTGTTCAAAAGTACAATTGACCGCTTTTATAAGTTGAATTATTACTTCTTCAAAGGTGTGCCAATCGTCATTATATAAAATGACTTTGCTTGCTAAACCTATATCAGATTCTTCATCAGTAATTATCTCTATTTCAGGAAGCTGTTCAGTTTTTTGTAATTCATTTTTCATGTATTCAATTTAGAAATTTATTTTAGAAATAAAAATACAGAATGGTTAAGATTCTATTGCGTCTATTTTAAAAATAGGTGGTTTGATTTTAGACAGGTGTATGGTTATATTTTTTGTCAAAATTAAAGAAGTTTAATGGAGGTTCAATGAAAATAGCAGTATGTGTTAGTCATGTTCCGGACACTGCTACAAAAATTAAGATTGGTGCCGATGAAAAAATAATTGATTCAACCGGAGTAACCTATATAATTAACCCTTACGACGAATTTGCCGTTGAAGAAGCTCTTAAAACAAAAGAAAAATTTAGCGGCGATGTAACTGCAATTAGTGTTGGCGGCGATTTAAATAAAGATACAATTAAAAAAGCTTTGGCTATGGGAGTTGATAATGGGATATTATTAAAAGACGACAGCCAAAGAGACTCAATGGGAATTGCTCATGCGCTTGCTGAAGAGATTAGAATTGGGAATTATGATATAGTTTTTATGGGTAAACAATCTGTTGATTATGATAATTCAATTGTTCCCCAATTAACAGCGGAGTTGTCAAATTTTTCTTGTATCTCTGTCGTGGTTGATTTAAAAATTGAAGGAAATAAAATTATTGCCGAACGAGAAATTGAAGGTGGGCGTGAAGTAGTCGAAGCAGAATTGCCAGCAATTATAGGCGCACAAAAAGGATTAAATGAACCAAGATATGCTTCTTTAAAAGGCATAATGGCAGCAAAGAAGAAAATCATAGAGGAAAAACCAGCTGCTGTTTTTGAGAACACTGTTGAAGTTATTAAACTACATAAACCACCCTCAAAACAGCCGGGAAGAATTTTAGGAACTGATGCCTCTGCTGTTCCTGAATTGGTTAAGCTGCTTCACGAAGAAGCAAAAGTTATTTAAAGTAAAAAGGAATTAATACTAATGCCTGATAAAATTGTAGCAATTTTAGAACAAAGAGAAAATAAATTAAAGAAAGCTTCATTTGAAGCAGTATCAGTTGCAGTAAGATTAGCTAAAGATTTGAACTTAGAAACCGAAGCGATTACCGTTGGAAATGAAATTGAAAATTTAAATGAAACAGCTAAATATGGAATTAATAAAATTGTTCAGTTAAAAAATGAAATTTTTAAAAATTATAGTCCTTCAGGGTATGCTGATTCTCTAGCTAAATATCTTAAAGAAACTGATGCAAAATATATTGTAATTCCAAACACAGCTTTAGGAAAAGACCTTGCACCAAGGCTTGCAGTAAAATTAAATGCCGGAATTTTAATGGATTGTATTAAACTGGAAATATTAAACGGTGAGGTTATTGCAACAAGACCTATTTATGCTGGGAAAGCTTTGCTGGATGCAAAATTAAAATCACATACTAAAATTTTTACTATTAGACCTAATGTATTTAAAGCTGAGCAGAATGGTGCAACTTCTGAAGCTAATATTGAAACGAAAGAAATTTCAGATACAAATTTTAATACCAAGGTTGTTGAATTTAAGGTTTCCGAAGGAAAACTTGATGTAGCTGAAGCTGATATAATTGTTTCAGGTGGAAGAGGATTAAAAAACCCAGAAAGCTTTAAATTAGTTGAAGATCTGGCAGATGCTTTTGGAGCAGCAGTAGGAGCATCAAGAGCGGTTGTCGATGCTGGCTGGAGGCCTCATAGGGAGCAAGTCGGACAAACTGGAAAGACTGTCTCCCCTTCCCTTTATGTTGCTTGCGGAATAAGTGGAGCAATACAGCATTTAGCTGGGATGTCTTCTTCCAAATATATAGTTGCTATAAATAAGGATAAGGATGCACCAATTTTTACTGTTGCTGATTATGGAATTGCCGGAGATGTTTTTGAGATATTACCCAAATTAACTGAAGAAATTAAAAAACTTAAAATATAATAAGTTAGGAGTTTTACTTGCATAAAATTCAATGCGATATACTTGGTCTATCTTCCAGCCCTTCAACAGGTGGCGCTTATGCAATATTATTAAAAGAAGTCAATGGAAATAGAAGACTTCCTATTATTATTGGTGCATTTGAGGCTCAAGCTATAGCACTTGAACTGGAAGGGATTAAACCGCCACGACCGCTTACTCATGACTTATTTAAGCAAGTTATTGATAATCTGGGAGCAGCTATTATTGAGGTAATTATTGATGAGCTTCGAGAAAATACATTTTATGCTAAAATTTTATTAGAGATTTCTGGGCTAACAAATGAAATTGATGGCAGGCCAAGTGATGCAATTGCTTTAGCTGTTAGGGCACAGGCTCCTATATTTGTAGCAGAAAGTGTAATGGAATCAGCAGCCTTCATTCCCTCAGAAGAAGGTGATGAAGATATTTATAGTAAAGAAAAAGAAGAGGAAGTGAGAGAAGAAAAAACTCCAAAAACTAAAGAAGCAAAATTAGCAGCACTTCAAAATAAATTGCGCGAAGCAATTGAAGCTGAAGAGTATGAACGTGCAGCAAAATTAAGAGACGACATTAAAAAGTTGACAAGCAATAATTAACTTAAACAAATACTTTTTTACCTATTGGGCATTCCGTACATTTTTTCTTTATGCAATAATTTCTAAATATTTCAATCATACCTTGATATAAAACTGTTTTCTTCCATGCATCATTAAGCCTGAGTGCATCACAAACTTCTTTAACTAAACCATTCTCGCTTTGCTGATAATAATTAACATATGTTTTTGTGACTTTTCTTGCCAGATCTTTCATATTAAAAAGGTCAAAATAAACTAAAATGATAGGCAGAATTACATTTACAATAATTTCATCTGCCCTTGAAACACCTATAAAATAATTAATTCTTGTTTTAGAAGGTTTGTCAAAAATAAAATGTTCGCTCCAAAATCCATCACCTTTCACAACAACAAGGGATCTTAATTCATTAATAATTTTACCATATGAACTATAGTCCTTAAATAACTTTATAACATTAAAAATAAAATTATGATGGAAAATTCTATCAACAATTCTAACTCCCCCTGCTATTCTTATGGTTGGAAAATTTTGAGGTCTTAATTTAAAGAAATGCCACTGCGCGGCATTATATATTTTACTATCATAAATTTGTCTTATTCCGCTCCATAAATCATATAGTTCACGTGTGTAAACTGAAGTTTCATTATCAGGTAAGTTATAAACATCTGGCATTAATCCAGCTATATTAAATAATGCAGATTCGGCGGTTTTTATAAAATCACTTGTGCCGAGCATCTTTAAAAATTTTACATCAGCAGATCGCGCTAGCTTTAACATTATCTCTTTATTTTTTGAATATCCCAAAGCTTCAAATATTTGTTCGTACATGAGTTGATTCCAAATAAACTGATCTTTAAAATCTTCTACTTCGAATTTTTTGTTATGAAAGTCTTCTGATAATTCATAACTAATTATAGGCTCCTTTAACTTCATTTCCTTTACATAACTTAACTCTTTAAGTCTTTCAAACATTTTCTGGCTTTTATTTTTGAATCTTTCGACTCCAAAATCAAATATTATTTTTATTTTTTCGTCCTCTGACAATAAATCTGAAACCTGGTCACATGGTATTTTGTTAGTTCTTGAATCTCTTTCATCAAGAATTGCATTTTGAATTTGGATCCTTATGCTGCTATCTAATAAATTTTCAAACGAAATGGAATTTACTTTTCTTCCCTCTTGCGTATAAACATGTGTATGATGGTCTTTGCCAAATACTGCATGCAAAATTACCTTGTTATATTTTTTATTAATATAATGCCCGTGATTCTTCCAATCAGAGTATTGAGTATCAATTTCAACATCGCCAAGATAAGTTATATTGCCTATTTTTATTCTGGCGTTTTTAAAATCCGGACCACCCAGTTCATCATTTAATATTCCAGGATCAAGTACCAAAATTTTTTCATCTTCGGAAGTTGAAAGATTATTTGAGAATTGCTGCTTCTTCCATATTTCATATAAAAATTTCTCGTGTATTTTTGAAATCTTTCCCATGATTACACCTTTTTTTCGTAATTCACATTAAGAAATATTGAGGTCGATTTTTTTGATTTATGCTTATAAAATATTTCAAATAAATTTTTCCCCAAATTTAAATGTATATTATGAAAAGAGTATTCCCCATTAAAAATCTGGTAGTACATATCATATTTCTTATTATTAATAAAAAGAAATAGATCAACCGGAAATTCTGTTATTGGAAGCTGAAACTTGATATCAACAAATGATACTGTAGTTAAAATATTGTCTTCAATATCTATTAACTGAAGTAAAGGTAAGCTATAATCTGTAATTAAATCTGAAATATTAAAAACTTCAGGAAAAAGTTCCCTGCGAATAAAATCACCTTTAATAACCTGAAGTGATTTATTTGATTCTATGATAGTTGTATCACGCAATGTTTCACCTCTATTTAGAGGTCTAATTTAACCTCTTTAAAACATACTAAGAAAAGAGGAAAGAGTAAATCAAAGTTAAAACTTTTTGATAATTACCTTACAAAATTAGTTGAATAATTCAATAATACGGTTGTTATAGCTTAGTATTTCAGCTTTTGCAGCATCAGCAAAATCAATCCCTTTGCCTTTATAAATTATACCTCGGCTGATGTTTATCAAAAAGTTTGATGGCGTTCTCGTTTTCAATATGTTTATAATTTCTTCAAGACTTCCACCTTGGGCTCCTATTCCAGGCAAAAGAATTGGAAGTGAATCCATTCGATCAAGATTTTCTTTCAACTCTTCACTCTTTGTTGCCCCGAAAACTATCCCGCAGTTATTATTCTTGTTCCACTGTCTTACGTTATCAATAATTTTTTGGTAAAGGAAGGATCCATCTGATAAACTTAGTTTCTCAATATCATTTGCGCCAGGATTTGATGTTAATGCTAAGATAAAATTTAACTTGTCGGGGAAATCTAAAAATGGTTTAACAGAATCTTCCCCCATATAAGGATTTATCGTTATGGCGTCACATTTGAAATGCTCAAAAACAGATTTCGCATACATCATGGAAGTATTTCCAATATCTCCGCGTTTTGCGTCACCGATAATTAGAATATCCTCGGGAATAAGTTTTATCGAATTTAATAATGTTTGAAAACCTGCAGTTCCATCTTTTTCGTAAAAAGCAAAATTAAATTTATAAGCGGCTGCAAAATCTTTTGTTGCATTGATTATTTCTCTATTGAATTCAAATACCGGATGAGAATGTGATTTTAAATGTTCAGGTATTTTTTCAATGTCGGTATCTAATCCAACACAGATAAATTTTTTAAAGTTATTTTTCTTTTGGAGTTTTTCTAATGCATTCATTTTTTAGCTTATTTTAATCCGGATGAATAATTTTTAGAGATATTGAATCTCTCCTAATTATAATTTTTTTTAGCTTTATAAATATTTGCAACAACTCCCAGCATAAACATATTTACAAGCAATGAGCTTCCTCCATAACTGACAAAAGGTAATGGTATGCCTATAACAGGCATAACACCAACCGTCATTCCAACATTTACCAACAAATGAATGACATAAACTGAAAGTACCCCAATAGCTATCAAACTAAGAAATTCATCTTTAGTACCTGTTG
The DNA here is from genome assembly GCA_963746735.1 of uncultured Ignavibacteriales bacterium. Lineage (GTDB taxonomy): Bacteria > Bacteroidota > Ignavibacteria > Ignavibacteriales > Ignavibacteriaceae > CAVSWT01. The sequence continues at coordinate 32,874 of CAVVCO010000038.1, forward strand.
CAATTTTTAAAATTCTTATAAACAAAACTAAAAACAAAACCAAAGTAATAAACGAACCGACAAATCCAAACTCTTCACCAATTACACAATAAATAAAATCAGTCCATTGTTCGGGAATATACTGAAGCTGAGTTTGGTTGCCCGCTAAAAATCCTTTTCCCCAAAATCCACCTGAGCCAATAGCAACCTTAGCTTGTATTGCATTGTACCCGGAACCTAGCGGATCTGCCATTGGATTAATAAAAGATTGAATCCTTTTTTGTTGATGAGGACTTAAGGCTCTGTAAACATAGTCGGTAAAAAATCCGGCCCCAAGGTTTAATGCTAGAATAGAACCATTAAAGAAAATATCTTTTTTAAAAATTATTAATCCCACAACTACCAGCAGCAGAGCGATAATAAAATAAACCATTCCAAACAATGATGATATTGCGATAAATCCAGGTGACAATACAATGAAAAGTCCAAACAAGCTAATACCTTTCCAGAATATCATCGTCAGCATTAGTCCCATAAAAACAATAGCGGTTCCCATATCCGGTTCCAACAATATCAATCCAATTGGAATGCACCCGATGATTAGAGTTAGTACAATATCTTTAAATGAATCAATGTCCGTATTTTTTCTGCTTAAAAAAGAAGCGAGTGCGAGAATAGTTCCTATTTTAGCAAACTCGGAAGGTTGAAAACCCAATGGGCCAAAATCCAGCCAGCTTCTTGCCCCAGAGATTTTTCTTCCAAGCACAATTACTATTACTAAAAAAGAAATGGAAATTAAATAACTCGGAATTGCGATTACTTTAAATGTATTTGTGGGAATTGAATAAGTTATTAAAAATATTATTAAAGCGGCTACTCCCCAAACAATTTGTTTTTGAAAATTTCCACTGGCTGTTGGATTGTTTAAGGTTGAACTATAAATAGCAACTAATCCAAATCCCACTAGAAACAAAACTGCAAAGAAGAGAATGAAATCAAACTTATCCTGAATTTTATAATCAATTCGCAAGAGAAGCTCCAAGAACTTTGGTATTAATTTTAGGAATCAAATCTTTTTCTTCTTTCTTTAACTCATCTTTTTTCAAATAAGCTTCTATCATTTTCTTTGCAATCGGAGCAGCATAGGTGGCGCCAAACCCTGCGTTTTCAACAACTACAGCAATTGCAATTTTCGGATCCTCGAAGGGGGCAAAGCAAATAAAAACAGAATGGTCTTTCCCGTGAGGATTCTGCGCTGTTCCGGTTTTACCTGCTATTTCAATATCTTTCATCCTAATACCGGTTGCTGTTCCATTTCCCTGAACGACTAAATACATTCCATGTTTAACTATATCAATTGCTTTTTGGCTAATGCCAATATCTATTTTGGGAAATGTAAGAGGAATCATCTTTCTCGTTTTGTTATCGATATAACCTTTTACAACGTGAGGGACAAAGGATTTACCATTGTTTGCAATTAAAGAAACATACTTGGCTAGTTGTATCGGTGTAACATTCACTTCACCTTGCCCAATGCCAAGACTTGCCATAATGCTTCTTGGCCAATCTTTACCGTATCTTTTTACGTAATAATTATTATCCGGAATTATACCAGGAGATTCATCTCCAATATCAATTCCTGTTCTTTCTGCGAAACCAAATCTATGCGCATATTGAGACCATCTATCCAAACCAATTTTATAAATTAAATTATAGAAAAAAGTATTGCATGATTTTTCAATTGCGTGCACAACTGTTAAAGCACCATGAGGCCCACCATGACATTTAAAGAACCTGCCAAAAGTAAATCCGCCATTACAAAAAATAGTTGTATTCTCATTTATTACACCAAGGTCCAAAGCTGCAATTGCTTCCATAGGTTTAAATGTTGAACCCGGCGGTTTCATTGACATTGTTGCTCTATTGAAAGATGGTTTTTGAGGATTATTATAAAGTTTTGTTAAATAATCTTTTGATGTTACATAAGAAAATTCATTCAAATCAAAATCTGGTTTGCTTACTAAAGCAAGTACTTCTCCCGTCGATGGTTCTATTGCAACTGCAGCACCAGAAAAGTCACCAAAAGATTGTTCTGCAACCCGCTGCACATCCGCATCTATTGATAAAACAAGGTCATCACCCTTTATTGAAGGTTTGTCTTCTTTGCCGTCTTTGTACTTTCCAATTTCTTTCCGTTTAGAATCAACAAGAACATAATCATATCCTTTTTCCCCTCTTAATAATTTCTCGTATGTTTTTTCAATTCCAGTGTAGCCTACTATGTCCCCGGGACTATAATAATCTTTATCCTTTTCAAGCTGCCCGGGTGAAATTTCTTTTGTATAACCAAATGCATGTGAACCAATAACATTATCTGGATATCCACGCTGCATTTCAACCACATAATCTACTCCGGGTAAATTTTCAGAGTTTTCTTCATACCATGAAATTACTTTAAAGTCCACTCCACGTTTTATTCTAACAGGAAGAAATTTAGAATAAATTCTATTGTTGTATAAAATTTTTGAAATATATCCTGAATCTACTTCCAGCACTGCTTCCAATATTTTATTCAGCTTTTTGTCATAATAAGCCGGAGTAATTCTAAGAGTGTAAGCAGGAATATTGTTTACCAGCACCTCCCCATTTCTATCATAAAAAATTCCACGCAAAGGGGTCTGTTCAATTGCTTTGATGCTGTTGTTTGCAGATTTTTCATCATAAGCTTGCTGCTCAATTATCTGCATCTGGAATAAACGGAACACAAGCAGAGAAAAAATTCCAACTATTATAAAATATAAAATTGATTTTCTTTGGGGAGATGCAAAATTTTCTGTCTTCAATTAAACCGACTCCTAGGGTAAAAAACTACGACAATCAAACTTAACACTGCTGTATAAAATCCGGGCAGCATCCCCTGTTCAAAAATTAAAAGCAAGAAATTTGAATTGAAATCTATTGTAGAAAAGAATGAATAGACAACTGAATCAACGACACCGCACAATAAAACTATCAAACAAAAAAACAAAGATTTAATATACTGTTCTTGCTTATTCTCATTATAAAAATACCCGGCAACAAAACCTGCTAAAGTTTTTGCTAACATTGTGCTGCCAATTAAACTACCCGTTATAATATCAAAAAGAAATCCATAAACGAATCCCAAAACCGTTCCGTAAATTTGTCCATACCTCATTGCATAAAAAACAAGTAGGATTAAGATCAAATCCGGAATAACACCATTAATAGCAATCAGCGGGACGATAGTAGTCTGAATCAATAGCAGCGGGAAAAAAAGAATAATAGAAATTATAATTTGAATTCGCATTCTACTTCCGGTTATAAAAATTTAATTCAAGATTAGACTTTTCCCTGCTCTCTACTTTTTGCAAAACAAAAACATTTTCAATGGTAGTGAAATTAACATAAGGAATTATTTTAACTTCATTAAAAATTCCGGTTTCAACTTTTGATAATTCTTTTACGGTACCAACAGCAATTGGTGTAGAAATTAAAGTACTAATCTCAGATGTAACTACTCTATCTCCCGGCTCAATATCATAAGTTTTAGGCACATCAATCATAACTAAATCTTCCCCGGTCCATTTCATTATAGCATCTACCCTGCTTCGCTCATCTTTCACCGTTAATTTTAAATCTCTATTTTTTAATGTTCGTGCTATAGAATAATCTTCCGAAACTGCCTGGATAATTCCAATTAAGCCGTGGTCATTTAAAACAGGCATTCCTGGTTTAACGCTGTCTCGTAAACCTACATTTAAAGTGATTGAGCTTTGTGATTTTGACAAAGATTTTGAAACAACTGCTGCAGGTATTAAGGGAAATTTTGTTGAATCTTTAAAATTCAGCATTCTTTTTAATTCATTATTTTCAACACCATCTTTTCTTAACATATTTACTTTTAACATTAATTCGGCATTTGTTTTTCTTAATCTTTCATTTTCATTTTTAAATCTGGCAGAACTAACCACATCAGAAACAACTGAGGTAACAGCAGCAAAAGTTCCGAATGCAACTGCACGAACATTTTTTATTTCCGGTTTTTGGTTTAAGGGTATTAAGAGAAGACTGATGACTAGAAGAACAATTAGAATTATATACTCTTTAAAGTTATCCCATAAGCGGGTTAATAATCTTAGCATTAATATCTTCTGTTACGAATTAATACTTTTGAAAAGTGATTCAAATTATCAATTACTTTACCTGCGCCTCTAACAACTGCCGTAAGCGGATCATCAGCAACGTGAACAGGTAAGTTTGTTTCCATTCTGATTCGTTCATCAAGGCCTTTAAGAAGTGCCCCGCCGCCCGTAAGCATAACGCCGCGATCTAAAATATCAGCTGAAAGTTCTGGCGGAGTTCTTTCTAAAGATTGACGTACTGCATCAACTATCTGAACAACTGCTTCATTTAAAGCTTCACGAATTTCGACTGAACTTACTTCAGTTGTTTTAGGTATGCCGCCGACTAAATCACGGCCTTTAACTTGAATTGTAATTTCTTCTTTTAAAGGAACCGCTGAGCCAACTTCACATTTAATAGCTTCTGCTGTTCTCTCGCCTATTAAGATGTTATGATTTTTTTTGAAGAATTGCATAATTGCATAATTCATTTCATCGCCGGCAATTCGAATTGATTCTTCATTTACAATTCCGGATAAAGCAATCACAGCAATTTCTGTTGTTCCGCCGCCGATATCAATTATCATATTACCAACTGCAGCTTCAACATCAATTCCAATACCGATTGCAGCAGCCATGGGCTCTGCAATTAAGTGAACTTCTTTTGCACCGGCGTGTTCTGCACTATCTCGTACTGCTCTTTTTTCAACTTCCGTAACTCCGCTTGGAACAGCGACTACAACTCTTCTGCTTGACAAAGCGCCTGCACGAACTTTTTTAATAAATGCTCTTATCATTCCCTCTGCAATTTCAAAGTCAGCGATTACGCCGTCGCGCATGGGACGTGTAACTCTAATTTCTTTATGCTCTCTGCCCTGCATCTCTTTCGCTTTATTACCTAGCGCAATAATTCTTTTGGTGTTTTTATCGAATGCAACAATGGAAGGTTCATTAAGAACTATCCCCTTGCCTTTTACATAAATTAGGGTGTTTGCAGTACCCAGGTCAATGGCAATATCTGTAGAAAAAAAATCAAAAAGTCCCATAATACCTCTCAGTGTTTAAAGTGTCTCACACCAGTAAAAATCATTGAAATATTTTTATTATTTGCTGCTTCAATTACTTCATTATCTCTGATTGAACCTCCCGGCTGAATTACAGATACAGCACCATACTCAATTATCTTCAATAGAGTATCCGGGAAAGGGAAAAATGCATCTGATGCTGCAACTGAACCTTTTAAATCTAAACCGTGTTCTTCTGCTTTCATATTAGCAATCTTCGCGGAATCTAATCTTGACATTTGTCCAGCACCAACTCCTAAAGTCATTTTATCTTTTGCAAAAACAATCGAGTTTGATTTAGTATGTTTTCCTATTATCCAGGCAAAATATAAATCTTCTAATTCAACTTCAGTTGGTTTTTTATTTGTAGCACATTTAATTGCATTCTTATCTAAAAATGCTCTATCTGAATCCTGAACAATTGCACCACCGGGAATATTCTTATAATAAACTTTATCATCAAGTACCGACTTCAATTGTTTTAACAAGCGACGGTCCCTTTTCTTACTTAATATTTTTAGTGCGCCTTCAGTATAAGCTGGAGCTGAAATGACTTCTAAAAATATTTCATTCATTTTTTCAGCTACCTTTTCATCAACAGTAGATGTAAAAGCAACTATACCGCCAAAAGAAGAAACAGGATCACATTTTAGTGCTTTAGTATAAGCATCAAAAGAATCAACTCCAATTGCAGCGCCGGCAGGATTTTGATGCTTTATAATTGCACAGCAACCTTTACCTTCTGCAGACATATTTTTATTTATATCTTCTACTAATTCAACCGCAGCAACTAAATCCAAAATGTTATTATATGATAATTCCTTGCCATGAAAAACTTCAAAGTAAGATTTGAAATTGCCGTAAAGCGCAGCCTGTTGATGAGGATTTTCTCCGTAACGTAGAGTGTGTTCCTTCGGATAATTTATTCTAAAATCATTTTTAGGAAGTTCAAATTTATCTTCTAAAAAGTTTGCAATATAGGTATCGTAATTTGCTGTGTGTGAAAATGCTTCAACTGCTAACTTTCTTTTTGTGTCTAAACTAACTTCCCCGTTTTTTAATTCTTCTATAAATGAATCGTATTGATTTGGATTTGTAAGAATAGAAGTGTAATTAAAATTTTTGGCTGTTGCACGAATTAAGCTTGGTCCCCCAATATCAATATTTTCAATTATATCATCTAAGCTTGAATTTTTATTTTCAGCAGTTTTAACAAAAGGATACAGATTAACACAAACTACATCAATAGGAATTATTTTATTTTCTTCAGCTTGCTTTATATCGGCTTGGTTATCTCTTCGAAAAAGAATTCCTCCAAATATTTTTGGATGAAGAGTTTTTACTCTGCCGTCAAATATTTCCGGGAATCCCGTGATGTCACTTATCTCAGTAACTTTTAATTTCGATTGAGAAATCATTTTAGCAGTGTTACCTGTAGCTATTATTTCATAATTTAATTCAATTAAAGATTTGGCTAATTCTACTATTTTGGTTTTGTCGGATACGCTGAGAAGAGCAAGTTTTTTCAATTCAATCTTTCCATAATTTTAATTAGAAATTACTTTACCATTATCACCCTGTTATCGATTCTTTTAACTTTATCTTCAGCAAATTTATTTATAACAAAAGGAAGAAGCTGATGCTCAATTTCTAAAACCATTGAAGCAATCTCTTCCGGGGACTTAGCAGTAGAAATATCCACACATTTTTGAGCAATTATCTTGCCAGTGTCGTAAGTTTCATCAACAAAATGAATTGTTGCTCCTGAAACTTTTGCTGAAGAATCGAAAACAGCTTTATGAACATTCATCCCATACATTCCATGTCCTCCAAAAGAAGGAAGCAAAGCAGGGTGAATGTTAATTATTTTTCCTCCAAATTTCTTTAATAGATTTGCAGGAATCATCTTTAAAAATCCTGCTAAAACAATTAAATCAATTTGATTTTTAATTAAATATTCAACTAATTCTACGTATTGAATGCAGCCAGATTTATTACCTACACTAAAAGTCGGAATTGAAAATTTTTTAGCAATTTCAAAAGCTTTGCAATCTAACTTGTCACTGCAGACGGCTTTTATTTCAATAGAATTTTCAGGGAAATTAATCCCAACTTTGTCAGGGAAAGGCTGGGACTCAATAATAGCTTGTAGATTAGAACCTCGACCAGATACAAATACAGCTATTTTCACACAAACTCTTGTAATAAAAGTGGTTAAAATTACCTAAATAGAAAAAAATAATCAATTAAACCTACCTACTAATCGGAATGATTTAATTAACGGTAATATTAGAAACGAGAAGCTTCTTGGTCTTAAATGCACTTATCAAATTCTTTAATTTATTCTGATAATCAAAATCTGAGTAACTGTCAGCTTCATCCAGGTACTCTTCTGTTTTTTGATTATTCTTTAATGCAAAATAGGCCCGGGCTAAATAAAAATTAGCAAACGGTTTTATCCAATTTTCTTCAGCTACATCTAAGTTCATTAAAGTATCTGCATACACTATTGATGAATCATAGTCATTTAAATAATATGAAGCATCACTTAAATATAGGTACGCTTCAGCTTTTAGCTTTTCAGATTTGATTTTTGTTAAGACTGAATCCAAAATAAATTTAGCTTTTTTATAATTGCCGGCTTCAATAAAATTTGATGCTTTTAATACAGAAACTTCATTTTCAGATAAGCTGCGTTTCATATAAATATTACTCTTACGTTTAGCAAATATGTCATCATCCAGATCCATATTTCCGAAACCTGCAAGATTAAAATATTTAATTGCATCTTTCCTGTCATGTGTTAATTCACAACACAAAGCCATTCTATAGGAGCCTATACCAGTATAGTCTTTATCTACTGCTGATTTTAAAAATTCATCATAATAAACTTTTGCAGAATCAAATTCGTTTCTTCGGAAAAAAATATCACCAACTAAAAAGTTTGAGAATGAAATAATTTGTTTAAAATTTTTCTCTCTTTTGTTAATTATCTTTTTTAAATATTTCTCAGACTCTTTAAGATTCCTCTGTTTTAATTCTAGCACCGCCAGAGAATAATTAAAAAGTAAATTATCAGGATATTTTTTAGTTAGCGGTTTGATGTATTTTTTAGAGCCATCATAGTCAAACATTACTTCAGATAATATTTGAGAAAGATAATATTCTGCTTCAACCTTGCTTCTTTTACCTTTCTCTGCGGCTATTTTAATATACTTTAACCCAGTTTCTTTATCACCGTCAAATCCAACCAGACTTAAAGCCCAGTTGAATGCTGAAGGAATATGTCCCACTGCAAAATTATATAAACCTAACCCTAGGTAAGCATCATATTGAAGTGAATCTAAAGCAAGTAAATGAGATAAATATGATTCTGATTTTTTAGTGGCCCAAGCCGCGTCTAAAAAACTTCCGGCATTTGTGAAGACAATAGCTCTATAATTATAATTTGACCCAATGGTAAAAAGTGTTTTCTTATCGTCGGGATTTTCATCTAAGATTTTTTTAGCTCTATCTATTGCAGAATCGGAATAATCAACAAAAGTATCGAAATACTTTTTATCTTTGCTTCCCAAATAATACCATAAATAAATTCCTGAAAGATAATGGTAACCCCTGGGATCATCCGGATGATTTTCGATTAACTTATTTAAAGTTGCCTCTGCATCTTCCCACTTGAAATTATAAGATTGTTCCAGCGCTTTGGAAATATTTCTTTCGATTTCCGGTTGGGCAAAATTAAAGGAAGAAAGAAGTATTATAAATAACGAAGCGCCAACAACGAATTTAACTCTTATATTTTTCAAGTTTATTAGTATTTCGAAATGCTTTGTAAATTAAAGTATTAATATAGTTACATTTTTTTAAACATCTTTTGACGCAGGTCTATTTTCATCCGAATATTTTAACGAAGCTTTTACAAATTCTCTAAACAACGGATGTGCTTTCGTTGCCCTTGATTTTAATTCAGGATGAAATTGGCAACCGAGAAACCATGGATGGGAAGGGATTTCAATTATTTCTACTAATTCTCTGTCCGGAGATAGCCCGCTGAAAAGCATTCCCCTTTCGCTTAATACGTTTCTAAACTTATTATTTACTTCAAAACGGTGGCGATGTCTTTCTGAAATGTAATCTGTTTTATATGCTTTCATTGCGGCACTATTATCCTGAAGAATACACGGGTAAGCCCCAAGCCTCATTGTAGCTCCCATGTTTTTAATATTTTTTTGATCCGGCATTAAATCAATTACGCTGAATCTATTCTTTTTAAACTCGGAACTATTTGCTTTTGAAATACCGCATACATTTCTTGCATATTCAATTACAGCACACTGAAGACCAAGACAAATGCCAAAAAATGGAATATTATTTTCACGAGCATATCTTACCGCTGCTATTTTACCTTCAATTCCTCTTTCGCCAAATCCACCGGGTACAAGTATACCGCTAACTCCATTTAATAATTTAGATGGCTCATCCTTTTCGTACTGTTCTGCACTAACAGAACGTACAATAACTTTTGCATCATTTTCAGCACCGGCATGCACAAAAGATTCCATAATACTTTTATATGCGTCCATGTGCTCAACATATTTTCCAACTAAAGCAATTTCAACTGTTCTCGTCGGGCCTTTTACTTTTGAAACTAAATTTTCCCAATCATCAAGTTTTATTTTTCTATCATTTAAATGAAGTTTAGTTCATTACAATTTGATCTAATTTTTCTTTATAAAGAACAATAGGAACTTCATAAATTGAAGTGCAATCATAAGCAGAAATAACTGCTCTCGAATCCACATTACAGAATAAAGCAATTTTATCTCTAAGGTCTTTTGCCAGTCTTTTTTCAGATCTGCAAATTAAAACATCCGGCTGAATTCCAAGCTCAAGTAAATTTTTAACGCTATGTTGTGTGGGTTTTGTTTTTACTTCTCCTGCCGAGGCAATATAAGGCACTAATGTAACATGAATGCTCATTGTATTTTTTCTGCCATAAGCAAGCATCAACTGGCGCATTGCTTCCATAAAGGGGAGGCTTTCGATGTCGCCGACTGTCCCGCCAATCTCAGTTATTATAACATCATATTCACCAAGTTCAGCAAGTTTTATCATCCGCTGCTTTATTTCATCGGTAATATGAGGAATTACCTGTACTGTTGCTCCTAAATAATCACCTCTTCTTTCCTTGGTGATTACCTCATGATAAACCTGTCCGGTAGTAGTATTATTTGCCTTGGTCATGTTCACGTCTAAAAATCTTTCATAATGACCAAGATCAAGATCGGTTTCTGCACCGTCATCTGTTACATAAACTTCTCCATGCTGAAACGGGTTCATTGTTCCAGGGATCAACATTTATGTAAGGATCAAATTTTTGGATGGTGACTTTATAACCGCGCTGTTTGAGCAGAAGCCCTAAAGAAGAGGCTGTAATCCCCTTTCCTAATGAAGAAACAACGCCGCCGGTAACGAAGATGAATTTAACTTTTTTGCGAGATGCCATAAATTTTTTTTTGCCCCCAAATATAGATTAAGGATTTAAGAAAAACAATTTATATGAAGGCTTTATGAAATTTTTTTTTAATTAATATGAAATAAACTTTCGTTTTACAAAAAGTCTGCTAATAATCTTTATTATTTGAGTTAGTTCTTAAATTTTGCTATTATAATCACTGATTAGATGCAAATCTATTCCACCTCCGGGATTTTATGAATCGGTTTGATTAAATATTCAGATAAAAGGTAGATACAAAATATATATAAGATTTCTTTCTTCTATCATAAATAAATTATTGGTTTTAAGAAAATCATTTTGTCAAAATCTAAAAGTTAAAATTTTATGGAAAATATATTACAGAGATATTTTGGATTATCGCCAGAAGTTCAAACAAAACTTGTTGAATCAATTTTCGCAATACTGATTGTTCTGATAATTCAAAGGATTATTAGAAGATTTATAATTACCAGATTGCAGGATATTAAAATCCGTTATCAATGGCAGAAAATTTCTTTATACCTGGCAGTATTTTTAATTGTTGTTTTTCTACTTAATACCTGGCTTCAAATTTTTGGATCTGTTGCAACATTTTTAGGATTAATTTCTGCCGGTATTGCAATTGCGTTAAAAGACCCATTGGTGAATATGGTTGGATGGGCTTTTATTCTAATCAGGCAGCCATTTAAAGTTGGCGATAGAATACAAATAGGAAAAAACTCGGGTGATGTCATTGATATAAGACTTTTTCAATTTTCCATAAATGAAGTAGGAAATTGGGTGGATGCTGAGCAAAGTACTGGACGCATTGTTCACATCCCAAATGGAATAGTTTTTATTGAACCGCAGGCAAATTATACTGCAGGCTTTCAATACATATGGAATGAAATGCCGGTGCTGATTACATTTGAAAGTGATTGGCAAAAAGCAAAAAAAATACTGACAGATATTGTGAATCATCATGGTGTACTTTTAAGTAAAGAAGCAGAAAATCAAATTAAAGAAGCTGCCAAAAAGTTTTTAATATTTTATACAAAACTTACACCTATTGTTTACACTTCCGTAAAAGACAGCGGTGTAATGTTAACCATGAGATATATGTGTAGTCCGCGTGAAAGGAGAATTACAGAAGAAAAAATTTGGGAAGATGTTCTTAAAGAATTTGCAAAACATAAAGACATTGATTTTGCTTATCCAACACAAAGATTTTATGATAATACAAACGAGGGAAAAGATAAGAAATGATGTTGCAAATATTATAATTAAACATAAAAAGAAACCTCCAAGGTATTCTGAAAACCCCGGAGGTTATTACTAAATTAAACAATTAACAAACTAATTTATTTCGCAATCAAATCTTTCAAATACTGAGTTGTAATTGATTTCGGACGAATTATCGGATGCATCAAAGCTCTATTAACAACTGCTTGCGAAGTTAATCCTAAGCTTCTTGAAACTGCAAATAAAACTGTGTAATAAGAAAATTCTTTTAATCCATAATGATAAAGTAATGAACCTGAAGCAGCATCAACATTCGGCCATGGGTTTTTAATCTTTGGCATCTTTTTTAGTTCTTCAGGAACAACTTCAAATAATCTTGTTACCGTTAAGAAAACAGGATCATCAGGAAAATGTTTTTTACCGAATTCAACAAAGCCTTCAAACCTTGGATCTGTTACTCTTAAAACTGCATGTCCGTAACCGGGAACAACTTTTCCTGAATTCAAAGTTTCCCAAACATAATTTTTAACTTGTTCTTTAGTTGGAGTTCCGCCAAACTTTTCCATCATTTCCATTATCCATCCAAGACTTTCCTGATTTGCCAATCCATGAAGCGGTCCCGCTAATCCGTTAAAACCTCCGGATAAAGAATAATACAAATCAGATAATGCAGAATTAATCGTCTGCGTAGTCATTGCACTTACATTACCGCCTTCATGATCGCAATGGGCAACAAGATATAATCTCATTAAATCCTTGAATTCATCACTGTTTGAATCAATACCAAGCATATGCACATAATCGCCAGCCAAACTCATCTTTTTGTCTGCAGGAATCAATTCACCTTTGCTAAATCTTATTCTATAAACAGCAGCAGCTATTGCCGGCAGCTTAGCTACAATATTAAGTGCATCTTCAACCGTAGGTTTCCAGTATTCATCTTTACGTAAACCTTCGTCATATTTTTTTGTAAACACAGATTCTTTCTGCATTACTAAAATAGCAGTATCAAGCATTGTCATCGGATGTGAATCAGCAGGCATGGTTTTTAAAATGTCCCAAACATAACCCGGAACATCTTTTCTGTGTCTTAATTCTTCATTTAGATTTTCTAATTCAGACTCATTTGGTAAATCACCAGTTAATAAAAGGTAAAAGATTTCTTCAGGGGTTTTATCTAAAAGTTTTTTTAAAGGAATTCCTCTTATAATCAATCCTTCTTCCTGTGGAACTCTGGAAGTATCACAAATCAAAGCCCTTGCACCGCGCATACCGCCGTACGCCTGTTGAATGGTGATCTCAGACAAAACTTTATCGCCGCCTTTTTCAAGAATTTGTTTTGCTTCTTCACGCCATAAATTTACTTTTTGGGATAATTTTTCAAAAATATCTGACATGTAATTTCACCCTCTCTCGATTTATTTAACTGGATAATTCCAATAATTTGAATGGTGAAATTAGCGTATTTTTACTTTGAATTCAATAAAGGATTGAAAGGTCAAAAGTGAAATATCAAAATTCAAAAAGTTTATCTTATCCTAAAAAGTCCGCAGCAATTATAATTTCTAATTTTAACTTCTTTACTCTTGATTATCTTTTATCTTAATTCTTACTCTTTGTTCTTATTTCCTATCTCTTAAACTTAACAGTTTTTAATTCTTCAATTTCTAATATATATTTAATTCAAAGTTTTAAAATGATACTTAATACAATCATGTTAAACTTTTGCACTTTATTTAGTGTCAAAACGTAAATTACTTTTAAATAATAAACTTAAATAAATTTGAGAGCAGCCATTAAAAAATTTCAAATAATTCCTTTTTTAATCTTAATATTGTTTTTAGTCAATGACGGATTTACACAAGATACAACCAGCAGTTTAGCGTTCAAAAAAAACCGGCCTCATAAAATCAGAGGAGGATTTTTTTATCAACCCGATCTTGCATACCAAATGTGGCAGCAATTTAATTTAACACGGGAGGCAAACTCCGGTGATGTCCTTGCTCAGCATGAACTTGGATTAAGATATATATTGGGTGAAGGTATTGCCGCTGATACGGTTAAAGCTGCTTACTGGATTCACAAAGCAGCTGAAAAGGGTTTAACAGCAGCTTCTTTTAATTACGGGATATTATTATTAAACGGATGGGGAGTTAACTGGAACCCTTTTGAGGCATACAAATATTTTCTTGACGCAGCTAATGACGGTATGCCGCAAGCCGAATATCTAGTTGGAATTCTATACACCGATAATTTGATTATCAAAAAAGATTTGAACAAAGCTTATTATTGGGTTAAGAAATCAGTTAAAGGTAATTTTGAACCTGCGAAAGAAGTGCTGCCGGAAATTGCCAGCAAGGTTGATACATCTAAAATTAAAATTGATGACACATTTCCAAATAAGAAAAATAAAAAGGATACAGTTGACCAAAAGAACAATCAATCACTTTCGAATTCACTTGGATTAGTTTTTGTTGATTTCACAACAGATAAAGATACAATTACACATATTTCGGATTCAACTTTAGTAGATGATATTTTGTTAATCGGTTCGGATGATTTAAATAAAGAACTTGGTTTAAAAGAAAAAAATAATTCAATCGATTCTATAAAAACCACCGGCATTTCATCTCTGTTAAAATATGCTGACTCAGGAAGCCCTGAAGCTTTAACATTCATTGGAAGATTATATGAAGAAGGTATCTATTATCCAAAAGATATTGTTGCAGCTTCAGCTTATTACATTAGAGCCATAAAATTAGATTCACCCCGCTCCCCTTTTCTACTTTATGAATTGATAAAAACAAAAGATTATTTCGTAAATCTTAAAAAAGATATTGACCAAAATATTCCCGATGCCATGTATGTTTGGTACGGTTTGCATACGTTAGGTTTTGATAATCAAATTACAGATAATGACGCAAATAGACTTTTAGAGCAAGCAGCTTCTAGATTTTATATCCCGGCAATAGTTGAACTTGGGTTAAATTATTACACAGGCAAATATGTAAAGAAAGATAAACAAAACGGACTTTCAATGTGGTTAAGCGCTGTTAAGTTTGGAAGTGTTGAAGCTAAAGTAAGAATAAAAACCGCTGAAGTTTACGGTGAGATTCAAAGTGAAAGTTACGATGACGCTGTAAAAGATTTGAAAGACGCTGAAAAGAATGGATCAATATTAGCGCAAGTAACTTTAGGATATTGTTATGAAAATGGAATTGGCTTAAATCTAGATAAAGGTGATGCCGCTAAAGAATACCGCTTTGCTGCAAGAAGAGGAAACCGTTACGCTTATGACCAATTAAAAAGATTGTACGATGAAATCCGTCCTCCGGATCCAATGTTTCGAGTGAACTGAATTAGTAAGAAATTAAATAATCTCTGTGCCTAATCTGTGTTATCTGTGGTGACTTCTTCATTTATCTTTCAATAGAATTTCAGGGGGCAATCTACCAGTCTAATTTTATCAAACTTTAATTTTTAATTAGTATTTTTCATTCATGAAATATTCAAATCAATTTATAAACTCAAAATTAAAGGATATTCAAACAAGCATCTTCTCTACAATGACGAAGATGGCAATTGAATATAATGCGTTAAATTTATCTCAAGGCTTTCCGGATTTTAATCCTCCTGATGAACTGCTAAAATTAGTTTCATACTATCAAAAAAAAGGCTACAATCAATACGCTCCTATGCCGGGAGTAAAAACATTAAGAGAAAATATTTGTAAAAAAATTTCAACTATTTACGGGAAGGAATATAAATCTGAAACAGAAATAACAATTACAAGTGGTGCTACACAGGCAATTTATACTGCCATAACAACCGTGGTTAACAAAGATGACGAAGTAATTATTTTCGAGCCGGCTTATGATTCTTATGTGCCTTCAGTAATTGCCAGCGGAGGAAAACCTGTGTTTGTCTCTTTAACTCTGCCGGATTATAAAATCGATTGGAAGCAATTAGAAAAATCAATTTCAAATAAAACTAAACTCATAATTATCAATTCACCACATAATCCTACCGGTGGTGTAATAAATCATGCCGATCTTAAAAAATTAGAAGATATTCTATACAATAAAAATATTTTTATTCTAAGCGATGAAGTTTATGAGCATATTGTGTTTGATGGTAATCAGCATGTTAGTATTTCGCAATCGGTAGAATTATCGAAGAAAGCATTTGTAATTTCATCATTCGGAAAAACATATCATACAACCGGATGGAAAGTCGGCTACTGCACTGCGCCGGAATATATGATGAATGAATTCAGAAAACTTCATCAGTTTATTGTGTTTGCTGTTAATACTCCAATTCAATATGCTTATGCTGATATATTGAAAGATGATTCTTTCTACTTAGGTTTGAGCAACTTTTATCAACAGAAAAGAGATTTATTTATTGATAAAATTTCAGATTCAAAATTTAAGTTCAACCCAGCACAAGGAACTTATTTTCAGTTGTTAGATTATTCGGAAATATACTGAAATGGATGATATAAAGTTTACAGAGTATTTAACTAAAGAAATTGGAATTGCAACAATTCCGTTATCACCATTTTATAATAGTATGAATTCTAAAGATGATTATTCACAAAAAATAATTAGAATTTGTTTTGCAAAGAATGAAGATGTTTTAACTGAAGCTGCGGCTAAATTAAATTCGTTGTAATGAAAACTATGTTGTATAAATATCTTATCTTATCACATAAATTTTACTTCGAAATTTCAGAGAATTAAAATGAACGGAACAAATACAGGACAAAGATTTTCAAGAGTCTTAAAAGACGATTTACAAAATATAAAATTCCAAAAAGATGTTAAGCGTGAGTTCAGGGAATTAAGAAGTTTTTACATTACCGAAGAACAGAATCAGCGCCTTACAGGAATGAATCCATTACGTAAGGGATACCATTTAATTGTCTGGACATTTAAAAGTTTATTTCTTCACCTCACTCCATTTAGAAGAATACTTGCAGTCGCTGGACTAATGATAGTTTTTTTCGGAAGCAGTGTTATAGTTGTCAACGACGGGAATGTACAGTCTAACAATACAGGACTGATAGGAGGAGTATTAATATTTATTGTTTTAATGCTCGAACTTAAAGACAAGTTGCTAGCCAAAGATGAACTTGAGGCTGGCAGAAAAGTACAAAAAGCCTTAATGCCAGAACAGAGTCCTAAAGTTGATGGCTGGTCGCTTTGGCTTTATACACGTCCGGCAAATGAAGTCGGAGGCGATTTAGTTGACTATATGAAAATAAATGACAACCGCATTGGGCTTGTTATTGGCGATGTTGCCGGCAAAGGATTGCATGCTGCATTAATAAATGCAAAACTTCAATCAACAATAAGAGCATTGGCTGCTGATTATACTTCTCTTTCGCAGCTTTGTTCAAAAATTAATTCTATATTCTTCCGCGACAGCCTTTCAAGTATTTTTGCTTCGATGTTATATATGGAAATTAAACCAGGCGAATCCGAAGTTCGATTAGTTAATGCTGGGCATTTACCTCCCTACTTAATTACACAAAATGAAATCAAAGAAATCACAAAAAGTAATCCCGCAATAGGATTGATGAAAGATTTTTCTTTTAACGAAGACATTTTAGAAATGCAAAAAGGCGAAATGATAATCGGATATTCTGATGGAGTTACAGAAGCACAAAATGAGTACGGACAATTTTTTGAGAAGGAAAGATTTGTAAATGTTTTATCAAGAATAAAAAATTACAGCTTTGAAAATCTTGGAGAAATTATAGTTGAAGCAGTTGATGATTTTGTGGGAGACAGCCCGGTGACTGATGACTTATCTTTATTGATTATTAGGAAGGATTAAGTTTATAAAATTAAAAATTGAGGTTCACCTCAAAGATGAGTCTCAATTAACCCTCTGAATTTCCTGTAGCCACAATACTTTTCTTTTTAAATTCCGGAACAACAACATTTTGTAAAATTATTAATCCCGCTACAAAGAATAATCCAATTGCTAAAGCAGCAAATCTCTCATTGGAAATATCTGAAATAATTCCATAAACAAGCGGACCAACTACTGCAGAAGATTTTCCAAATAAGCCATCATAAAACCCAAAAAATTCTGCTTCTTGATCTTTGGGAGTTAATAACGCCATTAGGCTTCGGCTGCATGATTGAGAAGAACCAATTGATAAACCAGCTACTAAACCAACAATATAAAATTCAAAAACTGTTTGCACTACAAAAGCTCCAATAATAACTCCAATCCAGATGAACAATGTAATTGTAATTGTTTTCTTTGGCCCGATATGGTCTGAAATAATTCCAAATATAAATGAACCGACAACAGCAGTACTTTGAACAATAATAAAAAAATAAATTACTTCAGAGTCTGACATCTTCAAAATATTTGAAGCGAAAATAGAAGCAAAAGCAATGATGGTGATTATTGCATCGTTATAAAGAAAAAAAGCAATTAAAAATCTTTTTATTGATGGATACTTTCCTTGAATAAAAATAGCTTTTAAAGTTTGATAGCTTTTATGAATTCCAATTTTTATTACGTCGGTTTTTATTTTATCTTTTACAGCAGGTTCGCTTATGAACAAAAAAATCGGCAGCGAAAAAACAAAAAAGAAAGCTGCCGCAACAATGAATGATAACCTTATATAAAAATAATAATCAGGTGAAGATTGATCGGGAAGTAAAAACATTATAATCACTAAAACAGCCAGCGCGCCAACATAACCCATTGCAAATCCATAACCGGAAACTCTGCCAAAGTTTTTCTTTTCAGTTAAGTTGGGAAGAAACGCATCATAGAAAACTAAACCAGCTTCAAAACCAATGTTAGCAAGAACAAATAAAATTAATCCTAAAAGGATATCGCCTTTTTGAACAAAAAACATAAAAGCTGTAGCTACAACGGAAAGTAAAGTTAAAAAAAGCAAAAACCTTTTTCTATTCCGTGAAGCATCCGCAATAGCTCCCATTGGCGGGCTTAATAGAGCAGCAATCACCATTGAAATGCTGACAGCAAGACCCCAAAGCCATTTTTGCCCACCAGTTACATAGTTGGAAAAATATTTTGAATAAATAACAGTGACTATAATTACAGAAAAAGCAGTGTTGGCAAAATCGAACAGAGTCCAAATAAAAATTTTGCCTTTATTCTTCATCAATATTATTTTTTCTGGGATGGACGATTAATAGTTTCTTGAAGTAATCCCCTTCCAACTTTATCAAGTTTGTTCGATACTTTTAGTTCGGAAAGAACAGCGTCTAAAATTCCATTAATAAATTTTCCACTGCCTGCGGTGCTATATTCTTTTGCAATTTCAATTGATTCATTAATGGAAACTTTAGGGGGTATGTCAGGAAAGTAAAAAAGTTCACACAAGCCTATTCTTAATAAAATCTTATCAATCAAAGCAATACGGTTCATTTCCCAGTTATCAACTCTCTTTTTAATTTCTTCATCTAAATCTTTTTGATGAATAAGAACGCGGTTTATTAAATTGTTTGCAAACTCTTTATCACTGGCTTCAGGAACATCTACTAAAACTGAATTAATCAAACTTGTTAGAGATTCCTTATTCATCTCATAAGCATATAAAATCTGAAGTACTCTTTCTCTAACCAGGCGTCTTTTAAATGTGTGGGACATATCTTTATATCAAATTATATTAGAACAAATTGAACATGAACATTAATTTATTTTTTCGTTTTAATCAACAATTCTGCATTAAAATATTATTAAAATCACAAAGCAAAAAACCAGAAAATAACAAGCGCAACACTTTCCCTCATCTTGTAATAAAGTTTGCTTTGAAAATTTAATTTTAAATTTGACGAAGCGAAAAAAGATTTTATTTTATAAAAATTACAAATTTCTCTAACTCTGGTTAGATGATAGGAATCAGAAATAATCACGATGCCGCCAACATTATTTTGGTTTATTAAATCATCTTTAATAAATCTTACCTGCTCGGTAGTTGAAGTTGTGTTTTCTTCAAGCCAGATATCATCCATATTAATGAGTCTTTTGTATAAATAAAACAGCGCTACTTTTGCTTCACTCATTTCACCAGGAGCGTTACTGCCTGTTAACTGAATTTTATCAATTATTTTTTTGTTGTACAAATCAATCGCTTCATCAACTCTTGCTGAAAGGCTTGGACTTGGTTTGTTGTTTGACCACACCGCGGCGCCTAATACGACTCCGACAACTAATTTGTTATTAGTTCTGTAAGATTTATAATTTTCCTGGTCTTGACTTATAAAAAAGAATGCAAAAATTAACAGCAACACAATCAATTCGACCGAATATAAAATAGCTTTTAGATAAATTAATTTATTTCTGCGGAATAAATTTAACCATAAAATTATTAATAAAATAAATTGTAGAAATTGAAATAGCGTGAATAAAAATCCTTTTAGAACTTCAGAAACCGGGTGACTAAATAAATAATGCTTATGGTTAGAATAATTTGTAAATACTAAAATACTTACAACTATTAAAATTATTGATTGAATGATTAAAAATCTTAATATAAATTGAAAACTTAGAGAATTTTGTTTTTTATAAATATTAAGGATTAAACCAACCAAAATTAAAAGAGTGAAGATAAGATTGAGAACATTTCCAAAATAATTTAATGTAAATTCTGAAAAGGAAAGCTCCTGGTTTCTATATTTCAAATAATAAAGAAAGACAAGATCAAACACTAAAATTGCAATCAGTGTTAAAAGCCTGGTTAATTTACTTTTATTATTTGAAAGAGACATTCTTTAGAATTAATTAAGATTATTCGAAATTGCAAATTATAAGATAATAAAATCAAATAAATAAAAAATTCCTGGCAAAACATATTTTATTTGACCGGGATTTATTAATTAACAGTTATAAGCTAATGGAAAATTATTAAAGTAGAGAATTAAAATGGTTGAAATGTGATTTAACAAATCTAGATTTAAAATCTGTTCAATGACTCTCCCACTTAAAAACCGATGGAAAAATTTAAGATAATGAATAAGATTTGAATACTAAAAGTTATCAATTTTTGATTTGCCGTTTAATCCCTTTGTCAGCAATATCTTTTCTGAAATAAATACCTTCAAAATTAATTTTTGATAAAGCTTCATAAGCTTTGCTTTTAACAAGTTTCAGATCATTTGTCCCAATTGATGAAACCACAGCTAAAACTCTTCCACCGGACGTGACTATTTTATCATCCAGTTTTTTTGTCCCGGCGTGAAAAATAAAATTATTTTCATCGTCAATTTTCTCTAGTCCAGTTATTACTTTACCTTTTTCGTAATCTCCAGGATAGCCTTTTGAAGAAGCTACAACACACACTGCCGAACCTCCATTATAAGAAACTGAATTCTTATTAATTTTCCCTTGTGCTGCAGAATAAAGTAATTCTAAAAAATCGCCATTTAATAACGGAAGAACTGCTTGCGTTTCCGGATCACCAAAGCGGCAATTGAATTCAACTACTTTAGGTCCATCTTTTGTAATCATTATACCTGCATAAAGACAGCCATTAAATTTTTTATTTTCTTTTTTTAATCCATTAATAACAGGTTGTATAATTTTAGTTTCAATCTCTTTTAATAATTCATTTGTAATCAAAGGTGCTGGCGAATAAGCTCCCATTCCGCCTGTATTTTTACCGGTATCATTTTCACCAATTCTTTTATGGTCTTGAGCAGAAGGAAGAATTACAAAATCTTCACCATCTGTGATCGCAAAAATTGAAGCTTCTTCCCCAATCATAAATTCTTCAATAATTATTTTTTCACCTGAAACTCCGAAGACTTTTTCTTTAAGCGTCTCATTTAGTGATGATTGTGCTTCCTCAAAATAATTGCAAATCAAAACACCTTTCCCCGCAGCTAATCCGTCGGCTTTAATGACTAGTGGATACTTACTTTTCTTGCAATAATTAATAGCTTCGTCATACTGTTCTGAATTGAATTCAACATAAGAAGAAGTTGGAACATTGTATTTTGTCATTATATTTTTTGCAAATGACTTTGAAGCTTCAATTTGAGCTGCTTCAGCATTTGGTCCAAATACTTTATATCCTTCTTTCCGAAGTAAATCTGCGATTCCATCAACAAGAGGTTTTTCGGGGCCAATAACAATCAGATCAATTTTGTTTTGAGAGCAAAAATTTAAAAGTTCAGAATGGGATGAACAAATCTATTTTGACATTTATCCCCAGCTTTTCAGTGCCTGGGTTTCCAGGAGAAATATAAAAATTACTAAGCTGCTTGCTTTCTTTAATTTTATAAGCTAATGCATGTTCCCTTCCGCCTGACCCTATTAAAAGGACATTCATACAACTTCTTCCTTAATAAAAAACTGAAATTGCTTTGACAACAATTCAGTCAAATAATCTCTTTGATGCTGTTTTACAAATTCCTCATTTGGTGCGGGCAATTCATTTTTAAGATAAAGTTCATAAACATGAATTATAGTTTGCTTTATTTCTTCAATGTTATCCGGTTGAGTAATAAATGCAGCGCCATAGCTTTCCGCAGCAGCTTTTAATGCACCTTCAGGCAATGAAGCAATAATGGGTTTTCGTGTGCCGAAATATTCATACAATTTTCCACTGGAAATTGTGTCTGAGTTCCGGCTTTTACCAACCATCATCCATAGCACATCACTCATCATAGTTTTAGAAAGTGCATCTTTATGAGGAAGGTATCCATGTTCGAAAACATAACCATCCAAATTTAATTTACGTACTAATTTTTTATTTTCATTTTTTAATAAACCAATAAAATGAAGTTCAATGTTGGAGGAAATATCCGGCCGTTCCAGCGAAATTTTTTTAAATGCTTTTAGAAGATATTTTGGAGTAATGAATTCATAAAAGATTCCGGAATAGGTAATTCTCATTTTGCTATTTGATTTCTTCTCAACAGTTAAATTTTCAAAATCTTCATCATCATAGCCATGAGGAATTATAAAAATATCTTCAAAAGTTAAAAATTGGTAATAGTTAATTAATTTCTCTTTTATTCTTCTATTTGTTGTAATTATTTTATCAGCAGCTCTTAGCGCTTTATATTCCATTCTTTTATGTAAATAGCTATGAAGCGGAGTTGGATAAAAACCAAATTGGTTTCCATACCATAAATCACGGTAATCAGCAAACAAAGGCACATTAAATTTCTTCTTCAATTTAGCCGCAATGTTAAAAGCTGAAAATGGAGGGATTGTTACATATATAACGTCAAATGTTTCTTTGCTTAATAATTCAGATGCAACTTGATAAGCTTTACTTGACCAGGAAACTTTATTATCAGGAATAAAAAATGTTTGACTGATACGATTAAGAATTTTTCTTACTCGTTCAGGCATTCTAATAGTTCCGAATTTATTTAGAACAGCATTTGGATCGGAAGCGCTTGTTCTAATTATTCTAATTCCTTCTTTTTCAACTTCATTAAGGAGGGATTCATCGTGAGCAAAGTATGCCACATTTCCTGTTGTAATAACTGTAGGTTCCCAATTATAATTTTTTAAATATTTTGTAAACTTTACGGTTCTCTGAACTCCGCTTAATCCTAATGGAGGATAATAATATGCAATTACCAAAACTTTAAACATAAAATGACATATGTGTATAAAAAAATGAAAACTAGATTTATAACTTTCCTTAATTCACTAAATCATGAATGATAATTTGGAGCTTCTTTGGTAATTATAACATCATGGGGATGACTTTCCCTTAGACCTGATAATGTAATCTTAATAAATTTTGAACGTGTCTTTAGCTCTTGTATATTTTTAACTCCGCAATAACCCATTGCAGCTCTTAAGCCGCCAATTAATTGATAAGTAGTATCGGATAAAGATCCTTTATATGGAACTCTTCCTTCAACACCTTCAGGAACTAGTTTAGCAATATCATCTTCAGCATCTTGAAAATATCTATCTTTGCTTCCTTCTTTCATAGCTTCAAGAGAGCCCATACCTCTGTACATTTTGAAACTTCTGCCTTCATATAGTACTTTTTCTCCAGGACTTTCTTCAACCCCAGCGAATAACCCACCAATCATCACAGAATCTGCTCCCGCTGAAATTGCCTTAGCAACGTCTCCAGTTTGCTTAATGCCACCATCAGCAATTATTGGGATGCCTTTAGATTTAAGTGCTCTATAAACTTCAGAGACAGCAGTTATTTGTGGAATCCCAACTCCAGCTACTATACGCGTTGTGCATATTGAGCCTGGTCCTATTCCAACTTTAACTGCATCAACTTTACAATCCGATAAATCAAGTGCAGCTTCATAAGTTCCAATATTTCCAGCAATTATCTGCTCATACTTAAATTTTTTCCTAACTTCTTTAATCATTTTAAGTACACCCATTGAATGCCCATGGGCAGTATCAATTACAATAACATCAACACCCGCTTTTGAAAGAGCAGATATTCTGTCTATTGTATCGTAAGTGATCCCTACAGCTGCTCCCACTCTCAGACTGCCATTATCATCTTTACAAGCTATAGGGTGTTTCTTTTTCTTTTGAATATCTTTGAAAGTGATCAAACCTTTCAGTATTCCATTTTTATCTACAACAGGTAATTTTTCAATTTTATATTTTTGCAGAATTTTTTCAGCTTTTTCGAAATCAGTTCCAAGTGAAGCTGTAATTAAATTCTCACTTGTCATAAGATCTTTAACTTTTAATTTTAAATTAGGTTCAAATCTTAAATCTCGATTAGTTAATATGCCAACCAGTTTTTCATCTGAATCCACAACCGGAATTCCAGATACACTGTATTTTTTCATTAAGACAAGAGCATCTCCAACGGTTTTATTAGGTGTAAGTGTAACTGGATTTCGAATCATTCCACTTTCAGATCTTTTAACCTTGTCAACTTCATCGCACTGTTGTTCAATGCTCATATTTTTATGAAGAATACCAATCCCGCCTTCCCTTGCAATTGCTATTGCCATTGCCGATTCGGTAACCGTATCCATTGCCGCGGATATAATAGGAATATTTAATTTTATATCTGGAGTCAATTTTGTGCTTACATCAACCTCTCTTGGAAGCACATTGGATTTACCCGGCTCCAAAAGAATGTCGTCAAAAGTTAAACCTTCACGAATTTTTAATTTATTATTCATAAAAAATTTCAATGTTATTATTAAATTTTAAAAGGCAACATAGCAGCCTAAAAATCCTCAATCAAAAGCCGGGAAACCAGTTATATCTTCACCCAATATCAAAGTATGCATTTCATGGGTTCCTTCATAAGTTTTTACAGATTCCAAATTTGCTGAATGACGCATGACAGGGTATTCATCTAGAATGCCATTTGCACCCAAAATTTCTCTTGAAATTCTAGCTGCTTCCAAAGCTTTTTCACAATTATTTCTTTTTGCTAATGATACATGTGTATGCTTTAATGTACCGTTATCTTTCATTCTTCCTAATTGAATATTTAACAACTGCGCTTTCGTTATTTCAGTTAAAATGGCAACCAATTTTTCCTGAGTCATTTGATAAGCAGCAATTGGTTTACTGAATTGAATTCTTGATTTAGCATAGTTCAATGCGGAATCATAGCACGCCATCATAGCACCAACAACGCCACATGCTATTCCAAACCTAGCTTGATTCAAACACATCAAAGCATTTTTCAAGCCTTCAGTTTTTGGTAATAAGTTTTCTTGTGGAATAAAAACATTATCGAAAATTAACTCAGAAGTAACTGAAGCGCGTAATGAATGTTTTCCTTTCATTTCAGGAGCAGTAAATCCTTTAAACCCTTTTTCAACAAGAAAGCCTTTCACAACTCCATTTAGTTTAGCCCATACAACAGCTATGTCTGCAATAGTTCCATTTGTTATCCACATCTTTGCGCCGTTAAGTAAATAACCACCATCAACCTTTTCAGCTTTTGTAATCATTCCACCTGGATTAGAACCGTAATCAGGTTCTGTTAATCCAAAGCAGCCAATTTTCTTCCCAGAGGCTAATTGAGGAAGCCATTTATCTTTTTGCTCTTCACTGCCAAAAGTAAAAATTGGATACATCACCAGGGCACTTTGGACTGAAACAAAACTTCTGATGCCACTGTCTCCTCTTTCCAACTCCTGCATCACCAAACCATAAGCAACATTGTTTAATTCAGCACACCCATATTTTTGAGGAAGAGTTGTTCCGAATAAACCTAACTCCGCCATTTTAGGAATTAGTTCAATGGGAAATTTTCCTTCACGGTTATGATTTTCAATAATTGGGATTATCTCTGCCGACACAAATTCTCTTACTGAATCTCTTACCATTAACTCTTCTTCAGAGAATAATGACTCAATATTAAAATAATCCACACCCTCGAATTTTTGCATAGCTTACTTTTTTTGTTAGAAAATTTTTGATTTCCAAAGTTAAATCATTACCCCTTTACAATCAATAATTTTGGAAACTACAAATTGCAAGATTAAAAGATTCTTTATGAAAAAACTGGGTTAATTAAAAATAAATGTAAATTGAGATTTTGCGTTCTAAACTTTATCTTGCCCTTAAACTTAATTCAACTGCACGAAGGAGAATTTATTTTATGAATGAGAAGAATTAATAATTCAGTAAATAAAAAACTTGAAAGCTTATTTTAATATTTAATAGTTATTACTATCTTTGTGCAAATATTTTTGAAAAGAATTTCAGCTAACGGAGAGGTGGGTGAGTGGCTGAAACCAACGGTTTGCTAAACCGTCGTAGGGGTTAAACTCTACCGCGGGTTCGAATCCCGCCCTCTCCGCATAATCATACTTTGAACTATATCTTATAGGCAATTCTCATTTACTCCGACAAAATTTGTTTTAATTTTATTCTGTTTTTTTTAATAATTCTTCCACTAAACACGCTAACTCTATC
This sequence comes from uncultured Ignavibacteriales bacterium, assembly GCA_963746735.1. Classification (GTDB taxonomy): domain Bacteria; phylum Bacteroidota; class Ignavibacteria; order Ignavibacteriales; family Ignavibacteriaceae; genus CAVSWT01. Next base: position 59,669 of record CAVVCO010000038.1, read on the forward strand.
AAATTAATTTACTCTTCCTCAATTATGTAAATTATGAAATGAGAATCTAATAAATGCTTTTAATCTTATATTTTTATTTCATATAATTATTTAGCAATGAGTTTTATAAATCATTATTTTATTGCAAATAGTTTTTATAATTAAGCAATTTATAGGCTTTAATCTAAAATAAAGTAAAAATTATGGCAGATAAAACCAAACTCTGGTATTTAGAAAACTTTAATCTTTTTAATGGTTTAAATGAAAATAGTAAGATGGAATTAAATAAAATTTCATCTATGAAAGAATTAGCTAAAGAACAGCCAATTTATTTTGCCGCCGAGCCTTCAAAATCCATATTCTTTCTTAAAACAGGCCGAGTAAAAATTGTAAAGTATTCTTCAGATGGTAAAGAAAATATTTTAACACTAATAAACCCAGGTGAAATTTTTGGTGAGATGGCTTATTTAGAAGAAGAACAAAGAACCGATTATGCAATTACAATAGAACCATCCTTAATTTGCGCTATAAATAAAAATGACCTTGCCGAATTTATAAATAAAAATCCGGGCTTGAATCTAAAGTTAACTAAACTAATAGGTTTAAAGTTAAGAAGTTACTCCGAACGAATTGAAGATCTTGTTTTCAAAGACGCAAACCAAAGAATCATTTCATTTATTCTCAGGTTGGCGCAGAAAAGCGGGAAAGAAATAGGAGGACAAATCTTTATAAAACCTTTCCTTAAACATCAAGATATTGGAGAAATTACGGCATGCTCTAGACAAACCGTTAACTATCTTTTGACTGAATTAAGGAACAAGCGTATAATAAATTTTGACCGAAATAAGCTTATCATTTTGAAAAAATCTGAATTAGAAGAGTTAATTTCATAATATTTGTCAAGCATTTGACAGAATCAATTTTAAATTTCAGTTATTATTGAATAAAAAATATGAATCTAACTCTAATTACTACTCAAAACTGCAGCATTTGTTACAGGGTTGAAAACTTTTTAAAGAAGTTTGTATTTAATAATAACTCTGTTACTCTAACTATTATAGACTCTCAATATTATAATAAGAAAGGAATTGTAATCGTCCCTGCCTTACTAATTGATGATGAGTTATTTTCTTATGGTGATGTGGACGAACTAAGACTTAAGGATTACATTCCAAAAAGTTAAGATACCATTCATAAATATAATTACTTATGAATCATTGTTATATAATTCATTTAAAATTGTAATTTAGAAAATTCACTAAAAAATCTTTGAATGAGCTATTTAAACTGCTATTCTTTAACATTTCTTCGTATTTTATTACAACACCATTCCAGCCTTCAGTATGCCAATAAGCATATTCCGGTAGTTTAAAGTCAAATAATTTATCATTAAAAGGATATGCTGTTATATAAAAATATGGTTGTGCATTTCCCTGATCACCTGTTGAAATGCCAAAATTCATCTGTTCCCGCGAATTGTCCCAATTCTGCGGTTCCTTACCTTCAATTATTTTACCGGAGAAAATAAGAAGTGCTAAATCAAAATGATGGGGCCAAAAGTTAATACTGCTTGTTTCATACAATGTACTTCCCTTGAATTTAAGAAAGATAAAATAAAATTGTCTTAATAAATCCCAGATTTTACTTATTTCTTCATCATCATAATTCAAAGGTTCATTTGAGAAAAATTTTTCTTCCGGCTGAAAATCTTTAATGCCATATTTTATTAACTTTTCCAAAAATAATCGTGTAAAGGAAGCAATATTATTTTGGTGTAAATCAATTGAATCATGATTTTCACCGGAAAGTAACTCCAACTTCTTCTCACTTAAATTTATATTTATTCCAATTGCTTTAATTCCATTAGCTGTTTCAATTGGTATTGGGCCGGTTGAAAAACCATTAGCATAAATTTTTAGACTATATTCTTCCCAGTTCTTTTGATGCGGCATAAAATTACTTTTAAAAGCACTTAATAATTGTGCATACAATTGTAAAGTATCTCTAGTTTGTGAAAATTTCTTATACTCTATTTTGGGTAATATGATATTATACATTTTAGATATTTATTAAAATTTAAATTTACTTGCGTTCTACTGATATTTTGTAATTTGAATTAATAATCTTTGCTATTAAACCTGTCCAGCCTGTTTGATGTGATGCCCCGATTCCTCTTCCGGTATCACCATGAAAGTATTCATGGAATAATATGTAATCTTTAAAATTGGGATCCTTTTGAATTTTTTTATTATATCCGAATACCGGACGTAAACCATTTTCATCTTTCAAAAATATTTTCATCAATCTTAGTGCAAGTTCATTTGCTACTTCTTTAATAGTGAATAATTTGCCTGAATTTGTCGGATACTCTATTTTAAAATCATTTCCGTAATAATGATGGAAACGATTAAGAGATTCGATAATTAAAAAATTCATTTGAAACCAAATTGGTCCTCTCCAGTTTGAATTACCACCAAATAATCCGCTGTCAGATTCTGCCGGAATATATTTTACCTCAAATGTTTTCCCATCAAAATTATATCTTACAGGATTATTTTCATGATATTTGGATAAAGATCTTATTCCGTATTCAGAAAGGAATTCTGTTTCATCTAACATTCTTTTTAAAAGCCGTTTCATTCTATGGCCGCGCAGTAGTGAAAGCAATCTTCTTTCACCGCTTCCCTTTTCATTCCAATGAGAAACCAGATTTGACATTTCCGGTTTGTTGTCTAAAAACCAATTAAGCCTGTTTTCAAATTTAGGGACTTGTTTCATTAATTCCGGTTCTAGTACTTCTACAGCAAATAAAGGTATTAACCCAACCATGGAACGTATTTTAATACGGTGGATTTTATCATCAACATGAATTGCATCATAGTAAAATTCATCTTCATCATCCCAAAGTCCAAAATCCATGCACCCCATATTAGTCATTGATTGAGCTATATATAAAAAGTGTTCGAAGAATTTTGTTGATAGATCCTGGTAAATTGGTTTCTCTTTTGCCAGCTCAAGAGAAATGCGCAGCATATTAAGTGAAAACATTGCCATCCAGCTTGTTCCATCAGCTTGATCTAAATGTTCACCCTCCGGGAGTTGAGAACTCCTATCAAAAAAGCCAATATTATCTAAACCTAAAAACCCGCCCTGGAAAATGTTATGTCCATCTTGATCTTTTTTATTAACCCACCAGGTAAAATTTAACAGCAGCTTATGAAATACTCTTTCAAGAAAATCAGTATCACCTTTCCCTTGTATTTTTTTATCTATTTTATAAACACGCCAGGTAGCCCACGCATGCACCGGAGGATTTACATCAGAGAAATTCCATTCATAGGCAGGCAACTGCCCATTGGGATGCATAAACCATTCGCGAGTAAATAGTATAAGCTGCTTCTTTGCAAATTCAGGATCAATCATCGAAAATGGGATACAGTGAAAAGCTAAATCCCATGTAGCATACCAGGGGTATTCCCATTTATCCGGCATTGAAATAATATCTGCATTGTTAAGATGAAGCCAATCTTTGTTTCGCCCTTCCTTTCGTTGATAAGGTGGGCTTGGCTGTCCTTTATCACCATTTATCCATTCGTTTATATCATAATAATAAAATTGTTTATTCCATAACATTCCGGCAAATGCTTGACGCTGCACATTTTTTGCATCTTCACTTTGCACGTCTTTCTGTATTCCCTTGTAAAATTCATCTGCTTCTTTTTTTCTAACTTTAAAAATGTTTTCAAAATCTTTAAAAGGATTCTGAACAGCTTTCTTAACAAGTCTTAGTTTAATTGATTTAAAAGAACCACCTTCAATTTCGAATAAATAATTTATCCCCGCTTTAGTACCGGTTTGTAATGGATTTATAGTATTACTTTTATTAATAATAAAATCATTTATGCCATCTTTAACATAGTCTGAAGAATTCTCAGAATTATATAACCGTTTATAATTGGTTTCATTATCGCAGAAAAGCACTTCGTCACTTTTATCAAAATATAAATAGTAATTCCCAATTTTTTTATTATTTATTTTTATTGATTTAGATTTAGTTAAACTCATTTCCGACTTGTCTTTATCTTTACCCCAACTCCAGGTATTTCTAAACCATATTTGCGGAATAAGATGAATAGGGGCTTTATGTTTTGCACGATTAAAAGCAGTAATCTTTATGAATAAATCTTCCTCATTATTTTTAGCATATTCAATGAATACATCAAAGTATTCATCATTATTAAAAATGCCGGTATCTATTAGTTCAAACTCCGGATCAGTTTTCGTCAGTTTTTTATTTTCCTCAACCAACATTTGATATGGAAATTCTGCCTGCGGATATTTATATAACATTTTCATATAAGAATGTGTAGGTGTGTTATCTAAATAATAATAATACTCTTTTACATCTTCACCATGATTCCCTTCATAGTTAGTTAAACCAAAATATCTTTCTTTTAAGATGGGGTCTTTTTTATTCCACAAAGCTAACGCAAAACAAAGCATTTGTTTATCATCACTAATTCCCCCAATACCCTCTTCACCCCAGCGGTAAGCCTTACTGCGCGCTTCATCATGAGAAATATAATTCCAGGCATCACCATTAAAACTATAATCTTCACGTACCGTCCCCCATTGCCTATCGGTTAAATAAGGCCCCCATTTATGCCATAATTCATTGCCATTTTTAATTGATAGTAATCTTTCTTTTTCAGAGTTCATGATTTTTCACCAAACTGTTTAGATTATTTCTTCTCATTTAAATCCCAGTTGTAATCTTTATTATTAATTTC
>CAVVCO010000039.1:0-139635 GCA_963746735.1 uncultured Ignavibacteriales bacterium
GCTATTCACTTTAATATTTTTTTTTATTATTCTCGAATTACTCATTTCCAAAAGTTCGATTAAAACTAAAATTTGCATGGGAATTTTCGTAGTTCAGAACCCCAGTTCTGAACCGTTTTCAAACTCAGATTTGGAAATCTGAGCTACGAAATTCTTATTACATAATTTTACTTAAATAAATCATAAACGAAAATTATAAATTTATTAAGGATTGTATATGAAAACTGTTTTTCATCCATCAAATTCAAGAGGACATGCAAATCACGGCTGGCTTAATACTTATCATACTTTCAGCTTTGCAAATTATTATGACGAAGAAAGAATTCATTTCGGTGCTTTAAGAGTCTTGAACGACGACACTGTTGAAGGCGGAAAAGGTTTTGGAACTCATCAGCATGACAATATGGAAATAATTACTATTCCAACTGGAGGGTGCGTTAGAACATAAAGACAGCATGGGAAATTCAGGTGTAATTCAAAAAAATGAAGTGCAGGTTATGTCTGCCGGAACCGGGATTTTACATTCGGAATTTAATTCTAATAAAGATAAAAAAGTTAAGTTCTTTCAAATTTGGGTTATACCAAATAAACAAAATGTTCATCCGCGTTACCAGCAAAAGAATTTTAGCCCTGAAGAATATAAAAACAAACTTACTGGAAATTGTTTCTCCTGTTAAATCTGATAAAAATTTGTGGATTTATCAGGATGCATGGTTTCATCTAGGAAGCTTTGATTCAGGTTTCGAAATAGAATACCAAATCAAAATGCCTGGTAATGGTGTTTATGCTTTTTTAATTGAAGGTGATGTTACAATTGAAAATCAAAGTTTGAACAAACGAGACGGGATGGGTTTGTGGGAAGTTGATAAAATTACAATTAAATCTAATTCTCATTCAGAATTATTATTAATTGAAGTACCAATGGAATTAGAATAGCTTTAATCTTTAAAAATGAAATAATTTCAGAACATAAAAAGAATAATTTAGTTTTTATAATTTTTTCAAATTAAACTAAAAGGCTTAGTATGAAAAATAAAAATATCGGTATCCTAGGTTCAGGGGCTGTTGGTAAAGCACTTGCTGCCGGCTTTTTAAAATATGATAACCATGTTATGGTAGGAACAAGCCATCCTTCAAAGCTGGATGACTGGAAATCATCTGCAGGTAAATCAGCAAATGTTGGAAGCTTTTCGGATGCAGCAGAGTTTGGAGAAATTATTGTATTAGCTGTTAAAGGTTCTGCCGCAATTGATGTGTTAACTAAAGCAGGTGAATCAAATTTATCGGGCAAAACAATACTTGATGCAACAAATCCAATAGCTGATGCACCACCGACAAATGGTGTTCTAAAATTTTTTACCAGTTTAGATAAATCACTTATGGAAGGACTTCAAGAGAAATTTCCCAAAGCAAATTTTGTAAAGGCTTTTAATATTGTTGGTAATTCTTTAATGGTTAATCCGGATTTTAAAGGAATAAAACCAACCATGTTTATTTGCGGGAATAATGAAAACGCTAAAAAGGAAGTAACAGAGATAACCGATCAATTCGGATTTGAAACGGAAGATATGGGAATGGTTGAAGCAGCTAGGGCAATTGAACCTTTGTGTATTTTATGGTGCATCCCCGGATTTATTCAAAACAGATGGGGACATGCTTTTAAGCTTCTTAAAATGTAATTACTTGTATTATTTAACTTCACGACTGACATTATTTGACTTAGAATAAATAATGTTAGTCATTTTTATTTTAAATATTTAAGCGATAATTGGTAGGCAAATTTTTATAAAACTTTGTTTTGCATATTAATAATTTCTATTGTATTATTAACATCGTCTAAACATTCATCCCCTAAACGAATAAATTATATTTTATGGTAACCAAAAATAAAACCATTCAAAAGTTGACGTGGGTTTATATTAGTGGAGCTGCTTTTTTTGTTACTTTACTTTTAGCAGTTCTACTTATAATTTTTTCACCAAAACTTGCTGCTTATGGAATTACAAAATCATTTTATTATATCATATTAATCCCTATAGCACTTTCTTCAGCAGCGTTTCTTTTTGGCGCTATGCACTCACATGCAAAGTACGTTGGTAAAAATTCATATGGACAGCTAGAGTTAACCGGGCCCGTAGTTATTTTTTGTCTGGTTATTGTCGGTGGATTCTATTTAGCAAAACCGGAATCAAATTTTCTATTAACTGTTAGAATTCAAACAGAAAATAATAAAGCTATTAAAGGTGGATTTATTACCGCAGATTTTGGTTCTCAAAGATTGAAGCGGGAAATAGGTGAAAATGGTGAAGTTCTTTTCGCCGAAGTTCCTTCGCAATTTTTAGGTAAGGAAATAAACTTAAATGCTGAAGTTGACGGCTTTAAAATGAAAAGTTTAAATCCAATTCCTATACCTGAAAATAAAATTATATACTTACAATTAATTCCTAAAACTGATTCATCTATCGTTAGAGGTACTGTGTTTGATTCTTCAGGCAATACTATTTCAAATGTGTTAATTGATTTTGACAGCGGATTAGCAACAACTACTACAAATTCTACTGGACGATTTATTGTAACAATTCCTCGTCCAATTGGATCTTCAATACTTCTAATTGCTTCAAGAAATGGTAAGATTGGTTACAACGATTATATAACTATCCCGGAAAATAATTCTTTAATAATTAAGCTTAGATGATTTAATGAAAACAATTTTCTCAATTGTTTTATTATCACTTCTAATAATTACTGATTTTATTTTTTCACAAACTATTACACTAAAAGGTAAAGTTTATGATGAGAATAAAAACCCGGTTAAAAATTTAACTTTGAGATTTTCTACCATCGGTAGTATAACAACTACAAATTCCGGGGAATTCATAATTGAAATGCCTGATAATCTTAACTCTGCCGATGTTGAAACAGAGGATAAAAATTGGACGATCCTTTATCCAATTGACAGTAGAGTTATAATTCCTGCGGATAAAAATAGTTTAATTAAAATAGTAGTGTCCAATAAAAAAATACCTCAAATGATAAAGCCTGAAGAAGCTGCAAAAAATTTTAATAAGCTGGAATCATTATTACTTGATATAGGTGTCGCAAAAAACGAATTAAAAAATTTATTAGAAAGTTATTCACAAAAAGAAGCCGACTTTTATAAATTACAAAAAGATAGCATCCGGAATGCAATTTTAAATGACAAGAAAAATGAAGCATTTAAGGTAATTTCAAAAACATTACTGAGCTACGTCGACAAAGTCCAAAACAGTAAAGATGATTTTAAATTACTGACACAAATTAAAATTTATAATAAGGATATTACAGAAAATATTAAGCAGTCGATTGAAGAATATAACTTAGGTTATAATGAATTAAATAATAATAAATATTCTTTTCAGAAAGATGTAGACGATTATTGGAAGGACAAAGACCTAGCAGATTCTTTAATGGAAACAATTGATTATGCAATTGATGAAATTCATAAACCATATATTTTAAAATTAAATGATTATACACTCGATATTAATAAAATTGTAACCGGGCAAATATCAGGTGCAGATGAGATAGAAAAACTAAAACAAAATATTTCTAAAGGGATTGGTTCTATTTTGCATGAGCTTGAGTTGAAGATTCCAACATTAGAAAAAAAAGCAAACGATTTAATAATAAAACTTAAAGATTCAACTTGAATTAATTAGAAAGGTATGGCCATGAAAAGAAAGAAAACTTTTTTTATATGCGTGTTTACTATTCTGCTCTTAAATATGAACTCATGTACAACAACTGATTCAAATAATCCGGTGGATACCGGAAGTGTCATTCCTAATTTTGATAATGATTGGCATGACATTAATGATTTAAATCATACGTTTTCATTCTTTCAGTTAGATAATGGTGTAAATCATGGTTTCTTTAATGGAAGTGAAATCTATCCGGACTCCAATATCTCGGGTGACATAATCGGAGTATTTACAAACAATGATCTTGAATTTGATTCACAAAGAGGGGCAAAAACAGTAAGGTTTACAGGCACAATTACAAGTGACACAACAATTAGTTTAACTTATTTTGGAAGAATGATTACTTTAAGAAAAGGAAATCCGTAAAAATAAATTAATATTAAGAAAATTTATTTTGAGTTAATTATTCAAAATGAAAAATGTCCTCAAATCTTGACACTTAACCATTCTAGTCATAGTTTGGAATTAAAAGAAAATTTTAATTATTCAATAAGGGTAAACATGGCACAAAATCATTCATTCGATATTGTTTCCGAAATTGATTTACAGGAAGCTGACAATGCAGTAAACCAGGCAGTCAAAGAAATTAATCAAAGGTATGATCTTAAAGATTCTCACACAACTGTAGAGTTAAATAAAAAAGATAAAATCATCAATATTAATTCAAGAGATGATTACGCACTTAAAGCAAGCATTGATATTCTGCAAACAAAATTTATTAAAAGAGGAATTTCAATTAAGGCCTTAAAGATGAATGAACCTGAACCGGCAGCGAGCGGAAGGATTAGACAAAAAATTGATTTACAAAGCGGCATTTCAAAAGAAAATGCTAAAAAAATAACTTCACTTGTAAAAGAATCAAAATTAAAAGTAAATGCTCAAATTCAAGATGAACAAGTAAGAGTACAGGGAGCAAAAATAGATGATCTACAGTCAATTATTAATTTAGTTAAAGAAGCCGAATTAGATTTCCCTACTCAATTTGTAAATATGAAATAATTTTGTATAAATTGAAATATCAATTGAAAGGTATTTACTCTTATTAAATAATTTATAAATTACTGTCCAGATTAAAATTTGTTTTGAGGAGATGATTATATGAGAACTGATGATGAATTGTCATGGGTATGTCAATATTGTGGAGTTAAAAATTATGTTTGGGTTGATTTAACAATTGACGGCAAACAAGATTTTGTTGAAGATTGTAGAATATGTTGTCGCCCCAACAGAGTAATCATAACTGTTGATAATTATGTTCAGAATGTTGAAGAAGAAAATGAAGTCGTTATTGAATCCCGCCCAAGCGACGAATAGTAATCAATTTTCTATATGAGAAAATCTGGTTAACTTTTGATCTTCTTGAATCTTCACTGCGGATCTTAGAGAAATAATTCCAACTATTCCATTAAAAATGAGAACAGCAATAAAGATTATTCCACAGATTTCCAGAAAGCTCATAAAAGTAACTCCTCTCAAGTTGAGTTGGTCAAGCCCAACTTTATATACTAAATATTAATTTAATCCATAATCATTCTTAAAAATGATGAACTGTCTTCATCGTCCTTATCATCTTTTTCTACATTAGCTTTTTCTTTTCGATCTTTGTTCCAATTATATCTTGTATCATCAAATTTAAATCCACTTTTTGGTAATTCATCTTCATTTAAATCTTTTGTTTCTAATGAAGATTTAGGACTTTTAACTCTTAATATTGTAGGAACATCAAGATCTTCAGTATCAATATCTTTATTTTCCAAAAAACTGAACCCGCCTCTGAATATATCATTCTCTTTCGGCTGCGTATTTTGAGTTTTTGAATTTTTAGCTGAGTAAACTTTTTGAGAACCGTCAAAACCGGTTGCAATTACAGTGTAAGAAACATAGTCATTCATTTCTTCTTTTCTTACACATCCAAATATAACATTTGCTTCTTCACCCGCTGCATCAAAGATCACATTATTGCCTTCGTTAATTTCCTGCATAGTTAAATTGCTCGAACCGGTTACATTTAAAAGTACACTCTTGGCGCCTTTAATATTAATTCCTTCAAGCAATGGACTTGAAATTGCTTTTTGAGCTGCTTCAATTGCCCTGTTCTCGCCGCTGGCAATACCGCATCCCATTAAAGCTTCACCACTTTGATTCATTACTGATCTTACATCTGCAAAGTCAACATTAATTAAACCTTCAACAGTAATTATATCTGCAATTCCTCTTGTTGCTTCATAAAGGACTTCGTTTGGTTTGTCGAACGCAGCAAAAGCGTTCATATTTTTATCGAGAATGTTTAAAAGCCTTTCATTTGGAATAACAATTAAGCTGTCAACAAATTGCTTTAATTCCTGTATACCGGCTTCGGCATTAAGCATTCTTTTTTTGCCTTCCCATCTGAATGGTTTCGTAACAATACCAACCACTAATGAGCCGATGCTTTTTGCAATTGAAGCAACCACAGGCGCACCGCCGGTTCCGGTTCCGCCGCCCATTCCGGCAGTTACAAAAACCATATCGCTGCCTGCCAAAACCTCTGCAAGCTTTTCTCTATCTTCTTCCAAAGATTTTTTACCAACATTAGGATCAGCTCCCGCACCTAGTCCCCGGGTTATGCTCATACCCACCTGAATTTTGTGAGTAGCACTGCTGCTATTTAATACTTGTGCATCAGTATTAACAGCAACATATTCAACACCGTTCAATCCCCGTGTAATCATACTTTCAATGGCATTACAGCCGCCACCTCCAATACCTACAACTTTTAAAACTGCAGACATTGGTTTAGCCCTGTCTATGGTTGCGAATCGAGACATAATAATCCTCCTAATTAGGTTTTATAATTCGTCAAAAAATTGTTGTACTCTTTTTACGAAGACAGATATTTTATTCTTTGTCTTATCTTTCTTCGGCTTTATTAACATTTGATATTCACTTGATTTACCACCCGGAACTCCTCTAATCAATCCGGCTACAGTTGCAAACTCTGGGCTTTCAATTTCATTCGACAACCCTGCTCCAAGTTCCTGGGGAACACCCATTCTAGTTGGTAAACCAAAAACTTCTTCAGCTAATTCCGGGCATCCGCGTAATAGGCTTCCGCCTCCAGTTAATACTATTCCTGCTTTGATTTTATTTTTAAATCCCGTACTTCTAATTTCATTATCAATCAGCGTAAAAAGTTCTCTCATTCTTAAACTTATAATTTGAGTTAAAAGACTCACGGGAATTTTCGTATTTCCTCTGGCACCAACACCTCTAATCAAAATATCCTCATCTTTTATTATGGCACTTTCAGAAGCATAACCGTAATCTTTCTTTAATTTCTCCGCTTCTTCGGTTATTACTCCAAGTGATTCCCTTATATCATTAGTAACTTGATTTCCTGCAACGCCAATCACTTTTGTATGTTTAATTGTTTTGTTATGAAAAATTGCCAGATCAGTAGTACCGCCTCCAATATCAATTAATGCAACTCCTAAATCTTTTTCACTGTCCTCCAAAATAGAAGAGCTTGATGCAATCGGCTGAAGAATATAATCCTGAACTTGAAGCCCGGCACGCTCAACAGATTTTTTAATATTTTGAATTGCAGGAATAGAAGCAAGTACAATATGATTTGTAGCTTCTAACCTTGAACCTGACATACCAATTGGGTTTTCAATTCCTCCTTGATAATCGACCGTAAATTCTTCAGGAATTATGTGAAGAATTTGTCGGTCGGATGGAATTCTAATTGTTCTTACATCAGCTTCAAGCCTTTCAAGATCAGCTTTTGTTATTTCTTTATCTTCACTATTAATTGTTACATAATTTCTATGCCGCATACTTGTAATATGTTCACCGGCAACACCAACATTAACCGTTGTTATATCAAAGCCGGCTCTGTTCGATGCAATTTGCACGGCGGTTCTAATTGCTTCAGCAGTTTTACCAATGTTAGCAACCAAACCTTTATGCAAACCTTCAGAAACTGCAACTCCAAAGCCTAAAATATCGATTCGATCATTTTCTACTTTTTCAGCAATCACAGCACACACTTTTGTAGTTCCTAAATCTAACCCGACAATTATATTTTTTTTCATTCAACTAAACCCGATCCATTTGCATTACCAAGAAATACTTCATTTGCAAAACGCAAATCAATGTAATCACTTTTTGTTATATCAACGTTAGTTTCTATTTTTCCTTCCCATAAAATTTCCAGGTAAACCATTTTCTTTGCTTCTTCACCTCTTCCAAATATCACTGCTGGTTTTAATCCTGAAAAAGTTAAAACTATATCACCGCCTTTACCTAGATTAATTTCCGATAATCTTTTTAAAATATTTAAATTTGTTAACTTGATTGCTTCAATTATCCTGAACGCATGTTTTGTGTCGTCGTTCTTCAATATTTCCAAAGACTTAATTTTATCTTTTTCTTTCAAGTTGCTGATAATTGGGTAATCAACATATTTTGTATCTTCAAAATATGGCAGCACTTGAAAATCTTCGGTTATAAAATGCGGCTCGCCGCCATCCAATAAAATTGCTTCAATTTTTTTCTCTTTAATCTCTACAGACACAAGATTTTCATTTTCAAATTCGACATCGGCATATTCAACATAAGGATGCTTCTCAAACCTGTCTTTAATTACCGGCAAAGTTAATCCGCTGAACGAAGTGTCTTTATCAAGTTTTGTAAAATGCAGGTAATCCTTATCAGGTAATAATTTATTTCCGGTTAATTTTATCATTTGAATTTTATTTTCTTTAGTTCTACTGTTTAGCATAATTGTAAAAAAAATTAAAAGTGAAATTAATAAAACAAAAAGTACTGTTCCTAATATTTTCCCTTTATTTTCTGACATAAAAATTATTTTTTTATTTGATCAACAAACTTTTCTCCGTATCTCCAAATATCGCCTGCACCCATTGTAACAATAATATCACCATCTTTTTTTAATTCCATTAATTTATCCGGCACATCATTTTTATCTGGAACGTAAATAACATTTTTATGCCCGAATTTTTTAGCAACATCTGCTATTAACTGCCCTGAAATACCTTCGATTGGTTCTTCGCGGGCAGGATAAATATCGGTACAAATAAAAATATCAGAATTTAAAAATGATCTCCCGAACTCTTGATAAAAATCTCTTGTTCTTGAATACAGGTGAGGCTGAAATACAGCGATTAATCTTCTATTCCATCCAGCACGAACACCAGCCAAAGTTGCGCTTGTTTCAGTCGGATGATGAGCGTAATCATCAACAACTAAAATTTCCTTGTTATATTTAATTTCAAATCTTCTATAAACACCGGTAAAAGATTCGAGCGCATTTTTTATTATTGAAAAATCTATATCAAGCTTTCTAGCAATACAAACCGCTACCAAAGAATTTTTTACGTTATGAATACCCGGAACTTTTAAAGTGATACGTCCAAGATCTTCACCCATAAAGTTCACATTAAAAGAACTTGAAAATTCATTATGTGAAATATCAACGGCTCTAATATCAGCTTGAGTTGTTAATCCATAAGTAATAATCTTTTTCTCCAAACTCGGAATAATATCCTGAAGTGCAGGCTCATCTAAACAAAGCACAACAAAACCATAGAATGGAACTTTATTTGCGAACTCAATGAATGCAGTTTTTATATCATCAAGATCTTTATAAGTATCAAGATGTTCTTTTTCCAAAGTTGTAATTGCAGCAATAGTTGGTGTTAATTTCAAAAATGTTCTATCGAATTCGTCGGCTTCCACAACTATGAATTCACCTTCTCCTAATCGTGCGTTCGTTCCGCCAAGCCCGCTTAATTTTCCACCAACAATAATTGTGGGGTCAATGCCGCCTTCAGTTAAGGTTAATCCAACCATTGAAGTAGTTGTTGTTTTACCATGAGTTCCTGCTATTCCAATTCCATACTTCATTCGCATGCATTCAGCAAGCATTTCGGAACGCTTGATAATAGGTATCTTTCTTTCAATTGCTGCTTTCACTTCAGGATTATCAGTGTGAACAGCAGAAGAATAAACCAGCACATCTGCATCGTGTAAATTCTCGGGTGAATGCCCTTCATAAATTTTCATTCCAAGATCACTTAATCGATTTGTAATCTCACTTAAGCTTCTATCAGATCCGGATATTTCGAATCCCTGGCTAAGCAATATCTCAGCAATACCGCTCATTCCAATTCCACCGATACCAACGAAGTGAACTTTTTTAATATTCTTAAACATTTATTTTTTTTCTACCAACTCTTTTATTGATTGAATTTTTTTCATTAGTAATTCTTCATTCTCATAATCAAAAGGCCGAATGATTAAAGGGCGTTTTCTTCGAATTATTTTTATTCTAACTAATCTAAATGCGTTTGTGCTGATTCTCTTTCGAACTTTTGAAATTTTTATTGAAGCAATATTGCTCAATAGAAAACTTTTTCTTTTAAATCTGTTTACAAAAGAAATTTCACTATCAGTAATTTCCAAGTGTTTGTTTTTATATAAATTATAAACCAAACTAACAATTGAAACTGCTACAATGATGGCTAATAAATACATAATAGGATCTTTAACAATCAGCTTAAATTCATCTTCAACAAATTCACCTCGGACAATTACATAAATTACAAGCACTACAAAATATATTATCGTCGATTGATAATAGTACGACATATTATATTTGAAAATAAGCCTATTACCTTTTGATTCACTCATATTACCTGAGCCATTTTAATTGCTCTTTCGGCTATTATTCTAGCAGCGTCCGGCTTTGCTAAGGCTTTGGCATTTGCTGAAATATTTTTTAAATATTCTTCATTTTTAATCAAGCTCATCACTGATTCAAAAAATTTCTCTTTGATATCCTTGTCTTCAATTAATATTGCAGCTTCTGTTTCTGTTAATGATTTTGCATTATGGTACTGATGATTAGCTGCAACATTTGGTGAAGGAACAAGTATAGACGGAACACCAAGCATAAGCACTTCTGCAATAGTTGATGCCCCTGCACGCGCAACAAGCAAATCACAAGCTGCATAAGCAAAATTCATATTATCAATAAAAGCATTTATCCAAACATTATCTGACTTTAGGTTTTTATAATTTTCAAAATAATTTTTTCCGGTTTGCCAGATTACCTGCAACCCTTTCTCTTCAATTTTTTTTATTGAAGCAGCCGCAGCTTCATTCAAAGTATAAGCACCAAGACTTCCGCCAAGAATAAATAATGTCTTTTTTGAAGAATTAAATCCAAATTCTTTTAAAGCGTCTTCTTTATTTATTTTTGTTAAACTTTCACGAACAGGATTACCTGTTAACAACAGTTTTTCCTTTTCCTTAAAATATTTTTTTGAATCCTCAAAGCTTATGTGTATCTCTTTCGATTTCTTTTCCAGCAAGCGTGTTGTAATGCCCGGATAACTATTTTGTTCAAGTAAAATTATTTTTGCTCCAATAATTGATGAACCATAAATCGCCGGCCCGGAAACATATCCGCCGGAACCAATGGCAACCTGCGGTTTGAATTTCATATTAATAAAAATTGACTGCACAATCGATACAACTAACTTTAACGGAAACAATATATTTTCTAAATTAAATTTTCTGGAAAATCCTTTTATCCAAATTGATTTAAATTTAAATCCAAGTTTCGGGACTACTCTTCCTTCAATTTTAGATTTTGTACCGACAAATAAAATATCAGCTTCAGGTAAAATCGATTTTATTTTTTCAGCAACTGCAACTGCCGGAAACAAATGACCGCCGGTACCGCCGCCGGCAAATAAAAATCTATATTGAGCTTTTGGTTGTGTCATTTATAAAATTACTTTTTACCTTCTTCTGCTAAAGCACCCATTTGTTTCTTTTCGAGCATTGAATTTGAGATTGCAATGTTAATTAATATTCCAACAGAGATACACAAAAATAAAAGCGATGTACCGCCGTAGCTTATAAACGGAAGCGGAAGCCCGGTAGTTGGAAATAATCCGGTAGCAACAGCGATATTTACAAAAGCATACATGATTATTGAAAACGTTATTCCAAATGCAAGCAGCTGTCCAAACTCATCTTTAGCTTTTTTTGCTATTAATATTCCGGCAATAAAAATTGTTAGAAAAAGTATAAGAACAATTATTGATCCGATGAAACCGGTTTCTTCGCCAAGTATGGCAAAAATAAAATCACCGTAAGCTTCCGGAAGAAATAAATTGCTTTGCTGGCTGTGTCCAATCCCAACTCCAAAAATTCCACCGCTTCCTAATCCTAATAATGCCTGCTTCACTTGCATATTTATATCACCACCGGTTTGAATGCTATTGATGAAACTTAAAATTCTAACGCGTGAATGTGTAAAGATCATTGCGATAGAACCGCCTGCAAGTAAAGTAAAAAATGAAGCAGAAATTATATGCTTAATTTTAGCGCCGCCAACAAACATTAAAGCCAACGAAATTACAACAAGTAAAACTCCGTTACTTACATTCGGCTGAACAAATACTAAAGCTGCAATAAGAATAACCCAGAAAAATAAATATGCAAATCCGAATTTAAAATTAGATAAATAATCACGCTTACTTTCAATTAAAGCTGACAAATGAATTATTAAAATTAATTTTGCAGCATCTGCCGGCTGAAAAGTTGTAAAGCCAAGATTAATCCATCTTCCTGCACCTTTATAACTTGGAGATAAAAACAATGTTAAAAATAAAATCAATGTAATAACAATGATGGCTTTTTTACTATGTTCTTTGTACAGGTCATAAGGTATAAAAGAAAAAATAATCATGAATGCAATTCCGGAAATCACTTTAAACAAATGCGAATTGAACAAGTAAAAAATATTGTCAAACTTGAATGCGCTGTAAGTACTGCTAGCGCTCATTACAATTGCTAAGCCCAGGAACATTAAAATTAAAGCATCGAAAAAAACAGTTGCTGCTAATTTCTTTCCCGCCAAACGGCTTGTCTTTATAGTTGCTGCTTCACTCATTTATAATTTATTTACCGCTTCTTTAAAAACTTTTCCTCTATGCTCGTAATTATCAAACATATCAAAGCTAGCACATGCCGGAGAAAGTAAAATTACATCTCCTTCACGTGCTTCATTACTTGCAGTTAAAACCACATCCTCTAATGTTGGTTTAACATCTACTTTCACAAACGAATGAAAGAAATTAAAAATTTTATCTGCTGAAGATCCAATAGCAAAAACCTTTTTAACTTTTTCAGTCACCAGATCTTTAATCTGATTGTAATCATTTCCTTTATCTTGTCCGCCAAGAATTAAGAAAATCGGATTGTCAAAACTTTGTAGTGCATACCAAACAGAATCAACATTTGTTGCTTTCGAATCATTAACATATAAAACGCCGTCAATTTCTCTCACCTGTTCAAGCCGGTGTTCAACCCCTTTAAATGTTTTTAATCCTTCTTTAATTTTTTCATTATCAAAGCCAAATAATTTTGCTGCATTTATTACAGCCATAGCATTAGCATAATTATGCTCGCCTTTAAGATTGATATCATTTACACTGCATCTAAATTTTTGTTCGCCATTTTCATTATAAATTATTTCATGCTTTAAAAGATAAGCACCATTAGATTGCTCATTCTTAGTGGAGAAATAAATATTTTTGCTTTTATGGTTTGTCAATGAATCAATTAATGGCTTACTATCGTAATTTAAAATCAAATAATCGGATTCTTTTTGATTTTTATATATTCTTAATTTTGAGCTGATATAATTTTCAAATTTGTTTTCATAGCGATTTAAATGATCGGGAGTAATATTCAAAATCATTGCAACCTTAGGTTTAAACTCGTCAATCATATCAAGCTGAAAGCTGGAAACTTCCAACGCTACAAATTCATTTTCTTTAACATCTAAAGCTATTTCGGAGAATGCCATACCAATATTGCCAGCAGCATAAGTCTTATATCCGCAAGTATTAAATAAATGCTCACACAAACTTGTAGTAGTTGTTTTTCCATTTGTGCCGGTAATTGCAACTACATTTCCCTTACAGAAAGAAGCAGCCAATTCAAGTTCACTTATTATTTTTATTTTTTTGTCATTTGCTTTTACAATAACTTCAGCATTAGAAGGAACTCCAGGACTCACAACCATCAAATCACAATCAAAAACTTTATCGGTATGATTCCCAATTTCAAAATCAATTTGCTGCTCTTTTAATTTTTTGATTGAATCTGCAAGTTTAAACTCATTTCCTGTATCGCTGACAAACGGAATGCCGCCGGCTTTCTTAATTAATTTTGCAGCACCAACGCCGCTTCTTACAGCTCCAATCACTGTTACTTTTTTATTTTTTAGTTCCATCATCGTATTTTGAATGATGCCAGGCTTGCAATTGCAAGTATGATTGTTATTATATAAAAACGAATTACAATTTTTGGCTCCGGCCATCCCAGCATTTCAAAATGATGATGAATGGGAGCCATTTTAAATACTCTTCTTCCTTCTCCGTATTTCTTTTTTGTGTACTTGAAATAAAGTCTCTGAATTATAACTGAAACTGTTTCCATGAAAAAAACGCCGCCGAGAATCGGAATTAGTAATTCCTTTTTAATTAGTATAGCTAAAATTCCAAATGCACCTCCAAGTGCCAACGACCCTGTATCTCCCATGAAAACTTGAGCCGGATAAAAATTAAACCACAAAAATCCAAGTGACGCACCGATTAATGCTGCCACAAAAACAGTTAACTCACCTGAACCGGGCAAATAAATTATATTTAAGTAATCGGCGAAAATTGCGTTGCCGCTTACATAACTTAAAATAGCAAGAGTCAGCATTACAATAGTTGTAATTCCAATTGCGAGTCCGTCTAAACCATCTGTTAGATTAACAGCATTTGAAGTTGCAGTCACAATAAATACTACAACAGGTATATACAAATATGAAAAATCAAAATTTACATCTTTCAAAAAAGGAACAGTTGTAACAGAATTAAATCCTTCAAACTGCGGAGAAAAATAAATTACTGATCCCACAACCAAACCAACAATAACCTGTCCCAGAAGCTTGTACCTTGCAATTAATCCGTTTGGTAATTTTTTAACAACCTTTAAGTAATCATCAAGAAAACCAACCAAGCTTAAACTAATTGTTCCGAATAAAATCAGGATTATATAAATACTTTTTATGTCACCCCAAATGAGCACAGGAACCACCACAGAAAAAATTACTATTATTCCGCCCATTGTCGGCGTACCGGCTTTTGACCAATGAAATTTTGGCCCGTCAGCTTTTTTTGCTTCACCAATTTGTTTCTTCTGCAAATAGGCAATTACTTTCGGCCCCAAATAAATTGATAAGAACAATCCGGTAATAGCCGCAAGTGCAGAACGAAATGTTAGGAACCGGAAAATATCAAATCCCGGCGGATTAAAATGTTTGTTTATATAATCAAATAAATAGTAAAGCATTTAGTCTTTGTATTTTAGTTCAATAACATTTACAAATTCTTCCATCTTCATTCCGCGAGAACCTTTCACAAGAATAACTGAATCTTTAAAATCTTTTTTACCAATAAAAGATTTTAATTCGTCTCTGCTTTCAAAATGAATAGAATTAATTTTTTGTTTTGCTAATTCAGCAAATAAATATTTCATTCTTTTGCCAAGTAGAAATATTTCGTCAACTTTATTTTTCTTAATTATGCTTGTTAAACTTTGATGCAATTTTATTTCTTCATTACCTAATTCAAACATGTCACCAAGAACTATGATTTTCCTTTTGAATGATTTTATCTTTGGAAGAAGCGAAATAGAATATCTCATCGATTCAGGATTCGCATTATAAGTATCATCAATTAAAATTAAATCATTAAATTTTTTAACATTTAGTCTTTTCTCAACCGGTTTAATTTTATTTAAAGCCGATAATATTTCCTCCTTATTCAAACCTACTTTAAAAGCAACAACCGCAGCGGCAAGAAAATTTTTTGCATTCTGTTCGCCATATAAAGGGAATATTGTTTCCAGTTTTTTATTTTTATATTTAATGTTGATAATAGGCTTGCCTTCATCAGAATAATTCTTTATTTCACCTTTGCAATCCGGTTCATCTTTAAATCCAAATGTTATTCTTTTTGAATAATCCTCATCTTCATTTTTTAATAAAACATCATCATTATTTATAAATAAGAATCCTTTGTTCGAAATTGTTGCTTCAAACAAAGCCTTCTTCTCTTTTAAGACACCCTTTTTGTTTTTCAGATATTCCAGATGAGAATTGCCAATGTTCGTAATCAAAGCATAGTCCGGTGAAGCAATATCAGCAGTATATTTTATTTCACCGAAATGGTTAGTCCCAAGTTCGGCAACTAAAAAATCATGAGAATTATTTGTACTGAAAATTGTCAGCGGCACTCCAATATGATTATTATTATTTAATACTGTTTTATTAATTGAAAATTTTTCACTCAATATAGTTGCAAGCATTTCTTTTGTTGAAGTCTTACCGGCACTTCCAGTAATTCCAATAATTTTTGTACTTAATTTCTTTCGCCATACCTTAGCAATATCTCCAAGAGCCGTAGTTCGTATTCTTAACACTAATTAAAGGAACATTTATTTCATCAAAGCTTGAAATTTTATTTTCATTTATTATTACTGCTATCGCGCCATTTTTTACTGCATCTTTTACATAATTATGTCCGTCAAACTTTTCTCCTTCAATCGCAACAAAAAGAGAATTTGAAGGAACATTTCTTGAATCAATCGTAACTGCATGTATTGTCTTAAAATCATCAGGATTAAAAATTTCAGCCGTTGGTACATCAAAAATATCTTCCAGAGTTAAGGAAATTTTTTTCATAAATACTTCAGTGCAATTTCCTTATCTGAAAAATGATGCCTTACTCCTTTTATTTCCTGGTAATCTTCATGTCCTTTACCGGCAACTAAAATAACAGAGTTATCTTCAGAGCTTTGAATAGCCTTTTTTATTGCCTCTTCTCTATTCTCAATCACTTCAAAATTCTCTTTTGTTATACCCGTTTTAATATCATTTATTATTTCAAACGGATCTTCATTTCTCGGGTTGTCAGAAGTAATAATTATTTTATCACTTAATTCCGATGCAATCTTTCCCATAATTGGCCGCTTGCTTTTATCTCTGTTTCCACCGCAGCCGAATACAGTATAAATTGGAAATTTATTTTTAACGATTTGATGAACTGCCTGCAAAGCTTTTTCAAGACTATCGGCTGTATGCGAATAATCCACAATTACTTTTTTATTTCCTTTGCCAACCACTTCAAATCTACCAGGGACTTGTTTGGTGCTTTTGATACCTTCAACAGCGGTATTAAAATCTATCCCGAGTAAAACTGTTGCGGCAATAGCAGCAGTTGCGTTGTAAGCATTGAACCCGCCAACCAGCGAAGTTGAAACTGAATAAGACTCGTTCTTGTATGTTAGCAGAAAATTAGTCCCGTTTAAATCATAATTTATTTTGCTAATAAAAAAATCTGCATTTGATGCTTTTCCATAAGAATGATAACTCGCCTTAGAGTCCTCGGTAAGGCGTGTGCTATTGCTGTCATCCAAATTGATCACACCAAATGCAGAAACACCAAGATTATCAAACAGAATTTTTTTTGCTTTTAAGTAAGAATCAAAATCTTTGTGAAAATCGAGATGATCTGAGGTTATATTCGTAAAAACTGCCGCGCTGAATGTTAAATTTTTTACTCTATTCAATACTAAAGAATGAGATGAAACTTCCATAATTGCATACTTGCATCCCTGCGAAAGCATATCGTAGAAAAAAGCATTTAAATCATTCGATTCAGGAGTCGTTAAAGAAGATTTAATTTCTTTATCGCCGATAAAATTTGAAATCGTACCAATCAAGCCAGTCTTAACTCCAGAATTCTCTAAAATATTTTTTATATAATAAGTTGTTGTTGTTTTTCCGTTTGTACCTGTTATTCCTATTAGCTTTAATTTTTTAGTAGGCTCTTTATAAAAATAATTTGATATTTCAGCAAGAGCTGCCCTGCTATCGTGAACTAAAATCTTTGCAGCTTTATCGTGAATAAATATTTCATCGGGAATCGCATTATTATCTTCAAGTACTATAGCTATAGCACCTTTGCTTAATGCCTGCAATATGAATTTATGGCCGTCAGTATTAAAACCTTTAATAGCTACAAAAATTGAATTCTTTTCAACTTTCCTAGAATCATAAACAATATTGGCGACATCCTGCCTTTGAACTTCACCAGTAACATTTATTACTTTTACACTATTTAAAAGTTCGGTTAATTCCACTAATAAATTTTCGCTCCACCATTATTATTTTCACAAGTTAAAACACAAATCTGACTTCGATCAATCTTATCTCCAGGATTAAGAGTTTGTGAAATTACTTTCCCTGAACCTTTAACTTTATATGTAATTCCAAGTTTTGTTAAAACATGTATTGCATCTCTTAATGAATAATTTGAAAGATCAGGCATAACTTTTATGTTTTTAAAATCACCTTTTTTAATTTTATTTGTTATTTCGTTATCCGCATGAATAATTTGAATATTTGTTTTCTTATCATAATTCTTTAGATCAACAGTTTTATATTCAACTTCCTGCTCCTTAAAATTTTTAATTTGATCTTGAAATAAATCAGGATCGGAGCTGATAATTCTTTCCGAAATATTTTTAAATATTGGAGCTGCTACCATACCGCCGTATCTTCCAACTGAGGGAGAATTCACCAGCACAAAGCAAAGTATCTGCGGATGATCAACAGGGAAGAAACCAATAAATGAAGAATTATAATCAGACTTTGAATATCTTCCATTAATTAATTTTTGAGATGTACCTGTTTTACCGCCAACTGTTATATAACTTAGTTTAGCATTTTTTCCGGTTCCATTTTCAACAACTCCAACCATCATCTTTTTAATTTTGTCTGAAGTCTGTTTTGAAATTACTCTTCTAATCTCCTTAGAATCTAAAGTATTATTTTCTTCCCCATCGGCACTTACAATTTTTTTAATTAGTCTAGGCTGATACAAAATTCCACCATTAATCAATGCACAATAAGCAGTAGCAATTTGAAGTGGTGTAACCGACAATTCATAACCATAAGACATAAATGCTTTTGTTAAAGAGCCCCAGCTATTAGGTTTTTTCAATTTTCCCTGTGCTTCTCCAGGAAGATTTACAGCAGTGTAATTTCCAAATCCAAAGCCGCGTAAATATTTGTAAAATGTATTATCATTTAGTCTTTGTGATAATTTAGCCATACCAATATTACTCGACTGTTCTAAAATTCCATCCACTGTTAAATAAGTGTGTTGATGTGTGTCGGATATAAATACTGATTTGAATTTATATCTTCCATTTTCCACATTAAGAAGTTCGTTTTCTTTACATAAATTATTATCAAGCAGGATGGACATACTAATTGATTTAAAAGTTGAACCAGGCTCATAAGTATCCGTGATTGCCCGATCCCTTCTTTCGGCATCACTGTATTTCCAATATTCATTCGGATCAAAATCACCTAGACTGGCAAGTGCTAAAATCTCACCGTCATTAGGATTCATCACTATTCCAATCGCTGAAGTTCCGCCGTATTCATTTAAACCGTTTTGAAGCTCTGCTTCAAGAATCGATTGATATGTTCTACTAATTGTTAAATAAAGATTGTCACCGGCAACTGCTGCTTTCGTTTCTTTCTCTGAAACTGTAATCATATCACCAATAGCATCTCTTTCAATTAATCTTGTTCCATCTTCACCAGTTAGAACACTATCAAAACTTTTTTCAATACCGTTCACACCTTGCAAATCATTATTCACATATCCTAATAAATGAGAAGCTAGTTTATCGTAATAATAAACGCGTGTCGGCTCTTCACGATAAAATAGTCCACTGACTTTAAAATCTTTTAATTGCAAAGCTTTTTCACTTGGCGCTTTTTTTTCAATACAGATTGTTTTACCAGTGCTGCTTAATAAATTAGAAAAATAAGCTTGAGGTTTATTAAATACGGCTGAGAATTTTTTTGCAATTTCACTTTTGCCGTTTTTAGAAATCATCCTTAGATCAACATAAAACGAAATATCATTTCTATTATATGCAAGAAGAACACTATTGCGATCGTAAATTAATCCTCTATCGGCTTTAATTTTTTCAACTTCAGTCTGCTGGCGCTGGGCATAAAATTTTAATTCATCGCTTTTAACAATTTGGATATTAACCAGTTTGGCAACGATTGCTGCACAAAAAATAAAAATGAAAATTATAACTACAATTGCACGTGAATTACTCATACTTACCGTTAATTATATCCGATATTTCCTGAACTTTTTCTTTGCTCACATCAATCTTAATTGAAGGATTATTTTGCTTAATCATTCCCAATTCATCTTTTGCTATTTCTACTATTCTATCTTCCGAAGAATAATATTGATATTCAGCTATTAAGCTAACCTTAGTATTGTTTTTTGCATTCAATTTTTCTTCTGCCAAAACTTTTTGCTTTGTCATCACTTCGCATTTCAATTTAATGCTTACATAACCAAGCACTATGACGGCAGCCGTAATTAAAAATAAAACAACAACCGCAATTAAAGGTTTTGAACTTTTTTTCATACTCTTTCTGCTGCTCTAAGCTTGGCGCTTCGTGCCCGGATATTATTTTCAATTTCCCCCGGTGATGGAGTAACCGGTTTCCTAGTTAAAATTTTTAAGCGCTTCTCCTTATCACATATACACACCGGGTATTCTTTCGGACAAATACAATCTAAAGTTTCATATTTAAATTGCTCTTTCACTATTCTGTCTTCCAATGAATGATAAGAAAGAATGACAATTCTTCCTCCCGTCTTTAATAACGGAATAGCTTTTTCTAAAAATATTTTTAAAACATTAAGCTCATCATTCACATAAATACGAAGCGCTTGAAATACCCTGGACAAAGTTTTTATTTGATATTTCTTCGGTGTTAATTCTAAAATAATATTACTCAACTCTTTAGTCGTTCCAATTTTTTTCTGCGCTCTTATTTGACAAATTCTTCTAGCAATTTTTCTTGAGTTCTTTTCTTCACCATACTTATAAATTATATTAGCAATATCTTCTTCGGAAAAGGAATTAATTATGTCCGCAGCGCTTACTACTTTTGTTTTGTCCATTCTCAAATCTAGCTTAGCTTCATTCCTGTAAGTGAATCCAGAATCGGGATTATCAAGTTGGAAAGAGGAAACACCTAGATCTGCAAAAATACCGTCAAAGAACCTGCCTTCTTTTGAATCAATACCAGCTGATTCAATTTTAGCAATGATATCTATCTGTGAAAAATTATAGTTATAAAGCTTTAATCTTTTTTCATTTTCAAAATTTTTTTTTGAATGATTAAATGCGTCTTGATCAACATCAGTAGCAATAAGTAATGCATCATCATCCAACTTTTTTAATATCCCAGATGAATGTCCACCGAATCCAAGGGTGCCATCAAAATAAATTCCGGACTTATTTGTTATTAGGTATTCTAAACTTTCAACAAGTAAAACAGGCTTATGAAGTTCATCAGCCATTTATTTAAGCCATAACTTTAGCTGCAATTGATTCATAGGTCTCATCCGACTGCTTCAAATACTCTTCATAAACTTTAGGGTTCCATACTTCAATTTTTTTCAACGCACCTAATATTAAAACTTCTTTCTCTATTTTAGCATACTCAATTAAATTTTGCGGAATTAAAATTCGGGATTGGGCATCTAGGGTATCGTCGGAAGCATGCTGCATAATCATTCTAATAAACTTTGCTTCCATAGGATTGAATGGATTTAACTTTAAAAGTTTTTCTTCAAATTGCTGCCATTGATCTTGGGGATAAATATCAACACATGCAGCTGTCCCCTGTGTCATTACAAAAGTATCATTAGCTTCAGCAGTTACATGTTTGCGTAATTTTGCCGGAATGCTAATTCTACCTTTTGAATCAATAGAGTATGAAAATTGACCTTTAAACAATAATTTTTCCTTATTTGGTATTTTTCACCACAATTACCCACTGACCCCCAAAATAATGGAAAAATTAAACGAAAGTCAAGAAAAATTTTATCGTTTCAAAATAAAATTTTATTAGATGTGCCTGGTAGTAAATCAAATTTTAAGTAAAATTTGAGTAAATAAAAAATTTAAAATGAAAAGAGCCACCTGCCGGGATCGAACCGGCGACCTACGCATTACGAATGCGTTGCTCTACCAGCTGAGCTAAGGTGGCTTAATTTAAAATAAAAAAATGGTAAACGTAATATTATCATTTACCATTTAATCTTCAAAAGAAATAAAAAAATTATCTAAGTTTTTTCTTATGTCTATTTTTTCTTAATCTTTTTTTCCTTTTGTGCGTAGACATTTTATGTCGTTTGCGTTTTTTTCCGCAAGGCATGGTTACCTCCTATTTACCTATTTTAATGTGATTGTAATAATTCTTTTGCTCTTTTTCCAACTTCAGAATTTGGATCTATTTCCACGGCTTTCTGAAGCCATTTTTTAGACTCTTCTAAATTTCCAGCTGCTAAGTTAACAATTCCTAAGTTTAAATGCCCTATCTGGTGGTTAGGATTATATTTTAAAGCTTCTTTCATTTCAGTTATGGCTGTTTTATAATCTTTTAAATTATAGTAACAGACTCCCATATCTATCCTAACATCAGCATCGGAAGGTTTGGATTTTAAATACTCCTTGTAATCTTTAATAGCTTTATCGTAAAAACCGGCATCATTCTGTGCATGTGCTAATTGAAGTACAAGCGCCATATTTTTAGGATCAGATTTAACCTTATCCTGAAGCTCATTAATTTTATTTAAAGCATTAAGATCAACGGCTGGACTTTCGTTTTGAGTTGGTGCTTGTGTATTTACACTTGAAGTAACAGTTGGTTCTGTAGAATTAAATTGTCCGGATAAAATTAATATAACCGCACCGACAAGCAAAGCGCCAAGCACAATGATAGATATCGTTTTAACGTCAAGTGTTTTTGCTTGATTTTTCTGTACAGGTTTTTTCGATGTAGCTGGTTGTTGCTTGGGGCTTTTAATGTTCTTTTCAGGCTTGCTAAATTCCTTTTTAATATTAGTAAGCTCTATGCCGCAATTAGGACAGAATTTAAAATCTCCTTCTAAATTTATCCCGCACTCAGGACAAAAATTCGCCATCAGCTGCCGACTTTCTCTTTCATTCCTTTATCTACTAATTCTTTAAAGTCTTTGGAGAATTTGAAAGTAGGGACAAAATGTTCGGGAACAAAAACTGTTTCACCCGTTTTAGGATTTCTTGCTTGACGTGCATTTTTCTTTTTAACTTTATAGCTTCCGAAACCTCTTATCTCAATTCCATTACCATCCTTCAAAGCTTCAATAACAGTTTTAAAAAAACCTTCAATAATTGCTTCGGTCTCTAATTTTGTTAATCCAGTTCCGCCAGCAACCTTATCAACTATGTCTGCCTTAGTCATGTTTTCACCTGAAGTTTATTAGTGAATAATTTGCTATAGTTTGTATAACTCTTTATAAAATAATGAGATAAATTATTAAAGATTTCAGAAAAATCAAAGAAAGATTATTAATATTTGATTTGAAACAAACTTTTTTATAAGAAAACCTAAATTCTCAATTCATCTCATTTTGATATACTATCTGAAAAATAACAATCAAATATTTGATTTTGGTTTGAATTCTAATCTTTTTTTGCGGTATAAGAATTGAATTTCTAAATGAAAAAATTATAGAGGATTTAAATGGAATTGGTTCATATCATTTTTTCAATCATGACTGTCGCTTTTATAACTACATTTCTTTTGATTACATTATCGTATCTATCATTCAAAATGAAAGAACGAAATAGAGCAAAATCAAATTCATATGATTATAATACAAGTTTAAAACTTCAGCCGGCATTAATAAATCAAAATTCAAGAAAAAATAAAAAACATTTTGAGGTTTATAATAACCTAAATAAAAACAATGATGGTAAGTTTGAAATAATGAACTTCACGATCTACAAAAATTAAAGTTAGATAGACTAATTATCTAACTTTATTTCATCTTTCTAATTTGCAAATTTCTTTAATAGTCAGTTTGTAAATTCTTGATCTTTTCTCTTAACAAATAAATATTCACTCCAAAAATAAAATCATATTGTGTGCGCTTAAGTTGTATAATTTGATAGGTTAAAAAATTACATAGTGCTTCTCTCATTATTTAACTAACTTCTTTAAATTAAAAGAATATATTTAATAATTATCTTTTAAACACATTAAACTAATTTTCAAAATGAATATGATTACAAAAGTTAAAATTTTGCTGCTAATATTTTTGATTTCCTTCCCGATTGGGGCACAACAAACGGAAAGAGTACCTGATAAGATAAAATTATTTTTTTCTGAAATGATTGATTCTTCAAATGCCGACTTATCAAAATTTGTTGATATTGAAAGCTTAGAATTATCAAAACGATTGGACATTCATTATGCTGGAGTGAAAAACAAATTTTTACTTTCTTATGAAATTGATCCAAACATTATAGCATGAATAAAGATAATAAGCTTAAAATATGAACTGACTGCTTCAGATTTAAAAAATGATTTTACAAAAATAGATTTTAATGTTCCGTCAAATAATTACAGCAAAACATATTACTTTAAAAATGATAAACTAGTCTCCCCTGTTTTATATTTCACAAGAAATTGGAAGATTTTTATCTCAAAATATTTTAGAGTAAAAGTCAGCAGCCCGGTTTTATTTAATGAATATTCACTTCGAAAACTTGACAACTTTGTTGATACCATGGTAAAGCTCCTTCAGATAAATAAAGATAGAGTAAACTTATTACAGAAAGAAAAAATCAATTACATTTTATGCAAGGATGAAAATGAAATTAAAACGATCAGCGGGTTTGACACAAGAGGAATTTATATTTTAGCTTATGATGAAGTAATAACCACTTTTAATACTCACTACCACGAGCTTTCACATTTGTTAATGAATTTTAAATTACAAAATCTTCCTCTTTATACTTTGCCGTTCTTCCAGGAAGGATTTGCAGTAGCTGTCGGAGGACGAGGTGGAATTGGAAGAAACATTTTATTGAACATCGGGTATTTTTTAGAGAAGTCGAATTATTTAAAGTTTAACTCCATACTTTCAAAAAAGGACTTTGTTTCTGAAAATGCTTCAATGGCATATCCTGCTGCAGGGCTTTATAATTATTTCTTGATATCCAATTACGGAATTAACAGTTACATAAAATTATATTTGAAATACTAGCGGCAGTGCAGAACAAGTTGACGAATTAGATTCCTTCTAAAATATTTTCCTTCCGCCTATAGAAGCTTATGAAAAATTCTTAAATGATTTTGGTGACAAAGCAACTGTTAAAATTCATGAGACTGATAATGATAGTTATTACCACTTCAAAGTCAGAACTAATTTATTATTGTCTACAAAAGACAAAATAAAAAATTATGTAAGCAAAAAATTTGTTGAACAGTTTCCTAACATTAATTATCAGGGACAAAAGTATTTAATCACTGCTGATAAAAATGAAGTGAATATTTACAATCTTTATACGAATTCTTTGATTGCATCATACACAATGGGTTTTACAATCGATGCAGAATCTGTTCCAATTGAAGATGGATATTTTTCTTTTTACGTAAAGAAAGATGTGTTTGATGAAAATAAAAGTGAATTAACTTCTTCGGAATTTTAGATTGTCATTCCGGGCTTGATCCGGAATCTCAAATGTGAATATAAATAATTAAAAAAGATGCTGAAACAAGTTCAGCATGACACATAACTTTTACGCTTTCGGCAATCTTTCCAAATAAGAACTGTTACTCAATACAGCAAAGGTTTCTGTTTTTCTTAATTCATCAAGCGTAAAGCAATTCATATAACTCATCGAGCTTCTTAATCCATCGGAAATACCATCAATTACATTTTTAACCACACCTTTATATGCAACCATTGTTTCTTCACCTTCAATAAATTCGTTACGCATTTTAACACCGAAGGAAGCAGAGCCTCTGTATTTTTTCCAAAGCTGACCATTATATTTAATTACTTCCCCGGGGGTTTCGCGAGTTCCCGAAAGCATTCTTCCCAACATAACCACATCTGCTCCGAGGGCAATGGCTTTTGCAATATCACCTGAGCTTTTTATTCCGCCGTCGGCAATAATTTTAATATCTACTTTTTTTGCTTCACGTGCCGTTAAAACATTAAGCAAAGAAGAAACTTGTCCAATTCCAATCCCGGTTTGAATTGATGTAGTACAAACACTGCCGCTTCCGATTCCCACTCTCACTGCATCTGCTCCGGCATCAACTAATTGATTAAGAGTTGCACCGTGCGCAATATTACCAACAATTAATTTTGCGTCTTTAAATTCCTTTTTTACTTCTTCAGTTTTGTAAAGCACTTCATTGTTGTTTGCATTAGCAGTATCAATACAAATCAAATATTTTTTTTCAACAAGTCTTTCAACTTCTTTTAATTCAGTTGTCAACCCGATTGAAACCGCTTTAATTTTATTTGAGTTGGCCTCATCATGTAAAATCCTATCAATAGAAGTATCAAATCGGTTTAAGAATTCCAATGCAGCCTAATTCACTTAAAGCTTTTGCCATATCAACGCCAGTCACTGTGTCCATTGGACTTGAAACGACCGGGACAGTTAATTCCAACCCTAGAAAATTATGTTTTGTACTTGCTTCTGTTCTGCTTTTAATTCGTGATACTTCCGTTGGCACCAAACTTATATCATCGTAAGTCAATGATTGATGGTATTCGTTTAATTCTTTTTTCGAGTAAATCTTCATTTTAAATTCTTTCAATTAGTATTTGTTTCAGATTTATAAAAATTAGTTAGGCATAATTATAGATTTTTTATATATCATCTTAAATAATATTCTATTCAATAAATTCTACTACATCAGCAGTAATAAAATATTTAGCTTGAGTATAAACCAATGTATTTAATAGTTCTGAATCATGACGAATATTTACTAATGCTAATTTTTTACCTTCCACATCGCCATATTTTTCTCTAAAATTTTTCCACAAATCTTTAACAGCCGTGTCATATAATTTTTCTGCGCCTGCAATTTTAACAAGTCCAAACATGCCCACACCCGAACCTTCTGAAACACTAATTCCTAAAAGATAACCCTGCATTGACATACCACTTACATCTCTTGCTATTATATTAAAATTGGGCTGGGATAGTTCTACGCTTGTTACATTATTTGAATTAAAAGCCCCGCCAGTTCCACACCCTGACAATAAGCCAAGTAGAGCTATTAAAGTTATATAATAAATTATTTTCTTCATTAAATTCTCCTGCGTTTAATTGTTTTAATAGTTACCAAGAAGATTATGCCTAACTAAAAGAATCCCTAAAAACCTGGAGTTTATTTCCTCTCAAATAAAAAATTCATTTTAATTTTATTATTAATATTAACGTTACATTTTTTAGAAATAATAATTTTTATTACTTCCACCGCGTCCTGGATACTGCTTCCCATATCAATTACTAAATTAAAATTTCTGTCAAGCAGAAAATTATCAATTCTCATCACATTCCAGAGTGATAATGCATTAAATAATTCTTCATTTTCAATTTCTTCGGCAGAGATTTTTATTACCATTTGATTATCACTATAATCCTTTTGCACTCTGCATATAGACTCAAATTTTTTAGTTTGAATCAAGACACTATTATTTTCTTTATCTAATAAAAATTTATCAAATAGTTTTGGCAAATGTTTTGCAGTTTCATTTTTCCAAATTTTACTTCTGCTTTTTTTATATAGATAGAGTGCAATGCCCGCCAGCAGCAATACTGCAAAAATTAAATAGACGATGGTATATGTATTATTCATAAAGAATTCAATATTTTGTTAAAAAATTTTGAATTAAATTTTATGGGGATAAGATATTCACTAAAAATATTATTTTCTATTAATAGCTTAATTATTTAAACTATTTTATTATTTTTTCCACTTCATCTAATAATGCATTCATCTTTTGTGTAACTGCAAGTATAGGTTCCGGAGATTCCATATCTACTCCCGCTTTTCTTAAAAGATTTATGGAATAATCGGAACTGCCTGAGCTCAAAAAATTTAAATATTTTTTTACTGCCGGTTCGCCTTCTGTTTTTACCTTTTTAGATAAAATTTCAGAGGCAGCAAATCCGGTTGCATATTGATATACATAAAAGTTATAATAGAAATGAGGAATTCTTGACCAGGTATATTCTTCTTCTTCATCAACAACCATAGCACTTCCCCAATATTTTTGATAGATATCTTTGTATCGCTTTCTAAGCTCATCAGTTGTTAACGCTTCCCCGCTTTCGGTATTATCGTAAACTAATTGCTCAAACTCTGCAAACATGATTTGTCTGTAAAAAGTTGAAGTAATATTGTTTAGATATTTTTCAAGCAAAAATATTTTTTCACTTGGTGATTCGGCATTTTCAATTAAATAATCAAGCAGCAATGATTCGTTAAATGTGGAAGCAACTTCAGCCACAAAAATTGTATAATCCGAATAAACATACGGCTGGTTTTTACCTGTATAAAAAGAATGCATATTATGACCCATTTCATGTGCAAGTGTAAAAACATCATTCAATAAATCTGTCCAATTTAGGAGTACATAAGGATGCACACCAAAGGTGGTTCCCGAAGAATAAGCGCCGCTTCGTTTTGACTGTGTTTCATAAACGTCAATCCATCTATTGTCAAATGCAGTCTGCAATGAAGCAAGATAATCTTCGCCCATAGGCTTTAATGCATTACGAACAATTCTTTTTGATTCTTCATAAGAATATTTTTTATTTCCTTCATCTGAGAATAAGCTTACGTAAACATCATAAGGATGAAGCTCATCAATTTTCATTATTCTTTTTTTAAGCTCTGCCCATCTATGCAGCGGGCTTAAATTTTCATTAACGGAATCAACTAGATTATCATAAACAGAAAGCGGGATATTATTTCTATCCAATGCTGCTTCACGAGCCGAAGAATAATTTCTTGCCATTGCACCGAATATATTTGATTTTAAATTCCCATTAAAAAGAGTCGCTAATGTATTAGTGAATTTTTTATATGGTTCAAAATAACTTTTAAATGCACGCTGCCTGAAATCTCTGTCCTTCGAATACATTGCCGAATAGAAACGGGCATGTGACATTTCAATTTTATTTCCTTCTTCGTCTTCAACTTCTGGAAATTTGAAATCAGAATTAGTAAACATTGAATAAGCATTATAAGAAACTTGGGTTACTTCTCCGGCAAGTGCGAGAATTTTTTCCTGCTCTTTTGATAAAGTATGAGATTTGGTTCTTAAAAGATCATCAATAAAATGCTCGTATATTTTAAGTTCTTTGTGTTTTATCATTCCAAGCAATTTTCCATTTGGAATACTTAGCAATTCAGGACGAATAAAAGAATTTGCCGATGATACTTTTGTAAAAAGATTTTTAATTCTATCACTCATTGCCTGATATTTTGTAACGCGTAAATCAGAATCTTTTGCCAGCATCGAGTATAAATATAGTCGTTCCAATTTAATCCCAATCTCATCATCAAACTTTAAGCAGGCAGCAAGCGTTTCGGAACTTGATGCAAGCTTATCATGAAATTTTTTATAACCCGAAATATTGCTTTCAACCCATTTAAAATCTTTCTCCCATAAATCTCCTGATGCATAAATATGAGTTAAGTCCCATTTATATTTTTCATCTATTTCTGTCCGTTCTAAAATTGTACCTGCCTCCACACTTGAAAAAAGTCTATTAGATTCTTTTAATAATGACATAACTTAAAGACGCCCCGATATTTGTTTATAAAATTTAATTTTTAATTAATTTGAAGTTAACAATAAGTAAAATTAAAGATATGTTTCCAAAATCTACTTAAGATAAATTAATTTTTTTGTTATTGATGAAGTGCCTGTTCTTATTTGATAAAAATACACACCCGAACTTAATCCATTTTGAACTAAGTATGGGTTAAATTCTACTTCATAATTTCCTGCATTTTGATTTTTATTAACTAAAGTTGCAACTTCATTACCAAGCAAATCGTAAATCGCTAAATTAACATTTGAGTTTGCTGAAAGCGAATATTTTATTATCGTACTAGGGTTAAACGGGTTTGGATAATTTTGATATAATTTAAAATCACCAACATTTGCTTCATTTCCTTTTACTCCTAAAGTTATTGGAGAAACCAGTTCTTGTTTTGAACCAGGTAAATAATGTATACCTAAATTTAAAAGACTAAGATCTATAGATGTTGAAGGGATAATATCCTGTACAATCCATTGGCCCGGCGCAATCCATACTGTATCATTAACTGTAAATAAAGGAACCGCCAATGTGGATGTTAATAAGTAACTAAATATATTTTCTACCACAAATTTTTTGCAATTAAGTGAGCCAGATGAAAATTGTAATGTTTCATCAGGCTGCCTTGCTGCTTTTATCTCATATCTAATATTAACTGAAAACGTATCTAAATTAATCGCTGTATCCATCGAAAGAACCTTATAAGACAGATACGCAGGTTGATTGAATTTATAATAAGAATACCAGCCTACAGCATCAGTTTCTTTATTTTTTTTTGGAAAAGTATTTTTAGAATTTTGAGGAAGTAATAATTTATTAATTATTGGATCTAAATTTAGAGGCTTAAAATAAGAATAAGCTTCACTTCCATCAAAGGAAATAAAAGTTGAATCACTGATAGGGAGAGTTGATGTTCCTGAACTATCACCAAGTTTTGAAACAATAATATTTGCAAGTTTACCATTATAACTCTGATTAACAGTGAATGAATCTGTTTTGTAATATGATAAGCTATTGATTTCATTATTAAGTGAATCAAGAGGAATTACTTTAAAATTCCACGAGTAACCTGTATTGCTGGGAAAAAACGAAGAGGCATCTTGAGCAAATAAATTAAAGCCAAAACAAAATACACAGATTAAAAAAGTAATATAATTTTTCATGCTAACCTCAAATTTGTGTATTAAGATAATTTGTTTCTATATTTTTTCAAAGCCAGAAGCCTATCCAATTAAAGCCATTTCTTTTTCTTAAAATAAAATATTAAACCGACAGCAATCATCAGCATTAAAAACATTATTATTGGATAACCGTATTTCCAATTAAGTTCCGGCATATTCCACATGCTGGTTGAAGGACTAAAATTCATTCCGTAAACACCAACAATGAAAGTTAAGGGGATAAAAATTGTTGAGACAATTGTAAGAAGCTTAACTATATTATTCATTCTATGGCTTGTACCGGACAAATAAATTTGAAGCAGTCCGCCAATCAGCTCTCTAAAATTTTCTGTTGTTTCCACCGCCAACTTTATGTGATCATATAAGTCCTTGAGAAAAACAATAGTCCCCTTTTGAATAAATACAAATTTTTCTTTTTGAAGAGTATGAATAATCTCTGACAGAGGAGACATTATTCTTCTAAGCTTAATTACTTCTTTTCTAAGCTGGTGAATTGGTTCAAGATCAATATTATCGGGAATAAGCATAAGTTCATCTTCAATATCTTCAATCCTTTCATTGTAATTTTCAAGTACAACCAGGTAATTATCCACAATCGAATCCATCAATCTATACATTAAATAATCGCCTTTAAATTTTCTTATTTTGCCTTTACTATTTCTAATGCGGTCTCTTATTAAATCAAATACATCCCCCTCTTTTTCCTGAAAAGTTATAAAATAATTTTTACCCAGCACGAAACAAACATGCTCAGCATCAAGCTCGCCGGCATTATTATCATACCTTACCATCTTTAATATCAAAAAAAGATAACCTTCAAATTCATCCATTTTAGGGTGATGATAAACATTTAAAATATCTTCCAGCGTCAAAGGATGTATTTCAAATATGCTTCCAATTTCTTCAAGAACTTTGATATCATTTAAGCCGCAAACATTTATCCAGCTTACATTTTCATTCTCTTTAATGTATTTTAAATCAGAAACATTCTCAATTTTCTTTTCTTCGAAAGAAGTTTCATTGTATTCAATAAGTGATATGCTGACACGGCTTTCTTTTGATTCACCCATGTAAACAAGCGAACCCGGCGGCATTCCTATTTTCTTTTTTGAGTGAAATTTTAATTCCATTTAGAACTCCGCATTTTATAAAAAAAGATTTTATGAATTTAACTAATTATGAGAATATATTGAACATGGATTACAAATTGAAAAGGAGATTTTATCCCAAAGCACTGCCGTCCAAATTAAATCAGAAACAAGAAATTCATTTTGTAATTTATTAGATAGAGCAAGATAAATGTAAAGAATTTATTTCACCCCTTTGGGGTTGTTGATTATTGAGTTAATAATTTTGCTAAAATAATATCAGTCCTTCGGACTTATCGTAAAACGATGGATTCACTAAAAACAAACACCGAAGGTGTGAAATTATTATAAAATCCAAGAATAAAAATAGCTGAAAATCCCGAAGGGATGACATAAAGAAAGGTTGAAGGTTTCCTATATCATTTTCTATTATTTATTTTGGACAGATGTGTCCCAAAGAAGAAATTTAGTGGAAGTCAACATAATTATTTTTTGTCAAACTTATTCCTTGCTACAATGAAAAAAGCTGAATCTTCAACTTACCTGTAAAATTATTCATTTTGATTTGAATTAAGCTGGGATCATACCCGGACAAATCAACAAATTTGTTTTGAGTTTCAGAATCAAATGTATTCGAATACCAGGCATGGTTGTGAGAATCTAACAAAAATATCTGAACTGAACCGGAAGATATATCCAGAATAGAAGTATAAAGACGCACGCTGGTTGAATGCAGTGTCAGAAAATCTTTTACGCTCCTGGAAATTTTATCAGCATTAATTATAAAAGTATAAGATGAATTTGAATAATATTGAACCGGCTCATTTACATTACCGGCTGGATTATTAGGAGGGACAATGTCTTCTCTGCATGAAGCAAATAATATTAAAGAGAGAAAAATAAAATTTTTAATTAAACAGTAAATATTTTTTTCCATTAAGAAAAATTTCCTTACATCGATTTGATACTATCGATTTTATTTTTAAAGAAATCATATTTCCTAGCGCCCATCACAAACAGCTTTTGCTTCCCATACTTGTCATAAATAATTGTTGCCGGCAATGCACCGCTCCAATCTTTGTTCAGCAAATTAATAATACTTTCGGACTTACGTTCTTTAATTACGAAAACAGGAAAATCAGCTTTTTGAGATATTAAGAATGGAACCACACTTGAGTCAATACTCGACTCAAAATCAGCACTTAGACTCAAAAAGTCAACGCCTTTATTTTTATATTCATTTGCAACTTTAACTAAATCAGGAAATTCTGCAACGCATGGTTCACACCAGGTAGCCCACACATTTATAAATAAAATATTCCCGTTTCTGTTTTCGATTTTATTTTTAAGTTCAGCATCATCAATTTTTCTCAATTCTCTTTTGACTTCATCTTTTTTGCTTAATTGAGGAATATCTTTATCTACTTTTAAACATGAAATAAACAAAATCGAAAAAGTAATCGCTGATAAATAAATATATATCTTCAATCTTCTACTCTTTTAATTGTGCAGCCAAATGCTTTTGTTCTGCTGTTTGAAACTTTTTTACCGGCAAGAATTTCATTTAAAGCTTGTTCAAGGTCTTTACTGTCCACATTATCTGCATCCCTTGAATCGTCTATTCTTCCGTGATATTGAACTTCATAATTTGAATTTAAAACATATATCTCCGGGGTCACTGATGCTTTAAATTCATCGGCGATTTTATTCTGATTATCTTTTAAAATTAGAAAAGTTAAACCATGCTCTTTAGCATGCGACTTAATTTCATCTACACTTTCAGCTTTATTTGCATTTATACCAATAAATGAAATTCCATTATCTTTAAATTCGTTATAAATATTTTCCATTCTTTTATTATAAGCATTTGAAACGGGACATTTAGTAGCAATGAACATAATTACAATAGCTTTTGAATTTTTAAAATCCTTAAGTGAATGATCCTTACCGTTATAATCTTGCAAAGTAAAATTCGTCTACTTTAGAAACGTCATTCGAAGTTTTAGTGTTATAGTCTTTTAAAATGAAACCGTTAAAAAGTAAGAAGATGGGTAAAACAGAAATAAATATAAAATGCAGCATCTTTTTAAGCATATCAACTCCGTGTTTTTATTTCACAAATATTACCAAAAAATAAAAATCTTATATAGGTATTTTTAAATCTCCAAAACCCTAATTACATTATAATTAAATTTATTTTGCCCATATAGGGAAAGTATTTAAGTCGAATAAGAATGTGCCTACTAAATATACAAACAGAGAAACAAAGATAATCCCGGCTATATTTAATGCGAAACCAGCTTTCGCCATGTCTGATATTTTTAATCTTTCACTCGCAAATACAATTGTATTCGGTGGAGTAGCTGCCGGCATCATAAATCCCATAGATGCGGACAAAGTAGCAGTAAGCATTAAAAGTAATGGATTCATGCTAAGTGCTACTGATACTGATGCCATAATCGGTAAAATCATTTCTGCTGTGGCTGTGTTGGATGTTAGCTGAGTTAAAAAATTAATTACTGCTGCAACAATTATGATAATTAAAATTGGAGAAAGAACAGACATGCCTAAGAACTGTTTCCCAATAAAATTTGAAAGTCCGGTAGAAGTAAAACCGGTTGCCAATGCGAAACCGCCGCCAAATAGTAAAATAATTCCCCAGGGAACTTTCATAAAAGAATGATTATCAAGTATTTGGGTTTTCTCGCCGGTTTTTTGTCTTGAAGGAATAAAAAATAAAATCATTGCCATTCCAACCGCAACTGTTCCGTCATTAATAAAATCTGGTTTGGAAAAAATATTTTGCCAGCCTGGAATGGTTATGAATCCAAAATTTAAATCCGCTCTGAAAATCCAAAGTAATGCAGTAAGCGAAAATATTATCCCGATTACCTTTTCCTCAAATGTCATTAAGCCGAGCTTTTTATATTCATCATTAATGAAACCTGAATCCAGAACTAAACTTTTATCTATTTTATAAAATACTTTTGTTAATAAAACTCCAGCAATAATTAACATTATAATTGCAATGGGTAATCCAAGAATTATCCATTGACCAAATGAAATTTCCGGGGCTTTAGGAAAAATGATTTGATAAATTCTAATGAAGGATAAATTGGGCGGTGTTCCAATTAGAGTTGCTACTCCCCCGATTGAACACGAATAGGCAATAGCAAGCATTAAAGTGATTGAAAAATTTTTTGTTTTACTTTCCCCGAATTCATTTTCCATTTTATGGATAATTGCTAATCCAATTGGAAGCATCATTACAGCAGTTGCAGTGTTTGAAATCCACATAGAGATAAATGCAGAAGCTGCCATAAAACCAATCACAATTGAATTCGGACTGCCGCCAAAAATCATAATTATTTTTAATGCAATTCGTTTGTGCAATCCCCATTTTTCCATAGCGATAGCAAGTAGAAATCCGCCGAAGAACAAAAAGATAGTCGAATTAATATATGCGCCTGCAGTTTTATTTTCACTTAAAATTCCCAACAGCGGATATAATACAATTGGAAGAAGTGAAGTTGCAGCAAGAGGGATTGCCTCGGTAATCCACCATACTGCCATTAAAGCTGCGACAGCAGACATTTTTGTGATTTCGGGTTTTGCAGGATCGAAGTTCCCAAAAATTAAAATTAGAACAAAAATTACTAAACCAAGAAAGAAACCAACTTTCTGAGACTTGCTCATAAATAATTTTCTGAAATTTTAATAATGAGTTAAAATCAAGTTAGAATTTTTTCGAAAGAAATGCTAATTAAACAAAATTAAAATTATCTATCAGGAACTTTGTTAAAATATTTATAAAACTTAATCGTAAAAACTGAAAGTACCGCTATATAGGCAATCATTAAAATCCAAATCCCCGGGGCAATTGAAGAATCTTTATTGATGTTTGCTCTATATATTAAAAAAAATAAGAACACAAAAAACAGTAGTGTGATGTCTACTGTCCAAAATAAAAAATCAGTGATTATTTTATAAGTTTCTTCCTTTCTATTCTCTGATAACCAATAATGTTTGTTGGGAAGATTAATCAAACCTTCAGGCAATTTAGGTGTAAAGAAAATTAAAATTCTAAATAGTAATGCAGAAAAAATAATTACACCAACATTTATTAAAATAATTACAGACTTACTATTCCAGGCATCAGGCCGGCCTTTAAAATTATAGTGAGTTGCGGTACTCTCCGGGAGAAGATTATAAAAATATGCGGCTTCAACCAATGCTAAAATTATAATTACGTAAAAAAATAGTTTGGCAAAGTTATTTGATTTCATTTAGAAACCTAATTTGAATATTTAAATTCTTTAACTGTAAAAATTTACTAAAAACTTCTATATCATTTACCTTTCTATATGTATGTTTTCTTTTTTATATTTGTTTTTTTCAAACTAAATTATTCATAAATGGATAGTAAATACGAAGCAGTTATCGGCTTAGAAGTACACGCTCAGCTTTTAACGGAATCAAAAATATTTTGTAGTTGTTCAACTAAATTCGGAAATGCGCCTAATTCTAATGTATGCCCTATTTGTCTCGGCCATCCAGGGGTTTTACCAGTATTAAATAAAAAAGTAGTTGAGTTCATTTCTTTAATGGGAATGGCCACTAACTGCAAAGTAAATGAAAAATCTACTTTTGCCAGAAAAAATTATTTTTACCCGGATCTTCCCAAAGGATATCAAATTTCTCAA
Organism: uncultured Ignavibacteriales bacterium; assembly: GCA_963746735.1. Taxonomy (GTDB): domain Bacteria; phylum Bacteroidota; class Ignavibacteria; order Ignavibacteriales; family Ignavibacteriaceae; genus CAVSWT01. The sequence continues at coordinate 36,597 of CAVVCO010000039.1, forward strand.
TTCGATCAGCCAATTTGCGAAAACGGATTTGTAACAATTCAGTTCCAGGATAAAAGCACAAAGAAAATCGGAATTACTCGAATTCATATGGAAGAAGATGCGGGCAAATCAATACATGATCAAGCTTATGAAACATTAGTGGATGTGAACAGGTGCGGAGTGCCTTTAATGGAAATTGTAAGCGAACCTGATTTAAGAAGCGGAACTGAAGCTTATTTGTACTTAATTATAATAAAACAATTGGTGCAGTATCTTGGAATATGCGACGGCAACATGGAAGAAGGTTCACTTCGATGCGATGCAAACATTTCAGTTCGATTGAAAGGTGAAACAAAATTAGGGACAAAGACTGAAGTAAAAAACATGAACTCATTCCGCAATGTTGAAAAAGCAATTACCTTCGAAATTGAAAGACAGATTGATATTATTGAAGACGGCGGAACAATTGTTCAGCAGACACTTTTATGGGACGCAGATTTAAATGAAATACGGCCCATGCGCAGCAAAGAAGAGGCTCATGACTACAGGTATTTCCCTGAACCGGATTTATTACCTGTAATTGTAGATGAAAAATGGAAAAGTGAAATTGCTTCCAAACTGCCCGAACTTCCCGATATTAGAAGAGAAAGGTTTGTTGAGAACTATAAACTTCCGGAATATGATGCTGATATATTAACTCAATCAAAATCAACTGCCGACTATTATGAAGATGTAATTAAAGTTACAGATGATTATAAATCTGCCAGCAATTGGGTTATGGTTGATGTTATGAAAATTTTAAATGATAAAAAAATTGATATAACCGAATTTCAAATTTCATCTGAAAAATTAGGCAAGCTAATTAATTTAATTAACGAAGGAACCATAAGCGGAAAAATTGCCAAAGATGTTTTTGCCTCTATGCTTGATGAAGATAAAAATCCTGAAGAAATAGTAAAAGAAAAAAATCTTGTTCAGATTTCAGATACAGGCGAGATAGAAAAAATAATCGAAGGAATATTAAATAAAAATCAATCTCAAGTTCAGGAATACATCGAGGGCAAAGAAAAAGTTTTTGGATTTTTTGTTGGACAAGTAATGCGCGAAACAAAAGGGAAAGCAAATCCACAAATTGTAAATGATTTTTTACGTAAGAAACTTGACAGCCTGAAAGTTAAATGATTAACAGGCTTATTAATGCTTTCATTTTTTTAACAGTACACTAATTATAGTTTCATTTATTAAGGAGAAAATATTGTCATTCAAAGAAAGCTTTAAAAAATTTATCGGGATAAAACAAAAAGAAGAAGAGAAAAAACCGCAGACCCCAAAAGAAAAAGCTAAGGAATTTATTGAGCAGCTTTTATTTGCTGCTATTGCCGCGTTAATTATTATTTCTTTTGTTGTTCAGAATACCAGGATCCCAACAGGCTCCATGGAGAATACAATTTTAGTTGGAGACTTTGTTTTGGTTAATAAATTTATATACGGGTCTTCTTCGCCAAAATATATACCTTTTACTGAGATTAGGCTTCCTTATTTTCGCTTCCCTGCTTTTAGAGATCCTAAACCGAAAGATATTGTTGTTTTTGAATGGCCTGGTGACAAAGACTTGCTTGAGCCGGTTGAAGCAAATGTTAATTATGTTAAAAGATGTATTGGAACTCCCGGCGATACTATACAAGTAATTGATAAAGTTGTTTATGTTAATCACAAACAATTTTGGATTCCTACTAATATCCTCTACAATACAGATATGCCAAAACCAAAAGGTTTTGTTGAACCTCGAATTTTCCCAAAAGGTATGCCCTGGAATGAAGATAACTGGGGGCCATTTGTTATCCCAAGGAAAGGTGATAAAATCCATCTTACAATTAACAACGTTGAACAATGGCGGACAATTATTGACCGGGAATATGAAAAAAGAGTAGTTGGAATTTCCGGCAATACTGTTACAATTGAAGGTATTCCTGTTAAAGATTATACATTCCAGAAAGATTATTATTTTATGATGGGTGACAATCGTGATGACAGTTATGACAGCAGGTTCTGGGGAATAGTCCCACGCGATAGGGTTGTCGGGGAAGCTTTTATTACATTGTTCTCCTGGGATAGAGATATTCCATTTTCAGATTTTTTCAGGTTGTTGGGTTCTGTAAGACTTGACCGTGTTCTTAAATTGTTAAATTAATTTTATTTAACTAAAGAATGATTTAATGTTGTGAACCTCTCTTATCTATGTTATTATTCTATTTTTAACTTTGCTATGAAATGATTCATAACAAACAATAAATAAACATTTTAATTTTAAAGGCTAGATTAATTGTCATTAAAAAGCAGCTTTAAAAACTTTATTGGATTTAAGTCAAAAAAAGAAAAGAAAAAACCGCTCACTACAAAAGAAAAAGTAAAAGAATTTTTTGAACAACTTCTATTTGCTGCTATAGCTGCTTTAATTATAATTTCTTTTGTAATTCAAAATACACGCATACCAACCGGTTCAATGGAAAACACAATGCTGGTGGGAGATTTTGTTCTGGTAAATAAATTTATTTATGGTTCTTCTTCACCGCATTATATTCCCTATACTCAAATTAAGCTGCCTTACTTCAGTTTTCCGGCTTTCAAAGATCCAAAACCAAAAGAAATTGTTGTGTTTGAATATCCCGGCGACAGGGATCAACTTGTACCGGATATATTAAATAAAAATCTGGTAAAAAGATGCATCGGGACACCAGGTGACACAGTGCAAATTATTAATAAAGTTGTTTTTGTAAATCATAAACAATTTTGGGTTCCGCCGCATATTTTATATTTCAATCAACCTCCGCTTCCTAAAAATTATGTTGATCAGAGAATTTTCCCCAAAGGGATGCCATGGAATAAAGACAACTGGGGTCCATTTGTGATTCCAAGAAAAGGTGATAAAATTCAATTAGACTTAAATAATATCGAGCAGTGGAAAACTATTATCGACCGTGAATACGAAAAAAGAGTTGTAGGAATTTCAGGGAATTCGGTTACGATAGAAGGCACACCTGTTAATGAATATACATTTCAAAAAGATTATTATTTTATGATGGGTGATGATAGAGACAATAGTGATGACAGCAGGTTCTGGGGATTAGTCTCACGTGACAGAGTTGTAGCTGAGGCATTTATGACTTTGTTCTCATGGAATAGAGATATTCCGTTTACAGATATTTTTAGGCTGCTGGGTTCGGTAAGGTTGGATAGAGTACTTTTGTTATTAAATTAAAAGCTAATTATGAAAAATTTAAATATTGAATACGAGAAGTATAAACTAAAAAACGGGCTTGAAATTATTCTTCATGAGAATAATAACCTGCCAATTACTGCCGTTAATATATGGTACAAAGTCGGCTCGGCAAATGAACATAAAGGAAAAACCGGGATTGCTCATTTATTTGAACACATGATGTTTCAAGGCTCGCAAAATGTTCCCAAGGAAGCTCATTTCAGATATATACAGGAAGCCGGGGGAAGTTTAAACGGCTCCACCAGCTTTGATAGAACAAACTACTATGAAAAAATTCCGGCAAACTTTTTAGAATTAATCTTCTGGCTCGAATCTGATAGAATGGGATATCTTCTTCCCGCATTAACTCCTGAGAAATTAAAAAATCAGAAAGAGGTTGTCAGCAACGAAAGATTAGAAAGATATGACAATCAACCGTATGGGCTTGCCTGGGAAATATTAATCTCAAATTTATATCCAGATAATCATCCCTATAGCTGGTCTACTATTGGCTCGCTGGAAGATATTTCGAGCTTTAATCTTGATGATGTTTCAAGCTTCTTTAAAAAATATTATTCCCCTTCGAATGCAGCTTTGGTGGTTGCCGGCAGCTTTGATAAAAATAATGTTAAAGATTTAATCTCAAAATATTTTGAGGTGATTTCTTCTACAAATGGAATCGAAAAATTAAATGCTATACAAACAAATTTAAGCGAGAATAAATTTATTACTCATGAAGATAATGTTCAGCTTGAAAGGCTTTATCTTGCCTGGCATTCTGAAAAAGCTTACGAAAAAGATGATGCTGCACTGGATATTTTATCGGATATATTAACCGGATCAAAAAACTCTCGCTTGTATAAAACTTTAGTATTTGAAAAAGAGTTAGCTCAGGATATTACTGCTTATCAATACTCAGGCAAGTACGCCGGACATTTTATGTTTATTGCAACCGCAAAACCGGGGGTTTCTCTTTCTGCAATTAAAAATGAAATCTTTAATGAGATTGATAAAATTCGTTTAAACTCAATTTCAATAAAAGAGTTAACTAAATCTAAGAACGGAATTAAATCCGGCTTTATTTATTCTTTGCAAAATATAGATTCACTTGCTGATCAATTAAATTCCTATAATTATTATTTGAACGAACCGAACTCTTTCAACAAAGATTTAAAACGTTATGAATCAATTTCAGCCGAAGAAATTAAAACGGTGATTGAAAAATATTTTTATAAGCCTTACGTGGAACTACAGATTATCCCCAAATCAAAAGACATCCAAAATATGGGGAAAGGAAATATTTAATGCCAATAGATAGAGCGCTAAAACCAAATCCAACAGATGATATTTTATTTTCACTTCCGGAAATAAATGAATTCGAATTAGAAAACGGGCTGAAAGTCTTGTTTGTTAAAAAGGATAATCTCCCTATCATTCAAGCAAATTTAATTTCGGATTGTGGAAGCAAGTATGATTCAAAAGATAAAAAAGGGCTGGCTAATTTATTTTCTATGGTTTTAGATGAAGGCGCTGGTGATTTAACTGCTTTAGAACTAAGCGATGAATTTGATTTGCTGGGAACGAGCTTTAATATAAGCTGCAGCGGTGATACAATAAATTTAACTCTTCAAACTTTAACAGAACATTTTGAAAAAGCTTTACAACTTTTCAGCACTGTAATACTTACACCCCACCTGGATAAAAAAGATTTTGAAAGAGAAAAAAGGAAAGTTGAGACAAAAATACTTCAAATTCAGGATGAACCTGACGAAATTGCATCTTCCATTTTTGATATGCTGGTGCTGGGTAAAGATAACCCTTACGCATATCAGTCTTTAGGATATGATAAAACAATAAGCAATATCTCTATTGAGGATTTAAAAACTTTTTATTCAAACTATTTCATTCCAAATAATTCTGCGTTAATTGTTGTGGGGAATATTTCTTTAACCGAATTAAAAAACAAATTACATAAAAATTTAGCACCATGGAAAAAGAAAGAATCTTCTACCATTGAAATTAAGAGCAATACAAAGCAAAAATCTCACATTTACATTTTTGATAAAAAAGATTCTGTACAGAGCGAAATAAGGATAGGGCATATTTCGTCTAAAAGAAATAACAAAGATTATTTTTCAAAGCATATTTTAAACACAATTTTAGGCGGGCAGTTTTCTTCCAGAATAAATCTAAATTTGCGTGAGGATAAAGGCTACACATACGGAGCCTTCTCAAGATTTAATTACTTTAAAGATGATGCTTACTTTTTTATATCAACGTCTGTGGGACATGAGAATACTGCCAATGCTGTTAAAGAAATTTTAAATGAGCTTCATAAAATTATAAAAGGAGTTACACAGGAAGAACTTGATTTTGCAAAGTCGTCAATCATAAGAAAGTTCCCATCTAATTTTGAAACTTACAGCCAGGTCGCAGCTAATTTAACAGGCAGAGTAATCTTTTCTTTACCGGATGATTATTTAAATACTTACATTGAGAATATTAAGAACATAGGACTAGAAGGAGTTAACAAAACCGCACTTGAAAATATTTTTCATGAAGAACTAGTGATAGTAATTGTCGGAGATAAAAACAAAATAATTAATTCATTAAAAGAATTAAATGCCGGTGAGATTAATGAAGTTGATTTATTTGGAGAGATTTTTACTAGTCTGTAACAAAATCTGCGAAGGATTTATAAATTTATAACCAATCTTTCTTAGCTTAATAATTTCCTTTTCAATTAAAGAAAAATTATCTGCCGGAACAATTATAACTTTCCCCCAATTAACGTTACTTGACTTAACATAATTTCCGAACGCAGTTCGTAACTGATTTTTAGATTCATTAGTAATATCTAGTAAGCTGCTTTTCTTAATTAACTTTATATTCCTCTTTTCAAATTCATTAGCAGCAAAATTAAAAATTGATGACTTATATAAATTTGAATTATCATCAACCAAAATAAATGCTGCTTTAGGAAATGAACCGATTATTGACCGGATAGAGCTTTTTAATCTTGCTTCAGAGTAATCATTTTTAAGTTTATATTTTAGTTCTTCAATATCATCATTCAACAAAACAACATATTCTTTTTTTAATTTTAAATGTTTTTTAACAAACTCAGCTGATTCTTTCGAAGGGATTACATAGTAGCCAAACAATTCCGGAAAATTTAAGGTTAGAGTTATATCATCTTCATTTAAGTTCTCTAAGCCGGAAACTAGTATTCCCACAAAGCCAGCTTTGCGCTTCATTTCTTTATTGTATTCGAAAATAGCAGCCAACTTTAAATTATCTTTTGAATAAATATACAATAGTGATTTGCCGTTTATTTTTTCTTCTTTAGAAATTACCTTCACATTTTCATTTTTTAATGATGAATTAATTTCTTCTAAAATTACAGGAATTGGTAAATCCTGCGGCACTGAAATTTTATAAGAATAAACAATTGAGTCCAGTTTTACTTGCCTGGACTGTTATCCTCCATGAATATTTTGTCTGCACAATCCATTCTTTCTTCAGTCCAAAACTATTTACACTTTTGAGAAATTTTTCTTTGATAAGTTTTGAGCCTACTTCTATCTTTTCGGAAGGCATTTTTATCATTACATATTTTTTGTAAATGATATTGGCAAGCAGCAATGCAATCACAATGCCTAATAAAATCTGAACTGATGTTCTCTTAACTGATGCGTTCATTAAAGAAAACTTTTGAGGAAGAATAAGTAAACAATTTATTTATTTTTAAAATTGGGTTTTCGTTTATCAAGAAATGCCGAAGTTCCCTCTTTAAAATCTTCTGTTCCGCAGCAAACAGCGAACAGGTTTGCTTCGTAACTCTGCCCTTCTTTTGAAGACATTTCGTCAACAGCTTTAACAGCTTTAATAGCCATCTTAACAGCATGCTGACTTTTTGATATAATTTTTTTTGCAATTTCAATTGCTTTATCAATTAATTCTTTTTGCGGAAATATATGATTTACCAAACCAATTCTTAATGCTTCAGTTGAGTCAATCATATCTCCTGTTAAAATATATTCCATCGCTCTGCCAGAATTAACTAATCTTGTTAATCTTTGAGTTCCTCCATAGCCAGGGATAATTCCGAGATTAACTTCTGGTTGTCCAAACTTTGCATTATCCGACGCTATGCGGAAATGACAGGCCAAAGCAAGTTCGCAGCCGCCACCCAAAGCAAATCCGTTTACGGCAGCAATCACAGGCTTTTCAAAATGTTCAATTAAACTAAATACTTCCTGTCCGTATTCAGAAAATTCCTTTCCTGAAATCATATCAATTTTGTTTAACTCTGAAATGTCAGCACCGGCAATAAATGCTTTTTCTCCTGAGCCGGTAACTATTATAACTTTGACATCATCGTTATTTTTTAATTCAGCAAAAATATTTTTTAATTCGGACAATGTTAATCCGTTTAAAGCATTCAATTTATCCGGCCTATTAATTTTTACGACGGCAATTGAATCCTTTATATCTAATAATAAATTTTGATAATTCATTTTACTTCTCAAAAATTTATAAATAACGGAAGTCTAATTTTAAAATCTAATAAAACAGTTTGATTCGTTCTGAAATAATTATACTGAGCCATTATATCCATTAGAAATGTGGAGACTCCAGCACCGACACTAATACCAACTTTTGAAATATCTTCGGTGAAATTATTTCTACCTGAGTTAACTTTAAATTGATGTACCTTTTCAAAAAAAGTGTACGCGGCGGATACTTCTAATACAGGCATAAATAGAAGTACATTCTCAAATAGCGGCGGGAAATAATAACGTACTCCGAAATTTACCGGAATAGAAGCTGTAGAAAAATTAGAATAGTCTGTTACTTTGTAATAATCTGGTGAACCAGGAAATTGTTCATATCCCAATCTTGTAAAAACAAAGAACGGCAGATACTCATTATCAGTATAAGAGAATTCTACATTTAATCCATAACCTAAATCAGTAGTAGTGGCGAAGTCACCCACTGGAAATCTTGGGCCAACACCAAGTGCAATAAAAAATCCTCTTGCTTTATCTGCTGGAGGTAGGCCCGCCATCAAATTAACTGATAATAAAATTAAAAATAGAAATATTTTTTTCATTGAGTGATTTTTTTATAGAAATAAAAATACAAAATATAACTTTCTTCTAAAATGATGAGGCTAACTTTTATTTTTTATTCCTCTTGAAAGCAAGATTATAATGATTGATATGGCCAAATATCCTGAAAATACAAACGGGTTTATCAATTTACTTGAAGTAAAAAATCCTTCCCAGCTATCATAATTGGCCGCGAATAACAAATTCACAACGATTTTTGAATTGTTTCCGAAGCAAAGGAAGTATATCCACAATACTGAAAATACTGTTATACAGATTATGTAAATGTTAGAAAAATATTTTATAATAATTCCAATTAAAATAGCCAATAAAATTAATGGAATATAATTGGCAAAAATAAAACTTGTGTTTAAAACAATTTTATTTTGAATAGGGACAAACTCATAAATAAAAAGTAAAATTATTAAGGATTGAACAATTAATAATTTTGATTTTCTTCCTTCGATTACTAAGAATAAAAATAATGTAAATAAAAATAACTGTGGAAGATTCCATACCAGGTAAATAGGATAATCAATTATAGAAGTCATGCCCAATTCATAAAAACGATAAGGGTCTTCAACTTTAATTTGTTTTAAGAATAATAAAGACGGGATTAGCAATAGGATTGGAATTAATAGCCAGATAAAGATAGTTGCATATCTTTTATAAGTGGGTTTAAAAAAAATATTTTTTAAAAATGAAAAATGTTTTTGCCTTACTACAAAAAAGAAAGGCAATACCAGGCTTAGGTGAAACCTGAATCCAGCAAATATAATATACTCATCAAGTTGAAAATATTTTAACAATATGCCTAATACATTTACAAAAACTAAAGCTAAAACAATTGGTAAAATATTTAATTTGGTTTGCACAAAACTTACTTTGTAATTTCCATTTTCTTTAAGTCCGTCCCAATACCATATTTGTAAACGAGTTTTCCACCGCGTTCGCCTGTTTCAAAAACAAGGAGGAAGCCGGCTAAAGCTAATACAATAAATAAATATTTAATTTTGCCCTGGAATTTTTTCTTCAAAACTAAAAATGTTCTTCCCACCAATAAAGCAGAAAAAAACCATAAAGTGTAGTTGGCAAAATCGGAATGCTCTGAAATTGCATGAAACTGAATAATTGCTCCTTGTTTCTCCAGCAACTCAGCAGCTTCTTCGGCTTGATTGCCGGTAAGTACAGCGGCTAAGGCACCAAGCACTCCCAGGAATAAAAATAGATGCGCAGTTTTAGAGAGAAATTCATTTTTAAAAACAATTCCTATTATTTCTAAAAGTGCATAAGCAGATAAAAGAGCAATTGGAAAATGAACAATCTTAGGATGAAGCCCAGCTAAAAAATCCATTCTATTTCCTTAGTTATGTTTTGTGTAGATCCAATAAAAATTTCACGAGACATTTTTCAATAATTATATCATTATCAGTATTTCACTTTAAAAAGAAACAAGCCCTTTGCCGGGACAGCCTCTTTTGCTGCTTCTCTATCTTTCGCCTGAATTATTGATGAAATAAAATTGCCATCAAGATTATTTTTTTGCGCGAAGAGCAATGTTCCAACTAATGCTCTAACCATGCCGTGAAGAAATCTGTTTGCTTCAACAATTGCAATAATAAAATTTTTAGTCTCTTTAAAATGAATATTGCAAATATTGCAATTTTTGTTTTCAATATCAGAATTCTTTTTTGAAAATGATGAAAAATCTTTTTCGCCAAGCAAAGAATTTGCAAGCTGATTTATCTTTTGGCAGTCAATTTTTCCTTTGTAGTAATAAGCATACTTAAAATAAAAAGGCGACTTCATTTTATTAATTAAATAGATATAGCTTCTCTTTTTTGCATCAAATCTGGAATTAAAGTCTTCAGAAACTTCCTCCATTTTTATAATTGAGATATCAAAAGGAAGCATCGAATTCAAGGAATATCTAAACCTATATAGATCCAAAGCATTATCGGTTTTAAAATTTGCGACCTGGCCTAAAGCGTGAACCCCTGCATCAGTCCTTCCGGATCCAATTAAATTAATATTTTCTTTTAAAATAGTTTTAATTGCATCAGATATTTTTTGTTGAACCGTAATTGCGTTAGCCTGTATTTGCCAGCCTGCATAGTGAGTTCCATCATATTGAATCAGCATTTTATAATTTTTGTGAGGCATAACATTTTTGAAAATCTTTAATGAAAATTAAGGATTATTAAGCTTGAATAAAAAATATGTGTCTTATTTCTTTTTTTTAATTTTAAAAGTGATCCGGGTTAAAATATTTTTTATCGTGACTGATTGCAATAATTCTCAAAGATATTTGTATTATGTTGATGATGTGTAAAGTATAACAAATAAACATATGAGGAGGTTCTATGCTCTGGACAATATTTGTCATATTGTTAGTACTTTGGCTGTTAGGAATGATAAGTGCATATACACTTGGTGGTTTTATTCATATTCTATTGGTTATTGCTTTAGTTGTTCTTATTATTAGATTAGTACAAGGAAAGCGTGTTCTATAACATATTCCTAATCAACTTTAAGTAAGAAATATATAATACACTGAAGGATATAGAGCAAACTTGAATGAAATAGTTGCGAGATGATGCATTAAAACAGAAATATAAATCGGCTGCATTTCTTTATTTATGCTGCCGATTTATTTTAAATAATTTTTCATCATAATAAAAAAATCACAAATAAATAAGCAAGTGAAATTACTATTAGTACTGTCATTCCTTTAACAACATTTCTTTTTAATTCTTTAGTGCCCATAAAAACCACGATAATTGCTTTAACAATGTTATTAGAAATTGTGGCAATAATAATTGCTGCAACACCTATTTTTGCATTTAATCCGGTAATTAAGAATTTTGTAACTGAAATAACAATTGCATCAACACTAGTAAGCCCTGCCAAGCCGCTCGCCAAATAAACTCCTCCGCTGCCGAGATAATATTCTGCTGCTTTTGTAGCCAATAATACTATTCCAAACAGTAGTCCAAAAACTAAAGCTGATTTTAATTCAAAAGGATTTTTAAATTCAATTACATGGCTGTTTTCTATATGATTTTTTTTAGAAAATAAATAGCTTGTTATGAAACCCGTAAAAATCAAAATTAAAATAGGGACCCAAACATCTGCAATAAAAGCACTATCTAAAACTAAAACGATAAAAAATATTCTTAAGTACATAACAGTAGAAGCTAGTAATATTCCTATTCCAAAACTGTTGCTTAACTCTGCCGTTTCCTTACTTTTTTTTGCCAGCGAAATTGTTAAAGCGGTGCTGGATACTAATCCGCCAAGTAACCCTGTAATTGGTATTCCCTTATCCTGCCCTATTGTCTTGATAAAAATATATCCGATAAAACTTAAAGCGCTAATAAAAATTACCATTCGCCAAATTAAAAGAGGATTTAAAACATTGAATGGCCCATAAGTCTTATCAGGCAGCAGTGGAAGAATAATCACGGTTATTATAGCAAGCTTAATCGTTGCATAAATATCTTCTTCACTAACTTTACCGGCAAATTTATGAAGCTGAATTTTTAAAGAAAGGAATAAAGTAACAATTACACCAATTATTGAGGCAAGAATTATAAAATTCCAGTAAACTAAAGCTCCTGATAAAAATACAATAAGCACTGCTGTTTCGGAAGTTGCTCCGCGCTTTCCAGAGCTTGCTGAAAAGATGTGTGACACCGTAACCAAGGCTCCAAAACATATTAAGCCGGCAATAAAAATCCAATATGAAGTAAATGAAGAAATTAATGCGGAAAGGAATCCAAATATGGCAACAAGTGGAAAAGTTCTGATACCGGCAAATATTTTTTCGTTGTCTGAACGGGAATGTTCTCTCTCCAAACCAACCAGCAATCCTATTAAAATTGCAATTGCCAGCTTTTGAACAAGTAGAAATAAATCTCCGCTACCCATTACCGGATTTTGACTTTTTAAATATTCAGGTAAGAATTTTAAGGAATCCAGCATAAAAATATATTTTTAATGATAAAAATGATGATTTTATTCATTAAAAAAAATAACATCAGCAAATTTTTGAGAATAATTAAAATAACTTGGTTTTTTATCGATAATAACTTGTAAGTTCTTCAAACTTTTGAGAAACGTAAAATCAATATATTCAGAAATGTATACAGATAGTCATTCAACTTTAAATACCGATAAATCTATACCATACCAAGTTGAGATTTTAAATTATATTAATAAACCAATTTTTATTACTGACAGTGATTTTAAAATTACATTTTGTAATAATGCTGCTCAGAAAATCTTCGAATGTGAGTCCGGTTTAGAACCATTGGTTAATGAAGAATATTTTTTAGATTTGTTTAATGATGAATCTTTTGGGAAAAATGGATTCAGAAAAGAATTAAGGTTAAAAAAATATTGGTCTGGCAAAGTTGATTTGAAATGTAAAAACTACTTAGCCAATCAATCCAGGCTTTCTCTTTCAATAATGAAAGACGAGTTTGAAAATGAAATTGGAATACTTGCCATATTTGAAAACCTAACCGAAAAAGAATCAGAATTAGCAATTCAAAGAAGCGAAGAAAAATTTAAAGCCTTATTTGAACATGATCCTTTAATGAACTTTACCATTACACCAGATGGGAAGATCATTAGCGCTAATAAGATTGCTTCCCTTGAATTAGGATATAATCTAAAAGACATAATTGATAAATCATTTTATAATTTCATACACGATAAGGATAAAAAAAACTTTGAAGAACAAATTTTAAAATCTATTACCTCTCCATTCCAGCCTTATTCATTCGAATTAAGAAAGCTTAGAAGCGATTCTGAAATTATCTGGGTAAAAGTAACTATCTGCACTATTAAAGAAGGTTCAGATTCTCTTTCAATATTAATAAATTCTGAAAACATTACTCCCCATAAGAGTACATTAAATGCTTTAATATTAAGTGAAGAAAGATTAGCTGCCACTGAACAGTTCTCGCTAATTATGTCAACCTTCACAACGCTCGAAGGAAATTACATTAAAATTCCTAAAAGGTTTTGCGAGTTTATAGGTTATTCAGAAAAAGAACTGCTGGGGAAAAATTTCAAGGAAATTACTCATGCAGTTGATTTAAAATTACAATTGGAATTATGGGAAAGTTTATTAAACGGCGATAAAAAATCTATTGAACTTGAAAAAAGATATATTCGTAAAGATAAAAAGATTGTTTGGGCTTATATAAATTCCACGGTAATAAAAGACATTTTTGGAAATGTTGCCCAAATTCTTACCTATGTTCAAGATATTACTCAAAAAAAATTAGCAGAGCAGGAAATTAGAAAAAGCGAACTTAAATATCGCTCAGTTGTTAATAGCATTAAAGAAATTATTTTTCAAACAGACATAGAAGGTAAATGGACTTTTCTAAATCATTCATGGAAAGAAATTACCGGGTACTCAGTTAAAGAATCATTAGGAAATCATTTCATCAATTTTGTTTATGCCCCTGATCGTGAATTATCACAAATAGAATTTAACAAATTATTTCGTAAGACAGGGGAAATCCATAAATACGAAATAAGATATGTTAAATTAAATGGAAATATCTGCTGGATGGAAGCTTTTGCCAGACCAGCTTTTGATGATTCAAATAATATAATTGGTATAACCGGAACCTTAAGTGACATTACTGAAAGTAAATTAGCCAATATATCACTGAGACAAAGCGAAGAAAGATTCAGGGCTTTGGTGGATAATATGCTTGATCCAGCTTTTATTACTGATGGGGAAGGTAAAATAATTTTCGCTAATAATGCTGGTAAAAATTTAATTAGTAATTATCAAAACAAAAATTTTTTAGTAACCAATCTTAAAGACTTTATTCATCCTGATTATATCATCAAGTTTCTCAAGGATTTGAAAATAATTAGCTCTTTTAGTAAAGGATATTTAGCAGAATATCGACTCGCTTCAATTAATTCAATTGAAGTTTGGGTAGAATCTCTAAGCAGTAAAATAATTTTTGACGGTAAATCATCTAACCTTGTTACTTTTCGTGATGTTACCGAAAGAAGAATATTTATTGAACAATTAAAAGTTGCAAAAGAAAGAGCTGAAGAATCAACCAGGCTAAAATCAAATTTCCTCGCTAATATGGGGCATGAACTTAGAACTCCAATGGCAGGTATTTTGGGATATGCAGAAATTTTAAGAGAAGAGTTCAAAGACTCTTTTAATAAAAAAATGACTGAAGATCTTTTTGAAAGTGGTAAAAGATTAATGGAAACTTTAGATTTAATTCTTGAGCTTTCAAAAATTGAAGCCAACAAAGTTGAAATAAATTATAAAAATGTAAATGTGTCAGAAATTATCTATGAATGCATTAATAAATTTATAGATAAAGCATCTGAAAAAAAGCTTTACCTAATCCCCTATATTAAAAACGACAAACTTATCATAAATGTTGATGAAGATGTTTTAATTGAAGTTATTGAAAATCTTTTAAGTAATGCAATTAAATTTACAAAGAATGGCGGCGTTGCAATTAAAGTAGAAGAAATTGTTTACGATGAAAAGCCATATGTAGGCATAAAAATTATTGATTCTGGCATTGGAATTTCCAAAGAACATCAGCAGGTAATTTTTGAAGAATTCAGGCAGGTAAGTGAGGGTTTGAACCGTAAATTTGAAGGAACAGGTTTGGGGCTAACCATTAGTGCTAAATTAGTAAAAAAGATGAATGGAAAAATAAATGTTGAAAGTGACGGTAAAAACGGATCAATATTTACTATTAGTTTTTTGAAAATTGAGAATGAAACTGATAAGCTAAAAAATATTAATTTAACTTCATCAGAAAATAATTTACTTGAAATAAAAGAAACCAGGGAACAAGTAAAAATACTTCTAGTGGATGAAGATGTATCCTCAAAAGAAATTTTAAAGTTGTTTTTAAAAAAATTTCCATGCCGGATAGATCAAGCTTATGATGCTAATTCGGCTTTAATTCTCGCACGTGAAATTAAATATAAAGCAATTCTAATGAGCTGTGATTTAAATTCTGCAAGCCTGGAAATAGAAGTTGTCAAATCTATAAAATTATTACCAGGCTATTCACAAATTAAAATTATAGCTGTAACAAATTCTTCCCCGCAAGATGATATTAAAAAGATATTAAACCCGGAGTTCACTCACTTTATTTCAAAACCATTTAGCAGAAAATTAATTGCTAGCTTGATTAGTGAAATAATTGAAACAAGCAATTCAATTACTTAATGTAAACAGTTTTTATATTCACAAATTCTTTTATCCCAAATTCCGATAGTTCTCTGCCATAACCGGATTCTTTAATTCCGCCAAATGGTAATCGCGGATCAGACTTTACAAATTCATTAACAAAACAATTACCGGCTTCCAATTTTTGCGAAGCAATTTGTCTTCCTTTTTCAATATTTTTTGTGAATACTGCAGCACCTAACCCAAAATTTGAATCATTAGCAATTCTTATTGCATCTTCTTCATCTTTTGCTTTTATTAAAACAGCAACCGGGCCAAAAAGCTCTTCGTCATAAGCCGGCATTCCGGGTTTAACATTTGTCAAAACAGTTGGAGGATAAAAGGCCCCATCATTATCCGGAACTTTCCCGCCTAATAAAACTTCCGCTCCTTTTTCAATACTGATATTAACCTGCTGATGTAATTCATCTCGAAGCTTCTTACTTGCCTGCGGGCCTATGTCATTTATTTTGTCAAAAGGATCTCCCATTTTTTTTGACTGCATTTGTTCAACAAATAATTTTTCAAATTGTTCATAGACTTTTTCAACCACAATAAATCTTTTGGCAGCAATGCAGCTTTGTCCTCCATTAAGCAACCGTGAAGTTGCACAAGTTTTTGAAGCAGCTTCTAAATCAGCATCTTCTAAAATTATATACGGATCGCTTCCGCCTAATTCCATTACGGTTTTTTTAAGCAATGATCCTGCAGTTTTCGCAACAGATTGACCCGCTGGTACACTGCCGGTTAAGGTAACAGCTTTGATCTTTTCATTTTTAATTACATTTTCCATCTTTGAAGAAGATAGTATTATGCTTCGGAATAAATTCTCTGGAAAACCAGCTTCATTAAAAATCTCTTCAATCATCAAAGCACAGCCTGTGACATTTGACGCATGCTTTAATAATCCGGCATTGCCGGCCATCAAAGCTGGCACAGCAAAACGGAAAACTTGCCAGAAAGGAAAATTCCAGGGCATCACTGCCAGTACGATTCCCAAAGGATTATAAGTGACAAAACTTTCGGAGGCATCTGTCTTAACATTTATTTCTTTTAAAAATAATTCAGCATTTTCAGAATAGTACTCACAAACCCAGGCACATTTTTCCACTTCTGAAATAGATTGTTGAATCGGCTTTCCCATTTCGAGCGTCATCATTTCAGCAAATTTCTGTTTATCTTTTTTTAAAATTGCCGCTGCACTTTTCATTTTTTCAGACCGTTCCGAGAAATTTGTTTTACGCCAATTAAGAAATGTCTTGTGCACTGAATTAATTATTGAAGAAATTTTCTGTTCATCCATTTCTTCATAAGCTTTTAATTCTTTACCATTGGCAGGATTAATAGATTTTAACATTTTAGACCTCTATAAATCAAAAATAATTGCTAAAAAATAATTATAATTATTGCGAATAGCAGTGATTGAAATCCCCAAATTATATTTTATAATTTAATTTATTCTACTTAACTCTTTTTATCACGACCAAAGTCTTATCATCATTATACTTCCCGTCTTTCGAAAATTTAATTACGTCATCTAAAATTGAATATGTAATTTCCTTGCTTGATTTCATCTTTGTTTTTTTTATTTGCTCAATTAATCTTTCTTCACCATAATTATCATACGACGAATTGGAAGTATCTGTAATACCATCTGAAAATATAACCAGCACATCATTTATGCTGAAGTTTATATTATCAATTACATATTTTGCATTTGGAGTAGGACCTAACAACATTCCAGTTGGATTCAGTTCAACTATTTCATCTGTAGCACTCTTCAAAAAAAATGGCGGATTATGCCCGGCATTTGCATATAAAAACAAGCCGTTTCGATCAGTTGATAATTCGCCATAAAAAAGTGAAGCAAATTTATCATCAGCAAATATTTGGTTTACAAGCTGATTCATTCTTTTCATCAAAGGAGCAATTTTTATTTCAAAGCTGGCAGCCATTCTTAAAGCTCCTGAAATATACATAGCCTCTGCAGCAGCGCTGACACCCTTACTGGCGGCATCTCCAACCACTACTCCCAATCTGTCATTATCATCACCGATTTCTAGATAATCAAAAAAATCACCGCCAACAATTTCTGCAGGCTGGGTTATTCCAAACAATTCATAATTATGAAATTGGTATTCATGTTCAGGCAAAATACTTTTTTGAAGTTCTCTCGCTTTATCAATATCTGCTTTTAGTGATTTTGCTCTAACAAAATATCTTTTCTGCTTTATTTGAGCAGTTAGTGCGGTTGCAATAATGTTTAATGTTAGCCTGAACTGCTCATCAATTTCATTACTATTAAGAGCAAGTAAATATTCGTAATAAAATTTATCATTTATTTTTATTTTTTCTCCAACTCCAGAAGCAGAATATTTAAAGATTCCGATTTGACGCAGAACCTCATTTGTTTCGCTTCCAAGAACAGTTCTTTCCTTTGCTATAAAGTCAAAGATTGGATATTCAGCCAAAGGTAAAATAAAATCATCGCTTATTTTTTCAATTGTTCCTGTTTGAAATAAAAGCTGGTATGCATAATCATCTGGTTTAAGCCTCCAGATTCTGCCGCCCGTAACATTTATGTTTTCGTGCTCAACAATTTGATTCACCGTTGCAATTAACATTTCCTCTTCTGTTTTGAAACTTTGAGAAGCAATATTCTCAACTGTTTTATGAAGTCTTTTTTGATCCATTTATGATTAAAGTTTTGTTAAAATTAAATTATATTTAAATTACTTGAAGAGTTCAAATATTTAGAATTTCTCACAAATTTTTATTTGGAATAATAATCAATCATCCGCTTAATCGCTATTTTACATACCGGGCAAAAATTATTTACGGTTGCAGATTTCATTGTACAATCGTAACAAGGTCGATAAATCCCGGTGCTTGAATAACCTCCTCCTTCAAATGCACCAACCTTATTTAAATATTTATCTTCAACCGGAGTTGGAATTGGTGTTGAAGGATCAACCATATCTTTCCATTTTGAATTGAAGTCAATTAAAGTTGTAATATTTGGTTCGATCGGTTCCAAATCTTTTGGGTAGAAATTTTCATAACTGACATCAGAGGTATAATACTCATCAGCTAAAAATGCAAAGCCATGGCCAAATTCATGAACAATAATGTATTCACTAAAATGATTGTCGCTTACTACTACAGAATAATAATTATAAATCGCCCCTCCGCCATACCGGTTTGTATTTACAATTATTATAATTTGATCATAAGGAACATTTGATGCGACATCACGAACAGATTTGTTATCTGTTGTCATTAAATATCTATCAAGATCCAAAGAATAAAAGCTGGAGTTAAGTAAAGTTTTTTTCCATATATGATCGGCAGGAATATCTGTTCCCTCTTCTAATGAAGGGGCTTCAACACCGTAAATATTAAATTCATTTTTATTCTCTTTGTAGGGAGATGAGTTAAAAAGAAAGTCTGCAAATTTATTGCAATCCTTTCTAAACTTTTCCAGTTCGTCTTTCGTATAGCCTTCTGGAATAAATACAATATCAACTTTATTCGATGGATCGCCATTATGCAAAACATCAAACGATTTGTATTCCTTTGATCTTTCGGTTTTAATAAAATAATTATCGGGACTTATTTTATATTCAAACTTTTTTATCAGATTATTTTTTTTGTCACGGCTGTAAAATTCAACTCTAATTTTATTTTTAGGAAATGGCATTGTAACTGTTTCACTGAAACTTTTAGTTGTTTTCTTTGCTTCGTCAGTTGTCTGCCATTCGTGAAAAAGTGTTGAGTATCCGTGCGAATAAATTAATTGATTACTGCTATCATCAAAAACTTTAACTCTGTAAACTCCATAATTAAATGGGTCGATCAAATTTTCATGGGAACCGCCGTAATATGGTTCTTCAATTAATTCATCAATTGAATAATAATCATTTGCACTATCACCGGTATGATAATAATCGATTCTTAAAGTTTTATTAAAAAAATAATCATCGAAATTTATTTTAGGAAAGACAACAAGATTTAATATGAAAATTAGAGAAAAGATTTTCAGCATATTTTTAATTGTGATTAAAAGTTAGCAATATTTTTTTAAGAGATAATTTTCCTTGAACCAGGCTTTACCAAAGGAATTCCTTCTTTGCAAATTGGGCATTCATCTTTAAGATATGAAACGACATCCATTTTCATTGCGCTGATTTGTGGATAGCCAAAATCAACTTTGCCGTTGCTTCGATCAACTATAAAACCTACTCCAACAACTTCTGCTCCATTTTGCTTCACAATTTCTATGGTTTCGAAAACCGATCCGCCTGTTGTAACAACATCTTCGCAGACTAAAACTTTTTCGCCAGGATCAAGACCGAATCCTCTTCGAAGAGTTAAATTTTTATCTTCCCTTTCGGCAAATATAAATCTTTTATTCAACTGTCGTGCAACTTCCTGTCCAACCACAATACCGCCGATAGCCGGTGCAATGACGGTATCAATATCAAATTCTTTAAATTTGTCGGCAATTATTTTACAAACCATTTCTGTGTATTGAGGATATTGTAAAACTTTTGCGCATTGGAAATAGTAATTGCTATGCCTTCCGGATGTAAGTAAAAAATGACCCTCAAGCAGCGCACCGGATTTTTGAAATATTTTTAATAGTTCACTGCTGTTTGATTGTGTATTGGTTTCATTCGAGTTCATCTAAAAATTCCTCCATTTCTTTTGCCGCATGTTTATCACCAACTTCTTTGGCGATTTCAATTCCCTCTTTATATAATTTTTTAGCATCATTAAGATGATTAGTTTTTTCTTTTAACATTGCATACTGCATATAAACAGGCACATACTTCGGATCCGTTTCCAAAAGCTTTAAACAATATTCTTCAGCTTTAGCATAATCTTTTATCGAAATATATTCCAGAGCTATCCCATACATTACAAATGAATCTGTAGGGTTCTTCACATGCAGTTCAAGTAATCCATCCAGGCGATTCATTATTACAGACTTTCAATTTTATTTGCCAATTCAAAATCGTTTTTTGTTATTCCATTGGCACTATGAGTTGAAACTGTTATTTTGACTTTATTCCATGAATGCAGAAAAATATCCGGATGATGATCCATTCCTTCTGCAGTTTCTCCCACTTTATTTACAAAGTTCAGTGCTTCTTTAAAATCCTTAAATTGAAATTCTTTTTCAATTTGCTTGTTTGCGTATTTCCACCCACTGATTTTTTCAAGGTATTGATTAATTTCTCGTTCATTAAACGTAGTCATATTTCCTCCATCGATACAGTAATATAAAAGTATTATCAAAATTAATTAAAAAAAAAGCGTATTAAAAATAATACGCTTTTTTTAATGAGATACATCAAATCTTTAAGAAGTTAATTATCCTGATCTGTTTGCTGCTTTGCTTCATCAGATAAATGCAATTCAGTTTCTTCTGTTATGAAGATAAGCTCTTCAGCATTTTCAGGATGCTTAGCAATTATTTTAGAGCCATCCTTAAATGACCCTCTGAGAATTTCTTCTGCCAATGGGTCTTCAACATATTTTTGAATTGCTCTTCTTAACGGGCGAGCTCCAAACTTTTGATCGAATCCTTTATCAACTAAAAATTCTTTAGCCGACTGTTCCAGTTCAAGTTCCATTTTATTTTCACGAATATTCTTTAATAACTCTAGTATTTCAATATCAATGATTTGAAGGATATCTTCTCTTTCAAGATTTCTGAACACTATTGTTTCATCAATTCTATTTAAGAATTCCGGATTGAATAGTTTTTTCATCGCATCTTCAACAGTGGTCTTTAAGCTTGAATACTTGTCTGCTAAAGATTCACCGCTAAACCCGAATGAACCGATATTTTTTATTTCGCGAGTTCCGATGTTTGAAGTCATTATGATAATAGTATTCTTAAAGTCCACTCTTCTTCCGAAGCTGTCCGTTAATACACCGTCATCAAGGACTTGAAGAAGTATGCTGAAAATATCCGGATGAGCTTTTTCAATCTCATCAAAAAGAACCACCGAATACGGCCTTCTTCTAACTTTCTCTGTTAATTGTCCGCCTTCTTCATAACCAACGTATCCGGGAGGTGCACCAACTAATCTTGACAGCGAAAATTTCTCCATGTACTCGCTCATATCAATTCTGATCAATGCATTTTCTGAATCGAATAAATAACGGGCTAATACTTTGCACAATTCTGTTTTTCCAACTCCAGTCGGGCCTAAGAATATAAAACTTCCGATCGGCCTGTTAGCATTTTTTAATCCGGCACGAGTTCTTCTGATAGCTTTTGAAAGTTTCTCAACCGCTACATCCTGTCCGACAATTTGTTTCTTTAGTGATTCGGACATCTTTAAAAGTTTTTCTGATTCTGTTTGGGCAACTCGATTTACAGGGATGCCTGTCATCATTGCAACTACTGTGGCAATATCTTCTTCATTAACATCATAAACAACATCTTTTGTCCTAGCTTCCCATTCACGTTTTGCAATTTCTAGATCAGATTGAAGATTTCTTTCTCTATCTCTAAGTCTTGCGGCTTCTTCATAATCCTGCTTCTTAACAACCTGTGCCTTTTCCTGCCTTACTTTTTCAATATCGGCTTCAAGATCAAGTACATCTTGTGGAACTTCAAAATTTCCCATGTGAACTCTTGATCCTGCTTCATCCAAAACATCAATTGCTTTATCAGGCAAATGTCTATCCGTAATATACCGGTTGCTTAACTTTACCGAAGATTCAATTGCATCTTTGGAATATTTAACATGATGATGCTGTTCGTATTTAAATTTAATATTATCCAATATCATTATAGTTTCTTCATAGCTTGGCGGTTCAACCATAACTTTTTGGAAACGTCTGTCAAGCGCTCCATCAGTTTCAATATATTTCCTATATTCATCAAGAGTGGTTGCGCCTATACATTGAATATCACCTCTTGCTAGAGCAGGCTTAAACATATTGGAGGCATCGAGCGAACCAGATGCTCCGCCGGCTCCAACTATAGTATGAAGTTCATCAATAAATAAAATCACATCGCTTGCTTTTTCAAGCTCGTTCATCAAGGCTTTCATTCTTTCTTCAAATTGACCTCGGTACTTTGTGCCGGCTACTAATCCAGCTAAGTCCAAGGTTACAACTCTTTTTTCCTGAAGTATTCTAGGTACTTTCTTTTGCATTATTCTTAATGCTAATCCTTCAGCAATCGCAGTTTTGCCAACACCCGGTTCACCAATTAATACGGGATTATTCTTTTTTCTTCTGCTAAGAATTTGAGCGACACGTTCAATTTCTTTTTCTCTTCCTACAACTGGATCTAATTTATCTTCTATAGCAAGCTTCGTTAAATCCCTACCAAAGTTATCAAGCACAGGTGTTTTTGTCCGCTCAACTTTTTTATCCGGAGCAGGAACCTGTCCGCCGGTTTCCTTCGGATTCTTGCTTGAAAGCATTGAATTCAATTCGGATCTTGCATTGTCATAAGTAACATTGAACTGTTGTAGAATCTGAGTAGCAATATTATCTTCATCTCTTAATAAAGATAGAAGTAAATGTTCAGTTCCAATTACATCAGCTTTATAAATTTTAGATTCAATTTGTGTAATTTTTAATACTTTTTCAGCCTGTTTGGTTAAAGGAATATTGCCGATTGTTAAAGTTCCGCCGGAAGTTCTTACGGTATCTTCAATTGCTTTTTTAAGTTTCATCAAATCACAATCAAGATTACGTAAAATCCTAACGGCAACTCCCTGCCCTTCCCTTATGATACCAAGCAATAAATGCTCTGTCCCAATATAATCATGACCAAGCCTAAGAGCTTCTTCCCGGCTTAATCTTATTACATCTTGCAGTCTATCAGAAAAATTTCCATCCATAACTTTTTCCTATTTAATATAAAATTCTAAATTTTAAGAGTTAATTCTTTTTAATTTCTTTGAAAAGTGAAATAAAATACTATTATTAATTCAATCCTAATATATAAATTGCCACTTCTTCAATCAAGATAGCTAAAATTCAATCAATTAACCACTCGCTATAATATATAGTATTGTTATTAAAAGTAAAGAGACAATACATTAGAGTCAAATTTCTTTAAAAAGATACATATTAACTTTCCAAAATCACAAAATGCAATATCTTGCTTTAAGAATTAAAATAAATCCCGTTTTGAAAATATCTTTGTAACTTTTCTGTTCCAATTAACTTCATTTAAGTAATTTGTCGGGATTTTAACTTCATAAAAACAATAATTATACCATTTAAGTTAAAATTTGTTTCTGCAAGGAAATAGTTTGTTTGCATATATTAATTTTTAGATTACTTAATCTTTGAATAAATGAATAATATTTTTTATAAAAAGTAGACTTACAATTTTAACTTACTTAATTTGTTACAATAATATTTTGACATTAAGACAATAAGCTAATTTAATTTCAATAGGGAGATAATTTAATGGAAGCAATTACCGGCCTGTCTCTTGTAATAATAGTTATAATCATTTTTGTATTGATTGTATTCTTTTACTTCATTCCAATTGGGTTGTTTATAACAGCATACTTTTCGGGAGTGAAAGTAAAAATATTCAAAGATTTAGTTGGAATGAGACTAAGAAAAGTCCCACCGGTTGTAATTGTTAGAAGTATGATTACTGCCACAAAAGCTGGTTTAAAGGTTGATATGGGAAAACTTGAAGCACATTATCTTGCAGGTGGAAATGTTAATAAAGTAATTAATGCATTGGTCTCGGCAGATAAAGCAAATTTAGGTTTAACTTTCGAACGCGCAACTGCAATTGACCTTGCAGGAAGAGATGTTCTTGAAGCTGTAAAAATGTCTGTCATTCCAAAAGTAATTGAAACTCCGGTAGTAGCAGCTGTCGCAAAAGATGGAATTCAATTAAAATCAATTGCAAGAATTACTGTTCGAGCAAACATCGATAGATTGGTTGGCGGCGCTGGAGAAGCAACAATATTAGCAAGAGTTGGAGAAGGAATTGTTTCTACAATCGGTTCCAGCGACAATCATAAACAAGTGCTTGAAAACCCGGATAGAATTTCTAAAAGTGTTTTAGCAAAAGGCCTGGATTCAGGAACTGCTTTTGAAATATTATCAATCGATATTGCTGACGTTGATATTGGCCAAAACATTGGGGCTATTCTTCAAACAGATCAAGCAGAAGCTGACTTAAAAGTAGCCCGCGCAAAAGCAGAAGAAAGACGTGCAGCAGCAGTTGCACTTGAGCAGGAAATGATTGCGGAAGTTGCTAAGCAGCGTGCAAGAGTTGTCGAAGCCGAATCCGAAGTTCCAAGAGCAATGGCTGACGCATTCCGTTCAGGAAATTTAGGAATCATGGATTATTATAACATGAAAAATATTCAATCTGATACGGATATGAGAAATTCAATTTCTAAACCTGAAAAGAAAAAAGATACTGATCAATAATGGATGATTTTTTTAAATTTCTAATTTGGGCAATAATAATTATTAGCTTCATTAGCGGATTCTTCAAAAAAGATAAGGGGAAGAAAACGCCTTCCCCGCGCTAAGAAGACAGAATGATCCATACCGGCAAAATGAAGATAATTATTCTCAATCTGCTTCAACGCCTTCTACTAATGCGGATCAGAGGGACGTCTTCAAAGAAATCGAAAAACTATTTAAAGGTGAAGTACCTCCCCCGGTTCAAACAGCTCCACCAGCAGAAAGAATAACTTTAAAAAGTAAAACAGCAATTGAAAAGTTGGAATATGAGAGTATATTAAAAAAACAATACATACCAGAAAAATTGGATAATGAATGGCATGAAGAAACTGCATCCGAGCATGTAATGGAGACGGACTGGGATAAAGAGAAAAAGAAATTAGCTGACCAAAGAAAAAAAGTCACATCGAAGATAGAAGAGGAAGCACAGAAGTTTGAAAAGTTTTTAAATAGAGAAGAAAAATTTGATCGATTAGCGTATATTACAATTAGGCAAAGATTGAGACATCCCCAAAGTTTAAAAGAATTTATGGTAATTTCAGAAATATTAGGAAAGCCAAAAGCACTGCGTAGATGAATCAAAAAAAATATAAGCTAAAAAGATTACACGAAACGGGCTTAATAAAAAAAAGTATTGACGAAGCCCGTTTTGTTATTAATTACAAAGAAGAATTAAACAACGCTCAATATGAAGCTGCATCCGCTGTTGATGGAGCCTATTTAATTATAGCCGGAGCCGGAACAGGTAAGACACGCACATTAGTTTACCGTGTTGCCCGGCTTGTTGAAATGGGTTATGACCCAAAATCAATTTTGCTGCTTACATTCACACGCAAAGCTGCTAACGAAATGATGAACCGCGCATCTATTTTATTGGATAACCGCTGTTCAAAAATTCTCGGCGGAACATTCCACTCCTTCGCAAATTTAACACTTCGAAAATATTCAAAAGCCGCCGGACTAGATCCTTCTTTCACAATCCTTGATCAAGGAGATTGTGAAGATGTTATAAATTTAATTCGATCGCAAACTGGATTAATCAGCAAAGAAAAAAGATTCCCAAATAAGCAGACGCTTAATAAAGTTTTTAGCTTAAATGTAAATACCAGCAGAAGCGTCGAAGAAATAATAGAGGAAAGTTATCCTCATTTTATTGACCAGCTTGATAAAATTTTAGATATTCAAAAAATCTTTACTGAATATAAAAGAAGAAATAACCTGCTCAACTATGATGACCTTTTAGTTTACTTGAAACATTTCTTATACAATTTAAATCCAAGTACAAGGTCACTTCTCAATTCCATTAAGTTTGTGATGGTTGATGAATACCAGGATACAAACAAGCTTCAGGCCGATATTGTTTTAGGATTAACCCAGCTAAATAAAAATATTATGGTCGTTGGTGACGACTCACAGGCTATTTATTCATTCAGAGGAGCAAGCTTTAAAAATATAATTGAGTTCCCAAAACTTTTTGATGATGTCAAAATCGTTAAGTTAGAAGAAAACTATCGCAGCATTCAGCCGGTATTGGATTTTACCAACCACATTATAAAAAATTCAATTGAGAAATATGATAAGAAGTTATTCACGCGTAAAACAGGCGGAGCGCTTCCGCAGATAATTGCGGCTTCAACTGAAAATCTGCAATCAAAATATATTGTTGAAAAAATTTTAGATTTAAGGGAAGAAGGCGTTACTTTAAAAGATATCGCTGTACTTTTCCGGTCATCTTTTTTTTCTTTTGATTTGGAAATTGAATTAACAAAAGCAAACATTCCATTCCAAAAATTTGGAGGAATGAAGTTTGTTGAAACAGCTCATATTAAAGATGTTCTAGCATTTCTTCGTATTGCCTCGAATCCAAAAGATGTAGTAAGCTGGTACCGCGTTTTGCTTTTACACGAAGGGGTCGGACCAAAAACTGCACAGAAAATTTTAGATGAATTAGCTACAGCAAGATTAACAATTAAAGCAAATCCTGATTCGCAACCGGCTTTTAAGTATAATGACAAAATTGTTGGTCTATTCAATATTCTATACAAATTGCATACTGACAAAACTCTTCCCTCTGAAAAATTGCAAATGGTTTTGGATTATTACAATCCTTTATTTAAAAATAAATATGATGATTTTAATAAGCGGAGAAAGGATCTGGATATTTTTCAGAACATTACCGAGAAATACAGATCGCTCGACAGCCTTTTGGCAGATATGGCAATCGAACCAATCATTGATAGTGTAGTTGATATTGAAGCAACTGATAAAGAAGAAGAGTATGTTACACTATCAACAATACATTCGGCAAAAGGATTAGAATGGCATTCCGTTTTCATTATTCATGCAGTAGAAGGATTCTTTCCTTCGAGCAGATCAGTTGAAAATATTGAATCTTTGGAAGAAGAAAGAAGATTGATGTATGTTGCTTCAACAAGAGCTAAACAAAATTTGTTTGTAACTTACCCAATGAATTTATTTGACCGCGAAGCTGGGATGACACTTTCAAAACCATCCCGTTTTATTTCCGAATTAAATTCAGATTTAGCAGAAGGCTGGCTGCTGGATGAAGAAGATAATTTTTAATTGTTAAATGATTTAACTTTTAAATTGCTTAATTGCCTTATTGTTGTTTATAATTATTTATAACAATTTAACACTGAATCGATTTAGCTATTAGACAATAAACAAAAAAAGCCGGTAGATAAATCTGCCGGCTTTAATCTTAAAAAAAATCTAAAATTAGAATTGAACTTTTTTCTTGGTTTTATAAGCGTACTCTAAAACCAATGCGCTTGCAACAAATATTGACGAGTAAGTTCCGATAATAATACCAAAGAATAATGTAAAAGCAAAAGCTCTTAATACTTCTCCGCCGAATATAAGTAATACCAATACTGTCATCAAAGTGGTACCGCCGGTAAGAATTGTTCGGCTCATGGTCCTATTTATAGCCATATTCATTACTTCCATTATAGGCATGGTTTTATGTATCTTCAAATATTCTCTAACTCTATCAAACACAATTACTGTATCATTAATTGAATAACCGATTAGAGTTAAGAATGCAGCTACTATGGTTAAATCAATTTCAAGATTTAGTCCGGGAATTACATTATATAGAACCGAATACAAACCAAGTGTAATCAGCACGTCATGAAACAGAGCCAGCACAGCGCCAAAAGCAAATATAAACTTAAACCTAAAACCAAGATAAATTAATATAACAACCAGCGATAAGAAAATTGCAATTACCGCATCCTGTTTAAGTTCTTTTCCAACTTTTGGCCCGACCTTCTCTTCTTTTAAAACCTGGAATGGGTTGTCCTTTATTGTTTCACGAAGATTTTGTTTTATCCATGAAGCTATACCGATATTTGCAGTTGCCTTTGTATTAGTGGGCTCGGCAGATTCTTTGCTAAAATCAAATCCCGCCTGGTTTAATGAGTTAACAACTTGATTTGTTGTATCCGGATTTGGGAACTGATACGTTACTGAAGTTGCAGTGGTATCAACGATTTTTGCATCTAAGCCGGGAAATCTTTTTTGAATTTCTGAATTTATTGAACTCAATACCTTAGGAAAAATAATTCTGGGTAATTCTTGTAATTCAGTTTTAAATAAAATTCCACCTTCGTTTCCGAATGTTTTTAATTCAATATTACCTAATCCTAATCCTGCTACATCTTTTCTAACTTCAGAAACACTTATTGGTTTACTAAACTGTAAAACAATTTCGGAACCGCCCTTAAAGTCAATTCCAAAAACCAGTCCGCGGAAAACTATATTTATGAGGCCAAGTAGAAATAAGCTTATTGAAACTGCATAAAATATTTTTCTTTTTCCTAAAAAATCAAAATTAATATTTTCGAATATTTGCATTTATGAATTTGCTCCTTTTACAATAATCCTTCGTTAAGGAAAAACCTTTAAAATTTAACCGAGATTTATTTTGGCACCTTTAGCAACCATGTAATCAAAAATTATACGGGCAATAACCAAAGCACTAAATAAGCTCGATACTATACCAATCATCAAAGTTAAAGCGAAACCTTGAATAGGGCCGGAACCAAATTGATAGAGAATAATACCAGTAAAAAATGTTGTAATGTTTGAATCAACAATTGCTGAATTAGCTTTTGAAAAGCCACTGTCAACAGAAGCTTTAATTGTTTTTCCTGTAGCTAATTCTTCTCGAATTCTTTCGTATATAAGTACGTTAGCATCAACCGCCATACCTATGGTTAATATAATACCTGCAATACCAGGCAATGTTAGTGTGGCGTTAAAACCTGCAAGCACACCTAAAATAAAAAGTATTGTAAATGTTAGCGATGCAGCTGCTATCGTACCGGCAGTTCTATAATAGATAATCATGAATATACCGACCAGCAGATATCCGATTAATGCAGAACTGAATCCGCTATTAATTGAATCCTGGCCCAAAGATGGCCCAACAGTTCTTTCTTCTATTATGTCGACCGGAGCAGGTAAAGCACCGGCTTTTAATACAATTTCCAGAAGCTTAGCTTCTTCCAAATTTGCCATACCGGAAATTTGTGATCGTCCTCCTGATATTCTGGTTTGAATTACAGGTGCGGAATAAACCACCCCGTCAAGGATGATTGCACATCGTTTCCCTACATTGGCGCCAGTGATCCTTGCCCAATTGGATGCACCTTCTGAATTCATTGTCATATTTACAATTGCATTCGAAGTAGTAGGGTCAATATTTGCAGTCGCATCTGTAATTACACCGCCAGTTAATTCAGGTTCTTTGTTAACCAGGTATAATGTGTAAAAATTTCTACCATCTTTTGTTTTAAATGACTTAGCAGAAAAAACAAATTCAACATTATTGGGAATAACGGCTTGTACATCGGGCCTGTTAAGCATATTCTGCAGCTTGTCTCTATTATCCTCTAAAACGTAAGCATCGGCAGTTTTACCTTGAGGATCGACACTTGCAATACCAAAAAACGGATGTTCTTTTTGAAATTTTGCAGCTTTTTCTTTATCAGACAATAATTCATCTGAAGAATCAGTTGAAGCTTCAGAATTTTTCCCTTTAACTTTTGAAGTATCCGTTTCTGTTGAATCGGAGAGGCTTTTACCGCCAAGCGCATTATCAACTTTTGTCATTACATTAAAAGTAAACTGGGGATCTTTTACCAATTTAAATTCAAGAAGCGCAGTTCCCTGCAATAATTGTTTTGCTTCTTCTTCTCTAGCAATGCCGGGAAGTTCAACAATTATTCTTCTTGAACCTTGTCTCTGGATACTTGGTTCGGAAACGCCGTATTGGTCAACTCTGTTTCTAATAATTTCCATTGCACGGCTGACAGCATCTTCAGCTTGTTTTTTCAGCTTATCTAATATTTCGGAATCGGATTCTCTAACATTACCGAAATATCTGCTTAATCTTATTTTCTTTTGTTCTAATAATCTTCCAAAAATATCCACAATAGGTTCGTCAGTTAGTTTCGCTTCTTTTTCAGCTTCCGCCATTGTAGATTTAAAAGCATCATCAGGATTATTCACCAGCTTTTTTAGAAGCTCTGCAGTATTGACTTCAAGAACAACACGCATACCACCCTGCAAATCCAATCCAAGCTTGATTCTCTTTAGTCTTTCTTTTACAATATCAGGATCAGCAGCTTTAATGCTGTCCTCAACAATTTTTAATTTATTATCGAGTTGATCTTTTGTTATTTTGGGGTTTGCCTCAGTAAAGAGAGTTCTCTTTTGATCAAGAATTTTATTAATCATTTTTGTGTTTTGATAATCTTGATACGTAGGATATAATAAATAAAGACTAAACCCGGTGAAAAATAGAATAATAATAATTCTAAATCTGAATTCTTTCATATGTTTAATTTATTTCTTCAATAGTGTGATGAAATTAATTGAGCATCAAAATTACCTGAATGGGCTAAGAAAGTCAATAAAAACACCCATTAATGAGCAGTAAAAGTTTATGGCAATAGGGAAGATTTTGACTGGGTTTAAAGGTTTTCAATAGTTTTTTTCACTAATTGTTCGAATTTCCCTTTAACTAGATTTGCAGTCTCTGTTACTTCGGAGTGGGATAATTTTTTATTGGATATTCCTGCTGCAAAATTTGTAATACAGGAAATTGACGATGTTTCCATCCCAAGATATGCTGATAAAATAGCTTCGTGAACCGTGGACATTCCAACAGCATCTCCACCGAATTTACTTATCATTTTTATTTCGGCTGGTGTTTCATACACAGGGCCTTTGGTGTACCAGTAAGTACCTGCCTTCAAATCAATCGATAAATCTTCAGCAGATTTTTTTATAATTTTATTAATGTTTGAAGATGGAAAATCAATAAAATTATTTTTTGCATTTATATCTGCAAGCCCGATAAGCTGGGTCAATTCATTCTTTAAATTTATTCCGTTAAAAGAAAGTGCCAGCATTAAATCACCTGGGATTAAGTTTTTATTTATTCCCCCGGCAGCATTTGTTAAAAGAATTTTTTTACAGCCAAGTTTATGCGAAATGAATACCGGTAAAATGCATTCTGAAAATTTGTAACCTTCATAGAAATGTATTCTTCCCTGGAATAATAAAAGTTTTTTACCAAAAAATTCTGCGAAGTGAATTTTTCCTTCATGCCCAATTACTGTTGATGCAGGATAACCTAGTTATTGAAGAGGTAGAAATTGATTTATGCGTAATTACTGAGTTAGCAAAATCACCTAATCCACTGCCAAGCACCAATGATATTTCAGGAATAAATGGAGATTCTTTTTTTAAATAATCAATTATTGATTTGTATTTAAAATCTAAATCAAGTCTCATATTTTTAAAAAGAATTCCTGCCAGAGTAGCGGTTGTTAAAGTTGCTAATGATCCTCCTATAACAGCTTTAATTCCGAGTTTCGCAATGTCTGCTTTTCTTTCCGGTGCAAGCGGTCCAATGCCGCCTATTTGTATTGCAATTGAGCTGAGATTTGCAAAACCGCACAAAGCATAGGTTGCCATTAAAATTGATTTTTCGGATACCAGAGTTTTAGCGGCAATCATTTTACCCATTTCAAGATATGCGACAAATTCATTTAATACTATTTTAGTCCCTATTAAGCTTCCGAAATTTAAAGCATCATGCCACGGCACTCCAATTCCCACAGCTAAATACTGCAGAACCCAACCGATTACTAATTGAAAATTTAGCGGGTTTCCATATATTGCTATTAAATCTTTATTCCATCCAAAGATATCACCGACCCATTGCAGCCCGTAATTTACTAGTGCTATTAAAGCCACAAAAGCAATTAGCATTGCTGCTACATTTAATGCAAGAGTTAACCCGTCACTTGCACCACCTGCTGCTGCCTCAATTACGTTAGAAGCATTTTTTTCAATCTTAACTTTAACTGTTCCTTTTGTTTCCGGTTCAGTTGTTTCCGGATATAAAATTTTTGAAATGGCTAATGCTGCCGGAGCCGCCATTACGCTTGCCCCAAGCAGGTGAGTTGCAAACATATGCTGTGCTTCTTGAATAGATAATCCTAAACTTTGTGCATATGAATCTCCAAGTATTTTAATATACGCTGCCATTACTCCCCCTGCAATTGTTGCCATGCCGCCAATCATTACGGTTAAAAGTTCGCTTTGCGTCATTCCTTTTATATATGGTTTGATCATTAAAGGCGCTTCCGTCTGACCGACAAAAATATTTGCTGTAACTGAAAGTGATTCAGCGCCGCTGGTTCCCATTACTTTTGCCATCACCCATGCCATCCCTTGAACTATTCTTTGCATCACTCCCAGATAATATAAAATCCCCATTAAACTGGCAAAGAAAATTATTGTAGGAAGAACTTGAAAAGCGAAAAACATTCCCAGGCTTCCATTCGTTCCAGGACTTAATGATAAAGCTCCGAAAACAAAATTTGCACCTTCATTTGTAAAATTTAGGACAAGAACAAACCCACCGCTTACCCAGCTAAAAAAATCTTTTGGCCAACCAAATGGAGCAAAGAAAGTCCTTAGATATTCACCTTTAATAATTAATACTGCAAATACTATTTGAAGCAGGAAGCCTCCTCCAACCAATCTCCAATTAATATTTTTTTTATTGTTTGATAAAAGAAAAGCAATACCTATAATAATTATGATTCCGCCGATCCCCCTCAATAGAGCTATAAATTCCATAATCTATCCTTTAGTTTTCTTCAGGAATGTAATGACATTTCCGACAGCGGGCTTCGTAAATATTAGAAGCGCCGACAATTACTCTTTCTGCAGAATGTGTTTTACGCTGAGTTCTATCAGCCGGGTTACCGCATTCAACACAAATAGCCAATGATTTTGTAATATATTCTGCAACAGCTAACAATTGAGGCATTGGTTCAAAAGGTACCCCTTTATAATCCTGGTCAAGTCCGGCAATAATAACCCGCTTACCTTCGTTTGCAAGCTTATTGCAAATAGTAACAAGCTCATTCGAAAAAAATTGTGCTTCGTCAATTCCGATTACCTGTGCATCTTTTGATTGAGTGTATATTTCAATTACTTCATCAACTATGCTTGATGGAAGCTGCTGCTCATTATGCGATACAATTGCTG
Organism: uncultured Ignavibacteriales bacterium; assembly: GCA_963746735.1. Lineage (GTDB taxonomy): Bacteria > Bacteroidota > Ignavibacteria > Ignavibacteriales > Ignavibacteriaceae > CAVSWT01. Next base: position 70,273 of record CAVVCO010000039.1, read on the forward strand.
TTTCGGAAAATCTATTATCAATTTTTGGTTTAAAAATCTTTACTGTCTGTTTTGCAATTTGCGCGCGCTTTAAGCGCCGAATAAGTTCTTCGGTTTTTCCACTGAACATACATCCGGTTATTACTTCAATCCAGCCGGTTTCTTTAGGTATTGAATGCAAGGTTGGTTCCATAGTTTGAAAATTATATTACAAAAATATTTTTTATTACTTTAAATTGTCATCACCAAAAGGTAACGGAAGCAGTTCCGAAATCTTTTTTATTTTTAATTCTTCTTTTCCATTTATCATTACTACATCTATATCCCCGCAAAGATCAAATATTACTTGCCTGCAAGCACCACAGGGAGGACAGTAGTTTTGGTCGTCACTTGCAACAGCAATTGCTTTAAACTTTCTCTCACCTTCTGATATTGCCTTAAATAATGCTGTTCTTTCTGCACACAATGCAAGACTATATGAACTAGATTCAATGTTTCCTGCTAAATAAACTTTTCCGCTTTCTGTTAGGAGTGCTGCACCGACGTGAAAATTTGAATAAGTAGGAAGCGCTCTAGATTTTGCTTCAACGGCTTTTAATGCAAGGGTTTTATTATCCATTCATCTCTAAATTTTTAACGACATAAAAATATATGAATTGACTCTTAAATCAAACCATAAACTATGGTTCTTATTTTAAAAATCTTTTTTCAAGATCAAATAAAATGTTGGTGTAATATATTTATTTAACAACCCGAATTTATCATTTGTAATTTTAACAATCAGCTTATCCAGCTTTAAACTCAAAATTATTTTTAACAAAAAAAGATGAAAGCTGCTCCAAACTATTCCTTTGTGGCCATTAAATAATTTTTGAACAGCAAACTTTGTATTAAGGGTTAAGACAAATTTATCTTCAAAAATCTTTTTTAATTCATTTAAAGAAAATAACCTGGCAATATCGTTTCTAACAAAATCTTGCTTTCTAAAAAATCTTAGAAAATATTTTTTAATTTTCTCTCTGGTTAAAAGAGAAACAATAGGCATTCCCCAATGAGGATCGGAAATAATATTTAATAATGAAAATTTATTTGGCGTACTAATAAAGATTATACCATCATCTTTTAAAATATCAAATAAGACTTTATTCAAATTAGTAATTTCAGGAAGATGTTCTATTACATCTTGCAAAATTATTAAGTCAAAACTATTTTTATTAAAAGGAAGTGTTAATGCATCCCCATTAATTTTCAGAATATCTATTATTGATTTCACTTTGTTTTTTTAAACGAAATAAATCAACATCATAACTAATAACCAAATTTTTATCTGAAAATACTTTGGAAGTACCTCCTAATCCCGAGCCTAAATCAAGCACTTTTAAATTTTTACAATCAGAAAAGTTCTTAACAATACTTAGAACAAATTCTCCTTTTTGTAATGAAACTTCTCTCCCTCTTTTCCATCTTTCATAATTGGGATGAGATTCATCTAACCATGCATTTGATTCAAAAGGCTTTTTTAAACTTTGATCATGCATGCCTGTTTCACGCGGGAATAAATTTGAGAAAGGTTTTGATTTTTGACTTTTGAACTTTGATTTAATTACTTCCATTTTTCTTTTCTAAATAAAGCATTAAAAAAATTAATGACTATAAAAATTTCATAAACAACTTGCATTATAAATATTTTTCCAGCTTTAAAATTATAACCAAACTTTTTTTGAAAATATATAATCAATATTTCATCACTAATAATTTTAATTAAAAAAGGAATCACAAAAAGTGTATTTATAAAAATCAATAATGGAGAAAAAAACAAAGTCAAATTTATTAAATGCCAGAATCCTAATATTATTTTTTGATGCCGGAGATAATAGAACGAAGTTTTAATGTGTCTTGCTTTTTGAATAAAATAGTCCTTGAATGTTTCTTTCGGTGAAGAAAAAACAAAAGCGTTTTTATCTGTAACCAACCCAATCTTCAAATTATTTTTGACAGCTTCTCTTAGAAGCAAATCATCGTCACCGCTTAAAGTTTCGGCTGTATTTTTGTAACCTTCAATTTTCTCAAAAGCATTTTTACTGAAGCCAAAACTTCTTGCTGCCGCAGAATAAGGAAATTTCATATTCGCCAATGAAAAAGTAAGAATTGATGTCCTTAAATTTTCAAAAGACGAAAAATTAGTTACAATATTATTATCTGTGAAAAACGGTGCAATTCCAAAAACAAAATCAAATCCTTGAGAAAATTTTTCTGAGAAAGATTTTAGCCAGTTAGATCGAGGTTTGCAGTCAGCGTCGGTAATCATAATAAAAGGATACTTTGCTTTTGTTATTCCAAAAGTTAAAGCTCCTTTTTTAGCAAGTGATGAATCATTTTCATTTGGATAAACTGAAAAATTATTATTCGTATCTATTATTCTTTTTGCAATTTCAAAAGTACCGTCTGCGGAATAATCGTCTATTAAAATTACTTCGAAATTATCCTTTGAATAATCGATTTTATTTAAAGAATTTATTAGACTTTCAATATTTCTTTTTTCATTACGTGCAGCAATAATAATTGAAATTTTAACATTCTGATCATTAAGTGAATTGTGCGGTGTTTTTGCAGTATTGCTGAATAATTTTTTTAAAGAAATAACAATGGAAATTATTGCTAAAATAAAGATAGAACATAAAACAATAATTACCGTAAAAAATGTCATAATTACCTAAAAATAAATAGTATAACCTAAAATAAATTAGAAAATAATACCATCAAAAAGGCTCGATTATTGAAGTAATAAGAATTCTGATATTTCTTGAAAAAACCAATTTATACATAATTACTCATAACGAACAAATAACTTATTTTTTTATTAGCTATAGGGAGGAAGTCTTGAAAAAGATTTATACATTAACTGTTTTAACAATCATGATTTTATTGTTTAGCAGTGCAACTTATTCACAATATTTAATTAATGAAAATTTTAACCAAATGTCATCAGGACAATATATACCTCCAACAGGATGGGTATTTGGCCAGGGAGACTTTCCAACATTAACTAATTATAATTACAGTTCAGGATGGAAAGGTAAAGATTTTGGAAATGTTACGGATGGGCTTAATGAAGTTGCCATAGCAGTAAATATTTATGGAACTTCGAGAAGATGCTGGGCAATTTCTCCAGCAGTGGACTTAAGTTCAACTTCTACAAAAGAATTATCTTTTGATGCTGCTTTAACAAACTTCAATAGCACTGCACAAGGCAGCTTTGATACTAATGATGATTCGATTTTCGTGGCATATTCTTTAGATGGTGGTTTTACATGGAACTATTCCCAAATCCTTAAAGTTTTTAAAGGAGGAGATGTAATTTCCGCAAGCGGTGAACCTATAACTATTGATCTAACATCAATTGGTTCCGAGACTAATGTTTCTTTTGCTTTTTATGGTGTCTCAAGACAAACCGGCAATGATGTTGATTTCTTTGTAGATAATGTAAAAGTCGGAGGCAGCTCCGCTTACGATATGGAAGCAACTTCAATTATATCACCTAGCGGTGTTATAATTTCAAATAGTCCTGAAGTAAAAGCAGTTTTTTCAAACACTGGTTTGAATCCAATTTCCGGGAAATATTATGCAAGAATTTTAGACCCCAATTCCGCACAAGTTTTTTATGACAGCGTTTCTTTTAGCAATTCCGCTGTAAATGAAATTGATACTGTTTCTTTCGGGCAAGTTTCATTGTCAATAAACGGTACTTATACGATGAGAGCTATTGCTATTGCAAGCGGGGATTTGAATAATAACAATGACAGCATCAGTACTAATTTTAATGTTTCATTAAGCACAAATAATTTAGTAGTTGTTTATGATAATTCGAGTGCACAAGAACTTGAAAATAAGGCTGCGGTATTTAATGCACTTAATTCACTAGGAATATCCTATGATTCTTTAGATAGAAGTTCATCAACGCCAAATTTTACCCCCTGGAAAGAAGCTATCTGGTGCGAAGAAGGCGATATCCCGCAAGCTGAACGTAATGCAATAATATCCTTTTTAAATGCCGGTACAAGTAATAATCAAAAAGTATTTTTAATTGCCGGAGATGATATCGGATTTAACCACGGAAGAGCAGGACAACCCGGCTATGATTCAATTTTTTATTCATACTATTTACATGCTAAATATTTTGCAGACGATGTAAGTACACTTTTTAATAATTATGGTATAGTTGGTCAAAATGTTAACAGCAGTTTACACGATTCACTCAATTCAGAATATCCAGATGCGATTGGGACTAAATTTGGAGGTGTACCTGCATATATGTTTGGACAACTGCCGGCATTATCCGATACCGTTGCGGGAGTTGCATTCGATGGGCCAACTTATAATATAATTTATTACCCATTTGAATTTAGAGAAGTAATTACCAATGTTACTCCCAACTGTAAACAATTAATATCAGGTTCACTTGATTGGCTTACAAACGCAGCCGGCAATGTTCCGGTTGAATTAGAATCGTTCAGTGCAAAAGCAATAGATAGGAAAGTTTCATTAAGCTGGATAACAGCGACCGAAACCAACAACAGCGGTTTTGCTATTGAAAGAAAAGATGAGAATAATTCATTTAAACAGATTGCATTTGTTAAAGGAAATGGAACAACTACTGGCAAATCTTCTTATTCATATAAAGATGAAAATCTTACTCCGGGTAATTACGCATACAGATTAAGGCAAGTTGATTTTGACGGTTCATTTAAATTGTCAAATGAATCATTAGTTGAAATTAATTCGCCTAGAACATATACTCTGGACCAAAATTATCCTAATCCGTTCAATCCAAGTACAACTATAAAATTCTCTATCCCGAATGATGAATTTGTAAGTTTAACCATTCACAATATACTTGGTGAAAAAGTAGCGACCTTAATTAATAACAAGATTTCTGCCGGAGATCATGAAGTTAACTTTAACGCAAGTAATTTAGCTAGTGGAGTCTATGTTTATATCTTATCAGTTGAAAATGATGGTTCAAACTCCGGACAAACATTTTTATCAACAAAGAAAATGATTCTGATGAAATAATAATTTCTCATAATCAATGTTCAATGTAGTTTAATGGAAAGTTATTTCACGCTTCCCCTTCGCACAAATAAAAGCCGCTGTTTTCAGCGGCTTTTTTTATAAAGAAATCGTTGAGGCAATTATTTATGAACCGCCTCTGCTTTAAACTTTATTTCATTTTAAATTAAAAATGTAGAAATTAAATAACAGCTAAAAAGGAATAATGCAAGAATTGTATAATAGTACTCCAATAATTGAGTAATACTTGCAGTATAATTAATAGTTAGGTGTATATGTTTTTAAAAGATTTTATAAAATTTTCGTTGAAATTGATAATATCAGTTTACTTGTGCGCTGTTCTCATATTTATTCTAATTAATGTTGGATCACATAATGAGAATTATTTAACTGATGCTTTTTCTCCTATTAAATTATTTGAAGAAATAATTTCTGGAAATTTATTATTTATTATGTTTACAATAATCGCTACAGTTTTCATATTTCGATTCAATTATTTGAGAAGAAAAAAAGTAGATTATGATGATGGTGGTCGTATATGGCCTTGGTCAAAATAATTTATTAATTAACAAATTATTTTTTCAAACTTTAAATTACACCTAACCATCACCTCAACACCGACCGCCATTTTAGTTCGGTATTCAGTTTAGCGTGCTTGTTTTAATTAATTAACTTGTCTTCGATGTGCATTAATAAAGTTACACACCTTCGGCTAAATATCAGTTGTTTCGTTCTAACTTAATTTGCTGTTATGGTGCGAAATATTAAAACTTACATAATCACTTTCTTTTAATCTAATTTTTAGATAAAATTAATTACATTTAAAAAAAACGGGAGAAACGAGATGAATATTTCTAAAACCTCCAATTGGATAATATTTTTTTTAGTAGTCTTTTTTATTTCAGTAAATGCTCAGTGGATTAAGCAGACTTTTCCTTCCAATGAATATTTATATATAGTCAAATTTGCATCACCGGAAATAGGTTGGATTTTAGGTCAAGATCATATCTTCAAAACCACTGATGGCGGCGAAACATGGAGTATAAATGATACTACCTCCGATAACATATGGAGAGGATTCTATGTCATCGATGATACGACAGTTATTCGCGCCGGTTTTAGTAAAAATGGTATAAAAAGAACAAGTGATGGCGGAAAAACCTGGGTTACAATTGATAGTACAATTCGTGATATCGATAGTTTTGATTTTATTAATTCTAAACTCGGTTTTGCTTCAGGGGGAATAGTAGATACAGCTAATGTCTATCGAACAGTGGATGGTGGAAAACATTGGGAAAGAATAGCTCATACTAATATTTATCAATGGGGTTCGGATTTTTCAAAAGTAAGTTTTTTTGATTCATTACAAGGCTGGGCTGTCTCATACGATGGTATGATATTTCATACCACGGATGGTGGCTTTAATTGGAATTTCCAGGATAGTACGGCTTTGCATTATCATGCCCCTTTGAGAGACATTCAATTTACATCACAAGACAGTGGCTGGGCGGTCGGAGGAATATCGGGATATTCAATTTACTTGAGAACTACAGACGGCGGAAATACATGGATTTCATCATCTGTTCCAACAAGTTTCTCAACTTGTAGTTTTAGAGAAATTTGTATGATTAATTCCAGGGTGGGCTGGTTAGTAGGATCTTATAATGGAGCTCATTTTCTATTTAAAACAACTGATGGTGGGATAAATTGGGAGAATGAAACTCCAAAGGAAGTTAACATAGGTTTTGAATCTATTTCTATGATAAACGAAACGGATGGATTTGTCGTCGGAGAAGGATTTTATAAAACATCCAATGGAGGAGTTACTAGATATAAATGAAAGGAAGATTAGTTTAGTTGATAAATTCCACCTAAGTCAAAATTATCCTAATCCATTTAATCCAACAACAACAATTCAGTACACAATTCCAAAAGAAGCATTTGTGACAATTAAAGTCTACGACGATCTTGGAAGAGAAATTGCAACATTATTAAATGAAAGAAAAGCAATAGGAAATTATTCTGTCGATTTCAATTCAAGCAATCTTTCAAGCGGAATTTATTTTTACAGATTAATATCGGGAACTTATTCAGCAACGAAAAAAATGATTTTGATGAAATAATGAATTATAAGAATTAATTCTCAAATTTTTTGATGGAGAGTAAATTCACTCTCCCCCAATTATTCTTTAAAGCCGCATTGTTTAGCGGCTTTTTTTATGAAAGAAACGGTTGAGCCAATTATTTATAAACTTCCTCTGTTTTAAACTTTATTTCATATTATATTAAAAATGTAGAAATTAAATAACAGCTAAAAAATATTTGCTAAAATATTTAATAATCCAAAAATTGAAGCGAGTTACAAAAGCAAAGATGGAAAAGAATTTAAGGTTAAATGGATAAATAATATGTAATTTAATGCATATAAAATTTTTAATAAGTATAAAATTAATTGAGTAAAAAAATATAATTTTTAGCTTATACAAAATTCAAGGCTGCACTTATGAATAATTTTCCAAACATCGCATTTTATTTTCAATTAAGCTCATCCGAAAATTCAGAAAATGTTGATGCTTCATTCCAGGAAGTTAGCGGATTATCAAATGAAATTGCCCCTGAAGAAATGCTGGCAAATGAGAGTAATAAGTTTCAGTATAAACTTCCCAAACAAGTAAAATATTCAAACCTTGTGCTCAAAAGAGGAGTGGTTTCAGCAAACTCTGAACTCATAAAATGGTGTAATGATACTTTTAATGAGAACCCTGGCAACAAAAATTTCAACCAAGAATATCATCACTAAAATTGATTAACGAGGAAGGCGCGGCTGTTAAAACATGGAGCTTTCGTTAATGCCTGGCCGGTAAGTTGGAATTTGGCTGAATTAAAATCAATAAAAAATGAAATTGCTATTGAGTCATTAGAATTTGCATATACTTATTTCGAATCAAAATAATTATTAGATTGTATACTGTAGTTTATCCCGGATCATTATTTTATTTCACAATAAAAATTTTATAACAAAATATTAAAGAGAGACTGCATTGAAAATTAATTTCATCAAGTTTGTTTTAATCTTATTTACAATAACAGGTTTATCATTTTCTCAGTCTTTAACAGAAAGATATAAAGATCTGGGGGAAATGTTTGTCCCTCAATTTTCCTCTGCTCCTTTCCCGGATTCAGGAAGAATTAATGGTCATACATATGATGGGAAAATGTTTTCATTTCAAGAGCATTATAATGACAGCAGTGTTGCAATATTTATCCCTAAAGGATTTAAGCAAACAGACTCAACCAATGTTATAGTTTATTTCCACGGATGGAATAATAATATTGACAGCACTTGTGCTCAATTTAATCTTATAGAACAATTTGCGGCAAGTAATGTAAATGCAATATTTGTTTTTCCCGAAGGGCCTAAAAACTCTCCCGATTCTTTCGGCGGAAAGCTGGAAGATAAAGATGGCTTAAAAAATTTAATTAATGACGTTTTAAAGTTTTTGGCTAGATAGAGGAAAGTTGAACTCACCCAAAATTGGAAATATTATATTAGCAGGGCACAGCGGTGCATACCGCGTAATTTCATTTTGCTTAATGCGCGGCGGTTTAACTCAAAACATTTCCGATGTTATTTTATTTGACGCATTGTATGGACAAACTGAAAAATTTGCTCACTGGATAGAAAATTATAACGGAAATTTTATTGATATTTATACAGACAGCGGCGGAACAAAAAACGAATCCGAAAGTCTGATGAATGATTTTGATGCATGGGGAATTTCATATTTTAAAACTGATGAAACAGAATTAAAACCAGAGGACTTAGTAAACAATAGACTGATATTTATTCATTCAGATTTATCTCACAATGAAGTTATATCCACAAGAAATCAATTTCAAAAGTTTTTGCAGACCAGAAAACTTCCGAAGATAAATAAATGATGATTATTCTGAAGCTATTTATTCTCCTGCTGACACGATTAGTCGTGAAAGCTAAATAACAATCTTATGTCTAGTTAATTGAAATGATAGCAAGATAAGTTTTTATCACTTGTCATTTCAATAAAGTATTCGTATTAAAATAATAATTTATAATTCAATAATACTTCCTATTTTTAAGTATTAATTATTTATATATTTCTTTAAAGCATAAATAAAAATAATTATTGATTTTTGTTCATTGAGCATAAATTTTGATAAATCAATCAGATTTATTTTTTCAAAATAGTGTCATTATAAAATTATTCAAACCGATCAAATTAATTGAATAATAGTATCTCAAAAACCTTATTCACTTCAATTCAAATTAAGCCGCAATCGCTGGTTAAATATTTTGTTTTAATTAATCAAAAGAGGAAAATACATGGGTGTAAATACAGCATCTGTTAATCTTAATAATAAAGTCAATCAAACTGATAAAAATTATGGGCCTGCTTTGGTTGTTTTGACTTCATTATTTTTTATGTGGGGATTAATAACCTCATTGAATGATATTTTAATTCCTCATCTAAAATCTGTATTTACTTTGAACTACACTCAAGTAATGCTGATTCAATTCAGCTTCTTTACAGCTTATGCAATAATTTCTCTGCCTGCAGGAATTTTGGTTGAAAAAATTGGTTACAAGAACGGCATTGTTATAGGTCTAATTACCGCGGGCATCGGATGCATTTTATTTTATCCCGCTGCCGGTTATCAATCTTACATAATGTTCTTAGCAGCATTGTTTATTTTAGCATCAGGCATAACTTTGCTTCAGGTCGCTGCCAATCCTTATGTAGCCATTCTTGGTAAACCTGAAACTGCATCAAGCAGACTTAATCTTACCCAAGCCTTTAATTCTCTTGGAACTGTAATCGGGCCATTATTTGGTTCGATATTAATACTTACTCTTGTAATTAAAACCGCCGAACAATTAAAAGAAATGCTGCCGGGCGAAATTACAGCATACAAACTTGTACAGGCAAGTGCTGTTCAAGTGCCGTATCTTTGGCTGGCTGGAATTTTATTTGCAATAGCTGCTATGTTTGCAATAATAAAGCTTCCCAAAATTGAAGCTTCTGATATTGCTTCAACCGGAGGCGGCCAGAACCTTCATCATTTACACAGCAGCGCCTGGAAATACAAACATTTGGTGCTTGGGGCAGTAGCTATTTTTGTTTATGTCGGTGCCGAAGTTTCAATTGGTTCATTCCTGGTTAATTATTTAGGACAGCCTTTTATCGCAGGATTAAAACCATCTGATGCCGGAAAATATGTTGCCCTTTATTGGGGAGGCGCAATGATTGGTAGATTTTTTGGTTCTATCCTATTATCAGAAATTTCGGATAACAAAAAGAAAAATACTTACTTATTCTTTATACTTCTACTTGCAGTGGTGCTGGGATTGTATATTACAAAAGAGTACGAGAATCTCTCTAGCTTTTCTTTAGGCTCTATTAGCAAAACTTTAATATTCCTTTTATTTGTAGCAATAAACTTCCTGGCATTTAATATAGGGAAAAGAAAACCTGCTCGAACTTTATCCATCTTTGCTTTATGCGCAGCAGTACTTGTTGTAATTTCCATGTTTACTTTTAATGCTTTTGCCATGTGGACTATATTGGCAGTTGGTTTATTCAATTCAATTATGTTCCCTACAATTTTTACATTAGCTATTGACGGACTTGGTAAGCATACTGGACAGGCTTCAGGAATACTTTGTACTGCAATTGTTGGTGGAGCATTATTACCGGTATTACAAGGATTCTTCGCAGACAATATAGGAATTCACCATGCGTTCTTTATTCCTGTACTTTGTTATATATATATAGCTTATTATGGATTCAAAGGATTTAAACCGGCAATTGCTTAATAAACATTTTGAATGATTAAAAAAATAATTTTTAGTTGGGAGATATTAAATGCAAAAAATAAATGTTGCCGTCGGAATTGATATTGGCGGAACAAATACTGTCTTTGGTTTTGTTGATAAAGAAGGAAATTCTATTTACGAATCATCTATTCCTACGAATTCTCACGAAAAAGCGGAACTATTATTTGATCGTTTATTTAAAAAAATAAATGAAGATTTTATTAAATATTCATCCGATTACGAATTGATTGGAATCGGTATAGGGGCACCAAATGCAAATTACTACAAAGGTACAGTTGATAATCCACCAAACTTAAAATGGGGAATGGTAAAAGTTATCGAGATTGTAAAAAAATATTCGGAACTGCCCGCTGCTATCACAAATGATGCAAATGCTGCAGCAATAGGAGAAATGAAATTCGGTGCAGCAAAAGGAATGAAAGATTTTATTGTTATAACTCTTGGTACAGGCCTGGGTAGCGGCATTGTTTCAAACGGTGAATTGATTTACGGCCACGATGGTTTTGCTGGAGAAATTGGGCACACAATTTATGATCCCAATGGAAGGCAATGCGGCTGCGGAAGAAAAGGCTGTCTGGAAACTTATGCTTCGGCAAGTGGGATTAAGAGAACAATTTTTGAACTTTTATGCAACAGCAATAAGCCAAGCGAATTAAGATCCATTTCGTTTAATGATTTAACTTCTAAAATAATTTATGATGCAGCCATGAGAGGTGATCAAATTGCACTTAGATGCATTTGAATATACCGGCAAAGTTTTAGGATCACAGTTAGCAGATTCAGTTGCTTATACAAGCCCCGAAGCAATTATTTTATTTGGCGGATTAGCTGCGTCCGGTGATTTGATTTTTAAACCGACTCAAAAATATTTAGAAGAAAGTTTATTAAATATTTTTAAAAATAAAGTTAAGCTTCTTCCTTCTAAATTATTAAAAGGAAATACAGCCGTACTTGGCGCTGCTGCGTTGATTTGGAATGAACTTGAAAAAGCAAAATCTTTAAAAAAAATTATTTAATAGTTAGTCTCATCTAACTATCCCCATAGTTAGATGATCCGTTCCCTTTTTCAGGGCAGGAATTAGGGAATTTAACTAGAACACATACTTTGATCTTTTTAAATGATTAAAATTTCTATGAAGCTCTTGAAATGAATCCATTTATAATATACCCTAGGAATTCAATGAAAATAACTTTCTATAATTATTTTAATGATTGTATGCTTAAGCTTGTTCGGTTTTCTTTCCGTTAGTGAAAATTCAGAACAAAGCCGAGATGATAGAATTGAATTACAAGTTGATTCTCTTATTTCTGTCATGACATTGGATGAAAAGATTGGCCAGATGACACAAGTTAATTATTCAGCATTTAAAGATTTTAATGATATTAAAAAATATTTTATAGGTTCCATTCTTTGGGGAGGTGATTCTGAAATAAACGACATATCTGCAAATGGATGGGCAATGACAGCAGATGAATTACAAACATTCGCTTTGCAAACTAGATTAAAAATTCCTTTGCTTCTAGGTATCGATGCTGTTCATGGACATAATAATGTTTCAAATGCAGCAATATTTCCTCACAATATAGGATTGGGCTGCACACGAAATCCTGAACTTGTGGAAAAGGCCGCTCGTGTAACTGCTGAAGAAGTTGCCGGTACTGGAATTAATTGGACTTTCGCCCCTTGCGTCGCTGTAGCAAGAAACGACAGATGGGGAAGAACTTATGAAAGCTTTGGAGAAGATCCACAATTAGTAGCTGAAATGGGAGCAGCCGCAGTACGTGGGCTTGAAGGCAATAATTCAAGTGATGATGCAATTCTATCCTGCGCGAAACATTTTATTGGCGACGGGGGAACAACAAATGGAAAAGATCAAGGCAACACTGAATGTGACGAAAAAACATTAAGAAAAATTCACTTGCCTGGATACATCTCCGCCATAAAAGCCGGCACCAATTCAATTATGGTTTCATACAGTAGTTGGAATGGTGTAAAAATGCATGCTAATAAATATTTAATAACCAATCTCCTTAAAGATGAATTAGGCTTCAAAGGTTTAGTTGTTTCTGATTGGGCAGCAATTGACCAACTTGGAAAGGATTATAAGAAAGATGTTGAAGTATCAATTAATGCTGGTCTTGATATGATTATGATTCCAAATGGTGAAGGGGAAAAAAATAATTATATCGAATACATAAATGATTTAAAAGAATTAGTTAAAGAAAAGAAAATAACCAAAGAAAGAATTGACGATGCCGTTCGAAGAATTCTTCGTGTTAAGCTTAAGATGGATTTATTTAATAAAACAAATACAGATAAAAATTTGCTTGCGCAAGTGGGCTCTAACGAACATAGACAAGTCGCCAGGGAATGTGTTAGACAATCATTGGTACTATTAAAAAATGAAAATCATACTCTTCCTTTGTCAAAAAAATCAGCTAAAATTTTTGTTGCGGGAAAAGGAGCTAACAGCTTAGGTATGCAATGCGGCGGGTGGACAATTTCATGGCAAGGAAGCGCTGATCTTAAAAATCTAAAAGGAACAACAATTTTACAAGCAATTAAAAATGCAGTCGATGATTCATCCAAAGTAACTTATTCTGAAGACGGAAAAGGTGCAGAAGGCAATGACTTTGCTGTAGTGGTTGTTGGCGAAAACCCTTATGCTGAGACGAAAGGTGACCGGAAGGATTTATCTCTTTCACAAAAAGATATTCAAACAATTGAGAATGTTAAAAAAGCAGGAATTCCAGTTGCAGTATTACTGCTTTCCGGCAGGCCTATGATTATAGATAAAGCTCTTGATAAAGCAGATGCATTTGTCGCAGCATGGCTGCCTGGTTCAGAAGGTGAAGGAGTGGCAGACGTTCTTTTTGGCGATTACAATCCAACTGGAAAGCTTTCACACTCGTGGCCGAGAACAACTTCGCAAGAACCTATTAATATTGGAGACAAAAATTACAATCCATTAATTCCTTATGGGTTTGGATTGAGTTATTAGTGAATCAAACGAACCATTATTGGTTTAAGAATGCGATCTTAAAAGATATCTTACTAATAAGTTATAATTCAATTATTCTCAAAATAAATTGGTTATAAATAATCATGAAAAAATTTCTTTTCTTATTTTACTATAGAGTTATTCTGGCTTCGATATTATTAAGTTTAATGGCAGCATTTTTTTTGATAGCTGGCTGTTCATCTTTAAATATTTATAACAAAGAGACTAACAAACAAATGAACAAATCATTTTCCCGTGAAGTGACAAAAACCGTTTCTGCAAATTATTTGCTTTATCTCCCTAAAGAATATGGAAAAGAAAAAAAAGAATGGCCGCTGGTTTTATTTTTACATGGAATCGGTGAAAGAGGTAATGATCTCCAATTAGTTAAAAGACACGGCCCTCCAAAATTGGTTGAAGCAGGAAAAGAATTTCCATTTATTCTTGTATCTCCGCAATGCCCTGATGACAGTTGGTGGTCGAATGATGTGTTGGATGGACTGCTTAAAGAGGTGGAAGAAAAATATAACGTAGATAAAAACAGAGTATATGTAACCGGGTTAAGCATGGGAGGCTATGGAACGTGGAGCCTGGCAACAGAATATCCGCACAGGTTTGCGGCAATTGCTCCTATTTGCGGTGGCGGAAACGAAAGAATAGTATGCAATTTAAAAGATACCCCAATTTGGGTATTTCATGGCGCTAAAGATAATGTTGTTCCGATTTCAGAATCCGAAAAATTGGTCAATGCTTTGAAAAAATGTGGTGGTGATGTAAAGTTTACGGTTTATCCAGAAGCGAATCATGATTCGTGGACGGAAACTTATAATAACCCCGAGTTATACAAATGGCTTTTAAGTCATTCACTTAAAAATTAAATTATACTGATTATGAAGTTTTTATTTAACAGTTATTTCCAATAATAAAATCATTGATTATGAAAAACATAGTAGCTTCTCTTTGCCTGTTAGTATTTTTATTTCAATTTTCCGCTTATAGTCAAAATAATCCAAAAGATGATTGGGCAAATTTGAAGAAATATGCTGAAGCTGATGAAAATCTTGTCCGGCCTGCTTCAAACGAAAATCGTGTTGTATTTATGGGCAACTCAATTACAGAATATTGGGTTAAACTTGACAGCAGTTTTTTTGCAAATAAAGAATATGTCGGAAGAGGTATCAGCGGACAAACTTCGCCTCAAATGTTACTCCGCTTTCGTCAGGATGTAATTAATCTAAAACCGACTATTGTAGTTATTCTAGCCGGAACAAATGACATCGCTGAAAATACAGGCCCAATTGCATTAAAAGATATTTTGGGTAACATTATTTCAATGACTCAATTAGCTGAAGCAAATAATATTAGAGTTATCCTTTGTTCTGTTCTTCCCGCATACGATTTCTCATGGCACCATGGTTTACAGCCGGCTGAAAAAATTGTGAAGCTTAATTCAATGATTAAATCCTATTGCGATGAGAATAATATTATTTATGCAGATTTTTATTCTAGTATGGTTGATGAAAGAAATGGTTTAGATAAAAAATATACCGAAGACGGCGTGCATCCTACTTCTGCCGGATATAAAATAATGGATAGAATTATTGAGAAATCAATTCAACAAGCTATTAAAAATAAAAATTAAATTTGATCACTGATAGTTAAAGAACGATTTTTATCTCTTCACTCTCCCCAAGCTTTTGATAAACTAAATCGCGTACAACTTCGTTAGGAACTTCCACTTTAAAATTAAGACTAAAATACTTTTCGTTTTTACTAACATTCGAAGGTGTGATTGTGTATTTCAATCCTTTTGCCGCATCTTCAATTACTTTTATTATATTTTCAACATTGGAACCAATTACCTTATATTCCCATTCGCACGGATATTCAATTTTTGGGCGTTCACTGTTGTGATCTATTATCATGCTTAGCTTTTCTGATTACTTTCTATTATGAAGATAAATATATTTTATTATACATCAATATTTATACTTCAACCATTTTATAATCTCCGACCATTTGGGCTTTTTGCCAGTCCGTAGAATTCCAACTCTAAAAATCTTTCCGGCAATAGGAAAAACTGAAAACATTACAACAATACTTATCAAAATAGAAAGTATTAATTGCCATGAAGGCACTTCCATCAGACTTATTCTTGCAGGCATTACTATTAAAGCGGCAAAGGGAAACATGGATGCAATGGTTGCAATTGGACTATTTGGATTTGACTGCAAGCTTAACGCAATAAAGAACGGTAGCATAATAAGCATCAATAAAGGCCAAACACCAGATTGCGCATCCTGACTGTTATCGAATATTGCACCAACCGCAGCAAACAACCCCAAGAACGTGATTAGCGCTATAAAGTAATTAAAAAGAAAATATGCAATATCAATTAATTTTAATTTTAAAATAAAATCTGCCGGTAGAACAAACAAGGTGGTTGATATCACTAAAATTAATGGAGTTAACCAAATTGCCATTTGCATTATACCTGTAATTGCTGTTCCAAGTATCTTCCCTGCCATCATTTCTTTGCTGCTTATTGAAGATAAAAGTATTTCGACAATTTTATTGTTTTTTTCTTCGACGACTGAATTCATTGTCATCTGACCCATAAATATCAGACTCAAATAGAGGAGAAATGAAAATAAAAATGAAATAACCGTATTGCCAATCCCCTCTTCTTCAACTTTTTCGCCTGAAGTAACGCGGTAACCTGTAAAGTCAACTCTATTCCTGGCAAAATCAATTTCGCTCGGCGTCAATTCTCTATTTTCAAAAAATAGACTTATTAAAGCTGTGTTAATAGGCTGCCTTAGTTTATTGAACAAGGTAGAATTATTTGGATTCTTTGAATAGAATTCCACCCTCTTTGAAATTAACGCCGAATCAGGAATAAAAACTACTCCAGATATTTTCTCAGAAGCAATATCTTTCTTTAATTCATTAAGCTTGTTTTGAAATTTTCCTTTTGCAACAGTTAAGAATTTAAGTTTATAACTATTTCTCATTACTTCAGGCAGCTTAACTAATTCATCTTCTACACTTTTATTAATTTTTTGCGACTCAGAAATTATAGTTAAGTTTAAGGCTTGTTCCTGGTTATATGAATAAAGAAAAGTTTGAAACCCAATTATTCCTATCATAAATAGCGGAATGAGTAGAGTCATAATAATGAAAGTCCTACTAAGTAACTTCATTCTTAGTTCACGCTTAATTACGGTTAATGTTCTTCGATTAAACATGTTCATTCTCCCTTCCAGCTAATGAAACAAAAATTTCATGTAGAGAAATTTCATCAGCTATAAATTTATTAACCGTAATATTATTTTGTACCAGCAGTTTAAGTAAAGTTTGAACATCGGAATCATTTTTAACTTTTATACCTGTTGTATTTCCGAAGTCCTCAATACTTTCAATAATCGGATGGCCATTCAAAAAAGAAATGTTACCGTTGTAATTAAGACTAACATTTCTTTTTCCGTAATTTGTTTTAATTGTTTTTAGTTCGCCGCTCAGAATAATCTTACCTCGGTCAATCATAGCAATATGATCGCACATTTTCTCTGCAAATTCCATTAAGTGAGTAGAAAAAATAATTACTTTTCCTTCTTTCTTCATATCAAGAATAATTTGTTTTAGAAGATCAGTGTTGATCGGATCAAGCCCCGAAAAAGGTTCATCAAGAATTAAAAATTCCGGGTCATGAAGAATGGTAGCAATAAATTGAATTTTCTGCTGATTCCCTTTTGACAGGTCCTCTATTTTAGAAGTCTTTCGATCTGTAAGTTCAAACTTCTTTAAATAATAATCTGCTTTTTTCTGAACTTCAGCTCCGGTTTTTCCTTTAAGTTCAGCAAAGAATAAAAGAGTATCAATCACACTCATCTTTTTATAAAGCCCGCGTTCTTCAGGAAGATAACCAACCTTCTCTTTAAACTCCTGCCCTATTTTTGTTCCGCGTAAAACGATATCACCGGAATCCGGCAAATAAATATTCATAAGCATTCTAATTGTTGTTGTTTTGCCTGCTCCATTTCTTCCGATTAATCCGAAAACGGAACCTTCCGGAACAGAAAAAGAAACATTGTCGACTGCTTTAACATTGCCGAATGTTTTACTTAGATTTTTGACTTCCAATGCGTACATAGGCTTCTCCCTAAGATATTAGCTGCCAGGTTTGTTCCCCTACCAACTACTTCTAAATTGATTTCTTAAGATTTATCTTTAATAATTCTGAATAATTTTAGCTATAAAAATATGACAATCGAGCCAAATCCCCAAAGATTAGGGTTATTGTTTTTTTTAATTTACAAAACTTCTAACATAATAAACAAAATGCTGCCCACTCATACTAAATAGAAGTTGGATTGCTTATTATATGAATGTGACTTCCTAAAACATTTTTGACAGTAAGCGAATAATTTTTGAAAATTTTTATTCATAATTGCCTTGAAGGTTTACTCTTTTTAGCATAACTATGAAATGTATTTTTTACAATTCTTTTTTCGCTTCATTTTATAGGAGAGACGGTAAAAATAATTTGATACTGAAGTCATAAATCATTCACAACTTCTTTAATTAAATTATGAAAATATCAATATTAATTTTATTGCTTCCTCTTTCATTTCTATCTGCACAATCAAATCAATTACATATTTATGGAAAAGTTTTAAACTACGAAACAAATCGGTCTCTGGCGGATGTCAATGTTTCTGTTCTTACAAAATCCTGGGGAACAACTACAGACAGCTTAGGAAATTTTTCTTTAACGATTCCTTTTGGTACGTATAAAATTAAATTCAGTTTTGTTGGATTTGAAGATGATATTAGAAATATAATTCTACCAAAAGGTCAAAATGAAATTAAGCTTGCAATAAAATTAGTCCCTAAGATTTTAGAACAGAGTGAAGTTAATGTTCACGCCAAAAAAGAAAATCTATCGCCGGTAATTCAAGAAATAAAAGAAAAAGATCTCGATAAAATGCCAAACATGTATTCAGATGTTATTAGAAGTGTTAAGATTCTGCCAGGTGTAACTTCTAATAATGAGTTAACCAGTGCATATAATGTTCGAGGCGGCAACTTCAGCGAGAATTTAATTTACTTAAATGGATACGAAATTTTCCGGCCTTTTTTAATAGACCAGGGAGTTGAAGAAAGTCAATCGATCATTAACCAAAATATGGTCGGCAATTTACAATTTTATAACGGCAGTTTTCCAGCAAGATATGATGATAAAATGTCTTCAGCACTGGAAGTAAATTATAAAAACAACAACAAAGAATATTTAAATGGAGAAATAAATTTTAACCTGCTAAACATGGGGTTGACACTTCAAGATAAAATGGGAAAATTTAATTGGATGGCCGGATTCAGGGACGCATATCCAACTTTATTCTTAACTAAATTACAGACTGCCGGAAAGTACAAACCAAAATTTATGGATTTTCAATTTTTCGGAACATATAACTTTTCCGAAAACTCCAGCCTTCAATTATTATTCTTAAATGCTTCAAACAAATTTGATTTAACACCAGAAAACTGGAAAGGCCATTTTCAAGCCAGCTATTTAGATGTTAAGGAAATTCTTTTTGAATATTCGGGAAGTAAAATATATAACTTTAGTACAAATTTAGCAGGTTTAAGATTTCTTCAAAATATTTCTAAAAAGACAAACTTGGTTTCTTCAATATCTTATTATACTATAGATGAATCCGAGAATAAAAATTTATATGCAGATATTTACTATGCTGAAAGCGCATACAATACACAACTATATAAACAGTTGCTTAAAACAAGGTATGAAAAAGGCAATAATAGTTTGAAGATAAATATATTCGACATTCAATCAAGCGTTGACTACAAAGAGTCTATCCATAATATAGAAGCAGGAATAAAATTTCGATTATCAAAAATGGATAATTCATTAAATGAAAGTGCTGTTGAATCCGCAGTTGAAGATTCTGTTTTAGATTTACCTTATTCATCAGTTGCCAGACAAAATTTAAATTTTAATTCTTTTTCAACATATGTCCAGGATGAAATTATTTTTAATGAAAAATTTCACGCAAATGTGGGATTAAGATTTTTAAAATATTATTATAATAAAGAAGCATTATTCAGCCCCCGTGCAAGTGTAAGTTATAATTACACGCCGGCTAATAAGCTAAGCTTTAGCTGGGGCTATTATTATCAGCCGCCGTTCTTTTATGAGCTTCGCGATAAAAATACTTCTAGCCAACCTCCTTTACTATCGCAAAGAGCAATACATTATATTTTAAGCTGGGAAATTATGCCAAGAGTCACCAAGAAATTTCTTGTTGAAGCTTATTATAAAAAACTTGACATGCTGATTCCATATCATATTGAAAATTTGAAACTCATTTATGGAGATAAAAATAATTATAAGGGATATGCCTACGGCCTTGATTTACAATATGAAGGCGAGCTTGTACCTGGAATGAATACATGGATTGGCTACAGCTATTTAAACACTAAAGAAAAAAATCTTGATGATCATTCTACTGGTTATGTGAGAAGGCTTTTAGATCAAACACATACTATAAGAGTTTTTCTTCAAGACCGTACCCCAAAACACCCTAATTTCCAGGCACATGTTCTTTTCTTAGTTGGTTCAGGATTTTTATATTATCCAAGGAAGGTAGTTACCGATCCGGCTACAAATAAAAATTCCATCGCGGTTGATTACACAAAAACTTTTGAATACCCGTTTTTCTTCAGAGTGGATATGGGACTTACTAACAAATTTATTTTTAGCAATGAAAGCGAGTTGATACTTACTTTTGATGTTTATAATATATTCAACAAGTATAATTATGAATCTTATTCATGGTTTAATTTGTACTCAAATTCAAAGCAATTAGTTTATACACCAAATATTTTTTCAAAAAGATTTTTTAATGCAGGACTAGAATATCATTTCTAATTGATATTAAATTTTAAGATCTAGTTTTTGTTATGAATGCTAAATCAATTTGCAGAGTGACTACTGTCAAAATTTAAGGATAAGATGCTGAAAACGATTCAGCATAAAAAAGAGATTAGTTGCTAAAATAATACTTCCCGCCAATAGTAAAATTTACGCCGCCAAAATTACTTCGGTAATAAACTAAATCTTTTCTTATAAAATTATATTGAGCTTCACCAAAGATGGAAACGTGGCTGTCCTCGAAAGTTTTTTCAAGACTTGTTCCGGCGAAATAGCCATACAGTCCTTCGTTATCTAAATTTTCAATTGTCTTTCCGCTTTGAAGAGAAATTTTTTGGTTAACCATTGAATATGTGAACCCGCTGGACAATCCCAATTTAATGCTCTTTGAAATAAAAAAATTGTATTGAAGGCCGGCATTAAAAATAAATTGTGAAAATGTAACATTGGCAGCAGTTAATTGATTTATAATGCTGATATCGTTATCTACATAAGTTAAATAATCATAAGCTGTAAAGTTGGGTTTTGAAGTATATGTAACCCTACCGTAAAAAGAAATATTTTGAAATAGTGGGAACCCGAATCCAATACCAAAAGCGGTGTGTAATGAATGGTCTTTATAATTTTCTTGCATGGATGAATTTGAAACAACCAGATTTCCTGAAAGATACAGCGCATTATTTTGGGAGGATTGTGCGAATAAGTATATTGGAAATAGTAATAACAACGTAACTAAAAATTTAGAACACCTCATAATTAATCTCCATTCACAAATTTATTTAACAGTAAATGGTATGTAAGAATAATTTATTCGCTATTAAAAGATTAAAAATTTATGAAGTTATTTGTTTTCTTCAATATGCTTCATAATCCTCTTAAAATATGCGGCTTTCTGTCGATCATTATTCAGAAAGTTAATTTTAAATCTGCTGACAATTTGTTTAAGGGTTACGTCCCCTTGATCCTTATGCTGATTTCTACGATCGACATAATCTTTAATTATTCTAATTTGGTCTTCACGACGCTTATTGGTCAAATTTATCTTTGGCATACAATTACTTTTTGGAAACTAAGGGATTGTTGAACATCTATTTAATTTTTAAACCTCTCCTAAAATTCTAAATCACAAACGGTATTGTCAAGTAATTAATAATAATTTTTTAACATTGAGTGTTAAAAAACAATCATTTCTTTGACGAAGAGTATTTTTCGAAATAAATCTACCGTAAGTAATGTGCAAATATAAAACTTTATTCCTAAAGGATAAAATAATAAAATAGTCATAAGATAAAAAAAAGATTTTTTAATCTTCAACAAATAAAATAGGCTTAATAATTGAAGAAAATCATAGGTATTTATAAAAAAAGCAATTTATAAGCATTTTGCAATGGATGAAATTAAAATTAAGAAGCTGCTTGAAAAGATTATAACAGAATATTGCAGCACAAAAGAAATATTATAGAAATATTATACATTAAAATAACGATTGGATTAGTACATTTGCTCTATTGATTTTATTTCCTTAAAAATTATCTTTGTTTTAAATAATTCATAATTTTTTGAATGGCGCGGAACGGGGAGATCATAATTTATTCCTCCCCCTAAAAAAGAATTTCAATTAATTAATGCTCACTTACCAATACAATACAGGAGGGAAAGTAGAAATGAAAAAGCTTCTACTCATTTTATCACTCATTTCTTTTTTATATTTTTTCGGATGTTCTAAAGATAACAACCCTGTTACAACAGAAGATAACAGCGATATACCAGCCGATCCAACTAATGTGACGGTACCTCTAACTACAATAAATAATATACTTCCTACAGCAAATTTCGCCAAACCTAATTCGTCATCAAGTAGAATTCAAATGAACCTCACCGGAATTATTAACCCGGTTACAAACCAGCCAATCCAATTGACTGCGCAAAGCAATCTTTTTGTAACTGAAGATAGTAAAGTTAAAGGCATAAAGGTTTCAAAAGTCGGCGGCTCAACAACATTAAAAGCCGATGTTGTTTTTACTGTCGATAATTCAGGAAGTATGGATGAAGAGGCTGATTCAATTGCAGGCTCTATTATTAAATTTTCTCAGGTACTTCAAAGCAGCGGGTTTGATGTTAGGTTTGCCGTAGTTGGATTCCAATATGGAGATGTAAATGGCGGTATAAATTTTACTACTGCTCAAGCTATTGGAACTTATTTAAATCACAGTTATGGCACATATCGTACAGAAGGATTCTCTGGAAGTGATAGCGCAGCATTTGAACTGAGAAAGTCAAGTACATTGGCTCTAGCGGTGTTTATGATGAAGATGGAGTGCTTGCTATTTTCTTTGCAGACTCCAATTACTCATGGAGAGGCGACGCCCAGAGAGTAGTTATAAACTTTACTGATGAACCAACACAACCTAATGGATTATTTGATTGGAGCACAGAAAGCATGTGCAATAAATTATCAGGGAAAATCACTGTTCATACAGTATGGAGCGGAGATGCTGATACTGCAAATGCTTACTACTGGCAGAAACTTTATGACGAAAGACCGTGGGATATGTCAACATGTACAGGTGGAACTTTTGTTCAAATAAACGCTGACGGTACTGGATTAGATCTTTCCAAGCTTCCTGTTACAGGTGCTTTATCAAACAGTTACTTAGTTGAGTTTGTAACTGCTGACCCTAATGCTGCACATTCAGTTATAATTACTATAAAAGAAAGTAATGCAGACGGTAAAAGGGTTTATTCCAATATAACCTACTAATCAGATTTATATTAATATATAAAGCCGATTCAATTGAATCGGCTTTTTTATTTTATACTTTAAATTTTCATGCCTGTTATAATTTAATTGTATTGTCATATAAATAATCAACTTTTTAAGAAGATTTTAATTTTTTTATAAATAGAAGCATAAAGTGCCCGATAAAAATAAATTTTCATTTATTTAATAATGTTTATCAAAATTCTAAAATGATTACTCTAATAAACAAGCTTTGATTTTTGGTAAATCTTTCAATGCTGTATCGTAACCTCGTTGAATTATATCTTTGCCTTTATAAAATTCAAGCATATCAAAATCTTCAAGTTTGGGAGAGATGAGAACATCCGGTTTGGCGTTAAGAAGATGTTGTGCAATTAAATTGTTTGTACTAATTGAAATAGACTGCAAGAAAACATTCATTAAAGATGGCGGCGACAACTGCGTTTTTACGGTCTCAGCTATTTTAGTTTCCAATTCATTCTTTGAAAACAAATTCTTGCTCTCGGCAAGTAAATTAGAAAACATTGCAGGAAGTTTCTTGATCAATTCTTTAAGTTCTCTAGTTTTTCTCTTTTTAATTCTTTGTGTAATTCTTTTGGGATTCGGAGAAACATTCACTGCGACAATTTTATCTGCCCCCATTTTCTTTGCCACACTTATTGGTAACGGATTGCTCAATCCTCCATCCAACAAATACTGGTCATTTAATAAAATAGGTTGAAAGATAGTTGGTATAGAAATACTTGCAACTATCGCGTCGACAAGCGGACCTTTGGTAAAGATAACTTCCTCACCTGTTACAAATTCAGTAGCAACACAAGCAAATGGAATTTTTAGATCTTCAATCTTAACATCACCGACATATCCTCTAATAAATTCAATAATACGTTTATTATCGATGAAGCCCGGTGCAAAAAATTTCGGCACCATTATTTTTGCAACCATGATTTTATCCGCATCCCGGATTATCTTCTCCATCGATTTTACATTTACACCTGCAGCATAAAAGCCGCCAACCATTGCACCTATGCTTGTTCCGGTAATTATATCAATCGGAATATGATTTTCTTCAAATAATTTTATAACTCCAATATGAGCAAGCCCGCGCGCACCGCCGCTTCCAAGCACTAAAGCAATTTGTTTTTTAAAATTTGCCAACCTTAATCTTCAAAATTTGAAATTGTTTTCCATTTTTTCACGGTGTTAAATATATTCACCTTCATGTAATTTGTAAATAAGTTATTTTCTTTATTCAGTAATATACTTTTATCTCATGAAAATGACTTCGCTTAATTTCAATTTTATATTCATTACATCGTTCCTCATCACGAATCCATGATTATACGAGTTTTCAAATTGTTTAAATAAACTATTTAAGAGCACATCATATTTATAGATCGTCATTTTTCCCCTTTGAGAGATATGATTCACCAATACCGTTCCACTGTTTTAGTTAGGACTTTATCCTTTATCAACTTGCCTTTATATTCGGAAACATATTCGTCCAATAGAAGCTAGTTTTTGTCATTAATAGTTTTATAATCTAAAAATATAGGCTGTATAATATTTATTAAACCAAGTGTTTCTTTTTTCATAAGTCCCATTGATAAAGTTGACATGTATACATAACGAGTTGCGGTTCTTAAATTAACCGGGGATGCCGTTGTAATCTGCACGATTTCCACATTCAGATTCCATCTCCACCGAACTCTATCGAATTTCAAACATTATTTCCCCCAGCGTTAATGTATATAAATTAATTTGTGGATGCAGACTTACTTACCTGATGGGAAGTTTCTATTTCAGGCTTGCTGTTATTATTTTCGGCATTGTTTTTTAAGGTAAGAGGTTTACTCTCTTCGAGTGTTAATACTCATTGAGTATATTCCTGGTTTAAGCTTAAAAGTGTAAATAACTATCATATTTTTGTTAATTATAGATTACTTGTAGTCACTTAATTATTTATAAATAGCCAACCTAAACAAGGATATGGAATTTTAAAATAAAAGTGGCGTTAGAACGACAAAGAAAAAATTCTAACGCCATGAGGACCCATTCTGGGAATTTTAATTTTCTATTTCAACAAATTTATTTTCTCATATTACATTATCGATTTTTTAAGATTAAAGTTTAGCATTAAATTTTAAAATAGATATTTATTATTCTTAATAAGTTACATTTACTGTAAAAATACCTTCATAATCACCCTGTGCCTGTGCCTTATCAACCTGTATTGAACCTCCAACCCATAAATATAATCTTCCATCGCTTTTTACTTTCTCTAATTTATATGAGTTCCCACTCACAATTTTGGAAGGGCTTAGATATGAATTATTCTTTCCAGTATTTTCAATATCCGGAGTAAAAACTATAGATGATGGACTACCGCTATTTTGCTTAGCCCAGGACTCATTTGATAGAATTGAAGTTGCATAAGTTATGGTAACATTTTTATCTGGACCGCCGGCAACCATCAATACTGCGCCATTTGAGGGTTCAATTGAAGCTGTTACCGCTTGGCCGCTTAAAACTATTTCTCCATATTCAAGAGATGTTTTATCTTCATGAGTTACTGATAGGCCCTGAACTATTGTAGCACGGATAGGTGTAGTCGAGTTTACAACTGACTGGCTAAAAGTTATTGAACAACTAGATGCAATAATACAAAAAATAAATATTATTTTATTCATAGAAAGACATCCTTTTCTTTTGGCAATTTTATTGCCGATATAACTTAAGATTCATTCTTAAGTGATCTTATTAGGTTAATTTTTAATGGTTCAATTCCTTTAAGATCTGTTCTATTGCCGGTTGAAATTTTTGATTCAGTCAGCTTTTCAATGAAATTAAATAAATGATTATTAACTTGATCAAATTCTGTTTTTAAATCTTCCAGCAAGTCCCCTATCAATTCAGTAAGCATAACCGAATTAGTTCTTATCAATTGATTTTCAATTTTAAGGACAAATAGTTTGTTAAATAATTTTTCTATTGTATGCAGCGTTACTGCATGAGGTAGAGTTTCTTCACTAATGCCTTCAACTCTAACATCAACCTCAACCAACATTTGATTTCCCAGGGAATCATCAGGATTATCCTTAATAATTTTATAATCTATAGACTTCATAGAATCAATATTAGGCAAATCAACAACGGTCTGGAATTCAATATTATCAGCAATAAATGAAATAGATAACTTCCCTTTTGTAATGTGGGAAATTTCTTTTAAATGCCAATGAATATTTGTTAAATATTGTAATGCGGGGGAAAATATTATGGAATCATGGAACTGAAATGTGCTGTAGGCATTTCTTCTCAGAAATCTATTCTGACTGCCGGATCCGCTGGATTTGTTAAAATCTGATCCTGCTGAAATATTTATTATTTTATTCAACATAATAATCCTTAATACATTATCGTAAGGATTAGTTAAATACTTAAGCCCAGCCTAATTATTTTTTAATTTTATCATTTTATTTGTGGAAGTGTAGTCAATTACTTCGGGATTTTGAAGATTAACCAAATCATTTGCTAAGAATTTGATTCTTTCGATAGATTTTGAAATTATATCAAATTCTTCTTCAAATTTATCGGAGGGCAGCGATTTAAGCTCATCTTTTAAGTTTTGAACAGACATAGCCAGGCTGCCTAAGGGATTATTTATTTTATGTCCAATAGTACATGCCATTTGTAAAACTGCTTTTTGATGTTCTATATTTTTTAATTCTTGCTGTAATTCATGTATTCTAATTCCCGATCTTATCCTTGCAAGAAGTTCCTGGTTTTCAATGGGTTTTACGATAAAATCATCTGCACCAAAATCCAATCCTGTAACTTTATCTTTTAATGAAGCCCGCGCAGTAAGCATTATAAAATAAATTATTTTATAATCTTCATTATTTTTTAAAATTTTGCAAAGCTCTAAGCCATCCATAACTGGCATTGTCCAGTCTGCTAAGACAATCTGAGGAGATTCAGTTTTTAAAATTTCAAGGGCTTCTTCACCGTTATTCGATTTAATTACAGTATAATCATTTTTTGTAAGAAGCTTATCTAGTAAAAAAGTAGTATCCGGATCATCTTCTACAATTAGTATTTTTTTGTTCTCACTCAATTTACAAGCTGGTTAACTTTATTAATTAAAATTCTGTAATCAATTATAGGTTTTGAAATATAGTCTTCAGCCATACTTTCAGATAAAAAATGCTTCTTATCAAAGTCAGCTGAAGCAGTAACTAATAAAATAGGAATCTTCTGAAACTGCTTATTTGTCTTTAAAAACTTTGCCAGTTCCATACCATCGATTTTAATGCCGTTAAGATATGTATTTTTAAGATTTATATCTAATATGATTAAACTTATTTCTTCGGATGATAATTTATTAATTATTAAATCTGCATCTTCTAGTATTGACGGATTGTATCCTGCTTTGTGAAAAATGTAATTATAAAATTGGTATGAAAAGGGATCGTCTTCCACTATGATAATATTTTTACTCATTGCTTTGTTCCCCTGTATATTTAACGATTATACTAATTCGTCTATTCACTACGCTATACGGATCTTTTTTATCTCTTAATCTTCTATCTGCATAACCCCTTACTTCATAAATTTGTGACTGCTTTAAAGCACTTTGAGTTAAAGCACGCCTTGCTGCATTTGCTCTATCTGCGCTCAATTCAAAATTCGTCATACTGGAACCATCACCGCTATATGGCCGGGCATCTGTGTGTCCTTCAACTACTATTAAATTAGGAAGTGTTGACAGGTTGTCTCCAATTTCTCTTAGCAACAGTTTGGCATTTGCCTTTAATGTCGAAGTTCCAACCTCAAAAAATAGATCTTCATCTGAATCCATAATTTCAATTCGTAAGCCTTCATTTGTAATTTGAATTTCCATATGATCAGAAAGCTTTTTAAATTTTGGATCGGAAGCTAGTTCACTAATTATTTTTTCACCCATCTTCTTTAATTCAGTTGTTTCAGTTTTTTGCAGCATTTGTTTATCTTCGATGGCACTGCTGGGAGCGTCTGAAATACTCGCGGAGCTAGTGACCATAACACCCTTGCCCTTATCGGAAAAACCAATGGGATCTTTGAAATACCTGGCAACTGATTCTTTCATTGCATCATCCTGGCTAAGCACCCAAAGTACAATAAAAAGAGCCATCATTGCAGTAACAAAATCAGCATAAGCAACTTTCCAAGCGCCGCCGTGATGCCCTGCATGCCCCTTTTTCTTTTTAATTATAATGGGTTGTAATTCGTTATCGCCATTCATTACTGATTCTTCCCTCTCACATAATTTTCCAACTCTGTAAATGTTGGCCTGACATCCATGTAAATAGTTCTTCTTGCCATTTCGATTGATAGAATTGGCGGGTTTCCTTTTGCGTAAGCAACAATGCAGGTTTTAATGGTTTCCAAATATCTTTGTTTATCTTCTAAAATATGTTCAATATTTTTTGCTAACGGGTTAACAAAACCATAAGCCATTAAAACACCTAAAAATGTACCAACCAAAGCAGCAGCAACATGATGCCCAACAACTTCCGCCCCCTGATCAATCGAACTCATTGTAACAATAATTCCTAGAACAGCCGCGACAATGCCTATGCCGGGAAGTGAATCACCGACAGTACTAATACTTTCATAAATCGGTCTTGACTCTATCTCAAAAGTTTCAATTTCTGCATCAATTAATCCTTCCAATTCGTGCGGCGGAATTCCGCCAGAAAGCATTACTTTCATCGTATCCGAAAAAAAATCCCTTGCAAAAGTATCTTTTATAAACTTTTCGCTTTTTGAAAGTATATCACTCTGCAAAGGATCTTCAATATGTTTTTCTATGGCAAGCAATCCATCGCGCTGAGCTAATAAAAATAGATCATTAAATGATTTTAATAATTCTAAATAATCCTGCTTTGAAATATGATGAGATTTTAAAGTTTGCGGTATGTACGAAATTATTTTCTTAATAAGTGGAAGTGGGGAAGCAATTAGAATACTGCCCAGAGCAGTACCTCCAATCACAATAAATTCAGCAACTTGTATTAACAGTACCAGATTGCCACCAGCAACTGTAAATCCAACTACAATTGCAACTATAACTACAAGAAATCCGATGATGACAAACATTTATTTTTCCAGAATAGGTTTTACATTTTCCATCTCCTTTACTATCGAAAATATTTCTTCACACTTTAGTTTTAATTCATCCCAATCAATGTTAAAATTATCAATATCATTTTCTATTTCCCCCGCAATTTTAGTTAGCTGAGGATATCCAATTGTACTTCCTGAGCCTTTAATTTCATGTACAACTGATTTCAATAAAACTTTATTTTTAGTTGAAATTGCACTGTTGATTGCATTCCTTTTTAGAGGAAAGCTGGTTAGAAAAAATTTTCTAAATTGAGTCAGCATTTCATTTTCATTTATTTCAGGCACATAATTATTTTTCTTAGCTTCAGCAAGAAACTCAACTCCCAATACTTCATTTATGTTTTTAATAATTACTTCCTTTTGAAGCGGCTTTGAGATCACTCTATCTGCACCTGCTTCCAGCGAAGCTAATACATTACTTCTGTTTGTATTGCCGCTGATAACAATAACGGGAATCTTTTTTAAATCGTCAATAACCTTTATTACCTGCAGCATTTTTATCCCATCGAAGTTAGGCATCAGCAAATCTAAAATTATTAAACAAGGTTTATGCTCAATAGCTTTTTGAATTCCCTCTAGTCCATTAAGGCATGTAATTACATCAAGATTAAATTCACTAAAAAAATTCCTTAACGAATTACGAATTATATCTGCATCATCAACGACAAGTACAGTTATTTTTTTATTAGAACTATTCATCAATTAACCCCTAATTTTATTTAATTTATGAGTAGAAGCTATCTTGATATTGAGCTTACTTTCTTCGGAAGCTTTCTTAATATTTGCTTTAACCTGTTCATAGATTTCCCCTCTAAAAATATCAACATCTTTCGGAGCTGAAATACCGATTTTAATATGCCCCTCTGAGATTGAAAGAATTTTTACAACAATCTCAGAATTAATTATGATTTCTTCGTCTACTTTTCTTGTTAAGATTAGCATAAAAACCTACAGTTTTTATTCAATGAATAAATTATAGTTAACCTCATAATTTTGCTCTTCCAATATTTTCTGATAACCATTCTTAGTTTCCTGGTTTATAAACACCGGAGCTTTAAGATTAACTGTTACTTTCAATGGGTCGTTGTTCAATGTTACAATTCCAAACGGTTCAAAGTTACTAACCTTAGGATAATTTTCATCCAGTACTGAAGCACCAACCAATGGAAATGCTATTTCAGGCTCTTCTATTGAATAAAGCCAATAAAAAATATCATCGTCAGTTTTTATTAGAAGATATTTTTTTAGGTTCTCAAAACCCAATAATCCTGAAGAAAATTTTATTATTAAATCTTCAGAATATTCAACTTCACCAAATTGGAATGTTTGTAATTTCATAACCTTTACTTTTTAATTATTACTATGTCAACTCTTCTATTAGTTGCTCTTCCTTCCGGGGAATCATTTGCAGCCAAGGGCTTGTACTTTGAATATCCCACTATCGAAATTTTATCTGCAGGAAGATGCTCATTATTTACTAAAAAATATGCTGTATTCAAAGCACGCATAACGGATAAATGCCAGTTTGAAGGAAATGCAGATGTTGAAATAGGAATATCATCAGTATGTCCTTCAATACGAATATCGTTTGGCAAGGTTTGTAAAATACCTGCCAGTTTACTTAGAACATCCTCAGAACTTTGAGTCAGATCCGCACTACCGGAAGGGAAAAGCACGTCATCAAGGATGTGAATTACAATTCCTCTTTGATTTTCTTCAAACCTTACTGATTTATTGTAATCATTATCTTTAATAACCTTGCTGATTTTATCTTTCAGAGTTTCGCTCGGCAGCACTGCATCGCTGGCATTTTTTTTATTCATACCAACAATTTTAACTTCACTGCCAAATACGTTACCCATTGCGGAAATAAATTTATCGTACTTACTTGCGTCAATTTTTGATATTGCATACAAGATAATAAATAGCCCCAGCAATAGTGTTATCAAATCTGAATAGGTAATTAGATATCTATCCTTACCGCCTTCCTCATTTTCTTCAGCTTCAAAAGAATTAGAATCTAAATTGCGATAATTTCTAACTGGTCTTTTTGCGGAAGCATGCTTTGTAAGCGGGCCTTCACTATTGAGGGTATTTCCCCGCTTTGCAGTGTCAAAACTGCTTCCAGGGACATCTCCATCATATTTTTTTCTTCTAAGTGACATTTTTTTAATCTATCTGCTATTGGCAGCCAAAAAATATTTGCGCTAAAAATTCCCCATAACGTTGCTATAAAAGCAGTAGCAATACTTTTAATTAATGAGTCGGGATTATTGCCAGCATTTGCAAGTGTCATAATCAATCCCATAACAGTTCCAATAATTCCCATAGTAGGCGCATATCCGCCCATCTTGGAAAATATATTTATGTTTGAGTAATGCCGTTGCTGCAATGATTTTATTTCAAGTTCTGCTAAGCTTCTTAAAGCTTCCGGATCTGTTCCTTCAAGAACATATCGCATTAATTTTTTAGGAAATACGTAATCGAGCCTATATAAATCCCGTTCTATTGCTAAGAAACCTTCTTTTCGAGCTTTTGTGGAAAGAGAAACAAAAGCATCAATTAGTTTTCTTTCATCGTATTCTTTTGGAAAATAAGCAAGCTTAATTAAAGGGAATACATTTTTGAATTTGTCAAAGCCTACCCCAATAATTGTTGCTGAAAAAGTTCCTCCAAAAACAATTAGCAAGGCGGGTAATAAAAATAATGCCTTAAAAGAACCGCCTTCAGATAAAAACGCACCGAATATTGAAAGGAGACCGAGTAATAATCCACCGACGGCTCCCATTTTCTTCATCATAAGAAATCCAGAAGTGATTTAGGCAAAATCATTGATGCAATTTTATAGGACAATTGAAGCGAATAATCCTGTGCTTGTAAATCAACAGTTGCTTTTGCTAAATCTACATCCTGCTCTTGAGATAATAGGCCTTGAAGAGTTAATTTCTGACTATTTAAAACGTTACTGGTAGCATTAAGCTGATTAATAATATTTCCAACTTGAGAAGATTTATCTAATATATGTTTATTAAAATCATCAAGAGCACTTACTTGTGCATCTGTTGGTAAAACACCGGTTTTTAAATTATCCCTAATTGCAATTAGGGTATTAAATACGTCCATTTTTTGATTAGCTGAAAAACTTAATGAAGTGCTGCCATTTGTTTCTCTTAAAGATGATACATCAAAATTAAATTCTATTTTCGGTGAATTAACATTAATTTTAATTGGAGCAGGAGAACTTCCATTTAAAGTTTCCATCTGACCGGATGTTGCATTAAACTGTAAAGTTTGACTTGCAGGAGGCGTTGAATAAACTGATGTTCCCCCGCCATCTACTATATCGTAATCCATTTGATAAGTGTTTGCAGCAGTTTTAGTATAAGTCACATTCAAGTTGTATTGATTTCCTAATGCATCGTAAACTTGTGTTTGATTATTTGTAACGGTACTAATTGCAGCACTTGCATCAAAGGTACCAGTGTTTTTAACTATAGTGCCAAAAACCTCTGAGCCTGATAGATTTATTTTTTGAAAAATATTTTGTGATGTTTTAACAACCTGTACTCCGGAAGTATCTCCCACTTTTGTCTGAATAGAAGTATTTGAAGAATCATAACCATAAGGTTCAGAACTAAAATCAGTTCCGCCAAAAACATATTTACCGTTAAACTTTGCATTTGCATGATTAAGAATTGAATTTAATGCAAGGTCAATTTGGTCTGAATAACTTTTAAGGTTTACCTGGTTAGTAGGGTTTTGTAATTCAGTTAAAGCAGTTTGAACGTCTGCAACATCACTTTGAATTGAATCTAATTCAAAGCCGGTTTCATTTAGGAATGATAAACCGTTCTGAACGTTTTGCGCATAAGTGTCTTGTAGACTAAGCTGCTCATTTAATTTTAAAATTTTAGAAGTCCCATAAGGTGAATCAGAAGGATTTCTTATTTTCTTTTGAGTAGCAATATCCAATTGTAATCTACTTACGCTAGCTTTAGTTCCGTTAAGATTAGAAATAAAACTATTGTTTAGCATTAAATCTGAAACTCTCATTTTTATACCATTTCGATTAATGTTTGTAACATTTGATCAGCAACTGAAATTAATTTTGCTGAAGCATCATAAGCACGCTGGTATGTTATGATGTTAGTCATTTCTTCATCTACAGAAACACCTGAAATTGAAGATTTTTGAGTTTGCAATTGTTGGACAACTAATGAATATGATTGAGCCGAGTTGTCTGTTGTTTGCTTATCGCTGCCAAGTCCGCTTACTAAAGAAGCATAACTATCAGTAATCGTAGTACCATTAAAAATTTTCTGATTTTGCAATTCAGAAATTTTTGAAGATATATCACCATTGCCGGAAGTCCCATCGCCCGAAGCAGCAATTTTACTGGGGTCATCTAATATTAGTTTATTAATTTTCAAATTTCCATTAGAATAGCTGTCAAAAAAGTTTAGGCCTGTCTGAGGAGGATCGTCTAAAGTATAACCGGATTTGTGTGCATCATTAACACTTGTAAAAAGTGTGCTAACGATTGAATCAAGCTGATTCAAATATTTAGGTATTTTGGTAGAGTAAGTATCCGATACTGCAAACAATTCACCACCGGTTAAAGTGACTTTTGTTTTATCATCCGTTGTTACTATTCCTAGCTTGCCGTTATCAAGAGTAGTTTTAAATTCAACTGCTTTTGAAGCATCAGCAGCAAATGCACCGCCTATCGATACCATAGCTATGTTCTTATCATCATATGAAACGTTAATGTTAACCAAATTGCTAAGATCATCAATAGCTTTATCTCTTAAATCCATAAGATCATTCGCTTCCTGTCCTACAGACTCCTGAGTAAATATTTGCTGATTTAAGGATTGGATATTTTTTAGAATATTATTTACGTCCGAAACTTTACTATTCATTTCCGACATTAAATCTGTTTGAATAGAGTTCAAGTCTGTATGAATACTTTTTACTTTTGTGCTAAATTGACTTGCGGCTTGAACAACATTATCCCTTAAAGTTGCCGAGCCTGGATCGCCTGCTAGCTCATTCCATGCGCTGAAGAACTGCGTTGTTAAATTAGATAAACCTAAATCGGTAGGTTCAGAAAAGGTACTTTCTACCTGACCTAATAAATTTGATTGACGGTTGCTGCTTGAATATTTTTGGTTGTTAGTACGAATTTGTGAATCAAGCAGTGAATCTCTAATTCTATTTATATCTGTAATTTTAACACCCGTTCCCCAAACAAATCCTGCCGTAACATCAGGTGTTTCAGTTCCAAAGAGCACCCTTTGCCTGGAAAAATTTGGGTTTGCAGCGTTGGCAATGTTATGCGAAGTAACACCTAATGCGCTTTGATAAACGCCAAGGCTTCTTCTTGCGATATCAAAAATACTGCTTAGTGCCATTATGCTTTCCTATCCAATACTAAACAGTTTTCATCTGCAAGAGCTTTAACTGTTGCTTTGATAAAGCTGCGTGCATGCTCTATTAAAATTTTATTCTGTTTATTCATTTCTTTTACCTGGTTTGCTAACTCAACAATTTTCTTTTGAAGCAAAACGGTTTGATCAATTTTAATCTTATCTTTTACAGCATTTATAAAATCACTTAACTTCGTTCCGTTTATTCCCATTGAATATTTTTCAATAAGGTCGGAAATTAAGCTAGACGTTTTTTGTTTTACAATTTCAATTTGGTTAAGTAGTTTTTCTTCTTTTAAAATTGATTCTTCAAGACCACAAATATTGTTATCCACCAAATATTTTTGCTGTTCAGATAGAACGCCAAGAAAATTTTCCAGGTTTAACCTGTTTTCTTCCAGCATCTTATTTAATTCTGCCACTTCCATTTTATAATCCATTTAAATGATTTAAATACCCGGTTACCCTGGTTATATAATTTTTAGTTTCTTCAAACGGCGGCACACCATTAAATTTATCAACATTCCCGGGACCTGCATTATATCCTGCCAAAGCAAGATTTACGTCCCCATTATATTGTCGAAGCATTTCGGACAAATATTTAGTGCCACCCATAATATTTTCGCCCGGATCCCAAACATTTCGCACTCCTAAATCTTTTGCAGTTTGATCCATTAACTGCATTAAACCTTTAGCTTTAGCAGAAGAAACTGCATCTTCTTTTCCTGCCGATTCTGTAAGTATAACAGATTTAATTAGATTTTTATCTACACCATATTTTTGTGAAGCTTTATCAATTATTTCATCATATTTATTTAATCTTTCAAGTGATTTACTGCCGGGCTTTAATGGTGTAGTCGAATTGTCAGAATTCTTAATTGGTACACTTGAATTAATAGAATTGGTGTTGTCAACTTTAATAGATTTTTTAATTTCATCTTTAAATAATTTAGAATCTAAAGGTAGTGCTTCATTTAAAGGAAGTTTAAGCTCATTGGTCATATCTTCGCCGGTAACTTTTTTGTATACCATATCTGCAACGCCAAAACTTTTACTCTTTGAAAAATCCGATGCAAGCTCCATTTCAAAAATAGAACCATAAATATCTCCGCCAAGACTGTTATCACCGAACATTCCTTGTGTGGTTTTGTTCATACTTTTAAGCATCATTGTAGTCAATAAACTTTCAAACTGTTTAGCAGTATCAGCAATTTTTCTTTTTTCAGCGTCGGAATACCTGCTATTAGTTTCCACCGGCTTTGAAATGTGCTTTGTTAAATCCGTTATCTTTAATCCAAGATTTCCCATCAGATTATTACCAATTCTCCAATTAGTGCTCCTGCTTCTTTTAAAGCCTGGAAGATAGCAATTATATCTTGTGGTGAAACTTTTAATGAATTCAAAGCCGCTGCAACTTCTTGAACATTCGACGCACCTTGAATTGCAATTGCACTAGTTGAATCTTGAGAAGCATAAGGAACTATATTATTAAATACTGCAGTTGTTCCGTTCGAAAATGCACCCGGTTGTGAAATAATCGGGTATGATCGAATAGTTAAATTCAGACTTCCATGAGAAATTGTGACCGGTTGAATCTTAACATTATTGCCTGCTACTACTGTTCCTGTTCTTTCATTCAACACAACTTTTGCGGCATAATCTGTTGCCACAGTCAATCCTTCAAGCTGCGCCAAAAAACCGACAATATTATTTTGCTTTTCTGTAGGAACTTTAATATTAATTTGATCGGCATCAATTGCAGTGGATGTATTTTCACCAAAAGTATTATTGATAGCAACAGAAACATTATTTGCCGTTGTTAAGTCCGGGTCTTTTAAATACAGGCTAATATCGGTATTTGAAAGAGCAGCAGTTTCTAAAGATGCTTTTAATACTCCACCTCGCGGAACCCTGCCCGCTAAAGAATGATTTTTTGAAACTCTATTTCCGGTAGGAGTTCTGAAATCGTACCCACCTACCGATAATGGGCCTTGAGCAAAACCGTAAACATTTCCATTCATTCCCGAAAGCGGTGTCATCAAAAGTGTTCCACCTAAAAGACTAGATGCGTCACCTAAAGATGAAACCGTAACATCGAAATTGGCGCCCTCTTTTAAATACGAATCAAGAGTTGCGGTTACCATAACTGCTGCAACATTTTTTGTCTTTAAATCGGACTGCGGAACAGTTATGCCGAATCTTTTTAACATACTTGAAATTGATTGGACAGTGAATGAAGACCGGTAACTATCACCGCTTCCGGAAAGGCCTACAACAAGCCCGTAGCCTATAATTTGTTCCGAGTTATCATTCTTTAAATAAGCAATATCTTTAATCCTTTGTGCGAATGTTAGGGAATTAAAAAATAAAATGACTGCTATAAAATATTTAAGATTATTTTTCATGTTAAAAAATCCAATGGAAAAATTTTGTTAACCAACCCGGATGCTGCGCATCATTTATTAACCCGCTTCCTTCAAGAACTATTTCTGCATCGGAAAGATTATATGAAAGGACCGAGTTATCAGCTGATATGTCTGAATTACGAACTATACCTTTAATATGAATTGTTTGTTCTTCTCCATTAATTGAAATTCTTCTGCTGCCTCTAACTACAAGGTTCCCGTTGCCTAAAACAGAATCTATTGTAGCGCTTATTTTTGTTTTGATCATTCCCGAAGTAGTTGTTGAACCTGATCCTTTAAAATCATTTTTTGAACCAATGCCTAGATCAATCGGAGGAACCGGCGATTTATTTATTGTCCCGCTGGCATTAAAACCAAGATCACTTTCCCTGCCGGTAGTTTTAGCAGCATTATTAGAGGCTTGTGACGATTCCACAACAATGATTGTCACCGCATCTCCTACTCTGTTTGCTTTCTGATCAGAAAATAAAGAGCTGTTAGAATTCGTCCGCATATCCTGCGGAAAAACTTTTATGCTTATCATTAATAGGAAACAGAAAAAAAATATTTTCTTCATTATGCTACTCAATTATTAAAACGTTTTTTGAATCAATTACTTTTGCAGTAAACTGCTTGTTATCTTTTGTCCTAATTTTGATGACGTCGCCTTCTGCCCCGTCCTGCCTGCTGAAAGCATCTACTGTCAGCATTACTTTTCCTTCAATTACCCTGGCAGAGATTTTATCACCAGATTTTATAACTGGTTTTAGTTCTAGGATTTCTTTTATTAAAACTGTTTCAGGTTTTATATTTACTTTGCTTCGAAAATCGGAAACATCATTAATGCTTGTAAAAGGAGTTCCATTTATTTGATTGATATCCAGTTTTTCAATCTTAACATCTTTAGGAGAAAAAACATGATTTCTTTCCAAAGAATTTATTACCACTAAAACATTTTTATATAATTTCAATTTTAATGTTATAAAAGAATTCCTGGTTCTATTTAATTTATCTTTGATTTCGACTGGCAGGTACAAGAGACTTTTATGAAGGTTCAATTCATTTTTGTGAATCAGCTTTATGCTTTCAGCTTCGGGCATTTGAATAATTTGGTATTCATAACTTTCATACCCGGAAAATACTTTATCAAGGTAATTACTGATTTCTTTTTTTAAGTAATTATCCTGTGAATTAGTTTTTACTCCTCCCAATGGAGCTAAGACAACCGAAAATATGATTAACAAAATTGAAAACATTTTTAGCCATTATCTTTTTAGTTGATTAGCCATTTGCATCATGTCTTGAACAGTCTGAACAGTTTTTGAATTTATTTCATAAGCTCTTTGTGCTGAAATCATTGAAACCATTTCTTGAACTATATCAACATTTGAAGCTTCAAGGTAACCTTGATTAATTTCGCCGAATCCATCAGCTCCAGGAGTCCCGATTACCGGGGTCCCTGATTCGGATGTTTCTGCATACAAATTATCGCCTAAAGCTTTCAAGCCGCCCGGGTTCATGAATTTTACTAATTGAATATTTCCCAATGATGAACTGCCCCCGCCTGCTTCCTCTGCTTCAACAGCTCCATCCTTGCTAATAGAAATTCCCA
Source organism: uncultured Ignavibacteriales bacterium (assembly GCA_963746735.1). Lineage (GTDB taxonomy): Bacteria > Bacteroidota > Ignavibacteria > Ignavibacteriales > Ignavibacteriaceae > CAVSWT01. The sequence continues at coordinate 109,526 of CAVVCO010000039.1, forward strand.
ATGTATCTTGATTAACAGTTATATCCGGGTCAAGTGTATAGCCGCTGCTTGTTACGAAAGTTCCATCAGCATTTATTTTAAATGAACCATCCCTGGTATAGGCATAAGTTCCATCAGGTTTTCTTACCTGGAAAAAGCCATCACCTTGAATTGCCATATCCAACTGGTTGTTCGTTGCTGCTACATCGCCCTGGGAAAAATTCTTTGACGTTGATGAGGGTTTAACGCCGTCACCGATTTGAATACTCGCGGCAGAATTTTCATAAACCCCAGGAGTTGAAGTAGTAAGCGGATTAATCTGAACATCCTGGTACATTAAATCCTGAAATTCAGCTTTATTCCTTTTGAAGCCCGTAGTATTAATATTCGCAATATTGTTGGAGATGACTTCAATGTTAAGCTGCTGTGCATACATTCCTGAAGCTGCTGATCTTAAGGCTCTAGTTGGCATTTTATATTACTCCTTTATTATACTTTTCCAATTTCATTTGCTTGACCGAGTGATTCATCTAAGAATTGAACCATCTTCTGATTTGATTGATAATCATTGCTGATTTTAATCATTGCTTCCATTTCTGAAATAGGGTTGCTGTTTGATTCTTCCAGATAACCCTGGTGAATTTCATATTCATTATCCGGCAGTTCTTCAAATGGACCATCTTTATAAACAAGGTTTGACCCGTCAACTTTTTCAATATCTCTTGTATTATCTAAGCGGGCAATTAATAATTTATCTACCTGGGTATCACCCACTTTAATTTCTCCGTCTTTCGCAATTGATATTGATTGCATTTTGCCAAACATTTTTTCGTCTAAATTAATTTCCCCGTTTTTACCAAGGACATGATTTCCTTGAGTATCAGCTAAAAAGCCATCCTCCGTAATTGTAAATTTTCCGTTTTTGGTAAGCTCAACTCCATTGGCTGTTTGAACGGCAAATAATCCTTTTCCATTCAAATAAAGATCAAGAGGATTTTTAGTTTCAACTGAATTTCCCTGTTGATAGTCGGTGACGGATTTTACTTTTACATCGCCGTATTGATTTATAACTTCAGAAAAAGGAATGCCTCTTTTAAAGCCAGTAGTATTTACATTTGCCAGGTTATTGGCAATAATTTCCATGCTTTTCATTTTGCCGTCTAAGCTGCGGCCCGCTTCATATATTCCTTTTATCATTTTCTATTCCTAATATTTATACTTTAATAAATTTTCTTGAATAGTCATTATTCACTTGGTGCGATTTAATTTTAACTGCCAGCATAAGTTCGCCTTTTGAAATTTGAAACTTCTTTGCAGTTTTAATTATTTCCTGTTCGCCGAAGTTATTCAATTGATTACTAGCGTGAATTTTTTTTCTCAGCTTTTCTAATTTTTTATCTTGCCTGCCCCAAAGGGATCTACTGCCTGCCGGAAAGTTCTGCTTCTTTACGGCAATTTCATTTCTCAGAATGTTAATTGCATTCTTCAAATTTTCTGGAGAGCTGTTCTTTTTGTTTTTAATCCTTCTAATAACAATAAAAAGTATTACAATTATTGATGCGTAAATAAGGATGAATTCTTTACTGAAATAAACGCTGGATAAAAACGGTAAGGGGTTTAGTCCATTTATTATTTTGGCGTTGTTTGCAACAACCGGTAAAATTGAAGCTTCTGATTTTATTCTGCCTCTTTGAATCTCTTTTTGTCGAGCGGAATCAATTTGCTGCTGAACCATTCTGCTGATATTTATTGAATCTTTTGCATCTGTTTGCTCAACCTTTGTATCCTTCGCAGCGGTTTTTGTATTATTCAATTTTTCTTTTGCCATAAGGAAGCTGATTGAAATCATAATTAAGACCGTAGTTAATAAAACCTTCATTATGCAACCTTCCTTTTTATCGGGAATGTCAGCAAAACAGTAGAGCCAAAATTTTCATCGCTGTTAGTTTTAACATTACCGTCATGCGCTTTCATCAACTTTTCAATAATCTTTAAACTTAAATTTTCCTTCTTGCTTTTATCATTTTCGATTTTATCTGTTGAAAGAAATTTTACTGCAATAGAATCTTTTTGATGTTTGGTTTGAATTAGAATCCCTCCGCTGGTGCTATCCGGAGATTTTAATAAACTGAAAACATTGGTAAGAAGCTGATGAATGTTATTTGGATGACTTAATACCGGGGGAATGTTATTTTCAAAATCTAGTATACATTCGTAGTTTTCATTTTTCAAAAATGATGAAACCATATTATAATATTCTGTAATAATTTCATTCAGATTACATGGCTGGATTTTATATTTGGCATCATTAATATTTGCAAATTTTATTAATCCTTTTACAACTACTTCAACTTTTTTAACTTGAGAATTTATTGCATCAAGTGAGGGATAATCATTTTGATTATTTTCTTTTCTTAAAAAGTCAGTATAGCCCAAAATAATTTGAAGAGGTGATAATATGTCTTCTGCAATTCCCGAAGTTAATTCGCCAATAGCAGACAGCTTATAATCGTTCGATAATTTTGACTGGTAAACTTGAAGCTCATTATAAGTTGTGTTGAGCTCTTCTTTATTTTTTATTAAATCAATTTTATTAATAGTAAGAGAAATTATGGATTTAATAAAACTATATTCTTCACTTGATTCGGAAAAAGATAACATGTTGGTGTTTAATGCTAAAATGCCTCGTTTTTCGTTTCCTTTCCAAGTCGTGGTCGATTCCGATAAAAGAGGAAATACCAGGTAGCTTTCGTTAATTCTTTTTCTATTTTTTCCCTGTGTTGATGGAATGAGAATAGGAGTTTTCTTTTCAAATATCCGGTTGAAAATACCTTCCTTCAAACAGACATTAAAGAAGTTATTTTCAAAAGTATCTTTAGATTTATTGAGAGGTTCAAAGATGTGCTGTTCATTATCAATTAAAAATAGTTCCGCTTTAAAAACATTTTTAATTTGAACTAAAGTGTTTTGTAAAACTTTGCATAAGTTAGTGAGATCGTTCACAGAATCATACTCGCGTTGAAGCGAAATGATTTTTTGAAAATATTTAGCATCATTTGAATTCATCCTATTGTCCTGTAAAGGTTCTGCCGCATATTTCAATTTATGGTTGTCAACCGAATTAAATTTTTCAGTCTCCAAAAAATTGAAGAATGACTCATACCTGTTTGTATCTTCTTTAATTAGTCTCATAAATGCTGTATTGATTCCAATTGTATTTTAAACAGTTCTTCAAAAGAATTAACAAAGTTCTCGAGATTTTCCATGCTTCTCATATTTAAAATATTTACTACGCTTTCATCCAAAATAAAATTATCATCCCATGAAATATTTCCCAGCTGAAATTTGTAAGTCATATAATCAGCGAGATGTATAATAGCAGAAAGCTTTTGATTAATAGATCTTAAAGGATAATGATGATTAGCCACTGATTTTGTTAGAGTTTCAGGCAGCTTCCATTTTTCGCCTAAGTAATCTCCTATTTCCTGGTGGGTAACACCCATTACGTTTAACTCAGCTTCAATAAAAGGAATGGATTCTTTTTCAACTAAATCAAGGATAGCATTAAACTGTTTTGTAAAATGTCTTTGAATAACAGCTATTCCCAAATCGTGTAATAAACCAGCAGTAAATGCTTCGCCGGATTTTTGATAACCAAGCTCATCTGCAATACGTTTGGAAGCACTTGCAACCATCAAAGAATGCATCCAGTAAGCTTTGCGGTCCCACCTTGGAGATTCGGGCCCTTTCAAAGATTCAAGAACAGTAAGTGCCATAACGATATCTTTTAAATGCTCAAACCCTAAGATTATTATTGCAAAGTCAATGGTTGAAACTTTTCTCGGCAAACCATAAAGCGGGGAATTTGCAACTGATAAAATTTTTGCAACAAGTCCCTGATCTTTGGCAACAAGTCTGCCTAGCTCAATTGCGCTCGTGCTGGTATTATCCAGCAGCTTTGATACTTCTATCATAACTGTTGGAATTGCAGGCAGATTTTTTACGCCTGATAAAATGTTTTGATAAGTTGGTGTTTCCATATCCATTTTTTCTTTAAGTGTTAATAAATATTAAATATTTCTTTGTATACTTATAAATGCTTTATTGCTTCGTACTGTTTGTTGACTATTGCTTCAAAGCCGTCAATAAACTTTTCAAGCTCGTCACTGTTTTCAAACTTAAGAGCGCTTATAATATTTGTATCCAATTTTAAGTCTCTATCCCATTCAATATGTGCCATCTGAAATCTTTGGGTCATGTAATCGGCAATATGAACAATGGAAGCCAGCTTTGGATTTACTGATTTAAGCGGTTGATGGTGATTTAAAATTGTACTTGATAAAGCTTCCGGCAGCGCCCATTTTTCACATAAATATTGACCGACTTTTTGATGTGTCATTCCAAGCACTTTAAGTTCTGCATCTAGATATGTTACTGCCCTTGAGTCAACAGTATCGCAAATATATTCGAACTCTTCAGGAAAATATCTTTTTATAACCATTATGCCGAAATCATGAAGCAACCCAGCAGTAAATGCTTCACCGGGGCGCGGATACTTTAATTCCATTGCAATTTTTTTCGCAATATTTGCAGTAACCAAAGAATGAAGCAAGTATTGCTGTCTATCCCAATGATTGGATGGGCTGGTGCTAAATGCTTCCAGCACTGTAAGACGCATAACAATATCTTTCATATGGTCGAATCCTAGTATCTTTACAGCGATATCCATAGTAGATATTTTTCTTTGTAAGCCGTAATAGGATGAGTTGGCAACTGATAACACTTTCAAAGTAAGTGCCTGATCCTTTTCAATTATGCGCGAAATAAACGAAGTATTTGAATTTTGATCATTCAGTAAATTCGAAACTTCTATCATAATTGAAGGAACAGCTGGCAGGTTTTTTATGTCAGCTAATTTGGTTTGATAATTAATTGTTTCGGTATTCATGGTGCCTTATACGTTTATGAATGCAAGTTTGTTTTTTAAATTCTTCATTATCTTAGTGTGAACCTGTGAAACTCGGGAAACGGTAATATTTAAGACTTCAGCAATTTCTTTATAATTTAGATCTTCATAATAATATAAAGTTATTATCAAGCGGTCTCTTTCTTCTAATTGCCTAAGCGCTTTTGTTAAAAATTCTTTAGCTTCAATTTTATATAATGTTTCATCCTGTGTTTCGTAATCATTTGGGATCATTTCATAAAGCTGGTATCCTTCTTCATCATCATATGAACTATTAAGAGATACGTTTGAATAATAGAGCTGGTTTGGCGAATTCGGGTTAGTAGGTCTTGGTTTAATTTGAAGCTTTCTTAATTCGTCAATAATTTTTCCTCTAATTCTTTGGATTGCATAAGTCTCGAACTTGGTTCCAACAGTAGGATCAAAGCGGTCAATTGCTTCGCTTAAACCTTCAACACCAAACTGAAAATAATCGCGGTCGTCAAGAAAATCCAGGTTAGCAAACTTTGACTTATGAATAACATAATGAACTAGCTTAGTATAATTTTCCATTATTGTTTTTTTAAGAGTGGGTGTAGGGCTTGATTTGTAATTCGTCCAGAGTTGAGAGTTATTCATACCTTTTTGCTTTCAGTTTTCAGATTGAAAAATTCTTCATCCCTATTTTCAGATAGTTTTCTTATTGATTGAATAAAAAGTAATGCTAAGATGTGTCCCATAATTGTTATTATTATAAAGACAGCAAATGATTTTAATAGTATGTCATAATACGGAAAAGAGCCTCGGCTAAAGAATATTACCGAAATACAGAATGTTAGCAGGCCGATTTGTAAAATTATTTTATTCATAATAACACTAATTTTTCGATATAAAAATCAATTACTATACCACCGAAAAAGAGAATAAATAATGTGTTTTTTTTGTTTTTTAGAAGAGTCTGTCTATCGATCATGGCGATTATTAGCCATGTGTTTGTATTCAAATAACTGCTTTGTAATCTTCATTATTTGCAGGCTAATCTTTGATTTTGGTAATTGCTTCGTTAATAAGCATTGGGATATTATTGATTGGTTAACGGATGAATCTTCACTTATTAATCCAAGACAAGTAATCTTTTCTTTTAAGAAATGAGTGGATGCAGAATCTAGATTATTTAATGTACTTTCCCCTTCAGCTTCGCTTTTACATTTATTGATGATAACAAATTTTTGTCCGCTGTATTTATGAAATTTCAGCAGCTTTAAAACTACATATGCATCCATAACCGAAGTAGGTTCGGGTGTAGTAACAATGATATTGAAATCTGATCTGGTTAAGAAATTAATAATTAAATCATCGGCACCAGCGCCTAAATCAAGAAAAATATAGTCGTATTCTTTTTCTAGAGTTCTAAGCTGTGAAAAAAATTTATCTACAATTGAAGCAGTTGGAACAGGGTAGTTTGCTTTGCCTGAATCACCAAAAATAAAATGAAAATTGGTTTCAACTTCGGTTATAATATTCTTAAGTGAATCAATTCCGGAAAAAAAATCATAAATTGTTTTTGAGGCCACAACATCCAGAAGGATATTTGCATTTGAAAGATTTGCATCCAGGTCAATGATAAGAACTTTCTTATTCTGCTTTGAAATTGTGTAAGCAAGATTAAGCGAAAGAAAAGTTTTTCCTGTTCCGCCTTTGCCGGAAGAAAAAGCATAGACTTTTAATGAAAGCCTATCGCTTTTATTTAAGGCTAAGTTTCGAAGCTCAACTAGTCTTTCTGCCTGTCCTATCATTTGCTGATTTTTCCTGTATAAATCATGTTTGCAATAAAATCTGAATCAGCGGAAATTATATCATCCGGAATTACCTGCCCGTTTGAAATGAAGCTTATCGGGGTTTCAAAATTCGAAACAAGATTAAGAATATTTCCAAACGAAACTGCTTCATCAATTTTTGTAAATATAACCGAGTTATAATTATAGAGCTTAAAATTTTCAGCTACATCAAATAAATTTTTGGAAGTGCTGGTAGAGCTTAAAACCAGGTAAGTTTCATCAACGTTTACTGCCTTTAAAAACTCTTCTGTTTCTTTTAGCTGTTCAATATTTTTTTGACTTCTTCCCGCAGTATCGATAAAAATAATATCTTTCTTTTTAAACTTGTTGATTATCGCCTGCATATCATTTGCTTCATAAGCAACTTCCATATCAATATTACTAATCTCAGCAAATATTTTTAATTGGTCTATTGCACCTAATCGGTAAGTATCAATCGAAATTAGGCCTATTTCAAGATTGTGTAATATTTTAGAGATAACAGCAAGTTTTGCTATACAAGTTGTTTTACCAACTCCTGTCGGCCCAACTAAAGCAATTATTTTTGATTTATGATTTTTCGTTAGCTCTAAATTGTATGTTGGAATCATTGTAGCAATGTTTGAAATAACATAACTGTCAATGTTATCGGAGTTTAATAAGCCTTTATATTTTTTTAGATTATCGAGTATAGTAGATATAATCGGCTTCTGAATTTCACGGTTATAAAGCAGGTCAATAACTTCTTTTAATTCTTTTTGTACTGATTTATTTATCGTCTTTTTTTCTTCAAGACTTTTCTTAGATGAAGAAATGTTTTGCCTTTTCTCCATCGGCTTTAAGTTTACATTATTCTGCTTTGTTTTTGATGCATTGATCTTTTCTTCTAATTTTTGCAGCTCTTCATAAAAGCTTTTTTGAGAATTGCCGTTAATGTTTTTAGCTTCGACTTGCTGTTCTACAAAAATCTCTTCAATTCCAGCCGTGATCTCAAACATTTTTTTGATACCAAGCTCCGCATCGCCTTCGATAATTCTAGTACCGAGTATTACAGCTTCGCTGCCAAGCTCATTTTTCATGGACTGCGTTGCTTCTTTTAATGTAGATGCTTTAAATTTTTTAATTTGCATTTAATACCTCAAGCCTGTCAATAAATTCTATTTCAATTTGTGATGGAAGCTCCGAATAGGATATTACAGAAAAATCCGGGAAGCTTGAATTGATCAGCCGGTAAAAATAAGGACGTATCGTTGCAGAGGTGATTATCACCGGCGGATAACCAAGCAATTTAAATTTATCAAGATTATTCGATAAACCTCTATTTAATTCTTTCAAAATAACCGGGCTTAAACCAAGTGTTTGAACTGCATCTTTTTGATTCTGTAATGATTTTGTTATAAATGCTTCAATATTTTCACCCATTGCTACAGCTCGTATAATTCCGAAATCATCTTTATATAGATTTGCAATTGTATCACCAATCGAATGACGGACATATTCCGCAAGCACATCTATGTTTTTAGTAACCTTCGAATAATCAATTAATGCTTCCAGGATTTGTACTAAATCTTTAACCGGAACAAACTCACGAAGAAGACTTTGAAGCACTTTTTGAATGGTTCCTATCGGCAATACTTCTTTATTAATATCGTCTACAACTGCCGGATATTCTTTTTTAACATTTTCCAGCAATTGCTTTACTGATTGACGAGATAAGATTTTATCAAAGTTTTTCTTTAATGTTTCCTGCAAATGTGTGGAAAGAACCGAAGTACAGTCAACAACTGTGAATTCCAGTAACTCGGCTCTATCTTTTTCTTCTTTGCTTATCCAGTATCCATCCATATTAAAAGCAGGATCTTTAGTTTGAATGCCATCCAGCTTTTCTGTTACCGTACCCGGATTCATAGCAAGAAATCTATCTGTGTAGATTTCATAATGAGCTACCATATTACCCTTTATCTTAATCAAATACTCATTCGGATTTAATTGGAGATTATCTCTTACTCTAACCGGGGGGATTAGTAAACCATATTCAAGAGCAATATATTTTCTTGTGGAAGCGATTTTCTGAAAAAGATTCCCGCCTTGCTTTTCATCAACCAAACCAATTAATCCATATCCAATTTCTATTTCTATAGGATCGACCTGAAGATATTGTTCAACAGATTCTTCAGTTGAGGTTTCAGCCTGTTCAGTCTCTTCAACAACAGGAATAGCATTTATTTTTTTCTTTGTTAAATATGAGCCAACACCTAATGAAACACCTAAAAGAACAAAAGGTATGGTAGGCATTCCTGGGACTAAAGCAAAAAGTAAAACTGCACCTGAAACTGTAGCAAGTACTCGCGGATTTTTTAGCAACTGGTTTTTCATTTGGATATCGAGTGCAGTACCGGCTGCACTTCGAGTAACAACTAAACCGGCAGCAGTAGCTATCAGCAGCGCAGGTATTTGAGAAACTATACCATCGCCTATAGTTAGTATTGTATAGTTATGAAGAGCATCTGTAAATGACATTCCCTTTTCAGCAACACCAATTATTAAACCTCCAACGATATTGATGGCATTAATTAGCAATCCGGCAATTGCATCACCTTTTACAAATTTACTGGCACCATCCATTGCTCCGTAAAACTCTGCTTCGCGGCTTATATTTTCGCGTCTCTTTTTTGCTTCGGAATCATTAATTAAACCTGTATTAAGATCTGCATCAATTGCCATTTGCTTTCCAGGCATTGCGTCAAGAGTAAATCTTGCGGCAACTTCAGAAATTCTACCTGAACCTTTAATGATTACTATGAATTGAATAATTACCAGTATGATGAATATTATAAAACCAACTACATAATTTCCACCGACTACAAATGAGCCAAAAGTTTCAATTACTTTTCCAGCGTAGCCGTCAATTAAAATCAGCCTGGTGGAGCTGATATTTAATGAAAGCCTGAAAAGTGTTAATACAAGCAACAACCCGGGAAAAACTGATATATCTAAAGGTGATTTTATGTAAAGTGAAACAATTAAAATCAAAACAGCAAATGTAATATTGATAGCTAAAAAGAAATCAAGAATTCCGGCTGCCAATGGAATCAGCATTAATCCCAGCATAAAGATTAAGCCGAAGCCAAGTAGAATGTCTGTATTTTTTCCGAAGTTTTTCATTTTAGATTATTGATTTTCTTTTGTTTTCATCTCTAACCTTATAAACATAAGCCAGTACTTGTGCAACTGCCTGAAATAGTGAATGAGGAATTGGACTGCCAATTTCACATACCTTATATAGTGCACGGGCTAATTGCCTATCTTCATGCAATGGTATATTATATTCAATTGCAATCTCTTTTATTCTTTGTGCAACAAGATCTACACCTTTTGCTACAACTCTCGGAGCCCCATCTTTCTGCATATCATATTTTATAGCAATTGCATAGTGAGTTGGGTTTGTTATGATTACATCAGCTTTAGGAACATCTTTCATCATTCTGTTTTTAGCCATCTGGAACTGCTGTCTTTTTATCCTGGACTTTATTAATGGATCACCTTCCGTCTGCTTATGCTCATCTTTAATTTCCTGCTTAGTCATCATCATTTCTTTTTTGAACTTATGTTTTTGAAAGATAAAATCGATAGCTGCAATAATTGCGTAAACCAGTACTATTTTAATTAATAAAGAGAGAGCCGCATTGATCATGAAGTTTACTATTTCTTCTATTGTTAAGCCCATCAATGAAGTAGATGCTTTTACTAAATCTTTAATAACCAGGTAAGAAAATCCGCCAACCGCAGTTAGTTTTAATAAAGACTTAGCAAGTTCAACCATAGAGCTGGAAGAAAAGAAAACTTTTTTAATACCTGAAACCGGGTTAAGCTTTTTGAACTTGGGGGATAAAGCTTTAGCGCTAAAACTCAAGCCTGTCTGTGAGGCACTTGAAACAAAAGCAATTATAAATAATCCTAAAAACACTGGCGCAACTGTAATTATAAAAAACAAGAAACCTTTTTTTGCAAAATCTTGAAAGGTACTTACATTAATGCTTAGTACATCAAGGTTATTGAAAAGCTGTTTACTCATGGAAGACATTTGAGAGCTTAGAAAATGCTGTGTAATATATAGCATAAGTAAGCCGGTTGTAAAAATTGCAAATGAGTTAATCTCAGTGCTCTTTGCTACCTGCCCTTCATCGCGACTCTCCTTAAGTTTCTTGGGAGTCGCCTGTTCAGTTTTTTCTTGTCCATCCGAATCAGCCATATTAGCTTCCCATCGCTTTGATTAAATTGAACAAGCTATTCTCATAATCTTGTAATAAATTTTTAATTACATACACATAAATAGGAGTTATTCCAGCAAGCAAAGCAAAACCCAAACCAATCTTTAGGGGTTGTGTTACAAAAAACACCTGCATCTGCGGGATAATCCTGGCAATGATTCCTTCTCCAATATGAATTAAGAAAAACGAGACCATTATTGGGGCTGCAATTTTAACAGCTATAATAAAAACTGAACCAGAGTATTTTATTAAAAGTTCAAAAAGTGGTTTTGTAAAACTGAATTTTCCTATTTCAACTACTGTAAATGAATAAGATAATCCTCTAATTATATAATGATGGCCGTCAATCAAAAAGAAAATTAATATTGCTCCAATATTTAATGCTTCACCAATTATATTTGATTGTGTTTGGTCCATTGGATTAAATACATCAGACATTGTCAAACCCATATCAAAACCAATTAAGCCTCCGGCATACTGAATTCCCCAGAAAACCATTTGAAGCATAAACCCAATTACTAATCCGGTAAACATTTCTTTTATTGCATTAATAAATAACCACCATAGGTTTACCTGGACGTTTATTGTGGACTTATCAATTGTTAAAAAAATAATATATGAGATAACAAATGCCAAAAATAATTTTGGTAAAACCGGGAAAGCTGTACTATTAAAAATAGGTGCAGCCATAAAGGTTGCAATTATTCTTAAGAAAATTAATAAGACGATTATAAAATCTGTAATTAGAATTCCGGTCATTTCAGCAGCGTTAAAAACATTGTGAAAAATTTATTTGTAACTGCCAGCATTTTATCCATCATCCAGGGCAATAAAAATATAATTGTAACTGCAGTAACTAAAATCTTTGGGACAAAAGTTAAAGTCATTTCCTGAATTGACGTTGCTGCCTGGAAAATTGAAATAATAATTCCAACAACAAGCGATACTCCAAGTATTGGAAGTATTATTAATAATGTTGTATAAAATGCATTTGTTAAAACTTCAATTATTACATCTTCGGTCATCTACGAAAAGCTCCTTACTACTGATCCTATAATTAAATTCCATCCATCCACAAGAATGAATAATAATATTTTAAATGGCAGCGAAATCATCATTGGTGGAAGCATCATCATACCCATGGACATTAAAATACTTGAGACAATCATATCTATCATTAAGAATGGAATGAATAAAAAGAACCCGATTATGAACCCTGCTCTTAATTCGCTTATAGCAAAGGCCGGAACAACAATATAAGTAGGCAAATCTTCTTTTGTTGTTGGTTGTCCCTGATCAGCAAGGCCAATGAATAATTCTAAATCTTCGTCTCTCACATTCCTAAACATAAAATCTCTTATCGGTTCGATACCTTTATCATAAGCTTCCTGCACGGTAATTTTTTTATCCATTAATGGTTTTAAAGCTTCATCGTTTACTTTTTTCCAGGTAGGTGCCATAACAAAAAAAGTAATGAATAAAGCAATGCCGGCTAATAACTGTCCCGGCGGCATTTGCGCTGTGCCTAATGCGCTTTTAAGAAAATGAAAAACAATTATAATTCTTAGGTATGAAGTTGTCATTATTAATATTGATGGAGCTAAAGAAAGAATAGTCATCAATAATAAAATCTGAAGAGTAACAGAAACATCTTCAGGATTGTTTGACTTGCCAATATCAATTCCTATTTTCGGAAAAGGTAAAGTTGTATTGGAAGACTGTTGGGCTAAAACATAATCTGATTTAATTATGCAAATGAAAATGAGTAAAATAAAAAATGCTTTTTTCATTTCAGCCCGATATTCTTTTTAAGTATTTTTAAAAAACTTTGATCATTCACCTGGGAGTAATTATTATCTTCAGAATCATCAGGCTTTGGGTCCATCTCTTTCAATAAAGAAATTGAATGTTCGCTTACACCTAAAACCAGGATTTTGTCTTCAACTCTTACTACCGAAATATATCTTTTGGGCATTAACATTTGAGAACTTAAAACTTTTATTTTTATTAAGCTTGAGCCTTTCCCTTTAGCAGAAACGCTGTACTTTCTGACAAAAAAAAGAACTCCATAGAGAAGTCCTACTATAAAGATTAAAGGAATTAAAGCTTTAATTATAGCTAAGAAATTCATTTATAAATTCCCTTTAATCCTCTGCCCGGATCATTAAGATAGGTTATTCTAATTCCAAAATGTTTATCGATTACAACCACTTCTCCTTCGGCAATTTTTTTATTATTTATAAAAATATCTACCGGCTCGCTGGCAAGCTTATCAAGCTCAATTACATATCCTCTTTCAAGCTCAAGAATATCTTTAACCTGCATCTGAGTTCTTCCAAGTTCTATGTAAACATTTAACTGAAGGTCTTTTAGCATATCAAACTTGTCTGAGTTTTCCGATTTCTTTTTGGAATCATCGAACTCTTCAAATTCAGCTATGTTGGTAGATACCTTTTCTTCATTTTCAGAAGTTGATTGATTTACAGTTTCTTCGTTCATTGAAGTTCCTTTTACTGATTATTTTCTTTTGAATCTATTTTTCTTGTAATTTTAATTGCTTTATGGTTATTAACAATGCCTGCTCTTCCGTAGAATATAGACTTGTTAGCTATTTGAACTATATGCTCATCACTTATATTTTTATCAAGTTTGATTATATCGCCTATCGATAATTCCATTAAATCATTCATCGTTATTTGAGCATCTCCGAAATGTACTTTAACCGGAAGCAAAGCATTATATAATTGTGTGGAAATAACTTCCTTCGAAACACTAGATTTTAATTTAATATTTCGAGTACTCGACGAACGTTGAATAGTCAGCTTTGAAAGTATTTGATCGAATGCAAAAGTGGCAAACCCCACATTCATTAGAAAATTTTCTTCTCCAATCTTAACTTCAAACGAAACTAAAAGAATGGATTCACTTTGTGAGGTTATTTGTGCAAAATCAATATCAGGTTCAAAGCGGTCAACTTTAAAATTCATATCATCTACAACAAGCCATGCTTTGTTTAAACCTTTCATTACTCTATCAACAACAACGTTTAACACTTTTTGTTCTATGGGAGTAATTACATTAGCTTGTTTTTTCCCTTTACCGATACCTCCAAGTAATCTATCAACTAAAGTGAAGGCCAACTCATTACTTAATTCAAGAATACCTTTTATCTCAGTGTTATCAATATCGAAAGTAAACAAACAGGCGGGATTTGATACGGATAAAACATATTCTGAGTAATAAATTTGATCAACTGCAGTAACCTGGATACTTACAACTGTTTGCAATTTTAGAAACTAAAAAAGATGCAAAAGCTCTCAGCAAAGTTTTCATGAATATTTGTTAGTGTTCTTAATTGATTTTTGGAAATTCGATTTGGCAGCCTAAAATCAAAAGGCATAACTTCCTTAGTGGAAGTTTCATTTGATGTCTCTTCTCCGCTCTTAACTTTGTTAAGAAGCAGATCAATTTCTTTTTGTGATAAAACTTCAGCCATAACTATTGAATTATATATTTACTGAAATAAACATCATTTAATTCTATTGAAGGAACTTTTTGCTTCAGCTTATATGCAATTTCATATTTTAAGCTGTCCCGGTATGCTATGTTATCTAATTGGACAAGTGTTTTACTGGACAAAGTTGAAATGACCGCATCACGAAGAAGCACTTCTTTATTTTTAAGTTCATTTTTACCTTCTTCGCTTCCTACATCAAAACCGAGAGAAACCAGCAGCAATCTTTTTCCATCAGTACCGGAAGGATTAACGATTATGTCGTCGATAGGAAAAATAAATTTCCCAAGCTCTCCCCCGCTGTGAAATACTTCTGAGATTCCTTTCTTAACTTCCTTTTTTGAACTATCCGCTTTTTCTGCTGCGTTTCCAGTTACTGTTCCACCTACTATAAAATTTGCAGTAATGAAATAGACCGCAACCAATTGGATGATGAAAATTGGTAAACCAAAAAGAACAATCTTTAAATTGAATGAAGATTTAGCTTTAGGAACTGTTTCTTCAATTTGTTCTTTTTGTTCTGGTTGGTCGATTTTCTCGACCTCTTCCGTTTTTTCTTTTTCTTTTTCTTTTGCCATAGTGGTTCCGTTAATTCAATTGATATGCCATAGCTCTATTTTTAAAAAATGAGTAAAATAGATTTTTTGTGAATATTTGCGGCAAAGTCATCACTATGTGATTGGCTATTATTCTACAGGTGGTTGGAATTTAGTGGGATAATTTTTTTAACAAAACAAAAGAGGCAGGCCATTTTTAAGTCTGTTTCATGGAGATTTATAGGTTTGTTATATTCTTATTTGCCGGTAGCGAAACACTTGGTAATAAAACCGTTTTTTTTATAACGAGTGGTTTAAAATTGAGGCTCCCCGATTGAATCGGGGAACCTCACGTTTTAGAAACGAACCTCACTTGTTGATTAATACAATTTTATTTCACAAGCATTAATTTTTTAGTAGCTGTATAGTCATTTACTTTTATCTGATATAAATAAACACCGCTAGCTAAATTACCGGCATTAAATTCTACATTATAACTTCCTGTGGTTTTGCTATCATTTACGAGCGTAGCAACTTCTTTTCCCAAAACATCATAAATTTTTAAAGTTACAAATCCGTCTTTTGGTATTTGATAATTTATGGTCGTAGTTGGGTTGAATGGGTTAGGATAATTTTGAGCAAGAGCATATTCCTTTACCGCTAACAAATCTTTATAATTGATCTCTTTTATATTTGTTTTGGCAAAGCTTTCAGATTCTATATCAGAATAACTTTCCGTAAGCAAACATTTTCCTCCAAAATTATTTTCTGCTTTTATCTTTAAGTAAACATTCTTGCTTCCATCCATTCCTTCCAAATTTACTTTGAATGCATTGCCTTCATTTAACGGAAGATTATCTTTATCAAATATTAGCTTTTCTATATTTCCTAATGTCTTTCCACTTTCTGCATCTACTAAATCCAGGCTGTATGTAACAGCATTATCTCCGTTAAGAATATTAGATGCTGTTTCAGCATTAGGAATTGATATTCCATATGAAACTTCAAAATTGAAAGAACTATTATCAGTAATTGCAAAAGGCTGGCTGATTAGATATTCATTTAATTCTGATATGTTGTCAATAACTGTAGAATCCGTTGCTTTAATAAATTCAATCGATTGGTTGTCTACATCTAAATTGTGCAGCATAAAATAAAATCCAATTGTATCTTTTATAACTACAGCACCTCTTCCTGCATTTAGGACAGACGCAGAATTAGATTTTTGTAAACCATACTTGCTTCCGACACTCGGAGAAGTTTTAAAGAAATAAGGCTGAGCCTGGTTATTATAAACCAAAGCATACATGTAGCTTTTGTTTGCACCATTACTAAGCTGAATTGCTTGCCCGGTGCAGCTAAGATCATAAATATTTGATAAAGTCTGGCTGTCTGTAAATTTTGTGCTGTTGTTACTAGCTTCATTCCACATAACAAAATAATTTGAGTTGTCATCTGCAAGTGTTATTTGAGGTGTACGGATATTGCTTCCAAAATACCAGAAGTGATTATTGTTTGAACTCCGGAATACAACCCTGGAACTTGAACCGGGATAATACTGTCCGCGCCAGCAGATTCTTGCAGTTCCGTCTGAAGCTGCAATAATAGAAGGGCAGTGATTAAATGGAAGGCTGCCGGTTGATATTGTTTGTATAGTAGAGAAGTTATTTCCATCATAATACAAATACTTTACAGAATTATTTTCTTCATAAGCAATTTGTATATAGTTACTTCCGTTAGATATTTTACATAACCGCTACGGCAGGATTTAAAGAATTAGATGTTGTCCCCGGTATTAAAGCTGGTGCAGTTTGCCATTCAACACCCCAATAAAAATAATTTACTGCCCCAATTCTATAATGAAGCCCGGGATTGTCACCGGCTTGCCTCCAAACTACCATAAAACTTCCGTCATTTCTCCAGGCAATTACCGGGTTTGATTCTGTAGAATACTGAATCAATCAAAATTATACCTGGCTGAGCCTGGACATCATAACTATTGAACATATTTCCATTGCTGTAGAAATATGCCATCTTTATTTTATAGCTATCGCCATTTTTTTCCTGGTAAACTATACCCGGAACCGAATAAGAAAAATCGGCGGAGGGATTTTTTGCTTCAAGACTTGAAACGGGCATTCCTCCATTTCCTAAATTCCATGTTGTTCCGTTATCAGAGCTTCTTTCATACCATACCTTGTTAATGCTTTGGTAACAGTGTTGCATTATTCCGTCTGTTGTTCTTACAGCCTTTCTCTGACTATTGTTTGCAAATGTATTTATGTTATCAGATATCTGCGTTGCTTTTACATTGGCTGTTACAGATGAACCACTGCTTGTAAATACAACTCCAGTATTTAATGAATTTGGATTTTGTAGCGTTGCCCCGGAATAGCTCCAGCTTTGTAAATAAAGGTTATGTGTTTTACCGGTTTGAGTTAGATAAATGCTTGAGGGTATGCTGATGGAGTAAGTTGGAAGATTAGGATCAAACTGAGGATTTTGATTTAAAAATATAGGGTTATACCCCCCATTATTAACATTTTCGTAAATAGCATTCAATCCTAAATTTTTATAACCAATTGGAGATTGATAATAATCTGGAGTTGTTTTAGTTACCCATGGATCTTTAAATTGCATCTTCAATGATTGTATATCACTAATTAAATTGAAAGAAGTCCCTTTATAGCTTTTATGATAAACATTAATATCGTTTGTAATATCTCCCACTTGAATTCCTGCATAATTAGTATAATAATTTATAGCAGGAGTAATAGTTTCCCATCTTATGAATTTTTGCCCAAATGATGAAATTATACTATCTTTTAAAATATTATCTCCATCAAGGGTAAGAAATCTATGAATAGTATTACCAGGAGCCCAGTCTATCCAACTATATTCAGCCCATTCCCTTATTTTAACATTGGTATTTGCACTAGTTCCATTTTCCTTAAATGCATTTACATTTGCTACGTTCTTTGTATATCCATATTTTACAACATTAATAACTTCAGACATATCTGAAATACCGGGTCCGGTAACAGTCACTCTCCAAGGATATATTGTATTTTGATGTCCATCTGTATTTTTTAGATATATATCATTTCCATGTGAAATCCAAATTCCATTCTCTTTCCTCTCCCAAAAATAAGAGTAATCTGATGGATCATAATCTATATAAGGTCTTAAAAAGGTCCCATTTAGATATAAATCTGAATGCAAATAGGCTTGAAATTCAATATCAGAATGCCACCAAATGGCAAATATGTTTATCCTCGCCTCATAACCATTTTGCGGAAATATAAGTCCGCAAAAAACAATAAAGAAAAAAAGCAATTTTTTCATTTAAGAACCTCCCTTAATATTTTGAAGTGATTATTTTATTTGTGTTCCTATCATAACGACAGCTTTGCCGACAACGCCGCCGCTTGATGCGAAACCTGCTAATACTACCATATTATTATCGCAATCACCGGATTTTATTACTATTCCTTCCGGTCTTTGCATTATTACTTTCCAACTCGAACCATTATAGTGCACGGTTCCATCTGGCCCAATCCCATATATATTATTGCATTTTGTTCCTCTAACTCTTGTAAAGAAGTATCCCGTTGAAGTTTCTTGATGCCACATATTATTTTTATTTTTCCAAATATCAGCACCTCCGGCATAAGTACTTCTGCCGTCAAGCCAAATACCAGAAAGATTTTTATTATTAGACCAGTTTAAGGTATCATTGGCATTAGAGGAGGTTAGAGATAGAATTCTATTATCATTTATTGCAGAAACAGTTGCGAGTATTTTTTGCTTCCCTGAAATTGGTTCGATTACTCCCCAAATTTCTCCTAAATTTGATGTTGTTCCGCTTTCTACCTTACTCCACTCCCCTTTTTGATAGCGGGCTAATGAACCTTTAAGCCCTGTAAAATACATGTCGCTAGAACTATTTCCCCAGCATTTTGTAAAAGACAATGAATCATATCCAGTTATTTGGCGTACATCATAAGGAGTCCAATTATTTCCATCTCCATAAATGGCTAATCCCCCTACAAGCCAAATTTGGGATTGAGAAAATGCAAAAATTCCATGCAGAGACGGGGTAATATTATTGCCCCTAAAATTTACTGATATCCTTTTTAACTCCCACTGACTTCCATTCCATTTGGCTAAATTGTATAGCTGTGTATCCGGCTGTCCTGTCGAATCATTCTTGTATATTTCACCAACTGCATAAATATTATTTTCATCAACTATAGCTACATCATTAAATGTGCTGCTTCCCGCATCAGCATCTCCAAAAGTAAATGTCTGCCATGTAAAGTCGTGGCTGGTTGTATTAAGTGATTTTACTTGTATAGTATCACTTTTCTGCTCTACTCCATTTATTACCGCTGTTGTTTTGTAAACATAATTTTTACCAGCCTGCAATGTTGTATCAATAATTGTTGTATCTGTTTTGGTTAAAGTAAAATTAAACAGTGCATTATCATCTTTATTAAGGGTTACTTTAACCGGTAAAACTGTATCGCTTGCAGTAACATTTATAAATGCCTCTGTACAGCTTACATCAAGCAGCTTTAGCTTAATATCTTTGGGCTGTTCGTTTAGTGGTGGAGTTGGCGGTTCGGTGGTGTTGCAGTTAAAATTAAATATGGTAAGTATACTAAGAAGTATCAAGTATTTTTTCATAGATATTAAGCCTCTAGCTTTTATTTTTTGTCTATTTTTAATTAGTTATTTTTCATTGATGACGTCCCAAAAGTATTACCCCCTGGTTTTGATCCTGGCCCACTGCAACCACCATATTTCCTTTTACTGCTACGCTGCTATATGTTCCGTTATCAAGGGATGTTTGGGCTATTAAACTATTCCAGTGTAATCCGTTAAAATGAATTACCTCCCCAAATGCACCGGTAACCATAATATCATTTAACCCGGTTCCTCTTATGCTTACAATATAATTTTGCGTAATCTTTCTGTTTTCATTTAGGTCAATCCATTGGGCGGTATCTTTATATGTTTTTTCATACAATCCATTACCTACTATGTAATAACGTATGCCGGGCACAAACCACACAGAGCTTATAGCAATGCCAAGCCCGTTATTATCCATCAGCTCAGTAGTATTATCTTCCTTAATACTAATAACCTGAACACCTTGCTGATAATTAGGATCATCGGCAACACAAAGTATTTCTGTTTTACCGGTGAAAGGATTAACAAAGCCATTGAGATCGTGAATATTTAACTCTGTTCCGCTTTCTATTTTAGTCCAACTCCCGTTTTGGTAGTGGGCAATATTACCGCCATTGCCTACTACGTAAAAATCATTGCTTGACGTTCCCCAGATTTTGTTAATTGCTCCAGTTAACAAAGAATTTACACCACAATCCAATTTGACTGAATCACCGCTTAACCAACCAATACTTCCTCCATTTGTCACAACAATTTTATTGTCTGAAAAAATAAAAATTGCCTTTAATGGAGGATATTCAACAGCACTGCAAGCTCCATAATAAAAAATTCTTTTCAATTCCCACTCACTCCCATTCCAATGAACTGCATTGAAGCCAGTAAAACCATTTACGCTACTGTCATTTATATTAATTATGCCTACACACCAGATATTATTTTCATCTATAATTGCTGCATCATAAAGGGTACTGCTGGCACCGTTGCCAAAATAAAATTTTTGCCAGCTGTAGCTATCACTTGTTATGGGTAAAGTTTTTACTTGCATTGTATCACTTTTTTGTACTGCACCATTTATTACTGCTGTTGTCTGGTAAACATAGGTTTTACCAGCCTGCAAAGTTGTATCAATTATTGTTGTGTCTGCTTTTGTAAGTGTAAAATTAAATAAAGACTTGTCGTCTTTATTCAATGTTAAATTTATTGGTAATACAGAATCGCTTGCAGTAATATTTATAAATGCTTCGGTACAGCTTACATCAATCAGCTTTAGCTTAATATTTTTAGGCTGTTCTGTGGGCGGTGGCGTGGGTGGCTCGGTGGTGTTGCAGTTAAAATTAAATATGGTAAGTAAGCTAAGAAGTAACAAATATTTTTTCATCCGGGCTCCCTATTTTATATTTCTTCCTTTAATCTAAATAATTCTTTAATTAAAAAAATCAGTATGATTGCTATAAGTTATCAACATTCCATTAAATATTTTGAATTATAATTGAAGTGAAAAAAATAGTTGGATTTTTTTATTCTCCCACAAATGTACCCCATGTTAGCAGTAGTGAATTTATTCTTCGGTTGATAATTAGAGCAAAATAAATTTCTCTTTCATATAATTTTGCTTGTATAATTTTTATCATGAGTTCTAAATAAGAATAAATAATTATGCTTACTTTATTATTTATTCTTAAATTTAGTTTCAATAGAGGAAAGTATTTAACAATAATAAAGTTGATCTCTAGAAATAAAAACTGTTGAAACAGTTATCTGATAAATCGTTGAGCATCATTAACACCGGGATTAATCCCGGTGTTAACATAAAAAAAATAAATAAAGTAACCGTTTTACCGGTTTATCAAAACAAGCGATCTACTTGAGAAACAATAATTAAAACACAATGCCTGCACCAAAATCAATTCATAACCTTATTGATACTTTTGAAAGAAACATTGCCTCTTATAAATCGGGGAACTACAACGAGACACAAGTACGCCTGGAATTCATCAATCCTTTTTTTGAAGCGCTGGGCTGGGATGTAAGGAACACTTCCGGTTATGCTGAAGCTTATAAGGATGTAATTCATGAGTACTCGCAAAAAACTACCGACTCTGTTGAAGCGCCTGATTACTGCTTTCGTATCGGAGGTACAAGAAAATTTTTTATTGAAGCAAAAAAGCCAAGCGTAAATTTAAAAGATGATATTCATCCCGCATTTCAATTACGCAGATACGCCTGGTCTGCAAAGCTGCCTTTAAGTGTGCTTACCGACTTTGAAGAGCTTGCTGTTTATGATTGCCGCATACCGCCAAAGAAAAATGATAAAGCTTCCACCGCAAGAGTAATGTATTTTAATTATAAAGATTATCTGGAAAAGTGGGATGAGATTGAATCCATATTTTCAAGGGAAGCAATTTTAAAAGGCTCGTTCGATAAGTTTGCCGAAACAAATAAAAGCAAAAGAGGAACAGCGGAAGTCGACGATACTTTTTTAAAAGTGATTGAAGAATGGCGCGAATTTCTGGCAAGAAATATTGCACTGCGGAATGAAAATCTTTCCACACGTGAGCTTAACTTTGCCGTACAAAAAACTATTGATAGAATTATTTTCTTAAGGATTTGTGAAGACAGGGGAATTGAAGAATACGGACAATTGTTAAGCCTGCTTAACGGTGCTTCTGTTTATAAAAGACTGGTGCAGATATTTACGCGTGCCGATGAAAAATATAATTCAGGGCTTTTTCATTTTGAAGTTGAAAAAGAAAGAGCAGAAAGTCCCGATGAGTTAACGCCTCATCTTGAAATTGATGATAAAGTATTAAAAGAAATTATTAAGCATCTTTATTATCCCGAATCGCCTTTTGAATTTTCTGTGCTTCCTGCTGATATACTTGGGCAGGTTTACGAGCAGTTCCTCGGTAAAGTAATAAGATTAACTGAAGGGCATCATGCAGTTATTGATGATAAGCCGGAAGTTAAAAAAGCCGGCGGTGTTTATTACACTCCGACTTATATTGTGAAATACATTGTTGAAAATACTCTGGGAAAGTTACTCCCTGTCATTCCGGGTGAAACGAAGGAATCTGCCGATAAAGAAGGATTGCCGCGTCGCTCCGCTTCTCGCAATGACATTGTCAATAATACCGCAAAACTTAAAGTCCTCGATCCCGCCTGCGGCTCCGGCAGTTTTTTAATTGAGGCTTACCAATATTTATTAGACTGGCATTTAAAATATTACACAACCGTTGTAGGGGCGAATAGCAATTCGCCCTTACATGTTAAACCGGGTGATTCGTTGCAGATAAATAATCATAATAATGATAAGGGTACAAACCGCCGGGTCGCCTCTACGAAGGAGTTACCAATTTATCAAGCCTCAAACGGCGAATACCGATTAACAACTGCGGAAAGAAAAAGAATTCTCTTAAATAATATTTACGGAGTTGATATTGACTCCCAGGCTGTTGAAGTAACAAAGCTTTCTCTTTTACTAAAAGTATTGGAAGGAGAAAGCGATGAGTCGCTTGCTTCTCAATTAAAAATGTTCCATGAAAGAGCGCTGCCTGACCTTGGCGAAAATATTAAATGCGGCAACTCGCTTATTGGCCCGGATTTTTATGATGATTTGTTCTCAAGCAATGTAGGGGCGAATAGCAATTCGCCCTTACAAGGGAGCAATGAATTGACAGATGATGAACGCTTGCGCATAAATGTTTTTGACTGGAAGAATGAATTTAAAGAGATAATGAGTAATGGCGGCTTTGATGTTGTGATTGGAAATCCGCCGTATGGAGATGGTCCAACCACATAATACTAATACTGAAGAATTAGAATATTATCAAAATCAATTTAAAGTTGCCTCTTTCAAAATAGATTTGTATCTACTTATTCATAGAAAAAGCATTATCGATTATAAAATTAAATGGTTTGTTTGGATTTATAATTCCTTCACCTATATTAAATAATGTATCATATGAAAAACTAAGAAGTCATATTATAAGTGAAAACTCAATTAATAAATTATCATTACCTAATGAAAAGGTATTTAATAAAAGCAGACGTTTATACTGTTGTTCTATTATAGTTAAAAATAGCAAAAGAATGAAAATAATTTTGATATTGTTAAGTACGAAATCGAAAATTACAAGACAAAAATGTATGAGATAAGATTTCGAACAGATTACTAAGAAAAAATTGAATAATTTAAAAGAAAGTTTGGAATCTATTAATATAATCTGACCCAAATATTGACTAAATATGAAAAGATCCAAAATAATAAATATAAGTGATTTCTGAAGGGATAACACCTTATTGAAAAGATAAGCCATCTCAAATCAGACGAGATATTAAAAAAAAATATTTTTCTAAGGAAGTAAAATTAATGATAAATATTTTAACCAATTTTAAGCTGGAGATGATGTCTAAGAGATAATTACAAGGTATCAATCTACTTTAGGTATACTGTTTGATAATAAAATTCTGGAGATTGGTTAGGGACAAGAGAATTCAGAGATTTAAGCTACAAATTAAAATATTGATTAGACAAATCTGAGGAAATAACAGAATTAGCTACAATTGATTGAAAATCTTTATAGTTACAGAAAATATATTTACAATTATTGATAAAAATTTCGAAGATGATAATATTTTATTTTAGGGATAATTAATCAATGATAAGATTTTATTACAGCAAAATGTTTAAGACTATAAAAAGAGCATTACCTCAAGTTACAATATAAAGTCATTGGTCAAATATTCCTATTAAGAAAACAAAAACTTCAAAATGATTCAATTGAATAATGACTATAATTTATAAAGTTAAAAATATTATTAGAGACTAATAATAAAAATTAGAAATACAAAAACCCCTCAAGAAAAAACCGCACTCCAAAGACAAATAGAAGCAACAGACAAACAAATAGACCAATTAGTTTACCAGCTTTACGGTTTAACAGAAGAAGAAATAAGGATTGTGGAAGGGGAATAAGAATATACAATATCAAAGTAGGGGCGAATAGCAATTCGCCCTTACATTATAACAAAACGAATTAATCAATTAAAAAATTCACCAGGACAATCCATTTGGCAAAGAAATTATATCCAAAACAACCCGTTGAAATGGGAATTGGATGAATTATTTATGGGCGAAAATAATTGAAATATATTGTTTAATTATTTGCACAAAATTATTTACACTCCTCTACCATAAAAAACGCCCCATACAATGAGGCGTTCATAATAATTAAAATATTAAGAAATTATTTTCCTATTGCGCTGGGGTTTGCACAGGTGCTTCAACTCCTCCATTACCGCTTGTTCTTCCCTTAGGTATCGATTTAAACTGCAAAAGTATTTCCGGGTTTTTGGCAAAGCATGTTTTTGCAAAGCTTCTGGCTTTAAACGTTAAGTCTTTAACCTTTGCAGAAGAATCGTCCCGTACTACCGTTGCTGTTGCCTGCAGCTTTTTGGCATTTTCCTGGCTTGCATCTGTTGCAACTAATAATCCATAAGATGAATTTAGCCCGTCTATATCTTCCTGTGTTAAGCCGTTTTCCAATAATGTATCATGGTATTCATTTGCAAGCTGTATTATATATACTGTTCAAGATCGATTCAATTTTATATTAACAATACAAATAAAAAAAACGGGATCCATTAAAGATCCCGTTTTTTATAAACTATCTTCTTCTTTTCCTATTCCTCTCCCATTGCGGGAGAGGTTAGGTGAGGGGGCTTATTTCAACATAATCAGCTTAGCCGACTTTACAAACACCTCATTTTTCCCTTCCCTTGAAACTGCTTTGAATCTATAAATATAAATACCACTAGATATATGCTCGTTATAATTGTTTGTTCCATTCCAAACAATATTTTGTGTACCGGCAGATTGAGAAGAAACAAAAAATGTCTTCACTTCATTTCCAAGTATATCATAAATCTTTAATTCAACATCAGACGTTCTTGGAAGATTATAGGATATAGTTGTGGTTGGATTGAACGGGTTTGGGTAGTTACCAAGCAAGCTAAATTCTTTTGGATTATTATCTGATTGTTCGGTTAATACAATTTTATTTGATTGATCTTTGTTAAACACATTTTCACTTAAAGCTAACATATCTTCTGCTGTTTGTATTCTCATCTGCCATTCATCATCCTTCAAGTTCAATGCTATTATACCGGTTAATATTTGCTTAGCAGTTTCTTCGTCATTCTTAATATTTATGTAAGCAAACAATTTTTCAAATCGAGCATTAATTCCCTGATATTCATCTGAATAAGAATTTATTAATTTATCGTAAATATTGATGGCTTCATCAAATTTTTTATTTTGAAGATAATTATCTGCAATTAATTTTAATCCAAGTGAATAACACTTGCTAGATGCTTTTATATTCGCTAAGTAACCAAGTATATCATTTCTTGAATATTTATTTTTTATAGCAAAAAGTTCTGTTAATGCAAAAGAAGAAAAAATATCTTTTTCTACCATCTCTTTGTAATGGGACATAGCTTCATCAATTTTTCCTTCTTTTTCAAGAGAAATTCCAGTTAGTAAATCCGAATAATTTTTATCTACAGGTTCAGAAGTTTTGAATGGATTGGAAGCATTTGGTAAGTTAGTAGATAGTTGATCGTTATTTTGAGCTATGGATGGAGAATTTCCTCCCCAAGGATCAGGGGACGTGATGATTGGAGTTATGTACAAATAAGACGTTCCATCAACAGATGATCTAGGATTTCCACCACCCCAATAATTATTTTGAGCATAGACAGAACTGTTCTGATAAGATTTTACATCATAATAAGAATTACTATAGCAGCTATTATAACATTCATTAGAAGTGCCTCCCCAAATATAACTTCCATATCCGGCAGCAAAACCGTATAGATTATATCTAAAACGATTATTAGGATTATAAAGGTTAAAATTATCATTCGTAAAAAATGAAACTGCTCCTCCTCCAATATAAGCGCCCCAGTAAAAACCACTTACATCATTGTGTGCTATAAAAGCCCTTGTGTTACTTGTAAAATATAATCCTTGATAATTATGATAATAGCTGCCACTTGCAGTTGTTTTAGTGATTGTATTATCCACCATTAGCGGATATAAACCAGATGCTTCACCATAAATTCCATTTTGTTGTGGTTCCAGTATTTGATTATTTATAATTTGTGGTTCTGAGTTATATACATATATACCATAAGTGCAATTATAAAACTTAGAATGCTGAATAGTAATATTTGCACCATTATTACATTGAATACCAGTACCATAATTTATATCCACATAATTTAACATGGAAGAAGAGGTACTTGAGCCATTAAAAATAACTGTCCCCCATCTACTTTTATTATCTGCTGATTGAGATGTAAATACAATGTGCTGTGATGAAGAGCCAGCTGCGTTTAAGGTTCCGTTAACGATAAGTGAAGCATTATTTGCAAAATATATTTTTGTATTAGGCTGTATTGTTAATGTAACTCCAGAATTTACAGTTACGTTACTTGCAGCATAATATACACCATTTAAAGTCTGATTGCTTGAAATAGTTGTTGCTAAATTTATTATTGAAGAAAATAAATCAAGCTTAATATGATCTGTATATTCTGTCAATATTTCCATTCCGACATTTGTCCCAGGTTTTGTATTTGTAACAAAGATATTATATGGTGGACTAGAAGTAAACGGATTTCGACTATCTGTCCAGTGAGCTAAAAGTTTCACATTTTTTGTTCCAGAGAATATATTACCCGCATCAGTTTCAGATGGATTATTATCTGGATAAGAATATCCATATACACCACTCGCATATATTAAACCATTATCGCTATATTCAGAAGCGCCGCCAGAACTTATTCTCCAAACAAAAACGCCATGTTGGAAAGTTTGGTTAGGAGAATTTTGGGATTGTGCAATTGGCATAAATACTGAATTGTTGTAATCAGGACATGTTGTAGAGCCAATTACCATTGTTTGATCAAACCGTCGATTTTCAATAAGAAAAGTATCTCCACTGTTGCTTACGATTTTATATACAGTAGGTGAGGTCAGTGAATAATATGCATCCCTTTGCGATCTTCCTGAAATAGAT
Source organism: uncultured Ignavibacteriales bacterium (assembly GCA_963746735.1). Taxonomy (GTDB): domain Bacteria; phylum Bacteroidota; class Ignavibacteria; order Ignavibacteriales; family Ignavibacteriaceae; genus CAVSWT01. The sequence continues at coordinate 137,367 of CAVVCO010000039.1, forward strand.
ATAGGATTCAACCATCCTTTTATAATTCTCCAGGTAGGACTCAATGGAGCCGGTGCGCTTCCGTTTGATCCATTTAGAACAGGTCCGTTTCTCCTTCCAGCATCCATAATACCTGCACGTGAAGTTGTTGTATGACCTATCCCAATTAAGTGGCCAAATTCATGACAATGAACTCCAATGCGACCAAATGCATCACTTCCATTCTCAACATTTATTGGATTTCCATTTCTTTCACTCATAATATAAGTTGTTCCATTTATGCTGTTAGCGACAGGATTTAACCCATCACCGAAATGTATATTTCCAGCATATATAATTACTAACTTATGTGTGTCGTCCAACGTACCAATTGAAATTCCTGATAAAGAAGCAGCATTTTTGGCATCGGAAATAAAAGTTAAAAATGAACCACTAGCATAATGTGCCTTTGTATCTGCTAAAGATATCCAATTGGGAATATCACTTCCATTTGCTGTATTTAGTACATTTCCTGTTATTGTAAGTTTACCATTTGACATTTTTGATAATAATCATTTAAGCTTCCATAAACCCCTTGCCCATCTGGGTTGTACATATGCGGTGATACATAGATCCCATTTGAAACTAGTAAATCTTCAAAATTAGTTTTTGTGTATGCAGAAGGAGTACTTCTATGCTTTACATCTGAAAATTCAACCAAAAGAATTTTAAGTGTTACTGTAGAATTCAAATATTGGGTATTAGTAGATGTTCCTGTTGTTGACAATCTCCTACGTTTGATAAAACGATATAAGGGAAAGACATTATCATAAGAATGATAATAGAGATAATTTGTCTCATTATACCTCCCTAAAAATGATAAATAATGATTTAATATTTACTTAATGTGTCACTATTTTAGAAAAATCATTTTCTTTATCGAAGTATATTGTTCAATTGATAGTTTGTAAAAATATATGCCACTTGCAATGATGAAGCGTTGAATTTGACCTATAGATTCCCATCGTTTTATATTCATTTATTATAGATGCAACTTCAGCACCGAGGATACTATAAATCTTTAATGTAACTCTTTCATCTTTTGGAATTGAGTATTTGATTGTTGTGTTTGGATTAAAGGGATTTGGATAATTTTGGAATATATAAAAGTTTTTGAAACTTCATTTTTTATCTCAATTACGTTCGTAATAATGCCATATTTTTTATTGTCGACAACTGCACCAGCAAGATAAAGTTGAAATCCTGGTTCTGTTTGTGAAAATGTAATACCAATACTATCTGTAATTTGATCAATCCAATACTCAGTAAAGTGCTTTAATCTATTATAAAATGTTAAGTAATTCCTAAATTGGCCAAAAATATTTTGAACACCTTTGTCAAGAACAGTTATAACATTTGTATCACTCTGTTCTTTAGGGCTAGGATAAACAGCAACGGTATCCCCGATATTTTTAGAAAAATTACATACCAAATATTCTTTTTGCTGGCTGGGGAAATATTGATAAACTTTATTATCTATCTGCCTTTCATACTTCAATCCAAATGCAGTATCATTATAAAAAGTGCCATTATAAAAATAATTCCCAGTTGCCAAAGTTGCGTATATCTCGCAGTTTGAAAATGTCGTATCATTACCGACTTTTGTATGAATTATATAAGATTCATCAGGAGGAGGTGGTTCTTTATATTGCCAAAGATTATCAGATTTCAAAGGAAAATAAAATATTGATGAAGTATCAGTTTGTGCGAAGGTGAAAGATACACTTAAAAAGAATAGACTTACATGAAAAATAAATTTCATCATAATATTCTCCTAAGGACAATATTGAAAAATTATTGAATCATCAGCATTCTTTTTGTTGATGAAAAACTTTTTGTTTGGGTTTGATAAAAATAAACACCACTATTAACTTGGATATCTTCATTATCTTTTTCATCCATTTAAGTCGAATGCTCCCATTAATTATTTTTCCTTCAAATAGGTTTTTCACTTCATCTTTGGATGTCAAAGATTCTTACTTTTATATTTTTCATCTTCTGTGAATTCTAACTTCAGTAATTATTTTTTCATTATGTTCGCCTATTATTATACTTGCTATATAAAAGCGGTCTTTTGCTTGAAATATTGTTAATGTTATAATTATAATGAAACTTAAAAGATTGACTAAGTAAGTAAAGAAATTTATCATTTCATCCTAACTCCCTGAAAGTTGGTTTTAACTTATTATTATTTATTTCAAACAGCAAATTAAATTTTTGTTATGTGATTACCTCACATATTTATTAGTCA
>CAVVCO010000040.1:0-8329 GCA_963746735.1 uncultured Ignavibacteriales bacterium
TTCTGTAGTTTTTCCTTCTTGATCTTGAATTTTAACTTTAATTCCTTTTTTAGCTTCTTTCAATTCAAGCACTTTTGAGTTGAGCATGATTTTATCATACTGTTTTTCAATTCGTTTACTCAAATGAGCAACAAGATCTCTATCAGCTCCTGGCAATAGTCCGGGCATCATTTCGACAACTGAAACTTTTGTTCCCAAAGCCTGATAAACTGAACCAAGTTCAAGACCAATATATCCGCCGCCGATAACTAAAAGTGATTTTGGAATCTCAGGCAAATCCAGGGCAGAGGTAGAATTCAATAATCTTTTGCTGTCAATCCAAAGTGATGGAATTACTGTTATCCTTGAACCTGTTGCAATGATTGCATTTTCAAATTTTAATTCTTCTGTAGTGCCGTCGGCTTTTTCAACTTTAAGTGTAGATGAATTAATGAAGCTTGCAGTTCCCTGGACATACTTTATCTTTCTTGCCTTTGAAAGCTGTCCAAGTCCGCCAGTCATTTTATTGACAACTTCATTTTTCCATTCTCTTAATCTATCGATATTTATTTTGGGTTTAGCAAATTCGATTCCCCAGTTTTTTGCTTCTTCAGATTCATGAAGCAGCTTTGCTACATGTAATAATGCTTTTGATGGAATACATCCGCGGTATAAGCAAACGCCGCCAGGATTTTTATCTTTATCAATTAATGTAACTTCCATTCCAAGATCGGCAGCATAAAAAGCCGCAGCATATCCGCCAGGCCCCGCGCCGATTACTGTAACTTGCTTTGACATTTATATCCTCATAAAATTTAATTAGTCATTCATTTTAACAAAGAATATTCACTAAATGAAAAATGAATGGCCCGTAATATTCTATTTAAACTTGATCTTACTCTTGAACTTTTTTTACCCTTCAACCATAATTTTGATTGGCTGTTCAAGTGCTTCACAAACCCATCTCAAAAACCTTGCGGCATCAGCGCCGTCAATAATCCTATGATCATACGAGAGAGATAACGGAAGCATTAACCTTGCTTCAAATTCTTTTGTTACTTTATCATAAACCGGTTCAAAGTTTCCTCTGGAAACGCCAAGTATTGAAACTTCAGGCGAGTTTACAATTGGAGTAAACGATGTTCCGCCGATTCCGCCAAGATTGGTAATTGTAAAACAAGCCCCTTGTAATTCGTCAAGTGAAATTTTCCTTAGTCTTGCTTTTTCGGCAAGGGCATTCATTTCAACTGAAAGCTCGGTTAAATTTTTCTTATCAACATTTTTTAATACCGGGACAATCAATCCATTTGGCGTATCAACTGCGATTCCAATATTAAAATATTTTTTATAAATGATTTCCTTCTTTTGTAAATCAATACTGCTGTTAAACTGGGGGAATACTTTTAAAGCCGAAGTTATAACTTTCAACAATATTGATGTAACAGTTAACTTGCCGCCTGCTTTTTCAACATTTGGATTAAATTGCTTTCTAATTTTCTCAAGCTCAGTTATATCAGCTTTATCAAATTGAGTAACATGAGGAATGACATTCCATGCATAGCTGAGATGATCAGCAGTTACTGAACGGATTTTATTCATTGGTTTTACTTCAACTTCGCCAAACTTGCTGAAGTCAGGAAGTGCTTCTGCTTTAACTCCTATTGAAGAATAACCGCCGCCGCTTTCTCTTTCTTCATTTAACTTTTTGGCATAGCCTTTAACATCATCCATTGAAATTCTGCCATTAGGCCCGGTACCGGGAACTTTTTGAATATCGATACCAATTTCCCTTGCAATCCTTCTTACTGAAGGAGCAGCAGGTGCAGCATTTTTACGAATTGGAGGCTGCTCATCGATTTCTCCAGGATGGAATTCTTCTATTTCTCCTTTAGCTGCTTCTTGCTGAACAGAGGGAACTTCAGTTTTAATTTCTTTTTGTTCAACTTTTTCTTCTTTGGCAGGGTCTACCTTTTTAACTTCTTTTTCGACTATAGCAACTTCAACTTTTAGAATAACCTGTCCAACTTTGGCTTTCTCACCACTTTTAATTAAAACTTCTTTTACTGTTCCACTTACTGATGAAGGCACTTCAATGGTTGCTTTATCAGTTTCAATTTCGAGAATGCCTTGATCTTTTTCTAATTTGTCACCAGGATTAACTAAAATATTTAATACGTCTGCTGACTCAATATTTTCACCCAGGTCAGGCAGCTTAACTTCAACAACTGAACTGCCAGATGGTTTTTTTGTTTCTTCTTTAATTTCAGTTTTAGGAGTTTCTTTTGCTTTTGTATCTTCTTTCTTTGCTGGTTCAGCTTTTTCCTTTTTCTTCTCTTCAATTTTATTTTCTGATTTTACCTCAGCTTTACCGTTACTTTCTTCAAAAGTTAAAATAGATTGCCCAACTTTAACCTTGTCGCCAGGCTTTATCAAAACATCTTTAATTTTTCCTGCAACAGATGAAGGAACTTCAATGGTAGCTTTATCAGTTTCTATTTCAATTACACTTTGTTCTTTTTCAATTTGGTCTCCGCTTTTAACCAGTACAGATAACACGTCCGCGGATTCTATATTTTCTCCTAAGTCAGGTAATTTAAATTCTTTTGCCATTTTAAACCTTAATTAAAAATTTCTTTTTATAATCGAGCAATAATAGATTAAGTATGCATTGGATTATTTTTTGCTGGATTTATTTCCAAATCCTTAATTGCTTTTTCAATGATATTATATTTTATTTTCTTTTCAGCATAAAGCGATGAAAGTACTGCTAATACAACATGCTTTGCATCTACTTCAAAAAAGTCACGCAATTCTTTTCTGCCTTCACTTCTTCCAAAACCATCTGTGCCAAGAGAAGTAAGCCGGCCGGGGAACCATTTAGCAATAGAGTCGGGTAAAGCTTTAACATAATCAGAAGCTGCAACAAAAACTCCTTCTTCATCTTTAAGAACCTGGGTAACATAAGGAACCTTCTGCTTTTCATTTGGATGAAGCATGTTCCATCTTTCGGCATCAAGCGCATCTTTACGTAATTCTTTGTAGCTGGTAACACTCCAAACATCTGCTGCAATTTTATATTCTTCTTCCAAAATTTCCTGAGCTTTTACTACTTCATTTAATATTGTTCCGCTTCCGAATAATTGAGCTTTTAGTTTAAGGGTTTTCTTTTTAGAAGCTTTTAATTTATACATTCCCTTTACAATGCCTTTCTCAGCACCTTTAGGCATTGGAGGCATTGGGTAATTTTCATTCATAACAGTTAAATAATAAAATACGTTTTCCTGTTCTTCATACATCCTTCTAATTCCATCTCGCACAATCACTGCAATTTCATAAGCATAAGCAGGGTCATAGGTAACAAGGTTTGGAATTGTGTATGCTAATAAATGGCTGTTTCCATCTTGATGCTGTAAACCTTCGCCGGCAAGAGTTGTCCTTCCTGCAGTTCCTCCAACTAAAAATCCTTTAGCCTGCATATCGCCTGCTGCCCAAACTAAATCACCAATTCTTTGTAAGCCAAACATTGAATAATAAATGAAGAATGGAATCATATTTAATCCGTGAGTAGCATAAGCTGTTCCGGCAGCAATAAATGATGACATTGAACCTGCTTCTGTAATTCCTTCTTCAAGTATTTGTCCGTCCTTAGCTTCTTTATAATAAAGAAGGCTGGCACTATCAACAGGTTCATAAAGCTGTCCGGCGTGAGAATAAATTCCAACCTGTCTAAATAAAGCTTCCATTCCAAAAGTTCTTGCTTCATCAGGAACAATTGGAACGACATATTTTCCAAGTTCTTTATCTTTTAGAAGCTTTGCAAGAATTCTAACGAAAACCATGGTAGAAGAAACATCACGTCCTTCCGTTCCCTTATAAAACTCTTCGAAAATATCTTCGGGAGGAGTTTTAATCGGACGGACATCTGTTTTTCTTGATGGTAAATAACCTCCAAGCTCTTTTCTTCTTTCTTGTAGGTAACGCATTTCAGGACTATTATCGTCCGGCCTATAAAAAGGTGCTTTCGCCACTTCTTCATCTGAAATTGGAATTCCAAATCTTGTTCGAAATTCTTTCAATTCGTCTTCATTCAATTTTTTCTGCTGGTGAGTTATATTTTTTCCTTCGCCGCTTTCACCAAGTCCGTAACCTTTAATAGTTTTAGCAAGAATAACAGTCGGCTGTCCTTTGTGTGCTATCGCTGCTTTAAATGCAGAGTAAACTTTTTCAGGATCATGCCCGCCGCGTTTCATTTTTCTAAGCTGTTCATCACTTAATGTTTTTACCATATCGAGTAATTCTTCATCAACTCCAAACATGTGTTCGCGAATATATTCTCCGCTTTCAACAGAGTACTTTTGATATTGTCCATCAACAATTTCACCTAAGCGTTTAATTAATTTTCCATCCTTATCTTTTTCTAATAATGGGTCCCAATCGCTTCCCCAAATAACTTTAATTACATTCCAGCCTGCGCCGCGAAAAATTGCTTCCAACTCTTGAATTATTTTTCCATTTCCTCTTACTGGACCATCAAGTCTTTGTAAGTTGCAATTGATGACAAAAACTAGGTTGTCTAATTTTTCTCTTGAAGCAAGAGTAATTGCACCAAGAGTTTCAGGTTCATCAGTTTCGCCATCACCTAAAAATGCCCAGACTTTTCCGCTTGATTTTTTTAATCCTCTATCAACCAGATAGTGATTAAATCTTGCTTGATAAATTGCCATGATTGGTCCAAGTCCCATTGATACAGTTGGGAACTCCCAAAAGTTAGGCATTAACCAAGGGTGCGGATAAGATGAAAGTCCACCTGAAGGGCTTAATTCTCTGCGGAAATTTTGTAATTGTTCAATTGATAATCTTCCTTCAAGAAAAGCACGAGCATAAATTCCAGGAGATGCATGCCCTTGAAAATAAACCTGGTCTCCTTCATAATCTTCACCTTTGCCTTTGAAGAAATGATTAAAACCAATTTCATACAAAGTTGCAGCAGAAGCGTAAGTTGAAATATGCCCGCCGATTCCGCTTTCAATTTTGTTAGCTCTTACAACCATAGCCATAGCATTCCAGCGGATTAAACTTTTAATGCGCCTTTCAATTTCTCTGTCGCCTGGAAATGGCGGCTGCTTCTCTCTTGTGATTGTATTTATATAAGGAGTGTTTGCTGTAAAAGGAATTTCTACTCCGTATTTGTGCGCTCTAATTTGAAGCTGCTGTAATAATTCTTTTACTCTTTCGGGACCGCCATGTTCAAGTACGTAGTCAAGTGAATAAAGCCATTCCCTATTTTCAGTTTCTATAATATCTAATTCTTGTGTTTTTCCATTACTCATTTCTGATAACCTCTTTTAAGGATTGTTCATATTCAATTTAAAATTTTAACCTTTTGAGTTACTTTTAAATAGAGTTCTAAAAATAACTTTGATGCCTAAAAAGGCTAAATTTGGATAAAATTTAGAGATAATTAGGCTTGAAACTTAATTGATTTAGCCTAAAAACACAAGGAAGGGAACGCATCGTTGACACACCCGCATCAAGTAATTATTTGTTAGGTTCTTGGTGATGTATTGTGTTTCATTTCATCTGCTGAAATTTCTAATTCAATGATGATTTATTTTTTATTTATTTTACAGTTACTTAAATTAAAACAACTTTTATTTTATAACTTCCATTTAAATTCATTATATGAATTTTGCAAAAAGATTAGACCGTTTGCCGCCTTATTTATTTTCCGAGCTTAATGCTATTAAGCTTAAGAAAAGGCAGCAGGGAATTGACTTAATTGATTTGGGAATGGGAAACCCGGATCAAGCTACACCTAAATTCATAATTGACAAATTAAAGCAAACGATTGACGATCCTAAAACTCATCGTTATTCAAGATCGAAAGGAATACCTGGGGTTTTAAAAGCTATTTCTCGTAAATACAAAAGAGATTTTGATGTTGATATAGATCCCGAAACTGAAGCGGTAACATGTATCGGCAGCAAAGAAGGGCTTTCACATTTATGTTTAGCTTTACTTGATGAAGGCGATGTTGTGCTGGTTCCAAATCCAACTTATCCAATTCATATTTATGGAGTAACTTCTGCAGGTGCAAATGTAATTTCAATTCCGCTTCATAAAGAAAATAATTTTATACCTGACATATCATTAATTACTCGTGATATGTGGCCGCGACCCAAAATGTTAATTTTAAATTTCCCGGCAAATCCCACAACCACTGTTGTTGAACTGGATTATCTAAAAGAAATTATTGCATACGCAAAAAAAATGGATATGATAGTTGTTCATGATATGGCCTACAGTGATATTGTATTTGATGGCACACAAGTTCCATCAATTCTGCAGGTTCCCGGAGCGAAGGATATTGCAGTAGAATTTTTTACAATGTCTAAAAGTTATAACATGGCAGGCTGGCGGGTTGGATTTTGTGTCGGGAATAAAGAAATTTGTTCGGCTTTAATTAAATTTAAAAGCTTTTATGATTATGGAATTTTTACTCCAATTCAAGTTGCGGCAATTGCAGCATTGGATTCGCCTCATTCTGTAACAAAAAAGATTTCTGAAGTTTATAGAAAAAGAAGAGATGTGCTTGTTGATGGATTAAATGCAATTGGTTGGCAGGTAGAAAAACCGAAAGCAAGCATGTTTGTTTGGGCTCCGATTCCGGATAAATTTAAAAGCATGGGTTCAATGGAATTTTCAAAAAAATTAATTGATGAAGCAGAAGTTGTAACTTCGCCTGGAGTAGCTTTTGGCGAATACGGAGAAGGATATCTTCGAATTTCAATGGTTGAAAATGAGCAGCGTATAAAACAGGCCATTAGAAATATTAAAAAGATGATGGGGAAGTAATTTTATTAAATGAATATTTACAACAACATATTAAAAACCATACAGCAAAAAGGAGCGGCTTACTTAATACTTTTAGACCCGGATAAATTAATCGGTGATAATGTGAAAAAGTTTATTAGTCTTTGTGAAAACTCTGGTGTAGATGGATTTTTAGTTGGAGGCAGCTTAATGCTTGATGGAAACTTTGAGCCATTTGTCAAGACAGTTAAAAGTATAACAAAGCTGCCTGTAATTATTTTCCCGGGTTCGATTAATCAAATAACTTCTATTGCCGATGCAATTTTATTTTTATCTGTAGTAAGCGGAAGAAATCCCGAACACTTAATAGGCAAACATGTTATATCTGCACCAATAATTAAGCAGGCAAACTTAGAAGCTATTTCCACGGCATATGTTTTAATTGAATCAGGAACATCTACTACTGCCCAATATATGAGTGGAAGCTTGCCTATTCCGCGTAACAAACCTGAAATAGCTGCTGCAACAGCTCTGGCTGCCGAATATCTTGGAATGAAATTAATTTATCTTGAAGCCGGTTCAGGTGCAAAAGAAACTGTTCCAAATGAAATGGTGAAATTAGTTTCTGAATATTGCAGTATTCCAATTATTGTTGGCGGAGGGATTAAATCACCGAATGACAGCAAGAGAAAAAGTTAAAAACGGTGCAAAGATAATTGTAACCGGAAATTTTTTTGAAAATGAAAATAATTGGGATTTAATAAAACAATTTGCTGATGCTGTTCATGTAAACATCCCAATTAAAGTCTGAAAAAATTATCATAGAAAAAATCTTATCTAAAAGAGGAAATCTTGAACAAACAAAAATTTATTGAAGATTCATTAAACGAAAGTTCAGAAACTAAATTAAAAATTAAAGAACAATGTTCTGATGATATATCATCAGCGGTTGATTTAGTTGTTAATGCATATAAAAAAAATAAAAAGCTTTTACTTTGCGGTAACGGCGGAAGTGCTGCAGATTGCCAGCACATTGCAACTGAATTTATGATTAGATTAAGTCATACCATTGTTCGTCCCGCTTTACCGGCAATCGCTTTAACTACCGATACCTCAAATTTAACTGCCGGCGGAAACGATATCGGTTTTGAAAATACTTTTGCCAGAAGTATTGAAGGTCTTGGCAATGAAGGTGATGTTTTAATTGCAATTTCAACCAGTGGCAATTCAGGGAACATTGTAAAGGCAGTTGAAAAAGCAAAAGAAAAAGGAATAAAAACAATTGGTTTTCTTGGGGGAAGTGGCGGGAAATTAAAAAGCTTAGTTGACTTGCCGATTATTATTCCTTCTCCAAATACACAAAGAATTCAGGAAGGTCATATAACCGTTGGACATATACTTTGCGAATTGGTTGAAGATGAACTCTACGGAAAGTAATTAATTCATAAAATGCAGAATTTAAAACCTTTAACCTGGCTTGAATTAATTAAGCTCTTTGGAATCCCGGCAATTCTAAATTTTATTGCGTGTCAGATAG